>NZ_OY762905.1:0-1200000 GCF_963666525.1 uncultured Cohaesibacter sp.
GCAGAATGCCCGACGCCTGAGAGACCTTATCGATCGGATTTTCGGAAAAGGCATAGTGGGACCAGACCGCGAAGTCGGCCTGGGTGAGCACGTCAGCCCATTGCGGCGTATCAAAGCCAAGATCAGTCGAGGTGAAAATCAGAGCGTGCTTGGCCATTCGGCTGCCTTGTGCCTTCTAATACGGAGAGGAGTGCGCGAAGGCTAGCCCCGCGAAATCAGACCTCAAGCAACATTTGCGACCTGACTGGCTTCCAGCAGGCTTTCCCGCATGACCTTGCCATTGGTCCGGCGAGGAATGGCTTCAACGAATATAACATCACGGGGCCATTTCATACTCGAAACGCGTTTGGCCTCAAGATAGGCATAAAACTCTTCGCGCGCGGTCTCCTTGTCATCGCAGACAAGAGCCGCCATCAGATGAGCTGTCCCGCTATCCTCGGCCGGCACGACGAAAGCGGCGGCATCTGAGACGGCGATGCAGGCGCGATAAAGCGCATCAAGGTCTTCTCCGCGCTCTGCAAACCCGCCAAACGCCAGCACGTCAACCAGATCGCCAAGCGGGCGGAAGAGGGCGCGTTGATCACCATGTTCCTCGGTCACCAGATGGCAGCCGATCTCGGTATGAATGAAGCCATCATCCGTGGCCCGCAGCGGCACGCCTTCTACCGCTCCGGCCAGAGGGAAAGCGCAATCAGGCAGCATTGCACTCTTGATGCACAACTCCCCGCCAATGATCCCAGCGTCTCCCTTGGCCCTTGCTTCTTCCATGCCGTAGAGAAAGGTCTCCATATAGACCTGAGAAGGGTCTCTCAACGAATTGATGGCACCAAGCGGCACAGACCCGACTTCACTGGGGTGACGACGGATCTGGGAGAATAACGCCAGCTCCTTGAAGTTGGTCACATCGATCAGACGGGCAGCGGTTTCATTCTCTCCAAACACGCTCTGCTCCGCATGGGCACGGTTCCACACCAGCGAAATGCTGACAAGCTGTTCGCGAACCGACATTGGCAGCAGAGCATGGGCTTCCTCCCAAAGGGCGCCCGGCAGATAGACATGCTGGCCGCCAAATTCGGCAAGCGCATTGACGAATTTCGGCAAAGACCGGAAATTGTGAAACTGCAGCCGCGCTCCTGTTTCCAGCGCCCCGATAAGCCCGACGGCAAAACCGACAAGCCCTGACATGTGGTGAGTCACGAACACACAGCTCTCGGCGTTAACGTCCGTCTGTTCATGGGCATAACGAGCAATCGTCAGCAACTGGTTGTGGCTGCGTCCGATCGGTCGAGCCTTCTCGCTGCCGGCAGAACTCCAGTGGATCGCAAGAATGCTGTTTGCCCCGGCTTGCAGTGCATGCTGGAACAGCGTCTCTTCATCAACCTTGTCTTCCTCGGAGAGGATGTCACCAAGATCAATGAGGCCTTCGGGGGCATTATCGCCAATACAGAACACAAAGCGGATGGAAAACATGTCGGCTGCAACATTGCGGACACGCTCAGCGACGGGCTCGTTTTCATAGTGTGAACAGCAGACAATTGCCTTGGCGCCAACCTGTTCGAGCTTTTCTCTGAGGTCGGCCTCGCCACTGGTAAGCGGAATGGGAGCAAGAATGATCCCCATCCGGCTCGCAACAAGCGTCAGCACGGCGGCATCGGCACTCGGCGGCACCAGCATCGCCACAACGGTATCGCTTTTCATTCCAATGCCGGTCAGGAACTCGCAAAGGGCGACCACGCGCCGCCATGTCCTGATGAAAGACAGGCACTGGGGCCGACGACCACTGACGGAATGCAGCGACTGATCATCAACCAGCGCCAGCTCGTCCGGTCTCTGTTCCGCATGCCGCGCAAAAACCAGATCTACACGATCTTCCCCCCAGAGGCCTGATGAAGAATAGAATTCGATTTGTTCAGGGGTGGAGAGGAGCATACGAGACCTCTTGCTCAGTGAAACACACGTAGAACTTTGAGCAAGTGTAGCTGATTCCGATAGGATCAAGACAGCCCCCAACGGGGGCTATCATATCGTTTCCGTTGTTTTCTCAAGAAAAACTGCGTTTTTTGAATGTTATTCCCCACCATACCAGAAGACGGTGGGGCGATATCCGGCCATAGGCCGCCCTTTGGCTTCCGTTTCCGGGTAGCGAATCCGCTTCCACATGCCGACCCATTGTTCGCCCTTGTGAAACAGCGGCACCACATAGAAGCCATTGATGAGGGTACGATCATAGGCCCGCACGGCGGCCGTGAAATCTTCGAGGCTACGTGCGGCAAGCAGCGCATTGATCATCGCATCAACCGCAGGATCATTCGCCCCAGCCTGGTTGAACCAGCCATCGACGTCTCGCTGCGAAGACTCCCAGCGGGATTTCTGCTCGTTGCCGGGCGACAGCGACGCGCTCCACGACATTTTCATCATGTCGAAGTCCATCGTTTTGCGTCGTTCCCAATATTGGGCCGAGTCGACGGTACGGATTTCCATCTTGATGCCAAGACGCTCCAGCACCCGGGCGTAGACGAGGGCGAGGCGTTCCTCTTCCTTGGTGGTCGAGAGAAACTCGAAGACAAACGGTGCGCCAGTCGCCTCGTTCACCATGATCCCGTCCTTCAGGCTGTAACCTTCACCAGCAAGGTCTGAGAGGGCTGCCTTCATCAACTTTCGCATCTCGCCATTGTTGGCAGCGGAAACCGGCTGATAGCTTCCATCGAGAATATTTGTATCGATCGTATCGAGATAGGGGGCCAACAGCGCTTTTTCCCGCTCGCTTGCAGGTTCCCCCAGCGACGAGAGAGAAGAATTCTGGAAATAGCTGCCAGAGCGTTGGAACAGGCCATGGTAGAGGTTCTTGTTCACCCATTCGAAATCGAACAACGTGGCCAGTGTTCGCCGCACGACACGGTTCTGGAAAACCGGCTTGCGGGTATTGAAGACAAAGCCTGACATGCCGGTTGGCAGGTTCGAGCTGAAGACCTTCTTTTCGACCTTTCCGTCCCTTATCGCATTGAAATCATACTGGTCAGCCCAGCGGGCAGGGTCGGATTCCGGCTGTATGTCGAACTGCCCCTTCTTGAAGGCCTCGAACATCGCGGTTCCGTCCCGATAATACTCGATGCTGATCTGATCGAAATTATCCTGCCCGACCTTGATAGGCAGATCCTTGGCCCAGTAATCGGGGTTCCGCTTGAGCACGATCTTTGATCCGGCGTCGACCTGAGCGATCAGATAGGGCCCGGAGCCAATGAACTGATACATGCCGGACTTGGCGAAATTCTCGGGATCGATGGCATGTTTGGGCAGCACAGGCATCATGCCGATCAGTAGCGGCAATTCGCGGTCATCACCATTCTCGAAGACAAACCGAATCTGTCCCGGCCCGGGTTCCTCAATGGCGACAATCCGCTTGATCTGGCTCTTGTAGGACGGACGGCCGTGCTCCTCGAGCAACTTGAGTGTGAATTTCACGTCGTCCACAGTGATTGGCTGCCCGTCGGAAAAACGCGCTTCATCGCGAATTTTGAAGGTTATCGATGACCGGTCCTCCGGCATATCAGCCCATTCGGCTATCAGTCCATAAAGCGAAAAGGCTTCGTCCGCGCTGCGCGCCATCAGAGGCTCATAGACATTGTAGCCGTAATCGACATCCCAGAGGCCACGCGGAGCCACCCCCTTGAGAAGAAACGGGTTAAGGCTGTCAAAGCTGCCCTGACTGGCATAGGTGATTTGACCTCCCTTTGGAGCATCGGGATTCACATAGTCCAGATATTTGAAATCTTTCGGATATTTTGGATCACCATGCATGGCTATGCCATGCGCTGGTGCCGCATGGGCAACAGTCGACAGAACGGGGGAGACCAGCAGCATGGAACAGGTCAGAACCGGCAGCACAGCCTTTTTGACGAAAGCCCCCCGAACGGGTAACTGAGAAAGGGAGTGGCGCAAATATCGAAAAAACATGGTTCATTTCCTCTGTCGCAAACGCAATGCCGACCCGGGATCGAAATGAATCAGTCCCGCCTGGCCAATCTATCATATGCAGGAAAACGGCCGCAGCATGATTCTGCCACTGGCATTTTGATGCGACAGCTTGTAGAAGAAATAGCGTTTAGTCACTATTCTGCCCAATTCATTGTGAATGAAGAGACTAGTTTTGGATTCATGACTGCCGCCGAATTGCATCGATATCCCGCTCTTGGCATAGAAGCCGTAAAAAGAGCTGAAGCGATTCTGCCAGTTCGGTGTCAGTCAAAACGATCTGATGTCGCAAGGATCGACATATTGAACGGGAACTTCGCCTTCCTGCAGTAACGGAACAAAATCGGGATTCTAATTAATGGTCATGTTTGACAGGGCTTCCAAACTCATAAAGCCAGTTGCCACGGCTGCTTTCGCACTCGCAGCTGTTGCATTTCTCGCACCGGTGCAGAGCGCCAGCGCCCAGCAGCAGGCAGCTGATGCCAATGCAAATGCCAACGCCCCGCGATGGATGAAATTCTGCAGCGAGGACGCCAAGACCAAGAAACAGCTCTGCGCCATCACGCAGGAACTCAAAGCCGAGACCGGCCAGTTCCTGGCTTCCATTTCGCTGCGCGAACTGGAAGGGGCAAAACGCAAGGCTCTTGTCATTGCGATCACCCCGGGCATGCTGCTGCGCCACGGCCTGACGCTTCAGATCGACAAGGGCAAACAGACCAAGGGCACATTCTCGATTTGCTTCCCGAACGCCTGCTTCTCGGACGTTGCCGTGGATGACACCTTTGTTGACCAGATGAAGAAGGGTGGCACCATTTCTGTCACCGCGCTCAACCAGCAGGCTCAGCCGGTGCGCTTCGATCTGTCCCTCAACGGCTTTACCTCCAGCTATGACGGCGATCCGATCGACCTCAAGAAGGCAGCTGAAGAACAGCAGAAACTGCAGGATCTGCTGCGCAAGCGCGCTGAAGAGCAGCGCCAAAAGCTTCTTGAACAGAAACAGAAGACCGAATAGTCCGGTCCTCCGTTCTGGAGACAAAACAAAACCGCGATCCGATTGCTCGGGTCGCGGTTTTTTGTATTCGATCCATTATCGACAAACAGCGTCGACAAGACCGTGTGATCAGTTGACCAGATCGTCTTCAGGCATATAGACGCCTTCCTTCATGCCCTTGAAGAGCTGACGAACCTGCGGGTGCCGGATGGGCTCGCCAGAGCTGTCCTTGAGCAGATTCTGCTCGGAGACATAGGCGACATACTCGGTTTCGTCATTTTCGGCAAAGATATGATAGAAGGGTTGATCCCTGCGTGGACGCACGTCCTCAGGAATGGAATCATACCATTCCTCGGAATTGGCAAACTCCGGATCCACGTCAAAGACGACGCCACGGAAAGAATAGACCCGATGGCGCACGACCTGACCGATCTGAAATTTTGCGGTTTTCATTTCCGCCATGAGACCAGGCTCCATTGTTTCTTTTATTCGCCTCGCAAAATAGGCTCTTAGCATTAACCTAGCATACATATTGCCGCAGGCGCTATGAACATTCTTTTGATCAGCTCGTCGGAAAACGAAGCTCAGTACACATCACAGACAGAACGACAAGTCAACAAGGGCCACGACCTGTCTGGCCCTTGTTGCGTATTTTGAAGAGTTTGAGACTCAAATTCCGACAAAATCGCCGAAAATTGCCAATCCCCCGCTCGGCAGCAGGCCGCAATGGGGTAGATCCAGTGCGATTGATTGGTCGCCGTTCTAGTCATTCAAACCGTAAAGCGCTCCCATATCAGGGTCCTTGTCGGCTACCTGTCTAGCCAGATCGACGATCACCTTGGCCTGCTTCCAGGTCGCGTCGTCCTGCATCTTGCCGTCGATCATTACGGCTCCGGTACCATCCGGCATGGCTTCCAGAATGCGCACGGCCATCTTGACTTCGTCGACGTCCGGGCTGAAGACGCGCTTGGCGATGGCGACCTGAGACGGATGCAGCGTCCAAGTTCCAAGACACCCTTGCAGGAAGCTGTTGCGGAACTGGGCTTCGCAGGCATCCGGATCGGCAAAATCACCGAACGGACCGTAGAAGGCCTTGAGGCCATAGGTCATACAGGCATCCACCATCTTGGCCATCGTGTAGTGCCAGAGGTCCTGCTGATAATAGGCACGCTCCTTGCCTTCCTCGATGTCGGCCAGAACCCGGTAGCCCGGATGACCACCGCCAACGCGGGTGGTCTTCATGCCACGGGAGGCTGCAAGGTCGGCCGGTCCGAGCGAAATGCCATGCATGCGCGGCGACGCGGCACAGATGTCCTCGACATTGGCCACCCCTTCCGCGGTTTCCAGAATGGCGTGGATGAGGATCGGCTTTTCCACTCCATGTTTGGCTTCCAGCTGGGCCAGCAGTTGGTCGAGATAATGAATGTCCCAGGCACCTTCCACCTTGGGCAGCATGATCACATCGAGCTTGTTGCCAACCGAGGAGACGATGTCGATGACATCATCAAGAAACCATGGCGAGTTGAGGCAATTGACGCGGGTCCACAACCCGGTTGACCCGAAGTCATTGTCGCGCGCCATCTGGATGAAACCGGCGCGGGCCTCTTCCTTCTTGTCGGCGGGAATCGCGTCTTCGAGATTGCCGAGGATCACATCAACAGACTTGATCAGATCAGGAATCTTGGCTCGCATCTTTTCAATATGTGGCGGCACGAAATGAATCATGCGCTCGACGCGAACCGGCAATTCGCGATAGGGGACTGGCGCTCCAATAGCCAATGGCTTGTAGAATGCACGCGGCGTTTTCATCGTCTCTCTCCCGTTCCTAGCACCGCCAGCTCCGACGCGCAGAATGCCCTTGCAGGGCCTCATGTCAGATAGCGGTGCACTCCTTCCTTGGCCTATTTGCACCGCAAAATTGCTGCAGTGCAATAAGACTGTAGGGGAAGATACGGAAGGGGTAGAAGAACGGGCGTTATGGTCGGCAAAACGGCAAGTGAAGCGGCTAGCCCCAACGGCGATGCGCCCACATCCATTGGTCCGGCGCCTGCCGGATCCAGGCTTCGAACTGCGTCTGTTCGGCGAGGGTCGCCTTGAGGATGTCGTCCTCGATATCGTCCGTCTGGGGCATGGGAATGATTTCCGCCTGCACCTCGAAATGGATGTCCCTTATCCGGCGAATGCGCAACCCGATCAGCGGTGCTCCCTTCTTGCGTGCCAGACGGGCAGGGAAGGTGTTGGTCGGTGCCGGGCGTCCAAAAAAGTCGATGCTACTCCCGCGCACATCTCTCAGATCTCCCATGATCGCCACGGCCTTGCCTCCATGGACGGAGGTGAGCGCTTTCATGCCGGCCCGGTCGCCCTTGACAAACACGCCGCCGCTGAAGGTTTCGGCACGCTTGCGGATCATGTAGTCATGCACCAGCGGGTTCTTGAGTTTCTGCATCACCACTGAGCAGTCAAATCCATTGTGCGAGGAAATCGCACCGCCGAGTTCCCAATTGCCCGAATGCAGCGAAACAATCACACCGCCGGATTTCTTGATTTCCTCAACTACCTCACGATAATTTTTCGGCTCTGTGATCAACTCGTCCATCCGCGCCACGAACCGGTCAGCCAGCACGCTCTCGGCAAATGTTCGCCCGAGATTCTCCCACATGCGGAGCGTTATGGCATGAAGCTCACTGTCGCTTTTGTCCGGAAAGGCGAGGCGGAGATGGGCCATTGCCCGCTTTTGCCGTCTGAGCCTTGGTGCGATGCTGCGCCAGATCCATCCCATGAAGGCGGACGCCACATGCAGCGGCATCAGCCGCAGAATGAAGATCACAAACATCAGCAGCGCATATTCAACCCGGTGAGCCAGCGTGACTTTTCTCATTCTCAACCCCTGCAGGCTTTACGACGCCCTTCGCTACCGCCAGTGAGCGAATCCATTTTGCGATTTTTATCCCAGGTTGCCCAAAGCGCAAAGGGGTCAAAGGTGAATGTGGAAAGAAGCCACTCTCCGAACGATCAGTTCAACGGGGACTGTCACGGCAGATGGCAGCCCTCAGAGCTTGGATTGATGCTTTTTCATTGCTGCGCTCGTCCAGCCAATCCGACCAGGCGCATCCAGTCCGGCCTTCATCATGAATTTGCGCAAGGTGGGCACCATATTGGCAAGCGCCAGTCCAGCAGTTCTGGCACCCTGACCAAAGGGCAGGGACGAGATAAGCGACATGTTGAGCATGTGCACACCCGCCGTCCGCGACCAGATATCACCGCGCCGCATGCGATCATATGCAACGAGCACTTCCTCCGACCCAGGATCCTTGATGCCGTCTTCGCGAATGACATCGGCAAGGGTCGAGATATCGCGCAGGGTGAGATTCAGCCCCTGCGCCCCGATCGGTGGAAAGGCATGGGCGCTTTCGGCGATAAGCGCTGCCCGTGGGCCATGGAATTCCTTCGCCATGACGCCAGACAGCGGAAAGATCTGAGGCGTGCTGATGACTTCGAATGCACCATAGATGGAATGAGCACGGCGTTCCAGCTCAAGTGCCAGCGCGGCAGGCTCCATGGCCTTCAGCCGCTCGGCATCATCCGCAGTGACAACGCAGACAAGGCTTGAAGTGAAGCCGTCCCGATAGGGCACCAGCGTGAAGGGCCCGGTTTTGGTGTGAAACTCGGTCGAGATATTGTTGTGCGCCGTGGAGGCGTGATGCAGATTGACCACCAGTGCCGCCTGCGGATAGGACCACTTGCGCATCTCGATGCCAGCAGCCTCCCTGACAATCGACTTGCGACCGTCTGCGGCAATCACAAGCCGCGCGTTCCATTCGGTGCCGTCCGCCATGTCTATGTGGACACGGTCACCGCCAAGTTCGACAGCGCGGGCAAACTGCTGATCCTCGATCAGACGGCTCATCTCCAGCCCGCCAAGCGCCGAATGCAGGCAGGCCACCAGCCTATTGTTGTCAATATTATAGCCAAAGGCTTCAAGACCGATTTCCGAGCTGTCGAATTCGGTGGTCGGAGCCTTGAACAGACGTCCGGTGTCATCGACAAGACGCATGATCCGCAGCGCCTGACCCTCGGCCTTGATGGCATCCCAAAGGCCGAGGCCTTCCAGATAGGGAACCGAACTGCCGAGCAGGGCAGTCGTTCGCCCGTCAGTGCCACCATGGGCCGGGCCGATCAGTACGCAGGAAAAGCCGAGCTTGATCATCTGGATCGCAGCGACATGCCCCGCTGGTCCACTTCCGATCACAGCAACATCGACCTGTCGACTCTGCAACATGACAGCACCCCTTTGATGACGACCAACGGAACGCAGACCATGGCCCGCCATTCCGATTCCGTAACATTTACCCCAGACAACTTCGGGTCATAGCGCGTTCCCGGCGTTAAATCCAGATACTTTCCCGTATCGGTCCAGCCAGCTTTTGCCATTATGACACCATGACTAACTTGCAATCCACAACAACTACGGTTCATATGGCACCGCAAGATCACCCCCGCCAAGATCACCCATGCAATGAGGGCCGCGTCCGGATGAGTTTTCTCGGATCCTTTTTCGATACCAGCAACGCCAGAGAGCTGCAGCAGCAGATGGCCCGCTTCCGCAAGGAACATCCGGACCTCGCCGCAGCCGAAGCCAAGCCGCGCATTGCGCTCTTTCTTGCCATTGCTGTCGCGTCGCTGTTTGCGTGGTTCTATCTGTTTGCCATGGTGGTCGACATGGCCCCGGACATGGACATGCGTTCCCTTGGGCCGGGTATGGCGGCCTTCAACGCCTTCAACAGTTTTGAAGCGCTCGACCCGACAACCCGCGCCTTTATCGCCGCTGTTTGCGCACCATCCGCCGCCATCGGCCATTTCGGCATGCCCGGGCAGGGGGCCTGGGGGCTTCAGGATCTGATAATCGTTTTTGCCATGTGGGTAATGATGGCCATTGCCATGATGCTGCCTACGGCCGCGCCAATTCTCAAGAGCTACGCAGCGGTTCAGGAGACCAAGGGCCGCAAGACCGGCGCCTTCGGCATTCTCATGCTGGCACTGGGCTATCTCAGCGTCTGGGTCGGTTTTGCCCTTTTGGCAACCCTGTTGCAGTGGGGCCTCACGGAAATCCAGACCATGTCCCCGGTCATGGCACCCGCTTCGATGGTCTTTTCCGCCTCGACGCTGCTGCTCGCCGGTATCTATCAGTTCACTGCCGCCAAGCAGGCCTGCCTGCTGCGCTGCCAGCTTCCCTTTCCCTATTTCAGTCGCCGAACCGAAAAGGGCTTTTTCCGGTCTTTCGCCGGATCCTACGTCATGGGACTGGAGCAGGGGCTTTTCTGCACCGGCTGCACATGGGCATTGATGGCGGTGATGTTCGCGGTCGGTGTGATGAATGTCATCTGGATGGCGGTCCTGGGCCTGCTCATGGGCATCGAGAAGGTGGTTCCCAATCCCTGGGTGACCCGCGGCATAGGTATTTTTCTCATAATCTGGGGCCTTCTGGTACTGTCCATATCACCAGCCGGACGCGCCATCTTCGGCATTTGATTTTTGTAGCGGATCGCGGTTGTTTCCGATTGCTTCCCACATCAGGATGGGCTAGGGACTGCGCATGCAAAAACAAACCGCATTCCTCGTTCATCTGCTGACCGCCTCCGGCGCAGCCTTTGCCCTTTTGGCCACACTTGCCGCTTCGAATGGCGACTGGACAGCCCTGTTCTTCTGGCTGCTGGCCGCGCAATTCGTCGACGGCATCGATGGCCCGATCGCGCGCAAGATGCACGTGTCCACGGTTTTGCCCCACTGGAGCGGAAACAGCCTCGATTTCGTCATCGACTATGCAACCTATGTTTTCATTCCGGCTTTTGCCTTCGTCAAGGCAGACCTGATGCCGGAACCCTACGGGCTGGTTGCCGCCGCCATCATCGTCGTAAGCGGCGGGCTCTACTTTGCCAACGATCAGATGAAGGCTCCGTCCAACGCCTTTCGCGGCTTTCCTGCGGTCTGGAACGGAGTGCTGTTCTACTATTTCATTTTCACGCCGGATCCCGTGACGGGCTTCATCGTTCTGGTACTGCTGGCTGCCGGGCAGTTCATTCCCATCGAATTCGTCCATCCGGTACGGGTTAAATCCCTACGCCCGCTGACGCTGACTTTCGTTGCCGTATGGTCGGTCTTTGCCTGCCATGTTGTATTCAACAATATGGTCCCTACATCTATGGATCGCATCGCTCTGGCAATCAGCGGCCTGTATCTGTTTGCCATTGGACCACTGCTCCATTTCCGCAGGATCAGACCGCAAGGCTAGACCGGATCCTGCTCCCGGATCCTGCCGGCGCATGGCGTCGGCACTATAGCAAGAAAGCGGACTGACCATGTTCATCCATCTTCTCGACGCAACCGTTCTGGCCAGTCTGCTGACACTGACTGCCATGGAAATCATTCTTGGCATCGACAATGTGGTGTTCATTTCAGTTCTGGTCAGCAAACTGCCTACCCATATGGCCCAGAAGGCCCGCGCCATTGGCATCCTGCTCGCCCTGATCTTCCGCATCGGGCTGTTATTTGCTCTTTCCTGGCTCATCGGCTTGACCGATCCGGTCCTGTCGCTGTTCGATCGGGCCTTTTCCTGGCGTGACATCATCATGATTGCGGGCGGCGTGTTCCTCATCTACAAGGCGCTGACGGAAATCCATCTCGAACTTGAGTTCAGTCACGAGGAGGAAACGCGAATCCGCACCGGCCGGACGGAATATGTCTTCGGGGCAGCCATCCTGCAGATCATTGTCATCGACCTCGTGTTCTCCATAGACTCCATAGTGACGGCCATCGGCATGGCCCAGCATATCGAGATCATGATCGCCGCGATGGTCATTGCCATGGTCATCATGTATGCGGCATCCGGCCCCATCGCCCGGTTCATCGACAAGCACCAGACCACCAAGATGCTGGCCCTCAGCTTCCTGATGCTGATCGGCTTTGCCCTCATCGGTGATGGCGTCAGCCTGCACATCCCGCGCGGCTACATCTACGCCATGATGGGCTTTGCCGTATTGGTCGAGTTTCTCAATATCATTGCGCTGGATGCCCGCAGACGTAAAAGACTGGCGCAAATTGACGAGAGCAGGGGCGAGGCATCGTGATGCCGGTATAAAAGCTAGGCGAAGCGACGCTGAGACCATGGCCGGGTGGCCAACGCGGCCCATTTGCGCGCTGACCTCAAAAGTCCAAGGTGCCAATCCCCACAATCTGAACAGGTCCCGACAGTTGGCCTCCTCTCGCGCTTGTTTCATCCTCCTTTATATGTCAATGTCATAGCAAGAAAACATCAACTCAGGGAGCAGCACTCTGGACCGCGCTCGTCTTCTCTATTCCCCGGCTATGCGTTATTTTGCAGCGGTTGCCGAACATGGTGCAATCCGCGCGGCAAGCCGTGAACTCAATGTTGCCTCCTCAGCCGTCAATCGACAGATCCTCTGGCTCGAAGACAGCCTTGGTGTACCCCTGTTTGAACGGGTCGGTCGTCGTTTGCAGCTTTCACCTGCTGGTGAGATCCTGCTGCGCCACGTAAGGCATGTCCTACGTGATTTCGAACAGACCGCCTCCGAGCTCGACGCCCTGCGTGGCCTCAAGCGCGGGATCGTCCGGATTGCCAGCGTCGAGAGCGTAGCGACCGAACTGTTGTCTGATCTGGCCGCTTCCTTCGGCAAGACCTATCCCGACATTCAGTTGCGGATCACCGTGACCCATTCGGACAACATCGCCCGGCAGATCATCGATTCTGACGCCGACATCGGCTTCTGCTTTGATCCCCCCGATGAGGATCTGCTGACGATCAATTATTCCCACGCTTTCGAGATCGGGGCCGTTGTCAACAAGAGCCATCCTCTTGCCCAGAAGACCGCCTGCAGCTTTGAGGACTGCCTTGATTTTCCAATCATCCTGCCGTCCCGCGGCCTGTCGCTGAGGACAGCTCTGGACCGTCTGCTCGCCAAGACCGAGAAAGAACCCTCGATCTTTGCCGAGGTCAGCACCCTGCAGATGATGCGCCGTCTAGCTGCCCGAGATCTTGGCGTCTGCTTCCAGACACGCATTGGTCTCAATGACTCGCTGGACCATGCTGAGCTGCGCTTCGTACCACTGACGGACGAGCAGTTGCACTACAACACCCTGTCTATTCTGACCCATCAGCAACGCAAGCTGAAGCTGGCTCCAGCCATGTTCCTGACCCATGCCCAGCAGTTCTTCAGCAAGCGATTTTCCTGAATCATCCAGATCTGCACCAAACACATTTTGGGAACGATCAAACGGTCACTGATGACATTTTGTGCACATTGATTTGACCTGATTAAATTCCGTTCAAAAAATAAGGTAAAAGGTCAAAATTTTTGCGCCGAAAATAATTTTGCGTATGGATTGTCTCGGGAATGTCACTTAAACAGTGGGGGAACCCAAGCTGAGATGCAATTGGCGCGTTAGCGCACCTACACTGATTGCTGGAGAAGCATTCAGTGTTTTGCATTTCTGGAAATGATGAAAACCGTTTGATCCAAGCTCCGTAAACAGGTTGAGATGACATCAGCTCCCTTACTTGAAGCCGAAGGCATAACCAAACGTTTCGGCACTCTTTTGGCAAATGATGCCGTGGATCTGGTCGTACAGCCGGGTGAAATCCACGCACTTCTGGGCGAGAACGGAGCTGGCAAATCGACCCTTGTGAAGATCCTTTATGGATCGCTCGAACCGACCGCCGGTCAGATCAACTGGAAAGGCAAAGAGGTTCGCCTGAAAGACCCCGCCGAGGCTCGAAAGCTTGGTATCGGCATGGTTTTCCAGCATTTTTCCCTGTTTGACAGCATGACTGTCGTCGAGAATATCGCACTCGCTCTGCCCAAGGGACAGAAGATGGCCGAGCTTTCCCGACGGATCGAGCAAGTCAGCGTCGAATATGGTCTGCCTCTCAAATCGAACAGCCTGGTGGCTGATCTTTCGGTTGGCGAGCGCCAGCGGATCGAGATCGTCCGCTGTCTGTTGCAAGACCCGCAGCTGATTATCATGGACGAGCCGACTTCCGTGCTGACGCCGCAGGAAGCCGAACTGCTTTTCAAAACCCTTTTGAGACTGGCAGGTGAGGGGCGTTCGATCCTCTACATCAGCCATCGCCTCGAAGAGGTCAAACGCATTTGCGATACCGCCACCATCCTGCGTCATGGCAAGCTCGTTGCCCATTGCACTCCATCCGAAGAAACCGCTTCTTCACTTGCCAGCCTGATGGTCGGCACCAGCGTCAAGACCGTGCAGCGCGACAAGGTGGACTTTTCCGACGCGCCGGTTCTGCTGCGCCTTGATCATCTCGATCTGCCAGCCTCAGGGCCGTTTGCCGTCGAACTCAATGGCATTTCTCTCGACCTCAAGGGCGGAGAAGTTGTTGCCATTGCCGGTGTTGCCGGTAACGGCCAGTCGGAACTGTTCGACGCCATCTCCGGCGAACGTGCAACGGCACTCGACTCGGTCATCATCGATGGTCACAGTGTCGGCAACAAGAGTATCACTGTGCGGCGCAAGCTCGGTGCGGCTTTCGTGCCGGAAGAACGCCTCAGTCATGCGGTCGTTCCCTCCTTGCGCCTGTCAGAAAACGTTTTGCTCACCCGACATGGATCGGAAGAGCCATCGATGATGCACAAGGGCGTGTTCATCAAGCGAACCAAATCCGGCAAGATCGGCCAGCGCATCGCCGAAAATTTCGATATCCGCAAGGGCGAACCAGACCCGCATGCCGGCAGTCTTTCCGGTGGCAACCTGCAGAAATTTGTCGTTGGTCGTGAGATCGACCGGTCGCCATCGGTGCTGATCGTCTCCCAGCCGACCTGGGGCGTGGACGCCGGGGCTGCGGCCCTCATCCGTCAGGCCCTGATCGATCTGGCGCGTGAAGGCTCCGCGGTTCTGGTCATTTCGCAGGATCTTGACGAGATTTTCGAAATCGCCGACCGCATCGCCGTCATCAACAAGGGCTCCCTGTCCGAGGCAAAACCGGTAGAAGACATGAGTCTGGAAAAGATTGGCCTGCTCATGGGCGGCGTTCATGGGGACGATGGCAGCATCGATATTCCGCCTGTGCCTGCAAACAATGGGGCAGCAGAAGATGGAGGCTCCAATGCGGCTTGAAATGCAAAAACGCCAGTCTGCATCCCAGGCGATGTCATTGCTTTCGCCAGTGTTGGCGATCATTCTGACACTCCTGACCGGTGCCCTCATGTTCGGGCTGCTCGGCTTCAACCCGGGCAAGGCGCTTTATGTCTACTTCGTTGAGCCGCTGTTAGACCCGTGGAGTCTGCAGGAACTGGTGGTCAAGGCCTCGCCGCTGATCCTCATCGCAGTTGGCCTGACGATCTGCTACCGCTCAAACAATTGGAACATTGGCGCTGAAGGCCAGTTCACCATTGGAGCGATCTGCGGTTCGGTCCTGCCGATCATGTTCCCGGATTTCCAGAACTACGCCGTCTTCCCGATCATGCTGGCCATGGGCGCCATCGGCGGTGCTCTGTTTGCCTACATTCCGGCGCTACTGAAAAACCGCTTTGCTACCAACGAGATCCTCACCAGTCTGATGCTGACCTATGTCGCACTGCTGCTGCTCGACTTCATCGTGCGCGGCCCGTGGAAGGATCCGGAGGGCTACAACTTCCCTGAAAGCCGTCTGTTCCATAGCTACGCGCAGGCTCCAAGCCTGTTTGAAGGTGGCCGCATGCATATCGGCGCCTTGTTTGCCGTTATCGCCGCAGTCGTGGTGTTTGTGTTGTTCATTCGCACCCTCAAGGGGTTCGAGATCAAAGTCATTGGCGAAACACCGAGGGCAGGAAACTTTGCCGGCTTCTCAAAGGAGCGCATGACCGTCTTCGCCTTCCTCGTGTCCGGTGCCCTCACAGGCCTTGCCGGTATCCTGGAAGTGTCCGGCCCGATCGGCCAGCTGCGCCCGACGATTTCTCCCGGCTACGGCTTCACTGCCATTATCGTTGCCTTTCTGGGGCGTCTCAACCCCATTGGCGCGATCTTTGCCGGGCTTTTGCTGGCACTGTCCTATCTCGGAGGCGAGGCTGCCCAGGTTGATCTTGGAATCTCGGAGAAGACGGCCAAGGCGTTCCAGGGCATCCTGCTGTTTTATGTGCTGGCCTGTGACACCCTCATTCACTATCGTATCCGCATCGTCTTCAGCAACAAGACGCAGGTAAAAGAGGTCGCATGATGGATTTTGCTGATGCCTTGCTGGTCTCTATCGTAACCGCATCCACGCCACTGTTGCTGGCAGCTATCGGCGAGCTGGTCGTTGAACGGTCTGGCGTGCTGAACCTCGGCGTCGAGGGCATGATGATCATGGGGGCCGTCTGCGCCTTTGCAACGTCCCTGACGACCGGCAACCCGTATCTGGGCATCGTCGCCGGTATCCTTGGCGGAGCGGCCATGTCGTTGCTTTTTGCCTTCCTGACACTCGGGCTGGTGGCCAACCAGTATGCGACGGGGCTTGCGCTCAGTCTGCTCGGCCTTGGCTTTTCAGGTATGATCGGCGAGAACTATGTCGGTACTCCGGGCGTCAAACTGCCAACGCTGGACATTCCCGTGCTTTCAGACCTACCGGTGGTGGGGGACGCGCTGTTCAATCAGGATATCCTGTTCTATGTGGCGATCCTTCTGGTAGTTTTCGTCAGCTGGCTGCTGTTCAAGAGCCGTTGGGGTCTGATCCTGCGCGCCGTTGGTGAAAACCACAATTCGGCTCACGCACTTGGCTATAACGTCAATCGCGTTCGCCTCTATGCCGTGTTGTTCGGCGGCGTCTGCTCGGGACTTTCCGGAGCCTATCTGTCGCTAGTCTACACCAATCTCTGGATCGAGAACATGACGGCTGGCCGTGGCTGGATCGCGCTGGCACTCGTGGTGTTCGCCTCGTGGCTGCCATGGCGAACCATTGCCGGGGCCTATCTGTTCGGCGCCGTGTTGATCCTGCAGTTCCATGCGCAGGGCGCGGGCTGGGAAGTTCCGTCCCAGCTGCTGTCGGCCCTACCATATCTTGCAACAATCGTTGCGCTTGTATTCATTTCCCGCAACCGTACAGTTGCACGGGTCAATACTCCTTCCTGTCTGGGACAATCCTTTGTTCCAGACCGCTGATGACCAATAGCTGGTCATCCTCTGTCATTCAGATGGCAGCAACAAACATTGCCCTGATTTTCAAAAGCAGGGCATTGAAAAAGCAAGCAAGACTCAGAACATGATCCGAAACCCGGGTCACGCAATGAAAGAGGGATGCAACAAATGCGTAAACTATTCGCAGCGGCAGCAGCCGTCGCTCTGGGCCTGACCGCCTCTTTGGGCGCACAGGCTGCTGACAAAACCAAAGTCGGTTTCGTCTACGTCGGTCCGGTCGGTGACATGGGCTGGTCCTACCAGCACGATCAGGGCCGTCAGGCTATCGAAAAGAAATTCGGCGACAAGGTTGAAACCACCTTCGTCGAAAGCGTATCCGAAGGCCCGGATGCCGAGCGCGTCATCGAAAAGCTGGCTCGCGCTGGCAACAACATCATCTTCACCACGTCCTTTGGCTACATGAACCCGACCCTTAAGGTCGCTGCCAAATATCCGGATGTGAAGTTCGAGCATGCCACTGGCTACAAGCGTGCAGACAACGTCTCCACCTACGGCGCACGTTTCTATGAAGGCCGTTACATTCTCGGCCAGATTGCTGCCAAGATGACCAAGACCAAGACCATTGGTTACATCGGCGCAACCCCGATTCCTGAAGTCGTTCGCGGCATCAACTCCTTCATGCTCGGCGCACAGTCCATCGATCCTGAGCTCAAGGTCAAGATCATCTGGATCAACAGCTGGTTCGACCCGGGCAAGGAAGCAGACGCTGCCAAGGCTCTCATCGACCAGGGCGCCGACATCCTCGTACAGCACACCGACTCCGCAGCTCCTTTGCAGGTTGCAGCTGAACGCGGTGTTCTGGGCTTCGGTCAGGCTTCCGACATGATCAAGTTTGCTCCGAAGAACCAGTTGACCGCCATCGTCGACCATTGGGACGAATATTACATTTCCCGCGTACAGGCTGTCATGGACGGTACCTGGAAGTCTGAAGACACCTGGGGTGGCTTCGACAAGGAAATGGTTCACATGGCTGAATTCACCAACATGCCGGAAGACGTAGCCAAAATGGCTGCTGAAACCGAAGCCAAGATCAAGTCTGGTGAACTGCATCCGTTCAAGGGCCCGATCTACAAGCAGGACGGCACGCTGGTTGTCAAAGAGGGTGAAACCCTTGACGACGGCACCCTGCTTGGCATGAACTGGTATGTCAAAGGCATCGACGGCAAAGTGCCGGAATGATAACGCCTTAGCCTGAAACATCGGCTTGAATCCGTCTCCTCCGAACGATCGTTTCGGAGGAGATTTTTTTGCAAAAGGGTCTGCTTTTCGCAGCACCGCCCCTAAAATACGGCCAGACAAGACCATAGGATTGGCCCTTATACATTAGAACTAGTACATTGCACTGGTACACTTGACTTATTGCAATTTCTACCTGCTTGGAGCAATATGTCCCTCGTTGATATTTTATCACCAGAAGTTTCCAGGGCAGCAATCCAGGAGCCGATGTATTTGGGGGACCCGTTCTAAAGATTGTTGTCAATGAGGTCCAGCCAATCGGTCGGGCCTCATTTTTTTTGTAGCTGCCAAATATTTCCACGCTGTCACCTTGCGCCTGCCGATAGCCGGCTTTTCCTGTCTTAAAGACTCGGCAAGCCTGTCGATCTGCCGATTGGCGCTTCAAAAAAATCCGGCCACAGTCAGCGACTGCAACCGGATGCGTATCCTTGGATAGTTGACAAGCGGATGACCAGGTCAGATCCGCTTTTCCGTTTCCGGATCGAAGACATTGGCCCGCTTCATGTCGATCGCGCAATTGAAGTGATCGCCGATCTCCACTTCGATGGTGTTGTTGATCCGGGCCAGAACAGAATTGATCCCCCACTTGATGTGACAAAGGGTGTCTGCCCCCGTTGGCTCGACTACGTCGACAACACCAGTCACCACTTCATGGCCGTCCTTCACCGGTTCCTCGGTGTAACTGATATTCTCGGGACGGATACCGATGATGGCTTCCTTGCCGACATAGGCTGACAGATCGGAATCGTAGCCCTTGAGCGACAGATCCAGGGTTGGGCCGGAGGCGTCTCTGGTCAGGGGCACATGGGCGATGATGTCATCGTCGGTCTTTTCCAGACGGCTCTTGAGAAAGTTCATCGGCGGCGACCCGACAAGGCTGGCGATGAACACATTGGCAGGCTTGTTGTAGATCTCGGCCGGGGTCGCATACTGCTGCACGATCCCGTCCTTGAGGATCGCGATCCGGTCGGCAAGTGTCATGGCCTCGATCTGATCGTGGGTTACATACACGATCGTTGCATTGAGCTCCTTGTGCA
The DNA here is from genome assembly GCF_963666525.1 of uncultured Cohaesibacter sp. NCBI lineage: Bacteria > Pseudomonadati > Pseudomonadota > Alphaproteobacteria > Hyphomicrobiales > Cohaesibacteraceae > Cohaesibacter > uncultured Cohaesibacter sp. Next base: position 19,417 of record NZ_OY762905.1, read on the forward strand.
GGCGCTTGATTTCTGTCCGCATTTCCAGCCGCAACTTGGCGTCAAGGTTGGAGAGCGGTTCATCAAACAGGAAGATTTCCGGCCGCCGAACCAGTGCGCGTCCCATGGCCACACGCTGACGCTGACCTCCGGAAAGCTGCGCCGGCTTGCGATCCATCAGGTGATCGATCTGCAGCATCGTGGCCACTTCAGAGACCAGCTTGTTGCGTTCCTCCTTGGGAATACCGCGCATTTCCAGCCCGAACGCAATGTTCTTCTCAACGGTCATGTTGGGATAGAGCGCATAGGACTGGAAGACCATCGCAATATCGCGGTCTTTCGGATGAACATCGTTTACCACCCGATCTCCGATGAGAATTTCCCCTTCGGTGATGCTTTCAAGGCCAGCAATCATGTTGAGCAGTGTGGATTTGCCACAGCCCGACGCACCAAGCAGCACGAGGAATTCACCATCCTTCAGATCAAGAGACACATCCTTGATCACCTCGACCGACCCAAAGCGTTTGACCGCATTTCTGATAGACAGGGATGCCATGCTGATTACTCCTTATCCTTTAACCGAGCCTGCGGTCAGGCCACGCACGAAATACCGACCGGCAACGATATAGACCAATATCGTTGGAGCTGCCGTTATCAGGGCCGCAGCCATGTCTACGTTATACTGCTTGACCCCGGTGGTCGTATTGACAAGATTGTTGAGGGCGACCATCAGCGGCTGTGATCCCCCCGTGGTGAAGCTGACCCCAAACAGGAAATCGTTCCAGATCTGGGTGAACTGCCAGATCACCGCCACCACGATGATGGGTGGCGAGATCGGTAGCAGGATGCGGAAGAAGATCGTGAAAAATCCCGCCCCGTCGATTGTCGCAGCCCGGATCAGTTCGTCCGGGATCGTCACATAATAATTTCGGAAGAACAGGGTGGTGAAAGCCAGCCCATAGACCGAATGCACCAGAATGAGGCCGTAGACGGTGTTGGTCAGCCGAAGAATGCCAAGGGTTTGCGCCATTGGCAGGATGACCACCTGAAACGGCACGAAACAGCCGAACAGGATCAGCGCAAAGATCACATTGCTGCCCCGGAAGCGCCATTTCGTCAGCGTGTAGCCGGTGAGGGCCCCCAGCATCGTCGAGAACAGCACCGCAGGCACCACCATCATCACGGAGTTCCAGAAATAGGGCTTCAACCCTGAACACTGGACCCCGATGCAAGCTTCGTTCCACGCATGGGTCCATGCGGTGAAATTCAGCTCGTGGGGCAGGGCCAGAAGCGAACCGCCGCGTATTTCCTCGAGATTCTTGAGCGAAGTACTGATCACCACATAGGCGGGCATCAGGAACCACAGACAGAACAATAACAGGATGGTCCAGATCAACAGCCGCCCGACCCAATGGAACGATGAGTTTTCGGGTCTTACGATATCCAGATTAGACATTTTTTGACCCCCGCAGTTCCGAATAGAGATAAGGCACCATGATTGCCACGACCGTGGCCAGCATGATGATGGCCGACGCCGCACCGACACCGATTTCATTCCGCCGGAAGGTCATTTCATACATGAAGTTCGCAGGCAGCGTCGAAGAGTAGCCCGGACCGCCATTGGTCAGTGCCACGACAAGGTCGAAACTCTTGATCGCCAGATGCGAGAGGATGACGACAGCGCTCATGAACACCGGCCGCATGGAGGGCAGAATGATCCGCAGATAGATCTTGGCAGTCGATGCCCCGTCGAGACTGGCCGCCTTGATGATGTCCTGATCGACACTGCGCAGGGCCGACAGGAACAGCGCCATGACAAAACCGGACGACTGCCAGACTGCGGCCATGACGAGCGCATAGACAGCCATGTTCTGGTCAACGATCCAGCCAAAGGAAAAGGATTCCCACCCCCATGACCGCACCACGGTTTCCAGCCCGAGAGACGGGTTCATGATCCATTTCCAGGCCGTCCCCGTGATGACGAAGGAAATTGCCATCGGATAGAGATAAATGGTCCTGATCGCGCCTTCGATGCGTATGCGCTGGTCGAGCAGAATGGCGAGCAGAACCCCGATGATGATCGAGACGAGGATGAATGTTGCGCCAAAGATCAGAAGGTTGGTGAAGGCAACGTTCCAGCGGTCCATCTGGAACAGACGCTCATACTGACGCAACCCGATAAGGTCGTAATTGGGCAGCATCCTCGATTTCGAAAACGAGATATAGGCCGTCCAGATGATGAATCCATAGACAAACAGCAGAATTGCCAGAAAGCCGGGAGCGATAACAATCTTGGGCATCCAGCGTTCCAGCCTGTCCGCCATTCGCGCCGCAACACTAGCCATTTGGGCTCTCCTTTCTAGTTCAGAGGCCAGACCCCATTCCGTTTCCAAGCATTAGACAGGATTGGACAGCCCCTTTGGTCGGTTGAGCCGACCGCAACAAGCGGTCGGCTCCAGGCCAGAAAGCTGCTATTTGGCGAGATTGATCGCTTCAATCAGTTTCTTGGTTGCTTCTTCAGAGCTCATGTCAGAGTTGAAGTGAGCCGTAACCACGTCAAGGAAAGCACCGCGAACGGCACCGGCCTGAGCGATTTCGTGGGCTACAGAACCAACCAGCGTATTGTTCTTGGCAGCGGCCGTCATGTCTTCCATGGATTTGATGGCACAGGCATCAAACTTGTCCATGGGAACGTCCATGCGGGCAGGGATGGACCCCTTGTAAAGGTTGAAGGTTTCCTGGAATTCCTTGCCAAGAATAAGCTCTGCGAGCAGGGCTTGACCCTCTTTCTTGTCTTCGCCCTTCACATTGAACATGGCAAAGCTGTCGGAGTTCAGGATATAGCCGCCCTCAGATGGTGTTGGCGCGCAAATATAGTCAACGCCAGGCTTCTTGCCGGCAGCCGCAAATTCACCCTTTGCCCAGTCGCCCATGATCTGCATGGCCGCTTCGCCGCGCATGACCATGGCAGTGGCGAGGTTCCAGTCGCGTCCCGGATAGTCCGGATCGACATAATCGCGCATCTTGCGCATCTGATCGAAGACCTTGACCATGGTCGGAGAGCCAAGAGCTTCCTCATCAAGATCAACCATGGCCTTCTTGTAGAAGTCCACGCCGCCGATGCCCAGAACAACAGTTTCGAAAACGGTTGCGTCCTGCCATGGCTGCCCACCATAGGCCAGAGGCACGATCCCGGCGGCTTTCAGCTTGTCGGCGGTTGCGTTGAATTCATCCCAGGTCTTCGGCACGTCAGCACCGACCTTGGCAAGCACTTCCGGATTGGCCCAGATCCAATCCACACGGTGGACGTTGACCGGAACGGCGACATAATGGCCGTCATACTTGACCACGTCCTTGATGGCCTGTGGCAGGATGTCATCCCATTTCTGGGCGGTAGCCACTTCGGTCAGATCACCAAGAGCACCGGCGGCTGCCCATTCGGCAATATTCGGCCCCTTGATCTGCACAGCGGCTGGTGGATCCCCCGCCAGAACGCGCGAACGCAGAACGGCCGCCTGAGCATCCCCGCCGCCACCGGCGACCGGAGCGTCGATCCATTTGCCGCCACGTTTCTCAAATGCCTGTTGCAATTCCTTGATGGCTTTGGCTTCGCCACCGGATGTCCAGTAGTGCAGGACTTCGGCGACAGGTTCGGCCTGTGCGGCCAGAGGCATAGCGGCCAACGCTATTGCGCCCATCAGGGCGAGCTTCAAAGATTTCATTTTTTCCTCCCAAGATAAAATGAAAACAAATATGCAATATCATAGTAAAATGGAATCTCGGACGACAGCAGCAGGTTTTTGTAAGTTTTTGTATCAGAAAACGTGATTGCAACCGTCAAATGTTACAAATTGTAACATTCTCGCTCTTGTTGAACAAAACGGATTATTCAAGAGTATAATAAGGGAGGAACAGGGGTGCAACGTATTCACATCATCGAAGATGATCCCGAGATTTCGTCTCTGTTGTCATCATATCTGGATGCGCGCAATTTTCAATGCGTTGTGTCTGAATCCGCAGAAGTCGCCTACAGGCGCGGCAATGTGCTGTTCGATCTGCTGATTGTCGACCTGATGCTGCCCGGAGAGAGTGGCCTCGACTTCTGCAAGAAGGTTCGGGCAACGTCCCGCATTCCCATCATCATACTGTCGGCGGTCAAAGGCGATACCGAGCGAATCATCGGTCTTGAACTGGGTGCCGATGACTATATGGAAAAGCCGTTCAACCCGCGTGAGCTGCTGGCCCGCATCAATGCGCTGTTGCGGCGGACCGGCCCGGGCGAGCGGTCGGCGACGACGGGCAAACTCACCTTTGACGGCTGGCTGCTGGATCTGACCAACGAACAATTGCACGCGCCGGGCAACCTGCTGGTCCCGCTCAGTACGCGAGAATACGCCGTGCTGTCCATTCTGGTACATGCCTCGCCCAATCCGGTTTCCCGAGACGAATTGGCCCAGCTGCTCATTGGTCACGACATCGAACCGGGCGACAGGCGCATCGACATTCTGGTCAGTCGCCTGCGCAAGAAAATCACTGATGTTGACAACAACGCCCAGTTCATCCGCACCGTCCGCAATCAGGGATACAAGTTCTGTTCCGAAATCGAATCCTCGGGAGGGGTGTCCCGGGATTTGAAGTTCAATCTCTAGAAAGACCGCAAGACCATGTGGCAATTCATCCTGTCGATCTTTCCTCGCAGTCAGGCTGCCCGCATCGCAACGATGATGTCCCTTGCCTTCGTTGCAGGGATCGGGACGACATGGATCGTGGTCGAAACCTATCTGGTCCGCCGCAACGAGATCACCATCGCCGAAATGACCGGCGGGCGCTTGTCCCAGATCATCGAGCAATGCATAGAAACTGCCACTTTCAACGAAAATTCGTGCAATAGCGAGGAGCAACCCTACAGCTTTCAGATGCTCGATAGCTTCCCAAAGGAGACAGACAGCTATGTGTCGCCGCTGATCCTAACGCTCAATGAAAAGCGGATCCGGGCTGCTGTGCGGTTCACGGCAACGCCGCCTCTGCCAGGACTTCTGAGTGCCAAGCGGCATAGCACCAGCCTGCAGGAAGACAGCATCTACAATCCGACCCTCCAGAGCCAGGGCGGGGATCAGTTCCCCAATGCAACCATTCCGGCCGCCGTGCGCATGTCGTCTCTCTCGCAAGCCATCGCCCGACAGGATATCGACGCGACGCTCTATATTTTCGGAGAGAATGATCAGGTCATGGCAATCAGCTCACCAAAGCTCTGGCGGGTGCGCGTATCCGAAACCCAAGGGGCCTTCATGACGCTGTTCCTTGCTGTCCTCATCCTGTCGGTCAGCTATCCCTTTTCCAACACGCTGATGGCACCTTTCAGAAAGCTCAGCAACGGCACCAAATTCACGCGCAAGTCTCTTGGGCGCTTCACGCCAACTGAGGCATTGGCTATTCAGGACAACATGCGAGAGATGGTCAAGCGGTTCGACCGGGACCGGGAGCGTCAACTTCTGGGCCTTGCGGCGATTTCCCATGATTTGCGTACGCCGGTAACGCGCATGCTGCTGCGCACCGAGATGATCAAGGAGGACGACATCAGGGAGCGCTTTGCCAACGATCTCGATTCCATCCATGATCTCGTCGAGGGAGCCCTCGATTTCCTATCCCTGCACAAGAACAATGAGGAGCGGCACCGTTTCTCCCTCAGTTCACTCATCACCAGCCTGTGTGACGACTATCAGGACATGGAACTCAATGTGACCTTCGACTCGACACAGCCCATAGAGATCGAGGGCGTGGCGTCGGTGTTCAGTGTCGCCGCATCGGTGGAGCTTTCGACCCTAACTCAGGGCTTCATGATCGGCCGCCCCAAACAGCTGCGTCGGGCCTTGTCCAACATCATCGACAATGCGCTCAAATATGGCAACTATGCCAAGGTGTCACTCGGTTACGACGGCAGCGAGCGAACAGTCATCACCATTGTCGACGGTGGCCCGGGCATTCCGAGTGACCAGATCGAAAAGGTCTTTCTGCCATTCGAAAGAGGCCACGAAGGGCACAAGACCAAAGGCGTTGGACTTGGACTGAGCATCGCCAACGAGATCATCCGCAATCACAAGGGCGAGATGACCCTGAGCAACAGCAATGAAGGCCTGCGGGTCGAAATCAAACTTCCGCGCGACATCTTCACCAACTAGGCTACGCGAGCAATTGCCACCCGATTACACGGTTGGCGAGAATTACACAGAGCTCCACCAATTTAGTAGCATTGACAGGCGAACGCGCAAGCCTGGTTCGTGAAGCTGTACATTGCCAAATCGCCTGAGGTCTCAAATAGTGCGAGCATATTCAAGCGGTTACAAACAGAGATTTTAATATTTCTCATACACGTCCAAAATCCGCTGAAATCTGCCAATGAAATCGAATACACTTTTTCGTTTGAAATCGATTTCATAAGCCAGCAAACTGCTTCCATCATTTGTGACAAGGGAGGAAGCAGATGAAGTTGAAGAACGCACTTCTGGGAATGGCCGTCATGGCTCTGGCTATTCCGGCAGCGCAGGCCGAAGAGTTCACCATCGGTCTTTCTAATGGTTGGGTTGGCTCCGAGTGGCGCACCCAGATGATCGAGGAAGCTCAGGCAGCTGCTGAAAAATGGAAAGAAAAGGGCGTGGACGTCAAGGTCGTGGTGCAGAGCGCCAATGTCGACGTCCCCGGTCAGATCGCACACGTCCGCAATTTCATCAATCAGGGCGTCAACGCCATCATCATCAACCCGAACAGCCCAACGGCTTTTGACCCTGTCTTTTCACAGGCCAAGGAAGATGGCATTCTCGTCATCTCCACGGATGCAGAGGTCTCGTCTCAGGACGCCCTCTATGTGGGTATCGACCAAACCAACTGGGCGGCCCTCAGCGCCAAATGGCTCGCAGAAACCCTGAAGGGCAAGGGGCAAGTCGTCGCGATCAACGGCGTGGCCGGTCATCCTGCCAATGAAATGCGCATTGCCGGTTACACCAGCGTGTTCAATCAGTATCCCGACATCAAGGTGGTCAACGAGGTCAACGCCAACTGGGACCAGGCTCAGGGCCAGCAGGCCATGCAGAACCTTCTGGCAACCTATCCCGATATTGATGGCGTCTGGGTTCAGGACGGCATGGCAGCCGGCGCCTGGCGATCGCTGATGGATGCTGGCAAGGCTGGGCAGGTGGCCGCAACGGGCGAAATCCGCAAGGACTTCATCGATCTGTGGGTCAAGAACGACTTCAACTCCGGCGCATCCGTGAACCCTCCCGGGGTTATGGCCAGCGCGCTCAACGTTGCCGTCTTCATGCTGCAGGGACGTGAACTGAAGGAACCGGCGGCCGCAGGGCAGTACAAGAACGCCTTGTATCTGCCAATCCCGTTCATCAACGGCGACAACGTCGCAACCGTTGCCAAGGAACTGGAAGGCAAACCCGGTTTCTATTCCTACACCAGCTCTCTGAGCATCGACGAAGCTGAAGCATACTTCAAATAATCCCGATGACCATGATGCCGCTGCCCCTTTGGACAGCGGCATGCATCGACAGACGATAACGAAGGTGCAGGCAATATGTCGCGATTGAAGCTGCAGCAGATTTGCAAATACTATGACGCAACGACTGCTTTGGCCTCTGGGGATCTGCTGCTGGAAAGCGGCGAAATCCATGTTTTGATCGGAGCCAACGGCTCCGGCAAGAGCACATTGTGCAAGGTCGTCGCCGGCAGCGTGCGCCCGGATAGCGGGCTGTTCGAACTGAACGGAAAACCCGTCACGCTGTTCGGGCCCAAGGCGGCTCGGGACATGGGGATCTGCCTGTTCTATCAGGAACTCAGCCTGGCCAACAGCCTGTCCATCGCCCAGAATATCAATCTCTATCATCTGCCGACCCAGGCGGGTGGTCTTGTTGATGAGGCGGAACTCAACAGACGGGCCGAGCATTACATCGACAAGTTCAGGAAGGTGGTCGGAGAGAATTTTTCCGCAGATACCCCGGTTGCAAAGCTGCGCCCCGACCAGAAGCAGCTGGTCGAAATCATGAAGACGCTGGCCAGCGAAGCCGAAATCCTGATCTTTGACGAACCGACCTCGGCGCTCGACCGGTCTCAGGTCGATTGCTTTTTCTCCATCCTGCGGGAACTGAAGGAGGAGGGGCGTTCTATCATTTTCATTTCCCATCGCATGGACGAGATTTTTGACATCGCAGACCGCATCACGGTAATCCGCGATGGCACAACAGTCTCCTCTCGCCCGATCAATGAGACCGATCAGGCGACGGTGATCCGCGACATGATTGGCGAACAGCACGAAGCGGCAGCACAAGTCAGCGCTTCCCCCTATGACCAGACGAAAAATGAGGAAATCTGCCTCAAGGCGAAAGCCCTTGGCGGGGCCCAGATCCGCGATGTCGGCTTTTCCCTCGCAAGAGGCGAGATCCTTGGCCTTGGTGGTTTGCACGGGCAGGGACAATCGACGCTGTTGCGCAGCCTGTTCGGTGCGGAGCGGCTGACGACAGGCACACTGGAACTGAACGGCAAGCCGGTGCGCCCTACCAGCCCGCGTGCAGCCATCAAGCTGGGGTTTTCCTATGTCTCCGGCGACCGGGTGCGTGATGGCGTCATTACCGGGCGCTCGATCATGGAAAACGTCTCGCCCATTCATTTTCTCAAGGATCGCAAGTTTCTGGCCTTTCCGAGTGTACTTTCGCGCATCATCGAGCCAGCCCTTGCTTCGCTCAACACCAAATATGCGAGCCTTGGCGCTTCCATCAGTTCGCTTTCGGGGGGCAACCAGCAGAAGGTGGTGATTGCCCGCTGGCTGACCAATCCGCCCGATGTCCTGCTGCTCGACGACCCCACCAAGGGCATTGATCTCAGCGCCAAGAGCGAGCTTTTCTCACTGGTTCGCAGGCTGGCCGATGCTGGCATGGCCATCATTCTCTATTCCTCGGAAGACAGTGAGCTGCTGGCCCACTCGGACCGCATTCTGGTCTTCAACAACGGCGCGGTTTCCCGCGAGCTGGTGGGCGAGGACAAGACCCGCTTCAATCTCTATCAGGCAGCATATTCGGGGGCGAAATGACAGAAGCACACGCATTGAAAACCCGCATGGCAGCGCTCTTTCGGCGCTTTCCGTTTCTGCCAGCGCTGGGCATGCTGCTGCTGCTGTTCGTCCTCAACGGCATAGCCGAACCGAACAGCATGACCGTTCGGGCGCTCAAGGGCGTCGCCAGCACCTACCTCGCCCTGGTCTTCCTGTCAGTCGGGCAAACTTTCGTGGTCTACACCGGCGATATCGACCTGTCCGTCGGCGCGATCCTGTCTCTGGTCAATGTATCCATCGTGGTCATCATGAGCCAGCTTGGCGGCGAACCCTATGTTGTTCTGCTGGCCCTTCTGGTGGGTATCCTCATCGGGGCGCTATGCGGGTTGGTCAACGGTTTCGTGGTGTCCGGCCTCAGAATGCAGGCCATTGTGGCGACCTTTGCCACCAGCATCCTGCTCTCGGGCATCGCCCTGTGGGTTCTCCCGGTTGCGGGCCTGCCAGCCCCGAGCCTGTTCTGGAAGGTTTATGGTGGTCGCAGCTATGGCATTCCGAATGTCTTCTTCTTTGCAGCCGTCCTCATCGCCATCCTCGCCGTGCTGGCCAAGACGAGCATGGTGACCAAGCTGCTCGCCGTCGGCAATGGCCAGCTGTCCGCCTATCAGTCCGGCCTGTCGGTCACCCGCATCCGGATCTATGGCTATGTCATTTGCGGCGTTTTCGCAGCGCTTGCAGCCTTCTGCATTACCGGTGATACGGCGAGTGGCGACCCACTGGTCGGCGGAGCGATGACCCTGTCAAGTGTCGCAGCTGTCGTACTGGGCGGCACTGCGCTCTCGGGCGGTATCGGATCAGCCTTCGGGTCAGCCATCGGCGCCATCATCATCGGCCTTATCAGCTCGCTGGTCTTCTATGCCGGCATCCCGTCCGAATGGCAGAATCTGGCGCAGGGTGCAACGATCCTTGTGGTTCTGATGCTTGGAGTGCTGGCCTCGCGGAGGATCAACCAATGACCATCACGCAGCCAACCAACCCGCAGGATAGCCGGTCCTCGATCCTTGTCTATTTCAGGAATCCGCTGCTTGTGGCGTTCATTCTCATTGTCCTGTTGCTGATTGCAGGTGAAACACTGTCACCCGGCTTTGCCTCCATGGAGCAGATCCTCCGGCTGCTCATCGTGGCAGCTTTGCTGGGCATCGTCGCCGCAGGGCAAAATCTCGTTATTCTGGGGGGACGCGAGGGGATCGATCTCTCTGTCGGAGGGGTCGTATCCCTGAGCGCCGTGCTCGCGGGCAATGTGATGGACGGCAACAATGCCAACATCATCGCCGCGATCCTCGTCTGTCTGGCCGCAGGCGGTCTGGTCGGGCTCATCAACGGTGTTGGCGTTACCATTTTCGGCATCCCGCCGCTGGTCATGACGCTGGGCATGCTAGGCGTCTTGCAGGGGCTACTGGTCGTCATCCGTCAGGGTATTCCATCCGGGCTTGCAGCTCCGGCGCTGGCCAATTTCGTCTCGAAGCCCTTCCTGTTGAACCTGCCGGGCATCATATGGCTCTGGATCGCCGTGGGACTGCTGATGGCCTTCCTGCTGATGCGGACCTCGCTCGGCTACAAGATCTACGCCATCGGCTCGAATGAAAACGCCGCCTATATGGCCGGTGTGCCCGTCAAGCGGGTCCGCGTCATGCTGTTCGCGCTGTCGAGCATGTTCGCCGCGCTGGCTGGTATCTGCATTCTGGGCTATGCGGGAACGTCTTTTGCCAATGTCGGCGACAGCTACATGCTGTCCTCGATCATCGCCGTAGTGCTCGGCGGCACGCCGCTTTCCGGCGGCAAGGGCGGCTATACCGGTACCATGGCGGGTGCCTTCCTGCTGATCCTCATGCAGAGCATCCTGACCACTCTCAGCATCGGCGAATCCGGCCGGCAGGTCGTCTTTGGCATCACCCTGCTGTTCCTGCTGCTGTTTTATGGTCGCAGCAAGGCCTTGCGGGGCTAGAACAGCAAGGCGATTGGAACAAGGCACGCGCACAAACAGGGAGCGGGAAAGAAGGCGTCGGGTGAACAAACGAGCAAAAATCAAGGATATTGCCCTCAAGGCCGGTGTTTCGCCGACCACCGTTTCGCGTGCGCTCAGCGGGTCTGGCCTGGTGGCGGAGCCGACCCTCAGCCATGTCAGAGAGATCGCCCGGACCATGCGCTATCGGCCCAACATCAGCGCCCGCAACCTTCGAACCCAGAAGACCATGTCCATCCTCGTCGTCGTCCGCGACATTGGCAACCCGTTCTATCTTGACATCTTCAAGGGTGCGGAATGCATCGCTCATGACGCGGGCTATTCTTTGCTGATGGCCAACACCGAAGATGATCCCAATCGCGAAGCCGATTATTTCGACATGCTCAACCACGGCCACGCAGACGGCATGATCCTGATGACCGGCAAGATGCCGCTGGATTGCGATCTGCCGGTCGACATCGCCCAGAAAGTGGTCGTCGCCCTTGAAATGATCGACGGCGTCGACCTGACTCATGTCGTGATCGACAATGAATATGCCTCCATCGAGGCGATTGATCATCTGGTAGCACTTGGGCATCGTAAGATCGCCTATATCGCTGGGCCGATCCCGGAGGGAATGAGCGTCCGGCGGCTGACCGGGTTCCGCCATGCCATGAAGGCCTCCGGTCTTTCTCTGCCCGAGGCCTATGTCCAGCAGGGCGACTTTAGCTATCGGAGCGGCGAGATGGCCGCCAGCAAGCTGCTCGATCTGCCAGACCGCCCAACCGCAATTTATACCGCCAATGATGAAATGGCCTTTGGCGCGATCAGGGCTGCCAAGAACAAGGGGCTGGACGTTCCGAAGGATCTGTCCATCTTCGGCTTCGACGACACCTACCTGGCCGAGGCTTTCGTTCCAGCCCTGACCACCGTCCGCCAACCCTGCCTTGAAATCGGTCGACGCGCGATGACCCGCCTTCTGGCTCATCTTTCCGGCGATAAGCCACAAACCGACTGCATTGTCGTGCCGACGGAAATCGTGGTCAGAGAAACAACCGCACCACCAGATCATTTCGTGGAATAGCCACCGGAACAGAACCAGAGACAGAACAGAAACGGACGCATGCCCTAAGCTTGTGAAAAGTCGTGTGGGCCATGCATCAGGAAAGCAAGGTCATGAACCTTGCCAGTGGGAGGAGTACCATGACGCAGCCCAAAGAGACCCTTAATGTCGGCCTTGTCGGCTCAGGCTTCATCGCCGAGTTCCATCTCAAGTCGATGCTAGGCGTGCGCAATGTCCGCATTGCAGGCGTTTTCAGCCGTACGCAGGCTCATCGCCAGCATATCGTCAATGTGGCCACCAAGCTCGGTCTGGGGCCATGCCAGTCGTTTGCCTCGCTCGATGCCATGCTGGAAGACGACAGCATCGACGCCGTCTGGATCCTTTCTCCCAACTACACGCGCCTTGACATCATGCGTCAGATTCACGCTGCAGTAACGGAAAGCCGCAGCAAGGTGTTTGCCGTCGCTTGCGAAAAGCCGCTGGCCCGGACCATATCAGAAGCCCGCGAAATGCTGCGGCTGGCCGAAGACGCCAAACTCAACCACGGCTATCTGGAAAATCAGGTTTTCTGTACGCCGGTCTTGCGTGGCAAGGAAATCATCTGGCGGCGGGCCGCAGCCAATGCAGGGCGGCCTTATCTGGCCCGCGCAGCAGAAGAGCATTCAGGCCCCCATGCCGCTTGGTTCTGGCAAGGGGACAAGCAGGGCGGCGGTGTCCTCAACGACATGATGTGCCACAGCGTCGAAGTGGCGCGCCACCTGCTGACGGATCCGGCAAAGCCGCGCAGCTCTCTGCGGATCAAATCGGTGAACGGCACGGTGGCCAATCTCAAATGGACATTGCCGAAATATGCCCAACAGCTGTCCGACCGCTATGGCTCTGACGTCGATTACCGCAACCGTCCGTCAGAAGATTTCGCCCGCGCCACCATCGCTCTGGAAGACGACGAGGGCAAGGAACTGATGATCGAGGCAACAACCTCCTGGGCCTACGTTGGGGCAGGGCTGCGCATTCAGCTCGAACTGCTTGGACCGGAATACTCCATGGAGTTCAATTCGCTTGCAACCGGCCTCAAGATTTTCATGTCCCGCGAGATTGCAGGAGCAGAAGGCGAGGATCTGGTCGAAAAGCAGAATGCGGAACAGGGGCTGATGCCCGTGTTGGAAGATGAGGCCGGCATCTATGGCTACACAGACGAGAACCGCCATATGGTGGAATGCTTCCGAAAGGGGCAAACCCCGTCTGAAACATTCGAGGATGGCCTCGCCGTGGTTCAGATGCTGATGGGCCTTTACTACTCGGCGGAAGTCGGCCGAACGGTTTCGTTCCCGGCAGACGACCTTGAAGACTATGTTCCGGTTGTCGCCCGCGTCGGTGCCAATTGAGCCTCACTCTTTGAGCAAAGAAAAAGCCGGATCCCCTGAAATCCGGCTTTTTGAGTTTGAATGTTCTGGCCACAGAAAGAACAATTAGTGAACATCCTTGACACTGGCCGCCGCCGCGCCAAACAACGGCCCCACGGCGACCTGTCTGAGACGATCACCATCCCGGACAACAAACAGCGCGTTGATCCCTTTGGCACGCGCCACATGCACACCCGCATCGTGTCCCATCACCATCAGCGCCGTTGCCCAGGCATCAGCTGTCATGCAGCGTTCGGCGATGACACTGACCGAAGCCACGTCATTCTGCAACGGGCCACCGCGGCGGGGATCCATCGTGTGACTGAAAGTCTGCTCGCCAACCTTCACCCAGTGACGATAGTCGCCACTGGTGGCAATGGCACAATCGCTTAGCTGCAACATGCCCAGAGCCGCGCGCGTGGTGTAATCGGGTTTTTCCAGCGCCACCGACCATGGTAGATCGCTGGCCTTGGCGCCCATTGCACGCATCTCGCCATCGATCCCGACAAGCCCGTTCTCGATCCCGAATTCGGCGAGAACATCCGCCATGGCATCGACGCCATAGCCCTTAGCAATGCCACAGAGATCAAGTTTCATGGCCACCGACTTGCGGACAGCAAGTCGATCGGGGTCCAGCTCGATAAGATCGCAGCTCTTGGGACGGCCACGCCCCAACTGCTGCCGTATTGCGTTCGGGTCGGGTTCCTTCGTGATCGCGCCAAACCCCCACGCATCCACCATGTCGCCGACGGCGGGGTCGAACAGACCGCTGGAGGCGCGGTTGATCGCCATGGCTTCCGTCAGCACCGTGAACAGCTCACGCGGCACAGGAGTCCATTGCCCCGGATCGGCTCGGTTGAGCCGCATGAGGTCGGAGGCCGGATTCCAGGTCGACATTTGCCGGTCCACCCGGTCCACCGCCTCGAACAGGGCCTGATCAAGACCCCTCGGCTTGTCGCTTTGCTCACTCATGATGATCGCACTGTAGCGCGTGCCCATGGTGGAACCATGAAAGACATGGCGATGAAGGCCGGGTGTAACTGGTTCAACCTTTGGCATATCAAAAGACATCTTCAACATAACGGCCCTCCTTCCTGAGGTCTGCCAGATCCGTACCGGAGGTCTTGAGGACGTCCATGAATGCCTCCTCGATCCCCTTGGCCATCTCCCGACCACCACAGATCATGATCTGGGCGCCATCACGGACGAGGGCGGAGAGTTCCGCCGCATCCTGACGGATGCGATCCTGCACATAAAGCCGCTGGTGGGTTCGGGAAAAGGCCAGCTTGACCGAATGAACAAACCCCGTCTTGTGCCAGTCTCCAAGCTCCTTGTGATAGAGGAAATCCGATTGCGGATGGCGGGCGCCGAAATAGAGCCGCATCTGCCGTTTCTTGTGGTTGTTGCGGACAAATCCGATCAGTGGACCAATACCGGCTCCGGCCCCAATGAGAATGACCGGCGCGCTGGATTTCTTGAGCTGGAAGCCTGGGTTGGCCAGGAAGGCAGCCTTGATGCTGTCCCCCGGCTGAAGGCCATGCAGATACCCCGAGCAAAGACCACCCGGCACATTGCGCACACAGATCTCGACAAATCCGTTCTTGCGGGCCGAAGCCAGGGAATAGTAGCGCGGTACACTGTCTCCCTCTGGCGTAATGCTGAGCAGGTCACCCGGCTCAAAGGAGGGCACCCCCTTGCTGAACAGACGAACAATCCACGAATGTTTGTGGTCGGTTGGCCTGAAGCGGAAGACCGTGGTCGGCGCCTGTACTTCATGACCATAGGTCTGACGGGATACCAGCGTCAGCTGATGTTGTTCCACACGGGAGACAACAGGTTCAAGGTCCAGTTCGAACCCCAGTTGTCTGGAAAGTGCTTCACTCCAGCGTGCGAACTCCTGTGCAGACTGGCGATTGATCGAGGCAAATGGCATGATCTGAGGCCATCCATCCTCAGCGAACTGACGGGTCACGTCCTTTGCGAACTGGCAATAGTTCGGGAACTGGCGATCACCAAACCCAAGCACGGCAACCGGTATCTTTCGCGCCCCGGCATATTTGCCAAGCTTTGCCAGAAAACCCTTGGCGGAACGCGGGGCCTCGCCATCGCCATAAGTGGCGGTGAGGACAAACATCAGCCTGGCTTGCGGATAGTCCCCGGCAAAGGCATTCATCTCACTGGTGTGAACACGCAACCCTGCCTTGGCAAGACCATCGTGCAGGCTGCGGGCAAAGCCCCAAGTGCTGTTTCCTTCACTCCCCACGAGAATGACAGCCTCCGCGTCGCGCGTCTTGGCGTTGCCTGCAATCTTGATCTTGCTCTGAAGCTTCCGCCACCAGATGAGACCACCGGT
This sequence comes from uncultured Cohaesibacter sp., assembly GCF_963666525.1. Classification (NCBI taxonomy): domain Bacteria; kingdom Pseudomonadati; phylum Pseudomonadota; class Alphaproteobacteria; order Hyphomicrobiales; family Cohaesibacteraceae; genus Cohaesibacter; species uncultured Cohaesibacter sp. The sequence continues at coordinate 35,260 of NZ_OY762905.1, forward strand.
CACTCCCATCAGCGGCACACCGAGGGAGGCAACACCAAGCAGCAGGGCAAGCGGAGCCAGTCCTTCACCGGTGTGCAGCATATAGATGAACTCGTAGATCTGTTTGGCACTGCCATTGGGTGTGTAGTTCAACAGCGCACCTGTAGCCTGATCCACATAACCCATGCCATCAGCCGTTGTCAGAGTAAAGGCATCCTTGGTATCTCCCTCATAGGGGAAGGAAAGCTCCCGCAATTGCGAGACGGGTGTTTCACGCAAGCCATCAAGGGAAATGATCTGCGCAGGCGTCCCGCCGTTGACTGTCGGGAATGCAGCCTCTGCACCGGACCCGTCAGGAGCCAACCCGAAGGTTGCTGCTGTCATGTAAAGTCCGGTGAGCGCACTGAGAGAAAGCCCGACAACGGCAATCCGGGCGACTTCCAGATGCAGCCGCTGGGAGAGGGTGCCACGCACCGGCCCGAACAGCTGTTTCCAGCCCCCTATACGCCGCTTGAGCATGATGAGACCTGACACGCAGATAAGCACCATCACCACAGCCCCAAACCCTGCGGTCATGCGCCCGCCATCACCCAGAAACAGCGACCGATGCAGATCGGTCAGCCAGATCTGGGTTTGCGACGGATGATACGGACCAAGGTCCGCGCCGGTCGCCGGGTCGAAAAGCTCGGCACCGGAAACGCCATTCTCATAGTAATAGGCGATAACCTGGCCAGAAGCGCGCCGGACAATCTGAGATGTGCCCGGATGGGCCTCCTTGACCACATCGGCCAGTTCGGCCACTGACAGGGTCGCTGAGCTCTCCAGAGGCTGGCTGCTTCGCTCAAGAATGGGATAGATGGACAGGGCTGCCCCGCTCAGGCTCAAAACGAGAACGAGCGGCAGAAGAATGAGACCGGTGATTTTATGAATAAGCTGCTGCATGGCAGAAAATCTCTTTTTCGTGGCAATCGGTCAGGAAGTGAAAGGAAGCTCACATATCGAAGCTGAAAGACTGGACAAAGCGCTGGCCGGATACGGCCTTGCCTGCGTTGCCGGAATCCAGAGGCACCACGACTTCCGAAGGCGCGGAGCCCATGTTTTCGACGGCGGTGTCGATGTGCAGCTGATAGCCTGCATTGAACAGCGCATCGGACAGATCGAGCGTTACCTTCAGTGTGCGTCCGCTGCCGACGCTGGCGCCGGTGATGCCATCCACTTCGGCAGGGTTTGCGCCGGTAGCGCGAGCCCAGTCGCGCAGATCGCGGTAGTATTTGGTTCGTCCGCCCGACATCCACAAAGAACCCTGATAGGCACCCGAAGCGTCGGTGACATACAACACCATATAGGCTTCCGGCCCACCGTAGTTGCTCATGGTCGTGGTGAAGGTCACCGGTGCGGCTTCTGCCACGGCAGGCAGGGCAACGACCGAAGCGAGGGTGGCGGTGGCAAGATATTTGTTCATGGCTGGTTTCCTTGTGATAGAGAGCAGCATCCCGACGTCGTTCTCTTTTTGCTCGTCAGGATGCCGCCAGATTTGGCTCTAGTTGATGGAAGCTTTCGGGGCAGAGCCCCTGGTGATGAGCTTGTTGTTGTTGATCGGGCCGGATGGGGCCGGTGTTGTCGCCTGCGCGCCACGAGACCGATAGTTGTCGTCGTCGTCGTCATCATCGGCATGCCAGCCGATGGGCAGACGCCAGCCAAACAGGTTCAAACGGTGATCCCGGTCATGTCCGGAATAGCCGTGTTCGCGTTCATCGCCGTAATACCCACGTTTGTCATGACCGTAGCCTTCAGCCCAGGTCGCTGTGGCGGCCAGAATGGTGCCACTGACAAGCAAGGCGCCAATTACAAGTTTCTTCATGGTTGCGGTCTCCCTTCCATTGGTTCGATGGAAGCACTATCTCCCACCAGCCTGAAGACGACCTGACTGGGAATTTCTTTTTGCGTCAGCTTCCTGTAAGGTTTCGCAGCGACACTGCGGCTGGCTTCAGGCTAGCGGGAAATGCCGCTGATGCGTGGAATATGTGAAGGAAAGTGAGTGACTGATGCGGGTCTTGTTGGTCGAGGATGACATGGTGCTCGGGTCTGCGGTACGCGACCAGATCGCCGCCGACGGGCACAGCGTGGATTGGGTACAGCGCCTGGACGCAGCAGGGGATTACTTGCGCGCCGCGCCCTATGACCTTGTACTGCTCGATCTGATGCTGCCGGACGGCCTGGGGCTCAACTTCCTCAGAAAACTCAGAGCGTCGGGCGATGTGACACCGGTCATTATCCTGACTGCCCTCGATCAGATTTCCGACCGTATCGACGGCCTCAACGCCGGTGCCGATGACTATCTGGTCAAACCCTTTGACCTGCAGGAGCTGACGGCCCGCCTCAAGGCGGTCGCCCGCCGCTATAGCGGCAACCCCAACCCATTGGTCAAAATTGGCGAACTGGAAATCGACATCGCAGCCCGGACCATCATGCGCGCGGGCAAGACCGTGACGTTGACAGCAAGGGAATGGGCTCTCTTCGAGGCCTTTCTGCAACATCCGGGTAACCTGCTCTCCAAGAGCCAGTTGGAGGAAACCCTGTATACATTCGACGCAGAGATCGAAAGCAACACCATTGAGGTCCACATCAGCCGCATGCGCAAGAAGCTCGGGGCCGGCGTAATCGAAACCGTGCGCGGCATGGGCTATCGGCTGGAGCAAGCATGAAAGTAAGATCCTTCGTCAAAAACAGTCTGCAACTACGCCTGTCCCTCGGTCTTGCGCTGGGGGTGGGCCTTCTCTGGCTGGCCGCAACCACCGTCAGCGGGCTCGTCGTCAAGCATGAGCTCGACGGCGCCTTCGATCAGGCCCTTGCCGAAGCCGTGGAGCGTCTGCTGCCACCGGTCATTCACGACATTGTCGAAGGCAATGGCAGAAGCGATGAAATGGAGGACCTCAAGGTCAATGGCCTCCATATCGGACGCATCGGCAAATCCTGGCGCACAGAAAACGGCATCACCCGCGATGGTTTCAAGCAAGGTTTCAAGCGCCGCCTGCGCAAAGACAATGAAGAGGATGATGACGGCGAAGAAAAGGGTCGGCAAGACGTCTCGCAAAAGGGCGAAAAACCGTCCATGAAATCAGATGACGATCAGTATCTCACCTATATCGTTCGAGACGCCCAAGGCGGGCTTTTGCTGCAGTCCAATCATGCAGATCCCGAGATTTTCCCGAATATCGATCAATTGGGCTTCATCACGCTCAACGACCAGCGTATTTTCACTGGCTCCACCCTTGACGGCAATGTGATCATCTCCGTCGCAGACCCAATGGAAAGGCGCCAACGGGCTGCACATGACACCCTGAAGGCGCTCGCCATGCCGCTTTTCTTTCTGGTACCGCTCAGCATGTTTGGCGTCTGGCTGCTGGTGCGCATTTCAATGCGACCAATGCGCGGCTTCCGCTCGGGCATCGAAGCGCGCGGAGCAGGGGACTTGACCCCCATCAGGGCCAAAAACCTGCCGTCTGAAATCGAACCCATTGCCGATGCCGTCAACAATCTGCTGGATCGCATGCGCAGGACACTGGAAGCCGAACGCAGCTTTACCGCCAACAGCGCCCACGAATTGCGCACGCCAGTTGCTGCAGCGCTGGCTCAGACACAGCGCCTCATCTCGGAAGCGGGCGAAGGCTCCATCAGGGACAGGGCGCATCAGATCGAAACCGCACTCAAGTCGCTCTCACGCCTCACCGAAAAACTCATGCAGCTGGCTCGTGCCGAGGGTGGGTCGATGCTGTCCGAACAGGAACGCGACATCGTGCCGATTGCCAGACTGGTCATGGACGAATTCCGCGATGATTCCGAACGGCTCGACATCCTGTTGCCGTCAGAGCCGCTCCCCCTGCTAATCGACGCCAATGTCTTTGCCATCCTGTTGCGCAATCTCGTCGAGAATGCCCTCAAGCATGCGACCCCGGAGAGCATCGTCACCATCACGCTGGCAAGGGACAAAAGCTTGTCCGTGACCAACGACTGCGACCCGATACCCGCAGATGTGATGGAACGCCTGCTCCGCCCCTTCGAACGCGGCAACACCTCTGCCAAGGGTAGCGGAGTTGGTCTAGCCATTGTCGAGGCCATCACCAAGGGCAGCGGGGCTTCGCTCTCGCTGAAGTCACCGATCAATGGCACATCAAGAGGATTCGAGGCCACGGTCCGCTTTTGATTCTGCCAATCCACCGGCTGGGCACAGCCAAAAGAAACGGACCCTGACCCGCAGGAAGGCGGGCAAAAATACGGGCGACATACGATGTATTGACGCACGTCCAATCTGCGGTATTAAATCGGATCTGTTTTTTCTTGATCCCTTTCCCGTCAGGCTCCATCATGAACACCAATGCCTCATCCCCTCGCTTTGCGATCCCTCAGCCCGTGACACCAACCATTCCGGTAACCGGCACCGACGCTGTTTTCCCCATCCGGCGCATCTATTGCGTGGGGCGAAACTATGCCGCTCACGCCATCGAAATGGGGCACGACCCGGATCGCGAGTTGCCATTCTTCTTCCAGAAGAACCCGGACAACATTCTGTTTGCACAGGATTTTCCCTATCCGCCATTAAGCAGTGACGTGCATTTCGAAGTGGAGCTGATTGTTGCGCTGAAGGACGGTGGCAGCAATATCGCCGTTGGCGACGCCATGGACAAGATCTTCGGCTACGGCGTCGGGGTCGACTTCACTCGCCGGGATTTGCAGGCCGAGGCCAAGAAGCAGGGACGCCCGTGGACAGCCGCAAAGGCGTTCGAGCATTCCGCCCCCGTATCGGCCATTGTGCCGGCCAAGGAAGTCCCTTCATTGGCAAAGAAACGGATCTGGCTCGAGAAGAACGGCGCAGTCCAGCAGGACAGTGATCTCGATCACCTGATCTGGAAGCTGCCAGAGGTGATAAGCGAACTGTCCAAACAGTTCGAACTTGCGGCAGGAGACATCATCTTTACCGGAACACCGGCCGGTGTCAGTTCCGTGGACGTCGGAGACAGTATTCATTGCGCAGTCGAGGATATTGCAGAACTGTCCTTCAAAGTGATTGCGGGCTAAGCCGCAAGGGCTCTCTCCCGGCAATTGTCGGGAGAGAGAAGCACAGGAATCGCTAGGCCGATACAGCCCTGTCGCCGGAAAGCTTGCGCCCCCAGATCATCGCAGCCGCAATGGTGGCCGCAACCCCGGCCAGCTTGACAATCACCAGCGGCCACAGGCAGGCAATCGCAATGATGCCGAAGATATAGCGCTGCCAGACCGGTATCGGAGCCCGGATAAAGCCCAGCATGGCAAATCCCATCGCAAACAGCGCTCCGATCCCGCCTATGACTGCCAGAGTGTTGTCAACGAGACCGGCATTGGACAGCAGCCCCAGATCATAGCAGAAAGCGAACGGTACCATGAAAGCGAGGATACCGAGCTTGAGAGCCTGAATGGCAGTCTTGTTCGGATCCGACTGGGCTAGTGAACTCGCCGCATAGGCCGCCAGAGCCACCGGCGGAGTGATGTTGGAAACGATCGCGAAATAGAACACGAACATATGCGCCGCCAGTGGCTCGAAGCCGAGCTCGGCCAGAGCCGGAACGCCAAGAGCAGCACCAAGAATATAGGCGCTGGTGGTTGGCAGCCCCATACCGAGGATCAGCGATACGACGGCGATGAGGAACAGAGCGACAAAGGGAACGCCCTGTGCCAGCGAAAAGACCAGCCCGACAAACTTGAAACCGAAGCCGGTGAGGGACACCGAGCCGACCACAATGCCTGCAGCTGCACATGCAATGGCGACAACCGGCACGTTTCTGGAGCCGGACACGATCGCATCAAGAATTTTCCGCGGTCCCATGCGATGTTCCGGATCGGGAAGGGAAACCAGCCACGCCCCAAGAATACCGATGGCGGCCGCCAGCATGGGCGAAAAACCCGACAGCAGCATGTAGACGAGGCCGACGATCGGGAGCAGCTTGTAGGACTGCTTCAGCACCCGCTTCTTGCTTGGCAGATCCTCTTCGCTCAGCCCCTGCAAATTGTTCTTGAGCGCCCCCAAATGAACCATCAGCAGCACAGCGCCATAATAGAGAATGGCAGGAACGATTGCCGCAATGATGATGTCACCGAAAGGAACGCCGAGGAAAGACGCCATGATGAAGGCACCGGCCCCCATGATCGGCGGCATGATCTGACCTCCGGTGCTGGCAACCGATTCCACAGCTGCAGCAAAGTAGGGCGGATAGCCGATCCGTTTCATCAGCGGGATGGTGAAGGTGCCGGTTCCATAGACGTTGGCAACCGCAGCACCGGAGATCGAGCCGAACAGGGCTGAACTCACCACAGAGATCTTGGCCGGGCCTCCGGGAGACGTTCCGGTGAAAGCCTGGGCAAAATCCATGAAATACTGTCCGACACCGCTTTTTTCCAGAAAACCGCCGAAAATCAGGAAAACCATCACGAATGTTGCAGACACACCAAGCGGAATGGAGAAAACGCCTTCATCGGTCAGATAGATCTGTTCAATCACCTCGGCAAAGCTGAAGGGCAGTCCCTTGAGAATTCCCGGCATGAAGTTGCCAAACCACATATAGCCGGCAAAGAAGCCAACGATGATGGCCAGAGGCATCCCGACCACGCGCCGTGTCGCTTCAAGCAGGAAGAACACCAGCGCCAGTCCGAGCACCTGCTGGGCCATGGTGACGTCATCGACCTGCACCATACGGAAGGTGATTTCCTCATAATTCAGAATGATGTAGAGGCCGGGCAGCGTGGACGCAATGGCCAGTATCCAGTCATACCACGGGACATTGACACTATCCTTGTCGGCACTTCGCATCGGATAGAGAATGAAGGCCATGGGGAACACCATGCTCAGATGCAGGCTGCGTTGCAGATAGGCCTCGAAACTGCCGAAAACCGATGTGTAGAGATGGAACAGACCAACACACAGGATATAGACATAGACAATTCGTTTAACCAGTGAACCCGTCGCGCGCATATCGGTTTCCTTCTGTCACGAAAGGGGAAATGGGGGGAGGGAGCAAGTGCGACCCCGGCAATCGGACCGGGATCGCCACGTCTTCTGACATGCGCGTTACTGCACCGACTTCCAGAACTTGACAGCGCCCGGATGTGCAGGAACAGAAGCAGGAACAGCTTCCTGCGGGTTCAGCTCTTCGACAGCCTTGACGCCCTTCTGAAGGGTTTCCTTGTTTTCCCAGAGCGCCTTGGTCATGTTGTAGACCGTATCCTCGTCCAGATCCTTGCGCACAACAATACTGGTGTAGTCACCAATTGTTGGAACGGGCTCGGTCACGGATTTGTAGATTTCCGGATCGATCTCGAAGGTCACCGTACCAAGAGCATTGCTCATTGCATCAAGGATCTTCTTGTCAACCGGGAGAAGAACGACATCAACCTGGCTTTCAATCTTCAGAACGACAGCGGCTGCGCGACCAACAGAGAAGGCGAAGCAATCAAGGTGATTGTCTGCCAACTGGTTGGAGCCGTCATCATACGATGCGAAGGAGACAGAGCCACCCCAGCCCTGAATATCCTTCCAGCCCACGCCCAGACCCTTTTCAAAGGCAGCGCGGATCACGAATTCGGAAGAGGTCCCCGGCTTGAGGGTAGCCATCCGGATCGGCAGCTTCTTGTCAACGATATCGGCAACCGACTTGATGCCATTGGCCTCGGCGTAGTCCTTGCGCATGACGAAATAGGTATACTGACGATAGACGTTGGCCAATACCGAGACATTCTCATAGGCCTGCTTGAACGGATCCTCGCCCTTTGTTGCAGCACCAACCAGAGACGTCACCGAGAACCCCAGATCGGTTTTGCCACGGTCGGCATTCACCACGTTGGAAACACCACCACCGGTACCGCTGGACGTCGGAATGCCAGCCTTTGACCAGGTTTCTGCCAGTGCGCCACCAAGTGCGAACCAGTTGCCACCCGGAGGGCCTGCAGAAAAGCGAAGCTGGTCCTGTGCGCTTGCAGGAACCGACACGATCGTTGCGCAAACCAGCGCAGCTGCAACAGCAATTCTCTTGAACATCTACCATCCTCCTCGTTCAATCCAAGACATATGAAATCCAATGAAACCAGCGACTAAGTCCTTGCCCTGATTGCCGATAGTTTACCTCTCTTGTTCAACAGTATCGCAACAAACACAGGCCAGCCATTCATCCTTAGGTTGAATACGCCAGGTCGCGGCACACCTTCTACGAGGAGTTGCTGATGTGGTTTTTAGCAAGTCGGTTCAAATTTCACGAAGGCACGGCGAAGGGCAGGGCAAATGCGGTCCTGCAAAGGCCTGCAAGACGGACAGACCAGCACAAGCACAGAACCCCATGCGCCTTGCCGAGAGCGCGCCGATCTGATCTCAGGCGCGGGGCATTCGATAGCTGAGCAGGGCGTCAGTCAGCACGTCGAGAACTGCTGTGCGACTGGAACTTGGTCGCCGTACAACTCCCAGTTTGCGATAGATCGGCGGCGATCCGAAGGGGATGGTTTCAAGGCCGGTTGTCACCATGCCATGCAGGGCCACTTCCGGCACGACCGAAAATCCAAGCCCTGCTTCAACGCAACCAATCACCGCTGGCATGGTATTCACAGAAACAAGCTGGCGCTGTTCCGCCCCCAGACGGGCCAATTCCGTGTCAATTTGACGCGCCAGAGGCACGTGAATGCGATATCGGATGTAGGGAATCGTCCGCACGAGCTCCTCAAACGACAGCTCTTTTGCGCCGGCTGGAAGCAGGATCAACAGTGGCTCGCTAAGCACTTCCGTCCAGATCAGACCGCTCGGCACCGTCACCTGATCGGCGACGAGTGCCGCATCCAGCTGCCCCGAGGCAACCTCGCTCATGAGCTGCTCCGACATGCCGATACGGAGGCGAAACGACAGATCAGGGAAGGTTGACCGGATTGTCGCCAGCGTGCGCGGCACGTAGGAATTGGCAGCCGTTCGCAAAGTGCCAAATGCCAATGTTCCCCGTACCTTGGCCCCACTGACCGACGCTTTGGTCTCGGTGACAATCTGCAGAATCGTGCGCGCCGAACGCACCATCTCCGATCCCTTTGCGGTCAAGACAGGCGGCCTTCGGGACCGGTCGAACAGATCTGTTTGCAGCTCCGATTCCAGCGCAGCAATCTGCTGGCTCACGGCCGATGCGGTCAGGTTGACGGCCTCGGCCGCGGCAGCAAAGCCACCGTGTTGAACGACGGCCAGCAATGTTTCGAGTTGTCGTGTGTCCATACAATAACATTAGCATTTCTAATTTTAATAGCAAGAATTCTGAGCTTTGTGTGCGTTTTCCTTGTGTTACAGTTGATGCGCAATCATAAACAAAACGGGTATCCGTTACATATTTCCATTGGGAGTAAGCTCCATGAATTTACGTTCGGGCCTCGCAGCCCTCGTTGCAGCCGTTTCACTCTTTTCTTCACCCGTCCTCGCCGCCGACTATCCGGAGCGACCGGTCGAATTCATCGTTCCCTGGGCACCGGGTGGTGGCTCCGATACGCTGATGCGTCTCATTGCCAATGACATCAAGCCTTATCTCGGCGTTGACATGCCGATCATCAACATGCCTGGCGTTGGTGGTACGGTTGGCCTGCGCGAAGCCTCTCGCCGCGCCGCGGATGGATACACCATCTCTCAGGTTCATGAAGGTCTTCTGGTCGCCTCGCAGATCGGTCTGACTGAACTCAAATGGACCGATTTCGAGCCGATCGCCCTGATGACCTCTTCGCCGCAGTATCTGGTCGTCAATGGCAAGGCACCCTACAAGACCTTTGAAGAGTTCGTGACCTATGCCAAGGCCCATCCGGGCGAGATCACCATGGGCGTCACCCTTGGCGGCGTGCCACACCTGCATGCAGCCATGATCGAACAGGCATTCGGCCTCAAATTCTCCTACGTCGGCTATGAAGGCACCGGACAGCGCATTCGCGCCCTTGTTGGCGCCAACCTCGACGCAGCCATCGGCGACATCAGCTCGTCCAAACAGTTCGTCGACAATGGCGATCTGATCTTCCTCGCCGTGGGATCGACCAAACGCGTCAAGGAAGCACCGGATGTACCGACCTTTGCCGAACTGGGTTCCGACATCGAACTGAGCGTCACTCGTGGCATCGTCATGCCGAAAGACACCCCGCAGGAAGCCCGTGACAAGATGGAAGCTGCCCTCAAGGCCCTGGCTGCTGACGAAACCTACATCAAGCAGACCAACAATGCGGGCGCCGAGGTCGATTTCCGCGGTCAGGTTGATTACAACAAGTATCTCAGCAAACTCGACAAGACGGTTTCTGAACTGGCAGAGGTGCTTGCACCGTGAGCCAGCCGGATCTTGACGAAGAACTGGCTTTGGAGGCGGGCGAGATCGCCCGCCTCGTAAGCTATATCCTGTTTCTTCTCATCGCTACGGGGATGTTTTTTGCCGCAGGCGACATCCCGACCTCCCGCTTCGAGCGGTTGGGAGCAGGGGCTTTCCCGCAATTTGTCTTTGCCGGTATCGTCCTCATCTGTGCCATTGCGATTGTCCTGACCGTTCCCAAGATTTCCGCCGCAGCCTATGGGGAGTTTTTCCGCTTCGCCGCGAAATGGGCACGCAAATGCTACCTCGTGTTCCTGTGCCTTGCTGCCCTTGGCCTCTATCTTGTCGCCATGCCGTGGCTCGGCTTCAGTCTCGCCAGCCTCATTTTTCTCCTTGGCATGCAGCTGGTGCTGCTGCCAAGGTCCATCAAATCGATTGTCATCGCAGCCATCATTGCTGTGGTCTTTTCCTACGGGTTGAACATGCTGTTCGCAGAGGTCTTTACGGTCTTCCTGCCAAAGGGAGTGTTGTGAAATGGATAGCTTCCTGATCGGCGCAGCCCAGATTTTCACCTTCACCACGATCGCCTACATGATCGCAGGATCGATTGCCGGCATCATTGCCTCGGCCATTCCCGGCTTCACAGTGACCATGGCCATCGTGCTGACCCTGCCTCTGACCTTCACCATGGAGCCACTGCAGGGCATTGCCGTCATGCTCTCGGTCTATGTGGGCGGCTACACCGGCGGCCTGATTTCCGCAGCGCTGCTCGGCATTCCGGGCACGCCATCCTCCGTTGCCACAACCTTTGATGCCTTTCCCATGGCCCGCGGAGGTGAAGCCGGACGCGCCCTGTCCCTCGGCGTCTGGGCTTCCTTCTTCGGCACGGTCATTTCCACTATCGTGCTGATCGTCGCCGCGCCGCCACTGGCCCTCATCGCGGTCAAGCTCGGCCCCTGGGAATATTTCTCGCTCATCGTCTTCGCTCTGACGATCGTTGCGAGCCTTGTTGGCGACTCCGTCATCAGAGGTCTCATCGCCGGTCTCATCGGCCTTGCCATGTCGACCGTCGGCAGCGACCCCATTCTCGGACGGTCCCGGTTCGACTTCGGCTTCGAGATGTTGGAGACCGGCCTGCCGTTCCTTGTCGTCCTCATCGGCATCTATGCCATTTCCCAGCTTGCCTCGGAAGTGGAGGATTCCCACAGCGTCCGCTCCGGCAGCAGGCTGGTCACCGGCGCCATCGACTTCCAGACATGGAAGGTGATGAAAGAAGTGCTCTCCCGTCCGGTCAACCTGATCCGCTCGTCGATTGTCGGCGTCCTGATTGGCGCTCTGCCGGGCGCAGGGGGATCGATTGCCAACCTTGTTGCCTATGATCAGGCCAAACGCTCGTCCAAGACCCCTGAGGCTTTCGGCACCGGCATCGCGGACGGAATCGTAGCCTCGGAATCGGGCAACTCGGCGACAGCCGGTGGCGGGCTCATCCCGATGATCGGGTTGGGCATTCCCGGCTCGGCGGTTGATGCCATCCTCATGGCCTCGCTGATGGTCCATGGCATTTCCGTGGGTCCCCGTCTGATCATGGATCATTCCGATCTGGTCTACGGCATGTTCATCGCCATGGTGGTTTCATCCTTCATCATGCTGATTGTCGCCATCTTCTCCATGCGCCTTTTCCTGCGCGTGGCCGAAGTGCCAAAGTGGATCATCGTGCCAGTGGTCATGATCTGCTGTGTGGTCGGGGCCTTTGCCCTCAACAACCGCATTTCAGATCTCTATCTGCTCGGCTTCATCGGTGTTGTGGGCTACGCCCTCAGAGCCCTTGGTTATTCGCTCGCGCCACTGGTACTGGGTGTCATTCTCGGGCCGATCGCAGAAACCAACCTGCGCCGGGCCCTGATGACCGATGGGGATCCGACCGTATTCTTCACCCGCCCCATCAGTCTTTTGTTCCTGATTGCTGCCGTCATCTCGATTGTCTGGGCGATCAGGACACATCTGAAGAAACGCAAGACAGACGAAAGGTTCTTCGATGCAGCTGCGTCATGATCCCATTTATTCATCCCGCCGCTCACCGGTTCTGGCTGACAATGTCGTCGCGACATCCCAGCCTCTTGCAACCCAGGCAGGCCTGACGATCTTGCAGCGCGGCGGCAATGCCGTCGACGCTGCCATCGCCACGGCTGCAACCCTCACTGTCGTTGAGCCGACCGGCAACGGCCTTGGATCCGATGCCTTCTGCATCCTCTGGGATGGCAGGCAACTGCATGGTCTCAACGCATCGGGCCGCGCACCGGCGGCCTGGACAGCGGATCGCTTCCCCAAGGGAATGCCCGCTCATGGTTGGGACAGCGTAACCGTCCCCGGCGCAGTCAGTGCCTGGGTCGAACTGTCCGAACGATTTGGCAAGCTGGAACTCTCCGAGGTTCTGGCTCCCGCCATTCACTATGCCGAAGAAGGCTTCATTGTGTCACCGGTAATCGGCGCGCTCTGGTCACGCGGAGCCGCAACACTGAAGGATCAGCCCGGCTTTGCCGACCACTTCATGCCCAACGGACGGGCACCGAAGGCCGGCGAACGCTTCGTCAACCGGGCTCTGGCCAAAACCCTCAAGGCCATCGCCCAGACACACGGCAAGGCCTTTTATGAAGGCGAGATCGCCGAAAAGATCGTCGCCTTTTCCAAGGCCAATGGCGGCGCAATGGCGATGTCCGATCTGGCCGAGCACAGCCTGGACTGGTGCGGCACGATCAGCCAGTCCTTCGACGATGTCGACCTGCATGAAATCCCGCCAAACGGGCAGGGGATCGCCGCCTTGATGGCGCTTGGCATGCTCCAGCACACCTCGATCCGGGATCACGGACCGGATGACCTCGCCGCAGTGCATCTGCAGATCGAGGCTATCAAGCTCGCCTATGCCGACCTGCATCGCTATGTTGCCGACCGCCGCTTCATGAAGGACATCCGGGAAACAGATCTTCTCGATCCGGACTATCTCAAGGCCCGGGCCCGGCTGATCAGCATGGATCGTGCCCAGAATCTTGGGCCGGGGGCACCAAAACGTGGCGGTACCGTGCTGCTTAATGCAGCCGACGCCTCGGGCATGATGATCAGCTACATCCAGTCCAACTACGCAGGCTTCGGCTCTGGTGTTGTCGTGCCCGACACGGGCATCGCCATGCAGAACCGTGGCTTTGGTTTTACCACAGAGGCGGGCCATCCCAACTGCGTCGCGCCAAAGAAGCGACCCTTCCACACGATCATTCCGGGCTTTGCCATGAAGAATGGCGCACCGCTCATGGCCTTTGGCATGATGGGGGGGCCAATTCAGGCACAGGGTCATATGCAGCTCTTGCTCCGCACCCAACTTTGGGATCAGGATGTGCAGACCGCAGCCGACGCTCCTCGCTGGCGCATGATCGAGAATCTGGATGTCGCCTGCGAACCCCAGATGCCGGAAGCCCTGCTTGAAGGTCTGGTCGATCTTGGCCACCGCATCCAGATTGAAGCCCCGGACAATGCGTTTGGCTTTGGCGGTGCCCAACTGGTGCAAAGGCTGGCGGGTGGAGGATATGCAGCCGGTTCCGACCCGCGCAAGGACGGGCAGGCCGCTGGTTTTTGATCAGCGCGAACCTGCCCCCTGAAGAAGGACGTCTCCGCAGCGGACAACGTCTGAAGCAGAATGCCCCTTTTCCTGCCCCGCGCGGAAGAGGGGCCTTTCAAAATGAGAAGAACAAAAACTGGTCGTTCACCGTGAGACCTGAACAATTCTGGAGGTGACATGAAGTTTCTCAAACGCATTGGTATCGACACATACATGTTGCTGTTGGTTGCGACCGTGTGTCTCGGCCTGCTGATCCCCGCGCGCGGCATCGCCATGACCGGGCTCGGTCATGTCACCTTCTGGGCCGTCGCTTTGCTGTTTTTCCTGTACGGTGCCAAGCTGGATGCCAGCTCGGTGAAGGCCGGGCTGATGAACTGGCGACTGCAGGGTCTTACATTTCTGGCAACCTATCTGGTGATCCCGATCATCGGCCTGGCTCTGGCGGCAGTCTTCGGCCCACTGCTCGGTACGACCGTCACCCTTGGCCTGCTGTTTCTCGCCGTGCTGCCGTCCACGGTCCAGTCATCCATCGCCTTTACCTCGATTGCTGGTGGCAATGTGCCTGCCGCCATCTGCGCGGCCTCTGTTTCCAACATGATCGGTGTTGCCCTGACACCGGCACTCGTGGCGCTGCTGATGCATCAGGGCACTGGCGGCGTCAGCTTCGATGCAGTGATAAAGATCAGCACCCAGATCCTGCTGCCCTTTGTTCTGGGCCAGATGGTACGGCCGCTGATTGGCTCGTTCATCGCAAGACACAAGCTCTTGACCATGGTCGTGGACCGTGGATCCATTCTGCTGATTGTCTACAAGGCCTTCAGCTCCGGCACCACGTCGGGCCTGTGGAATGCCATCCCGCTTTCCAGCCTTGCCATGCTATTCGTGGTCATCCTCATTTTCCTTGCCCTGACCATGGCGTCCATGATCGTCGGCGGACGGGTGTTCAAACTCAACTATCCGGACAGCGCCGTGCTGTTCTATTGCGGCTCAACCAAAAGCCTTGCCAGTGGCCTGCCCATTGCCAGCGCCCTGTTTGCAGCCGATCAGGTGGGTGCGATCGTGCTGCCGATCATGATCTATCACATGAGCCAGCTGCTGGTTTGTGCCTATGTTTCGCAGAAGGCGGGGAGACGCATTCGCGAAGAGGAAACCCGGCAGGGCGCATTGGCCAGCCAAGGAGCCAAATAGGGTTTCGCACCGCAACCCTGACATTTCATGGCTCCAGATACAAAAAAGGCGGGACCGATCCCGCCTTTTCCTTTTCAGATAGCACTCGGCCGGGTGAGGCTTCCGCCTACATGCCCTTGATCATGCCGCCATCGACCCGGATCATCGAGCCGGTGATGAAGCTGGCCTGTTCCGAGCACAGGAAGGTGACGACGGCACCGAACTCTTCCGGCTTGCCATAACGGGCGGCTGGAATGGTTGCGCGTGATGCAGCCTTGACCTCTTCGACAGACTGGCCGCTTTTCTTGGCCTTGCCTGCATCAAGCTCGGCAAGCCGGTCCGTCGCAATGCGACCCGGCAGTACCATGTTGACGGTAATGCCGGAGGCAGCCACTTCGCTTGCCAGCGTCTTCGACCAGCCAGCGATCGCGCCGCGCACACCATTGGACAGTGCCAGATTGGGGATGGGGCTGACGATGCCGGACGAGCCGATGGTCACCACGCGGCCCCAGCCCTTGTCGGTCATCGCTTCCAGCGCCTTGTCGGTAATCGCGAAGATTGGCGTTGCCATGGCGTTGAAGGCGGCAATCCAGGCTTCCACACTCTGGCCCTTGGCCGGACCGGCAGCCGGTCCACCACAGTTGTTGACCAGAATGTCCACCGGCGTCTCACCAAGAAACGCAATCACATCGCTCACCGATCCGGCATCTGCCAGATCAAGCTTGATGGTGCTTACCTTGTCCTTGAGGCTCTCGGGCAAGCCAACAGGCAACGCTCCGGACCGGGAGGCGGCAATGACGTCAGCGCCTTCCTCGGCCAGCAGGATGGCCGAGGCGGCACCAAGGCCACGACTGGCACCCAACACGAGTGCGCGTTTTCCTTTCAGACCGAAATCCATCAGCCAAGCTCCTTCAATCTCTTTTCCTGTCGATCAATGATGCGATCGACCTCACTGCGGGCCGCAGCCGTCAGCCCCTTGCCCGGTTTGCGCATCGCTTCGGAGGCGATCACGCCCCGTTTCTGCAACACATATTTGCGAACGGCAAGGCCAAGCCCCGGCTGCTGTTCATAACAGACGAGCGGCAGATAGGCATCATAGATATCCTGCGCCTTGTCCATGTCGCCCTTTTCGGCAAAGGCCACGATATCGCGCAGCATTTCGATATAGGCAAAGCCCGTCATGGCACCATTGGCGCCACGTGCCATGGATTCGGGCAGGAACAGCGCGCCGTTGCCACACAGGATCGAAATGCGACGGCGACCGGCTTTCTCGGCCTCACGCACGGCACTGATCTTCTCCAGACCCGGCCAGTCTTCATGCTTGAGCATGACGATCTGCTCGTTCTGGTCGATGATCGTGCCAAGGGTATCGGTCGAGATATTGACCCCGGTGCTCAACGGGAAGTCCTGCAGGACCACCGGCACTCCGGCCCCGGCCGCTTCGCAGGCATTGGCATAATAGGCGATGATCTGCTCGTTGGTCTTGAGGTTGCCCGGAGGGGCGATCATCACACCGGCAGCCCCCAGATCCATCACCTTCTTTGACAAATCGGAGATGGCAGCAAGCCCCGGCGCCGAGACGCCAACAACGATGGGAGCGCCATTGGTGCGCTTGATCACGCGTCCGGCGATGTCAACGGCTTCAGCCTGGGTCATCTTGGGTGCTTCGCCCATCATGCCCAGCACGGTGATACCCGTTGACCCCTTTTCCAGATAAAAGTCTGTCACCCGATCAAGACTGTCAAAGTCGATGGCGCCCTGTTCGTCAAAGGGCGTCACCGAGATCGAGAAGACACCCTTGGTGTCGGAAGCTAGAAGAGCCATGGAGAGTCCTTTTCGACCAATATTATTTTACAAACAGCTTACGGGGGAAATTGGTCAGTCTTTCGTAGCCCGTTTCCGTGATGGCGATGGTTTCTGACATACCGTAACCGCTCGCCAGAAGATAAGTATGGAAGGTCTGGCCCGGTTCGAATTTCCAAGTGCAACTCGGCTCTGCCTCAAGTGGCTCGCCACCATTCGGCTGCAGCAGGAGACCGACCGAGTAGAAGGTCTTGTTGGTATAGGTCTCGCGCAGACCGGCAGACAGGATGCCGTCGCGATAGATGCTGTCCGGTACCGTCGCTGCCACACCTGGGCGCACTTCTGCAAGAGCAGCATCCTGAATGGCAATCAGTTTCTCGACAATGGCGTGATCATCATCCCGAGCAGGAGCAATGCGGATGGGTCGCATGAACCGGGCATGATAGTGGTGAACGTTCGGGGTTACCTCGATCTGCACGATATCGCCAGCCTCAAGCACACGGTCCGAGTAGCCGCCGTGCAGGTGGAAGGCTCGCTCACCGGACGACATAACCCCCGGTCCCGGCAGGTCGGATCCGGCCCGGATCATTGCCGCGCAGATCTGGGCAGCCATTTCACGTTCGGACACGCCGACTTCAGACGCATCAATGGCAGCCTGCATGCCAGCTTCAGCCGCCTTTGCCGCAAGCCGCTGGTAGGCGATCTCGGCCGGGCTCTTGATGAGGCGCATGGTCGGAGCCAGATTGCTCTCGTCTTGCCAGAGAATGCCGGGGATGGCAGTCTTGAGATATTCGAAACGCCCGGCAGAAAGGGGCCATGCAGACAATTCGATGCCCAGTTTGGCATTCGGCCCCATCCGGCTGCGGATCGCATCGGCTGCCACCTTCATTCGGTCGTCACTGTCGGTCCACATCACCCGATCGGGAAAGACACAGGTCGTATCGAGATAGTATTCCTCGACATCGCGGCAGAAGAGGGTAGGCTCGCCGTCAGCGGGAATGATGGCAAACTGCAATGTGCCATAGGCGCGGGTATAATAACCGGTAACCCAGGTCACGGTCTCGGGCAGAAAGGCCACGAGGCCATCAAGATCCCGTTTTTTGAGTTCGGCCTGAACGCGGGCAAGACGGGCGAGATATTCCTCGCGCTGGAACCAATAGGCAGGTGTCGGCATTTGAAAACTCCTTGAGAGCGATACACCACAGACCGGGCATGACCCGCCGGGGTGTCTCTCAAATCCTTGCTATGAATTCACCCCGCACAAAGACGGGGCAAGTCTGACTTCTTGATTGATCGGTCGGCCCGAACGGGTCAGCCGTTAAGCACCAGTTCGGTGAAACGGGTCAGCATGGTCTTTGCCTCATCGGCTTCATGGGCGGATGCCTTCAGCTCTTCGATGTCGGCACCGTCCAGCTCCATCCGCTCGCGGTTCTGTTCGAACCAGATCGGGGCCTGCGCCAGGGTGACTTCCGGATGGCCCTGAATGCCCCAGATATCCTCGTCCTTGTAGCGCCAGACATGGTTGGCACAATCGTCCGAGTAGGCCAGAATGGTCATGTCCGGATGAGAGCCAAACACTTCGTCATTGTGCCAGACGAACATGTGCACGGTTTCGTGCAGATCCTTGGCAATCTTGTCGGTGCGAGCCGCTTCCGTGACCGGCAGATCCTTGTAGCCGATCTCGCAGCTGGTACGCCGGAAAACCTGATCCTTGCCGCACAGTGCCGAGGCGAGGATCTGGTGACCAAAGCAAACACCCAGCATCGGGATCTTCTTTTCAGCCGCCTCACGGATGAGATCATGCTCACGCAGGATGAAGTCGATCTCCTCATAGGCACCATGCGGGCTGCCAGACAGGAAGATGCCGTCATAGCCATCGAGGGAAAGCGGGAACTGGCCATCATAGGCCCAGAAGCGATCGACGTTGAGGCCCCAGGTTTCAAACCGTTCGTCGAGTTTGGCAACCGACTGCAAAGACCGGCCATTGCCCAAATATAAAAGACGTTTACCCATGGTGTGGGCATTCCTTGTTGTTGTTGGGAGCCCTGTCACTGTGACGACAAGGGTCCGAAATTTCCAAGAGATCCGGCCTTAGCAGCGGAACAGTTCGATTGGCAGATCGGAAAAGACCTCCGGCTCCCCGGTTTCGCGGATGGCGAAGGTCTGGCCGATACCGGCAACAAGACCGGTGTCCGTGTCGGGGATCATGATATGCACGAAGAACACCATGCCCGGCTGCATGACGAGCGGGTTGCCCGAATAGATCATCGGCGGCACATCCATCCATGTCGGCTTGAATGTGCAGCCAAGGGCATAGCCACAGGCAGCATAACGGGCCTTGGCAAAGCCGCCCTTGTCGAGCACCCGGCGATGGATGTCATCAAGGGTTCCAAGCTCGCGACCGGGCAGGGCATTGGCCTTGATCTCCTCAAGAGCATCGCGGGCAACCCCCATCTGACGTTCCTGACGCGGATCGACAGGCCCGACGGTCAGGGTATTCTCGATGCAGACATGATAGCGGCAATGGGACCCGGCCAGTTCCACCAGAATCTGGTCCTGTTCCTCAATCATATGGGCAATACCGGAATCTCGCCCGAACAGGGCCGCAGCTCCCGCGTTGATCATTGGTCCACCGGATGGTGTATCGCCACCAAGAGTTACCATGGCATCAAAGGCAGCTCCGATCAGGGCACTGTCCGGGATGCCCGGCTTGATGCGTTCAATGGTGGCCCGCACGGCGGCATCGGCGAGCTTGCCTGCGATGCGGACATGTTCCAGCTCGGCGGAGGATTTGACCAGCCGCAGCCCGCGAATGATCCACGAGCCGTCAGCGGTTTCGCAGAAGCCTTGCAGTGCCGCATCGACCGTGCGTCCATTGAAGGCAGTGAGCCCATAGGAGGCATATTCGATACCGACCTTCTTGCCCTTGAGGCCCTTTTCTTCAAGAATTCCGCGCAAGTCAATGGCCGGATTGGCATCTTCGGCATTGAGCCAGATGCGGACCTCGTCATAGAGCGAGGCAACTTCGGCCTGCCGCTTGTCCGGCGTGCGGGTCAACACAACGGTTTCGCTGTCATCGGCGGTGATCACACCGGCCTGAAAGAACACATAGCCAGCCGTGTCAAAGCCGGTCAGCCAATAGTGGCTTTCCTGCGCGAAGACGAGCAGGGCATCGAGCCCTTCCTCCCGCATCCGCTTACGCGTTGCGGTGAGGCGAGCGGCGTATTCTTCAGCGGGAAACCGGAGCAAAACGTCCCGTCCGCTTTTGGTCTTTGCGGTATATTCTTTTGGAACAAACATCTCGGTCACGTGACTACTCCATTTCACAGATATCGGCCATGGTCATCAGATAGACCCGGATCATGTCGAGATAGTCGACAATCTCGACCCGTTCATCCGGCATGGTATTGAACTTGCCACCCGGCCCGCAGACGACCCCTTCCATGCCGCCAACAGCCCATAGATGGCCAGCATCCGTGCCGAAATAGGCCGGAGGGGCAATGGCGCCGGTGGGCTGATCTTCACCGCGCACGGCCTTGTAGGCACCGTTGAGCGCAGTGACGATACGGGCATCCTTGGCAACCTCGAAGGCTGGCATGGTCGGTTGCCCTTTCCGGGTTTCCGGCGTCACGGTTGCCTTGAGGCCGGGGAAGCGCGCTTCCAGCTCATCAAGCTTCTTGCGCATATCCTTGACAGCATTTTCGCGGGTTTGGCCGGGTCCATAACGACCCGAGCCCTTGATGCGCACATAGTCGGCCACCTGCGGAGGGCGCCATTCATGCAGCTCCTTGCCAAGAGCTCCGTGCACCACGCCAACATGAACGCGGTTGACCGACCGGTGTTCCTCGGATGGCGCATCCGAGAAGGTCATCTCGTTGAGTTCCGGGATAAGGGCACAGGCTGCCATAATGGCATCGACACCGGCTTCACGCTTGGAGAGATGACGGGTAATGCCTTCAAGCTCGATGGTGAAGGTGAACGCTGCCGCATGCATGGTGATTGCCTGCAGGTCGGACGGCTCGGAGTTGATGAAATAGTCAGCCCGGAGACCGGCATTCACCGCAGCCAGGGTGCCGATCCCGCCCTGCAATTCGCCGATCACATAGGTCAGGATGACATCACCCTTCAGCCGTTTACCATTGTCGATCAATGTCTTGACAGCACAGAGCGAGGCCATGTCACCGGCCTTCATATTGGAAACGCCGATCCCATAGATGAACTCGTCATCAACGAGCCCACCCCACGGATCGACGGTCCAGCCTTCGGTAACCGGATTGGTGTCGAGATGGCCATTGAACAGCAGGCTCTTGCCGCCGCCGGTACCGCGCCAACGCCCGATGGCATTGACGCGGTCGCCCACCACAGGCATCAGTTCAACTTCCAGTCCCATCTTCTCCATGATCGATGCGACATGCTCGGCCAGTTTGCGCTCGCCTTCGGTTTCCGAATAGCTCTTGTGGCTGACGACGTCGGACAGAATGTCGATACAGGTTTTGTCATCAAGATTGCGCGCCAGATCGAGGGCTTCACTCATCATTTTGCTCCGTTTCATATACGCCGAGCGAAACCTGAACAGGCACTGCGTCGAGTAGGGCTCTGGTGTAGGGATTGCGATCCTCTGCCTGTGCGTCCTCGCGGTCGAACAGGTCAACCAGCCGACCATGCTGCATGACAGCAATGCGATGGGCGATCTGGCGGATCAGGTTGAGATCGTGGGTAATGAAGATACAGGCCGTGCCCGTGTCTTTCTGAAGGTTGACAAGCAGCTCCGTCACCGAAGCCTGCACCGACACGTCGAGCGCAGCGGTCACCTCGTCACAGATCACCAGTTCGGGCTCGGCCGCAAAGGCACGGGCAATGGCCACTCGCTGTTTCTCGCCGCCGGAAAGCTGATGCGGCAACCGGTCGGCATAGTCAGCGGGCAGTCGCACCAGTTCAAGCAGTTCCCGGACCCGGTTCTTGATCTCGGAAGCAGGCACGACTTTATAGAGGTGCAACGGGCGCGACAGGATCGTGCCGATAGTCTGGCGCGGGTTGAGCGAGGCGTCGGGATGCTGGAACACGATCTGGACCTTGCGACGATAATCGCGCGAGATCTCCTTGCGTCCCTTGACCGAAATGTCGCCGAACTTCACCGCTCCAGTGAAATCATTGAGCCCGGTCAGGGCCTTGGCGATTGTCGACTTGCCCGATCCACTTTCGCCAACGATGCCCAGAAGCTCCCCGGGGCGGACGCTCAGAGAGACATCCTTGGCGCCCCAGAAAATCTGGTCTTCCTCCGGCTTGGCCTTCAGAACCTTTTCCTTGAAGGTGAGGGGCGAATAGCGCACGCTGACCTTGTCCAGCGAGAGCAGAGGGGCTGTCGTTTCGGGCTTTGCCACTCCCAACCAGCGGTCTGGGTGGGGCACGGAACTGATCAGGCGCTTGGTGTAGCCGTCCTGCGGGTTGTTGAACACCTCGTTGACCGGGCCATGTTCGACCAGATCGCCATGATGCAACACCGACACCTTGTCGGCGATGCGCGAAACCAGCCCCAGATCGTGCGAAATGTAGAGAGCGGAAACATGGGTTTCCTCCCGCAGACGGTTGAACAGGTCAAGGATCTGTCGGGCCGTCAGGATATCCAGCGCGGTCGTCGGCTCATCGAAGATGATCAGCTCCGGTTCGCAGGCAAAGGCGGTGGCAATCACCACGCGCTGCTTCTCGCCACCGGATGCCTCGTGGGGATAGCGATCCAGCATTTCCTTCGGACGCGTAATGCCGGTTCGGGCCAGTGCCGCTTCCGCCTCTGCACGCGCCTCGGCCTTGGTCAGACCGCGATGAGCCATCAGCACTTCGGAAATCTGTTCCCCGATGCGCATCGTCGGATTGAGCGAGGTCGATGGGTCCTGAAAGACCATGGAAATACGCTGGCCGCGGATGTCGATCATCTGACGAGGCGACATCTCGAGGAGTTCCTGGCCGGCAAGTCGGATCGCACCATGCGTTTCGATGGCATTGGGCGGCAGATAGCGCATGATGGACCAGGCCATAGAAGACTTGCCCGATCCGCTTTCGCCCACCAAGCCGTGGGTTTCACCCGGAGCGATCTCCAGATTGATGTTGTTGAGCGCCTTGACCGGCCCGTTGCTGGTGGCATAGGCGAGGGAATAGTTGCGGATGGAAAGTCGCGGAGCCGTAGCATCGAAGACCGCCGCCTTTTCCCTTGCCGGGTGGCTGTTGACATGGGTTGCTGACATCAATGGCTCCTTCGAGGGTCAAGGCTGTCGCGCAGGGCATCGCCAAACAGGTTGAAACCGAGCGCGGACATGGCAATGAACATGCCGGGAATAGCCACACACCATGGATTGCGGAACATGAATTGACGTGCTTCGGCAACCATCAACCCCCATTCTGTGCTCGGAGGCTGCGCCCCAAGCCCAAGAAAGCCGAGGGTGGCGCCAATCATGATGGCAAAGGACACGCGGATGGTGGATTCCACGATGATGGGACCAAGCGCATTGGGTAGCACTTCGCGGACCACGATGTAGATTCCGGATTCCCCGCGCGCCACGGCAGCGCGGACATAATCACGGGTTCGCACCGACAGCACGGCACTGCGCGAGATGCGCGCCATGCCGGGCGCAAAGGCAACGGCGACCGCCAGCATGGCCTGCCCCATGCCACCGCCAAGCACGGTGACGATCAGCAGCGTGAACAGCAGTTCCGGTACGGCAAGCAGACCGTCCAGAATGCGCATGATGGCATTGTCGACCCAACCGCCTGCGACACCGGCCACAACACCGATGACTGCACCGATGCTGACGCCGAGCAATGTTGCGAACACACCGAACAGAACGGTCGTCGGAGCGCCATTGAGAATCCGTGACAACAGATCGCGACCGAACTGGTCCGTTCCCAGAAGATGGGTCATCGACGGTCCCTGAAGCCGGTTCAGGGCATCGAAGGCCTGTGGGTCATAGGGAGCAAGCAACGGACCGGCAATGGCGATTGCCAGCGTGAAGAGCAGAAGAACGACGCCAACGAGAGCGTTGGGTGCCAGAAAGCTTTTAGGCATAGCGAACCCTTGGATCGAGTATGGCGATGATCACATCCGAAAGGAAGTTGGACAGGGCGTAGACTGTGGCAAGAAGCAGGGTTACGGCCTGAATGACCGGCAGATCCCGGTTCTCCAGAGCGTAGATCAAAAGGCGCCCCAACCCCGGCCATGCAAAGATTTCCTCGACGACGATAATGCCGCCGAGCAGATAGCCGATATCCAGCGAAATGACCGCAACGGCAGGTGCCAGCGAGTTCGGCAGGGCGTGACGCCAGATCACCCGCTTTTCATTGAGCCCCTTGAGGCGCGCTGCGCGAATGAAATCCGATGACAGAACCTCGGACATTTCCGACCGCACCTGACGGGAAATATGCGCCATCAGCACCAGGCCGAGCGTGACTGCAGGCAGCACGACATGGGCAAGGAAATCCGGAATGCTGACCCACGGAGCGGTAAAACCACCGGCCGGGAATATACCCGTCTTTGGCGCAGCGAAAACGACCAGCAACAGCGTTGCCGTCACGAATTCCGGCAAGGCCGATCCCATGTAGCTGAAGACAGCCAACAGGAGATCCATCACCTTGCCACGGCTGACCGCAGCGATGGCTCCAAGAGGGATCGCGATGATGGTAACCAGCACAAGCGCCGTTCCTGCCAGCACGGCGGAATTGACGAAAGCTTCGCCAACAACGTCCGATACGGGCAGGGATAGACGCAATGACATGCCGAAGTCACCGTGAATGACGCCGCTCACCCAGCTCAGATACTGCATGTACCAGGGCAGGTCGAGATGAAGCTGCTTCTCCAACGCCGCCACCGCATCGGGCGTAGCATATTCGCCCAATATCATGATGGCGGCGTTGCCCGGGAGCACCGCCGTAATCGCGAAAACCGCAAAAGTGACGATGACCAGAACAAGGAGAATGGACAGCAACCGGCGGAATAGATATCCGATTGTCATGTCAGTTCAAGTCTCGGCCTATTTGTCCAACCAGACGTTTTCGAAGTAGAAATAGCGGTTGATCGGAGCCAGATTGTAGCCCTCGGTCTTGTCGCTGGATGCGGTCAGAAGGTCTTCCCAGAACGGGATGATATAGACCTGGTCATCGAGCATCATCTGCTGAGCCTTGGCATAGATTTCCGCACGTTTGGCAGGATCGAGAGTTGCGCGGCCTTCATCAACAAGAGCGTCGAACTCCTTGTTCTTCCAGGCGGAGTCTTCATAAGACGCATCGGAAGTCATGAGCAGGCGGAAGGCCGCGTCAGCGGTCGGCTGCATGCCCCAGTAACCGATGTAGAAGTCGCCCTTCATCCAGACATTGGCCAGATAGGTGTCGTGCGGCATGGTTTCGACCTCGATGTCGAAGCCCGCTGGCAGAGCCATCTGCTTGATGGCAACAGCAACCTGCGCACGAATGGCAGGACGGTTGGAAGCAACCATGGTGACCTTGAGGCCATCCGGATACCCGGCTTCGGCCAGCAGGGCCTTTGCGGCTGCAGGATCATACGGGATTTCCGGAGAGTCGATGACATACTGATATTCCGGCGACAGGATGTTGTCATAGGCCGGACGGCCCAAACCTTCCAGAATGACATCCACCAGCATCTGGCGGTCAACAGCCATGGCCAGTGCCTTGCGCACACGAACATCGCTCCATGGCTTGGCGTCGTGACGCATCACCACGTTGACGAAACGGCCTGACGGAATACGTTTGGCTTCAATGCCAGCAGACCCGGCGATACGCTCATAATCGGCCTGCTGAACCGTCAGCATGACGTCCATCTGGCCATTGAGGAAGTTGGCGGTTTCAGCGGCAAGATCAGGGAAGAGATGCATTTCAACCGCATCAAGATAGGGTTTGCCAGGGATGAAGTAGCTCTCGTTCTTGACCAGACGGACCATCTGGGCGCTGTCGTAGGTTTCCAGCTTGAAGGGACCAGTACCGTTGACGGTGGTTTCCAGCGTTGCCGGATCAGCTTCCAGCGCCTTGCGCGACACGATGCGGGCGTTGGCATGGGCAGTGGCCGTCGGAAGGTCGGCAAACGGAGACTTGAGCTTGAACACAACCGTCAGATCATCGGCAGCGGTGACACTGTCGATCATGGTCAGAACCGAACGGGCAGAGGCCGGACGATCCGGATTGAGGATGGCTTCGTAGGTCGCGACCACATCATCGGCGGTCAATGCGGAGCCATCATGGAAGGTAATACCCTTGCGCAGCTTGAACGTGAAGACGGTTGCGCCCTCGCTGCCTTCCCAGCTTTCAGCCAGATCGGCCATCGGCTTGTTGTCGACGCCAATGCGGGTAAGACCGGAATAGAGCATGTCGAGACACGGATATTCGGCCGGTCCGGACAGGGTCAGCGGGTTCAGCGTTGCAATACGGGTGGAATGGCTGACCTTCAGAATGCCCCCGGCCTTCGGGGTAGCGGCAGAAGCCATGCCGATGCTGGTCATGGGAATAAGGCCGGCTGCGGCCATGCCCAACATTACTCCGCGGCGGGAAATCGTAAATTTGCTCATTGTGCCCTCATGAGGTTGATTACACGTTCGTAATTGGGTTGGTGATTTATGTTTTTGTTATGCTGTTTTGCTTTTGTCTTATTGGAAGTTCGGCCCGTCAGGTGATCACGGTCAGATCATCTGGCAAAGCGGTCAGGACTTCAGGGGCCCCATCTGTGATCAACAGGGTGTGGCCAACACCCATGGCAAGTCCGGTGTCACTGTCACCGTTCATGACATGGTAGAAAAGGGTCATGCCGGGCTGGCATTGGGTCGGGTTGCCCGAATAGATCATCGGCGGTACATCCATGCTGGTCGGTGCATAGGTGCAGCCGACCGAATAGCCCGTCGCGCCGTAGCGGGCCCGACGATAGCCCCCAGCATCCAGACCATTGGCATAGAGATCGAAAATCTCGCCAAGCGTGGTGCCGGGTCGAGCCACTTCCGTCATCCGGTGCAGCGTCTCCATGCCCACATCATACATCTTGCGATGGGCGTCGGAGACTTCACCGAACAGGATCGTCCACTCGGTCTTCACGTTGTAATGTCGATAGGCAACAGGATATTCCACCAGCACCTGATCCTGCTTTTCGATCCGGCGCGGATCAGACACACCACGGCCATAGACGGCACGGTTGCCCGAGTTGAAGATCGGGGCATTGGGCGGCATGTCGGCACCCTGACCAAGGATCGAGGCAAGATAGGCAGCCTTCAGATCGCTATCGAGAACGCCCGGCCTCGCTGCATCAATGACAGCCAGAAGCGAGTTATCGAGAATTTCCGCAGCCTTGCGGGTGTAGGCGATTTCTGCGGGAGACTTGATCAGGCGAAGACGGCGAATCATGTGGTCGTCATTGACCAGCGTGCACCAGCCATTGAGTGCGTTCTGCACACGCCACAGGTTCCAACCGGTCAGACCATGCGTATTCAGCTCGATGGCGATTTTTTTGCCCTCAAGGCCAAGCTCGGCAAGGATACCCTTGAGATCCTGTGCCGGGTCGGCTTCCTCCGAATCCCACCAGATGCGGATATCTGTGATCGTGCTGGTCTGTCTGGCCTGCACCAGATCGGGGCGTCTGGTCAGAAGAATCGGCTCACGACCATCTGCAGGGACAACAAGGCACTGAAAGAAGACAAATCCGCCAGTATCAAAGCCCGTAAGCCAGTACATGCTCTCTTGAGCAAATACCAGCATGGCTTCACAGCCGGCTTCTCCGACCGTCTGACACAGCCGCTTGTAGCGAGAAGCGTGCTCCTCTCTTGTAAAGGGGAGGCTTGGTTGAGCAAGGCTTTCCACGAGTGGTTCGTCCTTTTTCGATCGTTGCGTTGCATTGAGCTTAAAGTATGGTATACCAAAGGTCAACCACAGGAATTCACATTGTCTGCCAAGAAATTGCATTACGCATTTTGTGCTGTTTGAATTGTGGCAACTGGATGAGTATAAGAAGAGTGGAACAGGCTCATCCCTGCCGAAAGGCGGCAGCTGGAGACGACTGTGGAACGAGAAGAGCGAGAAAAGCATGCTGATCGAGACCAGTAAGCGACTGGCCCAACAGGCTTATGAACAGATTCTGGAGCTGATCCTGACAGGCAAGGCGGAGCCGGGCGAAATGCTCACCGAGCGTCGACTTGCGGAGACGCTGGACATGTCCCGCACCCCCATCAGGGATGCCCTGCTGATGTTGGAGAGCGAAGGCCTTCTGAAACGTCATGGCAGTCGCGGACTTCAGGTCAAGCAGATGCGAATCGAGGACTATATGGAAGTGCTCCAGATTCGCCAGATGCTCGAACCCGAAGCAGCAAGGCTCGCGGCCGGGCGCATTCCCACCGAAACGCTTGCCGATTTGCGTCAGCGTCTTGAAAGACTGCTCGAAGATGCCGACAAGGGCACTGCACGCCCGGATCGAGAAACAGTTCGCGCTGTCGACGACGATTTGCACGGCGCGATCGCCAACATGGCGGGCAATTCCCATCTCGCACAGATCATCCACTCGCTCAGACGACAAACCCAGATTTTCGACTTGCGCAGCATGCCTGAGCGCCTGACATCCACCTGTCGGGAACATCTGACCCTCATCGACCTGCTTGAACAGGGCCGGGGCGAAGAAGCAGCGGAAGCGATGCGAGAGCATCTGGACCGCGTTCGCGCCAGTATTATACGGAGACTTACGCCGCAATGACCCCAAACACGGAGGGCGCAGTCGCTCTCGAACAGGATGGACACAACCAGCCCCCCGCCGACATCGCCCTTGCGCGCAGGCTTTTTGACGAGCTGGAACACCGGACCAGCAACGCTTTCGGTTTTACCCGCCCGTCCTTCGGGCTCGGCGAACAGATTGCCCATGACATGGTCAGGCGCGAAGCTCGCAAACTAGGCCTTGAGACGACAATCGATGCTGGCTGCAATCTCTACATGACCCTCAAGGGACGCAAGAGCGGCCCTGGCCTGGTCATCGGGTCCCATCTGGATTCGGTTCCCCGCGGCGGCAACTTCGATGGTGCGGCCGGTGTCCTGATGGGTCTGGCTGTCCTCTCCGGCTTCGTCAAGGCGGGTATCACACCGGAGCGCGACATCACGGTCATGGCCATCCGCGCCGAGGAAAGCGTCTGGTTTGGCGCGTCCTATATTGGCAGCCGCATGGCCTTTGGCCTCATGGACAGCAAGGAACTGATGGCCCTCAAACGCTCGTCCGACAAGGTTTCTCTTCTCTCGGCAATCGAAGCCAATGGCGGCAATGCTGCTGCGATCGCTGCCGGTGAGGGCTATCTGTCCCCTGAGACTGTCGGCATGTTCATCGAGCCCCACATCGAACAGGGGCCGGTACTGGTAGAAAGAAAAATTCCCATTGGCATCGTAACAGGCATCCGCGGCTCATTCCGGTTCCGCGCGGCCCGCTGCCTGGGCGAATATGGTCACTCGGGAGCCACGCCGCGCACCTATCGCTCAGACGCTGTCCGCGCCGTTTCCACACTGGTCGTGCGCATGGATGAAGCATGGATGAAACTGGCCGAAGAAGGGCACGATCTGGTCGTCACCTTCAGCCAGTTTTACACCGACCCGGACGAAGCTGCCTTCAGCAAGATCGCCGGGGAAGTCGACTTTTCCCTAGATGTACGCAGCGAGGAACGGGAAACGCTGAGCCGCATGCAGACCATCCTGCATGAAACCGTCGCCAAGATCGAAAAGGAACAGAATGTAAGGTTCCATATGGGCACGGTATCAACCAGCACACCGGCGATCATGGCGCCCGGGATCGTCAAGGGGCTAGAAAGATGCGCGGAAGGTCATGGTCTCGAAACCCTGACCATGCCCTGCGGCGCAGGCCATGATGCCGCCGTGTTCGCCGGGGCAGGGGTGCCCACGGGAATGATCTTCATTCGCAACGATAACGGCAGTCACAATCCCGAAGAACATATGGAAATGAGCGACTTCACAAAAGCGGCCGAGCTGCTGTCGGCCTTTTGCCTTTCCGATCCCATCTCCGCGCTTTGATCAAGCAGGCTGCCTGAACGTCAGGCAGTCCCCATTTTGGTGGATGTGCCCTCAAGGCCACCGACCCTGGTGCGCAGATGGGACAGCAAGCCGATGCGCCCAGACACCGAGCCAATGCCTATGCGCAGCACAGCATCGCGATAAGATAACTCGGATTGGCAAGGCGTTGGAAAAGCCGACCGTGGGCCGTCGGCTTGCCTTGTCAATCCGGTATACCAAATGTATCCATAATACTGCAAAGAATAGCAAGAACCTGCCGCTCCTGTTCATACATCAAGAATCCGCCCCCCATGGATGGGACAACGGCATGGCACGCATCACCAGAACATCAGAAGGGAACTCAAGATGGGCAAGTCCGTCGATTTGAACTGTGACATGGGAGAGGGCTTTGGCGCTTACCGCATTGGCGACGAGGCGGCCATGCTCGATATTGTCACCACCGCCAACATCGCCTGCGGATTTCATGCTGGCGACCCTGTGGTGATGCGCGAGACGATTCTGGCAGCAAAGGAGCGCAAGGTCTCCATCGGCGCCCATCCTTCCTTCATGGATCTTTATGGTTTTGGTCGCCGCCGCATTCTTGGTGACAGCCCTGAAGATCTGGAAGCCCAGATCGTCTACCAGATTGCCGCCATCGACGGCATGGCCAGAACCCTCGGCTGGCCGATCACCCATATGAAGACCCATGGTGCGCTCGGCAACATGGCAGCCGAAGATCCGGAACTGGCAGCCATCTGCATTCGGGCGACCAAAGCCGTCAATCCTGATCTGGTGATCGTTGCGCTACCATATTCCGAGATCATGAAGGCTGCTGAGAAGGCCGGGATGGCAGTGGTTTGCGAGGTCTATGCCGACCGCACCTACACGGCTGAGGGCATGCTGACCCCGCGCAAGGAACCCGGTGCCGTCATCAAGGATCATAACCAGTCCGTGGAACAGGCCCTTACCATGGTGCGCGATGGTTTCATCCCCACCACTGCAGGGACAAGACTGCCGGTAGAGGCCGCCTCCATTTGCGTCCATGGCGACACCCCCGGCGCCGTGGCTACGGCAGGCCAACTGCGTACAGCCTTCCTTGATGAGGGCATCGAGGTTCGCCCCTTCGCCTTTCCTGCATAATCGGTCATTCAGATCCGCAAGGAGCGATCGTCCAACAAGATCGGACCTTGACTGTCGGCACACCCGGCAGGACATTTTCATTCATACTTTTCAGCATACATTCAGGAGCATTTCATCATGACGGATTCAGCCAATTCGATTGAGGCAAGAGACATAGCCTATCACATGCATCCGGTCGTCAACCTGCGCAAATACGAGAAGACCGGCGGACTGGTCATAGAGCGCGGAGATGGCATCTATGTCTATGACAACACCGGCAAGCGCTACATCGAGGGTCTGGCCGGTTTGTGGTCGGTCGCCCTTGGCTTTGGCGAAAAGCGGCTCGCGGAAGTTGCCAAGGCGCAGATGGAAAAGCTGCCCTACTATCATTCCTTCAACTACAAGGTAAACGGCCCATCGGTCGATCTGGCGGAACTGCTGATAAAGCTCGCCCCCGTTCCGATGTCTAAGGTGCATTTCACCTCGTCCGGCTCGGAAGCCAACGATCTGGTCGTCAAGATGGTCTGGTATCGCTCCAACTCCCTTGGCAAGCCGGAAAAGAAAAGGATCATCGGCCGCATCAAGGGCTATCACGGCGTAACCATTGCCTCGGCGTCGATCACCGGATTGCCTGCCAACCACAAGAGCTTTGACTTGCCACTAGACCGCATGGTCCACACCTCCTGTCCGTCCTACACCCACTTTGCAGAAGCGGGAGAAACCGAAGAAGCCTTCACCGCCCGTATGCTCAAGGATCTGGAAGATCTCATTCTGGAGCAGGGCCCGGAAACCATTGCCGCCTTCTGGGGAGAGCCGGTGATCGGGGCAGGGGGTGTTCTGGTGCCCCCCAAGGGCTATTGGGAAGGCGTTCAGGCCATTCTGAAGAAATACGATATCCTGCTGGTGGCCGACGAGGTAATCTGCGGTTTCGGCCGCACCGGCAAGATGTTTGCCTGCGAAACCTACAACATCACCCCAGATGTAATGGTCACCTCCAAGCAGATTTCCTCGTCCTACATGCCGCTTTCCGCCATCCTGATGAATGATGCCTTCTACCAGCCGATCGCCGACGAATCCGACCGGATAGGCGTCTTCGCTCATGGTTTCACGGCTTCCGGCCATCCGGTCGCCACGGCTGTCGGGTTGGAAAACCTGAAGATCATTCTTGAACGGGATCTGGTCGGCAATGTTGCCCGACTGGAATCGACCTTCCTTGCAGGTCTTGCCAAACTCGCCGAGCATCCGCTGGCCCAATCCTCCCGCGGCGTCGGGCTGCTGGGCGCGCTGGAACTCAAGCCATGGGATGATCAGCCAGCAGGCGCTGCCGCTTTGGCCGTGGCGACCCAGTTGCAGGAAGAAGGGGTGATCATCCGCAACATTGCTGAAGCCATCTGCTTCTGCCCGCCAATGATCATCACCGCCGAACAGATCGAAGAGATGTTCGGGATAGTCCGGATCGCCCTCGACAAGGTGCTGGCAGCCAGAGAATCTGGTGCCAAATAGCCTTGAAACAAAAAGGGAAGCCCTCGGGCTTCCCTCCATCTCCTATCCCTGTCAAGGGATCAGGCCGCGGTCTTGCTGATCGGCAATTTGGCTTCCAGTGCCGAAACCACGAGCAACCGCTTGGCCAACGACGTTTTCAGCAAGCCTGGGCTGCGCGACGCAGCAGCGCAGAAACGCTCGACATCGATCTGTGAGCGATAGGTACGGTTTTCCCTGATCAGTTCGATGATCTGCACGGCATTGGTTTTGACAAACTCGCGCCCGTCCCACCGGAACCCCTGTTTCTGCTTGCGCCACTGGGTGGGAAGCGAATGAAACGCGTCAAACAGGCGCCTCAGTTCATGCTTGTTCCAGTCACCGACAAACTTGTTCTGATAGCCAGAACGGATATAGGGGAACAGGCGATAGTCGAGGATCGGGCTTCTAGCCTCTATGCTGGCGCGCATCGAATTCCGGTCATTGTGCCAGAGCCATTCCCCAAGCCGACCTCCCGGTGAGACATCGGCGATCAACGCCTCGTCAAAACCGAGGGAGGGGGTGATCGGGTCGATCTGCTGGCACTGGCGAATGGCAGCCATATCCATCTTCATGATCGGATTGAGGCGGGTTCTGAGACGGGTCTTTTCCAGCGAGAATTTTTCAACCAAGGCATCAGGCATGAATGCGCTGGCCAGATGGGAAAGTGTCTCCTTCTTGCGGCTGCTGGCGAGCTGTTGACGCACCCACGACCAATCGCCGCCCTTGACCGCTTGCCGCACGGCCTGCGGGTACTGTCGGCTCCAATAGCCACCGAAATTTTCGTCGCCGCCTGTGCCGTCAAGCACCACAGGAACGCCACGCTCGGCAATCGCTTCATACATGACGGGCATCGCCATCGAGCTGCCGTTGAGCGGAATGGGTTTTTCCATATGGCCGCAGATATCAAGGAAACGCTCAAAGGCATTGGTGTTGTAATCGAGCTTTATGACCTCCGCGTCGACGCCCAACTGATCGGCGGACCTCTTGGCATAAATGTGATCATCCGATCGGCCGGTATCGCCGATGAAAATCTTGCACTGTTCATGGAGGCCGAGCGAATAGAGACAGGAGAAAACCAGCGAACTATCGATGCCGCCAGACAGCAACAGGCCGACCGGACGGTCGGAGATCAGACGCTTTGTCAGACTATCCCGAAGAAGATCCGCAAGCGTCTCCTGAGAATGGATATCGGGCGCATCAGCCTGAATGGCATGGGTGTCGAAATACGCCTCGCAGGCAAAATCCCAGCGGTTGAGATCAAAGCGGGCGTTGTGCCCCGGAGGCACCTGTTTGATGCCGACCAGATGCGTGTTAAGCCCGTTTTGCGGGAACATGTCGCCGAAAACCAGAAAATCGCTCATGATTCCTGCGTCAAACGCAAAGTCTCTGCCCAGATAGTCCATGATCGACCGGGCGGTAGACGACAGGCACAGGATGTTGTCATCCATATAGAAGAATAGCGGCTTCTTGCCATAGCGGTCTCGTGACGCCGAAACCGTCATCGTGTTGATGGCAAGCGACGAGAAGGACCACATGCCGTTCATGCGCGGCACACGGGCTAGGCCGTGCAGCTGCAAATAACGGCTCAGAACCTCGGTATCGCCGCGCGGATGGATGTCCACACCCTCAGCTCTCAACTCCTCGGCAATGTCGCGAAAATTGTAGATCTCGCCGTTGAACAGCAGGATGCTGTCTTCCGACTGGTAGGGCTGGTTAGAGGTTTCCTGCACATCCAGAATCGACAGTCTCTGATGCCCGAAGGCACAGTGAACATTGTTGATTTCCTTGAAGACAACGCCGGTGTTGTCGGGTCCACGATGCTTCATCGTGTCAAGCGCCTGCCTGAAACGGGCCTCATCTATCGGCGCATTCTTGCTAAATACCTGAAAAAATCCACACATGCCAATTCTCTAAAAAACATCACAAAGCACGTTCGAAACTAACGTGTTTCTGTCGGGAAAACCACTGAAATATAACAGGGTATTCCGCAAACCGGAGAAACAGACAAAGACCGTCATTTCCCCCTGACAGGAGCAACAAATGTCATATCAAAGAGCCCAGAGTGTTTGCTGTGCTGGAATGACAGAAGATTTGGACACATTTCGTTACAATTCGATACCGACCAGCGACAGAAAGGTAGGACATAAAGCAGCAGACCTTCAGGTTGGTGTAAGGTGGAGATGATTATTCGGATACACTGCTAGAGAATTCGTGTCTGCAAATCAGCAGACCGCCATTAATTGAATAGGAATACCCGAATGCGCCGCGTCATCCTGTCCCTGACTACAATTGTCATGCTCTTGTTGCTCATCTTCGGAATCAGCTCATTGAGTGCCGTCGATTTCACAGATCAAAAGAGCGTTGCTCAGGCCTTCACCCAGTTGACCGGCTTCCTGTCGTTGGGAATGATGGCGATAGCAATCGTCCTCGCCGTTCGGCTCCGCTGGCTCGAACCCGTCTTTGGCGGCCTCGACAAGATCTACCGCCTGCACAAGTGGCTGGCGATCGGCGCGCTGCCGATGCTACTTGCCCACTGGCTGATCAAGACCGGAGAGGGGCACCACCCCGAGGCAACAGTCGACGCAGCAGGCAATACCGTTGCCGCGGTCCATACGTTTGATCCGGTACAACTCGCAACGCAAACGCTGTTCCCGAGCCTTTATGGCCCGGCCCGCGGCATAGCCCAGCCAATCCTCTTTCTGCTGTTCGCCTTGTTGGCATTGGCACTCATCAAGCGCATACCCTACCGGATATTCAGGAAGGTCCATTTCGTGATGGGCATCGCCTTTGTCATTTTCGCGTATCACAGTGTCATCCTGATGCGTCCTGAATACTGGTCGACGCCATTTGGCTGGTCCACAGTAGCCCTGAGCGTTATCGGAAGCCTTGCGAGCATCTATCTGGTCGTCATCCACTTCAAGGGCTTCCCATCTTCGAGGGCGGTTGTCGCCTCGACCCATTACTTTCCGGAACTCAAGGTGCTTGAAATCGATCTCGACATGCAGGAGGCATGGCGCGGTCACAAGCCAGGACAGTTCGTCTTTGTCGAGACAGATCGCAAGGAAGGACCGCACCCGTTCACTCTTTCCACCCATTGGTCGCCAGCATCCGGTCGTATCGGCATTATCGCCAAGGAACTCGGCGACTACACCGCCAAAATCAGGGAAAGATTTGCACCCGGCACCCCGGTCAAGATTAATGGCCCTTATGGCCGCTT
This sequence comes from uncultured Cohaesibacter sp., assembly GCF_963666525.1. NCBI lineage: Bacteria > Pseudomonadati > Pseudomonadota > Alphaproteobacteria > Hyphomicrobiales > Cohaesibacteraceae > Cohaesibacter > uncultured Cohaesibacter sp. The sequence continues at coordinate 71,015 of NZ_OY762905.1, forward strand.
CAATTTTGAATGCAAGAAGCAACGGCAGGTCTGGATCGGGGCGGGCATCGGAATAACGCCATTCGTTGCCAAGATGCGCGATCTGGCAGGCACTCCGTCAGACAAGGTGGTTGACCTGTTTCATACTACACGGGAGGTATCCGAAGAGGGCCTCACCCGCATGCAGGCCGATGCGGACGCCGCCGGTGTCAATCTTCATATCATCATCAGTGAGCGAGATGGCCGACTCAATGTGGCCAAACTCATCGCCATGGTGCCGGACTGGAAGGACGCCAGCTTCTGGTTTTGCGGACCAAGCCAGTTCGCCGAGCAACTGCGCAAGGGGCTCGTAGCGGAAGGGCTCAGCAGCGGCAACTTCCATCAGGAACTCTTCGAAATGCGCTGACCTCGAGAGGGGCACCACTCAGGTGCCCCAAAACGGGTGTCCGTGACACCTTCCATTCAGGGCGCTGAAACCTATAACAAATTGCATCTACAAACCGGCCCGGAATTGTTGTTAGGTTGATCATCAGGATTTTCCCAACCGAGCGGATTTGCAGATGATTGATACTCTCCGACTAGACCAGATTCTAGATGCGTTACCCAACATGTACCGCGGCCCCGGAGGGGTTGCTGGCGTCGTCAAGGACGGAAAGATCATCGCCTCTCGCGCCTGGGGCTACTCAGACCTTGCCTCCCATCGCAAAATGACAAGCGGCACCCGTCTGCCGATCTGTTCCATCTCCAAGCAGTTCACCTGTGCTGTCCTGCTGCACAGCTTCTCGGACTTTGCACCCCTCAACGCCCGTCTGCCGGACTTGCTGCCCAATTTCGAAGGCCAGTTGCCGACCATTGAACAGCTCTGCCACAACCAGTCCGGCCTGCGCGACTATTGGGCACTGACAATCCTTGAAGGGGCCAAGGCGGAACAGAGCTTCGCCCGAAACGACGCCTATGCGATGTTCGAGAGGATGAAAAGCTGCCATTTCGAACCCGGCACCAGCTATTCCTATTGCAACGCCAACTTTCGCATCGTCGGCGAGCTGATCGAACGGGAAACCGGCCGCTCGCTTCAGGGGCTTCTCGCGGAAACCGTCTGGGGACCGGCGAACATGAAGACCGCTGCGCTGCTCTCTGACAGCCGCGTGACCGCCGATGGCGTCATCGGCTACGAAGGCAACGAACAGGTCGGCTTCATGCCGGCAGACAATGGCATCTACTGGTTCGGGGATGCCGGCATTTCAGCATCCCTTGAAGACATGCTTGCCTATGAATGCTGGATTGATCAGACCCGAGACGACCCGGATAGCCTCTACAATCGCATTTCAACGCCACCGACCTTCAAGGACGGGACACCTGCCGGTTATGGCTACGGGCTGGCTCACATGGAGCTGGCCGGTCGCAAGGTGACCGGTCACGCAGGAGCCCTGCGCGGCTTCCGCGCCTTCCGCATGCATTGCGCATCCGAGCGCATGTCGGTGGTCGTCATCCTCAACCATGAAGGCAGTGCCTATGGCGCAGCCGAGGCCCTGTTCAATGCCGCCCTCGGCTATGAAGCACCAAAGCCGATGCCTGTGCCAGAAGGTTGGGATGGTCAATGGCTCTGCCCCGAGGCCAACCTGCTGACCGCCATCGAAAGTGGCAAGACAGATGCCCATCTGCATTACTCGACCGGCGGCGATATTGTCTTTGCAGCAGAAGATGGCACCCTGAAAACGGCAAGCATCAAGCTGAGCAAAGCCGCGGGCACGATGACCATGACGCGGAAGGGTGAAAATCTGGTCTCGTCACTGGTGCCGCTGCCAAAATCGCCCACAACGCCGGACGCAGAGTTCGCTGGTCGCTATTATTCGGACGAACTCGATGCCACCTTCACCGTGGTTGCAGAAGATGGCGGCCTCTATGCCTACTGTCAGGGTGTTCTGGGCACCGGCATCATGGAACGTGTCCATCCGGTCGGCCCCGACACATGGGTGTTTGTGACCCGCCGCTCCATGGACGCGCCTGCACCGGGAGATTGGACCATCACGGCAACCCGTGGCAACGACGGCACCATCAAGGGGATCACCCTTGGTTGCTGGCTGGCGCGCAAACTCGACTACCGCCGCCTGTAGAAAGCATCGGGCCTCAACAACACAAAACCCGCAGCGATCATCCGATCCCTGCGGGTTTTTCATGTCTGGTGCGGTTTTGCGATTTGCAAAATCCACAGGCAAAGACACCGCCCGTCGTGAAGGGCGATGCCTTGCATCAAAGCCTATTCAGCCGTCTTGACGGTGTCTTCCAGGAAGAAGCGACCGAGAGGGTTCTGGTCGAAATTCTCGACACCTTTCTGGGTAACATTGATGAACGGGCTGTAGAACAGATCGATCCAGTGAGCATCAGCCTTGGCCAGTTTCTGGATTTCGAAATACATGGCCTTGCGTTTGGCCGAATCCAGCTCCAGACGAGCGTCGGCAACCAGTTGCTTGACCGTCTCGTTGTTGTAACGGGTCATGTAGTTCATGTTGACGTCATGGCCCACAACGAAGGTGGTCTTCTGATCGGGGTCGAGAATGTCGTTGGTCCAGTACATCATCGACAGGTCATAGTCGCCTGCAACCAGCATGTCCCAGGTCTGGCTCGGGTCCATTTTCACCAGATTGATGGTGATGCCGATTGCGGCCAGCTGCTGCTGGATCAGGACGGCAACCTGTTCGTCAACTTCGTTGCCGGCATTGACCAGATAGTCAAGCGAAATGCCGTCGACACCGGCCTCTGCGAGCTCGGCCTTGGCTTTTTCGAGATCGAAGTCACGAGCACCGTTTTCATCGCTGTGATAGAGCGCACCAGCCGGAATGAAGCTGTTGGCAACCTTGCCCTGACCGAAGGTCACGGCATCAACGATCGACTGCTTGTCGATGGCGTAGTCGATGGCAGCACGCACATGAACATTGTTGAGTGGCTCATGCTCGTGGTTCATCAACAGATGATCCTCACGGGTGGAGGGCTCGATGTGAACGGTAAGCTTGTCGTCGGCCTTTAGTTCTTCCACGCGGGAGAACGGAACATAGATGGCAGCATCAAGCTCGCCGGACTGAACGCTCAGCATGCGGGTGTTGTCATCCGGCATCGAGATCCATTCGACGCCATCAAGGCTGACCTTGTCGGCCTGCCAGAACTCGGGGTTCTTGGCAAGGATGACGCGGTCGCCGCGCAGCCATTCCTTCACGACGAAAGCGCCGGAAGCGACAGGGTTCTGGGAATAGTCTTCCTGACCCTTTGCTTCAAAACCGGCCTTGGAAATGACGGAGGTGGCAGGCATTGCGAGGGTGGAAAGGAACGGAGCGGACTGTTCGGACAGGGTAATAACCAACGTCTTGGCATCCGGGGTCTGCATGTCGGAGATGATCTTGTAGCTGTCGGACCACAGGGAAAGCTCATCATCACGAACGCGCTCGAGAGAGAATTTGGCGTCTTCAGACGTGATGGCAGACCCATCGGAGAATTTCGCATCACGAAGATGGAAGGTATAGGTCAGGCCGTTCGAGGAGATGTCCCAGCTTTCGGCAAGACCAGGCACGAGTTCGGCACCGGTTTTGTCGACGCGAACCAGCACGTCATACACGTTCATGAAAACCCAGAAGTCGATGTTCTGGGCGGTATTGATCGGGTCGAAGGTGCTGGAGTCCTCACGGCGACCGATGGAGAGCACGCCTGCAGCATCGGCCACAGTCATCGCGCCCATGACAAGGGTCATTGCAAGAAGTCCCACACGGGAAAATTTTCTGAACATTGTTTTGGTGTTCCTTCTGTTATGTGATTGCGTTTGTTGTATGTTTTCTCAATTGCCCTGAATTGCTCGGGCGGCCATTCTGGTGCCTATCGGCTTGTCGGGATCGATATTGGGGATCGCGGCCAGCAGATTGGCGGTGTAGTCCTGTTCGGGATTGTCGAAGACGTCTTCGGTTCTGCCAGCCTCGACAATGCGGCCGTGATGCATGACGATCACGCTTTCACAAAGCTCGCGGACGATGGCGAGGTCGTGGGCAATGAAGATGATGGTCAGCGCCATTTTCTCCCGCAGTTCCTTGAACAACGAGATGATCTGGGCCTGAATGGTCACATCGAGCGCGGCAACGCACTCATCGGCGATGATCACCTTGGGATTGACGGCCAGGGCACGGGCTATGCCGACACGCTGGCACTGGCCACCGGACAGGCTCTTTGGCTTGCGTGTGCGGAAGGATACATCAAGGCCCACAAGCTCCAGCAATTCGTCAATCCGGAGGTCAATGGCGTTGCGGGCGATCTCTCCCTGCGTTTCCAGAACCTCGCGCAACACCGCTTCCACCGTCATCCTTGGATTGAGTGCATTGAACGGATCCTGAAACACCATCGCCACTTCCCGGCGCAGTTTCTTGAGGGCCTGATCGCGTTTCAAGGTCAGTACGGCACCATCATAGGCGATGTCACCTGAGGTGATCGGGGTGAGGCCGATCATGGCCCGTGCCAGCGTGCTCTTGCCTGAGCCGCTTTCCCCCACGATACCAACCGTATCGCCGGGAAAGATCTGGCAGCTGACACCCGCAAGCGCCCGGAAGGCACCTTTGGAACGAAACCAGCTTTTGCCCGCGTTGAACTCGACAACCAGATCATCAACCTCGAAGATCGGCTTCATGTGTGGCTCTTCCACCACGATATCATCATCAGGCACATGGCTGGCCAGATGATCATCAAAGGAGGGATGTGAAGCGATCAGCGTCTTGGTATAGCTGTGCTGTGGGGCAGACAGCAGCTTGCGCTTCTCTTCAATTTCGACGATCCGGCCTTCCCGCATTACCGCAATACGGTCGCAGGTTTGCGCCACGACGCCCAGATCATGGGTGATGAGAATGATGGAAAGCCCGCGTTTCTTGCGCAACTCCAGCAAAAGCTCCAGAATCTGCGCCTGAACAGTCACATCGAGAGCTGTGGTCGGTTCGTCGGCGATGAGAATTTCCGGCTCGCAGGAAAGGGCAATGGCAATCATCGCGCGCTGGCGCATGCCGCCGGAAAATTCATGCGCGAAACTGCGGAAGGCCCGCGCCGGATCTGGAAAGCCGACTTGTGTCAACAACTCAACGGCCTGCACCCTGGCATCCTGTTTGGAATAGGAGCCGTGACGGAACAAGCCTTCGCAGATCTGGTCACCAATACGCATGACCGGGTCCAGATGGCTGGTCGGGTTCTGAAAAATCATCCCGATGCGCCGACCGCGCACATCCATCATCGCCTTTTCCTCAAGACCGAGAATGGACCGGCCCTCGAGCACAACGTCGCCACTGGTTACCGACAGTTTCGTTGAGGGTAGCAAGCCAATGATCGCCCGACACAACAGGCTCTTGCCGGACCCGCTTTCGCCCACAAGGCCGAGAATTTCCGACTGGCCAAGATCGAAAGTGGCATCTTCCAGCAAAGAACGGGTTTCCACCTTGTCCTGATAGCTGACCGAGAGGCCTTTTACGGAGAGAATGGTCATACTTCAGCCTCCCACATGTCACCAAGGGCATCGCCCAGCAGCGAGAAGCCCAAAGCGAGGCAGACAATGGCAAACCCGGGGAAGAAGGTGATCCACCAAGCCTGCGTGATGAAGCCCTGTCCTTCGGCAACCATGATGCCCCATTCGGCAGCAGGCGGCTGAACCCCAAGCCCCAGATAGCTGATGGCAGCACCATTCAACAGCACCAGAATGACATCGGACATAGCAAAGACGATGGAGCCGGTGAGAGCGTTCGGCAGCAGGTGACGAAACATGATGCGTAGCCGCGAGTAGCCCAGACTCTGGGCTGCAACGGCGAAATCCATCGTTTTCAGAACGAGAATCTGCGCGCGCACCAGTCGGGCATAGCTGACCCAGCCAACCAGCGCCATGGCGATATAGAAACTCGCCAGACCAGGGCCGAGAATGGTGATGATGGACAGCATCAGTACGAGGAACGGAAAGGCCAGCACGATATCGATGATACGCATCAGGATGGTATCAACAATACCGCCCAGGAAACCGGCCACCGTTCCCAGTATCGTGCCAATGATCATCGGGAACAACACGCCCAGAAGGGCGATCTGCAGGTCGATCCGCACACCCCAGATCACGCGGGAAAGGACGTCCCGGCCGAAATTGTCCGTGCCAAACGGATGCAACAGAGTAGGGGCCTGCAGCCGCGCGTTGGCATCGTGAAGGATCGGATCAAACGGAGCCACCAGCGGGGCCAGAATGGCCGCAACGAGGAAGAATGCCAGAATGCAGAACCCGAGCGTCAGGGTCGTGTTGCTGCTCATCAGGGCGCGCCATTTGAGACGAGGGAAAAAGGGTCTTGTTTGCGCCATCAGAATTTCACTCTCGGATCAAGGGCTACGGTCAGGATGTCGGCAAGAAAGTTGATCAACAGGGTTGCAATGGCAAACACCATGGCAACGCCCTGAACCACCATGTAGTCACGAGAGAAGATGCCGCGAACCAGCAATTGCCCCATGCCGGGAAGAGCAAACACACTCTCCACCACCACCGTGCCACCGATCAGCCAGCCGATGTTGACGGCGAGCAGGTTTATGGTGGGCACCAGCGCATTGGGCACCACATGCCGCCAGAACACCGTGTTTTCCGATACGCCGCGCGCACGGGCAGCTGTTGCAATGTCGGAGTTGAGACCTGCGATCATGGCCGCCCGCAAGCTGCGAGTGATGACCGAAGACAGCGAAAGCGCAATGGTCAGACAGGGCAGAACAAGGTGAAGGGCCTTGTCCTCGAAGGTCTTGCCGTAGCCGGACACCGGCAACCAGTCGAGACTGACCGCGAACAGGATGATCAGCATGACGCCAAGCCAGAACTGCGGAAAGCCGAGCCCGGCCGTTACGGCGATGCGGGCAAAATGATCCGGCCACTGGCCCTGCTTGCGCGCAGAGAGCGCGGCCAAAGGAACAGCGATCACCAGAGACAGCAGGACCGCGCAGAAAACCAGCATCAGCGTTGGCTCAATGCGCGTTGCAATCAGTTTCAATACATCGATCTTGTAAAGGGTCGAACGGCCCATCTCGCCATGTACGAGGTTTTTCAGAAAATAGACATACTGGGTGATCATCGGCTCATCGAGCCCATATTGTGCACGGATCTTGGCTAGGGCGGTCGGGGTCGAACGCGCACCCAGCAACACCCGTGCGGGATCCCCGGGGATCAGGCGCACGAGGATGAAGGTGACAACCGAGATGCCAAACATCACAGGCAGCAACTGGAACGGACGGAACAGGACAAAGCGATAACGACCCAGCATGCTTTACTCGCTATCATACTTCGACAAAAAGGCTTCAACAACGGCCATACAATCCTCTTTTTCCTCTACATGGGGCATGTGGCTTGAGTTGGGGAAGACATGCGCAACCACATCGGGGATATTGTCCCAAAATGGCTGCAAGCACTCGGTGGTTGCCTCGTCATGGGCGCCGCGAAACGCCAGCGTTGGCGCTTTGACCTTGTGCAGACGGTCAATGATCGACCAGTCCTTCATGGTGCCGATGACGTGAAATTCGGTTGGACCATTCATGGTGTGATAGACCGTGGGATCTTCATCCATGGCGTCGAAGGTGCGCTGCACCTCCACCGGGCGTGGCTTGGTACGGCAGACATGACGGTCATAGAAGACCTCGGTAGCTGCTTTATAGTCGGGATGGTCGATTGTGCCAGCCTTTTCGTGCAGATCCAGTGTGTCCTGCACATCCTGCGGCAATTGGGCCCGCAGCTCGGCTGCCCCCTTCAACCAGATTTGCATGTTGCAAGGCGAGTTGGCCAGTACCAGCGCCTTGAGACCGGCCGGCTGCCTGACCGCATGTTCAGACCCGAGCATGCCGCCCCAGCTTTGCCCAAGATAGGCATAGCGGTCCTGAATACCCAAATGGCTGAGCAAGGCGTCCAGTTCGCCTAAAAAAAAGTCAACTGTCCAAAAATCAGCCCCTTTTTCGCGCAGGTGCGTCGACTTGCCGTTGCCGATCTGGTCATAGTGGATGACAGGGCGACCTGTTTTGGCCAGGTCCATAAAACTGTCGATATAGTCATGAGTGCAACCCGGACCACCGTGAGCCACCACCAGGGGGAGCTTGGGCGAGTCAAGGGATCCGCAGATCCGATACCAAGTTTTATATGTCTGATAAGGCGAATAGCCTTCCTGAATCTCAAAATCTGCCATCTAAACCTCATTGTCTTGCTGAGATCCAATCCTAGGCACATTCGACCATTCACCAATAGCTAATGAATCTTATAGGTTCTGCAAATTTCAGTTGGTGGTTTCGAGCAATTGATAGTGCGCAGCGAGCACCAGCGCGTGAAAACGGTTGCGCGCGCCGAGCTTTTTGGTTGCCGAGGTGAGATGCAGGGTTACCGTAGCAACAGAGCGTCCGAGCTCATGCGCGATTTCCTTGGCAATCAACCCCTTGGCACACAGCTGCAGACACTGCCTCTCGCGGGCCGTGAGCCTGACATGGGGCGTGCGAAAAGCTTGTGGAGCAAAGCCCTTGACGACCGCTTCATGAAAGATGTGAGCCAGATAGCCAACCGAAGAAACCGCGTTGTTCAGGTCATCGATATCGATTCCGGACGTGCTGATTGCCGTGAAGGTCGCCAAAGCACCTCCAGCACCGCGAATGGGCACCGTTATGCCGCTTTCCATGCCGGTATCACACAGATAATCGACAACCGGCCGATGGCGCGGGTCGAGAATCCGGCTCATGATGGCACTTTGCGGACCTCGATAGGTCCATATGAATGGGCATGACGTTTCGCGCGACGCATCCATGACCGGATCATGGGCATAATAGTGCTGGCCACACCACAGGTCCGTCATATCACTAGGTGTGTTCTGCATGGCATAGACGGTGGGAACGATAAACTCGCCCTCATGGGTGAGGGGGACGGGGGAAAAATCGTAGCTCGATGCATCAAACCCCAGAGGACGCAGAACGGTTTGCGCAATTTCCATCGCATCGTCGAGTGCAATTCCGGGAGAAAGTGCACTTACGAAATCATGTTGCATGTTACTCACTATTGCCTCCTTTCTTGCGTACCAGTCTTTATCACATGCAAGTGCCACGCCAATCTCGGCGCCTGTTTTAATATGCCGCTTGGCGTCAGTGATATCGACCTGACGAAAGCCCCCCCCAAATGCCCCGCGCTAGGGAGGCCGGGCTCTGGTTATCCTGCCCGACTGTCCTAACAGATCTGGGATATCACGACGACCGCGATGGAGACCGTCAGGGCGAAGGAAAGGTATTGGAGTTTCCTATCGGTCATAGCTGCTCCATTTCCTAAGGCCTTGGGCAAGGGCGCTCATAGCGAGCTCGTCAACCTGCTTGAGGGTGATGGCCTCGCCAGACTTCACCGCTGCCATGATCTTCTGGGCATGGATCCGACTCCAGCCGATTGTCTCGACCAGTTGCGATGCCTTGGTGATTTTCATCACATCAAGCCAGCGTTGAAAATTTTGAGCGTCCATTTCTTTTCCTTTCTTCCTGTCGGGGCGGGGCGGGACCTGCCTGCCAAAAACATCGATCTAATGAATTTTATTATTCTCTTTACGCAGTATATAATTTGAAAATATTCATTTCCATCACATTCAATCGTGAACAACAAAAAGCCGCGCACCAACTCGTCCGCGGTGTCTGCTTGCTCTACCAAATCGCCCAGAGAAATCTGCGTCATCAAGACGACCGCCAAGCAAAAATACAAATAATGAAACAAAATAGTGTTGATACCCTCCAGCCCGACATTGCACTTACCAACCAGCGCGCCCCAACATACAATCGATGTTTGATTGATTGGAAAAACTCATGGCTAACTTGATACATAATGAGCTAACCATCGCGGATGGGGCAACGTTTGAATTTCCTGAAGACGTGAAGGGGCAAGGGAGGATCACTGGCCGCATTGGTCGCAATGCGGAAGTCATTTTTCATGGCATTGATGTATTCTTGACAAGACTGCATCTCGAGATCAAGGACAATTGCCGATTGGTCGTAGGCAAAAGCGCCATATTCAACAAACAGACCAATTTCGATATGAACGAACCAGGCGCCTCAATCATCATTGGAGAAGGTTGTATGTTCTCTCGCAGTCGGTTTTGGACGTCCGATTTTCACGGGATTTATGACGCGACAACAGGAAATCGCCTGAACCACACGAGAGACATCATGATCGGAGATAGATGCTGGGTTGGCAACGACGTCCTAGTCCTGAAGGGAACGGAGATGGGCAACGACACCGTGATTGCTGCTGGATCTGTTGTCTCAGGAAAGAAATTCGGCTCTAACCTAGTGATTGGCGGCAATCCTGCAAAGGTTATCAAAGAAGGCATTATATGGCATCACAAGAAGCAGGATATACATCCAGACTTCGAGTGATCGACTAAAAGGCCGAATACAGATCTGAAACCAGCGCGTCACGTTGGGCGGAATGCCTAACTAATATACGCCATATCTCAACCCGATACGCAAATTGGCACAGCCGCGCTAAAGGCTACAATCAACATATAGTATTTCAGGAAGAAATGGCGGAGGGGGAGGGATTCGAACCCCCGGGACCGTGAAGCCCAACGGTTTTCAAGACCGCCGCAATCGACCACTCTGCCACCCCTCCGGCGTCATGTGGTTGGAGGCCCTTTTGACGCTATTTTCTGACAATTGCAAGTCTTCTTGCATTTCATCAGCCGATGCTGTTGAAAACACCGCACCATTCCCTTAAAAAGCCTCATTCCCGACCGAACTAGCCACTGCGGGCGGGAGAAAAACCGTTGAAATTCAGGCGTCCATTAACAGGCACCACAATTTTGCCACCATAGCTTTACACTTCCTTCACCAAGAAACCTGTAAAGCGTCAATTTTTCTGGTAAAGTCTGCCTGTTTCGGAAATATTGAACTTTTGCAGGTTACTATGCCATAAGGTCGGTTCAGTTGTAGCTGTTAACCTTGATGCTATGGGATTTTACCGATTGAGAGGACGTCGGCTGAAGAGTAATGAGTTTGTCGGCATGCTAGATAAGAACAAATCAATCCTGCTTTCTGCAAAGCAACCAACGGGGTATGACGTGGTGGTTTCAATCGCAAAGAATACTCGGGTAGGAATGCTGATCGCGCTGTTGAGTGTGACGGGCCTGGTCTTGTCAGGATGCTCCAGTTCGTCAAAGAAAAGCAGGGTCGATCCCAAATATGGCGTGTCGGCCAGTGCCCGCGTGGCCACAAAGTCCGGCGAGTTTGTAAAAGGTGGCGGTGTCTACAAGGTCGGCAAACCCTACAAGGTTGCCGGGCGCACCTATGTTCCCAAGGAACAGCCATCCTACAACAAGGTTGGCAAGGCCTCTTGGTATGGCGACGATTTCCACGGGCGCCTGACGGCGAATGGCGAAATCTTCGACATGAATTCGCTCACGGGCGCGCATCCGACGCTGCCTTTGCCATCCTATGTCCGCGTGACCAACCTCAATAATGGCAAGTCTACTCTGGTCCGCGTCAATGATCGTGGCCCCTACGCCCATGGCCGCATCATCGACCTGTCCCATCGCGTTGCCCAGAAACTCGGTTTCATCAATGACGGCATCACCAACGTCCGCGTCCAGTATGTGGGCCGGGCGCGCATGGATGGCCATGACACGGCATTTCTTGAGAATTCCTATCGCGACAGGGGACAGCCGATCGGCAACGACAAGCTCAATCTCCCGGCAGGCGGCGGCAGCTTCGAATCCTCTCCCGTCATGATCGCATCGGCCTCGGTTCCAAGATCCAAACCGCAGCCGGAAGCCAACGATTTGATGCTGGGGCAATTGCCACAATTGACCGCTCCTGATGCCTCTGCGTTTGCGCCGAGCACGGTTGATCTGGCGTCCTCCGCCCCGAGCGCAGGCTGGGCACCAGTCGATCTCGTCGGTGATGGCTATTTTCCGCCGGAAGGCATGGGCACTCTGGGTACTCCGATCGAGCTAGCCAGCATGGGCCCGATTCAGTTGAACTACGCTCCATCCAGCTCCATGCGTGTTGAGGCCGGATATGCCGCAATCGATCGCATTCTTGGCCAGAACAAGCAGCCGGGCCTTGCCGAGGCGCTTGCCCGCAAAGCGCGTCACTTCAACGAAACAGACAGCATCGAGGCAGCTGTTGGTCCGGCTCCTAAAGCAATGGATCAGATTGGTCGTTTCGACCCAACCTATGGCATGCGACTCGCTCAGGAATTTGCCATGCTCGCCGCAGTCGACATTCGCAACGAGGATGACGGGACCATTTCCCTGGTTATCAGCAAACTCAAGCCCGGTGTGACATGGTCCGACATTGCGGATATGAGAAGCCAGTTGGGCCTAAGCTAGGATCCAACAGCGTCCAGATCCAAAATATCAAGTTTTTTCAAGGAGAGCGCCATGCTCTCCTTTTTCTTTTTCCTTAGTTAAGATACTATCGCTCCCAACGGAACGACACACGCAAAGGTGAATTGCCTGAACCTGTGTTTTTTCTGAAGATGTCTGCTCGCGCCCGATATGGTGGCGGGCACCAAACCTAACGTTGGGGGGGAAGGATGCTCAACGGCATGTTTAAAAAATTTTTCTGCCTTTTGCTTTTTCTGACGATTGCCTCTTTATCGCCGATCTCTGGCGCCATGGCGCAAGTCTATGAAACAGCCGCCAAACACGCCTATCTGATCGACTTCAATTCGGGATCGGTGCTGTTTTCCAAAGAGGAAGACGAACCGGTTCCTCCGGCTTCCCTTGCCAAGCTGATGACCCTTGAAGTGGTGTTTCATGCTCTCAAGACCGGCCAGCTCAAGCTTGATGAGGAATTCTACATCTCCGAACACGCATGGCGGGAAGGGGGCGCGAACTCTGGCGGCTCCACCATGTTCGCCAAACTCGGCTCGATGGTGCCTTTGGATGCACTGTTGCACGGCATCATCGTCCAGTCAGGCAACGACGCCTGTATCGCGGTTGCCGAGGGCATGGCGGGAAATGAAGAGACATTCGCCCAGTTGATGAACAAACGAGCCGAGGAAATCGGCCTCACCAACTCCCATTTCGTCAATTCCACCGGTCTGCCGGCGGATGGTCAGAAGGTCACAGCGCGGGATCTTGCCGTGCTGGCGCGCCACATCATCGAGGAATATCCGGAATACTATCACTATTTCGCAATTCCCGAGTATACGTGGAACAACATCACCCAGCAAAACCGCAACCCGATACTCGGTTTCACCGAAGGCGCTGACGGGCTCAAGACCGGCCATACGGAAGCAGCCGGCTATTGCCTTGTCGCCTCGGCAAAACGCGGCGATGAGCGGCTCATTGCGGTTTTGACGGGCATGAAGTCCCAGAAAGAACGCCGTGAAGAAGCCCGCAAGATCATGAACTGGGGCTTCCGCGCCTTCACCTCCCGGCGCATTTTTGATCCGGATGAAAAGATAGCCTATGCGAATGTCTTTGGCGGCGACAAGGCAGAGGTCATGCTCGTCAGCAAACGTCCGGTCAGTCTGTTCATGCCACGCTCCCAGGAAGGCAACCTGAAGGCGCGAGTCGTCTATGACGGCCCACTGCGGGCGCCGCTTGAAGAGGGCGTCGAGGTAGCGACACTCAAGGTCTGGAATGATGACAAGCTGATTTATGAGGCACCGCTGATCACCGGCGAATCCATCGGTCGCGGCACCACATCCCAGCGGGCCATCGGGGCGTTGAAAGAACTCCTGCTTGGTTGGTTCTAGGCCAACTTCCTGCTACAAGCAGAACTCGAAACCAGCGTGAGGGAAGCGATTCCCTCCGTCCCTTGTCTTGTGCGCAAGGCGGGACGACAGCTTATCGGGAGCAGGCTGCGGCATGTCGCAAGGAAAATTCATTACCTTTGAAGGCGGAGAAGGCGTCGGTAAATCGACCCAGATCAGCCTATTGGCACGGCGCCTGCAGCAACGGGGCATCGATTGCATCCAGACGCGAGAACCCGGCGGTTCGCCCAAGGCCGAAGCCGTTCGCGAGCTGCTGCTGTCAGGCACCGTCGAGAAAATGGGCATCCCGCCAAGTGGCGAAGCAGTGCTGTTCGCTGCCGCAAGAGCCGATCACGTCGACACGAAAATCCGCCCGGCACTGAAAAGCGGCCAATGGGTGCTGTGCGACCGATTCATGGATTCTACCCGCATTTATCAGGGCGAAAACACGGATGTCTCGGAGGATCTCGTCAATATCCTCGAACGTCTGGCGATTGATGGCGTACGACCGGATCTAACGTTCATTCTCGACCTTCGGGCAGAAATTGGCATGGCCCGGGCCAACAAGCGCCGAGCCGAGGGCGAAATGGCCGACCGTTTTGAACGCGAGGCACTGGCCGTTCATGAAAACCGGCGCAACGCCTTTCTTCATCTGGCGCACAACGATCCAGCCCGCTGCAAGGTCATTGACGCCTCCCAGAGCATCGAAGACATTGCCTACGATATCTGGCAGATCGTCGAACGCGAGTTGATCGACAAGGAGCAGGGGGCTTCACTGTCGCAGACGGCAAACAACACGGACGAAAACACAAGGGACAGCGATGGCTGATACGGATCAGGACAGCCCCGTCTATGACTCACTAGAGGGCCTTGAACCGCCACACAGGCAGCGGCTCTTTTTTGGCCACGACGCCGAAGAACAGCGTTTCCTCGCCTCATGGCAATCGGGAAAGCTGCATCACGCTTGGCTTCTGACTGGCCCCAAGGGCATCGGCAAGGCGACCTTCGCATATCGTGCAGCACGCTTCATCTTCAACGAGGGCGCGGCCCAGCTATCCGGCGGAGGCCTGCTTGGTGCCAGCGCTGCGCCAACCAACCTTGACAGCCCTGAAGACAGCCACGCGGTGCATCTTGTCAGCAATCTGGCGCATCCCAACCTGCTGATCATCGACCGGCCCTATGACGACAAGCTCAAGCGCTTCAAGACCGAGATCACCGTTGACGAGGTGCGCAAGACAGTGCGCTTCTTCGGTTCAACGGCTGGCGAGCGCACCTGGCGTGTCTGCATAGTCGATCCGGCAGACGATCTCAACAACAACGCAGCCAATGCGCTTCTCAAGATTCTCGAGGAACCACCGGCGCGGACGATCTTCTTCCTTGTGTCCCACGCACCGGGACGGCTGCTGCCAACGATCCGCTCCCGCTGCCGGCGTCTCAATTTCTCGCCTCTGGAAGGCCCCGCACTCGATCAGGCGATTGCCGGCCTCGGCATCGCCGAAGGCGACACCATCCCGCAACTTGCCCAGAGTTGCGATGGCTCCCTGCGCAAGGCTGCCGAGCTTCAGTCCGATGAAGGGCTAGTGCTCATTCATGCCTTCGATCGCCTGCTGACGCCGCCCTATACGCCGGACTACGAAAGCCTCAATGCCTTTGCAGAAACGGTTGCATTGCGTGGCAAGGACCAGCGTTTTGACGGCTTTGCCGATCTGGTTCACCGCTTCCTCAGCCGCCAGCTGCACAGCAACAGCCGGAAGGATGGCATCAGGGGCGAGGACCTGTTTCCGCTGGCACGGGTTTGGGACGATGCTCGCGACAAGATACAGGAAACCCGCGTGTTCAATCTGGACAAGAAGCAGACGGTGATCGAAGTCATGCGCATGGTGGCCAAGGCTGCTCGCGGCGAATAGAATATTGGCTCGAAAGCTGCCTCTGTCCACCGTCATTGCACAAAAAACCTTGACGATACGCGCCCCTTCGCCCACAAACCTTTCTGAAAGAATTCCATGCTCTGCATAGCCGTTCTCATGGCAAACCAAACCATGATGGCTCCGTGCAGACGAAAATCCACCCATTGATAGAAGACGACCATCGGCATGACTGACAAATCTCCGTTTTTCATCTCCACAGCGATCTCGTATCCCAACGGCGCCCCGCATATCGGGCATGCCTATGAAATGATGGCAACGGACTCGATGGCACGCTTCAAGCGCCTCGATGGTTATCCGGTGTTTTTCGTGACTGGCACCGACGAGCACGGCCAGAAGATGCAGCAGACGGCTGAAAAGTTGGGCATGACGGCCGCCCAGCTGGCAGACCAGAATGCGCCGGTGTTTGAAAGAATGGCCAAGGCGCTGAACCTGTCCAACGACGACTTCATCCGCACCACGCAACCACGCCACTATGAAGCCTCCAAGGCGATCTGGAAGGCCATGGAAGCCAATGGTGACATCTATCTGGACAGCTACGCGGGCTGGTACTCCGTCCGCGACGAAGCCTTTTACGCAGAGGGCGAAACCGAAGTACGCGAAGACGGTGTCCGTTATGGCCCGCAGGGCTCGCCCGTGGAATGGACCGAAGAGGAAAGCTACTTCTTCCGTCTCTCCGCCTATCAGGACAAGCTGCTGGCCCTCTATGAAGATCATCCGGATTTCATGGGCCCATCCGAGCGCCGCAACGAAGTCATCAGCTTCGTAAAAAGCGGCCTGCGCGATCTGTCGATCTCCCGTACCACCTTCGACTGGGGCATTCCGGTTCCCGGCAATGACAAGCATGTCATGTATGTCTGGGTTGATGCGCTGACCAACTATATCACCGCTCTTGGTTATCCCAATATCGACGCCGAAAAGTTCAAGACCTTCTGGGGCAACGCCACCCACATCATCGGCAAGGACATCATCCGCTTCCATGCGGTCTACTGGCCAGCCTTCCTGATGTCGGCCGGCATCGATGTGCCGGGCCGCGTGTTCGCCCATGGCTTCCTGTTCAACCGCGGCGAGAAAATGTCCAAGTCTGTTGGCAACGTCATCGATCCGTTCGGCCTCATCGAGGAATACGGTCTTGACCAAACCCGCTTCTTTTTCCTGCGCGAAGTGCCGTTTGGTCAGGATGGCAACTACAGCCATGAAGCGATCGTCAACCGCACCAATGCCGATCTTGCCAACGACCTTGGCAACCTCGCCAGCCGTTCGCTTTCGATGATTGCCAAGAACTGCGACAATGCGCTGCCAGCACCGGGGGCCTTCAGCCCTGAAGACAAGGCAATGCTTGATCAAGCCGACGCGATGCTTGAAAAATGCCGTGAATTCATGGACAAGCAGTTGATCCACAAGGCTCTCGAGGTGATCTGGGATGTCGTGGGCGAAGCAAACCGCTATTTCGCGAGCCAGGAACCGTGGGCCCTTCGCAAGACGGATCCTGCCCGGATGAACACCGTGCTCTATGTCACGGCCGAGATCATCCGTCAGGTTGGCATCCTAGCCCAGGCGTATATTCCGGACTCCGCCGAGAAGCTGCTCGACCTCTTTGCTCTTTCGGCTGACAAGCGCGATTTCACTTCGCTTGGCCCGGTAGGCCGTCTGGCAGCGGGTACGCCAATCGACAAGCCAAGCCCGGTATTCCCGCGCTATGTCGAGAAAACTGAAGAAAACGAGGCATAGGCAGGATCATGCTGGTTGATAGCCATTGCCATCTGGATTTTCCTGACTTTCAGGAAGAGCTGGACGATGTCGTCCGCCGCGCCGAGCTGGCGGGCGTCGGGCATATGGTCACCATATGCACACGCATCAACAAGTTCGATGAAATCAAGGCCATCGCCGAGCGGTATGACAATGTCTTCTGCTCGGTCGGCACCCATCCGCACAATGCGGACGAAGAGCTGAACTACAGCGCCGAAGACATCGCCAGACTGGCCGAGCATCCCAAATGCGTCGCCATCGGTGAGGTCGGCCTTGACTATTTCTACGACAACGCGCCGCGTGAAGCACAGGCAGAAGGCTTTCGCAGGCATATCAAGGCGGCTCGGATGACCGGTCTGCCGCTGTCCATCCATACCCGCGATGCAGAAGACGACACCATCGCAATCCTCAGGGAAGGCATGGAGGAGGGGGCCTTCCCGGCCCTTTTGCATTGCTATTCCTCCAATCGCGAACTGGCGATGCGGTCACTGGAAATGGGGCTGTATGTCTCCCTCTCCGGCATTCTGACCTTCAAACGCAGTCAGGAAATCCGCGATACCATCAAGGATGTACCGCTTGATAGACTGCTGGTCGAAACCGACGCCCCTTATCTGGCCCCGATGCCATATCGCGGCAAACGCAACGAACCATCCTATGTCGTCAACACGGCTCAGGTTCTGGCTGAGGTGAAAGGCGTATCGCTGGAAGAGATTTCCAAAATTACGACGGACAATTTCTTCCGCCTGTTCAGCAAGGCCGTGCGGTAAGGCAACAGATTGCGGAAAGCAATGAGTGATGACAAAGGACAACGGATACAAGCTGCATATTCTGGGCTGCGGATCATCGCCGGGCGTGCCACGGGTTGGCAACGACTGGGGCAAATGCGATCCGCATAACCCGAAGAACCGGCGCACCCGTTGTTCGGCTCTTGTCGAAAAATGGCAGGACGGTCAGGTGACCCGTGCGCTCATTGACACCGGCCCGGATTTCCGTGAGCAGATGCTGCGCGAAAATATCGACTGGGTCGACGGCGTTCTCTACACCCATCCTCATGCGGACCACACCCACGGCATCGATGATCTCAGAGCCTTTGTATTCAACCGTCGAGAGCGGGTGAAAGTCTATGCCAACGAGATGACGCTCAAGCGTTTGCATCAGGGTTTTGGCTATTGCTTTGAAACGCCGGAAGGCAGCAGCTACCCACCGATACTGGTGTCCGAATGCATCGCACATGGTGGCATGGTGACCATAGACGGTCCCGCAGGCCGCATCGAGGCGATGCCTTATAATCAGGTTCATGGCGACATTCATTCGCTCGGTTTCCGCATTGGCAACCTGGCATATTCGTCAGACGTCAATGATCTCGAACCCGAAACGATTTCGATGATGCAGGATCTCGATGTCTGGATTGTCGACGCCTTGCGCTATGCACCTCATCCGAGCCATTTCTCGCTTGATGAAGTTCTGCACTGGGTCGAGCGTCTGAAGCCGAAGCTGACCATTCTGACCCACATGCACATCGATATGGACTATGACACGCTCCGGCACATATTGCCCGAAGGCGTCATACCAGCCTATGACGGGCTGTCGCTGTCTTTCTGAACAGAACTCTCCGATCCTCAGTCCCACTTTGCGTGGCTCATAAGCCGCGCCTGCGTCTTGCCCGCGTGAATGCGCGCGTGAACATGGGAGCAGGATAGCCAGCTCAATTTGCCAACAGAG
This sequence comes from uncultured Cohaesibacter sp., assembly GCF_963666525.1. NCBI lineage: Bacteria > Pseudomonadati > Pseudomonadota > Alphaproteobacteria > Hyphomicrobiales > Cohaesibacteraceae > Cohaesibacter > uncultured Cohaesibacter sp. The sequence goes on from NZ_OY762905.1 coordinate 90,119, forward strand.
TTCCGATCGCATCTGGAGCATGTCTCCATCTGAAGTCATCGATACGGGGAACCGAAGGCCTGCGTCTGGCAGGCTGTTCGCAGGGCCTCTGATCGTCTTGCGGACAAGTGGATCGATGCGTGTCAGGACACGGCATGACTATCTGACGACGACACGGCTCTGTCTCTGAGCGCTCATGCCACTGATGTTAATCGCCGGCAGCGCTCAGACGCCATTGCACGACAAGCCAACGGTAGCGCCCCGGAATACCTTCAGGTAAGATATCACGTCAACATAGAGTGGCGCATTTCCCGGCATTTCCGCATCTTCCTCAATCGCCAAGCCAATCAGATGAAGAATTGGCGCATTAGCACAAGAACAACGGCCGCCTGAAGGAATTTCGCGAGAGATCCTGAACCGCGACTCCATAAAGTTATGATAAGCCATTGGAATCTCGTCATAATGTACATTGAGAAAGCGCCCTGCAAACATCCTCCAAACGCCATTTAAGTTCCATAATATAGATTATGCGACTTTTGGAGAGATATCAAAATTTCAGATGAATGCACTCTCCATGCCCCGCTTTCCCGGCGTCCAATTCAAAGGCCTCCCCCTGACAAGCATCTTTTAGAAATGTGACAACACCCCTAACTCCCTTCATCGCTGTTCTCAAAAGAAAAGCCGCCAGACACACATCTGGCAGCTTTCTCGTAGTCATACGGTAGCAATGAGATTAGTGCTTACCCCAAGCTTTGCCATCGAGATGGTAAGCCATCTCGAAGCTCTCGGGCAGTTTCAGTGTCGGCTGCAGCTTCGCCAGACGTTCAACGGAAACCTGAGCGATCGCATGCGCCAGCCCGAAACCGATCTTGAACCCGCCTGTTGCAATATAGATGCTTGAAGATCCCGGCAGGAATCCCACCATCGGATCACGCTTTTCGGCCTTCGGACGAATGCCCGCCCAGCGCTGCAGGACCTCGGCACCTTCCAGCATTGGACACAGGTTCAGCGCCTTGGCCCAGATTTCATCGCAGCGCTCGTCCGTGCTGTGTTCATCTTCCCAGACCTCTTCGGTCGTACTGCCGATTGCACAAACCCCATCGTCATGTGGCACGACATATACTGTACGATCATAAAGGATTGGCAAGCCAGGTTTCTGGCCGACGTGAGCAATCAGGGCCTGTCCCTTTACACCCTGACCGAGCTCCGTCATGCCTGTCAGCGCCTCGATCATCGCAAAGCTCTTGTAACCGGCTGACAGCACCACGATGCCGGCAGAAAGCCTGTCACCGTTACTGAGCACGATCTCTGCGCCCTCACCCAGATCCTTGATATCGACCACCTCTGCATTCTCCAACACCCGTCCACCGCGCTTGATCACAGACGCCTTGGCAGCCTCGCAATAGGCACGCGGATTGGCGCGGGCGGAAAAATTGTCGAACGCATAGCCCTCGGAACACAGATCGGCATTGAGCCACCCGCCCAGATCATCTTGCGGCATGACCTTGTGATAGTATCCGGTCTCGGCACCGTGCCAGAGAGTTTCGGCCTCCTTGGAACGCACTTCGTGGCGCTCTCTGAGGTTGGCTGTCCCGAGGGGCACGACACGGCCACAACGGTCGTAGCCAATTGACAGCCCGACCTCTTCTTCAAGTTCTACTTTAACATCAGAAAGATTTTTCAAAGCATTGAATTGAAACTCTTTTTTCTCATTCCACCTTTCAGACATATGCGGCAGGAGCGCGCCCAGAAGACCGTAGCTTGCACCCTGCCCGATCTCCTGTTTGTCAACGAGCGTAACACTCATGCCTGCACCCAGACAGGCTCTGGCGATGGAAAGGCCGAATACGCCACCTCCCACGATGAGGCAATCGCTGTGAGATGCAGATGAGGTATTAAGAGCACTTGGCATGGCAGACTTTTCTTTTTATGAAGGGAAGCGGAATGACGGCAGAGGCCCCACTTTGAAGCTTCCAAAGTTACGGTTGCCGTACCCTAATCGATCAAAGGCAAAATTGATATGGCGAACCCTCCCGAACTCGTTTGGCTGGACAATTTGACCCCTAAATCCACACGCTTCGATGATACCTACTACACCCGTGACAACGGTCTGGAGGAAACGCGCCATGTCTTCATCGGGGGCAACAGATTGGAGGCACGATGGGCAGCGGGCCAGCTGCCAGTCATCGGAGAGTTCGGCTTCGGCACAGGGCTCAACTTTCTCGCCACCTGGCAGGCATGGGACAGCCATCTTGCCCGGCAAAAAGATCTCAACCCCTCGGGCACCAATCTGCAAGACGCACAACTGACTTTCATCTCATTTGAGAAATATCCTCTCGATAGCACCAGTCTTGAAAGAGCACTGTCTTGCTGGCCAGATATCGCTCCCTGGGCGGGGAGACTGGTGGCGGCATGGAAGCCGGAAACCGACGGATGGCAGACTCTCCATTTCGGATCCGTTTCGCTCATACTGTTTATCGGCGATGCCGCGGAGGGGATCAGCAGCATCCCCCATGGAATCGACGCATGGTATCTTGATGGCTTCAACCCAAAGACCAACCCGGAACTCTGGTCTCTCGAACTGATGACAGCAGCTTTTGCAGCGTCCAATCCCGGCGCAACCCTCGCCAGCTACACCGCAGCCGGGTGGGTTCGCCGCACCCTGCAATCAGCAGGTTTCTCCATTGCAAAGCGCAAAGGCTTTGGGCATAAACGGGACATGACCATCGGAACCCGGTGAGTCAATTTGCACGCCTTCAGCGTGCCAACGCAAATAATCTTGAGTTCAAATATGACACTTCAGCCCTCTCGCGACATAGCAACGCTTGTCGAAATCATGACCCGTCTTCGTGACAAGGAGACTGGTTGCCCTTGGGACATTGAACAGGATTTCGCCTCCATCATCCCCTATACCATAGAAGAAGCCTACGAAGTTCAGGACGCCATCGAGCGGAAAGACCTCTATGATATGCGGGATGAGCTGGGGGATCTTTTGCTCCAGGTTATCTTTCACGCGCAAATGGCCAGCGAACTGGAAGACCACCCGGCCCGCTTCGATTTCGGCGACGTCGTTCTCGCCGTGACAAAGAAGATGCTGCGCCGCCACCCCCACGTATTCGGCACAACGGAGGCCCGCGACAAGGGCATGGTGCGTGAAGCCTGGGAAGCCATCAAGGCCGAGGAAAAGGCCGACCGCGCCAAGGAACGGGAAGCCATTGGCCTGACCGAAAAAGAGCAGACCTTCCTTGATGCCGTACCGCGAGGCATGCCGGCAATGAAGGCCGCCGTCAAACTTCAAAAGCAGGCCAGCAAGGTCGGCTTCGACTGGAACGACCCCATCCTGGTGCTCGACAAGATCGCCGAGGAAGTGGAGGAAGTCCGCGCCGAACTCATCGATCATGAGCTTGACGAAAAGGCCATCCGCAACGAAATCGGCGACCTTCTGTTTGCCGTGGCCAACCTCGCCCGTCATCTGGATGTCGACCCGGACGAAGCTCTGTCCTACACCAACCAGAAATTCCGTGACCGCTTCGGTCACATCGAAAGCGAGCTGGCCGAACGGGGTGACAACCTTGAAAGCGCTACACTTGATGAAATGGAAGAACTCTGGCAGGAAGCCAAGAGTGAACGGGACTGACCGTCCCCGTCGATCATGAACAAAGGGCTCCGAATGCGACTTGCATCCGGAGCCCCTGCCCTGATTTAATTACTGGGTTGACTAATCAACGTCAAAACGGCTGCGCAATTCGGACTGTATCTTGTCCTGCGCCCGTACATGAAGGGCGATGCCCTCTTCGCCGTCTGTCCGATCAAGCACATCGCAATGACGATACAACCAGGCGAGCCCTTCCCCGTCCTCGAAATCCAGATGAACCGTCAGGATGTTGTCCTCTTCAGACAGCTTCTCCTCAATTTCGGCCAACAGAATGCTGGTTCCCTCGCCGGTCACGGCAGAAACCGCAACAGGTTGCATCTGCCCCGTCGCTCGGGACGGCTGCTGAATGGCAGCCCGGTCGAGCACAGTCTGTCGTTCTTCGTCGGGCAACAGGTCTATCTTGTTCCAGACTTCGATCACCCGCGGGTCAATGTTGATCTCGATCCCGAGGTCATGCAGAACGCTGGCAACGTCTTCCGCCTGCGCGTTGGTATCCTCATGCACGATGTCCCGCACATGCAGAATGACATCGGCTTCAAGGACTTCTTCCAGCGTTGCACGGAAAGCGGCGATCAGATGGGTCGGCAAATCCGAGATGAACCCGACCGTGTCGGACAGGATGACCGACCGCCCGTGCGGCAACACCATTGTGCGCAGGGTCGGATCGAGCGTTGCAAAGAGCAAATCCTTGGCAAAGATTCCGGCCCCGGTGAGATAGTTGAACAGCGTCGATTTGCCAGCATTGGTATAGCCGACAAGCGCGACGATGGGATGCGGAACCTTCTGCCGGTTGGAGCGGTGCAGACCACGGGTTCTGCGGACCTGCTCGAGATCCTTCTCAAGCCGGTTGATCTTATCCTGAAGGGCCCGCCGGTCAGCCTCGATCTGCGTTTCACCAGGACCACCCATGAAGCCGATGCCGCCGCGCTGACGCTCAAGATGCGTCCAGCTGCGTACGAGGCGACCTTTCTGGTAATTGAGATGGGCCAGCTCGACTTGCAAGCGGCCTTCCTTGGTCTGGGCGCGGCGACCGAAAATCTCGAGGATCAGGCCGGTTCTGTCGAGAACCTTGCTGTCCCATTCCTTTTCCAGATTGCGTTGCTGGATAGGCGAAAGCGGATGATCGATGATGACCAGATCAACCTTCTCTCGATCGATGATTTCCCAGATATCTTCCAGCTTGCCCTTGCCGATCAGCGTGGCCGGGCGAATGGCATTGAGCGGCACGCGCAAAACATCGACGATATCGAGATCAATAGCGGCGGCAAGCCCGGCGGCTTCTTCAAGACGCGCCTCATCGGTGCGCCGGATAACCCGTCCGTCCGTCGCAGCCTTGTTCTGCAAATGCTGAGAAAGAATGGGAACCAGAACCAGCGCGCGTGTAACCACAGCGCCGCGATCAATCATCTTGCTCGCGCGTTTGCCTGTTTCCTGACCTTCAAATTCGTCTGAGTCTGACAATCAGCCCTCAGCCTTTTCGCCATTCTCGCCAGCTTCGAACAGCGTCAATGGTCCATTTGGCATGATCGTGGAGATGGCATGCTTGTAAACCAGCTGCGAATGCCCGTCGCGGCGCAAAAGCACGCAGAAGTTATCGAACCAAGTTACAACACCTTGCAACTTGACCCCGTTGACCAGAAAAATGGTCAGAGGTGTCTTCGTTTTTCTAACATGATTGAGAAAGGTATCTTGGAGGTTCTGGGCGCGTTCAGCCATGTGTCCTGCCTTATTTTCTTTTCATTCAACATGAGGTCATCAAGACCTGTCATGTGATTTTAGTATGACGTAGTCCGAAAGATTAAACCAGCCTAGGCCACGCCCTTTTTGACGGCGTGAAGCCATTCGGATGATATTGTCCACATATCTTGGGGGAATTCTGACAGTGATCGCCCGGCAGCCCCCCACAAACCGCATTGGCAATCCAACTCATAAAAATCGAAGAATTCTTTGATATCGATTCTCAGGCTACCAGTTTAACTAAAACCTGTCGCTTGCCAAGTCGCAATCGCAACCAATTTGTGCATTGTGCCCAATAGCCAACCAATGTGTTGCAATATCTGACTTATCTGAGCCAGGTTCTGAAACTCAGCGCGCCGAGCAGAACGATGATCTCCACCCGGCCAAGCAGCATCGTTGCGGCCAGAGCGTATTTCACCACCGGTGCCATTTCAAAATAGCTGGGCCAGTCGGCGGTCTGCGTCCAGCCGGTGCTGTAAAGGGGTCCGATGTTGGCAAAGCTCGAAACAGTGGCCAGAATACCACCGTCCAGATATCCGGTGTGGCTCGTGACAATCCCGATGACGATCGCGATCAGGGTGAGCGACAGGAACAGCGAAGTCCAGACGCCGTTCATGAACTGGATCGTTGGCCGTGCATTACCGAGCCGCCCCTTGCGGATCATGTTGGGATGGAGCAGCCGACTGACCTCACTCACCAACTGCATGAACAGTGCAACAATGCGATAGATCTTGAGCCCGCCGGACGTGGAGAAGGACGTGGCCCCCATCAGCGCCAGACTGACCACCAGCAGCCCCGGAAAGACAGTAACGTCTGCGTGGCGCAACTCGAAGCCGGTAGTCGAAATCAGCGAAATCGCAGCAAAGAAGCCCTGCCGGATTGCTGCACTCGGCGCCAGAACGCTCGCGCCACCGGCGAGCTGGAAGAGGGTTATCGAATAGAACAGTCCGACAATAAACATCAACGCAAACAGAATGTAGCTTTCCCGGTGCTCGATGAGAAATTGCAGTTTCTTGCGCACAGCCATGCGATGCCAGACGATACTGGAAGACCCGGCAATCATGCCAAGAGCGATGACAAGCTCTGCCAGCCGGTTGTCATAATGTTCGCCGATCGCACCATCGAAGGGCAAAAAGCCGCCAGTGCTGATGGTTGAAAATGCAATACAGGTTGAATCAAAGGGCGGAATTCCAACCACCACCAACAATACTACCAGCGCCAGAGTAATCAGACCGTAGGCAGTTCCCACCTGTCTCAGGACATTGGCAGTCCAGCCGATTTCGTCGCCCAGACTCTGCTCCATGAACTTGCTGTAGGTATCGCGAATGACGCCGACCCCACTTGGAGCCAGCACCAGAAGAAAACTCAACAAGGTGAGGAAACCGCCGAACCATTGCAGGATGGCCCGCCAGAAGATGATCGCCTTTGGAACTCCCTCAAGGGTCTGGAAAATGGTCGCCCCCGTGGTGCTGATCCCTGACGCAGCTTCAAAAAAGGCGTCGACCCATGCCATCTGTCCGGACATCACAAACGGAAAGGCCGCGGCCACCGGCAGACCGAACCAGGCAAAGACACACAGCAGGAAGGTCTGCTGGTTGACCATCTCCCTTTCCTGACCACGCAGAGCAAAATAGATACCGCCTGAGAGAAACCCCGTAAGGCCGGAGGTCAGCAGGAATCCCTCGGCCAACTCTGCATCCCCTGCGCTGAGCGCCACCAGCGCTGTAGGCAACATGAGCCCGCCGAGCGCTCCGAGCAAAATGGACAGATAGTAGAGAATGGCGGTCATCCGCAATCAGCCTCGTTGGGATCAGAAAAATTCGAAACTGACGCGGAACAGCAGTTCCACCTGCTTGACGCGATCTGCAAGGGCGAAAAGGATGACCCGGTCCCCGGCCTGAATGGTGGTTTCACCATCGGGCATCAGCACTTCGCTGCCACGGTAAATGGCGCCGACGCGGACGCCTTCGGGGAATTCAACGCTACGCAATGGCCGACCGACCAAAGGCGAGGTCTCCAAAGCTTCGGCTTCGATACCTTCCGCAGCGCCGTCTTCCACGGCATGAACCCCACGGATACGACCGCGCCGCACATGCTGCAAAATCTTGGAAATGGTGACCGAACGCGGGTTGACGTTGGAGTCGATTCCAAGGTCATGCACCAGCCCGGAATAGTGGGAATCATTGAGCAGTGCCATCGTGCGCGAACAGCCAAGACGTTTGGCCATTGCACAACTCAGGATATTCACCTGATCATTGTTGGTCAGCGCAATCATCGTATCCGCTTCGCGAATGTCAGCTTCCTTCAGAATGTCCTGATCAAGCGCACTGCCCTGCAGGACGATGGTGTCGTTGAAATCGTTGGCAATCTTGATGGCCCGGTCCCGATTGAGCTCGATGACCTTGGCGCGGGTCCGCTTGCGCCGTTCTTCGATCGCCATTGCAACGTAACGGCCAATGTTACCACCGCCGGCAATCACCACCCGGTTGGCCTGATCCTCGTCATGGCCGAAGATGCTCAGGGTACGCCACACATGCTCACGGGACACAACCACATAGGCCAGATCGCTGGCCTGCATTTGGTCTTCCGCGTGCGGCACGAACAAACGTCCTTCACGGCGGATACCAACCACCACGGCCTGCAGGTCAGGGAACAGGTCTGTCAGCTGCCGCAGAGGCGTATCAACAACCGGGCATTCCTCTTCGCACTCGATCGCGATCATCAGCACTTCGCCATCGGCAAAACGCACCGTGTCCTCGGCACCGGGCATGGCCATGCGCGAGAGCACCATTTCCCCCACTTCCACCTCGGGAGAGATGATCACGTCGATGGGAAGATGCTCACGGGAGAAAAGGTCAGCGTAGTGCTTCTCGAGATAGGACTGAGCGCGCACACGTGCCACCTTGGTGGGAACATTGAAAATGGAGTGGGCGACCTGACAGGCGATCATGTTCACCTCGTCATAGAGCGTGACCGCGATGATCATGTCCGCTTCCTTGGCCCCGGCACGCGCCAGAATGTCCGGGTGCGCCCCGTGGCCGACATAGCCGCGCACATCGAGCGTGTCGCGAATGGCGGCGACGAGCTGCGGAGAGCTGTCAATCACGGTAACATCATTCTGCTCTGACGACAGATGCTTGGCGATGCCATATCCCACCTGCCCTGCGCCGCAAATCACCACTTTCATAACTGACCGCTTTCGTTTGTCGGTCTGCCGCCGAAGCAACAGCCCTTGCGCATTGAACCTGATGAGCGACTTGAGCCATGAACCGGACCAGACGGCCGCTCGAGAGATGTCATCCGCGCTTTATTGCATATTTTGAGGCCAAGCCCAACGAAAGAAACGCATAGCTCCCTTCACGCCATAAGGCAAGAGAGGCAACGAGCAGCGCTTCTCCCCGCGCCCTGCCCCTAGACCACACCGAGGCTTTTCAGCTTGCGATGCAACGCCGAGCGCTCCATGCCGACAAATTCCGCCGTGCGCGAGACGTTTCCGCCAAATCGGGCAATCTGCGCCTTGAGATATTCGCGTTCGAAAACCTCCCTCGCCTTCTTGAGCGGCAGCGACATGATCTGCTCGCCAGCTTCTCCACCACCAGGAATGCTCGGTACGGTCTCGCCAACTTCACTGGGCAGAAGATCGGCTGTGATCACTGCATTTTCATCGCCCTTCGTGAGAATCAGCAACCGTTCGATGTTGTTGCGCAACTGGCGGATATTGCCTGGCCAGTTGTGCGCCTGCAGGATCGCCATGGCATCTTCGCCGATCTTGCGCGCAGGCAGACCAGCAGTCGCTGAAAGCTGCTCCATGAAATGCAGGACGAGCTCCGGAATATCCTCGCGCCGGTCGGCCAGAGGCGGAACGGACACAGGAACGACGCTGAGGCGATGGAACAGATCCTCCCGGAACGTTCCCTCGGTGATCAGGCCCTCCATGTTGCGTGCAGTGGAGGAAATCACGCGAACATCCACCTGAACCGGTTTGCTGCCGCCAACACGGACAAACTTGCTCGTCGTCAACACACGCGTCAATTTGCTCTGCAGGTCGATCGGCAGGTCAGCAATCTCCTCAAGATAGAGCGTACCACCGTGTGCTTCTTCAAAGGCACCGACCTTACGCTGTGAGGTGCCATCCGCTTCTGTGCCAAACAGCTGCAATTCCAGGTCTTCCAGCGCAAACTGGATGGAGGAAAAGATCACGAACGGTGCTTCCGCCCTTGGTGACTGCTGATGGATGCAACGAGCGACCAGTTCCTTGCCCGAACCGGACTGGCCCGAGATCAGGACGCGACTGTTGGTCGGCGCAACGCGCTGGATCATCTGCCGAAGGTTGTTCATCGACCCGGATGAGCCGACCAGTTTGGTCTCCACACCGCTACGCGACTGCAGATCCTTCACCTGCCGCTTGAGGCTGGAGGCTTCAAGGGCGCGCTCGGCCACCAGAATGAGCCGATCTGCCTTGAACGGCTTTTCGATGAAATCATAGGCCCCGCGCTTGATTGCCGCCACTGCAGTTTCCACCCCGCCATGGCCGGAAATCATCACGACCGGCAATTCGGGATGCTTCTGCTTGATGACAGCCAACAGCGCCAGACCATCAAGGCGTGAGCCCTGCAACCAGATATCGAGAAAGATGAGAGATGGTCTCCGCTGCTCGATCAGCTCCAGCGCTTCGTCGCTGTGCGACGCCATGCGCGTATCATACCCTTCATCTTCCAAAAGGCCTGCAACAAGCTCACGAATGTCGACCTCGTCATCGACCACAAGAATATCGGCAGCCATACTCAGTCCTCCGTTGCATTGTTTGTCGTAGTTGTAATGGCCAATCCGGAATTGACATTCTGGATGGCATCTTCGTCCTCATCCGTACCAAGACGGTCCGCCCCCTCCTTCGGAATGCGGATCTCGATGCAGGCGCCCTGCTCGAACTCCGACACCTCGCTGGCGTCTCGGAGCTGAATGCCGCCGCCATGTTCTCGCAGAATCTTGCGCACGATCGCCAACCCCAGACCACTGCCCTTTTCCCGGGTCGTCATGTAGGGCTCAAGCAAACGCTGCCGGTTGTTGACCGGAAAGCCTATGCCGTTGTCGATGACGCGAACGCAGTAATTGACGTCCTCTTCTTCGGCCCGAACGATGACATGACCATCGATTTCCTGACGGTCCTCCCGCCCGGCGATCGCTTCGGTGGCGTTCTTGATGACATTCGCCATGGCCTGCGAAACGAGACGGTGATCAAAGGAGACCGGCATCTTCTCGGGAATCTCGGTGGTAAATTCAATGTCGTGGTTGGCAACCTCGATCAGGAACACCGACTGCTTGATGACTTCCGACAGGTCTCCGTGCTCGAACACCGGTTTCGGCATCCGGGCAAAGGACGAGAATTCGTCGACCATCCGCCCGATGTCACCGACCTGCCGCACGATGGTGTTGACGCATTGTTCGAACACCTTCTGATCATCCTCGGCAATCTTCTTGCCGTAGCGTCGGCGCAAACGCTCTGCCGACAGCTGGATCGGTGTCAGCGGATTCTTGATTTCATGGGCGATGCGTCGCGCGACATCCGCCCAGGCCGCAGAGCGCTGGGCACTAACCAGCTCGGTGATGTCATCAAGCGTCACCACATAGGAATGACTCTCGTCCTCGTTGCTGCGTTCAAGCGTGACCCGTGCACGCAGGGAATATTCGATGCCATTGCGGACCACCAGAATCTGGCCTTCCTTGTGGGCTTCATCCAGATGGTCGGCATCATCGACCAGCGTCGCCACCTCGGGCAGCACCTTGTCCAGGTCCTCGCCCAACAGATCCCGCTCCTTGAGCCCGAGAATCTTCAGCACCGAAGGGTTGGCCAGCGTGATTTCGCCAGTCTCGTCGACACCGATCACCCCGGCACTGACTCCTTGCAGCATCGCCTCGGTGAAGCGGCGTCGGGCATCGATGGCATCGCGTGCCAAAATCAGCTCATCACGTTGCAGCCTGAGTTCGGTTGTCATGGTGTTGAAGGTTTCGTTGAGGTTGGCAAAGTCGGTCGAATCCTTCTCCACCGGTAGCCGGACATAAAGGTCCCCGTGGCGCACACGTTCAGCCGCACCGATCAACCGACGGATCGGCGCCACCAGACGGTTTGAGAAGCCGATGGCAAACCATGTCGTTGACAACAGAATGATCAGCCCCGCCCCGATATAGAGCATCGCAAAGGCCGCTTGGATATTGGATCGACTGTCAAAGAACGCCCGATATTCCTGTGCGTTTTCAGACGTCATACGCAGGAAGTTGGAAACCACCGGATCGATCACTCGCAGTACGAAAAGATAGGCGTCGTTGAATTCCTCAAGTCGCATGATGCCGGCCACGAGATTGGAATCCCCAAGCGCAATGAATACCGGCTGGCTATGAGCCTGTTCCAGAAGGTCAGGCCCCGGCATCTTGGGCACCGGCTGGTCGAGGCGGCTTGGTGAAGCCATCAGCTGTTCACCGGCACTGTTGACCACAAAGGCCGCTGGAATGCCGCGAATGCGAGTCTGGCGCGAGAAGATGGCACGAAAGCGATCGGAATCGAGAAGGAAATAGGGCTCCGCATCATTGAGCGCCTGCGCAATCCCCAAAAGCTCGTTCCGCAACACGCGCGCATGTTCCTTGGTGTAGGCACTGGCGACGGTCTGCGAACTGTTGATGATTGCCTGCGTCCGCGAGGAAAACCAGCGATCGAGGCCGCGATCGAGCGTGATGGACGCAAAGATGGCAACCAGAATGGTCGGCACAGTCGCAACCAGCGCAAACAACCCCATCACCCGAATGTGCAGACGGGCCCCGGCCCGACCCCTTTGCCGCGCGCGTAACACCGCACAGGCCTCAAGAAAGATAACCAGAGCGAGAAGAAACAGCAGCGTCCCATTGACGATCATCGCAATCCGGATGACATCATCGGTTGGCTCAATCGGGGTCAACCCCAGCAGGATGACGAAGGTTGTGATACCGGAAACGACTGACAGCACGACGCTCGCCAGCCCCAGATAGCGCAAACGGCTCCGCTGCTCCGGCTTTTCGGGAATGGACGTCGAGGCGGGCTCCTTGCCGCCCAAAGACTCACCACCACCATTCCGCTTCGCGGAGTAATCAGACTCGGAAAGATAGGACACCGGCAACAAATCCTCGCGAAAAGGGACAACCCAATAGAGGGAATCGTCCCTTCTATCCAACGAAATTGTTGCTTAAATGTGACAGCTCTCTGCGAAACTGTCCATGCAAAAGGCAGCATCTGTGTCAAAAAAGGCACAGATGCCACATAGCATCGTCATTTCAATATCTTATGCCCCACGAACAACCTGTATATCGAGGTCCTTGATTTTCTTGCGCAAGGTGTTGCGGTTGAGCCCAAGCAGCTCCGCAGTCTTGATCTGGTTGCCCTTGGTGGCAGCCAGAGAAGCACAGATCAGCGGATATTCGATCTCGCGCAGCAAACGATGGTACAGCCCCGGAGGCGGCAAGTTGTCGCCAAACTCCTTGAACAGCTGTTCCAGATAGGACTCCATGGCCCCGGCCAGATTCTGCACCTTCTGTTCCGGCTGGATATCGGTCGACAGGCTGATCTGATTGAGCTCATTCTCGATCTGGTTGGCCGTGATCGTATCTTGCGGATAGAGCGCAGCGAGTCGGCGAACGAGGTTTTCAAGCTCGCGCACGTTACCTGGCCAGCGATAGCGCAGCATGACATCAAGAGCATCCGGCTGGATCTGCTTGACCGGCAGGCCTTCGCGCTCGCCTAGCGCAAAGAAGTGGCGCACCAGATCCTTGATGTCCTCGGCGCGCTCGCGCAATGGCGGCAGGCGCATCGGTACAACGTTGAGACGGAAGAACAGGTCTTCGCGGAACAGGCCCTGATGAATGAGCGATTGCAAGTCCTTGTTGGTCGCGGCAACAATCCTGACGTTGGTCTTGATAGGGGTCCGCCCGCCAACCGTGGTATATTCACCCTGCTGGAGCACGCGCAACAGACGTGTCTGCGCCTCCATCGGCATGTCGCCGATCTCGTCAAGGAACAGCGTGCCACCTTCGGCCATTTCGAACTTGCCAGCCGAACGTCCGTGGGCGCCGGTGAACGAGCCCTTCTCGTGACCGAACAGCTCGGATTCAATGAGGTCCTTCGGGATGGCCGCCATGTTGATGGCGACGAACGGTCCCTTGCGGCGCTTGCCATAGTCATGCAACGCCCGGGCAACCAGCTCCTTGCCGGTACCGCTCTCGCCGGTGATCATGACAGTGAGGTCGTTCTGCATCAGCCGGGCCAGCATCCGGTAGATGTCCTGCATGGCGGCCGAGCGACCGATCAGCGGAATGTCCGTACCGTCATCTTCCGATGGCTGCAGGCTCGGCCGCGGCTCTGATAGCGCCCGCCCTGCAATGTTGATCAGTTCCTTGAGGTCGAACGGCTTGGGCAGATATTCATAGGCACCACGCTCGGAGGCCTTGATCGCCGTCATGAAGGTATTTTGCGCGCTCATGACGATGACTGGCAAATGAGGTCTGGCCTTCTTGATGCGAGGCAGCACATCAAAGATGTTCTCGTCCGGCATCACGACATCGGTAATCACGAGGTCGCCTTCGCCTTGCGAGATCCAACTCCACAGCGTTGTCGCATTCGAAGTCAGACGCACGGTGTATCCGGCACGAGACAGCGCCTGATTGAGCACGGTACGGATTGCAGTATCGTCATCCGCTAGCAGGATTGTCCCTTTAGGCATGGTGGTCCAAACTCCTATAACTGATCCAGATCGCTTGTGGGCAGCATGACCCGGAAGATGGTCTGTCGACCAGAACCGTCAAATTCGATGACGCCGCCATGATCCCCGATCAACTTGGCAACCAGAGCCAGCCCGAGGCCGGACCCGTTGGTCTTTGACGTCACAAACGGATCGAACAGGCAGTCCTCAAGTTCCTTGGGAATCCCCGGTCCGTTGTCCTTTACGCAGATTTCCAGCGGCAGAGAGGTCTTCTCGCTCGAGCCGGGAACCTGAATGCGAATGCCGGGCCGGAAGGCCGTGGTCAACACGATCTCCGGATCGGGAACCTCGATCACCGCTTCGGACGCATTCTTGACCAGGTTCAGGAACACCTGCACCAGCTGGTCCTGATTGGCGTGAACCGAAGGCAGGGACGGATCATACTGTTCGACAATGCGAATCTTGTCGCCGAATTCGGCCTTGGCAAGCTGCTTGACGCGATCGAGCACCACATGGATGTTGACCGCCTCGCGCTCCACCGGCCGCTGATCGGAAAAGACCTCCATACGGTCGATCAGGCGAACGATACGGTCGGTTTCCTGCGTGATCAGCTGCGTCAAGGCACGGTCTTCATCCGAAACGGAGCTTTCCAGCAACTGCGCAGCACCACGAATGCCGGAGAGTGGATTCTTCACCTCGTGGCCAAGCATGGAAGCCAGACCGGTAACAGAGCGGGCGGCATCGCGATGGGTCAGCTGGCGGTCCATCTTGTCGGCAATTGAACGTTCCTGCAACATCACCGTCACCGCTCCCGTCATGTCGGGCACCGGAGCGGCGTAGACATCAACCACCTTCTCGACACCGATCCGGGGGTTGGAAATATCGACGCGATATTCATTCACCGGCGCCAGTCTGTCCCGCGCCTGATCAACCAGCGCCAGAACGGGGCTGCCAAACGGCAAAAGCTCGGACAGTCGCTGTTTGCGCAAGTGGGACGCACTCGACTGGAAGAAAAACTGCGCCATATCGTTGGCCGCGGCAACAAACCCATCCTTGTCGACCATGACAATGGGATGCGGCAAAGCGCTCATCATCGCCTGATAGGGGTTACTGGCAAGGCTGCTGCCCTTTTTGCTATCAATCATGCTACGTGCCTCTCCGCAGCAGCGCCGAAAAATTCACGCAAGGCAATGCGCACCGTTTCAGGCTCCTCTGCGGTTATAATGACTTTTCTTAATCGAGAAAGTTCAGATGAAATGGAAGTGGCACCCTCAAGGACTCCGTCCATGTACCAACCCAGATGCTTGCGGGCGCAACGCACACCGACGACATCAGGATAATAATCAAGCATTGCATCATAGTGTTCGAGGATAAGATCCAAGAGTTCCCCACTGGACAGCGCGTCCCTGAATTCACCAGTCTGGAGATAATGGGCGATGAAACCGGGCAGCCACGGACGCCCATAGGCACCGCGCCCGACCATGACGCAGTCCGCGCCGGATTGTTCGAGGCAAGCAACTGCATCCTCTTCGCACAGGATATCGCCATTGGCGACCAGCGGAATGGACACCACCTCGGCGACCTTGCGAATGGCGCGCCAGTCCGCTTCGCCCTTGTAGAACTGATTGCGCGTGCGCCCGTGAACAGTCACCATGGCAACGCCACTCTGCTCGGCTCGTCTGGCCAGTTCAGCGGCGTTGTGGCTGTCATCATCCCAGCCAAGACGCATCTTGACGGTCACCGGAACAGAGACCGCGTCCAGAACAGCGTCAATCAGGCGCAGGGCCTGATCGAGATCCCGCATCAGCGCCGAACCGGAATAGCCCGAGATCACCCGCTTGGCCGGACAGCCCATATTGATATCGATGAGTGAAGCCCCTGCCCCTTCGGAAAGACGCGCTGCTTCCGCCATCCAGTCAGCCTGATTACCAGCCAGTTGAACCGCATGCACATCCACGCCCTGCCCTTCGGCCCTCAGGCTCATTTCTTCCTGTCCGACTGCAAAGGCCCTGCTGGCCACCATTTCGGAAATCACCAGCCCCGCACCAAAGCGCTTCGCGAGCATGCGAAACGGCAGATCCGTAATCCCTGACATCGGCGCAAGAAAAACGCCGTTTGGCAAGGAAACGGATCCAACTTTCAGGCCGTTTCCAGCCCTATGAAATGGAAGCGATGGCATAAGGAGATCAGCTTTCAAAACTCACAACATCAGACAGTATATCTGTGCCTAATTAATGTGCAAGCAAATTCGCTGATCAATTTTTGATCATTAACACCCTAAGTGAACAAGCTGCCCCAAAGATGCCTTGACCGCAGCTTCTTTTTCATGAAATGCCTAACAACAAACAAATGCAATCGCTATTCTTGCAGGCAACCGGCTGGCAATGCAAAAACAAATGGCAATCTGACATAACAGAACCAGAGATTTCATCAAGCCCTCCGAATCGCCACACCCAAGCATACGCCGAGAGACCAAGGAACAGAACAGAATGTCATGCGCCGCCCTCATCGTTGCCGCTGGATCAGGCAGTCGCGCCAGACGCAACTCGGACAATGTGGCCAAGCAATATGTTGAAATCGGTGGCAAACCCGTCCTGCAACGCACGATCGAGATATTCCTCGCAAACGATCGGGTCGACAGCATTCAGGTAGTCATCGGGCCGCACGACGAACAGCAATATGGCGACGTGATCGCACCACTGCTTGAAGGCCCTCTTGCCACGGAAGCACGCGCCAAGCTGCTGCCCGCCGTAGAAGGAGGAACGACACGTCAGATTTCGGTCTACAATGGCCTCAAGGCACTGGAACAGATCGCACCACGACTGGTGCTCATCCACGACGCAGCGCGACCCTTCGTCACACACACCATTCTGGACCGTTGCTTCGAGGCGCTTGCAACCCACAAGGCCTGCCTTGTCGCAACCCCCGTCACGGATACCATCAAGAAGGCCGACGACAAGGGTGCGATCATCGAGACCATTGATCGCAGCACGCTCTGGTCGGCCCAGACGCCCCAGGCCTTCGACTATGCCTTCATTCTCGAAGCACACCGGAAAGCCAACCATCAGAATATCGACCATTTTACCGACGATGCGCTGGTCGCCGAATGGGTGGGAGAAACCGTCTATATCGTTGAGGGAAGCCCCTCCAACCGCAAACTGACCAGCAAGGAAGACCTGACTATGGCCGAAACCATGATGGGCCTGACCGAACCCGCCCCCCGTCCTCTGACCGACACAAGGGTGGGAACCGGCTATGACGTTCACGCCTTCGAAGAAGGAACGGCGGTCATTATCGGCGGCATTGCGATCCCTCACGACAAGAAGCTTAAGGGCCATTCGGACGCCGACGTCGGGCTTCACGCCATAACGGACGCCCTGCTGGGCGCTATCGCCGATGGCGATATCGGCACCCATTTCCCACCTTCGGACCCACAGTGGAAAGGGGCAGCCTCGGACCTGTTTCTGAAAGATGCCGTCCGGCGCGTCACCGAACGGGGCGGAAAGATCTCCAATGTCGACATGACCATCATTTGCGAGACCCCGAAAATCGGCCCGCACCGTCCGGCCATCCGCACGTCCATTGCCGATATATGCGGCATCACCATCGACCGCGTCAGCGTCAAGGCAACAACCTCTGAACAACTGGGGTTCACCGGACGGAAAGAAGGCATCGCCGCCATCGCAACCGTTTGCGTGCGCCTGCCGGAAGCCGAAGACTAATCGCAGAAAACACCAGCTTTGAAGCGTTGCGACACCCCGACACGCCCGTCTTGCACGCCGCAGCGTCTTCAAGAAAGGATGAACGATGTATGTAACCATGGATGCCATAGAACAGGCCAATCAGGTTCTCGAACTGGCAAGAGAGCGTGACTACAAGATTGCAACAGCGGAATCCTGCACCGCGGGCATGATCAGCGCCACCCTGACGGAAATCCCCGGCGCCTCGATCGCGTTTGATCGCGGCTTTGCCACCTACTCCAACGAAGCCAAAACCGAAGTACTTGACGTGCCGGCCGCCATGATCGAGGAATTCGGTGCCGTCAGCGAAGAAGTTGCCCGAGCCATGGCAGACGGAGCCCTCAATCATTCCAACGCCGACTTCGCCGTGGCAGTGACAGGCATTGCCGGCCCAGGCGGCGGTTCTGACGAAAAGCCGGTCGGCCTTGTGCATTTCGCCGTCTCTTCCAGACACTACCCGCAAGCGCACAACAAGAAAATATTCGCCGCCATGGACCGCGAAAACGTGCGTGCGGCCACTGTTGAGCACGCCATGATCATGCTTATCGAAGCAATGACCCAAAAACATTTCATTGCAACCGAATAGATCCGGTTTCATTTGCAATAAAACAAAAAGCCGTCACTCAAGAGCGACGGCTTTTTCAAAATCTGGCTTTCAGATCCCTAGATCAGATAGGGCACCGGATCGACCGGATCACCCTTGATGCGCAACTCGAAGTGAAGTTGCGGGCTGGTCACGTTGCCCGAGCTGCCTGCTTCGGCAATGATCTGACCGCGTCGGACATGCTGCCCCTTGCTGACCAGAATCTTTTCATTGTGCGCATAGGCGGTCACCCAGCCATTCGGATGACGAACGAGAATGAAGTTGCCATACATTTTCAGCTCATCACCGGCATAGATGACCGTGCCGCTTTCTGCCACGCGGATGGAAGACCCCATCGGCACCGACAGGTTGATGCCCTCGTTGCGAGCCCCTCCATTGTTGGCACCAAATCCGGAGATGATGCGACCACGGACCGGCCAGCGGAACTTCGAATCATCATCCAGAACCGGGTTGGCATTGGAGGAAACGGATGCAACTGGTGCAGCGTTAACCGGAGCGGGAGCGGGAGCCGGAGCCACCGCAGGCGTTGACACTTCTGTCGGCAACCCCACAGCATTGTCAACCGAAGCCACCTGCTGACGCCGGCTTGGCGTTGCACTGGAAGCCATTTCCTTCACCCAGCGCGGCTTTGCCTTTGGCACGGCAGAGATCGCAGCGTAAGCCGGGGCCGCGGCAGTGTCATTTGAGTAAACACCAGCAGCGTTGTAGTTGATTGAACCAGTGGCGGTATAGTCGATTCCGGCACTCTGGTTTGCACGCGGAATATGAAGCCGCTGTCCCATGCGCAGTGGCGCATCAACAGCCATGCCATTGGCCTGGGCCAACGCACGCGGCGAGACTTGATACCGGCTGGCAATACCGCCCAGCGTTTCGCCCGGCGTTACCATATGGCGATTTTCGGCATTCGCATTCTGCTGCAACTTGACCATCTGCTGGCCATAGGCCGACTGACCACGCAAGCGCAACGGATTGCCCTTCGGCACGCGCATCACAAACGGCATCGTGGCCACGTCCGGACTGATGGAAGCAACTTGCATCGGCGCAGCGTTGACCTGAGGTGCAGACGGCTGGTTCGACGCATAATTCTGATAGTTAGGCTGCTGGAAAACAGGGATCAGAACCTTCTGCCCCGGCGCCACAAACCCTTGATCGACCAAACCATTGACGTCAGCAATCGCCTTGGACGGCACACCATACCGACGCGACAAAGACTGAAGATCTTCACCCCGCTCAACCGTTATCATGGTGCCGCCAACGCTGGTCCACTGCCCACTGGTCCGAGCCACACCAACAGTCGAAGCGGCAGTCGGCTGCGCGGTGACGGACTGAGTGGAGTAGGATCCAGAATACTGGGTTCCGCCAGGAATCGGGTTCGGCGGTGTAATGGAAGCAGTCGAAGTATAATCGACACCCTTGGACTTGGGCGCATTCTTCGGAAGAGAGAACAGCCGGGCAATACTGAACCGGGACGGTTCAGAAGTCTCCTGAACCTGCGACTGGGCAGCAACCGGAACAGAAACCGGCATTCTCTGGGATCCATAGGACGAAGAACCATAGACCGGGGCCGAAGCAACATCCATCTTCGTGCGAGGAGCATCATGCGGCAGAGAATCAAACCGGGAAACAACAACAGGAGGCCCGTTGAGCACGGCCTGATCAGCCGACGGCCGTGATGTATAAGTACTCGCGTTGTTGCGAACAGGCACATCCACATAAACCGTCTGGGACGATCCCTGACTGCTGGATGGCGCACTTGGCATCGAATAGGTTTGCGCAGAATAGGTGTTGGTCGGACGGTTGATCGACCCGGTTGTCAGGGAAACAGGAGACTGCGCCCCACCGGTCGGCTCGTTATAAACAGGCTGACGATAGACAGGTGTCTGGGCCTGATAGGACGGATCCGTGTATACGGGCATCGATCGGGTTGCCGCAACCTGACTTGAAGAAACCGCTGCCGGCATCGGCTGATTGACAGCGGCCGGAAGAGGCTGAGAACTGACCGAATTGGTGAAAATCTCGTTCTGATTGGAAGTGAACCCTGATCCGGGCGTTCCAAATCGCTCCACACCGCCGCTGCAGGCTGCAAGCGTAGCCGCCACGGTCAGCAATGAAGTCGTAGATAGAAGCTTACGCAATACTGAATAGTCCATACCAACACCGGTTAAACGCACAACACCCCACATGTTGATACCAATTTAATCGCGGTATCCTTTCCAAACCTTTAAAACGGCCTCTAAATTCGTAACGAAGGGGGCATTCTTTGGTTAGCGTTTCATTTATTCACGCGCACACAAAAAAGGCCGCAACACCCGGGGTCACGGCCTTTTCAAAAATTGAAAAATGAAGAAATCGATTCAAATAACCGATTGAAAAACCGATATTTTCAGAGACTATCCATTTTTCAGAGCAGCAAGCGTTGTGTTATCCGTCATATCGAGATGAAGCGGTGTAACCGAAATCTTCTTATGCATCACTGCGTGCAAATCGGTTCCCTCGTCCGGATTTGAGCGGCGGTCTTCAAAACCGAGCCAGAAATAGGACAAGCCGCGTGTATCGACCCGAGGAACAACATTCAGGTGCGCCTGATCGCGCTTGCCCTGACGGGTGTAAACCACCTCTTCCACTTCATCGGCAGGACAAGCCGGGAAGTTCACATTGAGCAAGGTCTGACGCGGCAGGCTATGTTCCAGAAGATCCTTGACCACGCGAGCGCCATGCTCTTCAGCGGCGCTCCAATCAAACGGTTCGCAGCTTTCCCAACTGTATGACTGGCTGAGCGCGATCGATCGGATCCCAAGCAGAACCCCCTCCATGGCACCAGCCACCGTGCCCGAATAGGTCACGTCCTCGGCCATATTCTGGCCGCGGTTGACGCCGGAAAGCACCAGGTCCGGGCGTCCATCAAGAATGTGGTCAACACCCATGATCACGCAATCCGTCGGCGTCCCGTGAACCGCATAGCGTTTCTCGCCGAGCTTGCGAAGCCGCAACGGGTCATGCAGCGTCAGAGAATGGGCCATGCCGGACTGTTCGGTTTCCGGCGCAACAACCCAGACATCATCAGAAAGGGCATGCGCAATTTTCTCCAGCACCTGAAGGCCGGGTGCATTGATTCCGTCATCATTGGTCAGAAGAATACGCATTTCATTCCCTCGTCAGTCAAAGTTGCAAAGCCCGCATGCAGACAATCGCACGCAGAAAAGAAAGTGCACACAAGACCCGATCATAGGGACCGGGCCTCATGCGCCATAAAACCTGCCGAAGCCAATGGCCTCAGGCAAAAATCTTTTCCAGACCGCCCATATATGGCCGCAACACGTCAGGAATCACGATGGATCCGTCTGCAGTCTGGTAATTTTCCATGACAGCAATCAGACAACGGCCTACAGCAACGCCGGAACCGTTCAGGGTGTGCACATATTTGACAGTCTTGTCAGAGACATCACGATAGCGCGCATTCATGCGGCGAGCCTGAAAATCCCCGCAGGTAGAAACCGAGGAGATCTCGCGATAGGTATTCTGACCCGGCAGCCATGCCTCGATATCGAAAGTGCGGCGGGCGGAAAAACCCATGTCGCCAACGCAAAGAGTCACGACACGGTAAGGCACACCGAGCTTCTGCAGAATGGCTTCCGCGCAGCCAAGCATCCGTTCCTGTTCGGCAACGGAGCTGGTCTCGTCGGTGATCGACACCATCTCGACCTTGGTGAACTGATGCTGACGCAGCATGCCACGGGTGTCGCGACCAGCAGAACCAGCCTCCGAACGATAGCAGTGAGACAGCGCCGTAACACGCATCGGCAGCTTGTCGCCATCCATGATGCTCTCGCGCACCATGTTGGTCAGAGGAACCTCGGAAGTCGGAATCAGCCAGCGATCATCGTCGGTATGGAAGGCATCCTCGGCGAACTTGGGCAGCTGGCCGGTGCCATACATAACCTCGGAGCGCACAAGCGTCGGCACGGAAACTTCCTCGTAGCCATGCTCGTTGATATGGGTGTCGATCATGAATTGGCCGATGGCGCGTTCAAGGCGGGCCAGCTGGCCCTTGAGGACAACAAAGCGCGACCCGGACAGCTTGGCAGCAGTTTCGAAATCCATCATGCCGAGCGCTTCGCCCAGCTCAAAATGCTCTTTCGGTTCAAACCCCTTGTCGGCAATTTCGCCCCAGGTGTGATGAACGACGTTGTCATTTTCGTCCTTGCCGGCCGGCACGCTGTCGAGCGGAATGTTCGGCAGGCTGGAAAGCGCTTCACTCAGCGCATCCTGCAAGTCACGCGTTTTGGCTTCGCCTTCCTGAATGGCACCCTTGAGCTGGCTGACTTCAGCCATCAGCGCGGCAGCCTTTTCCTCGTCACCCGAGCCTTTGGCCTTGCCGATTTCCTTGGAAGCAGCATTGCGACGCTGCTGGGCGTCCTGCAATTTCTGGACCTCTACGACCCGCTCCTCATCCAGCGCGATAAGCCGGGATGACGATGCTTCAGCTCCGCGTGCAACCTGAGCCTTGTCGAATGCTTCTGCATTCTCGCGAATCCACTTGATGTCAAACATGTCAATAATCCCGAATCTAGCTTTGTTGGGAGGGGTAAAAAATCTGGACGGGCGAAAAATAGGCAAGCCCCAAGCCTGAAGCAAGCACAATGCCACTTAGTCACTGCAAAGAATCCATAAAACCCACAAACTATGCCCCGAAAGATGATCATTTTCTTTCGGGGCATGCTTGATGATGGATTTGAGACCGTCAGGAGGCCTCTTCGGCATCCCTTGCCGCACGTTTCTTCTCGACAGATCGCACGGAAAGGATCGACAGCTCATAGAGCAGCAGGGTCGGCAACGCCAGCCCCATCTGGCTGATCGGATCCGGAGGGGTAAGAATGGCCGCCATGATAAAGGCGACAACCACTGCATATTTGCGCTTTTTCTTCAGGAAGTCGGAGTCGATCAACCCCGCCCGCGCCAACAGTGTCAGAACCACCGGCAGCTGGAACACCAGACCGAAGGCAAAGATCAGGGTCATGATCAGACCCAGATATTCACTGACCTTGGGCAGATGCCGGATTTCAACCGGTCCCTCGCCGATCTGCTCCATCGACAGAAAGAACTGCATGGCCAGCGGCATCACCACGAAGAAGACGAGGCAGGCACCAAGGACAAACAGGATGGGGGTTGCGATCAGGAACGGCCGGAAGGCTTCCCGTTCATGCTTGTAGAGGCCAGGTGCCATGAACATGTAGATCTGGCTGGCGATGACCGGGAAAGCGATGAACAGCGCACCAAACAACGCAATCTTCAGCTGCGTGAAGAAATATTCCTGCGGAGCTGTGAAGATCATCTCAACCTGATGCGCTCCACCGACGGCGCGCTCATAGGGAATGACCAGAATATTGAAAATATCGCTGGCAAAATAGAAGCAGAAAAGAAAAGCAATCGCAATGGCGATCACTGTCTTGAGCAAGCGACTGCGAAGCTCGATCAAATGCTCGATCAAGGGCGCCTTGCTGCTCTCGATCTCGTCTCTTTCACTGTCACTCATCAGTCGACCTTTTGACTTGCATCGCTCTTGAGAGGCGACTGGGATGAACTGTCGGACTCGCTCTCATCCGTGCCTGCAGCATCCGCTGCGGCGACTGGCACAGGCGCAACAGCGGGTTCAGTCGCGGCCGAACCGGTTACCGCAGGGGTATCCGCAGCTACATCCTTGTTCAACGACGCATTGATCTCGTCAGAGCTTTCTTTCATGCTCTTGGAAACCTCGTCGCTCACGTCTCCCAATTCGCCCAGATGCTTTGTAACGGCATTCTTGACGGCTGTCCGCGGATTGAGGCTGCGCATGTCGCTGATGGAATTTGCTACGTCGTCGAGCTCGGCTTCACGCAGGGCATCGTTGAACTGGTTCTGAAAATCGCCAGCCATGCGGCGGAGGTTGGCAACAGTCTTGCCAATTGTCCTGAGCAATCCCGGCAATTCCTTCGGCCCTACCACCAAAATCGTGATGATGACCACCACGACGATTTCGCTCCAACCGATATCAAACATGGAAACGCACCGGACCAATCATGAAAAACAAAAACGAAAAGAAAAGAGGAGCCAAGATCCTTAGCTCACCTTGTCCTTCTGTTCGCTCTCTGCAGAGACCTTTTCGGACGGCTTGTTTTCCAGAGCAGGCTGGTCATCCTTGTCTTCGTCCTTGAGGCCCTTCTTGAAGCTGTTGATGCCCTTTGCGACATCACCCATGAGATCGGAAATCTTGCCCCGACCAAAGAGAAGAATAACGACAACGGCGATGATTACGACCTGCCAGACACCAATCTGCATACTGAATTCCCTTTTTTCTGCTTTGCGCCACAAAAGCATCTCTGTGTGTGGCTCGAACACAAGAGAGCCTTTTGCCAGTTTTGGGCTTACTTTGTCAAAGAAATAAGTGTTTTAGGACGGTTTGGCAAATATCAGCACGTCCTTTTTCCGAACGATACACCGATATTCTCACCTTGCACAAAATTTTGTCCAGAAGTTGACCTGACAAAAAATGGAACCTCGCAATCCTTGATGGTGATTTCATAGAGATCTATTTCGCCAAGGAACATCCGGCGCTTGATCCGTCCGGGCAAGGCAGAGACATATCCGTCGTTGATCGCCTTGTGCAGTTTGACCCCTTGCTGACGGATACAGACCTGGACATCCTGTCCGTCGGCAAACTGGTCCGTCTGAAAGCTGCCGATTGCAGTTTCGGCATGGTTGCCCCGTACCACACCATCCACTTCGTTGAGATCGGAGAAGAAACGTGCCACCCAATGGTCGACCGGATTGAAATACAACTCTTCCGGTGCCGCATATTGCACGATGCGCCCATCCCGAAGCAGCAGAATGCGATCACTGACCCGCAAGGCCTCTTCCGGATCATGCGTAACGATCACGCAGGTAGCGCCAATTTCGCGCAAGACGGCAAGAGTCTCATCCCGTACCTGGTCTCTCAACCGGTTATCCAGGCCGGAAAACGGCTCGTCCATCAAAAGGATTCCGGGGCGGGGGGCAATCGCCCGCGCCAGCGCCACCCGCTGCTGCTGTCCGCCTGAGAGCATGTGAGGATAGTGATCCACATAGGCATCGAGACCGACACGAGCGAGCGCTCCGTGCGCTTCCACCTCCGCATCACGGGTCGGCAGATCCCGCAGTCCGAACATGACATTCTTCAGGATGGAGAGATGGGGAAAGAGCGCATAGTCCTGAAACATCAAACCTACATTGCGGTGTTCAGGCGGCACGAAAGCCCCCTCACCGGCAACGATCTGATCATCAATCCGCAACACGCCGGACGTCGGTGCCTGAATACCGGCAGCAATGCGCAACAGGGTCGTCTTGCCAGCCCCGGATGCTCCGAGAAGAGAGACAACTTCGCCGGGTTTGATCGCAAAGGAAATGTCGCGCAAAGCGTCCTGACCATCGAACGAACAACCGATGGCCTCGAATGCAAGCCCCGTCGCGATGGATACGCGCGCGGTCCCCCGGTCGCCCCAACGATTGCGCCCTTCCTGCATAGTCATTCACACACTCCGTTCAGATCTCGCAAATGACCTTATAACCTTGATGGACCAAAACACAACTATTACATTCATATTATAGTATGCCGATCCCCGAAGGTTTTTAAGCAAGCAATGCCTGCCAGCAGCAAACCGAAGCTACTATTGGACGTTTTCATCCGCATCGTCGGATTCGTCTTCTTCCCCGTCCTCCTCATCCTCAAGGACCACCAGATCGAGTTGATAGTTGTCCTCCAACGGATCCTCGTCATCGGCAAGATCTTCGTTGTCATCAGGCGACGGCATGGAAAAGGCCGGAGGCAGAGCCGAATCCAGCATTCCCGCCCCCTTGAGTTCTTCCAGTCCGGGCAGGTCCTGAATCGATGACAGATCGAAATGGATGAGGAACTTCTCGCTGGTGCCATAAGTCACAGGCCGACCGGGCACGCGTCTGCGCCCCCTCACCCGGATCCATTCGGTCTGCAACAGCACATCCAGCGTACCGCGCGCAACCGAAACGCCGCGAATCTGCTCGATGTCTGCCCGGGTGACCGGTTGATGATAGGCGATAATGGCGAGGGTTTCGAGCGCAGCACGCGACAGACGCCTCGGTTCGAAGGCTTCTGCCTGCATCATGAAGGACAGGTCCTTGGCAGTCCGGAACAGCCATTTGCCGTTTACCTCGATCAGATTGACGCCGCGCCCCTTGTAATCATCCTTCAGTTGGGCCAGCAATGCGGCCACTTCGACATTGTCGGGAAGACGGGACGCTATTTCCACGGCGCTGATCGGCTCCGCGCTGGCGAACAGAAGCGCCTCCACCATGCGCTTGAGCTGAAATCGGGCTTCCTTTGCAAGCGCTTCAAATTCGCTCTCGGCGCGCCGTTTCGGCTCTGATGACGATTTGCTTTCTTCGATCATGGAGCTTCCCTCTGTTTGCTGCGCAGATAGATCGTGCCGAAGGCCTCGGTCTGGCGGATTTCCAGATGGCCCTCGCGCACAAGCTCAAGCGAGGCAGCAAAGGAACTGGCGAGCGCCGTCGTGCGGACATCGGTGAGCTTGAGGTAGTTGCGCAAGATCTGTTCCACTGGCGTCCAGTCATGCAATCCCCCCACCAGCCGCATCAGCACATCACGCGCCTCCGGCAGCGACCAGACATTGCGCTTGCGCACATGGACCAGAGATACCGACTGCCGCTGCCGCAGGGACGCATAACCGGTCAGCAGATCGTAGAGCGAAGCAGAAAACTGAGGCTTGCGGATCAGCGACATGTCTTCGGGCTGGCCGCGCAAAAAGAAATCCTGCCCCAGACTGGGGCGTCCCATCAGCTTGGCCGCAGCCTCTCGCATGGCTTCCAGCTTGCGTAGCCGGAAGGCCAGCATGGCGGCCAGTTCCTCGCCGCTCGGTTCATCCTCTTCCGGCATTTCAGGAATAAGAAGGCGCGACTTGAGATAGGCCAGCCAGGCCGCCATGACCAGATAGTCCGCTGCCAACTCAAGACGCAGCTTGCGCGCCCTCTCGATAAAAAGCAGATACTGCTCGGCCAATGCCAGGATGGAAATTTTCGTGAGATCAAGCTTCTGCTTGCGGGCCAGCGCCAGCAGGAAATCCAGCGGCCCTTCAAAGCCTTCCACGTCAACGATCAGCGACGGCTCGCCTACCTGAGCCTTGGGCACCAGATTGAGCTCGCCAAATTCTTCCCAATTACCCGATTGTGACGCAGCACTGCGCCCGAAAGCCTCGTCATTGGTAGGACCTGCCGCATCAGATGAGCCATCAACCGAGCTGCCTTGCGCGGTGTCTTCCCTGACTTCGTCCTGATGCCCCTCTTCATCCGCCATGCGTCTTGTCAATCCAAATGCAACGGTAACAACCCGCTGATTCTAGCCAAATTCCCCCAAACAATGAAGAACAGTAGCGTTCTTTGAACCGCAAACCAAGCGGGCAAAAGAAAATCCGGCTCGAAAGCCGGATCCTCGCAATATTACAGAAAGGGCAGAGCCTACTTTCTGGCGACCAGACAGTCGCCACCGGCGGCCTTGATGCTGTTGCAGAAATTGATCGCCCCAGCCTGATCGGCAAACGACCCAACCCGCACACGATAGTAGGTGCCACGGGCGCCAAGGTCGGCTTCCTTGATATCAGGCTCATAGCCGCCCAGAACACTGCTGAGCTGAGCCTGAATGTTGCGGTAGCTCGCTTGTGCCTGTTCAGGCGTACGCTGAGAGGTAACCTGAACCGTATAGCCGCCAGCGCCGGATGAAACCGCTGTATTCTGCGGAGCCGGGCTACTCGCCGGGTTG
Source organism: uncultured Cohaesibacter sp. (assembly GCF_963666525.1). Taxonomy (NCBI): domain Bacteria; kingdom Pseudomonadati; phylum Pseudomonadota; class Alphaproteobacteria; order Hyphomicrobiales; family Cohaesibacteraceae; genus Cohaesibacter; species uncultured Cohaesibacter sp. Next base: position 118,374 of record NZ_OY762905.1, read on the forward strand.
AGCACGAGCGGAGCCTGACTGACCGGCTGAACCGGCTGTGGAGCCGGTGCCACTGGCTGCGGTACAGAAGCCTGCTGTGACTGAATCTGTTCCAACTCGGCCGGTTTGGACTTCGGCAAAGGCATGTTCGGATCAATAACACCCTGAGCTGCGGCCCCGTCAACGCCAGTCGCCTGACTGCCATTCACGTTGGTGTTGTAGGTCTGGGACATGGCCTGCTCCGATGGCGTTGCATCGAGCATCTGCTGATCGACGTTGGCAACCTGTGGCTGCTCCTGCGTCGCCTCGGGCTGATCAGACGTCACGAAGGTTCCGTCTGGACGGACAACAACGGTCCGGACCCGCTTTGGTGCAACCGCACCGCTATCCGTTTCCTCGCTGTTGCTGGACTGTGAGACCGTAGACTCGCTACCAGGCAGGGCGATGACACGAGGTGTTTGACCATTGGCCGTCACATCGATTGGTGTTTCGGTCGCAGGCATCATGGTGGTCGGGCCTTCGTCGCTCTCCGTCCCGTCGATGCGGTCATAAACAGTCTGATCCTGATTCGGAACCACGGTTCCACCCGGATCTTCTGGCGTTTCCTTTACAGGATCGGTGTTGGCCTCAATGACCGGCGTCTCGGTGCTGCCGCTGCCGCTCTGCCCGAAGCTCCAAGCCAGAACACCACCAACTACGATCACCAGACCGGCAGCTGCTGCGGCGTAGAGCCCCTTGCGAGACTTGCGCTTGGGCTGAGGTGTCGCCATGGCAGCAGCCGTTTCCAGCGTCGTGTATTCCTCGTCGCCATAGTTGGGCGCACTCTCGGCGGCCGCTTGCGCTATGGTCGGATCAGAATAGGTGCCATACTCGGTTTCGGCTGCACCATATTCGGTGCCAAGCGGATCTTCATACCCGCCAGCGTCCTGCGCATAGTCCTGATCATAGGTCTGCTGGGCCGTCGTGCGGTAGGATGGACCCGACCCGTAGTTCGCATAGTCGTTGGATCTCCCCGCAACATTGACATCTGGCGCATGGCCAGCAGTGGACGGTGCATGGCCACCATAGGCTGTCGTTGCCGGACTGGAGGCGGGGTCGTTGAAGCTTGCATAAGGATCAACGCGGCCTTCACGCACACTGCGAGGCGCGGTTTCTGCCTGAGAACGTCTATAGTCATACGGTTCCGGCTGTGACGGTCGACTGTCTTCATATCCGCCAGCATAGGGGGCCGGTTCGACAGGAGCCTGAGGCCTTGCCCGCTCACCGGCATGCGGCAGACGCGGATCGGCATAGGCCCGTGTCGGTTCATACGAAGGCTCAGAAACGCTCGGCTCGCGATAATCCTGCGACGGCGTTTCCAGAGGCGTCCTTGACGTATAGTCACCCCAATTGGTCGGCATTACCGGTTCACGGCGGGTTGCGGGCTGTTGCGTCTCTTCACTGGGACGAAATCCGCTCATTGGATCACGGGCCGACTGACGCGGTGCCACGGGCTCTTGTGGCCGACCGTATTCGGCTCCGGTTGCCCCAAGATCGGCACGGGCGTCGTAGATAGGAGTACGCGGTGCGGCAGCGGGCGCTGCTGGAGCAACGCCTGCGCCGAGATTGACCTCTGGCGCGGCCGGAGCGGCATCTTCTTCTGCCTGATAAGGTTCGGACTCTCTTGATGCATGCAGCCCCTTGAAGAAGGACTGGCCGCTTTCCGCCGATGAAGAAGAACGACGACCAAGCTGGCCGTAGCTGCCACTGGTAGCAACCGGTGGCTCGCCATCATCCTCATCCTCAAAAGACAAAGCAGGTTCAACCCGCGGCGCGGGCCTTGCAGGTTCGGCAGCCCTCGCAGCAGGTTTTGGCGCAATATCGTCGAACAGCGAGCTCCAGTCATCAAGACCGGACTCGCGCTCAACAGGACGCTCGACCGAAGGGGATGGTGCCTGCACCCGAGGCGCGGCACGCTGCTCGGAAACCGGTTCATAGCTGCGGACCCGAGGGGCTTCAGGCACTTCTTCCTGAGGAAGTTCAGCACCATAGGGCGCGTAGTCGGCAGAAGCGTCATGCTCCGCGGGATCCACATCATCCTGTGGATACCCCACTGTCGCATGCTCCTCGACCCTGGCCTGATGACCACGAAGCTCTCTTATGAGCTCCTGTTCCAGCATCCGCAAATCATCATCAGAAACAGAAGCGCCGCCGCGCTGGCTGCCGCCCTGCCCGAAATCGCCACTGACGATTCGGTCAAGTTCAGCCAAGGGATCTTCCATAATCTGGCCCGCACCTTGCTTTTCACGAGCCTGACGATCAATATCGGACCAGTTGGTTGCGGGTGATTGCGGCTTCTTGTCATTTGGATCTGACATGACGATTTGCCTTTTCATTCATACACTTAACTCGTATCGCCTGGCAAAGTTTTGTCGAGAGAAACGACCGGAATTCCCCTATCGCATTTCTTCAGGTGCCGATACACCCAGCAGACCGAGACCAGAACTGATTACCGTGGCCGCGGCCTGAACAAGAGCCAAGCGCGCTAGAGTCATTTTCTCATCTTTAACGTTAATAAAGCGTAATTGCGGCATTTCCTTGCCCTTGTTCCACACAGCGTGAAAATATCCGGCAAGATCATAAAGGTAAAACGCAACCCTGTGGGGCTCTTGTGTTTCCGCTGCGCCCTCTACTATTCGAGGATATTCAGACAACTTCCTGATCAGGGCAAGTTCTAGCTCGTCATTAATACCACTAAGATCAGCATTCACTAGATCTTCGGTGCTGACAGCCAGATGAGGCACCTCACTTGCTGCCTGACGGAAAATGGAAGCCGTCCGGGCATGGGCATATTGTACGTAGAACACGGGATTATCTTTGCTCTGCTCGGTAACCTTGGCAAAGTCAAAGTCAATCGTCACCTCGGACTTTCGATACATCATCATGAAGCGGACCGCATCCACGCCGACCTCCTCCACGACGTCCCGCAGGGTGATGAAGTTGCCGGCCCGCTTTGACATCTTGAGCTGCTCGCCATTGCGCATCAGGTTGACCAGCTGGCAGATCTTGACTTCCAGCCCGCCCTTGCCTTCCGTGATGGCCGCGACGGCAGATTTCAGCCGCTTGACATAGCCGCCATGATCGGCGCCCAGAATGTCGACCTGTTTGGAATAGCCACGCTTGAACTTATCGAAATGATAGGCGATGTCGTTGGCGAAATAGGTGTTGCTGCCGTCGGACTTTTTCAACGGGCGGTCAATGTCATCGCCGAATGCGGTTGAACGGAACAGGGTCTGTTCGCGATCTTCCCAGTCATCGGGAAGCTGCCCCTTTGGCGGCGGCAGGGTGCCGACATAGACCTGCCCCTTGTCAGCCAGCCAGTCGATGGCTTCCTTCACCCGATCCTTGCCGCCATGAATGAGGCTGCGTTCGGAGAAGAAAACGTCATGCTCGACGTTGAGCGCGGCCAGATCACCACGGATCATTTCCATCATCGCATCAACAGCAAAGGCACGCACCAGAGGCAACCATTCTTCCTCGCTGGCCTTCTTGAGCTTGTCACCATGTTCCCTTGCCAGCGCCTCACCAACCGGAACCAGATAGTCGCCAGGATAAAGCCCATCGGGAATCGTTCCGATGTCATCGCCAAGCGCCTCGCAATAGCGCAGAAAGGCCGAGCGAGCCAACACATCAACCTGCGCGCCAGCATCGTTGATGTAATACTCGCGACAAACGTCATAGCCGGCAAAATCAAGCAGATTGGCAACGCAATCCCCGAGGACTGCACCACGGGTGTGCCCCACATGCATCGGCCCCGTCGGGTTGGCTGAAACATATTCAACGTTGATCTTGTCGCCACCGCCAAGGTTGCAACGGCCAAAGTCCTTGCCTGCCTTGACAATGGAAACGACGAGGCCACGCCAGAAGTCATCGGACAGTGCCATGTTGATGAAACCGGGCCCCGCAACATCCACCCGGTCAATATCCTTGTCTTCAACAAGCTGTGCGGCGATTTTCTCGGCGACATCGCGCGGTTTCATGCCGATCTGCTTGGAAAGCACCATCGCTGCGTTGGTTGCCAGATCGCCGTGAGCGGCGTCCCGTGGTGGCTCAACAATCACGCGCGACAGGTCGAGTTCCGAGCCATCGCGGGCAGTCAGCGCGCACTTGCCGATTGCTTCCTTGACCCGGTCGGTGAAAATAGTAAAGACGTTCATCTTCAGTCCTGTCTGATCTTCGGCCAGTGGCAGCAGATGTCTGTCCGCTCCCCCGCATAGTAAACACGCGACTGGCGCAAATTGCTAGCAGTGTAACAAAGACGGGGCAAAGGGGCGCATCCGGCAGCACCGGTTGCCTCGTTGAAAGCAACGCCCATTCGGAGCCCAGCCTTGGGAAATCCATATGTTCGGGGATACGCTCTAACCCAAATCAGGGGTTTCGTCAAACAGACGTTGGTGTTCCTGAATGGCGAAACGGTCTGTCATACCAGCCACATAGTCGGCAACGCGGCGTGCAACGACCTTCTGAGGGGCTCCATCAAGATCGAATTGCCAGGCAAACGGCATCGTGTCCGGGGCTTCGAAATGATAGACAAACAGATTCCTGAGTACCTGTTCGGCACTCTTCATGATCCGCATGACACTGCCTTCCCGATAGACATTCTCGAACAAAAAACGCTTGATTCCGGCGACCGAGCTGGCCATTTCAGGAGAGAAGCAGACGATGGTCTCCGATGCGTTGCGCACATCGTCGGCCGATTGCGGCGCTATGCGGGAAAGATTGGCCATTGAGGTGTTGATCACATCCTCGACCATCCGGGTGATGAGACGACGGACGATCTCATGGGCTGTGCGCGACTCGGACAGCCCCGGATAGATCGCTTCCACCTCTGCGAGCAGATCCGAAACCAGCGGAACGTCCCGCAACTGGTCAAGAGAAATCAACATCGCCCTGAGACCATCGTCGATATCATGGGAATTATACGCAATGTCGTCCGCGATGGCCGCCGCCTGAGCCTCGATGCTGGCATAGGACCAGAGCATCAGGTCCTGCTGTTCCGCATAGACACGGATCGCATAGGGCAAGCCATCGGAATAATGGCCGATTCCCTTGCCATCCCTGTCGGTCAAAGGGCCGTTGTGCTTGACGAGTCCTTCCAGCGTCTCCCAGCTCAGATTGAGCCCGTCATGCTCGGCATAGCACTGCTCGAGCGCCGTGACGGCCCTTAGCGACTGGGCATTGTGATCAAACCCGCCATAGGGCTGCATCACCAGATCCAGCGCCCGCTCTCCGGCATGACCGAAGGGCGTGTGCCCAAGATCATGAGACAGCGCCAGCGCCTCGGCAAGATCCTCGTCGACAGACAGGGCACGGGCAATGGAGCGCGCAATCTGGGAAACCTCCAGCGTGTGCGTCAGGCGCGTGCGGAACATGTCCCCTTCATGATAGAGGAACACCTGTGTCTTTGCCTGAAGTCGCCGGAACGCCGAGGAATGGATGATGCGGTCACGGTCGCGCTGATAGGGCGTGCGGGTCGGACTGGCTGGTTCATCGAACAGTCGCCCCCTGCTCTGCTCGGCAAGAACCGAATAGCATGCCCGTGGTTGCGCACCAAATCCGATCGTTGGCATCATTATTCTTCCATTCCAAATTCAAGAAATTTACAATAGGGGTCCAATAGGACTGGCCAAAACAGTTGACTAACGCTCTTTCGATCTTAACTATCAAAAGAAAGAGTAAGCTTTATGAAAGCTTCACCATAGAAACAACGCCCATCACAGGACTTTTCAGACCAGAACACAACCTGCAAGGCGCTTCAGGCTCGAAATTGGCCCCGAAACAGGGCAAAACAGGGCCTCAGTATTAGCGCGGATGGAAAATGAGACAGGAATAGACAGATGTCAAACCCGATCACGGTGACCGATAGCGCCATCAAGCGAATCGCCAAGATCCTCTCAAAGGAGCCTGACGGCTCCATGTTGCGCATTTCCGTGAGCGGTGGCGGCTGCTCCGGCTTCCAGTATAACTACGATATCGTCACGAGCAGCGACAACGATGACCTCGTCATCAACAAGGACGGCGCCATCGTTCTTTTCGACTCCCTCTCATTGCAATATATGGATGGGGCTGAGGTTGATTTCGTCAGCGATCTGATGGGACAGTCGTTCCAGATCAAGAACCCGATGGCCAGCGCCTCCTGTGGCTGTGGCACCAGCTTCTCGATCTGATCGCACAATCTTCCATCCAAACGCCGGCACGCCTCATCAGCGTCCATTCTGCCCAATATCCGAGAGGCCCCATGCGCATAGCAACCTGGAACATCAACGGAATCAAAGCCCGTCACCCCAATCTGTTGCGCTGGCTGGAGGAAGAGAAGCCCGACATAGCCTGTCTGCAGGAAATCAAGTCGGTGGACGAGGCCTTCCCGCGTGCTGAGATAGAAGCGCTCGGCTACAATGTCGAAACCCATGGCCAGAAGAGCTTCAACGGTGTAGCGCTGCTCTCGCGGCTGCCGTTCGAGGAAGTCAATCGGGGCCTGCCCGGTGACGATAGCGATGAACAGGCCCGCTTCATCGAGGGGCTGTTTGCAACCGACAAGGGACCGCTCAGGGTCGTCAGCCTCTATCTGCCCAACGGCAACCCGGTCGACAGCGACAAATATCCATACAAGCTCAACTGGATGCGGCGCCTCATCAACTGGTCGAAGGAACGTCTGGCACTGGAAGAGGCCTTTGTCCTTTCGGGCGACTATAACGTCATTCCGAGTGCCGATGACGTGCATGATCATGATGCATGGTGGGGCGATGCGCTCTACAGAACCGAAACGCTGGAGCTGTTCAGGGAATTGAAGGCCGTTGGCCTCACCGAAGCCTTCCGCGCCTGCAACGCCACACCACATCTCTATTCCTTCTGGGATTATCAGGCGGGCGCCTGGCAGAGAAACAACGGCATTCGCATCGACCACCACCTGCTCTCACCGGAAGCGGCCGATTGGCTCAAATCATGCGCCATTCAGAAGGACACGCGCGATTGGGAAAAGCCATCCGATCACGTGCCAGTCATGCTGACGCTCAATTGCCATCAATTGTAGGAAAATAAAGCCCAGACGATTGAACGGGAACCCATTCCGGGGTCTCGATTCTGATCCTGGCACGTCTTGCCGAAGTTGTTTGACCTGTTCGCTTTTCACGATCAGGCGAGGATGTCAGTCGCCGTCGCTTTCATTGTCGCCATCGCCGCCGCTGTTGACCCATTCATTGGCCAACTCGACCGCCTTCTGCCGGGTACTTTCGTCAGCAAGGGCAAAGGCCGCTTCCTGCCGGTCAAGAACCTGCGGGTTGTTGGCATCGAGAATACGGGCGATGGTCAGCCATTTCAGGCCGTTGACCGGCTGCTGGGGCAGTACGTCACCTTCAAGCAGCAAGTCTCCCAGCTTCATCTGGGCGGCAACATGTCCCTTGCGGGCTGCCTTGTTGAGCCATCTTGCAGCCATCTTGGGCTCGATCTTGCCATCCGACTTGTCTAGGTAGGACATGGCCAGATGATACTGCGCGTCCGGATCGCGGAAATAGGATGCCGCATACTGCAGGAAATCGCGCGCCTTCTTCGGGTTGGGCGCGAGCTTGCCCTTGATGCCGGTACGCACGAAAACGCTGAGCTTGACGATGGCATTGGAAACGTAGCGAGCCTCGATCGAGCCAGGCTGCGCGTCGCCATACTGGCGCACGATGCCGTTGAACAGGTCAAACGCCTGCCCTGCATCCTTGGCCACTCCGTCGCCTTCTTCATACATGCTGCCGAGTTTCCACTGCGACGCCATATGGCCATTGTGGGCGGCATAGGTCAGAGCCTGCACGGCGGTCGATTTGTTGCCAAACTTGTAGGCCTGCGCGCCGAAGCGAAACGCCTCGTCAGGCGTAGCCTGCCCTTCCTCGATGGTCCGAGGATCAAAGGCATAGGAAGACACACTTCCCGCTGCGCTTAGCAGACCGACAAGGGCCGCAGTCTGCAAAAGGCTAACCGCAAAACTTGTTTGACGCTTCATGACACACCACACGTCCGCCCGATCCTTCCATTGCTTAATGGGCACCAGGCAGAGCCCGTCTCCTGACTTTCCGGCAAATTCAGAGTTTGCCCGAGCTTGCTATTCTTGAACGTTTCCCGCTTGCGGGTCACTGGTTCGAAAACTGCTGCAGCCTATCAAGACGCAAAAAATGTCACTTCTATGACATGCCACATTAACTTTTCGAGACCCGATCATCCGGGAGCCTCACGTTGCTCCAATAATGTGGCCGAACACAGGCATTATGGGTTAAGCAAGATGGTTAACAAATCATTTTTCAACAAAACGTTGCTTTTCTGCAACGTCTTGCAGGGTCTTTTGCCTATGACGACTGCCTAACAGGTATTCTTAACCATATGCAGAGAATCTGGTTCCCTTTCCCATCTGCGGTTAATCTGTTTGAGTTAATTTGAAACGAATGCAACCCATGCGCGGGAATGGGTGGGTCAACGAGGGAAGAGATGTCTAAATCAAATCGCAAGACTGTCGCGGCAGCTTCTCCCGAACAGGCACTTGAAGCGCACGAAAATCTGGAAAGGCTGGAAAGAACCATGGTTCAGAGCACATCAGACGGCACCCCTGCCCCTTCCGACGGAACGCCTAAGGAACTGCTTGCGGAACAGTCCAGAGAATCCCACGGCGAGCAACCCATCCTGCCCCCCGAAGAGCGACAGGAAGAGGCAGCTCTCTCGCTTCACGAGCGGCGCCACGATCCCAGCGAAATTCAGCGCGTCTTCGAACAGGGCGTCTATCCTTACAAAACAAGGATGAAGCGCCTCGCTTATGAGAAACAGAAAAGCCTGTTGCAGGTCGAGCTTCTCAAGGCCCAGAAATGGGTCGAGGAATCAGGCGAAAAGATCGTGGTGCTGTTTGAAGGCCGCGACGCCGCTGGCAAGGGCGGCACCATCAAGCGCTTCATGGAGCATCTCAATCCGCGCACGGCGAGCGTTGTTGCCCTCAACAAGCCATCCGACCGCGAGCGCACCCAGTGGTACTATCAGCGCTATGTGGAGCATCTGCCCGGTGCCGGAGAAATGGTGCTGTTCGACCGCTCATGGTACAACCGCGCTGGCGTCGAGCGCGTCATGGGCTTCTGCACACCAAGCGAATATCTGGAGTTCATGCGCCAGACACCGGAATTCGAGCGCATGATCTGCCGATCCGGCATCCGGCTGTTCAAATACTGGTTCTCTGTCACCCAGGAGGAGCAGCGCCGCCGTTTCTCGGCTCGCGAAACCGATCCCCTGAAACAATGGAAGCTCTCCCCGATTGACAAGGCGTCATTGGACAAATGGGATGCCTACACCGAGGCCAAGGAGGCGATGTTCTTCTATACCGACACCGCCGATGCGCCCTGGACCATCGTCAAATCCAACGACAAGAAACGGGCCCGTCTCAACTGCATGCAGCATTTTCTGGCTTCCCTGCCCTACCCCAACAAGGACCGCCACATTGTTCACGGCCCCGACCCGCTGATCGTGGGAAGTTACGGCAAGGTGATCGGCAAGGACGACCATATTCTCGGCAGAAGCCTCACACCGCTTGGCGAGTAGCGACACCATCAAGCAGAGGCCAGTACTCGGACCGACCAACAAAAAAGGCCGCATCATGCGGCCTTTGTTATTCCTGATGCACCCGCAGCTTCTTCTAGCCATAGATGGCGTCAGCGCGCTGCTCAAAGGCCGTAGAGAACTTCTTGAACGCCTTGTCGAACATCGCGCCCATCAACCCCGAAAGCATCCGGTTGCGGAATTCATAGTCGATATAGAAAACCACGTTGCAGCTGTCCGGCTCCCCATCGATCAGTTCGAAGGTCCAGCGATTTTCCATATGCTTGAACGGCCCATCAAGATACTCGGCAACAATCTGGTTCTGATCAGGCAGCAAGGTCACCTTCGACGTGAAGCTCTCGCTGATCATCTTGTAGGCGACCACCATGTCAGCCACCAGAATGCTCTGTCCGGCGCTGTCCTTGCGGCCACGAACATGCAGAGCCTTGCACAGCGGAACAAACTCTGGATAACGCTCGACATCCGCAACCAGCCTAAACATCTGATCTGCGGAATGTCTCACTTTATGGCGGGTCTCGAACTTGGGCATGAAGCGGGCCGGTCCTTGATCAATGGCCAAGCTTGGCGCGACGGGCAGCCTTCAGTTTCTCGAAATCTTCCCCGGCGTGATGGGACGAACGGGTCAGCGGATTGGCTGACACCATCAGAAAGCCCTTGGTGTAGGCAATCGTCTCATAACCCTTGAATTCCTGCGGCGTGACGAACTTGATCACCGGATGATGCTTCTTGCTCGGCTGCAGATACTGCCCGATGGTCAGAAAATCGACATCGGCAACCCGCAGGTCATCCATCAGCTGAAGCACTTCGTTGCGCTCTTCCCCAAGGCCCACCATGATGCCGGACTTGGTGAACATGGACGGATCCAGTTCCTTGACGCGCTGCAACAGGCGGATGGAATGGAAATAGCGAGCACCCGGCCGAACCTTGAGATAGTTCGATGGCACGGTTTCCAGATTGTGGTTGAAGACGTCCGGCCTGGCCTCGACGACGATCTCCAGCGCGCCTTCCTTGCGCAGGAAGTCAGGCGTCAGAACCTCGATCGTGGTCTCAGGCGATGCAGCACGGATAGCACGGATCACGGCGGCAAAATGCCGCGCACCGCCATCTTCCAGATCATCGCGATCAACCGAGGTGATCACCACATGCTTCAGCCCCATCTGGGCGACGGCACGTCCGGTGTTTTCCGGCTCTTCCGAGTCAAGCGCGCCGGGCATGCCCGTTGCGACATTGCAGAAAGCACAGGCACGGGTGCAGATTTCACCCATGATCATGAAGCTGGCATGCTTGTGCGACCAGCATTCACCCATATTCGGACAACCGGCTTCCTCGCAGACCGTTACAAGCTTGTTGCCGCGCACGATGTCGAGGGTCTCCTTGTAGGCCTTGGAACCCGGAGCCTTTACACGGATCCAGTCCGGTTTTCTCTGAATGGGATTGTCAGGCCGATGGGCCTTTTCAGGATGGCGAGGTCTGGCAAGAGCCTTGTCAGCGGCATCAGCCTTTGCGGAAACGGTGTCAATGATGGTGACCATTCAGGAGCCTCGTCATTCCTGTTATTTCGGTTGATCAGCAATATCCAACCAGCAACAGGTGGTCAAGCCGGTCAGGATCGAACTTTCTGATAGACAAACAGCACGAGGATCGCGCCGAGAGTCGCAACGATCGTGGTATCCATAAATCCGTTATGAACAAAGCGGATACCGAATCTGTCAGCGATAAATCCGCCGACAAATGCACCAATCAGCCCCACGATCAGATTTGTAAACAGACCGTGGTCCGAATTGGTCACTTTTTCAGCTATGAAGCCAGCGATGATGCCGACGATAACCCAACCGATAATTCCCATTTCACTTCCCTCTTCTGCAACTTGCACCCGGATCTAAAATTCCGTCCTCTTTCATAGATAGAATGCGAAGACGGCCATTCAAGTTCCCGATGCAGAGGCAGACCGTCTGGTCTGCCTCTGCTACGCTCACCACGAAGCCTGAAAAGGGTGTATCGGTATACGTCAGAAAATCACGTCTGGATCACACGACCATAGGCGTCTCGGACCGATTCCGGCATCATTTCCGACAGGGTCGGATGCGGGAAGATGGTTTCCATCAGCTCTTCTTCGGTCGTCTCCAGACCCATGGCAACAATGAAGCCCTGAATGAGCTCGGTCACTTCGGCGCCAATCATGTGTGCACCGAGCAACTGGCCGGTCTTCTTGTCAAAGATGGTCTTGATCATGCCTTCCGGCTCGCCAAGTGCAATGGCCTTGCCGTTGGCGATGAACGGGAAGCGGCCAACGCGGACGTCCAGCCCCTTTGCCTTGCAGGCCTGTTCGGTAAGACCAACAGAGGAAACCTGCGGATGGCAATAGGTGCAGCCCGGGATCTTGCTCTTGTCCATCGGATGCGGATGCAGACCGGCGATCTTTTCAACGCAGATCGTGCCTTCATGCTCAGCCTTGTGCGCCAGCATCGGAGGACCGGCCACATCGCCAATCGCATAGATGCCTTCCACATTGGTACGGCCAAACTCGTCGATGACAATGCAGCCACGATCGGTTTTGATACCAAGCTTTTCAAGGCCGAGATTCTCGATATTGCCCTGAACACCAACGGCAGAGATAATGCGATCAGCCTTGAAGACTTCGGTCTTGCCGCCCTTCTTCTCGATGGTCGCCTCGACGTTGTTGCCGCCCTTCTTGACGCTGGTCACCTTGGCTTCGGTCAGGATCTTGATACCCTGCTTTTCAAGGGACTTGCGTGCCATGGAGGAGATTTCATCATCTTCCACCGGCAGAATCTTCGGCATCATTTCAACGACGGTTACGTCAGCACCCATGGTGTTGAAGAAGCTCGCGAACTCGATACCTATCGCACCGGAGCCAACGACCAGCAGGCTCTTTGGCATGATGTCCGGCTTGAGGGCGTTGAAATAGGTCCAGATCAGCTGGCCATCCGGCTCAAGGCCGGGCAGAACGCGCGGACGGGCACCGGTTGCCAGAATGATGTGCTTGGCCTTGTAGGTGCCAGCATCATCGCCGCTGACGGTAAGGGCGCCCTTGCCTTCCAGCACGGCGGTCCCCTTGATCACGGTGACCTTGTTCTTCTTCATCAGGAATCCAACGCCGCTGTTCAGTTGCTTGGAAACGCCACGGGAGCGCTCGACAACCTTCTGCAGGTCGAAGCTGACGTTATCAGCCGACAGACCGTAGTCCTTGGCATTCTTCATGAAGTGATAGATTTCGGCGGAGCGAAGCAGCGCCTTTGTCGGAATGCAGCCCCAGTTGAGGCAGATGCCGCCCAGTTCGCTTTTCTCGACGATTGCCGTCTTGAGGCCGAGCTGGGAAGAGCGAATGGCAGTCACATAACCACCAGGTCCAGAGCCGACTACGATTACGTCAAATTCAGTCTGTGCCATTTTGAAAATACCTCTCAATCGCCTCTTGATGTCCCGACAAGCAGCACCATCCCGGTCAGATGACAGGAACTGCGCGGTGGCAAGTGCGCCTCGGGACGGCCCGATCGCGCAACAAGGCGCGACCGGACATACAAGAGGAAGTCGGAATTAGACCAGCATGCTCATCGGGTTTTCGATGTAACCCTTGAATGCCTTGAGCAGTTCTGCGCCCAGAGCACCATCAACAGTGCGGTGGTCGGTCGACAGGGTGACGGTCATCATGGTTGCAACCTTGATTTCGTCGCCCTCGATGATCGGACGTTTCTCACCGGCGCCAACGGCCAGAATGGTCGAATGCGGCGGATTGACAACGGCAGAGAAGCTCTTGACGCCCATCATGCCCATGTTGGACACGGCGGTTGTACCACCCTGATATTCCTCAGGTTTGAGCTTGCGTTCCTTGGCGCGTTTGCCCATGTCCTTCATCTCGTTGGAGATGGTGGACAGAGCCTTTTCCTCGGCGCGGCGGATGATCGGGGTGATCAGGCCACCTTCGATGGAAACGGCAACACCCACGTCAACATGCTTGTGCTTGACCATGTTGTCAGCCGTCCAGGAGACATTGGCATCAGGCACATCGCGCAGGGCAAGTGCCAGAGCCTTGATCACCATGTCGTTGACCGACAGCTTGAACATAGGCTTGTCGTCCTTGCGCGGAGCCGAAGCATTCAGCTGGCCACGCAGAGCGAGCAGATCGTCCAGTTTGCAGTCGACCGACACATAGAAGTGCGGAATCGTCTGCTTGGCTTCGGTCAGGCGCTTTGCAATGGTCTTGCGCATACCGTCGTGCGGAACGAGCTCGTAGGAGCCTTCTTCGAACAGCTTGAGGACCTGAGCATCGGAAGGACCAGCAGCCGGAGCCGGAGCTGCAGCTGGCGCAGCAGCAGCTTTCGGAGCCTCGGCAGCAGCCGGAGCACCGGCCTTGGCAGTACCAGCTTCGATAGCAGCGTCGATATCGCGCTTGACGATACGTCCACGCGGACCGGTGCCGGTTACCTTGGCCAGATCCAGATCATTCATCTTGGCGAGGCGACGAGCCAGCGGCGAAGAGAAAATGCGGTTGCCATCGGCAGCCGTTGGAGCCGGACCAGCAGCAACGCTGGCTTCAGGAGCCGCAGCAGCAGGAGCTGCCGCTTCCTTGGCCGGAGCAGCTTCTGGGGCAGGAGCCGCAGCCGGGCTGGCAGCACTCATCCCGTCCAGAGCAGAGGCATCTTCGCCTTCTTCCAGCAACAGGGCAATCGGCGCATTCACGGCGACGTCGGCAGTACCGGCTTCGACAAGGATCTTGCCGATGATGCCTTCGTCAACAGCTTCCACTTCCATGGTAGCCTTGTCGGTTTCGATCTCGGCGATCACATCCCCGGAGGAGATTTCATCGCCTTCCTTGACCAGCCATTTGGCAAGGGTCCCGCTCTCCATGGTCGGAGAAAGGGCCGGCATCGTAATCGTTACGGGCATATTCTCTCTCCTTTAAGCGGTATAGGTGACAGCCTTGACGGCAGCAATCACCTCGGCAACGTTTGGCAGAGCCAGCTTTTCGAGGTTTGAAGCGTAAGGCATCGGAACGTCCTTGCCGCAAACGCGGGCAACCGGCGCATCCAGATAGTCAAAAGCCTGATCCATCACGCGGAAGGCAACTTCCGAAGCAGTGGAGGCCTGTGGCCAGCCTTCTTCGACCACCACGCAACGACCGGTCTTGATAACCGAGCGAATGATGGTTTCTGTGTCGAGCGGACGGATGGTGCGAAGGTCGATGACTTCGGCTTCGATGCCTTCCTTGGCCAGCTCTTCAGCCGCGTTGAGAGAATGCTGCATGCCCATGCCGAAGGAAACGATGGTGACATCGCTACCCTTGCGGGCAATGCGGGCCTTGCCGAGCGGAACCGTGAAGTCTTCTACATCCGGAACATCAAAGCTGTGACCATAGAGAATTTCGTTCTCAAGGAAGACAACCGGGTTATTGGTGCGGATTGCAGACTTGATCAGGCCCTTGTAGTCGGATGCCGTGTAAGGATGCACAACGATCAGACCAGGAATCTGGCTGTACCAGGCAGTGTAATCCTGCGAGTGCTGGGCAGCCACGCGGGCAGCAGCACCGTTCGGACCACGGAACACGATCGGGTTGTGGATCTGACCACCGGACATGTAGAGGGTCTTGGCGGAAGAGTTGATGATGTGGTCAATCGCCTGCATGGCGAAGTTGAAGGTCATGAACTCGACGATCGGGCGCAGACCAGCCATGGCAGCACCTGCAGCCAGACCGGTGAAGCCGTGTTCGGTGATCGGGGTATCGATCACGCGACGTTCGCCGAACTCTTCCAGCATACCTTGGGAGATCTTGTAAGCACCCTGATACTGGGCCACTTCTTCACCCATCAGGAAGACGTCATCATCGCGACGCATTTCCTCGGCCATGCCATCACGCAGGGCTTCGCGAACGGTTTGGGTCTTCATCGGCGTGCCAGCAGGAATTTCCGGCTCGTCATCAACGTCAGGAACTGTAACCGGAGCGGCAGATTTCGGCGCGGCCGGAACGGAAGCCGGAGCGGCAGGTACCTCGGCAGCCGGAGCCGGAGCGGCATCGGCAGAAACACTGTCGAGAGCGGAAGCATCTTCGCCTTCCTCAAGGATCAGGGCGATCAGTTCGTTGACCTTGACGCCCTGTGCGCCTTCGGCAACAACAATCTTGCCGAGCGTGCCTTCGTCGACCGATTCAACTTCCATGGTGGCCTTGTCAGTCTCGATCTCAGCGATCACATCACCGATCTCGATCTTGTCACCTTCTTTTTTGACCCACTTGGCCAGATTGCCTTCTTCCATGGTCGGGGAGAGGGCCGGCATAAGAACTTTAATTGGCATAATTCTATCCCTTCACCTTAGAGCGGCATGTAAATATCGGTCCAGAGTTCGGATTCATCCGGCTCGGGATTGGTCTGGGCGAAGTCTGCAGAATCGGAGACGATTGCGCGAATGTCCTTGTCGATGGCCTTCAGCTCATCTTCACTGGCAAGACCGCCATCGATCAGACGCTGACGCACCTGCTCGATCGGATCATGCTCATTGCGCATCTTCTGCACTTCTTCCTTGGAACGATATTTCGCCGGGTCGGACATGGAATGTCCGCGGTAGCGGTAGGTGATCATTTCGAGGATGTAAGGCCCCTTGCCTTCGCGAGCCCATTCAATGGCGCGTTCGGCAGCAGCCATCACAGCGCGCACGTCCATGCCATCAACCTGCTCGCCAGGGATGCCGAAAGAAATACCACGCTGGGAAAGATCTGTGTTGGATGAAGACCGCTCAACCGAGGTTCCCATGCCATACTTGTTGTTTTCGATCACGTAGATCGCAGGCAGATTCCAGAGCTTGGCCATGTTGAAGCTCTCGTAGACCTGACCCTGGTTGGATGCACCGTCGCCCATGTAGATGAAAGAGACGTTGTCGTTGCCGCGATATTTGTTTGCGAAGGCAAGACCGGTACCGATGGATACCTGGGCGCCAACGATACCGTGGCCGCCGAAGAAGTTCTTCTCGCGGCTGAACATGTGCATCGAGCCGCCTTTACCCTTGGAATAACCGTCTCTGCGGCCCGTCAATTCGGCCATGACGCCCTTGGGGTCCATATCGCAGGCCAGCATGTGACCGTGGTCACGGTAGGACGTGACAACCTGGTCACCTTCCTTTGCGGCCATCTGCATGCCGACGACCACAGCTTCCTGACCAATATAAAGGTGACAGAAGCCGCCGATCATGCCCATGCCATAAAGCTGGCCGGCCTTTTCCTCAAAACGGCGGATCAGCAGCATTTCACGATATGCGTGAAGTTCCTGATCCTTATCAAATTCAACAATTGTGCGATTTACCTGGGTACGGGATGTACCCTTCGCCGCCTTTTTGGCGGTACCAGACGCGGATGCTGCCATTGTGCTGCTCCCTAAAGCGTTTCCATGTAGTGTAAGATAATTTAGGGAGTTCTAATCTGCAATTACAGATGCAACGAGTAATCCACCGGCAAAATTCACACAAAACACTGAAAACAAAAAGAAAAACAGACTTAACTAGAATTCAGTTAAAAAAAATCCGTCACCCTAATTCAGGTTAATTATTGAAAATGACGATTTCGTTTGGATCGGCAACGTCGAGATAGGCGCGAGCACGCTCATCCATCATGTCCGGATCGAGAGTTCCCTGACGAAACAGGGCGATACGGTGCTCGGCAGCTTCGCGCTGAAAGCGCAGATCCAGAAGATCCGCCTCCAGCACATCGGCCTGAACCTTCATTTCGGCAAGCGCATACACACCAAAACTGCCATGCAGCGTATGATACACGAAATAGGCTATGACTAACAGGAAAAAGAAGGGCAGCACCAACTGACGCAATACAGAATTTTTTCGTTGGCGAGTTGCCATACCGTACACCCTACTCACTCGGTTATCAGGCAGTACGCAAAACCCTCTCTGCCTGACACGATACCTATTTAGACCGCTTAGCGTTAACAAACGCTTTCCATGCACACCATAAACAGAAAAATTGCAGATTTTTTTGGTATATAAAAAGCCAATTAATTCAGATAGTTAACCTTTGATTTACAAAAACGGTAGAAGCGCTATCCTGTTGTTTCAGAAAAACACACATATGAAGCTCTGAACAATTTTCTTTTCGGAACGAAGTCATTTGACCTTGATCAAGGGATTTGCTCAGATCGGACGTAACAACTGCCTTGGCAGCTTGACGAGTGAGCATGATCAGTTCTCGCCACCCCATTCAGGCGCCATCCCTTCCCGGTCATGAGCCGTTCAACTTTTGGGACCTAAAGATGCACATCCACAGCCGTCGCCTGCCGATCTTCAACGACCTGCGCGATTTCATCAAGTATTGCGAGGATCAAGGCGAGTTGATCCGCATCTCCGAGCCGGTCAGCATGAAGCTTCAGGCGACCGAACTGCAGCGCCGCGTCATGATGAAGAAAGGCCCGGCCCTGCTTCTCGAGAAACCCCTGAAGTCTGACGGAACCGCCAGCACGATGCCCGCGCTCATCAACCTTTTCGGCACGGTCAAGCGAGTCGCCTGGTCTCTGGGCTGTTCCGAAGATGAGCTGATCCCCTTCGGAGAATTCCTCGCCTATCTGCGTCAGCCCCAGCCACCGGAACGCTCAGAGATCCTCTCCGCCATCGGCCCCCTTTTCAAGGCCGCAACCAGCCTCAGAGGCAAGATCCAGAGCCGCGCCGACTGCCAGGAGGTCGTCCATACGGGAGACGCCATCGACCTTGACGCTTTGCCGATCCAGACCTGTTGGCCGGAAGAGCCTGCCCCGCTCATCACATGGCCCATTGTCCTCACGCGGCCTGCCGAAAGCGAGGAAATCAAGGGGTATAACTGGGGCGTCTACCGCATCCAGCAGGCCAGCAAGACCACACTGATCATGCGCTGGCTGGAGAATCGCGGCGGAGCGGCCCATTTCCGCCAGTGGAAAGCCAAGGGCGAAGACATGCCCATTGCCATCGCCATCGGCAGCGACCCGGCCACGATCATGGGCGCAGTCACCCCCATTCCCGAGACCCTCAGCGAAGCCCAGTTCTCGGGTCTATTCCGTGGCAAGCCGACTCAGTTGGTGCGCGCAAAGACCCAGCCGCTGCTCGTACCTGCCAACGCCGAGATCGTCATCGAAGGCACCGTATCAGCAACAGAGACCTTGCCTGAGGGCCCCTACGGCGACCACACCGGCTATTACAACGCCGTCGAGTCCTTCCCCAAGGTGACAGTCACAGCCATCACCCACCGCAAGGACCCTATCTACCTGTCCACCTACACCGGCCGCGCGCCAGATGAACCATCCGTCATTTCCGAAGCACTGAACGATGTCTTCATGCCGCTGGTGCGACAGGCATTTCCGGAAGTCGTCGATTGCTGGTTGCCGCCGGAAACGGCATCCTACCGCGTTGCCGTCATTTCCATCAGGAAACGCTATGCCGGTCAGGCCCGCCGTGTCATGATGGGCATGTGGTCGATGTTACCCCAGTTCAACATGACCAAGCTCATCATCATCGTCGATGCCCACATCAACGCACGCAGCTGGGAGGATGTCATGTGGGCAGTGGCCACCAAGACCGACCCGAGTCGCGACCTCTTGCAAGTCGGCAACACGCCGATCGACTATCTCGATTTCGCTTCGCCCCTCGAAGGCCTCGGCGGCAAGCTGGGCATTGACGCGACCGACAAGATAGGCTCGGAAACCCAACGCGAGTGGGGGCGCGAGTTGAAGATGGACGAACAGACGGTCACAGAGGTGGACGACCTCGTCGCCAGGCTCGATTTGTAAGCCAGAACAAGGAAACCAAGGCACATGCAGCCCAACAAGAAAATCGGCCTTGTGGTAACCGGCGCCTCCGGCTCGCTTCTCGGCCTTTACGCCATGAAGCAGCTCAACGTCCTCAAGGACCAAGGCGCAGCAATCGAGACCCATCTGATCATCACCGCAGGCGGCGACACCACCGCCCGGCTGGAGCTGACGGAAGATCAACGTCAGGAGCTGGAAGCCGGGGCAGACCATTGCCACAATGACCACGATCTGTCGGCTTCCATCGCCTCAGGCTCCAATCCGTTGGACGGTCTGCTGTTTGCCCCCTGCTCCATCCGCAGTCTCGCTGCCATCGCCTATTGCCAGGCGGACCGCCTATCGATCCGCGCTGCTGACGTGATGCTCAAGGAACGCCGCAAGCTGGTGCTCGCAGTGCGCGAAACTCCGCTGCATCTGGGCCACATACAGGCCATGGAACAGGTTACCCGCATGGGCGGCATCATCGCGCCACCGGTACCAGCTTTCTATCTCAAACCGGCAAGTCTGGAAGAAATGATCGAACAGAGTGCCACCCGCCTTCTCTCGCAATTCGACCTCGACGTCTCCCCCATCCTGCAGCGCTGGCGGGCCTGAGCCGCGAGACTTTCCCCTCCCCGGTTCCGGCTGCCCTTTCGCCAGGACTCCGCGACCAGCCGAAATGCGGAATTTTCTGAAGAACCGCACAAAGAGCCTGACAGAGCCTGACCCGTTGGCTAAGCTCCCAACACGAAACATCGGGGACAGACAAAGGACACAGGGGTCACAGAATGCTGCTATTGCGACTGTTCGGGGTAACACTGGTTGGCTTCTGGCGCCTGATCATCGGAATCATTCTTGGCACCATCCTCTACATCTACTGCTTCCTCTATCAGGAACAGATATACACCGGAGTCCACGCTTTTTCCCGCATTGCCATCGACTGGATCGACCACCAGAGTTACGTCATGGCCTATGCCAAATGGTTCGAACTGTTGAAGATCGATGACAAGCTGTCCTTCGCTCTCTATGTCCTGTTTGGCCGTCTGGCATGGATGCTGGTGGAGACCATAGCGCGCCAGACCGTCGCGCGGATTTCAGGCACAGCCAGATCCTGAAGTCCTCCTGAAATTCCCCGCCAAGCCAGTCCGTTTACGGCTGGCCATGATCTTGCGAGATCCATAAATTCCTTCCCGCGTACCTCACTGCAGCGACGGACAAAGCAGACCGTTACCATTTGCAGCCGCTCTGCCCCCTCGGCGAGACCATCGCCCATTGCGTTCGCTCGCCCGGGCAGCCACGCTACCGCCCTGACGGTCCCTCCCCCACGCATCTCGTTTTGCATTTTCTGCAATCATGACAATTGCGTTGACATATGCATTTAACATTACATTTGCAATGAAATGCTTTGTTTCATTGCAAATGATATATAAAACTGTTGCGCCATTCCTGCTGCCGAACACAAGGCATCAAGGCAGCGCGTCTTCAAACCACAAAAGACTGTCGCGACAAATTGCAACGACCGTTGCACCTTGCCATCTTACCTCTTTCGCGCTAAACACAGCCTCGGTCGACAGTTCACCAAGGCGTCACTGCTTCTCTGAAGAGCTAAACCTGTCACACTGCATGGACCCACACTTATCCCGTGCCATGTCGCAAGAGTGACCACGACTTACTGAATTCGGCACATGTCGAGGATAAGTCATGAGCAAATCAACACTACCGTTTCAGGTTGAAGATATCTCGCAACTTGCCAAGTCTTTGAAAAAGTCCGCAAGTCTGGGGAACATGCCGCCAAGTCATGTGGAATGGCTGAATATTCTGGCGCGCGCTGCCGGCTTCCGCAACTATCAGCATTTCAAGGCCAATCACGACGCAGAAAAGCGCCTGACCACCACACAGACCAGCGAGCCCATCGATCACGTCCTGATTGAGCACACCCTGCGCCATATTGACGAAGAGGCCACGCTGGTGCGATGGCCCAGCCGCCCTGCCCAGAGAGACCTGTGCCTGTGGTGGCTGTGGTCGCTGTTTCCTGCCAATTCAGCCCTCGCCGAGGCAGAGGTCAACGCCCTGCTCAAGGCACGCAACAGCTTTGAGGATCACGCCTTGCTGCGCAGAGCGCTGGTGGATGGCGATTTTGTCACGCGCACAGCTGACGGAACAGCCTATCGGCGCAAAGAGATGCCACCAACGGCCACTGCCCGGGCGCTTCTGTCGCTGATGAAGCAAAAGCGTACCCAAACCACTCCTCAGAACTGACCTGTTACCGCTCCATTCAGCAGCGATCTGCTCCACCATGTCCGGCCTTTACCGGATCGGGATACATGGTATGTGCGCCCGCTTGCCTATCGCTTGAAAGCAAATCTCATGTCCATCAGTGAACCATCCATCTTCAACCATCGCCAGATTATGCAGACAGAACGCGGCCCCATCGAATATGCCATTGAGAGGGGGCCCGAGAGGCCGCTCCTTCTTGCCATTCATGGCGGCATGGGCGGTCTTGACCAAAGCGCCCTCCTCGCCAGAGCAGCCATTCCACCCGACCACCCGTTCACGACCATCGCCGTCTCCCGACCAGGCTATCTTGCCACTCCCTTGCGCGGCAGAACAACGCCATCTGAGCAGGCGGATCTCCTTGCCTGCCTGCTTGATCAGCTGGACGTAAAGAAAGCGACCGTAGTGGCAATTTCAGCTGGAGGCCCATCGGCCATCGAATTTGCCGCTCGACATCCGAAGCGGTGTCAGGCCCTCATCCTCATTTCCTGTTGCACGAAAACATTGCCAGCAAACCGCTCAATCCTTGCTCGCCTTGCTCTCTTCAGGCTCGTGGCCCGATCACCCCTCTTCGTGAACTGGATGAGAAAAAAGGCGATGGATGAACCGGAGCGGATGGCGCGCCGATCAATTCCGGACCCCGAACTGTTACGGGCAACCATCAGCAACAGGGAGGCGTGGCACCTGATGCAGACCCTGCAATCGAGTCTGTTTCAGGAGATGGCTGAACGGCTCCCCGGAACCATCAATGATACAAGGCTGTTTGCCCGGGACAGATCCATTCCCTTTCCCGCCATTCAATGCCCCACGCTGGTCATACACGGCAACAGGGATACCATTGTTCCCTTCGACCATGCAGAAACGGCAGCTCACAGCATCGCCAGAGCAAGGCTGATCGCGCTTGAAAATGCCGGGCACGTTGCCCTCTTCAGCCATCTTGAGGACATTCGCCAGTCTGTCAGCCAATTCATGATTGAGCTTACATCTTGAATAACGAGGCCGCATGGCAAGCCGGGGAAAAGAACCCTCCCCGGCACCTCTTGCCAGAGCCGTTATTCGGCGGGCGCATCCTGCCGGCCGACAGGCAGAAAGACCGAAGCATTAATCAACTGCCGAACAACCGAAAACCAGTAGAAGAAATAGGCGAGACCCAGAGTGACAATTGTAAGCAATAGCCAAATCACCGCATGACCAATAACCTGTCCAATGTTGAAATCGACATGAACACGAGCAAGTTTGACACCCTGCCGATCAACCAGATAGGTCTGGTTCAACGGCGCCTTGGTCAGATAGTAGGGCGCGAGAAAAGCCGCAAACCCCAATGTAATGATGCTCAGAAAAATCCAGAGTACGATATGCCCCAGAGCCTCAACCAATTGAAACTCGCATTTGAAACCACTCATGGTCAGTCCCACCCCTAAATAATAAAGTTCAATCAAACAAAAACAATTAATGCGAACAGACCATACGGCTCTTTCGCCGATGCAAATTAAACCCTTCCGAGCACAAAAACACAACCTAGGGTAAATACCAATTCACATCAACCAACTTATTGCAAAACAAACAAAAACCGGCGCACCGCTAAGGTGCGCCGGTCTCATAAATTCTTGAGATGAACCGTCAGGATCCACCCTCTGGCGATCTTAGCCTTTCAGGATAGAACGGCCAGCAAACTTAGCCATCGGGCCAAGCTCTTCTTCGATGCGGATCAGCTGGTTGTATTTTGCCAGACGGTCAGAACGGGACAGGGAGCCGGTTTTGATCTGGCCGCAGTTGGTAGCAACAGCGAGGTCGGCAATGGTTGCGTCCTCGGTTTCACCAGAGCGGTGGGACATCACAGCGGTATAGGATGCCTTGTGAGCCATTTCAACAGCTTCCAGGGTCTCGGTCAGGGAACCGATCTGGTTCACTTTAACGAGGATGGAGTTGCCAACGCCCATTTTAATGCCGTCTTTGAGGCGAGCGGTGTTGGTTACGAACAGGTCGTCGCCAACCAGCTGGCATTTGTCGCCGATTTTCTCGGTGAGCATTTTCCAGCCGTCCCAATCGTCTTCGGACATGCCGTCTTCGATGGAGATGATCGGGTAGTTTGCAACCAGGTCAGCAAGATAGTCAGCCATGCCAGCTGCATCAAGAACCTTGCCTTCGCCCTTCAGGTTGTACTTGCCGTCCTTGTAGAACTCGGAGGAAGCGCAGTCCAGAGCGAGGTAGATATCTTCACCCGGCTTGAAGCCAGCGTCTTTGATGGACTGCATGATGAAGTCCAGCGCAGCTTTGGTGGATTCCAGGTTCGGTGCGAAACCGCCTTCGTCACCAACAGCAGTGTTGTGGCCAGCCTTGGAGAGGTTCTTCTTCAGAGCGTGGAAGACTTCGGCACCCATGCGAACTGCTTCCTTGATGCTGTCTGCACCAACTGGCATGATCATGAATTCCTGAACGTCGATCGGGTTGTCAGCGTGCTCACCACCGTTGATGATGTTCATCATCGGAACTGGCAGGGTGCAAGCGTTCATGCCGCCAACGTAGCGGTAAAGCGGCAGACCGGCAGCAGCAGCAGCAGCCTTGGCAATAGCCATGGAGGTGCCGAGAATGGCGTTTGCGCCGATGCGGCCCTTGTTTTCGGTGCCGTCGAGCTCAATCATGACCTGGTCGAGCTGGATCTGGTTTTCTGCGTCCAGACCTACCAGAGCGTCAAAGATTTCATCATTGACGGCTTCAACAGCTTTCAGGACACCCTTGCCGCCATAACGTTCTTCGCCATCGCGCAGTTCGTGCGCTTCGTGAACGCCGGTAGACGCGCCCGACGGAACGGCTGCGCGACCCATGGAGCCGTCTTCAAGAATAACGTCCACTTCGACGGTTGGGTTGCCGCGGCTGTCAAGGATCTCGCGACCCACGATGTCAATAATTGCGGTCATGATCGTACCTCAATTTGGATGAATTTGGTTAAAGTCTGATGCCCGTTTATCTATCGAAATTTTTGACAGAATCATAGAGCAAGAAACCGTTTTTATGCACAAATGAACCCTAGGGGAGCATTTTGTCAGTCCGATTACAGCCATTTGCGCCGGGCCGCTTTGATCTGTGTAAAATTAGGCTTTAGTCTTAAGCGATAGTGCGCAATTTTTTTGCCTGCGAATCGTCCCTGTGCATTTTAGCGAAAGTGTAACGATGAAATCGACACCGTCATAAGAAATGTGCAGACTTCATCCGCTCCGATTGTATCGTTCCATCGCCTGCCGAGAGCT
Organism: uncultured Cohaesibacter sp.; assembly: GCF_963666525.1. Classification (NCBI taxonomy): domain Bacteria; kingdom Pseudomonadati; phylum Pseudomonadota; class Alphaproteobacteria; order Hyphomicrobiales; family Cohaesibacteraceae; genus Cohaesibacter; species uncultured Cohaesibacter sp. The sequence goes on from NZ_OY762905.1 coordinate 143,251, forward strand.
AACGGTCGATTATGCGTTTTTTATGGACAAGCGCCTTTAGATGCTTCCCAAACCCGCTCTCAATGAAAACAATACCACAATTCCGCGCCATAGTGACTCTCTGAAAGAAGAGCTGCCAGGCTGGCTCTCGCAAACATCGAAGGGGTATTCCGTGACTGACTTGATTATTACCAACGGCGATCAGGCCGCGGACCTTCTCAAACAGGCGGGGATCGGCGATGTGGTTCTGCCCTGGCGCGATGTATTGCACGAAGGCCCGGTGCCTGACGCGGACGACATGCTGTTCGCCAAGATCCGCGCAGGAACGCTGGCCGACGGCCACGTCATGACCAGCGCGCAGGTTCAGAAGGACATGACGGCGCGTCTGGAACTGATGCGCAATCATCAACAGTTCGACCGCATCGCGCTCTGGTTCGAGCATGACCTTTATGATCAACTGCAGATCCTGCAGGTGCTCGACATGCTCAGCCGCTTCAATCGAATCAACAATGTAACGATTGTCCAATCCCCGGCCTATCTGGGGATGCAACCGGTCGACAAGCTGGCGCGGATCGCCGAGTTGTCGCTGCCGGTGCTGGATCGCATGTTTGCCTTCGCCTCACGCACCTGGCAGGCCTATGTCTCCGGCAGCCCCGAAGCCATCAATGATATCCGCAAAGATCCCATTCCGGGCTTTCCCTTCATGGGGCAGGCCCTGTTGCGCCTGTTGCAGGAGCTGCCCGGCCCGGACGGCCTCTCCCGCACCGAGCGCCAGATCCTTTACCGTCTCAATCGCGGAGTGAACCGCCCCGGCATGCTGTTTGCCCAGGTGCTCAACATGGAAGAAGCGGCATTTCTCGGAGACTGGAGCTTCTTCCGTATCCTCTCCAGCCTGCAATTCTGTCCACGCCCGGCCCTGACAGGCCTTCCACAGGATTTCAAGCCGCGCATTTTTGAGGATGGCGATCAGCGCAAGGAATTCATCACCTCACAGCTACACATAACCGACTTCGGCAAGCGGCTTCTGGGTAGCAAGGCGGATTTCATCGCCGAGAACGGCCTGCATCGCTGGTGGGGCGGAACGGAACTGACCACCGCCGACCACTGGCGCTGGGATGATGAAAACAGCACTCTGACCCACCGCCGGGCATCCTGATCCATCGATCAGGACAGACAATGAAAAAGGCGCCTGAGCAAAAGCCCGGCGCCTTTTCCTCACCACCGTTCTGGACGGCTGTCACCCTCTGGTGACGAATACAAGACTGACAAGAGAAGAAAATGTCAGGAACAGGGCAACCGAAATGATCGCCGCATAGCCCCATGTGGCAATCGCAAATCCCCAGACAACCAGCAGCAGGATGATGCCCAACAACAGGATGTTGCTCAATTTCGTATCTGAAGACTTTACGTCAGCCATGACTTCCCTCCGTTCCATTCCTCGGCGCTCCGTCATCTGTCGAACGGCTGCCTTTTGTTCACGAGGGGGTATATAAGAATTTTTACTTACAAGTCCAGAGCCGAAACCACACTTGCGGCAATTTGACACAGATCAAATACATACCGTTTCGTCAGACCGTCAAGCGCTCCCGCCAAACAGCAGCGAGCTTCTTCCGGACGCAAAGAGCCGAAGCATCCGCCCCGGCCCTTTCAGAACTCAGATATCTTGGACCAAGCCACGCAGGACTTCAGCCCGTTGCCAAACCAATTCAGGCCTTGGCAATGGCGTCGAACTTCTGGAGCTGCGCCAGAAGCGCCTCCAGTTCCTTGATCGGCACCATGTTCGGGCCGTCACTGGGTGCCTTGTCCGGGTCTTCGTGGGTCTCGATGAAGACACCGGCAACGCCCACGGCCACGGCAGCTCTGGCCAGAACCGGCACGAATTCGCGTTGACCGCCCGAGGTTTCGCCCTGTCCACCCGGCTGCTGCACCGAATGGGTTGCATCAAAAATGACCGGGGCACCGGTCTGGGCCATGATTGGCAGGCCGCGCATGTCCGACACCAGCGTGTTATAGCCAAAGGAAGCACCACGCTCGGTCAGCATCACATTGGGATTGCCACTCTCCACGATCTTGGCTGCGACATTCTTCATGTCCCATGGCGCCAAAAACTGCCCTTTCTTGACATTGATGACAGCGCCAGTTCTGGCTGCGGCAATCAACAGATCGGTCTGACGACACAGGAAGGCCGGAATCTGCAGGATATCGGCAACTTCCGCCACGCCCGCACACTGCTCCGGCTCGTGAATGTCGGTCACGATCGGCAGACCATATTTCTCCTTGATCTCTGCAAAGATCGGCAGCGCCTTGTCAAGACCGATACCGCGCGCCGATTTGAGGCTGGTGCGGTTTGCCTTGTCGAAGGATGACTTGTAGACAATGCCGATGTTGAGATTGTCGGAAATCTCCTTGAGTGCGGCTGCCATTTCCAGAGCATGATCCCGGCTTTCCATCTGGCAGGGGCCAGCCATGATGGACAATGGCAGATGATTGCCAAATTGAACGGAGCCTGCTGATACGACACGATTTGGTATGGTCATCGTCATTTCTCACTCATTATGAAGAACAGTTATTCGGACGCCTGACAAAAGATCAGGCCAACACCGGCTACGGCTTCTGCCTGCAGGATCACCTCGCCGTTGTGAACGGTATAGGCGATTCCAGCGTCATCAAGAATGCTACGGGTGCGATCAAGATCCGCCGCGATACGCAAGGCAAGGATACCACCCTCCTCCGGCATATCATGGGGAACGTCGAGGTTGAAGAAAGCCTTCATGGCGGAAGGAGTCAACACTTCAAGCTTGCCGCCCTCCACGTCCATCACAACCCCGGCACTGGTGGAGCGCATGGTACGCTGTCCGCTGAAGCCGCCAAGGAATTCATGATGATCGGAGGGATTGTGCGCGACAAAAAGCACCGAGTTCAGATGGCGCGCACCATTACGATGCGCCTGATAGTTGGCTTTCCAGAACAGTTCGGGGCTGTGCTTGTGCTGACAGACAAAAAAGCCGGTTTCCACCATTAGAGGGTTTTGCACAAACCCCAGCGCAAAGCCGACTTCAACAAGTCTGCCGTCCGGCATCTCTGCCTTGCGACCGAAATCGAACGGCGGAAAGGTGCGCAACCCCAGCGCCTGGAACGCCTCAAGATCCGTGGTCCGGTCTCTGGACCTGAGCACCAGCATCGACGCCCCCTGACGCTTTTCCAGAAACCCCGTGTTGAAACGGGGAAAGGAAAAGTCACCAGCCTCCACCGGCGGCATCAGACGCTCGTCTTCAACGGCCAACAACTCCAGAAAACTGTCGTCCAGTTGAACCAGCGCATTCTTTGTTCCGAAGGGATGGTGCGCCGTTGGCGTGACCGTAAAGCCCAGACTCTCATAAAGCGCCCGCGCCGCATCCAGATCCGCAACTGCCAATACGATATGATCCACGCCGCGCAGCATGGCCAGTCCTCCCCGGAAGCATGTCTGTGTTCTTGAAATTGAAAAAACAAGGCGCGAACCGAACCGCTCGCGCCTTGTTGTTTGTGTCAGACCAGACGGCTCTGCTCAACCGCCGCCGCAATAAAGGACTTGAAGAGCGGATGGGGAGCAAAGGGTCTTGACTTGAGCTCAGGATGGTACTGAACCGCAATGAACCACGGATGATCGTCGATCTCGACCGTTTCAGGCAACACGCCATCCGGAGACAGACCGGCAAAGGTCAGCCCGCAGGCTTCCAGCTGTTCCTTGTAGTCGATGTTGACTTCATACCTGTGACGATGGCGTTCATGAATAACGCGATCTCCGTAGATCTCGGCAATCTTCGAGCCCGGAGTGAGGTGAGCCTCATAGGAGCCAAGGCGCATCGTGCCACCAAGATCGCCGTCCTGAGACCGCACTTCCTTGGCGTTGCCCTTGCTCCATTCGGTCATCAGACCAACCACATGATGGCCCTCGGTGGTGAATTCCGAAGAGGTCGCGTCCTTGATACCAGCCAGATTGCGGGCTGCCTCAATCACAGCCATCTGCATGCCGAAACAGATGCCGAAATACGGGATCTTGTTCTCGCGAGCATATTTGGCGGCAGCGATCTTGCCTTCAGAGCCGCGTTCACCAAAGCCGCCGGGCACCAGAATGCCGTGCACGCCTTCGAGACGCACCGTCGGATCACTGCCTTCCTCGAAGATGTCGGATTCGATCCAGTCGATTTTGACCTTGACCTTGTTGGCAATGCCGCCATGGGTCAGGGCTTCCATCAGGGACTTGTAGGCATCGAGAAGCGAGGTGTATTTGCCAACCACTGCAATGGTGACTTCGCCTTCCGGATTGTTGATCCGGTCGAGAATGTTTTTCCAGACTTCGAAGTTCGGCTTCGGAGCGCCATCGATACCGAAGGCAGCCAGAACTTCGCGGTCAAGCCCCTGCTCATGATAGGACAGCGGCACTTCATAGATGTTCTTGACATCAAGCGCCTGAATGACAGCTTCCGGCCGCACGTTACAGAACAGCGACAGCTTGCGACGCTCCGATTCCGGAACCGGACGGTCACAGCGCACCATCAGAATGTTTGGCTGAATACCAATCGACCGCAGTTCCTTGACCGAGTGCTGCGTCGGCTTGGTCTTGAGCTCGCCTGCACTCGGGATATAAGGCAGAAGAGTCAGGTGGATGTAGATCGCCTGCCCGCGTGGCAGTTCGTTGCCCAGCTGGCGAATGGCCTCGAAGAAAGGCGTTGCCTCGATGTCACCCACCGTACCGCCGATTTCGCACAGAACGAAATCATAGTCTTCGTTGCCATCCAGAATGAAGGCCTTGATCTCATCGGTCACATGAGGAATGACCTGTACGGTCCCGCCGAGATAGTCGCCGCGACGTTCCTTGGTGATGATGTTCTGATAGATCTGTCCGGTCGTGATGTTGTCCTTCTTGTTGGAAGGACGACCGGTGAACCGTTCGTAATGCCCCAGATCCAGGTCCGTTTCCGCACCATCATCGGTAACGAAGCACTCCCCATGCTGATAGGGAGACATCGTGCCAGGATCGACATTGAGATAGGGATCGAGTTTGCGCAGCCGAACTGAATAGCCGCGCGCCTGTAGAGCCGCCCCAAGAGCCGCAGACGCAAGCCCTTTGCCGAGCGAGGACACCACACCGCCAGTAATGAAAATATATCGCGCCATGGAACTTTAAGTTACTTCCCTTTGTATCGATTCGCCAAGCAAATCGTCTCGGTTCCAACAACTAAAGCAGCGCTCGCCCGAGAGGATCAGGCAAGCATCACTTCCTGTCTTTTTTGGGACACCCCTGTCCATTAAATGGAACGAAACACAAGGATATCCCTGAGGTTCGGGCCTTCGCCCACTATTTCATGATCAGCGCGTTTACGCCACACATAAAAGAAACCGGCCCTCGCATAATCGGCAAGGGCCGGTTGAAATCGCAGAACAATTGCCGGAGGGAGGCCGGGCCTCCTCGGAATTACTGTGAGGTCGGCACCTGAGGACCACTTGGCGCGTTGCCAGTGGTGCTTTCCTTGATCTTGTTGAGTTCGTCAAGAACGCCACCGCTCGGTGCGCCTTCCGTACCGGAAGCCGGAGCTGTCTGGTTCTGTTCGACAACAGGAACCTGATCAAGGACGTCAGACGGCTTGGTCTTCATGCCAGCCAGAATGGTCAGCCCCAGAGAGGTGATGAAGAAACCAGTTGCCAGAATAGCCGTGGTCCGGGTCAGAAGGTTGGCTGCGCTGCGGCCGGACATGAAGCCGCCGCCGCCACCACCGATTCCCAGTGCGCCGCCTTCCGAGCGCTGCAACAGCACTACGATTACAAGCGCGCCAACTAGCAGCAGGTGAATGACAATTAATACTGATTCCATCGTCTGGGCCGTCTCTAAAGCAGTCAATCGGGCCCAAAGGTCAGAGGCCCGATACACAAGGTTCATATAATCTGCGTCGTCTTCTACAACAAGACTTCCCGCAATTCCAGTACCAACGGCACTTTTTTCCTTGGCTCATGTCACCATTTGGGAACAAGAGTCTCAAAGAACAAGCCCCGAAGCGCTTTGCCAAGCAAACTTCGAGGCCGGAATGTCCGCCAGTTACGGCAAAAGCCTATTTGTAGGCAGCAATGATGCCGAGGAAATCGGCAGCCTTGAGGCTGGCACCACCAACAAGGGCACCATCAACGTTGGCCACGCCCATCAGTTCCTTGGCGTTGCTCGGTTTTACGGAGCCACCATAGAGCAAACGCATGTTGGCACCTTCCGCACCGAATGCCTTGACCAGCTCGTCGCGCATGAATTTGTGCACTTCGGCAACGTCGTCAGCGGTTGGCGTCAGGCCGGTACCGATAGCCCAGACCGGTTCGTAGGCGATCACTGTGTTGGCAGCGGTTGCCCCCTCAGGAATGGAACCTTCCAGCTGGAAACCGACAACATTGAGGGTTTCGCCGGATTTGCGTTCGGCTTCGGTTTCACCAACGCAGATGATGGCAACCAGATTCTGGTCCCACGCAGCCTTGGCCTTGGCGTTGACGACTTCGTTGGATTCGCCATGGTCGGCGCGGCGCTCGGAGTGACCGACGATAACGGCGGAAGCGCCAGCGTCTGCCAGCATCTGGGCGGAGATATCGCCAGTGTGTGCACCGGAAACATTGAAGTGGCAATCCTGAGCACCGATGGCAACTGCGCTGCCAGCAGCCTTTTCAGCGAAAGCGGCGACAAGAGTGGTCGGCGGGCAGATCATCGTCTCCACCTGCGCAGCCAGATCAAAGCCTTCGATCAGTGCGTCCAGCTCAACAGCGGAGGCTTTCAGCCCGTTCATCTTCCAGTTACCGGCTACAAGCGGTTTGATGCTCATATGTCTGCTCCTTCCAATATTTCAGATATCGGCAATAGAATGTGTTCCGTAGAATATGTCAATGATCGACACCAAGATCGCGCCTGACGATATTCAACTTTAGCATTACCCGTCATACCTTGCCCGTTTGAAAAATGCACGACACCGCAGCAAAGGTTGATCAGTTACCCCCTATTTTCCGGCCTTTTGCCGGGACATTCCCGCCAGTTGGCAATCTTTTTGCGTACAAATCAGTCCCCATCCCCATTTCTGCCTCCTTTTCTGGACTGATTGGGTTGCGGCAATGGATCGAGCTTTCTATGATCCGGCAAACATTTTGGAAAGGCGGATACAGACGCAAAAGACGTTTCAAAGGCGCGCTTGATCAGGTCTGGTCCGTGGGAAAGAAGGACACACCATCCCATGATGGAATTTATGCGTTCGATGGCTTCGGGATTCATTGCAAAGATCCTGATGCTTCTTCTGGTTTTGAGTTTTGCGATCTGGGGCATCGCCGACGTGTTCGGGCGATTTGGTCAAAGCGCCATTGCCACCGTTGGTGACACCGAGATCGACGCCCGTGATTTTCAGAGCGAACTGCTGCTTGAAGTGAACAGCCTGTCGAGCCGGCTGGGTCAGCGCCTCACGGCCGCACAGACCCAGGCCTTTGGCGTGCCCAATCAGGTTCTCGGACGCATGATCAACGAAGCAACGCTCAACGATCTGGCAAGCACCTTCAACATGGGGCTGTCATCGACAGAACTCGCCAAGCGGATTGCCGAGGAACCGGCCTTCCAGACCGCAGGCAAGTTCAACCGCAACCAGATGGCTCTGGTGCTGCGCAACGCCGGCACCACCGAAGACCGCTACGTTACGAACCGTGAAGAACTCGAGATCCGCCGCCAGCTGGCACAGGGTCTGACCGGCAATTCGGCCATTTCCAACACGGCTCTGAAAGTCTTCAGCGATTTCAGCTTCGAGAAGCGCGACGTCCGGTACATTGCCCTCAAGGAAGCAGATGTCGACACCATCGAGGATCCGACCGACGAAGCATTGAAGGCCTATTATGAAGACAACAAGGTAGCCTTCCGCGCACCGGAATACCGCTCCTTTGTCGTTCTGAAGTTGGAACCGGGCGATATCATGGATCCGTCCGCAGTTACCGACCAAGACGCCAAAACCTACTATGAAAACGTCTCCAACCGTTTTGTGCAGCCTGAAAAACGCCAGATGCAGCAGATCCTGTTCGGGTCAAAGGAAGATGCTCAGGCAGCTCTGAACAAGATCAAGGCAGGCGCCAGTTTCGAAGACATCATGGCTGAACGCAATCTGAGCGAATCCGACGTCGACTTCGGGCTGATGGCCAAGTCCGACATCGCCGATCCGGCTGCTGCCGAAGCCATCTTCTCACTGGATGAAGGCGCGGTTTCGGACGTCGTCGAAGGCCAGTTCGGCTTCCTTCTGCTGCGCAACGCCAAGACCGTACCAACCCAGACCTCTCCGTTCGAGGACGTCAAGGATCAGCTCAAGGCCGAAATCGCTGGCGATCGGGCCAACGGCGAAGTGATGAGCATGTATGACAATGTCGAGGACATGCGCGCCGGTGGTTCCACCCTTGAAGAGATCTCCCAGAAGCTCAACCTGCCACTGCGCACGGTGACGCCGATTTCCAAGGCTGGCGATCTGGAAGATGGCAGCAAGGTAACGGATCTGCCGGAACAGGAGAAACTGCTGACCTCGGTCTTTGACACGGATGTCGACTATGAAGCCGACCCGGTCGACATCAGCAACACCGGCTTTGCCTGGTTCCGCGTGACCAACATCGTCGCCAGCCGAGACCGCGCCCTTGATGAAGTCAAGGATGATGTCGTCAAGGCCTGGAAGGAAAACGAGCGGACTGATCGCAATGCCGTGCTCGCTGGAGACATCCTAAAGGAACTCAAGGCCGGCAAGTCCCTCGATGCCGTGGCTGAAGAACACGGTGCAACCATCGCCACGGCAACCGACGTCACCCGTCAGGTGCACAAGGATCTGCCCGCCTCAGCTGTCGAACAGGCCTTTGCCGGTCCGCTCAACCACAAGGCAACCGCTGTTGATGGGGAAACCCAGTATGTTCTGGAAGTGGTCAAGGTCACCGATCCCGACTTCAACCCGGATGCGCTGGAGCTTGAATCGATCAAGGCCCGTCTCAATGACAACGCCAGCACCGATCTGCTCTCCCAGCTGAGTGCAGCCATCCTGAGCAACCTCGGCTACACCGTGAACGAAGCCATGCTCAATCAGGTCGTCAGCGCTGCCCGCTAGAGGTAGCGGACGCAATATTTGTCCGGGGCGTCTTTACAAAGAGGCCGAAAAATCGCCCGTTGCGATGCCCCGGATACGTCTTCTGCAATCATCAGTGACGAGCAATCCAATTCAGTCGACCCAGCCAATCTCCGACCGGGCCGTAAGATACAGTCGGGAGCAATCCAATGGAAGAAATGAAACCCCTTCTTGCGAAGGTGGCTGATGGCAAGTGCCTCAGCCAGCAGGAGGCAGCCAACGCCTTTGACATCATCCTGAGCGGCGAAGCCTCTCCGGCACAAATGGCCGCCCTTTTGATGGGCCTGCGCCTGCGAGGAGAAACGGTCGACGAAATCACCGGGGCCGTATCGAAAATGCGTGAAAAGATGCTGCGCGTTGACGCCCCCGAGGACGTTGTCGACATTGTGGGCACCGGTGGCACCGGCACCAAGAAATACAACATCTCCTCCTGCTCGGCCGTTGTCATGGCGGCGGGCGGCGTCAAGGTTGCCAAGCACGGCAACCGGGCTGTCTCGTCCCTTTCCGGCTCTGGCGATGTGCTGTCGACCCTCGGCGTCAACCTCCAGCAGGATAGCGCCGGTGTGACCCGCTGCATTGAAGAGGCCGGCATCGGTTTCATGTTCGCCCCCAATCATCACACCGCCATGCGCTTTGTCGGCCCGACCCGCGTCGAGCTGGGCATCCGCACCATCTTCAACCTGATCGGCCCGCTTTCCAACCCGGCAGGCGCAACCCGCCAGGTGCTTGGTGTCTATGATCCCAAGTGGCTGGTACCGTTTGCCGAAACGCTGCGCAATCTCGATGGCAAGTTCATTTGGGCGGTGTATGGCGCGGGTGGCCTTGACGAGATCTCGACACTGGGCGAGACTCAGGTGGCACAGCTCAAGGATGGCGAGATCACCGAATTCACCCTTGTCCCTGAAGACTATGGCATCAAGCGCGTAACCATCGAAGACGTGCGCGGTGGCGACTGCCAGCACAATGCCAAGGCTCTCACCGCAGTTCTGGAAGGCGAAAAGGGCGCATACAGGGACATTGTCCTGATGAACGCCGCTGCTGGCCTTCTGTTGGGCGATAAGGTGTCCGACTACAAGGAAGGCATCGCCCTCGCCGCCGAGCTTATCGACAGTGGCAAGGCGCTTGCGACCCTCAAGAAACTGGTCGAGGTCTCCAATCGCGCCGCCGATTGAAGCAGTAGGAACCCCTGATGGCAGACATTCTCAAAAAGATCGAAGCCTACAAGCGCGAGGAAATCGCCGCCGCAAAGCTTCACACGACCGTTGCAGATCTCAAGGCGCGCATAGCCGATCAGGCTCCGATGCGCGGCTTCTATAATGCGTTGAAGGCCAAAGTGGACAATGGCCACTATGGCCTCATCGCAGAGGTCAAGAAGGCAAGCCCTTCCAAGGGGCTCATCCGCGCCGATTTCGATCCGCCCAAGCTGGCCAAGGCCTATGAGGACGGCGGCGCTGCCTGCCTGTCGGTACTGACCGACAGCCCATCGTTCCAGGGACATCCGGATTTTCTCATCGCCGCTCGTAATGCAGTGTCACTGCCCGTTTTGCGCAAGGACTTCCTGTTCGAGCCCTATCAGGTCTATGAGGCCCGGGCGTGGGGGGCAGACTGCATTCTCATCATCATGGCCGCAATAACCGACGACGAAGCCAAGGCGCTCGAAGAGACCGCCCTGGAACTCGGCCTTGATGTGCTCATCGAAGTGCACAACAAGGAAGAGCTGGAACGGGCGCTCACCCATCTTACTTCGCCTCTCGTCGGCATCAACAACCGCAACCTGAAGACCTTTGAGACAACTCTGCAGACCTCGATTGATCTGGCCCCTCTGGTGCCCGACGACAAGCTGCTGGTTGGCGAAAGCGGCCTGTTCACGCCACTGGATCTGGCCCTTCTGGCAGCGGAAGCCAACATCCACGCATTCCTGATCGGCGAGAGCCTCATGCGTCAGGACGACGTGACCGCTGCAACCCGGGACCTTCTGGCGCGCTAGGCGCCAGAGTCCTGCTGTCCGTTTCTGCATTTCCGGGAGAAAGACATGAGCGACACCAAACTGACCCATCTGGATGAAACCGGTGCCGCCAACATGGTGGACGTCTCGGACAAGGCCCCGACCGTACGCATCGCCATCGCGACCGCCAAGGTGATCATGAAGCCTGAAACGCTGGCTCTGATCCTTGGCGGCAATGCCAAGAAGGGCGATGTTCTGGCGACGGCCCGCATCGCCGGGATCATGGCCGCCAAGCGGACTCACGAGCTGATTCCCCTCTGCCATCCGCTGGCTCTTTCCAAGGTATCGATCGACATCGATGCCGACCACGCCCTGCCCGGCCTCGTGATCACCGCGACAGCCAAGCTGACGGGCCAGACCGGTGTCGAGATGGAAGCGCTCACGGCGGCCTCGGTTGCGAGCCTCACGGTCTATGACATGGCCAAGGCCGTCGACAAGGGCATGACCATCGGCGACATCCGCCTCCTGGAAAAGATGGGCGGCAAATCGGGCCATTGGCAGGCCGACAAGTCTGATACACAGGAACCCAATTGATGTCTCTTCTGAAAGTGGAAGACGCACTGGCGCAGCTGCTCGCCGACGTCTCAACGACCGAAACAGAAAATGTTTCCCTGCACAATGCCACCGGCCGCGTCCTTGCCGTAGACCTCAAGGCACAACGGACACAGCCCCCCTTCGACGCCTCCGCCATGGACGGCTACGCAATCCGCGCCGACAATATCCGCGAACTGCCAACCAAATTGCAGATCGTGGGAGAAGCGCCCGCCGGCCATGTCTTCCCGGATGCCTTGCACAACTGGGAAGCCGTCAGGATCTTCACCGGCGCCCCGATACCCGAAGGCGCCGATGCGGTTGTCATGCAGGAAAAGACCGAACGCGACGGCGCCTTCGTCTCCATTCTGCAGGACGTTCCGAAGGGCAACAACATTCGCCCCGCCGGTCAGGACTTCAGGGAAGGCGAGGTTCTTCTCAAGCGCGGCACCGAACTGACCTACCGTCATCTCGCGCTCGCAGCCTCCATGAACCATGCCGTCGTGCCGGTCTACAGGCGGCCGGTGATCGCGATCCTCTCCACTGGCGACGAGCTCGTTATGCCTGGAGAGAAGCCTTCTGACGGCCAGATCATCGCATCCAACAATTTCGCCATCGCCTCCTTCGCCCAAACCATCGGTGCCGATGTTCTGGATCTTGGCATCGCTCGCGACGACATGACTGAAATTTCGACGACCATCGAAAAGGCTGTCGCCGCAAGGGTTGACTGTCTGGTGACAATTGGCGGCGTTTCGGTGGGCGATCATGATCTGGTGCAGGATGCCCTGAAGGCGGCGGGCATGGCCCTCACCTTCTGGCGCATCGCCATGCGCCCGGGCAAGCCTTTGCTTGCAGGCAGTCTTGGCACCACCCGCGTTCTGGGACTGCCGGGCAACCCTGTCTCCTCGATGAGCTGCGCCATCCTGTTTCTCCAGCCAATGATCCGCAAGATGCTTGGCAAGGAAGGTCCCTACCGGATTGATCCGGCCATTTGCGCCAATCCGCTGCCAGCGAACGACTATAGGCAGAGCTATATGCGCGCACGCCTCGGCAAGGATGCCGAAGGCCGCACGGTTGCTTCGCTGTTTTCCGATCAGGACAGCTCCAAACTGGCAAGCTTCGCCGAGGCCGATTGTCTGATCGTCCGCCCACCGGACGCACCGGCAAGCGAGGCGGGCGCACCCTGCCAGATTATCATCCTCTAATCAAAAAAAAGCCGGTCTCCCAAGGGAAACCGGCCTTTTCTTCAATCTCGACACCCACTGGCCATCAGTCAACGAAGGCGCGTTCAACCACATAGCTCGCCGGACGGGCATTGGAGCCTTCCACCAGACCGAACTTTTCAAGCAGATCCTTGGTATCGTTCAACATCGCCATGGAGCCACAGATCATTGCACGGTCGACTTCCGGATCAATCGGCGGAACACCGAGATCCGTGAAAAGCTTGCCCGATTCCATCAGATCGGTGATACGCCCCATGCGAGGAAAATCCTCACGGGTGACCGATGTGTAATGAATGAGACGGCCCTTGGCGAATTCGCCCACCAACGGATCATTGTTGCACAGCTCTACCAGCTCTTCGCCATATTTCAGTTCGTTGATCTCACGGCAGGTATGGGTCAGGATGACCTGATCGAATTTCTCATAGGTCTCGGGATCGCGGATCAGCGAGGCAAAGGGAGCAAGCCCGGTGCCGGTCGAGAACATATAGACCCGCTTGCCCGGAATCAGCGCATCATTGACCAACGTCCCCGTCGGTTTCTTGCGCATCAGCACCGTGTCACCCACCTTTATCTTCTGCAAATGCTCCGTCAGCGGTCCATCCGGCACCTTGATCGAATAGAACTCGACTTCCTCATCCCAGGACGGGCTGGCGACCGAATAGGCGCGGAACACGGGGCGCTCCGCATTCGGCAGACCAATCATGACAAATTCGCCGGAACGAAACCGGAAACTGGCCGGACGCGTGATTCTGAACTTGAACAGACGATCCGTATAATGATGCACATGCGTGACTGTTTCTGCGAACACGTTTGCCGGAATCGGGAAAGCCGATTTGCTGGCGGCACTGGCGCTGGCGTGAGAGACCTCATCGGACTGCGTCATTGCTTACTCCTTCAAGTTAATTCGAACCACACCCTCCGGGGAGCGGAAAAGACCATGTCAGGAACATGGCCATTGCATCAAGACGCCTTACGCGCACCATGTAAAAGGTTGAACAGCGATCATGTGACTGTTCGGGCTGTTCGGAAATGTGCCAGACCAGCGAGAACAGCTGGCGGCTTAGCGGCTATACTAACTACTATTTTTCAGCCTCGTCACCATGAGATAGGCAAAAATTCCGCAACCTTTCATATTTTTAACAAACCGCAGGGACCGGGCCATCACGAACAATGTCATAACAGACCAGATCCCCGGTTTCAGTCGCTTGTTAAAAGCAGTCGAGACGAATTTCAAGACAATTCCGGGAGTCAGTAGCAACAACAGAGCAGAGACTGGAACGCAGAGGTGGCTGCACGAACGTCGCAATGGCATCGGAAAGCGTTAATTTCCACCGGAAGCCTGCAAAATTGAATTCAATTTTAAATTGTTGCATTACAGCAACACACCAAAATCAACTTTAGTCTTCCGGCCCCTTACTCCCGGTCTCATTCCACCGCGGGTCGCATGAATATTTCGAGATATTTCAATCAGTAAACCGAAGTCCAAACCAGCGTCAGCACGGAATGCAACCGTGTCACCTTCCCTCAATCGCCCCGATTTGTCGATCTTGTGCCGTCTCTCTCCATCTTCAAAATGTGTAAGCGGCCGCCAGCCTTCAGGCCATGTGCGTCAAGCCCCAGAGCGGAGAGCGCAGGTTCTCCAGCAATAAAATGAGATCATTCCTCCAATAATTTCAATTAATTACCAAAAGCGAAGAAAGATTGGCCTCGCCACTCCGGTTGCACATCCGAGCAGGATCACAACCAGAAAATATATTTAGGGTTGTATTGTTGACTAATGCAATCCAATCAACTAAAAACCATATGATTGTGATTTCTATATATATCACTTCTGGTTGTTCTCAGAATGCCGGGCACCTCGACAGGCTTGTGAAAGACCATGAGAGTTCGCCAGGCTCAGGCTCAGGAGACATTGAATTGAGAAAAGCGATTACTGCAGTCGGCATGCTCCTTGCTGCGAGCACAGCCCACGCATCAGAACTGGTCTACACGCCGGTCAATCCGACGTTTGGCGGCAGCCCTTACAACTCCTCGCATCTGCTCTCCATTGCAAGCGCCCAAAGGTCGGCAACAGCGAGCGATGCAAACACCTCCAGCTCCAGCGGAGGAACCGACAGCGGAACAACCGACAATACCGCAGCCGATCTGTTCGTCAGTCAGCTGCAAAGTCGTCTGCTCTCCGCTCTCGCCAGCCAGGTGACGGAAGCCATTTTCGGTGACGACCCGCAGGAAAGCGGCACCATCACCTTTGGAGACACGGAAATCACCTTCAACCAGACGACAGATTCCATATCTCTCGTGATCACAGATTTCACCGATGGAACAGTGACCAATATCGAAGTTCCGCAATTGGTTACAAACTAGCCTCTGGTTTTGAAAATGAATGATACTCTCCGAATCCGGTCAGGATCGAACCGTGGCCTAGGCAAACGCTTAGCGGTTCCTGTTCTCCTCGCCATGGTCACCCTTGCGGGCTGTGCCACCAACAAATCCCTGATGACAGAAGCCCCGCGCGTAGCCGAAGTCAGCGAGAACAATCTGAGGCTAAGAAATATCCCGGCTCCCAAGCAGCGCATTCCCGTTGCCGTCTATGATTTCAAGGACGAAACCGGACAATATCGCGAAGCGGCAAATTATCAGCAGCTGTCGCGCGTCGTAACACAGGGTGGCGTTGCCATCCTGATCAAGGCTTTGCAGGACGCTGGCAATCGTCGCTGGTTTACCGTCATGGAACGCAACAAGCTGGCCGACTTGCTCAAGGAACGACAGATCATCACCGAAATGCGCCGGCTTTATCGCGGCGAGGAAAAGATCAACGCCAGTGTCCTGCCGCCGCTCAAACATGCCGCGATCATCATCGAGGGCGGCATCATCGGCTACAACCACAATGTCCAGACAGGTGGCCTTGGTGCGTCCTATCTGGGCATTACCGGAGACAGCGACTATTCCAAGGACGAGATCACGGTTTCCCTCAGGGCCATTTCCACCAAGACAGGCGAAGTCCTGACAACCGTGACAGCCCGCAAGACCGTCGTTTCGGTTGGCTTGCAGGCTTCGGTATTCCGCTATGTCAAGCTGGATGAGTTGCTGCAGGCAGAAGGTGGCTTTACCAGCAACGAGCCAAGTCAGATTGCCCTTGAGGCTGCGGTCGAAAAGGCTGTTGAAGCCCTGATCGCTGAAGGCGTAGAGCTTGATATCTGGCAATTCAAGGATCCTGGATATGGCAACTCTTATGTCAAGACCCTGAAGTCGGAACAATATCGGGATGCAAAGGATGCGACCTCTCCCACCATGCTGCCACCGGAAACCCAAAATGCAACGGCGATTTCGACGACAGTACCGAGAATCGTTATCAGTCAGAAACCAAAGCCAACGCAACCCGTCAGACAAACAACAAGACGGCTTCCGCCACCATATTCGAATAATGAAGGCCCACTTGGCTGAACGAATTAGCAATTTAATTTTTACATATTTAAAAAGACTGAGGAAGTATTTATTCCTCGGTCTTTTTTATTTTATGTTCCGCTATTAACCATCAAATTTTACCAACAAATTCAAAAGAAAATACATTTTTAATAAATTGATTTCTTTCATGTTGACTTTCAAAGTTAAGGAGAGGTAAATGAGTTGTATTGTCACTTTTTGATATCTTGAGTTGCATTTTCTACAAATGCGGGAGACGCAAAAGAGGGGGAAGCCCCCGGGTGGTGGCATCAATTTTTAACAAAGCTATTCATATGGGAGACAACAAATGACCAAAACTCGTTTGGCACTCATGGCAGCTGTTGCCTCTGCTGCTATCTCTTCAGGCTATGCCTACGCAGCAAGCAACAACGCAACCGTGGATCAGAGCGGAAACCAGAACTCTGCCTCGATCATCCAGGACGAAGCTGACAACAACAGAGCCTTCGTCACACAGATCAATGATACCGACAGCAATTCAAACACGCTGACAATCGAGCAGAAATCTTCCTGGAGCTCTGCCTTCGGGGTCGTTCAGGACGCCTCGACCGGCACCGGCAGCAACACCGCAGACATCCTGCAGCAGGGCCGCACCGCCAACAACATCCGCGGTCTTACCCAGACGGTGACCGACGCCGGTTCCAATACCGCCACCATCAACGAAACCGGCTACAACAACTCGATCCGTTCGGTCAGCCAGACCAACACAGGTGCATCGGACAACACCATTTCCATCGATCTCTCCGGCAGCCGCAATGGTTACACCAACTCCCGGGCGACCGGCAGCGTGGTATGGTCGGCCCTTTCCGGTTATGCAGCCGCTTCGACGGCCTCCAATGGCGTTGTCTCGCAGGATGGCACGGGCAATGACATCACCCTTGCCATCACGGGTGACGACAACCTGTTCGGCGTGTCCCAGAAGGGCACCAACAGTCTTTCCGCCCTGTCCATCACCGGTGACACCAACCAGCTTGGCGTCTATCAGGAATCGACCGCTGCCGGCCCCAACAGCCTGACCATCGCCGCCATCAATGGTGACGACAACAACATCGGTGCCTACCAGTACGGTGCCAACACCGGCACCATCAATCTGGACACCACCAGCAACCGCAACATGGTCCTGCTGCATCAGTCTGGCGACAACACCGGCACCGTTTCCATCAGCAATGGCAGCGACAACAGCATCTCTCTGGTTCAGGACGGCACCAATAGCGCCAACATTGCCGTCGCCCGCAGCTTCAACGAGATCTATGCCACTCAGATCGGAACCAATCTGCTTGATGCGGATATCGAAGGCAATTTCAACAGCTTCACCATCAACCAGACGACGCCAAATGGCACGCTGATCGGCGCACAGAACGAATTGACCCTCTCGGTCTATGGCAATTCCAACGGTCTGCGCAGCTGGCGCGGGAATGTGGCCCATGATGTTGGCCTGACGGCAGGCACCCTCACCCAGACCGGCCTCGACAACACGGCTAATGTATCTGTCGGTTCGTCCAGCAGCTTCAGCGCCAACAACGTTCTGGCCCTTGCCCAGATCGGCGACAGCAACAGCATCGCCATCGATATCTCGGCAGGCAACTCCAATCAGGTCGCCATCTCCCAGACAGGTGACAGCAACAGCTCGGCCGTCACACAGGTCGGCTCCGACAACGTCGTTGGCATTAGCCAGTAAACGGCCATGGGTTTGACGCCCAGCATCGAGGTGGGCGGCACTTCGCCGCTCACTTTCACGATCTCAAATTCAACCGAGGGAAAGATGACGCAGACCCCTAACCTCTGGTTGACACTCATGGTGAATTTAAAGTAATGATTGTAAATTAATTTGATTATACCATTGGTTGCATTATCGATCCCATCCCTTAGGAAACCGGAAGCCGGATCGAGACACCTGCGAACATCATTTCGGAGACGACACATGACTAGAATTCGTTTGGCACTTATGGCTGCTGTTGCATCTGGTGTTATCGGTGTTGGCTACGCCTACGCCGCGGGAGGCAATGAGGCGGCCATTCGTCAGGAAGGCCAGAGCAACGCAGCCAGAATCGACCAGAGTGGAGGTCAGGATAACCAGTTCAACAGCACCGGAGCCAGCGACACCAGCGCAGCCCTTCAGATGGGGAATGACAACACCGTAGATATCCTGCAGCAGGGAACGGGCAACCAGATCGGCCTCATTGCAAACCGCTTCAATCAGCTCGATGAGATCATCCATCGCCTTGATGGCAGCGCAACGCTCAATCGCGCGGCATGGGGCGTACCGGCCGAAGACTTCGACAGCGATGCCACCACAGGCGTCGCCCAGATTGGTGACAACAACGAATTCATTGCAGTTCAGAAGGACGGGGGCAATGTCATTGGCGGCGTTGTTCAGATTGCCGTCCGCCCGTCTGGCGCCCTGAAGAATACCCTTGAGATTACCCAGCAGGGCGGCTCGGGAAACGAGGTGTCGCAAGTGATGCAGGCAACCTCCTACGACAAGCAGAATTATGCCTCCATTACGCAGACCGGCTCCAACAACAAGATTGCAGCCATCAACCAGATCGGCGTCAATGTTGCAGGTGCAACCACTGCGGTGAACAGCATCATTGCCAATATCAGCGGCACGGATAACGGCACCAGCGCCCTCACCGGCTATGCCCTCTCTTCAGGTGCCACAACCAGCGAACTGAACCAGTTCGGGGCTGACAACTCGATTTCCCTCAACATCACCGGGGCCAGCAACAACAACGCTTTTGGCGTCAGCCAGACCAACTATGGTGGCGGTCGCAACACTCTGCAGGCGCTGACGATCACGGGCGACGACAACCAGCTCGGCGTTTCACAGGATGCTGACGGAGTTGCTGGCAATCACAACCAACTGACCATCAGCTCGATCATTGGCAATGGCAACAACATCGGCGTCTCCCAGTTGGGTAGCAACCTTGGCACCATCGACCTGAAAACCGACTCCGACAACAACCAGATTGGCCTGTCCCAAACCGGAACCAACCTGGCATCTGTTACCATTTTCTCCGGTGACGGCAACAATTTCGATCTGACGCAGGAAGACTTCAACCAGCTGACGATCAATGTGACCGGCAGCTTCAACCTGCTGAAAACATCGCAGTCAGGCTCGGCTGCGGGTAGCGACAATATTCTCAACGCCACCATTTACGGCAGCAGCAACAACAGCACCGGCTTTGACCTTGCCGGTGTCGCCGGGGCCACCGGTCTTGTCGCCGGAGAACTGATCCAGACCGGTTATGGCAACCTGGCCACCATCGATGTCGGCTCTTCGACGATGGACAGCAACAACAACTCCTTCGCTCTCACCCAGAACGGAAACAACAACGAGGCCGTCATCAGCATTTCCGAAGGCAACGACAACCAGGTTGCCCTGCTGCAGAGCGGCAACGGCAACTATTCCAGTATCACGCAGGTCGGGTCATCCAACATTGTTGGCGTAACCCAGTAGTCCATATGCCCCATGGTGGGACGGCACGCCGCCTCACCATCCCTTTGCGTTGAACATCAAGGCCCCGACAGGAAGAGCTTGGCCGGCCATTCCGGCTCAGGATCGAACTTAAGCAATAGATGTTTTGGCAATCCATTTCAGAGCACTCAAACGCTGCACACGTCACGAGCGTAGACCGGGCAAGGCCCAGACGCATGCAAGTCATGAGTAGAATATTGGAGACATTAAATGACTAGAATTCGTTTGGCACTATTGGCAACCGCAGCAACCGGCTCGATCGCCATGGCAGGCCTGGCCTACGCTGCGAACAATGAGGCATTCATTGCACAGTCGGGCAACAACAACGCCGCGTCGGTGGATCAGACCAACACTGGCGGGACAGCCGACCGCAACCAGCTTGGCAGCGCCAGCGACGCTGTGCTCCAGAACGGCTCCTCCAACAGCCTTGACGTGACCCAGAGCGGTAGCGACAACGCCATTGGCCTTCTCGGCGACGGCGTCGACCAGTCCGGCGCAAACAACGGCTTTGATGCGTTGCAGGCCACCGACGACAACATCATCGGCTCGGTCCAGCAGATCGAGAACTCCGCCGCGGGTGCCGATGGTACCAACTATCTGCGCATCAAGCAACAGGTGGGCAACGCCAACACTGTTGGCTCCGTTCGGCAGGAAACTTCCGCCGATGGCGAAAACAGGGCCATCCTTCGGCAGGACGGGTCTGGTAACCGGATCAAATCCGTATCCCAGACCAACAACGGCAATGGAACCAACAATCTGGTCGTCAAAATCGAGGGCAATGGCAATGGCACGTCCGACGCTTTGACCAACTACGCAGACTATAGCGGCGTCAATGGCAGCGAAATCATCCAGTCTGGCAGCGACAACGAGATCAAGCTCTATATCACCGGCGACGACAACCAGTTCGGCGCAACCCAGACCAATCTGTCTGGCGGCACCAACAGCATCAACGCCCTGAAGGTGGAAGGGAATCGCAACGAATTGGGCGTTTCCCAGATTGCCCATTCAGCCACCGATGACAACACGCTGACCATCCGGAAGATCATCGGCGATGACAACAACGTCGGCGTCAGCCAGTTGGGCTATGGCAGCAACATCGGCACCATCTCTCTGGGTAGCAGCAGCGATGCCAACTGGGCGAAGCTGATCCAGCAAAATGGCGCAACTGCCAAGATAACGGTCAATACTGGCGACTACAACCGCCTCTCCATCGAGCAGTATGCGGCCAGCACCGCCGACAATGATGCCGAGATCGAGGTGACATCGAGTGACATGCTGCGCGCCAACAACCACCTCTACATCCGGCAATATGGCGACGGTGAACATGCGCGCACATCTGCCATTGGTGATTTCAACTATTCCAGCATTCAGCAGACCGCCAGCGGCAATAGCGCAACAGTCTCTATCACCGGCAATAGCAACAAGAACTTCACCTACCAGAACCATTATGCCAAAGACAACCTGGCAACAATCACTGTGACAGGCGATCGCAATGAGATCCGTAGCAACCAGCAAGACGGTGGCTCTGACAGCTCTGTCACCGTCACGATAGCTGGCAACGGCAACACTGTGAAGAACACGCAGCAAGTCAGCAGCAATGACGTCCTCACCGTGGACATCACTGGCCAGAACAACACCATCAGCTCTACTCAGAACACGACATCTGGCAGTTCAGCCGAATTCGCAATCCTTGGCGACAGCAACAACTTTGACGCAACCCAGATGCTTGGTGCTGCAAACGGCCTGACAACCACAATCTATGGCAACGACAACGGCATGGGCATCTGGTCTGTCGGTGGTGCGGCTGCGTCACTGCTGCTTGATAGCGGCTATCTGAGCCAGTCCGGTTCCGGCAACACTCTGGCGCTGGCCATTGGTGACAGCGGGTTAAACAGCTCCAGCAACCTTGTGGCCACCATGCAGAATGGCGATGGCAACATGATCGACATTTCAATCAGCGCAGGCGACAGCAACGAAGTGGCGATCAGTCAGCAGGGCAACGCCAACAGCTCTCAGGTTGCTCAAGTAGGCTCGATGAACATCGTCGGCATCAGCCAGTAACCGCCCCAGACACCGGCACCAACAGGATGGACGCCCGCCAGCGCCCATCCTTCATTTCACAGGCATTGATGCCCGATCTGGAGGGGCAGACCCATGAAAATGACCCGTCACCTTGTGCAGAATGCAGCGCTGAGCCTCGCCATGGCCACATGCGCGACGGCGGCTTTGGCTGATGAAAACGAGGTCTATCTTGGCCAGACTGGCGTTACCAACGTCATTGACATCAATCAGCTGGGCGATGCCAACAAGATCGGTGCCGATGACAGGCAGATTTTCATCTCCCAGCAGGGCATCAGCAACGAGATGACGATTTCCCAGACGGGATACAGCAACCAGGCAGGGGCACGGGCGTCGTCCGGAAGCCTTGGACTGCAGGGTCTCTACCAGACCGGTGCATTGAATAGTCTCGAGATCACGCAGGAAAACGACAACGCCAGCGGCATCAACCAGATTGGCGCCATCTCTCAGGTGTCGCCCGATACCTATGCCTCGACGCGCAGCAACAGTCTCACCATCATTCAGAGCCACAACGCCCTTGATGGCACCGTTGGCTCTGGCGACGGCCAAGGCAATCACTTCATCGGCGAGATCCAGCAGATTCAGACCGCAACCGCCCTTTCCCCCAACATTGCCACGATCCGGCAATATGACGGTGGGAACAATGGTGATGGCGGCAACAGCATCAACCGGCTGGTTCAGGAGGGCAGCGCAAACCGCGTCGATATCACCCAACAATATCGCGGCAACGCCATAGAGACCTTCCAGCAATACGGGCTTTCCAACGAAGCCTCCATCCTGCAGCGGGCGGGCATGGACAATCTGATCTCCAGCTTCAACCAGATTGGCAGCAGCAACAGGACGGCGGTCACCATGACCGGCTCTCGCAACCTTTTGCTTTCCCTCATTCAGAACAATGATCTCGTCAGCGTGGCGGGCAACCTTGCTACCGTTCAGCTTGGCGGGGATGATAACGGCGGCGACGGGTTCGGTGGAATTGGGCAGTTCACCCACGCCATCACCAAACAGCTGGCCGTCGCGCAGGCGGAGATCAAGCAGCTCGGTGACGACAACACGCTCAACTTCGTGACCTCGGGTGTCTCTTCGATGACAGCGTTCGGTTTCGTGCAGGATGGCGACGGCAACTGGTTGAGCGGCACCACCGACGGAACGGAGAACGAGGTGGCAGCGTTGCAGATCGGCGACGGCAACCGGCTGAACTTTTCCCAGAGCGGAGACCGCAACGCCCTGTCCGTCTCCTATCGCGGCAAGGACAATGAACTGAACGCCGTACAGACCGGCGATGACAACACCATGTCAGTCGCCTTTGACGGCAGCGTCAGCCCCCTCACCCGCAGCGATCAGAATAATGACACGGCTCTGGGCGGGTTCACGGATGTTGTGCTTGGCGCGGCAGGCACCCTGACACCCGGTCAGGCCATTCAGACAGGCAACCTCAATGTCGCCTTCGTGCAAATCAGCGAAGGCAGTTTCAACAAATTCGCCTTTTCGCAGTCTGGTGATCAGAACGTCATCGACGGTGCCATCCATGGTTCATCCAACCAGTCTGCCGTCGTCCAGACTGGTGGCGACAACTATGCTTACTACCGCCAGTCGGGCAATTACAACCAGCTCATCATCCTGCAGTAGAAGCTGGTTGTACTATATATTTTTTCTACCACAAGATTTAAGATAAGATTCACTCTGTCATCAAGAAATGACTCAATCGCAACGCTCAAGAGGTTCACATAAAAGCTCATTAAAGATTTCCCTGTTCTACTGGCTTCAGTTGAAAGCAAAGGAACAGGGATATGCAAAAACAACTGACGGCTTTGGCAACAATTCTCCTCTTGAGCGTGGCCACGCAGGCATATGCGGAGACGAATGTAATCGAGTTACTTGATGACGCAAATCTGGATGGAAATGTCATTGAGATGAACATCACCGGCGACAACAACAGCCTGAGCCTCACTCAGGACTTTGCTTTGGGCGCCTGGGGCGAAAATCTGATGGATATCACCATCGACGGAAACAACAACGGCGGCGCCAATGGTTCCATCTTTTCAGGTGTGGCGCTCAAAAGTGGGTTGCAGCCGGGAGAATTGATCCAGGAAGGGTTCGACAACAGCATGATTGTGAATGTCAGCGGCAACAGCAATCTGTTCTCCTTCCTGCAAAATGGAGCGCACAACTCGCTTCAAGCCTCAATCGAGGGCACAGGTAACCAGGCCGCTGTGCAGCAATATGGACAGAATAACCACGTGAGCTTCAGCCAGATGGGCAGCAACAACAGCATCAACATCTCGCAAAGATCATTCTAGGGTCATTCTGTGCCAATGAATGAGGAGACTGGCACATGAACAAAGCCTTCTATTTGGGCGCTCTTGCACTATCCCTTGCGGGGCTCCCGCTTTCAACCGCTCTGGCCGGTGACGAAAACACCCTGATCCTGCTTCAGGAGGGTACCGGAAACACCATTTCCATCGATCAGCAGACGGCGATTGGCAGCCAGATCGGTGGTGTCAATTTCGTCGAGAAATCGGCGTTTGAGAACTCCGAGTTCGAGGTGCTCGATCTTTCGAACCCGCTGAACTTCAATGAAGCATCCAACCATCCGATCCTGCAGTTGGGCGACAACAACAGCGCCAACATCACGATCGAGGGGCAGGATGACGTGGTCTACCTGCAGCAGAACAGTCAGGGACAGGCACCGGGCAACAATGCCGATATCTATGTCAACTCTGGCGCAGGAGCTCCTTCCTTTGCGGCAGTCGTGCAGACAGGCGCTGGCAACAATGCCGAGGTCAGCATTGACGGCAGCCTTTCCAACGGAACAATCCTGCAAAACGGATCGGACAACAACGGCTCCATCACCGTGGACGGCAACAATGTCACCGCGGCCTTGACGCAGGTCGGCTCCAACAATGACAGCCAGTTGGTGGCTCAGGGCAATGCCACGTCCGCCACTGGCGTCGACGGTGCGAACGTGACCTATACGCTCTATGCCAATGGCGTCACGACAACTCAGCCGGTCACCGTGTCGACAAACGGCGCGTCCGTCAGCATTACGCAAATCCAGTTCTGATCCTTCCAACGCCCGACCCTGCCTTCTGGCAGGGATTTGGGGGAGCATGGCCTTGCGATATCCCGTTGCACAAAAGACAAATCCAACCGGCCATGGCTGGAGACTTGGCCCGGCCATGCGTCTGTCACTGTTGCTAGGCCTTGCCATCACCCCGAGCATGGGAACGCCAACCATGGCCTCCGACCAGCAAGCAGAACCAAGACTTGTCTTTGAGACCAATGGCGATCAGCTCACCATTTCAGGCGTTCTGCAGCCAGCAGCCCCGGGCGACTATGTTGCCAAACTCGAAGTCATCAAATCAGGGCCGAACGGCAAGGCAACCACCAGACAGAGCAACAGGATTACGGTCAACGGTGACAAGGCCTATCCATCGAGCAAGGTCTCCTTGCGCTTGTCGACGGGCGACCATGTCACCGCCCGGCTCGATCTCTTTTCCAATGACAAGCTCCTTCAGAGCACCAATCGAGAATTTGAATTCGGCGCCCCGGCGCCGGAGGACAAAACCCATTTGTGATCCATTTTTATCGGTGAAATCAATGATCAGGCCAACCGCAGTTTTCGCATCCGCTCTCCTCTGGCTGAGCTGCCTTTCGCAGGCACCAGCTCTGGCTCAAACCCCAAGCGCAGTGGCAAAAGCCTTCGCTGGCCGCTGGATCACCTATGATCGGAACTTTTCCGACCAGAAGAGCTGTATCTTCGCGTTTTCCAGTGAATTGAAAGACGACATCTTCCCTATTGCCAAGACCGGGTGCACCGGCGCTCTTGCCGCCATTGTTGGCTGGCGTATCCAGAACAACCAGTTGGTCTTTGTTGCTGAGGACAAGAGTGCCGTCGCTCTGGTCGGGGGCAATCAGGAACGAATGAGCGGTTCCATCCTGCAAAGCAAGTTGCCGATCATCTTCGAGCGTCTGGAAGTGGCCGAAAAGATCGAGCAAGCCCGCAAGTCCATCGAATGCTCTTACGTTGGCTACAGCCAGACCTGCGCTTCACCGCAGGACTTTACTCCGCCACCAGCAACCATAGGCTCGCCCTCCCCCATCCAGATCCTTGTGAACCTCAATGCGCGTGCCGAGCCTCGCAACAGCGCCTCCGTCAAGGGCGTGTTGAAGCCCAATGCCTGCGTCAGCGCCGAAGTATGTACCGTCGCGTCCGATGGCCTGTGGTGCAAGGTGAAAACGAAAAACGGCAACGCATGGGTCAAGAAGCAGACCGTCCGTCAGCAGAGGTGGCCCATCATCACCTTCAAGAACGGCTGCGTCTGACATTTTCTCCTGCGCGATAGCGAGTTTTGAGGCCACCAGTGGCACCAAGCTGCTGGTGGCTTTTTCATGTCTGCAATTGGAGATCATGAAGACCAGAATCAAGGAGCGCAAGACGATTCAAGACGGCTTAGAACCGAGCCAGCACAGCCCATTGCCATCAGAACCAGAGACGGATGGCATAGAACATCCGGATCCGGACATGATTCACCAGAGACTATCTGATGACAGGCGATTGACGTTTCATCCGCCTAGAGGTCAGCAAAGCCTGATCACTTCCTTTACAGGACCGCTATGCCTCCGCCTCAGGAAAAGGACACAAAGTCAGTGAGTTAGAAATAGCACCGCTCAAAAATAGCGGATCAGCCAGACGATCAAGCTCTCCAGGCTGACAGGATCCTGCTCCGCACCAACCAGGTATCGCCCACGTGCCGAACTGAGCCCAAAAAGGCATTGTCCGGCAACGGCATATGGGGCACATTCCCGCTTGCAGAACACAGCAAGAACATGTATAGTTTGTTCGTGATTTGTGCCACAGATGTTTCGCCCACGCGAACTAAGACACGCGGGAATTGGAGAGGGAAATGCTCACACGCAAACAGCATGAACTGCTGATGTTTATTCATGAACGCATCAAGGAATCCGGCGTTCCCCCTTCCTTCGACGAAATGAAAGACGCACTAGACCTGCGCTCCAAGTCCGGCATTCACCGTCTGATCACGGCTCTGGAAGAACGTGGCTTTATTCGCCGGTTGCCAAACCGTGCCCGTGCGCTGGAAGTGCTGAAGCTGCCAGAATCCCTGAAACCCACCCTTGGCGGACCATCCCGAGGCTTTTCTCCAAGCGTCGTTGAAGGCGGGCTTGGCAAGACCCGCCGGGAAGAACCTGCTGCTCCCGAGATGCCAGAGGAAGGAGCCGGCATTTCGGTTCCGGTGATGGGTCGCATCGCCGCCGGCGTTCCCATTTCTGCCATCCAGCACCAATCGCACATGATTTCCGTCCCGGCAGAAATGCTGCGCGGCGGTGAACACTTCGCCCTTGAGGTGAGAGGCGACTCGATGATCGAGGCCGGGATTCTCGACGGGGATACGGTCGTCATCAAAAAATCCGATGATGCGGTTTCCGGGGATATCGTAGTCGCCCTCGTGGATGATGAGGAAGCGACCCTAAAGCGCATTCGGAAAAAAGGGGCGTCCATCGCACTGGAAGCAGCCAACCCGGCCTATGAAACACGGATTTTCGGGCCAGACCGTGTCCGCGTTCAGGGCAAACTCGTAGGGCTTATGCGCCAGTATTAGGTGCAACCCGGCCGGTCGAGCCCCGCTCGCTTGACCGGCTCACCTGAAACAGCTCATCATCGGTCGCACAGAACTGGCCTACCAATGAACTGGCGGTTTGAATAATTGTCTGAACAGACCGGGTGGCAATGGTTAATGACCTTTTGAGGTTATCGGCGCCGCTCGCACCGGTCGATGCATCTACCGTGCCCCTCCGATCACACCCGCCTGTTTCAGAGCTCAGGATTGCGGCATCCATGGCCGCTTTCCCTTCGGAAGAGCCGTCATTTCCTTAAGCGTCCAGAGCTGATCATCGCCGTTGTGAAACACATCGGCATTCTGCCCACACTTCAGCCCCAAATGATCGCCGCCGGCCGCCCCTCTGCAAGACTTCGTGTCTCCGCTGTCGACTGCCTTGAATGAGAGGAAGCGAGCCCCCGCTTCAGCCAGCGCGGCGTCTCCAAGCATCAGTGCCGGACCAATGCAGCTCTGCGGGATCGGCAATCGCGATACGATGATATCGCGCCGCTGGCATTCCTCGTCAAAAGCATCCGGCTTCTTGACGATTGCCAGCGACAAAGACGTTCTGTCGCCCCTTACCGTATAGAGAGACGGAACAAGGCAGGCTTCCTTGTCACAGGCAGAGACTCCGGCGACAGATGCGCTGCCGCCCAGAGCCCGGGTGTCGCCGTCGGCCCGCAAAAGCGCGTTGAAATCCAGCGTCATCTTTCGCCCGCCTGTCAGTTGCCACGCTCCACTTTCATCCCGCGTGGCGATGCGCGTCCCACTTTCAGATATCCAGACATCCGGCATCGGACTATACCACCATAACGCCAGGGCAAGCAGCATGGGTATGGCAGCCAGCGCGGAAAGCAGGCGACGGTGGATAGTATAGACAGCCAGCACCAACACCACGAGCGGCAGAAAGTTCCCGCCCGCCTTGAC
The DNA here is from genome assembly GCF_963666525.1 of uncultured Cohaesibacter sp. Taxonomy (NCBI): domain Bacteria; kingdom Pseudomonadati; phylum Pseudomonadota; class Alphaproteobacteria; order Hyphomicrobiales; family Cohaesibacteraceae; genus Cohaesibacter; species uncultured Cohaesibacter sp. Next base: position 171,690 of record NZ_OY762905.1, read on the forward strand.
GACCAGATAGTCTGCGGATGACCAGCTCGAGGTCATCTCGGCAATCGCGATCACCCAGTCAAGCCCCCACTCAACCAGCTTGAGCGGCCAGCTCTGCAGCCCGAATGGTGTCAGTAGAACGGTCACAAGTCCCATAGGCATCACCAACAGACTGACCAGCGGCATGGCCAACAGATTGGTCACCAGACCATATGGCGCCATCTGTTGAAAATGGGCAACGGAGAAAGGCAACACCGCAATGCTGGCAATTAGCGAAGTGAGCCCGATCCCGGAGATCCATCGCCCGACAGTCATGATGCCCCCCATCATCAGACCATGCGCTGCACCGGAACCATGATCCGCATCCGCACGGCGATATCGAAAGCGGGTCAGTCGATCATAAGAGGCTATAAGTGCAGCCGTCGCAGCAAACGACATCTGCATGCCCGCTTCGACAACACCATAAGGCTGCATGAAGATCAGCAGGATCAACACCAGCGCCAGATTTTGCATGGTCATCGCCGAGCGTTTAGCCAATATCGCCACAAGAAATATCGCCGTCATGCAGAACGCCCGGATGGTGGCAACCGACGACCCGGACAGTACCAGATAGGCCACGGCGCTGAGGAGTGCCGCCCCTGCAGCCCACTGCTTGATAGGATAGCGCAGCGCCAGGAATGGCCACAAGGCGAGAAATCCCCTGACACCCCAGAAGACAGTCATCGTAACCAGCGCCATATGCAACCCGGAGATCGCAAGAATATGCGCAAGCCCGCTGCGCCGGAGGGCCGTTTCGACATCCTCCAGAAGAAAATCCCGTTTGCCAACGGCCAGCGCTGCCGCAAGCCCACCCGCCTTTCCATCAATCCTATGGTCTATGTAGCTGGCAACCCGCTGTCGTGTTCGCTCGATCCCGTCTTTCAGCGTCTGGCCGAAAGTTGCCAGAACACCGTCCCGCTTATCTGGCAACCGCGTGATGGAGCGGCCAAGATAGCCCTGCCCGCCAATCGCCCTTGCCCATAGATACCGCCCATAGTCAAACCCTCCCGGATAGGCCGGCCGTTGCAAAGGCGTCAACAGTGCCACCATCTTCAGTCGTTCTCCGACCCGGTAAGTCTCGCCCATGGCCCGACGAACAAGCAACAGCTTGTGCGGTGTCTCATCAGGCTCGAGCTTGTTGATGGCTTCCACGGCAATGGTCCAGCGCTCCTGCTGCCGCTCTGCGGTACCTCGCTGCTCGACCCGTTCCAGACGTCCAGTAATCTCGCCAGAAAGATCGTTCTCAAGCACCGGCGTGGTGGCGAATTGTCCGTGACCGCATGCGGCGCAAAGCCCGACAACGACGGAGGTTGCCAGCAGCAGGGGAAATGTCACCACACCCTTTCGCGCTCGCATGAAGGCCCAGACACAAAGCCCCGTCGCCGCCGCAAGCAACACCGCAAAACTTGGCTCATCCGGCAAGCCGTAATAGATGGCCGCTCCAAACCCCATGAACACGCCCACCCAGAGAAAGCGGGCATTCTGATCAATACAGTCCTCTTGCCAGTTGCGAGCCAAGAGCTGCCAGAAGGCTTCCAGACGGAATGCCAGACGACGCATCAGCGCAGGTCTGCCGGTCAGGCCCTGCCAGTCATAACTCCCCTCGCAGGACACATCCCCGCCCCCCTCGCCAGGACTATCATCTGGACCAACATCTGGGCTTGGAACAAGGGGCCAAACCGTTTGGCCGGCATCCTCTGGCTGATGGAAGGGGCTTTGCGTCATATTTCGTCCTTATGCACCCTTTTTTCGACACTCTGACAGCCCTGAGGTCTTTCGCCACAGGCGCAAGCTGTGCTAGATCCTTCACAACTTCGATCGCCGGTTCATGAAGCAGTGCATAGTGCGTGGCTCTCCAGAGTTTGCCTGCACAACCTGCCTCAACTTCTGGTGTACTATATCCCGAACAACAGGTTACTGATAGCATTATGTGTTCCCAGGTTGTAACGCGCTTCGCACCGTCCCCTACAGGTTTTCTTCACATCGGCGGAGCCCGCACCGCTCTCTTCAACTGGCTCTATGCCAAAGCCAACGGCGGCAAGATGCTGCTCCGTATCGAAGATACTGACCGCGAACGTTCCACCGAAGCCGCCATTGACGCGATCATCGCTGGCATGGAGTGGATGGGACTGAGCTATGACGGCGATCCCATCTCTCAGTATTCCCGGGTTGAACGGCATCAGGAAGTCGTCGAGCAGCTGCTGGAAAAAGGCATGGCCTATCGTTGCTACTGCTCTCCCGAAGAGCTTACCGAGATGCGCGAGAAGGCCCGCGCCGAGAAACGCCCACCGCGCTATGATGGCACCTGGCGTGATCGCGACCCGTCCGAAGCACCGGCAGGCGTTGCTCCGGCCATTCGCCTCAAGGCCCCCCAGGAAGGCATCACGGTAATCGAAGATCAGGTTCAGGGTACCGTCAAGTTCCCGAACAAGGACCTTGATGACATGATCATCATGCGTTCGGACGGCAACCCGACCTATAACCTTGCCGTGGTTGTCGACGACCATGACATGGGCGTCACCCACATCATGCGCGGCGACGACCACCTGACCAACGCAGCCCGCCAGACTCTCGTCTATCAGGCCATGGGTTGGGATGTCCCCGTCATGGCTCATATACCGCTGATCCATGGACCAGATGGCGCGAAACTGTCCAAGCGTCACGGTGCCCTTGGCGTCGAAGCCTATCGCGACATGGGATATCTTCCCGTTGCCATGCGCAACTATCTTGTCCGGCTGGGCTGGGCCCATGGCGACGATGAAGTCATGACGACGGAACAGATGGTCGAATGGTTTGGCTTTGAAGGCATGAACAAGGCCGCATCGCGCTTCGACTTCAAAAAGCTCGAAAACCTCAATGGCATTCACATGCGTCATGCAGATGACGCCGACCTCTACGCCCAGCTCACCGCCCTGCTGCCACATCTGGAAGACGGACAGGCCATGCTGGACAAGATCGATGATGCCAAAGAGGCCCAGATCATGCTGGCCATGCCGAGCGTCAAGGAACGCGCCAAGACGCTGCTCGAACTCAAGGACGGCCTTGCATTCCTGTTCGACACCCGGCCACTGGAAATGGAAGAGAAGGCAGCCAAGCAGCTGACCGACGAATCCCGCGCCATGCTGAAGGAGCTTCTGCCGCGCCTTGAAGCCCTCGCCGAGTGGACCCTAGAAAGCACGGACGCCGAGGTAAGAGCCTTTGCTGAAGAGAAGGATCTCAAACTTGGCAAAGTCGCCCAGCCGTTGCGCGCCGCCATGACTGGCCGTGCCACCTCGCCGGGAATCTTCGACGTTCTGATTATTTTGGGCAAAGATGAATCAATCGCCCGCCTTAAGGATCAGGCCCAATAGGGTTTTTACACAGCCTTTTGAAAATAATAATGCAAAAGCCGACCTCTTGGTCGGCTTTTTACGTATCTTGAATACGAATGACAAGATTTCAGGACAAATACGCAACAAATAAAAAGATGAATCCGTACTTGCCAAATTCCAGCAGAATAAGCATAGTCTTATCGCGATAATTGTTTCAACAATTACGAATATCATGCGACTGAAGCGCTCATACTTTTGTAGGATAAGACACTGAAAATCCTATATATTTTACAGTCCGGCACCTATATTCAGTCCTAAGACTGCTTGCTACCAAGCGAAAAATCAGATACCGAAAGCGCAATTCCTACGTTGTCGTGGAAGGTTTCGCGTACCCACGCACGAAGCTCAACCGCCATAAACAACAGCAAATAGTTTTCAAAATTTGGGAGTATCCGAATGAGTGATAAAAAAGCAACTTTGACTGTTGGTGACCAGTCCTGGGAGTTCCCCATCAAAAGCGGATCTATCGGGCCAGACGTTATCGACATCGGGTCCCTCTACAAAGAAACCGGAATGTTCACCTACGATCCAGGCTTCACCTCGACGGCATCATGTGAGTCAGAAATCACTTACATCGATGGCGAAAAGGGCGTTCTGTTGTATCGCGGCTACCCGATCGAACAGTTGGCCGAACATGGTGACTTCCTTGAAACCTGTTACTTGCTGCTTTATGGGCACCTGCCGACTCCTGAAGAGAAGAAAGACTTCGACACCCGCGTGACGCGCCACACCATGGTGCACGAGCAGATGAGCAAGTTCTACACTGGCTATCGTCGTGACTCCCACCCGATGGCTGTGATGGTCGGTATCGTTGGCGCGCTGTCTGCCTTCTATCATGACTCCACGGACATTGCCGATCCGCATCAGCGCATGGTCGCATCCCTTCGCATGATCGCGAAGATGCCCACCATGGCGGCCATGGCCTACAAATACTCGATCGGCCAGCCGTTTGTGTATCCGCGCAATGACCTCAGCTATGCAGCGAACTTCCTGCATATGTGCTTCTCCGTTCCGGCTGAGCCATATGAGGTGAACCCAGTGCTGGCACGCGCCATGGACCGTATCTTCATTCTGCATGCCGATCACGAGCAGAACGCCTCGACTTCGACGGTTCGTCTTGCAGGTTCTTCGGGCGCCAACCCGTTCGGCTGTATTGCTGCCGGTATCGCCTGCCTTTGGGGCCCGGCACACGGTGGTGCCAACGAGGCCGCTCTCAACATGCTCCATCAGATTGGAACCGTTGACCGCGTGGCCGAGTTCGTTGCCAAGGCAAAAGACAAGAATGATCCGTTCCGCCTGATGGGCTTCGGCCATCGCGTCTACAAGAACTATGACCCGCGTGCGCGCATCATGCAGCAGACCTGCCATGAAGTGCTCAATGAACTGGGCCATGGCGATGATCCGACCCTGCAGGTTGCAATGGAACTGGAAAAGATCGCCCTTAGCGATGAGTATTTCATCGAGAAGAAGCTCTATCCGAACATCGACTTCTATTCCGGCATCACCCTGCGTGCTCTGGGCTTCCCGGCAGAGATGTTCACCGTGCTGTTCGCTGTGGCTCGTTCCGTGGGCTGGATTGCCCAGTGGAAAGAGATGGTGGAAGATCCATCCCAGCGCATCGGTCGCCCACGTCAGCTCTTTGCTGGCGCCCCAATGCGCGACTATGTCGAGATGGAAGACCGCTAAGCGCAGCTCGTCTCCCTGCACCACAAATGCAGAAAGGCTCCCTTATGGGAGCCTTTTTCATTTGGGCATGATGTCAGGAGATATCCCTGAGCCCATCTTTCCGAAGTGACAAACTTCATTGAGGCAGGAAATCCCGCACGATACGGGCAACCCGCTCGCTAGGGGTTTCATCAGGCAGGGTCATCTTCTCATCCAGCTCGTCAAGAGCAGAGACCTGTGCTGCCCGGGCCGGGCCAGCCTCAAGCAACGGCAGCAGATTGTCTGCCAGTGTCCGGGCATTGGCTTCATCGTCGAGAAACTCAGGGATTGCATTCCGCCCCAACACAAGATTGGTCAGCACAATCGAATGGGCCGTCAGCAGCCATTTGAACTGACGAACAACCCAGTCAACCTTGTAGGCAACCACCATAGGAATACCCGAAAGACCAAGTTCGAGCGTGACTGTCCCCGAAGCCGCCAACGCGGCATGAGCCTTGCGGAAAGCGGCAAACTTGGCATCTTCCCCAACCACTATCTCAGGCTGAACGGGCCAACTCTTCAGTCCCTCGTCAATCAGCCCCCTGAGATGGCTGACCGCTGGCAGAATGACACGCAGATTTGGATGGCGCTCCCTTGCCAGTCGTACGACTTCGCCAAACTCGATCAGCAATCGCGACACCTCACTCCGGCGCGACCCCGGCAGAACCAGGAGAACAGGCGCGTCCAGCGGCTCCCGTTCACCGGCTTGAGGGCGCAGCACGTCGAGGCGCTCGATAAGAGGGTGACCGACATAGGTGCAGGGAGGGCCCATGAGGCGCCGATGCGCCTCAACCTCGAAGGGCAGCAGCGCCAGCACATGATCGACATAGCGTGTCATCTTGCGGGCCCGACCGGGGCGCCAGGCCCACACGCTGGGAGAGACATAATCGACGATCGGCAAGTCCGGACGTCGCTTGCGAACGCGCTTGGCCACGGCATGGGTAAACTCGGGACTGTCAATGATCAGAAGGAGATCCGGCTTCTTGGCAATCACATCCTCAACCACTTCCATCCCGCGCCTATGCAGGGAAGGATATTGTCGAATGATATTGATGATCCCCATTACAGCGATCTCAGAGAGCGGAAAGAGCGTCGATAGCCCCTCTTCCTGCATCCGCTCTCCGGCCAGCCCGGCAAAGCGAACCCGACCGCCCAGCAATGCCCTGATGGCCTTGACAGCGCGCGCTCCGAGTTGATCGCCGGAATCCTCGCCAATAACGATATAGATCAGCGGACCCTTGTCGTCCATTCGCCTTCTCCTCAGCCCCGGAACCGCGAAGGAGACCTTTCCCGACCGCGGACGTCATATGCCTTTTGCCAACCAATAGTCACAGCCAGATTACAGCGCGACATCATCAAGCTTCCTGGCTTGCAGAAACAGGCCAGCCTCTTTTGCCATGGCAAGGCTCTGCTGGCGATTGGCGCAAAGAACCTCGCCCTCTGCGCAAATGATACCGGCGAGGCCTGCTCTTCTGGCATTCTCGATGGTGCGGGGGCCAATCGTTGGCATGTCGAAGCGAAGGTCCTGCCTAGGTCTGGCGCGCTTGAGCAGCAGCCCCTGTTTGCCATAGGACCAGCGCGCACGCTTTTCCTCGCGGATCCGGAAGACCCGTTCTAGCATCTGGTCGGTTCCCTCCGGTCCTTCCAGAGCCACAATGCGTCCGGCGGCGACAACCACCCCCTGCCCAGCGTCAAGCGCCCCAATGATGCCTGCAGCCCGCGCAGCGAGCGCAATATCACCCTCATTGGCTTCGGCCAGCGATGCACCGACCGACAAATCCGGCCCGACGACCAGCCGGGAAGCAACTTCTGGCACCGACACCAGCCGGACCCCACGCTTTTCCATGAACCGCGCGACGCCTTGAAGCACGCCCTCGTCCCCCCCGGCCGCCATGATCTTCAGGATGGCAGGCAACGCCTTCACTGCACCGAAATCAAGCCTGATGCTGCGAAAATCCGGACGTGCGCGAATGGACCCGATGCAGAGAAGCTCGGCAATAGCCATTTGCTCGATTGTCTTGAAAAGAAGGCCGATCTCGCCCCACTTGAGCCAGAGATGCGGATGCTCCTCGATACGGCTATCCGCCTCACCAACAATGCCGAACAGGAAGTAGTCGCGCCCCGATTCCTTCAGGGCGTCGACAACCTCGAAAGGAAGATCCTGTCCGCCGGCGATGATGCCCACCGGCCCATCACCGGAAACAGCCATGGGTCAGTCCTTGTTGCTGCGTGGTGTGCAGAGAGACTTCTTGGTGTCCTTGCGGATGAAGTTGACGATTTTCATTACATTCTCGTCGTCCGCATAGGCCTCAGCCACCTGATCAACCCGCTCAACCAGCGTGCCTTCTTCTGCAAACAGCATCTGATAGGCATGGCGCAAATTGTGAATGGTCTCGCGGCTAAACCCGCGGCGCTTGAGGCCGACGAGGTTGAGGCCACCAAGGTGGGCACGGTTGCCAATGACGGAACCGAACGGGATCACGTCGTTTTCGACACCGGACATGCCGCCAACAAAGGCGTGTTCGCCAACGCGGGCAAACTGGATCACGGCGGAAAGGCCGGCAACAATGGCATGATCGCCAATCTCGCAATGACCGGCAATGGTGGCGTGGTTCACCAGAATGACATGATCACCGATCATGCAGTCATGGGCAATGTGCGCACCGACCATGAGATGGCAATGGTTGCCGACTTTGGTCAGCCCGCCGCCGCCCTTGGTCCCCGGATTGATGGTCACATATTCACGAATATTGACGTTGTCGCCAATCACGCAGCCGACATCCTCGCCCTCGAACTTCAGATCCTGGGGAATGGTGCCGACGGAGGCAAACGGGAAAATCTCGACATTCTTTCCGATTGTCGTGTTGCCCTCGATTACAACGTGGGAATGGACCTTGCCACCTTCGCCGATGGAAACATGCGCACCGATGACGCTGTAAGGACCAACCTCGACGTCATCGGCAAGCTGGGCCCCATCAGCGACAATTGCTGTTGGATGAATATTGGCCATTACTTCTGCTCGTTCCCGATCAGCATTGCACTTACTTCCGCCTCAGCAACTTTCACGCCGTCAACTTTCGCCTCACAGGCGAATTTCCAGATATTGGCGCGGTTCTTGACCTTCTGAACGTGAATGTGAACCACATCACCTGGCACGACCGGCTTGCGGAACTTGGCCTTTTCGATGGTCATGAAATAGACAAGGCTTGGCGTACCCATGTCTTCGCGGCTGTTGACGCAAAGAGCGCCGGCAGTCTGTGCCATGGCTTCAATAAGCAGAACCCCGGGCATCACGGGCTGAACCGGGAAGTGCCCCTGGAAATGCGGCTCGTTGATCGTGACATTCTTGATGCCGATGCAGCTGTCGTCGCCGTCCATCTCGATGATCCGGTCGATCATCAAAAACGGATAGCGATGCGGCAACAGCTCGAGAACGCGCATGATGTCCGCACTATCAAGGGTTTGTTTCTCGCTCATGATGTATTTCCCTTCAACACCTGTCGAGGTCTTTTGCCCAGAATGAAAGACCCCTCGATAAGCTCTGCAGCCGGAGTTCCGCCAAGCGGGAAATCTCCGACGAGCTCGTTTTGATTGTTAGCTTTAGCTGTTTTTCTCCGCAAGCCGGCTCAAGGCCGTCATTTCGCGGAACCACTGTTTCACTGGCTTTGCTGGAACGCCACCATAACGGCCACCGGCAGGGACGTCATCCTTGACGACGCTGACAGCGGCAATTTGCGCGCCCATTCCAATGGTAATATGACCAGCGACACCAGTTTGTCCACCAATCGCGACAAAATCTTCCAGTTTCGACGAACCAGACAGACCGACCTGAGAAACCAGAACGCAATGACGACCGATTTCGACATTGTGGCCAATCTGAACCTGGTTATCAATTTTCGTGCCTTCACCAATGATGGTGTCACGGTTGGCACCGCGATCGATCGTGCTGTTGGCACCGATTTCTACCCGATCCTGAATGATCACCCGCCCGATCTGAGGCACTTTCTGGTGGCCGGTCGCGCTCATCGAGAAGCCGAAACCATCCTGTCCACTGCAAACACCGGGATGAATGATCACGCTGTCACCGACGAGCGTATGCTGCAGCACGCTGTTGGCACCGATATGGCACTTGCGGCCAACACGAACCCCCTGCCCGATGACAGCACCTGCCCCAATGGTCGTACCCGCGCCAATTTCAGCATTGGCGCCTATGCTGGCACCCGGCTCGATGCACACACCAGCCTCGATCCGTGCCGACGGATGAATGTGGGCCGCCTGCGAAATACCACCGTTGGTTTCGAAATAGGCCATCGGAACAGCGGCTTCCGGGTAGAAGGCGGCGGAAACCTCGGAGAATGCCCGATAGGGATTCTTGGATTCCAGCACAACAACCCCTTCAGGCACCCGCTCCACATAGCGCTTGGCACAGATCACGACGCTCGCCTGCGTCTGCTCCAGCTGCCCGACATATTTGGGATTGTCAAGAAACGTGATGTGTCCCTCGGCCGCGGTATCGATCGGGGCGACGTCGGTGACTTGCAAATCACCCTGAGCACCTGCCGGTAGTTCAGTACCGATCAGCTCGGCAATAGCCGCCAGCGTGAGAGATTCGACTTTGGAGAAAAAAGCAGCGTCGGTCATGATAGCCTTCAAAAAAAAGCCGCCGCCCATAAGAGCAGCGGCTTTTTACCTATGTGTTTGTTAGGTCTTAGAACGAGGTCGCAGCGCCGAAGCGAATGATCTGCGTCTCATCGTAGCTTTCCTTGGTCAAAGCGTGACCATAGTCGAGGCGCAGTCTGCCAAACGGGCTGGCCCAGATGATACCCGCACCGATGGAAGACCGGATGCTATGGGAATCATAGTAGGAACCAACTGCGTCAGATCCGAACAACGTGCCTGCATCAGCAAAAATCGCGCCGCTCAGGCCTACGCTTTCAAGATACGGCAACGGGAACTGCAATTCGGCAGTGGCGTTGAAGTAGGTCTTGCCGCCCAGAGCCTCACCAGAAGTGATGTCACGTGGGCCGAAACCGTAGGAAGCGAAGCCGCGGATGGTTTCGCCGCCCTGACTGAAGGCGTCGAGCAGACGAACATCATCGCCGCCGATACCCTGAATGTGACCAGCACCAACACGCAGCATGCCAACCAGGCTCCAGGCCGGATACAGCTCGTGATAGTAGTAGGCGTCAACCGTGGACTTGATGAAGCGGACATCACCACCAAGGCCGGCGAATTCCTGGCTGAACTTGCCGTAGATACCGCTGGTCGGGTTGCTCATGCTGTCAAGCGAGTTGTATACAAGCGCATACCCCGCAGCAGACTTGATCGTTGCCCCTTCACTTTCAGCCTGCGCAATTCCTGGCGCACTACCTGTGTAGTTGGAAATCTCTTTCTGTTCAATCGTGTAGTACGGATTGAAGGAGATCTCTTCCGTGATCGGCAGACCAAACCGGATGGTGCCACCATCACGCTTGTAGTCGTAATCGCGGTAGTCGTTGTCCTGATAAACCGAGTGGAACAGATCGAACCCGGCAGCGAGACGACGGCCCATGAAGTAAGGCTCGGTGAAGGACAGCGTATAGGACTGCTTGGAAGCACCACCAGAGGCGGAAACCTTCAGATACTGTCCGCGGCCCATGAAGTTCTTTTCAGAAACGGAAACATCGGCGATGAAGCCATCAGCTGTGGAGTAGCCACCACCAATGGTAACAGAGCCCGTACCCTTTTCCTTCACATCGACGTTCAGCACAACGCGGTCAGGAGAAGACCCCTGAGACGTGGTGATATCGATCTTGTCGAAGAACCCGAGAGCGTCCAGACGACGTTTCGCACGATCCAGCAGCACGCGGTTGAAAGCATCGCCCTCAGCCATATCGAACTCGCGACGAATGACATAGTCACGGGTGCGGGTGTTGCCACGGATGTTGATGCGCTCAACATAAGCGCGGTTGCCTTCATCGACCTGATAGACCAGATTGATGACCTTGTTTTCATAGTCACGGTCAGCGCGTGGCGTGACGCGTGCAAAGGCATAACCGGATTTGGAAATCTCGATGGTCATGTCTTCAAGCGACTTGGAAACAGCATCGACGCTGTAAACATCGCCAGAACCGGTATGAACCTGGCTACGAAGCGTTTCGCCATCCACTTCAGGAACAGCACTATCCACTTCAACATCACCAATGCGATACTGCTCTCCCTCGTCCACCGTAATGGTCACGAAGAACTTGTTACGTTCGCGATCAAGATCGGCAACAGAAGAAACAACGCGGAAGTCGGCATAACCATGATTGAGATAGAACTGACGCAGGCGCTCTTCATCAGCAGCCAGACGGTCAGCATCATACACGTCATTGGTGAACAGCCAGCTCAACCAGCCGGTTTCCTTGGTCTTCAGAACGTTCTGCAGACGGCTGTCACCGAAAGCCTTGTTGCCCAGAATCGCAATTTTGGCAACCGCAGTCTTGGCACCTTCGTTGATCTCGAACACAAGGTCGGCACGATTGCGGCCAAGGTCGATAACTTTTGGTTCTACGCGAGCACCAAACCGACCTGCACGACGGTAGGCTTCAAGGACGCGCTGCACATCTGTCTGGATCCGGTTTTCGCTGAGGATGCCGCGGCTCTTGGAGGTGACCACCGTATTGAGGTCAGCATCCTTGATGCGCTTGTTGCCTTCGAACGAAATTCGGTTGATGACGGCGTTTTCCTGCACATTGACGATCAGGGAAGAACCGCTCAACCGGATGTCTACATCCTTGAACAGGCCCGTCTGGTAGAGAGCCTTGAGGGATTCATCAATGTCGTAAGCACTGGAACGCTGCCCCGGCTTCACAACAACATAGGAACGGACCGTGTCATCTGACACCCGAGCGTTACCGCGCACAACGACCTGACTGACCGTTTGCGCAAAGGCCGGACTGATTGCAAAAATATCTACAGGACCGAGCTGCGCGCCCGCACACATAACAGTGGCCAGTGCCGCTTTCCATGCGATGGTCTTAACTTTTTTCATCAGCCCCAACACTCTTTTTCTAAATCATCAAATCGAATGGGATACATATACAACCCACGAATTGGAATCTATATGCCTAAAAAGGTTTTACCTTGAATCGTAAAAGGATCAACCCCCGAAGGCACCTAACTACAACAAAGACGACGTTCAGTTGCCCATAAGCCACAAATTTCTGCGGAAATCACTATAATAATTTCTGCGGAGAAAAACCACTTGCATTCCTAGTCCGACATAAAAATGTGTGTGATATCATTGAATGTAGCAAAGATCATGAGCGAGAAAACCAGCGCCAGACCAATCCGGAAGCCCACTTCCTGACTTTTGGCCGACAGTGGCTTTCCACGAATTCCCTCGATTGCATAGAACACCAGATGACCTCCATCCAGCATCGGAATCGGAAACAGATTAAGCAGCCCGATACTCACCGAGAGAATGGCGGCGAGATTGACAAGCGCGACAATACCCAGCGTTGCCACCTGCCCTGAAACCTGCGCGACGCGGATGGGTCCACCCAGCTGATCGGCATCTTCCTTGCCGACGAAGATCCGCCCGACATAGCCAAGAGTCCGCTCAACGATGGCATAGGTCTCGGTCACTCCGCCCCACGCAGCTTCCATCGGGCCATATTGCATGCGCACGACATCTTCGGCACGGGCCTCGTGCCGGATTCCGAGAACGCCGATTTTCTGCTTGTTGCCAAACTGGTCGGTAACTTCGGTGCGACGCGGCGTCGTCATCAGCGTGAGTTCCTGACCATTGCGGTCAACAACGACAGCCAGCGCATCACCGGAACTCAGCGCAACGATGCCTTGAACGTCAGCAAAGGACTTGATGGCCTGCCCATCGACAGACAGCATGATATCCCCGACTTCAAAGCCGGCTTCGGCAGCAGCACTGTCCGGCACCACCGCATCCACCCGCGCAGGCGTGATCGGTTTGCCATAGAGGAAAAGCAGCATGCCGAAGATGATGATCGACAGCAGGAAGTTGGCAAACGGCCCAGCAGCCACGATGGCAGCACGTGCCCAGAGAGACTTTGAATGCAGAGACCCTTCCCGATCATCTTCACCAAGACTGTTCATGGCTTCCTGATCGGGCACACTGGCGGCGTTTTCATCACCAAGAAACTTCACATAGCCACCAAGAGGAATCGCGGAAATCTTCCAGCGCGTTCCATGCCTGTCATGGAAGCCAAACAGTTCCTTGCCGAAACCGATCGAGAACTCGCAAATGGTCACACCGCACCATCTTGCCACCATAAAATGCCCAAGTTCATGAAAGAACACGACAATCATGAGAACAAACAGCGCAGGAATGACGTAGCCAAGCAAACCGGAACCGGCAGAAAAAATGCTCTGTAGGAATTCCATTCAAATCTCCAAATTTCCTTGGCGTGAGAATACCGCCGATCCTCTAAAGAAGGCTTAAATAGGGTCAAAATATGGAGAGATCAACCGCGACTGACGATGCAATGGCTCTCAACAGCCAAAAGGCGGACGCACAATCAGGCGCGTCCACGCAAAATTGAGGCAACAACCGTCGCTTCAACGTTCCAGCATCGCCAGGAAGTCACCAGCGGCCTTCAGCGCATTGTAGCTGGTATCATGAAATTTGCTGTAATGAATGAAGCCATGTGGCGCACCCTCGAAGGCGGCGTAGTAATGGCGAACACCCGCTTCCATCAGCTTGCCTGCGAGCCAGCGACTGTCGTCGGCGAGACAGTCACATTCTGCCTCGCAGATCAGGACCGGCGGCAAGCCCGTCATGTCCTCATCGCCGAGATCGGCATATTTCGGATCGACCCCGTCCGGCAGATAGAAATCCCACAGGGCATGCATCCAGTCGGTGGAAAGACCGTTGCTGCCATCGCCATAGGCCTTGTGTGACCGGGTGTCATAAAGCCGTCTGTAGCAGCCATAATAAAGCAGCAGGGCAGAAACGACAGCCGGACTCTTCTCGTCCCTGAGGCGCAACGCTGCAGCCAATGCCAGATTGGCCCCGGCGCTATCTCCACCAAGCACAAGCTCGCACTGTTCTTCTGCCGCAATCTTCTCGATCTTTTCGCACACCATGTTTATGGCAGCCGGATGCGGGTCTTCAGGCGCAAACGGATAGCTCAACCCGAAAACCTCACGCTCGGCCAGTACAGCCATGTCGGCGATGGCGCTGGCGTGGGTGATAAGGTTGCAGTTCCGCCAACCACCGCCATGAATATAAATGATAAGCTTGCGTGGTCCTGCCTTGATTGTCTTAGGCGTAAAACGACGACCGAAATCCGTATCCACGATGGTGATCTGGTCGTCATGCCGCCCAACCAGACCGCGCCGCGCATCAGTGTATTTCTCGCGCACCTCGTCAACCGTTTCCGTACTGCCCGGAGCCGGAAAATAGGAATAGCGTGCTGCATAGTCGAGAAGAAGCTTGTCCACCTTGCCTTGCATAGCAATACCTCCGTTTGCAGCATCCCGACAGATAGCGAGACACCTTACAATTGTTCATCAATACCGGACCGCGCGCCACGCCAGTGTCACGACGAAAGCAACCAGAGGGCAGAACCCCTCAGAACTCGGTCGCCAGAAGCTGGCTGGCCACGTTACGGGCCGCCTTGTCGAGCGCCAGAACATCCGCCACGTCATTGGCTGCATCCACCTCGCCTCGGCGCAGAAATTCGGCCATGACCTTTTCAACCAGAACGGCAATACCGCCAAATGACATCCCGCCAGCAAGGAAGGCCGCGACGGCAATCTCATTGGCCGCATTGAGAATATTGGGCAGACTGCCCCCCATTTCCAGAGCATTCCTTGCCAGTTGCATGCAGGGAAAGCGCTCATAGTCGGGGGCTTCGAAGGTGAATTTGCCGATATCGACAAGAGAGATCCGGTCCGTATCAGCCGGAGCCCTGTGCGGCCAGGCAAGGCAATGGGCAACCGGAATGCGCATATCCGGAGCGCCAAGCTGGGCCAGCAGCGAGCCATCGCTGTAGGCCACCATGCCGTGAATGATCTGCTGTGGATGCACAACCACGGACAGCCGTTCCGAGGGCAACCCATACAGATGGTGCGCCTCGATCAACTCCAGCCCCTTGTTCATCATCGACGCGCTGTCGATGGTGATCTTGCTGCCCATGGAAAAGTTCGGATGGTTAAGCGCTTCATCGATGGAAGCATTGGCTATCGCTTCCTTGTCCCAGGTGCGAAATGGCCCACCAGATGCAGTCAGAACAACCTCGAGAACTTCACTGGCATTGTCCCGCTCATAGACCTGAAAAACGGCACTATGCTCGGAATCGACCGGCAGGATCGGCTTGCCAAGCCGCTTCGCTTCGGCCATCACCAGATCACCGGCGCAGACAAGCGCCTCCTTGTTGGCCAGAGCCACCTGATTGCCCGCCTTCAGCGCCGCCAGAGTGGGGCAGATTCCGGCAGCCCCGACGATGGCGCCGATCACGATGTCCGCAGGACGGGACGCCGCCTCTTCGACCGCACCCTGACCGGCCCCAACTTCGATGTCGTGGCCCGAAAGCGCCTCTTTCAGAGCACCATAGCAGCTCTCGTCAGCAACCACCGCGAGGCGGGCCCTGGAGGCTATCGCCGCTTTTGCAAGTTTGTGAACGTTGCGATTGGCCGTCAGCGCATCAACACGGTAGCGCTCAGGCGAGCCATTGATGATGTCGAGTGCGGAGTCTCCAACCGATCCACTCGCTCCCAAAACGGAAATTGATTTCTGCGCTCCCGAATAGGTGGGCGCGGGAGTGTCACTGGAGGAAGACTTTGACATAAGCTACTCATTAGAATTCGAATGATCGACCGGAAAGCGACAGCGGTCTTGCAACGGCAGGATCCCGGCTCACTGGATCAGAAAACCGGTCGCCACGGAATGGATATCCGCAAAGGCAAATCCGATGACAGCAGCAGCCACAACAGCGAACAGCAGACCGTCGACGCGATCCATCACACCGCCATGACCTGGGATGAGCGTACCGGAATCCTTGACGCCAAACATACGCTTCATTTGTGACTCCGCAAGGTCTCCCACCTGAGAGAGCACAGAAAGTCCACCGAGCATTGTAACCATTGTCACACTCGGCTGAAGCCCGAGGATGATGGCCACGACAACGGAAAAGCCGGTACCCAGAACAAGTCCGCCAAGCGAGCCGGACCAGGTTTTCTTGGGTGAAACCCGGCGCCACAGCTTGGGTCCACCGACGAATTTACCGACAAAATAGGCAGAGACATCCGTTCCCCAGACGAGCGCAAACAGGATCAGTATCGCGGCGAAACCATGTGTCGCATCCTGCCGTAGCAAAAGCATTGCCGCGCCGAACAGTCCAGCGTAGATGATCCCCCCTGCGCACCAGCGGGCTGCAGCATAGGAACAGCGGGCGATCAACAGATATCCGGCCCCGAACACCGGAATGGCAAGCCCGGCCTGCCAGTCACCGAAATAGAAACAGAACAGGGATCCGAGCACCGCAATATAGCCGGTCAACGCAGGCGTGCCTGTCGGCGCCTCCCCGACCATGGCAACCCACTCCCGATAGATCAAAACGGTAACCACACCGAAAAACAGTGAATAGGCCAATCCGCCCCACCAGGTCACAGCGAAAGCGGCAACCGCAAGCACGACACCGGACACGATCCTCAAGGCCAGATCGGACCATAGGGACTTCACTTGTGCCTTTTCCTCCGTGTCACTCACGGGTTTCTTCAAAGAGTCCAGAACAGAGTCTCCTGTATTTTCCCGCCAGCCGGACAGCCAGCATGCGACACCATATCGCCGATCCAAGGACAGAGGCAGCTAGCCGCCCGAAGCAACAGCATTCTGCTCCAGTTCCGGCTCATCCGTCTTCAATCCACCAAAGCGGCGATTGCGGCGGCCATATTCCGTAAGTGCCAGCTCAAGCTGACGCCGATCAAAATCTGGCCAAAAGCAATCGACAAAGATGAATTCCGAATAGGCCGCCTGCCACAAGAGGAAGTTGCTAAGCCGCTGCTCCCCGCTCGTCCGGACGATCACGTCAGGATCGGGGATGCCTGCGGTATAAAGTGATTGAGATACCAGAGCCTCGGAGATCTGATCCGCAGTCATCTGCCCCATCTCGACCTGCCTGGCCAGATGGCGCACCATATCGGTAATTTCCTGACGGGCCCCGTAGTTAAATGCGATCATCAGATTGAGACCGCCATTGTTCGCCGTCAATGTCTCGGCCTTGTCCAGCAGCGCGATGATATCATCATCAAGCCCGACACGGCTGCCAATGACCCGCACACGCACATTCTGCTTGTGCAGCGTTGCCAGATCCTTGTTGATGAAAAGCTTTAGCAGACCCAGCAGGTCGCTGATTTCCGAGGGGGGACGAGACCAGTTCTCCGAACTGAAGGCAAACAGCGTCAGATAGGAGATGCCCAGATCAATGCAATTGGAAACGATTTCACGAACGGCAACGACGCCCTGTCGGTGCCCATGGGTACGGGTCAGCTTGCGAGCCTTGGCCCAACGCCCGTTTCCGTCCATGATGACAGCCAGATGCCGAGGTATGACCATAGTCCCGGTAACGGAAGTGTCCGCGAAACGCACCTGCCCTGCCATAAATTTCTATCCCCTAGGTTCCTCAACGGCCCGACGCAACACCGCAAGGATGTAGAATGGCCGGGCCGAATTCTAGCTTCAAATATGCATCCAGACCATCGAGATGCTCACAATGGGCACCCCGAAACAGACCGAAACGCCAAACCCGCAACCCCGCCGCGGTGTGGCAAATGCCTCGATCCTGCCCGGAAAGGCTCTAGACCTGCATGATCTCGGCTTCTTTTGTCGAGAGCAGGTTGTCGACCTCGGCAACATATTTGTTGGTCAGTTCCTGAATCTCGTCGTTGTAGAGACGGGCATCATCTTCGCTCATGCCGTCTTTCTCGGCCTTCTTGCAAAGGTCCATGCCATCACGACGAATGTGACGGACAGAAACTTTCGTGTTCTCGGCATAAGAATGCGCAATCTTGACCATTTCCTGACGGCGCTCTTCGTTGAGCTCAGGAATCGGCAGACGCAGCAGCTGACCGTCAGTCACCGGGTTGATACCGATGTTGGATTCACGAATCGCCTTTTCAACGGCGCCGACCATGCCTTTGTCCCAAACCTGGATCGAAAGCATACGCGGTTCCGGAACGGATACAGTGCCAACCTGGTTGATCGGCATGGTCTGCCCATAGGCCGATACCGTGATCGGGTCCAGAAGTGCGATGGATGCACGCCCGGTTCTCAAACCGGACAGATCTGATTTGAGAACAGACAGAGCCCCCTTCATTCGGCGTTCAAGGTCGTCAAGATCCAGTTCTTCGGCAGACATGGTAAAGCCTCTTGTTTTCTAGTCGGTTTTCATTCCGGGTTTATAGTTTGCTCATGCCCCTCGATGTGAGCTCCCCTGAGCAGTTTCCCCCTGACGTGACCTGCGGAACGGCAAGCGTTGCCCCTCCCGCAAATCGGGTTTGATGAGCAGGCATCCAGCAGTTGATAGCGCCGCAGAGCCCTAGCTCGAAACCACGGTTGCACGACCCCTGCCCTGCAAAACATCCAGCAGACAGTTGGGTTCATGCAGTGAATAAACAATTATCGGTATATTCGCCTCTTGAGCAAGCGCAATCGCAGCAGCGTCCATAACCTTGAGCCCTTGCTTGAGGACTTCGGTGTAAGTAATCGTATCATAACGCACCGCAGTTGGATCCTTACGCGGATCTGCGGAGTAGACGCCATCGACCTGTGTGCCTTTCAGCAGAGCATCACATTGCATCTCGGCCGCCCGCAGAGCTGCACCCGAATCCGTCGTCACGAATGGATTGCCGGTTCCGGCCGCAAAGAGAACCACCTTGCCCTCAGCCAGATAGGCCTTGGCTGCGCGCTGTGTGAACTGTTCGCAGATTTCATCCATGGCAATCGCCGACATGGCAACAACGGGAACATCGATGGTCTCAAGCGCATTGGTCATGGCGAGAACGTTCATCACGGTTGCCAGCATGCCCATGTGGTCGCCGCGCACCCGATCACCACCCTTGGCCGCGACCGAAACACCACGGAAGATGTTGCCACCGCCAATAACCACGCCAACTTCAACTCCGAGGGCTCGCACATCAGCGATTTCCTGAGCAACGCGTGCAACCATCTTCTGGTCAATTCCGAACCCCTGCTCCCCCATCAAGGCTTCGCCAGACACCTTCAGCAGAACCCTCTTGTATTTTAAATTATCCATACTGTCAGCCACCTCGAGCATTGCGACCCGACCGCGCATCGGCCACAAAACGGTCCTGCAGATGGCGCGGGTCAGGAATTGTCCGGCGAACAGAAAGAGGGCCGGAAGAAAAGCTGTCTCTGCATACACGAAGGGCGCTGGTTCGTCATCCCCAACGCCCTTCGAATTTCGCTTTTTTCACGCCCGTTGCAGCACAACGGGCAAAGAAAGTCGATTATTTGCCAGCAGCAGCAGCAACTTCAGCTGCAAAGTCTTCTTCTTTCTTCTCAATGCCTTCGCCAAGAGCGAAGCGAGCGAAAGAGACAAGCTTGATTGGTGCGCCAACTTCCTTCTCGGCATTCTTGATTGCCTGCTCAACGGTATTTTCGCCGTCGATAACGAAGGTCTGTTTCAGCAGAACGACTTCTTCGAAGAACTTGCGCATACGGCCTTCAACCATCTTTTCGATGATGTTTTCAGGTTTGCCGGATTCGCGAGCCTGTTCGGAGAACACAGCCTTTTCGCGCTCGATCGCGGAAGGATCAACTTCCTCGGTGGTAGCAGCGAGCGGGTTGGTTGCAGCAATGTGCATGGCGATCTGTTTGCCCAGAGCGTCGAGCTTTTCTGCATCGCCTTCGGATTCCAGAGCAACCAGAACGCCCAGACGACCGAGGCCAGGAGCGGTAGCGGAGTGCATGTAGGAAGCAACAACGCCCTTGTCCACGCTCAGCACCTTGCCGCGACGCAGGTTCATGTTTTCGCCAATGGTTGCGACAGCGTTGGTGATGGTTTCAGAAACCGTGCCACCAGTCGGGTAGTCTGCAGCCAGAATGGCTTCCAGATCGTCACCGGCTTCAACAACAACAGAAGCGATGTTGCGAGCCAGTTCCTGGAACTGGTCGTTACGGGATACGAAGTCGGTTTCGGCGTTGACTTCTGCAAGAGCAGCCTTGTTGCCGGCACCGGCGATGGCGATAAGCCCTTCAGCAGCGATACGACCGGATTTCTTGGCAGCCTTCGCCAGACCTTTGGTGCGCAACCAGTCGATTGCGGCTTCCATGTCACCGTCGGTTTCACCCAGAGCCTTTTTGCAGTCCATCATGCCCGCGCCAGAAATCTCACGGAGCTCTTTCACCATTGATGCTGTAATAGCCATTGCAGCCTCACGTCCTTTATCAAACAAGCCAGAAGCCGCCCGAATGATCCCGGGCGGCCATTTCAATCAATTCAGGGCAAAGCCCTCAAATCTCACTTTCGAAGCAGACCATATCCCCTTGAAGCTGCCAGAGTTCCAATACAGGAATATGTAAGCACCGAAGCGCCGGAGACCTGCTTATTCAGCAGAAACTTCGTCGGCTTCAACTTCTTCTGCATCGTCTTCATCGTCGAGATCGCTCTCGAGGAGACCTTCTTCAGCAGCACCCAGATCAACGCCGGCTTCACCAGCAGAACGGGAAATACCGTCGATGGCAGCAGCTACGATCAGGTCGCAGTAAAGAGAGATTGCGCGGGAAGCGTCGTCGTTGCCCGGAACCGGGAAATCGATGCCATCCGGATCGCAGTTGGTATCAACCACTGCAGCAACCGGTATGCCCAGACGACGGGCTTCGTGAATGGCGATGTCTTCCTTGTTGGTGTCGATAACGAAGATCAGGTCAGGCACGCCGCCCATGTCCTTGATACCGCCCAGAGCGCGTTCCAGCTTGTCGCGTTCACGGGTCAGGGTCAGGCGTTCTTTCTTGGTGAAGCCTTTGCCTTCGCCTTCCAGCAGTTCGTCAAGCTTGCGCAGACGCTGGATGGACTGGGTGATGGTCTTCCAGTTGGTCAGCATGCCGCCGAGCCAGCGGGAGTTGACATAGTACTGTGCAGCAGCCTTGGCAGCATCAGCAACCGGACCAGCAGCCTGACGCTTGGTGCCAACGATCAGAACGCGGCCACCACGAGCGACGGTGTCGGACACAGCCTTCAGGGCGTCGTTCAGCAGAGGAACGGTCTGGGACAGGTCGATGATGTGGATGTTGTTGCGAGCGCCGAAAATGAATTTGCCCATTTTCGGGTTCCAGCGATGGGTCTGGTGACCAAAATGCACGCCTGCTTCAAGCAGGGAGCGCATGGAAACTTCAGGAAGTGCCATGTATATTTTCCTTTACCGGTTTAACCTCTGCGGGAAGTGGCCTAAAAGGGCACCGGATGGATGTCAGCACATTTCTCCATGCTGCCACCCTGCTCCCGCATGTGGATTCGAGGGGCCTTATAGGCGGTAAATTCATGGATTGCAAGGGATGGAGCGGCCTTTTCTGGGGAATTGCGGCTTGACGAGGCCCATCAAACGCCCAATTCTACTCAAACACCGCCTTCAAATCTGGCCTCCGACCCGACAAAGCCGATGATTAGTCCCCGAACCCCGCTCTCCGCCCTGCTTGAGCCCCTGCTCTTTGCCCTCCTCATCGCGTCACCAGCGAGAGCAGAGCCGGCTCCCTGCCGCCAGAAGTTCGAGGCCTCCGTTCTTGAGCGAAGCGTCGCCACAGACAAGCTCAGCCGCTTCATGGATCAGAACCCGGCCTGCCTACAGGTGTCGAATGGCTGCGAGCAGTGTAGCCGCGATGACAACGGCTCAGTTTCCTGCCGCTCCATCGGCTTTGTCTGCAGTGAAGACACGCCGCGCTGCGACAGTCCCGTCAAGACAACGCCGCCCGCAGACAACCGCTAGGCAACTCCCTTGCGATAAGCCGCAGGAGTTGCCCCCGTGCCGGTCTTGAAGCTGCGGGTGAAATGGCTCTGGCTGGAGAAGCCACAGGCATCGGCCACTTGAGCCAGCGGTTCACCTGCCCGGATCAACCCCTTGGCCCGCTCCACCCGACGGTGGGCGATATAGAGATTGGGCGAAACGCCGCAGGTCTGCTTGAAACTGCGCTGCAGATGAAACTCGCTGAGATTGGCAATCTGGCCAAGATCTCTCAGATGAATCACCTGATCCAGATTGGCCTCGATATAATCGACCAGACGCCGCCTGACCGGAGCCGACAAGCCGCCACGCATGGGCGCAACCACCTCGCCATGAAACCGCTTCTGGGCGAGAACACCGGCGATCAGCTCGACCATCGCCTCTTCAGCTCCCAACAGATTGCGCTCGTTGGTAGCCTGAAACAGATGGGAGAATGGCACGATCAGGTCATCCGGCGAAACATAGGTGGCTTCGGCAAGTTCGATCTGCCGCCCGTCCCGATCCATCATCTCGCTGTAACAGCGCCGCAATTCCTCATCCGGCAGATAGAGATGCATCATGGTCAGCGGGCCATTGACCAGCCATTCCGAGCTCTGCCCCTGAGGGAAGATGCACATCGCTCCCGGCCAGCCATGCTTTGGCTCCTGATCAACGCGCCAGACATCCTGTCCATCCCGCACATAAAAGCTCAGGGCATGTCCCTCAAGATCATCATAGGTGAGATGGTCCTGACTGTTGCTCCAGATCGCGCAGGACCGGCCAAAGCCGAGATCAAGGCTGCCGTGCCTTATCGCGGATGAACTGTCGCGCAAAAAGTTGAAAACAGAATGATCCTTGGAGCGCATGAAAAGCCCGAATGAAAGGAAAGATGACGAGCCTCTTCATACCATCGGCACCCCCGTTCAACCAGCATCAAAATATCGGTCCGCATGACTTCGCAGCAAGATCATGCAAAAACGCCGAGGCGAAAACGACTAGATCGATAGCCTGACCAATGAGGTTTCTGTCATGATCCCGTTTCTTTTCGCATCCACTGTCCTGATCTGGGGCACCACCTGGTTCGCCATTGCTCTTCAGAGCGGCCCGGTTCCGGCGCTCGTGTCCGTTTTCTATCGCTTTGCAACAGCGGGCCTATTGTTTCTGGTCCTGCTGGCAGCCACAGGCCGCCTGCGCCTGCCAAACAGGAAGCATCAAATCTGGATCATTGCTCAGGCGCTATGCCTGTTCAGTCTGAACTTCCTCTGCTTCTACAATGCCGTACACTACATTCCCTCAGGCCTTGAATCGGTGATCTTCTCGCTGGCGACGATCTTCAATGCCGTCAATGCCCGCATCTTCTATGGTGACCGGATCACCAGGCAGGTGATTCTGGCCAGCCTCTGCGGGGTTGGAGGCCTGACCCTGATGTTCGGACGGGACATTCTCTCGGCTGGCGGCACGGATGTATTGCTCGGCGTGGGGCTCGCCATGCTGGGAACGATGTTCTTCTCGTTCGGCAACATGGTTTCCCGTCACAACAGCCAGATCGGCATTTCGCCCGTGATCGCCAACGCATGGGGCATGGGATATGGTGCGCTCATCCTGCTGGCGCTCATCACCATCACCGAAACACCAATCGTCCTGCCGACTGGCTCGGCCTACATCGGAGCCCTGCTCTATCTGGCCATATTCGGCTCGATTGTCGGCTTCACCACCTATCTGATGCTGGTGGCCAAGATCGGCTCGGCCAAAGCGGCCTATATGACGGTGCTGTTCCCCATCATCGCCCTTGCCGTCTCGACACTGTTCGAAGGCTATGTCTGGCACTGGACCGGCGTCCTCGGCCTTGCACTCGCCCTCACCGGCAATCTGATTATTTTTGCCCCACGCAAGCGACGCCTGCCACAGGCTCCGGCCCAGCCAGCCCCCGTTGCAGACGCCTGATGGGGGCTAAAGACAACCAAGAGAGCGAAGAGTCGCGCGAAGAGCCTCATCGAGCTCGGTGTGCGGCTCTTCTTTCAAGATGGCAACAAGACGGGCGTTATCCATCCGCATCGGATGATGCCAAAAGGGCGCCACCTCCGACACCTCACGCAAAAGGCCGAAAAATGGCGCCCCCAGATGCATCAGCCACCAGGGGAACTTCCGCACCGGAAGCTCCTTCCCGACAACCTGCTGAATGCCGAAAACAAGCAGATCACCGGTGTCGTCATACAGGCCGCCAAAAACAAGCTCTTCGAACATAGAAAGCGCGTCGCCTCGATCTGCCAGTTGGGCAATCGCTTCGGCCAGATCAGGCAGGTAGGCCCAGCTGTGCCCGCCCCCTCTGGTCACACGGTCGATCCTGCCAATCGGTCGACCCGGCTTGATCATTCCCTGACAGAACCAGCTTGACCGAGCATCCGGCCCGAAGAAGTCCCCCGACCGCACAATCAGCACCGGCACGTCACGGCTTGCGTCCCGCAACCGTCTCTCAAGCTCAATCCGCACCTTGCCCTTGCGGGTCGTGCCGGTTTGGGCGGTTCCACTGGCAACGACGGGGGTTGTCGCCGGATCGAAATTGTAGATCGTGCCAGGCAGGATAATCCTGGCACCGACAGCCCGTGCCGCCGCGATGGAGTGATCAATCATCGGCAGCACCAGCTTATCCCAGTTCCGATAACCTGCCGGGTTTACGCCATGGAACAGCACCGACGCTCCCTCTGCGACTGCTGCCACATCGTCCGCCCGCATGGCATCGCCAGTCAAAGCCTCTACACCCGGGCACAGCCGGTCCCGGTGTCTGGAGCCTTCCCGCACGAGGGTTTTCACCCGCCATCCATGGGCAAGCAGCGCTCTGGCAACGGCCCCGCCGACACCTCCCGTTGCGCCCAACACCAGCGCGGTCTTCTGTTCATCGGACTTGCTCATTGCCAAACCTCACTTGTTTTCGCTTTTCCTCGGTCCGTGGACGCAACGCTCCAAAGACGGACCAACGAGACAGTCTCCCAAACCAGCTTGAAAATAAATTGCGAAAAATCTTCCATCTGCTAGTATGTTTTTTATGAGCAAAATGATTTCATGGGACGATCAGCGCTTCTTCCTCGCCGTCCTTGAAGAGGGAAGCCTTTCCGGTGCAGCACGTCGCCTTGGCGTGTCTCAGCCCACCGTGCGCAGCCGCATCGAAGCGCTGGAACAGACAACCGGCGTGACTCTGTTTACCCGTTCGCTCAATGGCCTGACCCCGACCGACCACGCCCGGCATCTGCGCACGAGCGCCAGAGCGATGGCGTTGGCCTCGGAGGCTTTCCTGCGACAGGCCTCGGCCCCACCGGGAGAAATCGCTGGCACAGTGCGGCTGAGTGTTCCAGAAGTGATGGGGACGGAGATCATACCAGAAATGCTGGCCCCGTTGCGAAAGGCCTATCCCCTAATCCAGATCGAGCTGGAGCTGAGCAACGATGCTGCCGATGTCCTGCATCAGGAGGTGGACTTGGCCGTCCGCACCTTCGCCCCGTCCCAAAACGCCCTTGTTGCGCGCAAGGTGGCGAGCATCCCGTTGGGATTTTTTGCCCGGGAAGACTATCTGCAGGAACATGGAGAGCCGCGAACATTGGCCGATCTCAAGGATCATGCCACGATCGGCCCGGACCGCAACAAGAGCGACCTTCAACTGGTTCGCAGTCTCGGTCTTGAAACCTGGGCTCTGCCGAAAATCCGCACCGACAGCCACCCCGCGCAACTGGCCGCAGCCCTTGCCGGTCTTGGCATCGCCTATCTTCAAGTCCCGATCGGCAGGCGGCACCCGTCTTTAAGACAGGTTCTGTTGGACATCCCGCCCTACGCCCTCGATACATGGATCGTCACCCACGAGGACCTGCGCCATGAACCGCGCATCCGCGCCGCCTTTGACTGCCTCGTTGAAGGCTTTTCCTCCTATGTCCGCAAAAGCCCGATCGCAAAACGCCCCTAAAGCCTCTAGGCCGCGCCGACCTCGACATCGACAATTCCGGGGATCGCTTTGAGGGCACGTCCGACCTCCGGCGAAACATAGTATTTGCCCTTGAGCCTCATCTCGACCTCGCACTGACCTTCATCCAGCATCACGATCACCGAGACCTCGCCATCACCACGATCATCGAGTTGCCTTTGCAGCGAAGACAGCGGCTTGGGATCGTTGACAAACACTCGCATGACCTTCTGCATGCCGTCGCTTTCCAGCGGCCGCACGTTGTTGATGCGGACGGAAACGCCCTCCGGCCTTTCATCTGCCCCAACCTCGAGAATGACCGTCTTGCCCGGTTCAAGCATGTCGCGGAACCGCGCCAACGCCTCGGAGAACAGAACTGCCTCATACTGCCCGGTCGGATCGGACACGGTAACGATCCCCATCCGGTTGCCGGTCTTGGTCTTGCGTTCCTGACGCGCCGTAATGGTCCCGGCCAGACGGCCGGCGCTCGCCCCCTGCTTGACGGCCAGCTCGAACGGCTGCCAGAGCTGGATCCGCATCTTTTCGAGCTGCGGCACGTATTCATCGAGTGGATGCGCAGAAAGATAAAAGCCGATGGCACTGTATTCCCGCTGCAGCTTCTGTTCACTTGTCCACGGGCGAACATCGGGCAACGGCAGCGGCGCCGCTTCCTGTTCACCAAACAGACCGCCCTGCCCGGAGGACGCATCGCGGGTATGGCTGGTGGCCTCGCCCATGATCACATCGATTGAGGCGACAACCTGCGCCCGGTTCGGATTGAGCACGTCAAAGGTGCCGGCTGCCGCCAGATTCTCGATCGTCCGCTTGTTGATCACGCGCGGACTGATGCGCTTGGCGAAATCGGCCAGATCCTTGAACGGCTTGTCACCGCGCACGTCCATGATGTGTTCGGCAGCAGGTTGGCCCACGCCCTTGATAGCGGCCATGGAATAGATGATCGAGCCATCCTTGACCACAAATTCGACACCGGATTCGTTGATGGATGGCGGCCGCACCTCTATACCAAGACGGATCGCATCCCGACGGAATTCCGAGAGCTTGTCCGTGTTGTTCATATCAAGCGTCATGATGGCAGCGAGAAATTCAACCGGATAATTGGCCTTCATATAGGCGGTCTGATAGGCCACCAGAGCATAGGCCGCTGCGTGCGACTTGTTGAAGCCATAGTCGGCGAATTTGGCAACGAGGTCATATATCTCGGAGGCCTGCTCGCGGGCAACACCCCGCTCTTCGGCACCATCGCAGAAGAACACCCGCTGCTTTTCCATCTCCTCACGGATCTTCTTGCCCATCGCGCGGCGAAGCATGTCAGCCTGACCGAGGGTATAACCGGAGAGGATCTGGGCGATCTGCATCACCTGTTCCTGATAGATGATGATGCCGTAGGTTTCCTTGAGCACCGGCTCGAGCAGATCATGCATGTAGTCGGGCTTTTCATCGCCGCGTTTTCGGGCGCAATAGACCGGAATGTTGGCCATTGGGCCCGGCCGATAGAGCGCCACAATAGCGATGATATCCTCGAACTGGTCGGGCTTCATGTCCAGCAACGCCTTGCGCATGCCCATACTTTCAAGCTGGAACACGCCGACGGTCTCGCCCCTGCAGAGAATCTCATAGGATTTCGGATCGTCGATCGGGATTTCGGAAAGATTGAGATCAATCCCGCGCTGGGCCACGAACCGGACGGCAGTCTGCAACACCGTGAGCGTCTTGAGGCCAAGGAAGTCGAACTTGACCAGACCGGTCTTTTCCACCCACTTCATGTTGAACTGGGTGACCGGCATGTCAGAGCGCGGATCGCGGTACATCGGCACCAGCTTGTCGAGTGACCGGTCTCCGATCACCACCCCGGCGGCGTGGGTCGAGGTATGGCGATAAAGGCCCTCAAGCTTCAGCGAAATGGAAATGAGCCGATCGACGATCTCCTCTTCCTTGCGCGCTTCGACCAGCCGCGGCTCTTGCTCCAGCGCCTCGGGCAGCGAAACGGAAACCGCCCCCTTCATCGGCACCAGCTTGCACAGCTTGTCGACCTGACCAAACGGCATCTGCAAGACGCGCCCCACGTCGCGCAGCACCATTCGGGCCTGCAGCGTACCATAGGTGATGATCTGCCCCACATTGCTCCAGCCATATTTGCGCTGCACATAATGCACGACCTCTTCACGCCTGTCCTGGCAGAAGTCGATATCGAAGTCAGGCATCGACACACGTTCCGGGTTGAGGAAACGTTCGAACAGCAGGGCAAAGCGCAAGGGATCGAGGTCGGTAATGGTCAGCGACCAGGCCACCAGCGACCCCGCACCGGAACCACGACCCGGTCCAACGGGAATGCCATGTTCCTTGGCCCACTTGATGAAGTCGGCAACGATGAGGAAGTAGCCGGGAAACTTCATCGAAACAATGATACCGAGCTCGAACTCGAGTCGCTCCCAATAGGATTCCTCGGTCAACCCGGGAGCCAGACCGTGCACATCGAGGCGCTTGCGTAAACCTTCCTCGGCCTGTTTGCGTAGCTCGGCGGCCTCGTGGCGCTCGGCTTCTTCCGGATCGGCATCGGCACCGGCAAACCGGGGCAACAGCGGTTTGACCGTGCGTACGCGCGTTGAGCAACGGCGGGCGATCTCGATGGTATTCTCGAGCGCCTCGGGGAGATCCGAGAACAACTCGACCATTTCTTCCTGCGATTTCAGATAATAGTCGCGCGTCAGCTGACGTCGGTCGCTTTGAATGAGAACCTTGCTCTCCGCGATCGCCAGCAGCGCATCATGGGCCTCGAAGTCTTCCTTTTCACTGAAGTAGACATCGTTCGTTGCAACAAGCGGGATATCCATTTCGTAGGCAAGATCGATAATCTGCGGCTCCACGGTGGCTTCAGAAGCCATACCCTGACGCATGATCTCCACATAGAGGCGGTCACCGAAAATGGACTTGAGGGCAGCAAGACGATCCCGAGCCTTTGGCGCATGATTGCTCGCCAGCATCCGGTCAACCGGGCCATTGCCCCCACCTGTGAGACAAATGATCCCTGCTCCAAGTTCTTCAAGGTCAGCAAGATTGACATGGGGCTCCTGATCATCTTCCGGAGCAAGATAGGAGCGGGAAACAAGAAGCTTCAGGTTAGCCCAGCCCTCGTCCGTCGCCGCCAACAACACAAGCGACGGCAATTGCGTATGGCCAGCGCCCTGAAAATCACCGTCCTTGCAATTGAGTTCGACCTGACAGGCCATGATCGGCTGAATGCCCTCAGAAACGGCCTTTTCCGAGAATTCGAGCGCCCCGAACATGTTGCGCGTATCGGTGATAGCCACCGCAGGCATATTGAGACTTTTGGTCTTCTTGATGATCTTGGCGACGGGCATCGCTCCTTCCAGCAAGGAGTAGGCCGAAT
This sequence comes from uncultured Cohaesibacter sp., assembly GCF_963666525.1. NCBI lineage: Bacteria > Pseudomonadati > Pseudomonadota > Alphaproteobacteria > Hyphomicrobiales > Cohaesibacteraceae > Cohaesibacter > uncultured Cohaesibacter sp. Next base: position 201,082 of record NZ_OY762905.1, read on the forward strand.
GCACATGCAAATGAATGAATTTCAGAGTGTCAGACAGTCCATCCATGGAACACAAGCCTTCCCGTCAAATCTCGCCAAGACAGATACACAAGCGCGAGAATCACATCGCACAGGATCACGAGAATAGAAAAGGTCGCCTACAATGGCAAAGCCAGACCAGCTGCTTTTTGCAATTTAAACCAACAGGCCGAAGACGGCTCCAGGCAGTCACACAAACCGGGAATAAGCAAAACCCCCGATCTTATCCTTGTTCACAACAGTAGCATCTTCTGGTGCGATTACACCAGAACCTGCATCCACACACCAATCATGGACATAAAGGTAATCAGGGAGCCAAGCGCAAGAACATCACGAATAATCATAACCAGACCTCTAATTTGTTCGCGTTATAAACTCATTATGTATTTGTTTTGTTCTCATTGCAAGAGAATTATCTTAAACCTGCCATGCAGATTTTATTACAATTTTCCAGATAGTTAGAAGAATTTGTTCTCTTTTTATTCACATCACCGGAAATGGCACGTCTGGAAGAGAAGAATGATCCACAGCGCACCAGCACGATTTGACAAACTGTGAACAAGGCAACGGCTGTCCTCAGGATGTGCACAGGCTATCCCCAAATTGGGGCAGCATTTCCCTTGTGCTCTTCAAGATATCCAACCTTGTCCACCAGCCATCAACAGCCTGGCGACAAAAATCGGGTCGGAAATCATGGAAGAACAAACGGCAAAAGGACAGGTTTGTCGGCGGTCGGACAGACCACAGGAAAATATCGCAGCAACAGCAAAAGAAGCGCCGCCCGCACCATCTGGCAACAGGCAGGGACAGCCGCTTCCTAGAGGTCGACGATCTTGCCGTCTACCAGGGTGATCTGCCGATCCATGCGCTCTGCCAGAAACAGGTTATGGGTGGCAACCAGCGCGGCGATACCGGACTGTTTGACCAGAGCATTGAGCGCCTTGAAGACATATTCCGAGGTATTCGGATCAAGGTTGCCGGTCGGCTCGTCAGCCAGCAACACGCGGGGTGCATTGGCCATGGCACGGGCAATGGCGACGCGCTGCTTCTCGCCGCCGGAAAGCTCACTTGGCCGATGGTCGGAGCGATGATCGATTTTCATGTAAGCCAGCAATTCCATGGCCCGCAGTTCGGCTTCCTTGCGATTCTCACCCCGAATGAGCTGCGGCAGCATGACATTTTCAAGCGCCGAGAATTCCGCCAGCAGATGATGAAACTGATAGACAAAACCGATTTCATTTCGGCGCATCAGCGTGCGCGCCCGATCAACGGCCTGACTCTGTGCGGCCTGCGCAATATAGACTTCACCGGACGTTGGACGCTCCAACAAGCCGGCAATATGCAGCAAGGTGGATTTACCTGCCCCGGACGGCGCAACGAGAGCAACCATCTCACCGGCCCGAACCGTGAGATTTGCTCCATTCAGAACGATCAGATCTTCCTCGGCCTGCTCGTAGGATCGGTGAATGTTGTCGAGCACCAGCAGGGGCTCGTTAAGTTCAGTTTCGCCAAATCCTGAACCATTGTCCGCAGCGCCAGAAACACTTCCCCCGGATCCGAATGACGCCGGATACTCAGGAACAGCGGCATCTGCAGCGACACCGGTTTCGTCGCTACTGGCCGGATAGGAAGACGGCATGACTGGAATGCTCGACGTCAACTCGACAAAATTGCCCGACGCTTCATACGTGCTGGCAGCCGATACGCCGCCTCCGGCCGCCTGTGCGGGGACAGCCTTCGGCTCTTTGGCCCTAGCAGCCTTCTGTTTTTCTTCATCGCTCAGCACCGGCCAGAAAAAGCTTTTCTTATTCATACCGAAGAGCCTCCACCGGATCGAGACGTGCTGCACGCCACGCAGGATACAGCGTGGCAAGGAAGGACAGAACCAGCGAAATCGCCAGCACGGAGATCGTTTCCGAGGCATTCATGTCCGCAGGCAGCTTGGAGAGAAAATAGAGTTCAGGCGAAAACAGTTCAGTCCGCGTGATCCAGGAAACAAACTGGCGGATGGATTCGATATTGAGACACACCACCAGTCCCAAAAAGAAGCCTGCGAAGGTGCCGACAACCCCGATGGCTGCCCCGGTAATCATGAAGATCCGCATGATCGAGGCGCGGGTCGCCCCCATGGTCCGGAGGATGGCGATGTCGCTGCCCTTGTCCTTGACCAGCATGATGAGGCCGGAAATGATATTCAGCGCCGCCACCAGAATGATCAGCGTGAGGATGATGAACATCAGGTTTCGCTCGACCTCGAGCGCAGAGAAGAAGGTGATATTTCGATAGCGCCAGTCGGTCATGAAGATCTGCTGACCGATCGCTTCCTCGACAGCCGGGCGCAACTCACCCACCTTGTCCGGGTCATCGAGATAAACCTCGATGGCCGAAACCTTGCCATCCTGATTGAAATAGGCCTGAGCGGCCGACAACGGCATGAAGATGAAGGTGCTATCATACTCGCTCATGCCGATCTCGAAGATCGCCTTGACCGGATAGGACTTGATGCGTGGCGCGACCCCCATCGGCGTCACCGCCCCCTTCGGCGAGATCAGCGTGACGCGATCCCCGGCAATCACACCGAGCGAACGGGCAAGGCGGGAGCCAAGCGCGACCCCTTCCGACTCGTCAAAACCGTCAAATGTGCCCTGAAGAACGTTGCTGGAAACCAGTTTGAGCTTGTCGATGCTCTCCTTCGACATGCCTCGCACAAGCGCACCAACCGAGCCGCCTGCACCAGACGCAAGGATCTGTCCTTCAACAAAGGGAATAGTGAAGCTGACACCATTGACGCCATCAACACGTTTGACGATGCCGTCATAGTCCGTCAGTTCCTTGTCCATCGGCTGAACGACCAGATGGCCGTTGATACCGAGAATCTTGTCCAGCAGTTCAGAACGGAAGCCATTCATCACGGCCATGACGATGATGAGCGTTGCAACGCCCAACATGATTCCGAAAAAGGAAAGCCAGGAAATGACGGAAACGAAGGCATCCCGTCTACGGGACCGCAAATAACGGAACGCCATCATCCATTCAAACAGAGCAAACGGCGATTGGACCTTTGGCGCGGACATTCAATTCTCCAGACGGAACGGTCGCCCGCACGGAACTCCGCAGCAGGCGACACATTCTTGATTTATCGAATCATTTACCGGCGATGATACGATCTACAACCCCGTCGAGGGAAACCATTTCACGTGCCCCGGTGGCGCGATCCTTGATTTCCACCTCATTCGACGCAAGGCCACGTGGCCCGACGATAATCTGCGTCGGCAACCCGATGAGATCCATCGTGGCAAACTTCGCACCGGCCTGTCCGGCGCGGTCATCATAGAGGACGTCAAATCCGGCATTTCCAAGGCGCTCGTAAAGAGCGTCACTGGCAGCCGTGGTTTCGGCGTTGTCAGCCTTCATGTTGATGAGACCGATATCGAACGGAGCGACGGACTTCGGCCAGATGATACCGTTTTCGTCATGGCTGGCTTCGATGATTCCCCCGAGAAGACGAGAGACGCCAACTCCGTAGGAGCCCATATGGACAGGATATTCCTTGCCATCGGAAGCCATGACATTGGCGTTCATCTTGTCGGAATACTTGGTACCGAAATAGAAGATGTGGCCAACCTCAATGCCGCGCGCGGCGATCCGGTCCTCTTCAGGAACTGCGTTGAAGGCAGCCTCGTCGTGCATATCCTCTGTTGCCGCATATTCACGGGTCCAGTCCTCGACAATGCCGGAAAGATCGCCGCCGAAATCCACGTCATCGCCGGGCACGGTCTTGGTGAGATAGTTCTTGTGACAGAAGACCTCACTCTCGCCGGTATCCGCCAGAATGATGAATTCATGGCTGAGATTGCCCCCGATCGGGCCAGTGTCAGCCTTCATCGGAATGGCGGTCATGCCGAGGCGCTTGAAGGTGCGCAGATAGGCCACAAACATGCGGTAGTAGGCTTCGCGAGCCCGGGCTTCATCCATGTCGAAGCTGTAGGCGTCCTTCATCAGGAATTCGCGACCGCGCATCACACCAAAGCGAGGACGGATCTCATCACGGAACTTCCACTGGATGTGATAGAGGTTGAGCGGCAGATCCTTGTAGGACTTCACATAGGTACGGAAAATATCCGTGATCATTTCTTCGTTGGTCGGACCAAACAGCATGTCGCGCTCATGGCGATCGACGATTCGCAGCATTTCCTTGCCATAGTCGTCGTAGCGGCCGCTCTCTTTCCAGAGTTCGGCGGGCTGCAAGGTTGGCATGAGCAGCTCGATGGCGCCCGAGCGGTCCTGTTCTTCCCGAACGATCTGCTCGACCTTGCGCAACACTTTGAGCCCCAGCGGCAACCAGCTGTAGATACCGGCCTGTTGCTGGCGGATCATGCCAGCGCGAAGCATATAGCGATGGGATACGATTTCTGCTTCTTTCGGGGTTTCCTTGAGAATTGGCAGAAAATAACGGGAAAGACGCATGAATCTGGCTCTTTCATTAAAACAAAACGGATTTCGCGCGGAGCAATCGAACCGGAGGCCACAAAAGCCCCGAAAACTGACCGCATATCACTCGACGTCTTTATAGACCGAGATCGATTCTGAGACAGCAAATATCGAACGAGAAGCCTTCAGTTCGACTTTTTACACAGGCAGAGCAGTCAGGAAAGGTAAATATTACCGTTCAGTTATTCTAAAGACGGATAACAAAGTCGATTTCGCCTTGCAGTTGATTTTCGATCTCAAAAAAAGCGAAAAAATACGCAATTGCATAAAAATAATGATGACAAAATGGGCGTTTGGGATTAATGTCCCTGCATAACGATAAGAGATACGCTCACCACCGTTATCTCACTTCGCGCAGTAATGTCTTGGGAGGATACATATCTCGGGCGCGCTTTTTAGCCGCAGCCGTTCAGCATCAGCAAAACCACAAATGCAAGCTGAATTATGAGATCACGACGCGATCACTTAAAAAACAAGGCTTCGGCCTTGTTTTTTTTTGCCTTTTTCTCCAGACACCCTTTATGTCGTGACGACGGATAGCGATTTCAAGTGACAGCCGCGTGACATTTTATCCAGGGCCAGCAAAAACGCTTCAATCAAGTCTCGGTGTTGCAGCCGCGCAACAGATACAGACATGATGAGCCACCCTGCCGCTCAAAAGCAAAAAACAGCTTGCCGTGCCAGCACACTGCACTGGGCACGAGTCTCCAGCGAGCAATTGGATCAATGGCACTGGACCGGATGGGAATGCGGAGATTGAGTGCAAAGGAGTTCGCCGCGACAGCGACTACAGCCAATCGAGCGGAAGTTCCGACTATCGATTGCGGGCACCCTATTTCAGGCTGTCAGGCATGGGAAGGAGCGACAGAAGATCAGGACCGAGGCCCTGAACTTCTATTGCCCAGTAGAAGAGACCAAACAGCACACTTGCCAGAATGGTCGTGGCAACGGCCTTGCGCACCATCATCGCCTTTGCCGGAGCACTGGCTGTGGTTCCGAGACGCTGGTCATTGACCTCTGCCTGGGTGCGAACACCGAAGGGCAGGACAATGAACAGCGAGAGCCACCAGATGATGAAATAGACGGCAAGGCCGCTAACCAAGCTCATGAAGTCTTCCTTGTTTAAGGAAAGGCTTATACCTGTTCCAGTTCGGTCAAAGTACCGCAGAAGTCTTTCGGATGCAGGAAGATAACCGGTTTGCCGTGTGCGCCGATCTTCGGTTCGCCGTCGCCAAGAACGCGAGCGCCCTCTGCTTTCAGCTTGTCGCGGGCAGCGATGATATCTTCAACTTCGTAGCAGACATGGTGAATGCCACCAACCGGGTTCTTTTCCAGGAATTTGGCAATCGGGCTGTTCTCGCCAATCGGCTCCAGCAGTTCGATTTTGGTATTCGGCAGTTCGACGAAGACCACTTTCACGCCATGTTCGGTAACTTCCTGTGGCTCAGAGCATTTAGCGCCCAGAACGCCGCCATAGGTAGCTACACCACTTTCAAGAGTCGGTACGGCAATCGCCACATGGTTCAAACGACCAATCATTTCCATGCATCCTTTTTTCACTGTGTTGTTTACCGGTCAGGACCTGTCAACGCGACAAGTCTTTAGTCTTACCGGAAACGCATTCCTCATTGTCATACAAGGTTGATCATCACTGCGACAACTGGCTTTTTGGACCACTTTTGGTTCACTTCAGAGCGGACAGACCGCCTGACAGCCTCGCGCAGCACCTCGACATCCTTGCGTTTCTTGGCTGGCATCCCTTTCAGGGCGCCAAAAATCCCGGCTTCCACGATTTCAACAAACAACTGATCATTTGCATCCCTCTCTGGAATTCCGGCGAGAGCCATCTGTGGATGGCCCAGGATTTCCCCCTTGCGGCTGATCGTGATCGCCACGGAAATATGCCCCACGTAGGAAAGCTTGCGCCGTTCCTGTATCCCCATTTCCTCGAATGTGCCAACGAGCGATCCATCCTTGTAGAGACGGCCGCCGAAATATTCGTCCCATGCTTTGACGGCACCACCGGCCAGGCGAGCCATCCAGCCGTTGCGCACGTGCAAAACTTCCCTGGCGCCCATCTCCCGCGCCAGACGGGCATGTGCCCGCAGATGCATTTCCTCGCCGTGCACGGGAATCGCGATTCTGGGCCGGAGCCATTCATAGAGCTTGCGCATGTCACCACGCCGCGGATGACCGGAAACATGCACGGCGGCATCCCGATCGGTGATGATTTCGACATCCTGCGCCGCAAGATTGTTGATCACCTCGTTGATGGCGCGTTCGTTGCCCGGAATGGCCTTGGAAGAAAAGATCACCTGATCGCCCTTGGAAAGTTGGACGGTGGGATGTTCCTTGGCCGCGACGCGGGCAAGCGCCGCCCGTTTTTCACCCTGTGAACCGGTGAGAATGGCGACAACCTTGTCGCGCGGCAGATAGCCATAGTCGTCATCGGAGATGAAGGGCGGCAGATCCTGCAGATAGCCCTGCTCCTGCGCCACTTCAATGAAGCGCCACAACGCCCGTCCGACAACCACACACTGGCGGTCATTGGCCCGGGCCGCTCTGGCAATTGCCTGAACGCGGGACACGTTGGAAGCAAAGGTCGAAACGGCCACCCGATGCGGAGCCTTTGCGATGAGGTGCGTCAGTTCCTCTTCCACTTCCGTTTCCGAAATCGATGATCCTTCGGAAAGGGCATTGGTCGAATCGCACATCAGCGCCAGCACCCCCTCGTCACCAAGCTCAATCAGCCGGGCAATGTCTGTTCCCTTGCCGACGCCGGGGGTAGCATCCAGCTTCCAGTCACCGGAGTGGACCACCAGCCCGTGCTCTGTGCGGATGGCCAACGCATTGGCTTCCGGAATAGAATGGGAGACCGGCACGAATTCGACATTGAACGGCCCAATCTGAACCCGGCTGCCCTGCGCGACCCGATTGACGGGAATATCGCCGCAGTCCGGCTCGGATTCGGCCTTGGCCTCGACCAGATCGGCCAGAAAGCCCGTTGCATAGATGGGGGCAGCAAGGCGCGGCCAGAGCGAAAACAACGCGCCAAAATGATCCTCATGACCATGGGTGATCACGATCCCGTCGATCCGGTCCCTCTCCTGTTCGAGAAAGCGGATGTCCGCAAAGATGAGATCAGCGCCGGGATGCGCTTCATGGGCAAATGCCACACCAAAATCGACCACAAGCCACCGCTTGTCGCCCTCTGGCCCTATTCCGTAAAGGGCCATGTTCATTCCGATTTCCCCTACACCGCCAAGCGGCATAAAGACCAGTTCAGAAGATGTCATACTCTCTCTCAGTGGCGCTTGATCGCGCCATCATTTTTGCATTTCACCATGCATTCCAGGCAAAAAGACATCGCCCGCATAGATAATCCGTGTCTGGCCGTCTGCCAGACGTAAAATCAGGGCACCGCTCTCGTCCAGCATCTCGAAGGTGCCTTCGACCACTTCGTTGGGAAGCCGGGCGACCACATGCTGGCCAAGTCCCTTGGCAGAGGCGAGCCAGTCGGCCCGGATCGAGGCAAAATCCGCCCCGCTGCGCCAGACCGAAAGCCGGTCGTCCATATGAAAGGCCAGCCGTTCCAACAGGGCATCTGGCGCCACCTCATAACCGCTCTGGGCAATGTCGGCAGCCGCAAGGCCATCGGTTACATCTGGATGGGTCTGACAGTTCACGCCGATACCGATGGCAACCGCCATGCGTCCATCCACCAGAAAGGCGCTTTCCAGCAGAATGCCGCAAACCTTCTGGTCGCCCCACAGCAGGTCGTTGGGCCATTTGATCCGCACCAACCCGTGCAGATGGGCTGGAATAAGATCGCAGATCGCCCGATGCACCGCCGTTGCGCTCACCAATGGAAGCTGACCGACAAGACTGGGCGGGGCCGGATTGACCAACAACAGGGTAGCCGCCAGATTGCCGGGCTCGGAACTCCAATGGCGTCCGCGCCGTCCACGCCCCTGCGTCTGCTGACCAGCCTTGATCCAGAGCCCGCCCTCTTCGCCACCCTTTGCGGCATCCAGAGCAAACTTGTTGGTGGAGTCGATCGTATCAAAAGAAATGAGGCGATATGAGTCGGGTAAACTGATCAATGCGGTTGCTCGATTTGCAAAACCGAATGCTTCGGTATGATGCGCCTGACGGCTGGATGTGGTCAGACAAAAACAGCCCGGACATCGTCCGGGCAGCCACTACATACCACAACAGTCTGTCACTGTCTTGCAAAAGAACCACATTTCTTTGCGCCGGAACGAAAAGAAACGGGCCTCAAAAGAAGCTGTTGGCCGCTGTTTCCGCAACCGCACGGATGGGGCCGACATAGAACACCATCGTCGCCATGAACAGGCCGCTGACCACCAGCACGAAGCGCAACTCGTTTGACGGACGCTCGAACGCCGGTGCCGGCTCATCAAAGAACATGATCTTGACGATGCGCAAATAGTAATAGGCCCCGACTACAGAGGCCAGCACACCAATGATGGCCAGCGGATAGAGCCCGGCCTCGATTGCCGCAGAGAAGACAAACCACTTGCCGATGAAGCCCCCCATCCATGGCACGCCAGCCAGCGAAAACATCAGGATTCCAAGCAGAACCGCCATCGGCAGATCGCTGCGTGACAGCCCGGCCAGATCATCAATCCGCTCGACGATTCCGTCTCGCCGCCGCATCGACATGATGGCGGCAAAGGTGCCAAGCGTCATGGCCAGATAGGTGATGAGATAGATGATCACCCCGACTACACCGGCCGAGTTGCCTGCAGCCAGACCAACAAGCGCATAGCCCATGTGGCTGATGGAGGAATAGGCCATCAGTCGCTTGATATTGCGCTGGCCGATGGCGGCAAAGGCGCCGAGCACCATCGACAGGATGGAAACAAAGGTAATGACCTGCTGCCATTGCAGATCCATCGGATCGAATGCCGTCATGACGGCACGGACAATGAGCCCCATCGCCGCCACCTTGGGAGCCGCAGCAAGGAAGGCCGTCACCGGCGTCGGCGCGCCCTCATAGACGTCCGGGGTCCACATATGGAACGGCACGGCGGAAATCTTGAAGGTGAGACCGGCGAGAATGAACACCAGACCGAAGATCATGCCGATCCCGACCCCTTCCATATGCACAGTATCCGCGATGCCAACAAACGAGGTCTGACCGGTAAAGCCGTAGACGAGGCTCATGCCGTAGAGCAGCATGCCCGAGGACAATGCACCGAGTACAAAATACTTCAGGCCAGCTTCCGTCGCCTTGACACTGTCTCGCTTGAAGGACGACAGCACATAAAGCGTCAGCGACTGCAACTCCAGCCCCAGATAGACCGCGATCAGATCATTGGCGGAGAGCATCAGCATCATGCCGATGGTCGCCAGCAGTACCAATACCGGATATTCGAAACGATCAAACTTCTCGACCTGCGCATAGCCCACGGACATGGCGAGGGAAAAGCCGGACCCGATGATCACCAGCACTTTCATCAACCGGGCGAACGGATCCTGAATGAAAGCATCATTGAAGGTCGTGATCGAGCCGCTCGTCCCCAACAGGATGATCGCCCCGGCGATGATCAGCAGCGCCACGGCAAATCCATTGACCGCTTGCGAGGTTTTTGATCCGCCAAAGGCGCCAAGCATCAACAATCCCATCGCACCAATCGCCAGAAGGATCTCGGGCAATGCGGGCATCAGATTCGGAAGCGTAGCCAACTCAGTGGTCATCTTTCACTCACTTCATGTTTCGCCTGCACCCTGCTCTACTGAGCAAGAAGCGCTAGCTTGTCCGCAGCACTCAGGGCTGCCTGATAATTGTTGATCAGATTCTCGACAGCAACGGCCGTGATCGACTGGATCGGTGCCGGGTAGAAACCGAACAGGATGGTCAGCGCCGCAAGGGGCACGAGAATGATCTTCTCACGCGCATCCATGTCGAGGATTCCCTTGAGACTTTCCTTCTCCAGTTTGCCGAAAATGATGCGGCGATAGAGCCAAAGCGCGTAGGAGGCCGACAGGATGACACCCGTGGCAGCGAACAGCGCCACCCATGTATTGACCTGGAACACCCCGATGATGGTGAGGAACTCACCGACAAACCCCGAGGTGCCAGGCAGCCCGATGTTGGCCATGGTGAAGATCATGAACAACGAGGCAAACACAGGCATCCGGTTGACCAGCCCGCCATAGGCAGAAATCTCGCGCGTATGCATCCGGTCATAGACCACGCCAACGCAGAGGAACAGTGCCCCGGATACGATACCGTGCGAAATCATCTGGAAGATGCCGCCCTGCACGCCCTGTTGGGTCATCGAAAAGATACCCATGGTCACATAACCCATATGGGCAACCGACGAATAGGCGATCAGCTTCTTGATGTCCTGCTGGGCCAGAGCCACCAACGAGGTATAGATGATGGCAATCACCGACAGGGTATAGACCAGCGGTGCAAACATCTCGGACGCCACCGGGAACATCGGCAGCGAGAAGCGCAGAAAGCCATAGCCGCCCATCTTCAGCAGAATAGCAGCCAGAATGACCGATCCCGCCGTCGGCGCCTGCACATGAGCGTCCGGCAGCCAGGTATGCACCGGCCACATCGGCATCTTGACCGCAAAGGAGGCAAAGAACGCCAGCCATAGCCAGATCTGCATCTGTTGCGAGAACGGATGCGCAAGCAGGGTCACGATATCCGTCGTTCCGGCGTCCCAATACATCGCCATCACCGCCAGCAACATCAGCACCGAGCCGGCAAGCGTGTAGAGGAAGAACTTGAAGCTGGCATAGACCCTGTTCTGTCCACCCCAGATGCCGATGATCAGGAACATCGGAATGAGACCGGCCTCGAAGAACAGATAGAACAGCACCAGATCGAGCGCGCAGAACACGCCGATCATCATCGTTTCCAGCACGAGGAAGGCAATCATGTATTCCTTCACCCGCTTGGTGATGGAATTGCGGCTGGCGTAGATGGCGGCTGGCATCAGGGCCGTCGTCAGGATAACGAACAGGATGGAAATGCCATCGACCCCCATGCGATAGGAAATCGAAGCGCCGAGCCAGTCGGCCTTTTCCTGCATCTGGAAGCCGGGGTTGTCAGCATCAAACTGGCTGAGCACCAACAGCGAGATCAGGAAGGTGACGACCGTTGTCCAGAGCGCGACATTGGTGATGTTGCGTCTGGCAATCGCGGTATCGCCCTTGACCAGAAGGATCATCAATGCGCCGACCAGGGGCAGGAAGACGACCGTGGATAGGAGTGGCCAATCGCTCATCAGTGCGTTCCCCCGCTCAGCATCGAATAGGTAATCAGGATCGCCACACCGATCATCATGGCAAAGGCATAGTGATAGACATAACCGGTTTGCAACTTGTTGATCCGGTTGGTCAGGGCAACGACCCGCGCCGCAATCCCGTTGGGCCCGAAGCGATCGATGATCCCCTCATCGCCCTTCTTCCAGAGAAGAGAGCCCAGCCCCTTGGCTCCGCGGATGAAGATGAAGCTGTAAAGCTCATCAAAATACCACTTGTTGAGCAGGAACCGATAAAGCCAGTTGTGCCGCTCTGCCAGCCGCTTGGGTATGACCGGCGACAGAAGGTAGAACACCACCGCAACAAGGAAGCCTATAGCCATCATCGCGAACGGTGCCAGTTTGACCATCACCGGAACGCCGTGCGACTCGTGCATCACTTCGTTTTCAGCTCCTGTGAACAGCGCCCCTTTCCAGAACTCGTCATAGGCATGGCCGTAGAAATAGGACGAGAAGACCATGCCAGCAGCAATGGCTCCAAGCGCCAGAACCATGAGGGGCACCGTCATTACCGCCGGGCTTTCATGAATATGAGCTTTCACGTCCGGGCTCATGCGCTCGCGGCCATGGAAGGTCATGAAGATCAGGCGCCAGCTGTAGAAGCTGGTAAACAGCGCCGCAATCACCGTCATGGCAAAGGCGTAATTGGCCATGCTGTTTGTCGCGGCGAAAGCGGATTCGATGATCGCGTCCTTGGAATTGAACCCGGCAAAGCCCAGAATAGTCCCCGGAATGCCAACGCCGGTCAGCGCGAAGGTACCGATCAGCATCATTGCATAGGTCAGCTTGATATGCTTGCGCAGACCACCCATCCGGCGCATGTCCTGCTCATCGGAAACCGCGTGGATGACCGACCCGGCCCCAAGGAACAACAGCGCCTTGAAGAAGGCATGGGTGAAGAGGTGGAACACCGCAGCCCCATAGGCCCCGATGCCCAGCGCCACGAACATGTAGCCCAGCTGCGAACAGGTCGAATAGGCAATCACTCGCTTGATATCGTTCTGAACCAGCCCGACGGTTGCCGCGAAAAAGGCCGTTGTTGCACCGATGAAGGTCACCACTTCCAGTGCGGTTGGCGACAGCTCGAACAACGGTGACAGACGCGCCACCATGAAGACACCGGCCGTGACCATGGTCGCGGCATGAATGAGCGCTGAAACCGGCGTTGGCCCTTCCATGGCATCCGGCAACCAGGTGTGCAACAAGAACTGAGCAGACTTGCCCATGGCACCCATGAACAGCAGCAGGCAGATGGTCGTCATCGCATTGAGGTCTTGCCCGAGGAAATGGATCGTCGTGTCCTTCATCGCGTCGGCATTGGCGAAAATGTTGCCAAAGCTCACGCTATCAAACAGCACATAGATGCCGCAAAGGCCAAGCAGGAAGCCGAAGTCGCCGACGCGATTGACGATGAATGCCTTCATGGCAGCTGCGTTGGCCGAAGGTTTCTGATACCAGAAGCCGATCAGCAGATAGGACGCCAGACCAACGCCTTCCCATCCGAAGAACATCTGCAACAGATTGTCGGCCGTGACCAGCGACAGCATCGCAAAGGTGAACAGCGACAGATAGGCAAAGAACCGGGCGCGATTGGGGTCGGCATGCATGTAGCCGATTGAATAGATATGCACCAGCGCCGAGATCGTGTTGACCACGACCAGCATCACCACCGTCAGCGTGTCGACACGGATGGCCCAGTCGATCTGCAGATCACCGGAGCTGATCCACGTAAGGATATTGACCGTTTGCGGCGAGCCATGCCCGATGCCAACCGACAGGAAGGCAATCCACGACAGGATGGCAGCAATGACCAGCAGGGTGCTGGTGATGATTTCCGATGCCTTGTGCCCCAGCGTGCGGCCAAAGAAACCGGCGATCAGAAAGCCGATGAGCGGCAGAAAGAGAATGGCCGAATACATGTGATCTCTCAGCCTTTCATCATATTGACATCTTCAACCGCGATGGAGCCGCGATTGCGATAGAACACGACAAGAATGGCCAGCCCGATTGCCGCCTCGGCGGCAGCAACCGTCAGCACGAGCAGACCGAATATCTGCCCGCCCAGATCCCCCAAAAAGGAAGAAAAGGCCACAAAATTGATATTCACCGCCAAAAGGATCAATTCGACCGACATCAGAATGACGATGACATTCTTGCGGTTGATGAAAATGCCGAACATGCCGATCACGAACAGGATCGCTGCAACGGTCAGATAGTGGCTAAGCCCGATTTCCATCTCTCTGTCTGTCCCTTCTTGGTGCGCCCGCTTCTCTGCGGGCTATACTGGAAACTGTTGGCGGAAGCGCGGCGGCTAAATGCCGGAGCCCGTTTCCACCTCAACAATCTCGATTGAATTCTCAACGGTGCGCGCGACCTGACGCTCGATCTTCTGCCGCTTGACATCGGTACGGTGATGCAGCGTCAAAACGATCGCCCCGACCATCGCCACGAACAGGATCAGCGCGGCGGTCTGGAAGTAGAAAATATATTTGGTGTAGAGCAGCGAGCCGATGGCCTCGATGTTGGAGACCTGCGCGATATCCGGCATGGGTTCACCAAGGTTCGCGGCAAGATCCGGACTGACAGCCCAGCCACCAAAAGCCACCAGAAGCTCGGCGAGCAGCACAACACCCACAACCAGTCCGATCGGCATATACTGAAGGAAGCCGGCGCGCATCTCGACAAAGTCGACATCCAGCATCATCACGATGAACAGGAACAGCACTGCGACTGCCCCGACATAGACAACCACCAGCAACATGGCCAGAAACTCGGCCCCGAGCAGCACGAACAGGGCTGCGGCATTGAAGAAGGCCAGGATGAGGAACAGCACCGAATGAACAGGATTGCGCGCACCGATAACCATCAGTGCCGAGATCAGCAGCACCGCCGAGAACAAATAGAAGAAGACGCTCTGAAGGATCATGTCTTTTGCTTTCCTGCGTCCCTTGCGGGAGGCAATTCTCCTTGAAATCTCTTTGTGGCGGCCTTAGCGATAAGGCGCATCCAGTGCGATATTCCGTGCCAATTCCTGTTCCCACCGTTCCCCGTTCTCAAGCAGCTTCTGCTTATCGTAGAACAGCTCCTCGCGGGTTTCCGTCGCAAATTCGAAATTCGGACCCTCGACAATCGCTTCCACCGGGCAGGCCTCCTGGCAATAGCCGCAATAGATGCATTTGGTCATGTCGATGTCATAGCGCGTCGTGCGGCGGCTGCCATCATTGCCGCGCGGACCGGCCTCGATGGTGATCGCCTGCGCCGGGCAAATGGCCTCGCACAGCTTGCAGGCAATGCAGCGCTCTTCCCCGTTGGGATAGCGGCGCAAGGCATGCTCGCCCCGGAATCGCGGCGACTGTGGCCCTTTTTCGAACGGATAGTTGACCGTCGACTTGGGCGAAAAGAAATAGCGCATCGACAGCGTGAAGGCCGAAACGAACTCCTTCAGCATCAGCGATTTTGCAGCCTGAGCCAGTGCCATCAATTACCCTCCAAATGCCGTCAAACCGGCAAACCAACCAACAAACGCGAACAGGACCGGCATCGGAACGCGATAGAAAAACCGCGTCAACCGGGCCATGGTCTCCTTGCTCATCGATCCGGGAGCAGTTTCCCGTCCGAGCAAAAACCCGTTCTCCTGGGCCCGCAAAACCGCAGGCAACACCACGATGTTGGCAAAGACCGCTATAAGGAGCCCGACAAGGGCGCCCAGACTGCCTGCCATCCAGGGTGCATCAATCATTCAACTCTCCAGCGCGAGCCTAGCCCGCAAGCGAGGCACCAGCCCAATAGCCGATGAACGGAAACAGAAGCTGGGTGCCACACCAGATCCCGAACTGTATCCAGTCACCGAATTTCTTCGTATCCGGATGCCGCGCCAGCCCCTTGTCCGAGCGAGCCTTCATCCATTTGGCCCCGACAAGGCCGCCAATCATCTTGTAATCGGCCCAGCCGATCACCCCGCCAATCAGGGCCCCGACCATGCCGGGAAGCGAAAGATCAAACATCACAGTCCCTCACGGTGCCCAACCGGCAAATTGCAGGACCCCGGCCACCAGAACCACATAGAACAGCGACAGCGGCAGGAATACCTTCCAGCCAAGACGCATCAGCTGATCGTAGCGATAGCGGGGAACGAAGGCCTTCACCATGGCGAACATGAAGAACACCAGACCGGCCTTGAGAATGAACCAGACAACGCCCGGCAGCCATGTAAACGGCACCACATCCAGCGGCGGCAGCCAGCCGCCCATGAACAGGATGGTGGTCATCGAACACATCAGCGCGATCGAGACATATTCACCAAGCATATACATCATGTAGGGCGTCGAGCCATATTCGACCATGAAACCGGCCACCAGCTCGGACTCCGCCTCGGCCAGATCGAATGGCGGGCGATTGGTCTCGGCCAGCGCCGAAATGAAGAAGACGACGAACATCGGGAACAGCGGCAGCCAGTACCAGTTTAGGAAGCTCATGGAGGGCATGCCGAGCTTGGTTGCAAGGCCGGTTTCCTGAGCGTGCACGATATCACTGAGATTGAGCGAGCCGACGCACAACAGCACCGTCACGATGACAAAGCCGATGGAAACCTCGTAGGACACCATCTGCGCCGCAGAACGCAGCGCTGAAAGCAGCGGATATTTCGAGTTGGAGGCCCATCCGCCCATGATGATTCCGTAGACGCCAAGCGACGACACCGCCAGCAGATAGAGAATGCCGACGTTGATATTGGAAATCACCCAGCCATCAGCCACCGGCACCACTGCCCAGGCGGCCAGCGCCACGGTCACGGTCACCAGCGGCCCCAAAAGAAAAATCACCTTGTTGGAACTCGATGGAATGACCGGTTCCTTGAGAATGAACTTCAGAAGATCGGCAAAGGACTGAAACAACCCGAACGGCCCGACCACGTTCGGCCCGCGCCGCATCTGCACCGCAGCCCAGATCTTGCGGTCGGCGAGCAGCACATAGGCGATCACCACCAGAAGAGCGACCAGCATCAAGAGGGATTGCCCCACCATGATGGCGCCGGGAATCAGCCAGTTTGTGACAAACTCATTCATCTAGCAGTCCTCTCACTCCGCAGCTTCCGCCTTGTGGCCCTTGGCCAAAGCGCTGCATTCGGCCATGACAGCCGATGCCCGCGCAATGGGGTTGGTCAAGTAATAGTCCGAAACCGGCGACACCAATGCCTGCCCCTTGACCGGTTTGGCCTCCTTGGCGAGCGCCTCGATGGCAGCTCCGTCGCCTCTCAGGCACTCATCCAGCGCCTCAAGGGCCGGATAGTCGGCATAAAGCCGCGCCCGCAGCTCAGCGAGGCTGTCGAACGGCAGCGTCTTGCCAAGAACGGCTGATAGCGCCCTGAGGATCGCCCAGTCTTCCTTGGCGTCGCCCGGAGCAAAATTGGCCCGAACCGACAACTGAACGCGTCCTTCGGTGTTGATATAGAGCCCGGATTTCTCGGTGTAGGTCGCAGCAGGCAGAATCACATCTGCCGCGTGCGCACCGGCATCCCCGTGCGAACCGATATAGATCTTGAAGGCAGACCCGAAGCTGTCAAAGGCCAGCTCGTCGGCCCCCAGCAGCAACAGCGCATCGACGCCCCCGGCCTGCATCGCGGCAACATCCTTGCCACTGGCTTGCGGTTCGAAACCGATCTCCAGAGCACCCACGGCGCTTGCATCGGTGTGCAACACGGAAAAACCATTCCAGTCAGCGGAGACGGCACCACAGGCCACGGCCAGTTTCGCGGCCTGGGCAAGAACCGCCGCACCGTCCTCATGGTTGATCGCGCCCTGCCCGACAAGGATCAGCGGACGTTCGGCCTTGCTGAGCACATCAGAGAATGCACCCTTTCCGTCGGCGAGTCCGGCCAGCACATCGGCACCAGCGCCCAGATAGTCATAGCCATATTTGAGATCGGCCTGTTCGCCGATGACGGCAATTCTGGTGCCGCCAGCCAGCCACGTCTTGCGGATGCGGGCATTGAGCACAGCCGCTTCCATGCGAGGATTGGAGCCGACGATCAGAATGGCGTCCGCCTCTTCAATGCCCTCGATGGTGGCGTTGAACAGATAGGCGGCCCGCCCCATGGCCGATGTCAGCACCGAGCCATCCTGACGGGCATCCATGTTACCCGAACCGAGCGAAGTCATCAGACCCTTGAGCGCATAGAGTTCTTCAACACTCGCCATGGACCCGGCAATGGCGCCGATCCGGTTGCCATCAAGCCCGTTGAGCTTTTCGGCAATGGCACGGAACGCGACGTCCCAGCTGGCAGGTGTCAACTTGCCATCCTTGCGGACATAGGGCTTGTCCAGCCGCTGCGCTCTCAGACCATCCCAGATGAAACGGGTCTTGTCGGAAATCCATTCCTCATTGACCGCATCATTGACACGCGGCTGAATGCGCATCACTTCCCGGCCACGGGTATCAACGCGAATGCTGCTGCCAACAGCGTCCATCACGTCGATGGTCTCGGTCTTGGTCAGCTCCCATGGCCGCGCCGTGAACGCATAAGGCTTGGAAGTCAAAGCGCCAACCGGGCACAGGTCAATCACGTTGCCCTGCAGCTCGGATGTCAGCGCCGCCTCCAGATAGGTTGTGATTTCAGCGTCTTCGCCGCGCCCCACAAGGCCCAGTTCCTGAATGCCGCACACCTCGGTGGTGAAGCGCACACAGCGGGTGCAATGGATGCAACGGGTCATGGTGGTTTTCACCAATGGCCCGATATACTTGTTCTCGACCGCCCGCTTGTTCTCGTGGAAGCGGGAGCCGCCCTTGCCGAAGGCAATCGCCTGATCCTGCAGGTCGCATTCGCCGCCCTGATCGCAGATCGGACAGTCGAGCGGATGGTTGATGAGCAGAAACTCCATCACCCCTTCCCGAGCCTTCTTGACCATCGGCGACTTGGTAAAGATCTCCGGCGGTTCACCGTCGCGACCGGGGCGCAGATCGCCCACACGCATCGCACAGGATGCCGTTGGCTTGGGTGGTCCGCCCTTTACCTCGACAAGACACATGCGGCAGTTGCCCGCAATCGACAGACGCTCGTGATAGCAAAAACGCGGAATCTCGGCCCCGGCCTCTTCTGCAGCTTGCAGCAGGCTATATTCCTTCGGGACATCCACTTCTATTCCGTCAACGACCAGCTTTGCCATCGAACGTGTCTCCGTTGCGTTAAAGTCCTTGGCCTATTCGGCCGCTGCCAGCGGGGCCGCATCCTCTTTCGGATTGGCCGTATACTGATCAATTCTCTGTTCAATCACCGGGCGGAAATGGCGGATAAGCCCCTGCACCGGCCAGGCTGCGGCATCACCAAGGGCACAGATCGTATGACCTTCCACCTGCTTGGAAACCTCGAACAGCATGTCAATTTCCTTCTTCTGCGCCTCGCCCCGCGCCATCCGCTCCATCACCCGCCACATCCAGCCCGTACCCTCGCGGCATGGCGTGCACTGGCCACAGCTTTCGTGCTTGTAGAAATAGGAAAGCCGGGCAATTGCGGCGATGATGTCTGTCGATTTGTCCATCACGATCACGGCGGCCGTGCCAAGCCCCGAGCCGAGCCCCTTGAGGCTGTCGAAATCCATCGGACAGTCCATGATCTGGTCTGCCGGTACGCACGGCACGGAAGACCCGCCCGGAATGACCGCCAGAAGATTGTCCCAGCCGCCACGAATACCGCCGCAATGCTTGTCGATCAGCTCCTTGAAGGGGATCGACATGGCTTCCTCGAAGGTCGCCGGCTGATTGACATGACCGGACACGCAGAACAGCTTGGTGCCATGGTTGTTCTCCGCCCCGAAGCCCTTGAACCAGTTGGCCCCGCGCCGCAGAATTGTCGGCGCAACAGCAATGGATTCGACGTTGTTGACCGTCGTCGGGCAGCCATAAAGGCCACAGTTGGCCGGGAATGGCGGCTTGAGACGCGGCTGGCCCTTCTTGCCTTCCAGTGATTCCAGCAGCGCCGTTTCCTCGCCGCAGATATAGGCCCCGGCACCATGATGCACGATAATGTCGAAGTCATAGCCGTGAATGTTGTTCTTGCCGATGAGACGCTTCTCATAGGCCTGATCAACCGCAGCCTGCAACCGCTCACGCTCGCGCATGAACTCGCCGCGCACATAGATGAATGCCGCTTCCGCATTCATCGCAAAACCTGCGATCAGACAGCCCTCGACCAGATGGTGTGGATCATTGCGCAGGATCTCGCGGTCCTTGCAGGTCCCCGGCTCGGATTCATCGGCGTTGACAACCAGATAATGCGGCCGCCCTTCCTGCTTGGGTGGCATGAAGGACCATTTGAGACCGGTCGGAAAGCCCGCTCCGCCACGTCCACGCAGACCGGATGCCTTCATCTCATTGATGATCCAGTCGCGCCCCTTGAGCAGCAACCCGCGGGTGCCATCCCATGAGCCGCGCTTCAGCGCTCCTTCAAGGCTCCAGTCATGGATGCCGTAGATATTGGTGAAAATCCGGTCTTCGTCCTCGAGCATCACGGCCATTATGCATCACCTCCGCTCTTGCTGGATGAGACCGCACCGGCCTGTACCCGCTTGGAAAACTCTGTCTCTTGGCCGGACGCCAGCACCTTGGCCTGCTCGATCCACTGCTCACGGGCAATCCGCCCACGGAAAGCGAGCTGGCCATCGACAAAGGCGGCGTTGTCATCGGACCATCCGGCAATCTGGGCAAAATGGAACACCCCGAGCGCATTCAGCTTTTGCTCGATCTTGGGGCCGATGCCACTGATTTCCTTGAGATTGTCCGCCTTGCCATCGAGCGGCTCGGACAACAGGGCCGGAGCCTCGCCTTCGCCAGCAGGCTTTGCTACCGGTGCAGGCTCTGCCTTGACTTCGGAAGGTTTGGCCGACTTGCCTTTCGTGGGCTTTTTCTCGGCAGCTTTCGCTGGGGTGGCGCCTTCA
The DNA here is from genome assembly GCF_963666525.1 of uncultured Cohaesibacter sp. Taxonomy (NCBI): domain Bacteria; kingdom Pseudomonadati; phylum Pseudomonadota; class Alphaproteobacteria; order Hyphomicrobiales; family Cohaesibacteraceae; genus Cohaesibacter; species uncultured Cohaesibacter sp. The sequence goes on from NZ_OY762905.1 coordinate 221,825, forward strand.
GGCTGAGACTTGGTCTCCGGAGCCAGTTCTGCCGCTGGAGCTGTCTCGACTTCTGTCTCGCCCATGTCTGCCCCAAGTCCCCATTTCACACGGGAGCCATCATAGAGCGACGGATCGGTGAGCGTAACCGGGCCACTTGCCGGTGCCGACCCCTGACGGCCTGTCTGGCTACCCGGCGCGACCGGTTCATCCTTGCCGATCTTCTCGATTAGCTCTTCAAGGATTTCCGGCGTCAGATCCTCATAGGTGTCCTTGGAAATCTGGACCATCGGTGCATTGACACAAGCCCCGGCGCATTCCACCTCTTCCCACGAGAAATTGCCGTCCTCGGACAGGGCAAACTGCTTTTCGGCGATCTTGTTCTTGCAGACACGGATCAGGTCCCCCGCGCCCCGCAGGCGACAGGGTGTCGTGCCGCAAACCTGGATATGAGCTTTTCTGCCCACTGGCTGCAGTTGGAACTGGGTGTAGAATGTCGCCACTTCGAGAACGCGGATATAGGCCATGGACAGCATGTCCGCCACATATTCGATGGCGCGCTGGGTGACCCAGCCTTCCTGCTCCTGAGCCCTCATCAGAAGCGGAATCACGGCAGAGGCCTGACGCCCCTCGGGATATCGACCAATCACGCTATGGGCCCATTCGAGATTCTCCTTGGAGAATTCGAAACTGGCTGGCTGTTCGCTATGCAGGCGACGGACACTCATGTCTGCCGTTCCTCGTTTCTGTTTCGAGCCAACCGCTTTGCGATCGGCAACCGAAGTTAAAATCATGAGGCCGAACAAGCGGCCCGAATTGCATGGGCCTAGCGGTCCACCTCGCCAAATACCAGATCAAGCGACCCGAGAATGGCAGACACGTCGGCCAGCTGATAGCCGCGAGACAGGAAGTCCATCGCGGACAGATGCGCAAAGCCAGGCGCCCTGATCTTGCATTTGTACGGCTTGTTTGAGCCATCCGAAACCAGATAGACTCCAAACTCGCCCTTGGGGGCTTCCACCGCGGCATAGACCTCGCCAGCAGGCACATGGAAGCCTTCCGTATGGAGCTTGAAGTGATTGATCAGCGCCTCCATCGAGCGCTTCATCTCGCCGCGCGTCGGCGGCACGATCTTGTCATTCTCGGCACACACCGGCCCCTGCCCTTCGGGCGCGCGCAGCTTGGTGATGCACTGGCGCATGATCCGCACGGACTGGCGCATTTCTTCCATGCGCAACAGATAGCGGTCGTAATTGTCGCCATTCTTGCCAATCGGAATATCGAACTCCATTTCGGCATAGCATTCATAGGGCTGGCTCTTGCGCAGATCCCACGGCACGCCACAGGAGCGCACCATTGGACCGGAAAATCCCCATGCCCAGGCATCATCCAGATCGACAATGCCGATGTCGGCGTTGCGCTGCTTGAAGATGCGGTTGTCTGTCAACATCGTGCCGATGTCGTCAATCACCTTGAGGAATGGATCACAGAACGCCTCGATATCATCGATCAGCGCCTCCGGCAGGTCCTGCCGCACGCCACCGGCGCGGAAATAGTTGGCATGCATGCGCGACCCGCTGGCCCGCTCATAGAACACCATCAACTTCTCGCGCTCTTCAAAGCCCCACAGAATCGGCGTGAGCGCGCCAACATCCATCGCCTGAGTGGTGATGTTGAGAATATGGTTGAGAATCCGACCAATCTCGCAATAGAGCACGCGAATCAGCTGCCCACGCCGCGGCACCTCCAGCCCGAGCAGCCGTTCGACCGCCAGACAGAAGGCATGTTCCTGATTCATCGGCGCAACATAGTCGAGCCGGTCGAAATAGGGCGTCGCCTGGGCATAGATCTTGTGCTCGATCAGCTTCTCTGTACCACGATGCAACAGGCCGATATGCGGGTCGACACGCTCGACGATCTCGCCATCCAGCTCCAGCACCATGCGCAACACCCCGTGGGCGGCCGGATGCTGTGGGCCAAAGTTGATGTTGAAGTTTCTGACCTGTTTTTCAGCCATGTCGCGTCTGTCCCCTCCCGGTCCCCGTATCAGCCTTCGGCCTTTTCATCGCCGGGAAGGACATAGTCCACGCCCTCCCAGGGACTGAGAAAATCAAAATTGCGAAACTCTTGCGCCAGCTTTACCGGCTCGTAGACGACGCGTTTCTTCTCGTCGTCATAATGCACTTCATAATAGCCCGTCAGCGGAAAGTCCTTGCGCAGTGGATGGCCGTCAAAACCATAGTCGGTCAGCAGACGCCGCAGATCAGGGTGCCCGAGGAACAGGACGCCATACATGTCATAGGCTTCCCGCTCGAACCAGTTGGCGCCGGGAAAGACACTGCAGATCGAATCGACCGGCATCTCCTCGCCAGTACAGATCTTGACGCGGACACGCGCGTTGTGCTTCGGGCTGAGCAGATGATAGACCACCTCGAAGCGCTGGGCCCGCTCGGGATAATCGACTGCCGTGACATCGATGAACGAAACGAATTTGAGTCGCGGATCATCGCGCAGCACCCGAACGACCTCGACAATGTCGGTACGGTTGGCGAGCACCGTCAACTCACCGAAAGACACGCGCCACTCAATGATCTTGTCGTCCAGAACAGCCTCGATATAGTCACCGAGATCTCTCAGCGTCTCATCCATCGCTTGTCGTCCTCTTGCAAGCCTTGACAGCCCTCGCCACGAATGGCCTTGCAGCCACCGGGTGGAGCCGGAAATCAGTTCGTCAGCTTAGCGCTCGATTGAGCCGGTCCGCCGGATCTTCTTCTGCAGAAGCATCACGCCATACAGCAGCGCCTCGGCTGTCGGGGGACAGCCAGGTACATAAATGTCGACCGGGACCACGCGGTCACAGCCTCTTACAACACTATAGGAATAATGATAGTAGCCACCGCCGTTGGCGCATGAGCCCATGGAAATCACATAGCGCGGCTCTGGCATCTGGTCATAGACCTTGCGCAGGGCCGGAGCCATCTTGTTGGTCAAAGTACCGGCAACAATCATCACATCAGACTGACGCGGCGAGCCACGCGGGGCAAAACCGAAGCGTTCGCAGTCATAGCGCGGCATCGACATCTGCATCATCTCGACCGCACAGCAGGCCAACCCGAAGGTCATCCACATCAGCGACCCCGTCCGCGCCCAGTTGATCAGATCATCGGTCGCGGTTACCAGAAAGCCTTTGTCCGAAAGGTCCTCGCGCATCTGCGCTACGAACGGATCGTCATGACCGATCGGCTTGCCCGTGCGGTGATCGATGATCCCCTTGGGTGCCTGGGCGATCATTGTCTGATTGCCATCGCTCAATCCCATTCCAGAGCCCCCTTCTTCCATTCATAGACGAATCCCACTGTCAGGATCGCCAGAAAGATCATCATGGACACGAACCCGAACATCCCAAGATCACCGAATGAAACCGCCCACGGGAACAGGAAGGCCACCTCAAGATCAAAGATGATGAAGAGAATCGCCACCAGATAGAAGCGGACATCGAAAGGCATGCGCGCATCGTCAAAGGCATTGAACCCGCATTCATAGGCAGACAGTTTTTCAGGATCGGGATTTTTGAACGCCACAATGAAGGGCGAAACAAGCAGGGCAAGACCGATAATCAGAGAGATGCCGATGAATATGATGATGGGAAGATATTCTTTCAAAAGCTCTTCCATGACGGCCGGTCCTCTCGACTAGGGTCCTTCGCTTGACAAGACCCCTAGGTTTCGGTCTTGCGGTGTCATTCTGTCAAGCGAAATCTAAGACAGGATAAAGGTTGTGGTCCTTGGCAACCTCGACGTCAGCACGATTACCTCAGCAGAAACACTTAAGCAAGGGCCGTCATCCAATTTTGTCGCAGATAGCTACTAACAGCGAAGACAACGCCAATACTGATGCACAGGCAGAAATGCAATCCTCGCGACAACACGTACGCCAAAGGTCAATGGTTCACCCTGGCATGTCATCCGGAAGGCGTGTCCTTGCCATAACTCTCAACCGAAGACTGCGGACTCCATGACGACAAAGCATCGTTCGAAGCGGATGGAACAGGGCTTTGGTTGGCATAAAATCTATACTATAGTCGGAGTTTGACCAAAATAACTCTGTGAAATTCACGGATTCTATTGTAAGCCATGCGGCAAGTTTGATTTTTTTTGAGGCGAGAACAAAAAAACCAAATTAACAATTGCAGACGCAGAATACCAATTGAGCGACGGGACGCTCGCTCTTCAGTCTTCAAGACCATCAACCCAAAATGAGGCAAGTCTGATGAAAACAGCAACAATCGGCTCCGCAATGATCGACATCATTACCATTGTTGCCGACAATGACATTGAGCGCATTTCCATGACCAATGCGCACAATTCATTTTTGATGCTCGAGCAAGGTCGCAAAATTGATGCCCTGAACATCTCCACCCATGTCGGCGGTGGCGCGATCAACGCTGCCGTCGCCCTGTCACGCCTTGGCAACGAAGTGACCCCCAACGTCAAGATTGGCGAGGACATCGAAGCCGAGATGGTTCGTCAGCTTCTGGCGCGTGAAGGCCTGTCCGACAAGGGGCTGATGACCACCGACAAGGCAATCACCGGCTGTTCCGTCATGATCGCATCCCATGACCGCAACGCTTCCATCTTCACGGCGCGTGGCGCAAACTGCCGCGTGACCGACAAGGACATCCACGAAGGCATCTTCGATGGCGCAGAACTGTTGCATATTGCCCCGATGTCTAATGAGTCGGCAGAAGCCTTCCCGATCATCTGCCAGCGCGGCAAGGAAGCGGGCGCATTCGTGGTGGCCAACCCGGGCGAACGCCAGATCGATCGCCGCGGCAAGGAATTTCTCGACACCGCCAAGAACATCGACCTGATCAACATCAACCGCGCTGAAGCCGAACTGATGATGCCGGCCCTTCTCGACTATACCCGGCATTCCAACATGCGCACGGTGAAGATGGACCAGAGCGCCAGCAAGAGCCTGATGACTCGCGGTCTGATCATGGATCACGTCCACTGCTCCCTTTCCGGCTTCATGTCGCTGCTGATGTCGATCGGCCCGAAATATGTGCTGATCACCGATGGCACCGGCGGCGCCTATCTGAGCAGTGAAAAGGGCATCTATCATTGCCCGATCAAGAAAACCAACGTCCGCGGTACTGCGGGCGCCGGCGACTCCTTCACCTCGACCTTCGGTGCCATTCTGGGCAACGGCGCTTCGCCAGAGAAAGCCCTGCAGCTGGCAACGATCAACTCGTCCTCTGTCTGTGAGTATGTTGATACCCAGAGCGGCCTGTTGACCCTTGAGGAGATCGAGAAGCGCTACGAAGTCGACAAGGCAAGCCTGCCGGTCGATTTCTGGCCGTGGCAGGACTAAGGGTCATCGATCCATCCTGAAATCAAGCAAGAAGGGCTACAGCTTCCGCTGTGGCCCTTTTCTTATTCCGACCAGCCAACTCGACAACCGGGTACAAATCATCACACAGCGCCCCCCAGAGCCATCTGGGACTACCGCGACCTCACATGCGTCAAAGGAAAGAGGAGAAGGACCTGAGCCGTTGGCGGTTCAATGCCCCAAATGTGCATTCAGGGCCTCTGTCGGCGCACTAGAGCACGTCGACCGACCAGTCCTTCAGCGCAGGCAAAAGAATCAAGCACAGGGCGAACTGGGACAGCACGCGTATCACGCCCTCTCGATTCCAAACGGTCATGCGAAACCATTTCGGGAAAGCAACGAACTGGACAAATCGCACACCCGTCAGGTGCCCGATACCGTCACATCAATGTCAAAGGAGAATGCCATAAGAAAATGGCGAGAATGACGGGACTCGAACCCGCGACCTCCGGCGTGACAGGCCGGCGCTCTAACCAACTGAGCTACATCCCCGCATTTTGACCCGGACAAGAAATGTCCGGAGCGGTTTCGGGATGGCGAGAATGACGGGACTCGAACCCGCGACCTCCGGCGTGACAGGCCGGCGCTCTAACCAACTGAGCTACATCCCCATTACCCGAACCACACTGTTCACCGCCGAAGCTTGATGTTCCGTGTGGAGTGGCGCTGAAATACGACGCGGAGGTGACTAAGTCAAGCACTGAAAAAAGTCTTTTTGAAAAAATTTCACAGCCCATTTTCAGAACCGGCAATTTCCTGCGGTTTCGCTTGTTGGAAACATATGGTTATCCAAAGGTACATTCAAAATCCTCTGCTTTGTCCCTGAGGATGGATGGGTGATCAACGCCCGATCGGCTGGAGATGGTATGACAAAAATTCCTCCCCGGACCATCAACAGGCACCAGCCAGGAGCGCCAGGCCTGACCCGCGCCAAAAAGAAAAAACATTGCCCCTCCCCGTGCAAAGCGATTTCCCCAGAGAATGAAATTCCCTGTCATTTTTTTGTTGCATGCCCGGCACTCAGCCTCTAAAAGCAGCTCACGCACACGTTGGCGCAAGGGTGTTTAGCTCAGCTGGTTAGAGCATCTCGTTTACACCGAGAGGGTCGGGAGTTCGAATCTCTCAACACCCACCATTCTTCTGCAAGTCATTGCGAAGGAGTACCGATAGCTTCCGATGCAGTCGGTTGTGGTCAACGTGAAGCGCGGATGGGTGTTTAGCTCAGCTGGTTAGAGCATCTCGTTTACACCGAGAGGGTCGGGAGTTCGAATCTCTCAACACCCACCATCCTTTTTCCCCTAAAGACGTACGCTTCCCTGGCAGGGTTGGATCATTGTGTCAATTGCAACCAAAGCCGACCTCGCTCCGCCAGGCATTCGCAAACCTCAAGCGCAGCCCTGATTCTGGCACGGCCCTTGCAACCTTTGGATCGAACCGATTTGTTGATTGAACAAAGCGAGTAGATCCATGTCCATTAATACATCAACCTACAACACGACAAACAGCCTGTTGTCGCTACTCTCCTCTGGTTCGAGCAGTAGCAGCAGTACAACCAGCCTAGCCGATACTTTCAACTCCCTCTTTTCGAGCGGCGATGAAACCTCTGATTCCACAAGCACTTCGGGCAGTTCATCATCGTCAGCTTCATTCTTTTCGACTGAAACATTGTCTGCCATGCTCAGCCTTCAGGAAGATGTCTCCAGCGAAGTCATGGACGATATGAGGATGGCACCACCGCCGGGCGGCATGCCCCCCCCTGATCAAACTACCGATACAGATTCTGCCGCACAGGCAGGATTTTCCGCGCAAATCTGACCTATCGTCAGCTTCAAACACTCTGACGTTTCGCCCGCCCGCAAACCTGACGCGTTTGACGGGCGGAACGTGGGCGCCTCCAAGCCGCAGCTCAGGACCGCATATGGCGCTCAGGCCACATGATGCCTGAGCGATTGCAGGAATGCGTGAATGCGCTTTTCCGTCCCGGTCCCCTCAAATTCCTCAAGAAGGTCCTCAGTCCAGCCACCGGTCGGGTTCAGATCCGTCAGAAGAACATCATACCGATCGATTTCTTCATCGGTCAGTGGCAAACGGGCAGCCGCCTGCAGCAGGCTGAGCAACTCGTGTATCTTCAGCATGATGACAAAGGCACGGGTCATCGGATCGAGCAGTTTAGGATTGTCGCGCCAATGGCGCCCGTCGAAGACTTCCTGCGTCACGCGCTGGCCGGCTCCCTGGCAATCAAAGTGCATGCAGCCCCTATAGCCCTGCTGCTCCCGCTCCTCGTAAATCTTGCAGGTCTGTCCCTCAGACAAATTCGGACAAACTTCGCCATTTGGTTTGTCGATCGGAAAGTCATCCGACTTATCGAACGCCAGACACACGCAACACAGTGCTGCACACCTGTTGCAATCGGGGCTCAGAATTGAGTCAGTCATCCACCACCCTATCCGGTCTCTTTCAGGTTTCTGTCAAATCAGGGCGAATCTCGCCCGTAAACAAAAACCCCCGATTCAGCAGGAACCGGGGGTCAAATTCTTGCAGCGGTATGAAACCAGCCGCCCTTATTTGCTGTTAACAGCGTCCTTGAGACCTTTACCAGCCTTGAATTTCGGCGTTTTGGAAGCCGGAATCTGAATGGTGTCGCCAGTGCGAGGGTTACGGCCTTCAGTCGCAGCACGTTCGGTGACAGAGAAATTGCCAAAGCCGATGATACGGACTTCATCACCGCTTTTCAGAGTGTCGGAAATGATGTCAAACAATGCATCAACCGCTTCGCCAGCCTGAGCTTTGGTGAGATCTGCCTTTTCCGCAACAGCAGAGATCAGTTCGTTCTTGTTCATTTTAACTTCCTTTTCGGTTCAATCGCAAAAGCTCCAAGTCTTTCGCAACGCTTCACCACTAAGAATCAACACACCTTGGGAAATACCAGACGCGGAATGCGACAATCTGGCGAATTGGGTCAGAAATCAAGAGGGAATTTCGCAGAAATCAGCCATTTCTGACGGTTTAAACAGGAATTCACAGCTACAAAACGAAAAAAGGCTCTTCCGGTACGGGAAGAGCCTTATTTTTTGTTACAAGCCCCGTTAGAGAGTATCGAACTCGACAAAAATCAAGCTATCGATTCTCTTTCAATCAGTGAGCAACCGAAGCGTTTTCCTCGTTTTCCTGTTGCAAACCGGCATCAGGCACCTGATTTTCATCCCACTCGATCGGCACCAGTTTCTCAACCAGAGCATGCTCGAGAACCTGGCCAACATTGTTGACCGGAATGATCTCCATGCCGTTCTTCACATTGTCCGGAATGTCCACCAGATCCTTGGCATTCTCTTCCGGAATCAGAACTGTCTTGATGCCGCCGCGCAAGGCAGCGAGCAGTTTTTCCTTGAGACCGCCAATCGGCAGCACCCGCCCACGCAGAGTGATCTCGCCAGTCATGGCGATGTCCTTGCGCACCGGAATGCCGGTCATGATGGACACGATCGCAGTTGCCATGGCGATACCTGCTGATGGCCCGTCCTTCGGGGTTGCCCCTTCGGGAACGTGGACGTGGATGTCGCGCTTGTCGAACATTGGAGGTTCGACACCGAAATCCACCGCCCGCGAGCGGACATAGGATGCCGCAGCCTGAATGGACTCCTTCATCACGTCGCGCAGGTTGCCTGTGACCGTCATCTTGCCCTTGCCCGGCATCATGACGCCTTCAATGGTCAGCAGTTCGCCGCCCACTTCCGTCCATGCCAGACCGGTAACGACCCCCACCTGATCAACGGCATCGATTTCGCCGAAGCGGAACCGTGGCACGCCGAGATAGTCCTCGATATTGTCGACGGTGACGTCAACCTTGTCGAGTTTCTTCATGATCAGATCCTTGGTCACCTTGCGGGCCAGCTTCATCAGCTCACGCTCGAGGTTACGCACACCGGCTTCGCGGGTGTAACGCTGAACCATCATCCGGAGAGCATCATCAGACAGGCTGAATTCGCCCTCTTTCAGACCATGATCGGACAAGGCCTTCGGCAGCAGATGGCGCCGCGCGATTTCCACCTTCTCGTCTTCGGTGTAACCGGCGATGCGGATCACTTCCATACGGTCCATCAGAGGAGCCGGAATATTGAGCGTGTTCGCCGTGGTGATGAACATCACGTTCGAAAGGTCATATTCCACTTCCAGATAATGGTCCATGAAGGTGCTGTTCTGTTCCGGATCCAGCACTTCCAGAAGCGCCGAAGATGGGTCGCCACGGAAGTCCATGCCCATCTTGTCGATCTCGTCGAGCAGGAACAGCGGGTTGGCCTTCTTGGCCTTCTTCATCGACTGGATCACCTTGCCCGGCATGGAGCCGATATAGGTCCGGCGATGACCACGGATCTCGGCCTCGTCGCGCACACCACCAAGGGCCATGCGAACGAATTCACGGCCGGTTGCCTTGGCAATGCTCTTGCCCAGAGAGGTCTTGCCGACGCCCGGAGGGCCAACCAGACACAGGATGGGACCCTTCAGCTTGTTGGTGCGGGACTGCACTGCCAGATACTCGACAATGCGCTCCTTGACCTTCTCAAGCCCATAGTGATCCACATCGAGGATCTCCTCGGCTTTCTCGAGGTCGACCTTGACGCGGGATTTCTTGCTCCACGGAATACCGAGCAGCCAGTCCAGATAGTTGCGCACGACGGTCGCTTCGGCGGACATCGGGCTCATCTGTTTCAGCTTCTTCAGCTCAGCCTCGGCCTTTTCCTTGGCTTCCTTGGACAGCTTGGTCTTTTCAATCGCCTGTTCCAGCTCGCGAATCTCGTCCGCGCCTTCCTCGGAATCCCCAAGCTCCTTCTGAATGGCCTTCATCTGCTCATTCAGATAATACTCGCGCTGGGTCTTCTCCATCTGGCGCTTGACGCGACTGCGGATGCGCTTTTCGACCTGAAGAACAGAGATTTCGCTCTCCATCAGGCCAAGCACCTGCTCCAGACGCTCGATCACGCTGACGATGCCAAGAATTTCCTGCTTCTCCTGGATCTTGATCGCCAGATGGGAAGCCACGGTATCGGCCAGTTTGGAATAGTCATCGATCTGGGACACTGCTCCGATCACTTCAGGTGAAACCTTCTTGTTCAGTTTCACATAATTCTCGAATTCGGTCGCAACGGAACGGGCCAGAGCCTCGACCTCGACGCGCTCGCCATCTTCATCATGCAACACGGTTGCGGTTGCTTCGTAGAGGTCGTCACGTTTGGTAAAGTCACCGAGCTTGGCGCGGTTTACACCTTCCACCAGAACCTTGACGGTGCCATCGGGCAGCTTGAGCAGCTGCAATACGCTGGCCAGAGTGCCGATCTTGAAGATGTCCTCGGGAGCGGGATCATCATCTCCGGCGTTCATCTGCGTGGCCAACAAAATCATCTTGTCGGACTGCATCACCTCCTCGAGGGCACGGATCGATTTCTCGCGGCCGACGAAAAGCGGAACAATCATATGTGGAAAGACAACGATGTCTCTCAGTGGCAAGACCGGATAAGTATCCGAAGCCATCGGGTTGGCTGCGCCAATCACAGGTCCTTCGGTCATGCTTTCCTACCTTTCTTGGATCATTGACCCTTCCCGTCAGAGACAGGGTACATCTGCGGCCCTTGGCCCGCAATAAAGCCGATACAGTGTCCTACGCTCTGAAGGAGCCGTTGGACCAGAAATGTCACCGGCGGATGAACAGGGTGAGACTCACACACAAACAAAAACGTCTCACGGTACCATTTAGTTGGGGCTTCGCGATATGCTTTTCAAGTCACTCCACAAGCCCTTGTCAACTTTGTGAAAAAAGACTTGAGGCCAAAGGACGGGAACCGCACCAGAAGCTCCGGCTTACCCTTGCAAGAACAACGCCAGATCCGCATCGGCTCACTGACAAAAAAGGCGACCCGAGGCCGCCCTTTTGAATTCATTGAGAAAACGACCGGCCGATCAGGCGGATGTCGGCTCGGCTTCGCTCTTGATGTCGCCATAAATATAGAGCGGACGCGCCTCTCCTATGACCACATCGCCGGAAATGACCACTTCTTCAACACCCTCAAGGCTCGGCAGCTCATACATTGTATCAAGCAGAATGCCTTCGAGAATGGATCTGAGGCCACGGGCACCGGTCTTGCGTTCAATCGCCTTCTTGGCAACGCCGCGCAGGGCATCGTCGTGGAATGTCAGGCGAACACCTTCCATTTCGAACAATGCCTGATACTGCTTCACGATCGCATTCTTGGGCTGGGTCAGAATGGAAACCAGAGCTTCCTCATCCAGATCCTCAAGGGTGGCCAGAACAGGCAGACGACCGACGAATTCGGGGATAAGACCGAATTTCAGAAGATCTTCCGGCTCCAGTTCCTTGAACAGCTCGCCAACACCGCGTTCCTCTGGGTCTTCGACACGGGCACCGAAGCCGATCGAACTGTCCTTGCCACGAGCGGCAATGATCTTGTCGAGGCCAGCAAAAGCACCGCCGCAGATGAACAGGATGTTGGAGGTATCCACCTGCAGGAATTCCTGCTGCGGATGCTTGCGCCCACCCTGCGGAGGAACCGAAGCAACAGTGCCTTCCATGATTTTCAACAGAGCCTGCTGAACGCCTTCACCGGACACGTCGCGCGTGATCGAGGGATTGTCGGACTTGCGCGAGATCTTGTCGATCTCGTCGATATAGACAATACCGCGCTGAGCCTGTTCGACATTGTAGTCGGCAGCCTGCAGGAGCTTGAGAATGATGTTTTCGACGTCTTCACCGACATAGCCGGCTTCAGTCAGGGTCGTGGCATCAGCCATGGTGAATGGCACATCGAGGATGCGCGCCATGGTCTGGGCAAGAAACGTCTTGCCGCAGCCGGTCGGACCGATCAGCATGATGTTCGACTTGGCAAGCTCGATTTCGGAACTCTTCTTGCCGTGAGCGAGACGCTTGTAGTGGTTGTGCACAGCGACCGAAAGAACCTTCTTCGCCCTGCCCTGACCAATGACATAATCGTCAAGCACGTCGCAAATTTCCTGCGGCGTCGGGATACCATCCTTGGATTTCACCATCGAAGACTTGTTCTCTTCGCGAATGATATCCATGCACAGCTCAACGCATTCATCACAGATGAACACCGTCGGACCCGCGATCAGCTTGCGCACTTCATGCTGGCTTTTGCCACAGAAGGAGCAGTAGAGCGTGTTCTTGCTATCACCGCCACTGGCCTTACTCATGTATGTGCCTCTTCCTTCGTTGTCGTCGGCATACTCGTTTGCCTACCGACTTACTAGTTTAAGATGCTCAGCAGTGGCTGCAAGCAAAATAAACCCGATCTCCCTGACGCCTGATGCATAAATTTGCCAAATTCAGCAGGCAACCGCCAGATTCATGAAAGCATGTACCCGAAAAGATCAATATAGGTTTAACGTGGTCTTTTCCGAATACATGATCGGCCAATCTCCTTGGGAGCCAGATTGGCAATTTCAACTTGAAGGACCTAGCCCTTGTCTTTGTCCTTCTTCTCCTCAGGCGCGAGAGAAGACCGGTTTTCAACCACCTTGTCTACCAGACCCCATTCCATCGCCTCAGTGGCGGTCATGAAGTGGTCGCGATCAAGTGTCCGGTCAACCGTCTCGTAGTCCTGCCCGCAATGCTTGACATAGACCTCGTTCAGACGGCGCTTCATCTTGAGGATATCCTCGGCATGGCGCTGGATGTCCGACGCCTGACCCTGGAACCCGCCAGACGGCTGATGCACCATGATACGGGCGTTTGGCAGCGCAAAGCGCATACCCTTTTCGCCAGCGCACAACAGCAGCGAGCCCATCGAGGCAGCCTGCCCCAGACACAGGGTGGCAACAGGAGGCTTGATGAACTGCATGGTGTCGTAAATCGACATGCCGGCAGTCACCACGCCACCTGGCGAATTGATATAGAGCGAAATCTCTTTCTTGGGATTGTCAGCTTCCAGAAACAGCAGCTGGGCGCAGACAAGGGCAGCCATGTGATCTTCAATCGGCCCAGTGATGAAGATAATGCGTTCTTTCAAAAGGCGGGAGTAGATGTCATACGCGCGTTCGCCGCGGTTGGACTGCTCCACCACCATTGGAACCAGATTCATAGTGAGATCGAGTGGATCCTTCATTCGTCTTTCCTTATCAACACCAATTGGGCACAGGCATCGTCTACCCACTGCACCGCACGTCAAACCTTAAACACTAACGCTGAATAAGGCCATCTGGTGGCACAAGCCACCATTTTCGAACTCGCCCCGTCTTATGCTTTAGACAGGACAACGCCAGGCACATCGTCATTCATGCCGCGACTGGCTCCCCACCTCTGCCAATCGGAACCCCGCCGGGTCCCGAAGAATCACGAGGGCGGACCTTTTCTTCCCTTAGCACCCTGACCATGAATATTTTACTGACAAATACTCAAAGAGTCGGGAATCAGCCGACATTATGCCGCAGCCGAAATCCTATCCGCAAAAAGCGCGTACTGACCAGTCCATTCACTTTCTAAAATGAATAGATATGGTTAAGCGGCAAGAATTCAACATGTTGTAAACAGAAAGGCGCCCACCGTTGAAAAACGGCAGGCGCCCGATCTGTCAGTCATGAAGAAAGGATCTTATTCCTCGTCTTCGGTGACCATCTTTTCCAGCTCTTCCTTGGAGACAGTCTTGTCTTCGACCTTCACCAGCTCGAGCAGATAGTCGACAACCTTCTCTTCGAAGATCGGGGCGCGAATGGAAGCAAGCGCTTCAGGGTTCTTCGTGTAATATTCGAAGACCTGACGTTCCTGACCCGGGAACTGCTGGGCGCGCATCATGATGCCGCGCTGCACTTCTTCGTCGGTTACCTTGATTTCGTTCTTTTCACCGATTTCGGAGAGAACCAGACCCAGACGAACGCGACGCTCGGCAATGGCCTTGTATTCTTCCTTGGCTTTTTCTTCGGTGGTATCTTCGTCTTCGAAGGACTTGCTGGCTTCGTTCATTTCAGCCATGACCTGACGCCAGATATTCTCGAATTCCTGCTCGAGCAGGGTCGGTGGAACGTCGAACTTGTGCAGCTCGTCCATCTTGTCGAGCAGCTGACGCTTCACGCGCTGACGGGTCATCTGACCATACTGGGAAACGATCTGGTCCTTGATCAGGCCCTTGAGGGTCTCGAGGGATTCGATGCCAAGTTTGGTTGCGAATTCGTCGTCGAGTTCCAGAGCGCCCGGGGCCTGAACTTCCTTGACAACGATTTCGAACTCGGCGTCCTTGCCAGCCAGATGCTCTGCGCCATATTCCTCAGGGAACTTGACCTTGACGACGGTTTCGTCACCGGCAGAAACACCGATCAGCTGATCTTCGAAGCCCGGAATGAACTGGCCGGAACCGAGAACCAGCTGGCCATTTTCGTCAGCACCGCCTTCAAAGGCTTCGCCATCGATCTTGCCCAGGTAGGACATGACCACACGGTCGCCTTTTTCAGCCTTGCCTTCTTTGGTTTCAAACGGACGGGAGCTTTCTGCGATCTGGTTGAGACGCTCTTCAACTTCACTGTCTTCAACTTCAACGACCGGACGCTCGATCTCGACGCCGGAAACATCAGCAACTTCGATGGTCGGCAGAACTTCATAGATGATGCTGAAGTCAAGGTCGGCCTGGCCGTCCATGATCTTGGCAGCTTCAAGTTCGTCTTCGGTCAGCTTGTACTGTGGCTGCATCGCAGCTTTTTCAGCACGTTCTTCAAGCGTGGTGCGCGTGGTCTCGTTGATCAGCTCCTGGATGATTTCACCCATAAGAGCCTTGCCATGCAGCTTGCGGACATGAGATGCCGGTACCTTGCCTGGGCGGAAGCCGTTAATTCGGATCTGACCCTTGATTTCATCAATTTTGGCGACCAGCTTGGCTTCGAGATCAGAAGCAGGAACCACGACTTTCAGTTCGCGTTTCAGACCTTCGGACAGGGTTTCAGTGACCTGCATATCAATCTGCTTTCGTTCTTTGTCAAATTCAGTTTGGTTCGGGGCGCTCCATCAGGGCAGTACCCCGATCTTCCGGAACGTCCAATTTCTTTTCGATTTGCTGTCGTCAAACAGCCAACGCCGTCTCAAACGGCAAGGAATGGCAATAAACCAACCGGCGATCGAGCCAACAAAGACAGGCCGCAGCAGAGGCAATCCCTCTTCCTTGCGACCAGACCATGTCTCCCCCCTCTTTTCCGATTAGACCTGAAAAGAGAAGTTCTGGTACGGGTGGAGGGACTTGAACCCCCACGGCTCTCGCCACCAGAACCTAAATCTGGCGTGTCTACCAATTCCACCACACCCGCACAGCGCGGCACCTGTTGCGCCAGCAAATCGAGCGGAGCCTCTATAACACCCGATATGGAAAGCGCAAAGGGAAATTCACAAAAAGTGCAAAATTCCCCATGAGCCTTGGGGGTATTAAGGGAAATTGGCCCCAAAATCCCGGATCAGAACATGATCTGGGAATGATCAGGGAATGATCAGGGCAACATTTCCATGTCCTTGCACGCTGATGGGTGTAGCATTATCCACCATTCCCGACCAATGACAACCCCATGAGAAAGGGGACGACAGGAACGGGAAAACCAGCGGGAGCAACTCCCGCAAAAATCCTTTCCTCAATCATCATCGTCTTCGTCATCATCACCGTTATAGGCATCAAGATCGGGACCATCGCCACCGTTGGCGTCATAATCCTCGAACAAGGCTTCATAGACCTTTGGAAGAACCTCGATAATGTCCTCGGAAATGAGCCCCGGCCCGAGCATCAGGCCCGCCTGACTATGCAGCCAGACCCCGGCACAAGCAGAATCGAGCGTCGGCGTCCCCTGCGCCATCAGGCCACCAACGATCCCCGCCAACACATCGCCGCTGCCAGCCGTTGCCAGATACGGCACACCCTGAGAATGGATCACACCGTAACCGTCAGGACTTGCTACCACCGTATCGGCGCCCTTGAGAATGATGACGGCACCGCACATCTGCGCCGCAGCAAGAGCACAGTCGAGCTTGGACAACCTTTTCTCTTCGCGCATGCGATAGGACAGATCCGGGAACAGTCGGGCAAACTCGCCCTCATGCGGCGTCAACACGAGACGACCGGAACGGGCAGCAGGGCTGTCCTTCATCATCTCGAAGCTGAAGTCCCCGCTGGCAACGCCGTCGGCAAAGCAGGTGATCGCATCCGCATCCAGCACCACGCCCATATCAAGGCCCAGCACATTCCGGATCAGCACATGCTGCGCCTCGGCCACACCGAGCGCAGGACCAGCCACCAGAACATCACAATCCCTGCGAGCGAAAATATCCGTCAGCGATTCTGCATCCTTGAGCGGCTCCACCATGATGGACGTCACTTGCGCCGCAACAGCCAGAGCCGAGTCAGCGGGAGGCGCCAGCGTCACCAGCCCCGCCCCTGCCCTCAGCGCCGCACGCGCCGCCAACCGGGCCGCACCGCTGTGCAGGGCATCTCCCGACAGAACAACACAATGGCCGCGATGGAACTTGTGATCAGCCAGACGCTCAGCCTGAATGACTTCAAGCGGCTTGAGCGCTTCTGGCCAGTTGCCCAGCCACAGGGTTGGAGCATTCTCAAACGCACAGCAGCCGGTTTCTTCAAGAACCGTATCCTCTATGCCAATATCGGCCACGAGCAGACGGCCACACAGCGCCTTGCCCGGATACAGCACATGAGCCGGCTTCTTGCGGAAGAAAGTCACGGTCTGATCTGCTCGCACGGCGGCTCCGCCGATCAGACCACTCGCCCCCTCGACACCACTGGGCAGATCCACCGACAACACCGGCAGCCCGCTTTCGTTGATGGCATCAATCAGATCGGCAAGTTCGCCCGTGATCGGTCGATCCAGTCCGGCTCCGAACAGAGCATCAATGATGATGTCCGAATCATCCCAAAGACTGGCGGAAAGGCCATAAACCTCATCGCCCCATTCTTCCGCTGCCCGCTGCGCATCGCCCTTGAGGTCCTCGACATCCACCGCACAGCCGATAATGACGCTCCAGCCTTCCTCTTCCAGCAACTGGGCGGCAACAAACCCGTCACCTCCGTTGTTACCCGGCCCGCAAAGGATACAGACCATGCCGGAGGCCCCTGACCCCGTCTTTCTTTCCAGCAGATCAATCGCCGCCGTTGCCACCGCCTGGCCTGCAGATTCCATCAATTGATAACCGTCCACCCCGCTTTCAATGGTCAGGTGATCCGCTTGCCCCATTTGAGCGGGAGTGAGGATTTCAACGGCATTTTCTTTCATTTCAGCCATGACGGGCAATTCCTTTAAAAAGACGAACCGGCTTTCTGCCCCAGCCTCCGAACAAAGACATCTGAGCAGCAGCAACCAAGGCGCGGCAAAAACCTGATGACGACGCAGCACGCGAAAGCAGCTGACAATGATAAAAATCTATAACCTCAACTGGAAAACAACAATCACCCGACGCACGATTGTCGGCCATTTGCCGCCAGCAAGCCACGATACCCCCAAGTGTCTTTGCGCCAGATGGCGAGCGACAGTTGGTCCGACCAAAAATTCAGGCCCCGGAAAGGGGCTCGCGGCAGGCAGAAGCGTCGAATTAACAATAAGTAAATACACGTGACAAACTGCGACAATTTATGCCTCGATATTATGCAAAAGTAGCGAGATTTCGGTGAAAGTGACCTAAAAGTGACCATAGCCGCGAAGGGGGGCGACACCCGGACAGACACACCAATGCACAAAATAAAATCAATTGCCTATTTTTACATCATTTCATTTCCCCAAAATGCCTCAAAATTCGACCCTTGGGTACTGGCGAATTCGCAGATTTCCTGCTTTTATTTCCACCAACAGATTTGGCACATAGAATGCATAAAAATTCACTGACCGGAAAGCGGCAGACGACGTCCCTCAAGGAGGTCTGACGCGGCAGGCAATCCGGTTCAAGATTTGACCTGGGAAAGAGCGGTGAGGAAACTGGCAAAGCCCCGGGTTCGGATTTAGAGGCTCCAAAGCACAAATAGTTTGGGAAAGCGAACAGCCATGAAAAAAATCGAGGCAATTATCAAACCTTTCAAGCTCGATGAAGTCAAAGAAGCACTGCAGGAAGTTGGTCTGCAGGGTATCACCGTGATTGAAGCAAAAGGGTTTGGCCGGCAGAAAGGTCACACCGAACTGTATCGTGGCGCAGAATATGTCGTCGATTTTCTTCCCAAAGTGAAGGTAGAGGTCATCCTCGCCGACGATCAGGTCGATGCCGCCGTGGAAGCAATCCAGAAGGCAGCCCAGACCGGTCGCATTGGCGATGGCAAGATCTTCATCTCCACAATCGAACAGGCAATTCGCATTCGTACCGGTGAAACCGGCAACGACGCCATCTAATTCAGAGACAAAGAAGCCTCCGGCTTTCCCTGCCGGGGCTTTTACAATCACCTTCCAGGGAAACAGTTGAGACAAAAAGTCGGAAAATGGAAAGAACGGAGTGCAAGACGTCTTCCCTTTTCCAATTCACAGACAGTAAAGGATACTGGAATGACCACAGCAGCTGAAATCGTCAAATTGATCTCAGAGCAGGAAGTCAAATATGTTGACATCCGTTTTACCGACCCTCGCGGTAAATTGCAGCACGTAACCGTAATGGAAGACCAGGTCGATGAAGACTTCCTCGAAGAAGGCTTCATGTTTGACGGTTCCTCTATCGCCGGCTGGAAATCCATCGAAGCTTCTGACATGAAGCTGATGCCAGACTGCGACAGCGCTTACATCGATCCGTTCTACGCTGAAAAGACCCTCTGCGTTCATTGCTCTGTTGTTGAGCCTGACACGGGCGCTCCTTACGAACGCGACCCACGCGGTACCGCTCTGAAAGCTGAAGCCTACCTGAAAGCAACTGGTATCGGCGACGTTGCATACTTCGGTCCTGAAGCTGAATTCTTCATCTTCGACGACGTTCGTTATGCCAACACCATGAACAAGGTTTCCTACGAAGTTGACGCAGCTGACGCTGCTTGGAACACCGACACCGAATACGAATCCGGCAACACCGGTCATCGTCCAGGCGTCAAGGGTGGCTACTTCCCGGTAAACCCGACCGACTACGCTCAGGACATGCGTTCCGAGATGCTTTCCACCATGAAATCTCTCGGCATGAAAGTTGACAAGCACCACCACGAAGTGGCTTCTTGCCAGCACGAACTCGGCCTGATTTTCGGCAGCCTGACCAAACAGGGCGACGAGCTTCAGAAATACAAGTATGTCATCCACAACGTTGCACAGGCATACGGCAAGTCTGCCACCTTCATGCCTAAGCCGATCTATGGCGACAACGGCACCGGCATGCACTGCAACATGTCTATCTGGAAAGACGGCAAACCGCTCTTCGCTGGCGACAAATATGCCGACCTGTCCGACGAAGCCCTATACTTCATCGGTGGTATCCTGAAACATGCGAAAGCCCTGAACGCTTTCACCAACCCGTCCACCAACTCCTACAAGCGCCTGATCCCGGGCTTTGAAGCTCCGGTTCTGCGTGCATATTCCGCACGCAACCGTTCTGGCTGCATCCGTATTCCTTGGACCGATTCTCCGAAGGCAAAACGCGTTGAAGCCCGCTTCCCGGATCCGTCCGCCAACCCGTACCTCTGCTTCGCTGCTCTGCTGATGGCTGGCCTTGATGGCATCAAGAACAAGACCCATCCGGGCGATGCAATGGACAAAAACCTGTACGATCTGCCACCAGAAGAACTCGAAGGTATCCCAACCGTTTGCGGTTCCCTGCGTGAAGCTCTTGAAGAACTCAAAGCCGACTGCGACTTCCTGCTCGCTGGCGACGTGTTCACCAAAGACCAGATCGCTGGCTACATCGAACTGAAGGAAGAAGAAATCCAGCTGTTCGAACACACCCCGCATCCGGTTGAATTCCTGATGTACTACAGCTGCTAATCCCAGTCTGTTAAAGCATTACGTGAAGGGCCGGTTTCACCGGCCCTTTTCTTTTGCCCATTGCCGTGACGTATCGGCTACGGAATGAAATGGCAAAATCACAATTTTTGCAAAGTCGCCCCAAAACGGGTGCCCCCGCTCACCTCTGAGAATCGATGGGATCGGTCAATTGGCCGCGTCTAACGGACGCCACCCATGCACCATTTTGCGCGCGCCCCAGTCATAGGCAAAATATTGCCCTGGCAGAGGCTCAACCACCTGCGAGCCGATGGACTGTCCTGTCAGGTGGCACTGGAGCAACGCGCCAATCCGGCCATGCCCGACGAATAGCACGTCACCCCGCATCCCGCGGGCAATCACCTGTTCCATGGCCATATGATAGGCTGCAGCGATCCTGTCCTGTGCATCCAGGGCCGTCTCGCCACCGTCCAGTTGCCCGGTCGAAGGTTTGGCAAAGACCTCGGCGATGCGAGTGAGCAGTCCTCTCCTTGGTACAGGAGTGATGCCCATGGTTTCGCACTCGTTCATGTCAGGATCCGACACAGGTCGCACCGATAGATGCTCAGCAAGAATGCTCCCGGCCTGTCGAGCCCGCTGCCAGTCACTGGTAAAAATATGGCTTGTCCCAGTGAGCACACCGCTACGGGCAAACGTCCCAAGCTGCTCCGTTGCGACAATGCCGAGCGCCTGGTCAGACGCCGGGCATTCGGCATCAACGATGACCTCAGGGCAAATGAGATATCGAACCAGCATAAGGTGGTCACACCTTCATGTTTCAGGACTTATGGATTCGTGAGAAGCACAGGCTTTTCAAAGCAGCAGAAAAAACAGCGCGAGAAAACAGGTCGCGGTCGCGTTGAGCCACGGAGACATGCCGGAAACATGCTGATAGCGCGCACGAGCACGGTCAGCCCGGTAAAGGCTTGACTTCAGCTCGAACACGGACGCTCGCAGATTGTCTATTTCAGCTTCAACCTGTTTCATGAATATTCCGTCTGATTTGTCCCCATTGCCTTAAATCTACCGCCTCAATGGTTAACAAAGATTAACCATACCAAGAAACTTTGGCGTCTCGAGGTGAATGATCCTGAAGGAACAAGGCTGCGCGATCAGACAGGGCCTTGACTGGCAAATTCCATGCAGGTTTGCGCGCGAGACGTCCCTGTTTCGTGCCGGATTTGCAGCGCACTCCACATTTCCTTGTTGCGACCTCTTGACCGGAAAGGCTTTGCTGAAGACATTGTGGGAACAAATATGAGCCTGATTCGCGCGGTTTATCGCGCATCATTTGGCTTGCGAACAGCCCGGAAACTGTTAAGACCGAACTGAAGGGATTGGCGACGTCCAACACATTCGTTGCCAAACCGGAATTGTCCTGTCGGAACCCAAGAGTAGTCCATGTCTGCGTCTGACGATCTTTTTGCCTCTGTGCCAACGCCAAAAGGTGGCGCCTCTGCCCCAAGGCAACCCAAAGCGGAAGCCCCAACGCCAAAGCCTCAGGCCCAGAGCAATCCGGCACCGTCCGTTCCCGGCGTCAAGGCTGACTATACGGCAGCCGACATCGAGGTTCTGGAAGGTCTCGAGCCCGTGCGTCGCCGTCCCGGCATGTATATCGGCGGCACCGACGAAAAGGCACTGCACCATCTGTTTGCCGAAATCATTGACAACTCCATGGACGAGGCCGTTGCGGGCTATGCGTCATGGATCGAGGTGGAACTGCTGCCGGACAATGTGATCACCGTTACCGATAACGGGCGCGGCATTCCGGTTGATCCGCATCCGAAATTCCCCAACAAGTCGGCGCTCGAAGTCATTTTCACCACCCTGCACGCTGGCGGCAAATTCGATTCTGCGGTCTATGAAACCTCCGGCGGTCTTCATGGTGTGGGCGCATCGGTTGTCAACGCCCTGTCCGAAACCATGTCCGTTGAAGTGGCCACCAACAAGAAGCTCTATCGCCAGAGCTTTTCCCGCGGCATCCCGACCGGTTCGCTGGAATTTCTGGGCGACATCCACAATCGCCGCGGCACCAAGGTCACCTTCAAGCCCGACCATGAAATTTTCGGCAAGAAGATCCGCTTCAAGCCGGAACAGCTGCTCAACATGGCCCGTTCCAAGGCCTATCTGTTTGGCGGCGTCGAGATTCGCTGGAACTGCGCGCCCGAGCTGCTGGAACACAATCCTGAGGTTCCGGACAAGGCGACTTTCCACTTCCCGAGCGGCCTCAAGGACTATCTGGCTGCAACACTGGGCAAGCAGAATCTGGTGACGCCGGAAATCTTCGCTGGTCGGACCGAAAAGACCTCCGGCCATGGTGCCGTCGAGTGGGCCGTATGCTGGTTTGGTGGCGACGGCTTCTTCAACTCCTATTGTAACACCGTTCCGACCCCGGAAGGTGGCACCCATGAGGCTGGCTTGCGCACCGCGCTGCTGCGCGGCCTCAAGAATTACGCCGAGCTGACCAACAACAAGAAGGGTGCGGTGATCACCGCCGATGATGTGATGACCAGCGCCGGGGCCCTGCTCTCGGTTTTCATTCGCGAGCCCGAATTTGTTGGCCAGACCAAGGATCGTCTGGCTACCATGGCCGCCACCCGCATTGTCGAGCAGGCCTTACGCGATCAGTTCGACCACTGGCTGACCAACGCACCGCAACAGGCAAACCGCCTGCTTGAATGGGTCATCGACCGTGCCGACGAGCGCCTGCGCCGCCGCAAGGAAAAGGACGTCAGCCGCAAGTCAGCCGTGCGCAAGCTGCGCCTGCCGGGCAAGCTGGCCGACTGTTCGCAAAATGCCAAGGGCGATACCGAACTGTTCATCGTGGAAGGGGATTCCGCTGGTGGCTCCGCCAAGCAGGCTCGCAACCGGACCACACAGGCCGTTCTGCCCCTGCGCGGAAAGATCCTCAACGTCGCCAGCGCCTCCAGCGACAAGCTGCACGCCAACCAGTTGCTGGCCGACCTGGTTCAGGCTCTGGGCTGCGGCACGCGCAAGAATTACAATGATGAAGACCTGCGCTATGACCGCGTCATCATCATGACCGATGCTGACGTCGACGGAGCCCATATCGCCTCGCTGCTGCTGACCTATTTCCAGCGGGAAATGCCGCAGTTGATCCATAATGGCCATCTTTTCCTCGCTGTGCCGCCACTCTACCGCATCAGTCAAGGCGGCAAGACGCTCTACGCGCGCGACGACCAGCACAAGGAAGAGCTGCTCAACAAGGAATTCAAGGGCAAGGGCAAGATCGAGATCGGCCGCTTCAAAGGCCTTGGCGAAATGCGTTCGGATCAGCTCAAGGATACGACCATGGATCCCAAGAACCGGACATTGCTGAAAGTGCAGATCGTTGATATGGTTCCGGGGCAGACCAAGGAAGTCGTAATGCGCCTGATGGGGAACAAGCCGGAAGCACGCTTCGAGTTCATTCAGGAGAATGCTGAATTTGCGACCGATCTTGACATTTGATGCTAAGGCTCGCCCCTTCATCCTGATATTGATGCTGGCGTTCAGCCAAGGTGCAATGCCCGCCCGGGCGGCGGACAACAACCTGCCGCCTTATGAGCAGAATTTGCGCCGCCTCAGCTCCGTGGTCGGAGCCCTTATGTATCTGGATCCATTGTGTAACCAGAGCGACCCCAAAGACTGGTACTTCCACATGGCCGCATTGCTTGAAGCAGAGAATGCCGACGACTCGCGGACCCGGCAATTGAAAGACCGTTTCAACAAAAGCTACCAGACCTTTTCCCGCACCTACCGGAGCTGCAACGAGCAGGCTCGCAAGATCACAGAGCTCTATCACGAAGAGGGTCAGGCCCTGCTCACCACACTGAAGCTCAAGCACGCCCGTTAACCATGCAGGTTAATTTCTACGGAAAACCTTAACCTTTTGGTAACGAATTCCGCCACACCTCCTCAAAATCTGATATCCATTGATCATCGATTGAAGAATCAAGGCCTTGAGAATCGGCGGCCTGCGGCATGACTCGTTGAGACAGTTCGACAGACACCGCAACCTTTCCCGCTTTCTCATACAGAAGATGACGAGTGTTCCGAGGAGACGCGTAACCATGACTGATCGCACCTGTTTGAATCAAGGTTCAGCCCCGGAACTTGAAATCGTTGATCTAGACCAGCAGAAACAGCGTGCCCTGTGCATTCTGGGGGATCTGTGGGATCAGGCCTCCGACGACGGGATCAACATTGATTGCCTCGCCCATGCAGCTCTGTTTCAGGCTCTCAGCAGCCTTGTGTTGGCTTATGGCGAAGAGACGGTTTCCAAATTCTGTTCCGATCTGCCCAACCGCATTCTCTGCGGCGACTATACCCTCGATCGCAATCTCCAATAGCCCTTGCCTTGAGGAGATCGTGAACAGAACGGCTGACCGCCGCCTTTTCTCCTTGCAATGCAATGCCCCTGCATGGACACTCGTGGCCACACCGGAAAGCCCTGAAACGCCTTATGCCTTCCCGGCTCTGCGCAGAGCCGGGCTTTCATATCATTGAGGTTGCGTGCACGATGTCCGAATTCTTGCCAAAGAAGCCGCCGCATTCCATTCCCGCCATCCTGTTTGCCATGGCCCTGCCCCTGCTCCCCGTCTCCGTAGCAGCTAGCGGGATCACGATCGATGGCGTCATTCAAGAGCCGGACTTTTCCGCAACAAGCCAGGGTGCGCCCTACTCAACGGAGACGGGGCCGATCACGTCGATGGGAACGGTTGACGGCGAGCCGCTCGATAGCCAGAACGGATTGACCATCTCGAGTAATACACCGCGGGGTCCTGAGGTGTACCGTGACCTGAATCTGCTTCCCGCGCCGGTCTGGCAGATGGTCAATGCCCTGCAGACGGGCTGTCAGGATGGCAATCTCGAAGCCTTGCGCGGCGCCATCGAAATGAACGAGATGCCGCCAAGCTTCGGTCCGGACGCCTCGGATCTGCCAGACCCGATTGCCAGCCTGCGAAGCCTTTCCGACCATGATGACGACAAGGATCAAGACATTTGCGGTGCATTGGAGAAGATTCTGGCCAGCGGCTTCGTCCTGGTCGATCTGGACGGTCCCTATGAAATGTTCGTCTGGCCCTATTTTGCGCGCTATCCGGTAGCAGCTCTCAACGACCAGCAAAGGATAGAGCTGACGCAGATCGTCCCTGAAGCGGGCTACGCAGATCTGCTGCGCACCGGCTACTACACCTATTTTCAGCTAGGTATTAGCCCGAATGGTGTCTGGCAATACTTCTTCAAAGAGCAGTAAGTTGCCCGGAAAGCCTCATTTTTGTCTGTTCATTCCTTGAAACAGCGCCCATCCTTTCCATATGCAATCTTAACGACCGGGGAAGAAACAATGTCGACCGACAAAACATCATCTTGGGGCCTGCAGGGAGACGGGGAACACATGGGACGCTCCAGACAGTCAAGACAGCGGCGCTTTTTTTCTCCGTTGCAAAATCACCATGAAGACTACCATCGGGAGTTCAACCTCAGAACACGCAAGTCGCAAAGCTATGGGGACGTTGTCCGGCGCACCTTGTTCTTCCAACTGCGCCTTGCTGCGGACAATTTGCGCGACCTGCTTCTCAGTCCCGTCGCCATCGTCGCCGCCCTGTTGGGCTTGCTTCGCCCCGCCGATCCCTCATGGGCGCTCGACCGGCTGATGATCTTTGGCAGAGCAACCGATCGCTGGATCAACCTGTTTGAGGAACAACCTCACGAATCCGAAGAACGCAGCAGCTGCACGATCGATGATCTGTTCGACCATGTCGAAACCAGGATAAAGTCGAAACTGGACCCTGAAACCCCGGCGGAAGAATCTAGCTGGGCGAGCAGCTTTGCCGCCTTTCAGGCCACACAACAATCGCGAAAATGATATTGGCGATTTTTACAACGAATGGTTTTGCCCAAATCGGTTCAAATTTGGGGAAAATCGTCTAAATGCGTCTTTTGGCGTCGCAAATAAACCGTATTTACTGCATTGCATTGACAAATTCGCTCAAAATCGTATGGTTCCGCCAATTCTAAAACCTATGCACGTTTTGAGGTTTGCTCAATCTTGAGAAACACCCAAAGCGCAGCGCAACAATTGGTTCCATCATCTGATGAATTTTTCGGATCTAGGTCTGAGCGAAAAGGTGCTCGCAGCAGTGAGATCTGCTGGGTATGAAAAGCCGACTCCAATTCAGGAGCAGGCAATTCCCCATGTTTTGGCCAGACGTGACGTTTTGGGTGTAGCCCAAACCGGCACCGGCAAGACCGCCTCCTTCACTCTGCCGATGCTTTCTTTGCTCGAGACCGGACGCGCCAGAGCGCGCATGCCTCGTACTCTTATTCTGGAACCGACAAGAGAACTGGCTGCCCAGGTTGAGCAGAGTTTTGCCGTTTACGGTCAGAACCACCGGTTGACGGTATCCCTTCTTATCGGCGGCGTCTCCTTTGCGGATCAGCTCAAGAAGCTCGATCGCGGGGCTGACGTTCTGATCGCCACACCGGGCCGTCTGCTTGACCATTTTGAACGCGGCAAACTGCTGTTGACCGGCGTTGACACTTTTGTCGTCGACGAAGCCGACCGTATGCTGGACATGGGCTTCATCCCGGACATCGAACGCATTTGCAAGCTGCTGCCATTCACGCGCCAGACAGTCTTCTTTTCGGCAACCATGCCCAAGGAGATCCAGCATCTCGCGGATCAGTTCCTGCACAATCCCGTCAGGGTAGAGGTGGCACCTGCCGCTTCCACCGCCAAGACGATCACCCAGCGCCTGATCTCTTCCGGCTCCAAGCCATGGGACAAGCGCGCTGTTCTTCGCTCGCTCATTGACAATGCCAAGGACCTGAAGAACGCAATCATCTTCTGCAATCGCAAGCGCGATGTTGCTACGGTCTGCCGGTCTCTGACCAAACACGGCTACAGCGCCGGCGCCCTTCATGGCGACATGGACCAGACGTCCCGTATGGCAACACTAGACGGCTTCAAGAAAAACGAAGTCACACTGCTCGTCGCCTCTGACGTTGCTGCCCGCGGCCTCGACATTCCAACCGTCAGTCACGTCTTCAACTTCGATCTGCCAACCCATGCGGAAGACTATGTCCACCGCATCGGGCGTACCGGGCGCGCCGGTCGCGAAGGAACTGCAGTTTCCATCGCCACCAAAGCCGACCGCAAATACATCGACGCCATCGAAGCATTGACCGGCGATACGATCGAATGGATTGGCAATATCGATTTCTCGTCCACTTCATCCGAAGATGATGATGAGGAACGCGGCAATTCACGCAAATCTTCCCGTCGTGGCCGTGGCAAACAGCGCTCCGAAGCGCCGAAAAACACCGAAGCATCAAAAAAGGCGGACGCTCCCAAGCACGAAGAGCGCCGTCAGGACAGGGCTCCCGCTCCGCGCAAGAAGGAACAGCCAGCACCAACGCCGGCTCCGGTTTCGGCTCCCGTCAGCGCTGCGGACTATGGCGACCCGTCGCCGCGTCCCGTTCCCTCCCGCAACGATGCTTCGCGCAACAACAGGGGACGTTCCAAGGATCGCGGTGAGCGGCAAGTGATTGGCATGGGCGATCATGTCCCTGCATTTCTTCTGTTGCCCATTCGCCCGACCAAGGAAAAGGAACAGAAGAACGGCACTTCCGATTGAGCCATCTGTGCACGCTTTCTGCTTTTCGAACGAACAATGCCGTATGATCCGGCTTGAAACACCCCTTTTCCAAGGGGTGTTTTTTTATGCCCGCAGACACAAATCCGGTGTCAGTTCCGTGCAAGAGCCATCAGAAGCGGCATTTTTCAACCAACCTGGTACAGAATTTTTCCTCCCGGAAACACGAAATCTGCCACATTTAACGTCGTTTTAAGCCTTGATCCAATAACATTGCCCAAAATCTGGGGCGAACCGAGGGGATTGCGTGACTAGTCACGTAGAAAACGCGATGGACAATAGCGATTTCAAACGCACATATATTTATGGTGAGTCAGCGCTGGGGAATCTGAAGAAAAATCAGATGCCGGCTTACCCGCGCAACTATGAAATCTGGTACACATACGCAGCCGGCTTCAATCGCGGGCTGAACAAGGCAATCAACGACATCCTCCGCACAAGCGGGTCAATCACGCTCTCGCAGCTGGATGCCATCTACAATGAGCATCTGGCACCGAGTCGGCTGGGCGACCGCGTCGACGAAGTCGGGGGCAAGATTTCAAATGAAATCCGGTCCATTGTCCGCGAAGTTGAAGGATATATTTCGGCAACAGCCCATTATGGTGACACCCTTATGGGCGCTTCGCGCAATCTTTCCCAAACGGAAGACCGTCACGTCATTCGCGAAATCGTCAAGGAACTCATTCAGGAAACCAAGGAAGCCGAGGAGCAGAACCGGACCCTGAGCGAACAGCTGGCAGCGTCGCAAGCGCAGGTGCAGCAGCTTCGCGAGTCACTGGACACCATTCGCTACGAATCCCTGACCGACGATCTGACCACTCTTGCCAACCGCAAGCATTTTGATCGGTCACTGGCACAGGCGATCGAAGAAGCTCAGGAAAGTGACGAACCTTTGTCACTGCTGATGACGGATATCGACCACTTCAAGAAATTCAATGACACCTATGGCCATCAGACGGGGGATCAGGTGCTCCGCCTCGTGGCAGTGGCAGTCAAACAGAATGTCAAGGGACGCGATGTGCCCTGCCGTTATGGCGGCGAAGAATTTGCTGTTGTTCTGCCAAACACCAACTTGCGCCAGGCCGTTGCCGTTGCCGAGAGCATCCGCAAGGCCGTGATGGCCAAGGAACTGATCAAGCGCTCAACCGGCGAAAATCTTGGCCGCATAACCATTTCCATCGGCTGCTCAACCCTTTCCAAGGGCGACACCATTCAGGATCTGATCGAGCGCGCCGACCAGTCGCTCTATGCTGCCAAACGCGGTGGCCGCAATCTGGTCAAGTGCGAAACAGACCCGGACGTCAATCTGCTGGCCGATGCATCCGGTGCGGCCTGAGAGCACAAGCCAGACTTGCGATAACAAAAAGCGGCCCTAAGAGCCGCTTTTTCTGCATCCGGATATTCGTTCGGGGCCAGTCTCAGGCGTTGTTACGCATTGCGTCCAGTGCTGAAGGATCGACAGGCGTCAATTCAACCGACTCGCCGCAACCACAAGCGGATGTCTGGTTAGGATTATTAAAAGTCAGCCCCGACCTGAACTTGGTCTGCTCATAGCCAAGCTCTGTCCCCAACAGGAAGAGCACCGCCTTCGGGTCGACATAGACGGACACCCCCTTTTCCTCGACCAGATCATCTGCAGGATTGACCTCGGTAACCTTGTCCAGCACATATTCCATGCCGGCACAGCCGCCGTTCTTGACGCCAATCCGGATGCCCTTGATCGGCTCGTCAGAGCCTTCAACGATAGACTGGATGAAATCAGCAGCCTCATCCGAGATCGACAGAACCTGAAATCTGCCTGCCATATCCGTACCTTCCTAACTACACGTCCAAGCGAGCTGAAGCCCGGGCAAGGACCACAACAATTCCCAGCGCGCCACAAACAGCCAGAGAGCCAGCCGACGCTATTCGCACGCAGATCCTAGTACCAGTTGATGGCGATCTTAGCTTCTTCGCTCATCCGGTCCGGCGTCCAGGGCGGATCAAACACCATGTTGACCTTGACGATACCGACACCAGCCACAGACCCTACGGCATTTTCCACCCATGCTGGCATTTCCCCGGCAACCGGGCAGCCGGGAGCGGTCAGGGTCATGTCGATTTCGACATTGCGATCGTCATCGATATCAACCCGATAAATCAGGCCGATTTCGTAGATATCGGCAGGAATCTCCGGGTCATAGACAGTCTTGAGCGCTTCGATGATATCGCCGGTCAGCCGCTCAAGCTCCGCTTCGGGAATCCCGGAGCCCTGCTTCATGTTCGGCACATTTGGCTCAGCGGCCTCACCATTGCTAACTGTTTCACTCATCATTTCGAACCTATCTTTCTGTCCCTTGTTCTCTGTTCACCGGAAACCGGCCACACAAGACAGTTCTTCATGAGAAAAAGGACCGAGCCTTTACAAGCGCATCGGCGAGAACATCAATCTCCGCCTTGGTGTTGTAAAGGCCGAACGAGGCCCGGCAGGTAGATGTCACCCCATACCGGGTCAATAGCGGCTGTGCACAATGCGTGCCAGCTCGAACAGCAACACCGGACCGATCGATCACCATCGATACGTCGTGCGCGTGAATACCTTCCAGAGCAAAGGAAATGATGGCGCCCTTTTCCCTTGCATGGCCGAGAATGCGCAGCGAATTGATCGACCCCAGCTTGTCGTGCGCATAGGCTCGCAAGCTCTCTTCGTGGGCCGCAATCCGTTCACGCCCGATACTATCCATATAGTCAAGCGCCACGCCCAATCCAATGGCCTGCACAATCGGAGGCGTTCCTGCCTCGAATTTGTGCGGCGCCACGCCATAGGTCACGCCATCAAGGGTCACGTCCTTGATCATCTCACCACCCCCCATGAAGGGCGGCATGGCATCGAGCAGTTCACCCTTGGCATAGAGCGCCCCGATACCGGACGGGCCGTAGAGCTTGTGCCCGGTGATCGCGAGAAAGTCCACGTCGAGGTCCTGCACATCGATCGGCATATGTACCGCGCTCTGGCTGGCATCAACCAGAACCTTGGCTCCGGCTGCGTGTGCCTTGCGGATCACCTCCTTGACCGGAACGATCGTGCCAATGGCATTGGACATCTGCGTGATGGCGACAACTTTCGTTTTTTCCGTCAGAAGCTTCTCGAACTCTTCCATCAGGAAATTGCCATCATCATCGACCGGTGCCCACTTGATCACCACACCGCGCCGCTCGCGCAGGAAGTTCCATGGCACGATGTTGGAATGATGCTCCAGAATGGAGATGATAATCTCATCTCCCTCACCAAGCACCATGCCACCATAGGAGCTGGCCACAAGATTGATCGCTTCCGTCGATGACCGGGTGAAAATGATGTTGTCGACCGACGGCGCGTTGAGAAAGCGGCGCACCGTTTCGCGCGCAGCCTCGAACTTGTCAGTCGCCAGATTGGACAGGAAGTGCAATCCCCGGTGCACGTTGGCATAATCGTTGGAGTAGGCATCACTGATGGCATCGATCACCACCTTGGGCTTCTGCGCCGAAGCACCATTGTCGAGATATACCAATGGCTTGCCATAGACTTCCCGCGACAGGATGGGGAAATCCGCTCGGATGGCCTCAACATCATAATGCTGATCCGCGGCCTGCGGGAGAGATTGCGTCATGGTCCTAGATCCAGTTTTCGTCCCCCTCATGAGGGGGACTTGTCATCAAAAACAAAGCCTGTGTGCCCCGGTCAGTCAGCGAGGCCAAGACGGTCCAGAATGTAGGCCTCCAACGCTTCCACGAAGCGGTCGTCGGAAACATTTTCGATGGCCTCTGCAAGAAAGGCCATGACCAACATTTTCTTGGCCAGG
Source organism: uncultured Cohaesibacter sp. (assembly GCF_963666525.1). Taxonomy (NCBI): domain Bacteria; kingdom Pseudomonadati; phylum Pseudomonadota; class Alphaproteobacteria; order Hyphomicrobiales; family Cohaesibacteraceae; genus Cohaesibacter; species uncultured Cohaesibacter sp. The sequence continues at coordinate 253,611 of NZ_OY762905.1, forward strand.
TCTTTGGAGATGCCACGCGCCCTGAGATAGAACAGGAGATCCTCATCCAGCTCGCCACAGGTTGCACCATGGCCGCAGACGACATCGTCCGCGTAGATTTCAAGCTCGGGCTTGTTGTTGAAGGAGGCGTCCTCCGACAGCAAAAGCGCCTGGCTCATCATCTTGGCGTCGGTCTTCTGGGCATACTGCCGCACAATGATCTGCCCCTGGAACACGCCCACTGCCTTGTCATCAAGCACCGTGCGATACTGCTCCTTGGAATTGCAGTTCGGCACCGCATGATCCATTTTCAGCGTGATGTCACTGTGGCGCGAGCCATTGACGAGGGACGCACCAAACAGATCGGCATCACTATATTCACCGAGCATTGCCACAAAGGACTGGCTGCGGACAAACTTGCCGCTGGCCGACAGGGTGAAATGTTCGAAATGCACATGGCCACCCACAGTCGCGGTAGTCGAACCGAGATGCAGGCCGTTATCGCCCTCATTGATGATGCGCAGAACATTGAGTTTGGCATCGTCGGCTACGCGATAATCGATCGCGGTGTTGAGCTGATAGGCCGCCTCATCGCCGGTGAAGGTCTCGATCACCCCCACCTTGGCACCCTTGCCGATCACCACGCGGTTGCGCACGGTTGCCATGCCGCCACCAATCATGATGTGACGGATTTCCAGAGGCTTCTCGATCTGTGCACCCGCGGCGATTTCAACAATCACGCCGTCTTGCAACAGCGCAGTATTGAGCGAAAGCGCAATGTCACCCATGGCAATGGCCGGATCATCGAGCTGGAATTCCCCAGCCTGCAGCGACTCGGCCACAGAACGCACGGAAATCGCGTCGCCCAGATCCGCCAGATCGGACAGTTCGGCAGAAAAGACGCCGTTGACCAGCACAAGGCGGCACGTCTCGACCGCCTTTATGATATCAGCTCCGGTAAGCTGTTGCGCAGCCATGGTGTTGTCAACGGGCTGGGCAAGCGCCAGATCGGCAGGCATCGCCTTCTTGAGATCAGAGTATTTCCATTCCTCGATCCGTCGCGTCGGCAGGCCATTTTCCTCGAAGGCGGAAGCTGCAGCCGAACGCAGCGACGCAAAGCTCTCATTGCCTGGCAGAGCACCCTTGGCGCTCTCGATCAGGCTGGCCAGGGCCTTGTCGGCGGCAGTCTTGATTGCAGGAGTTGTCATGGTCACCTCCCGATCAAGCCGCTGCTTCGCCAGTGAACTCGGCATAGCCTTTTTCTTCCAGCTCCAGCGCCAGAGACTTGTCGCCGGTCTTCACGATCTGGCCCTTGTACATGACATGCACCACATCCGGCACGATGTAGTTGAGCAGGCGCTGATAGTGGGTGATGACCAGCATGGAGCGTTCCGGCGACTTGAGGGCATTGACGCCTTCAGACACGATACGCAGAGCGTCGATATCAAGACCGGAGTCCGTCTCGTCCAGAATGCAGAGCTTCGGCTCAAGAAGGGCCATCTGCAGGATCTCGTTGCGCTTCTTCTCGCCACCAGAGAAACCGACGTTGAGCGGACGGCGCAGCATTTCCTGCGTGACATTGAGTTTGGCCGACAGCTCCTTGACCTTCTTCATGAAATCAGGGGTTTTCAGTTCCCCCTCGCCGCGCGCCACGCGCTGGGCGTTGAGTGCGGTCTTGAGGAAGGTCATGTTGGCAACGCCGGGAATTTCGATCGGATACTGCATGGCAAGGAACAGACCGGCGGCAGCGCGCTCGTCGATTTCCATCTCGAGCACATTCTCGCCGTTGAAGAGGATCTCTCCTTCGGTGATCTCATAGTCTTCCTTTCCTGCCAGTACATAGGAAAGCGTCGACTTGCCAGATCCGTTCGGACCCATGATGGCATGGATTTCGCCCGGATTGATGGTCAGGTTGATACCGCGAAGGATCTTGTTGCCTTCGACTTCTGCGTGAAGATTCTTGATTTCCAACATGGTTTTGTTTCCTTTGGGGCGTCACCTATTCGGTTTCGCCATCCCAATAGTCATAGGTGTCCGTTACACGGCCGATATGCAGGAATTCGGCAGAAAGGAAGGAATCTCCCTTCACTCGCGCTACCGCAGCGAACTTGCCAGAATCGGGATATTCCACGATCTCTGGCTCCACCTTGGTCGAGATGCCGATATATTTCAGCGTTACCGAGCCGGTATTGATGATCTGATGAGCGACATCCGCCCCCCCTGCGGGAGCTCCGACAACGTCGCCCTCTTTCACTGAATAGCTATGGTCTCCGAAACGATAGGTGCCCTCACCTTCCAGAATGATGAAGGCCTCGTCGTTGGCTGCGTGGGCATGAAAGGGATAGGCCTTCTTGCCCGGCTCGACGATGGTCAGCATCATGCCCAGCTTCTTCAGCCCGATCAGCGAGCCGATCCGGCCGAGGCGAGACTGGAACTGCTCGCCGTTGCCACCGACCTTCAGCTCAAGATCGGACAGACTGACGACAGGAATAATCGTTTCATTGCCCATGTGTCACCTCTAGCCAACTGATCCTTCAAGGGAAATATTGATCAGCTTCTGAGCTTCGACGGCAAATTCCATCGGTAGCTGCTGAATCACATCCTTGACGAAACCGTTGACGATGAGGGCCACGGCCTCTTCCTCGCCGATACCACGAGCCTGACAATAGAACATCTGGTCATCGGAGATCTTGGACGTGGTGGCCTCATGCTCGAAGATGGCTGACGCGCTCTTGCTCTCCACATAAGGCACCGTGTGGGCACCGCACTGATCGCCGATCAGCAGGCTGTCACACTGGGTGAAGTTGCGCGCATTGGCCGCCTTCTTGTGAGCAGAAACAAGACCACGGTAGGTATTGTTGGACCGCCCGGCAGAAATACCCTTGGAGATGATGCGGGAAGAGGTATTCTTGCCCAGATGGATCATCTTGGTGCCGCTGTCGATCTGCTGATAGCCATTGGAAATGGCGATCGAGTAGAATTCGCCGGTGGAGTTGTCCCCACGCAGGATGCAGCTTGGATATTTCCAGGTAATGGCAGAGCCCGTCTCGACCTGGGTCCAGGAGATCTTGGCATTCTTCTCGCGGCAGTCGCCACGCTTGGTAACGAAGTTGTAGATGCCGCCCTTGCCTTCGCTGTCGCCCGGATACCAGTTCTGGACCGTCGAATACTTGATTTCGGCGTCTTCCAGAGCAATCAGCTCGACCACGGCCGCGTGCAGCTGGTTCTCGTCGCGCTGCGGAGCAGTGCAGCCTTCCAGATAGGACACGTAGGAGCCCTTGTCGGCAATGATCAGCGTCCGCTCGAACTGCCCTGTGTTCTGCTCGTTGATGCGGAAGTAGGTGGACAGCTCCATCGGGCACCGCACCCCTTCAGGCACATAGACGAAGGAGCCATCGGTGAACACGGCACTATTGAGCGTTGCATAGAAATTGTCGGATACCGGCACCACGGAGGCGAGATACTTCTTGACCAGCTCCGGATGCTCGCGGATCGCCTCGGAAATCGAGCAGAAAATGACACCAGCCTTTTTCAGCTCTTCCTTGAAGGTGGTCGCAACGGATACCGAGTCGAACACGGCATCGACGGCAACCTTGGAATACTGACGGTTCTCTTCGGTGACACCGGCCAGAATTTCCTGTTCCTGCAGCGGGATTCCAAGCTTCGCATAGGTCTTGAGAAGCTCCGGATCCACCTCATCAAGGCTCTTCGGTCCTTCGGCAACCTTCGGTGCGGAATAGTAATAGATTTCGTTGAACTTAGGCTTCGGATAGTCGAGCTTGGCCCATGTGGGCTCCTCCATGGTCAGCCAGCGCCGATAGGCATCCAGCCGCCACTCCAACATCCATTCCGGCTCATGCTTCTTGGCAGAGATGAACCGGATCACGTCCTCGTTCAGTCCAAGAGGGGCTTTTTCGGATTCGATATCCGTCACAAAGCCATATTTATACTGGTCAACGTCGATCTGCTTGACTTGATCGACCGTCTCCTTCACAGCAGCCATTTGCTACTCCATGCTAGCGCGGTTTCAAAGACCGCCGGTCATAGGGCTGCCCGCCCAGTTTCCTGCATTATCGTGGATCCAACACTGGTCTGTTGGCAAAGCAAAAGCGACGTGAGATGCCCGATCGCAGTTTTTAACTCATCTCATTTTGCCTTGATGCAACAGGCCGAAACCCGCAGCACACCCGCTTAAAACACTGCCTCATCGCATGAGGGCAGAAACTTCAAACCGTGAACTCTATATAAGCGCGCTCACGACACCTTCTCAATGCCTCTCAAACTATTTTTTGAGTTTTTGACGCATATTTGTTCAAGAGCACTGATAAGTGCATGTATTTCGGTCTCTTTACTGCTCCAGCCAAGACTCACGCGAATGGCACAGGCCGCCAGAGACGACTCGTATCCCATCGCGAGAAGCACATGGGAGGCGGATATCTTGCCCGAAGAGCAGGCCGACCCCGAACTGACGGCAACCCCTGACAGATCCAGCCGGATCAGCGTTGTCTCGCCCTTGAGGCCCGGAATGGCGAACTGACAGCCATTGCCAACCCGCGGAGCCCCTTCGCCGAAGATGACCACGTCCGGAGCCAACTGCCGCAACTGTACTTCAAAGGCATCCCGCATTCGGGCAAGCCCGTCCATGACCTCGCCCGTCTCAAGTGCCTCACGCACCATCTGGCAGGCGACACCGAACCCGACGATGCCCGCCACATTCTCCGTACCGGCGCGCAACCGATTCTCCTGTGGCCCGCCCGTGATCAGCGGCTCCGGCTCGGTTCCCTCATCGGCCATGACCAGAGCGCCGACACCTTTGGGGCCACCGAGCTTGTGTGCCGAGAGCGACAGGCTGGTGCAGCCAATCGCCCCGATATCGAGAGGAATACGCCCGGCAGCCTGCACGGCATCGAGATGAAAATAGGCGTTGTGAACCTTGGCCAGCTCCCCGATGTCTTCCATCGGTTGAATCACGCCGGTTTCGCTATTCACCGCCATGACGGCAATCATCGGCCGACCAGCATCCCGATCGTGCGATTCCAGCAGATGTCGCAGTGCATCAAGGTCAACCACGCCATTGGCAAGCACCGGAATTTCAGTACGATCTTCAGGCGCAAACCGCCCGCCTGACAGCACGGAAGGATGCTCGATAGCACTCACATAGAGATGGGAAGCACGGTCCGGTTGATAGGCGACCTTCATGTTCGGCGACAGGGCCAGCATGTTCGCTTCGCTTGCCCCCGATGTGAAGATCACCTGACGCGTCACGCCACCAACCAGTTCGGCCACCTGTTGCCTTGCCCGCTCGACAGCGGCCCTGGCGTCGCGCCCTTCCTTGTGAACCGACGAAGCATTGCCGATGATGTCCCAGGCCGCAACGATGGCTTCCCGGACTTCCGGTCGCAAAGGCGACGTTGCATTATGATCCAGATAGGCGCGCTGCATACCGATTCCTTGTCAGTGCCCTTATAAACTGCCCCGCGGAAACAACTCCGGGACCTTGCTCTATCCATTTACCACGGCGCCAAAGAAAATTAAGCCGCCTCGAAAAGTTATTTCGTCTAGCCGATGCAAAAAAGCTTGAAATTCAACCATTCATCTGTGCTATGAAGGGCAATCAAATGGATCGCAGCGCCTTCAGTTTTGAACTATTCTAAAACAGATTTATAAAACTTGCCTCAATTAGTCAAGTTTTATGATCCCATCCTCTTGCGGGATGCGCAAATGTACACATATTAGTTCGGTGAGCTTCACGCTGAAGCCGCGAGATCCCCATAATGAACCAATGTGAAAGAGGACCGGGCAACCAATGCCAGAGGTGATCTTTAATGGCCCTGCCGGGCGCCTGGAAGGACGGCTGCATCCCTCCAGAAACCGCAAGGCTCCAATTGCACTTATTCTCCATCCGCATCCGCGGTTTGGCGGCACCATGAACAACGAGATCATCTATCATCTCTATTACATGTTCGCCCGCCGCGGGTTCACCGTGCTTCGCTTCAACTTCCGTGGCGTCGGCAGATCACAGGGCACCTTTGACCATGGTGTCGGCGAATTGTCAGATGCGGCGGCCGCTCTGGACTGGGTACAGACCTTCCATTCCGAAGCGCCCGGCGTCTGGATCGCAGGCTTCTCCTTTGGGGCCTGGATCGGGATGCAGCTTTTGATGCGGCGTCCGGAAGTGGAGGGGTTCATCTCCATCGCTCCACCGGCAAACCTTTATGACTTCTCATTCTTGGCCCCCTGCCCGTCTTCGGGTCTCATCACCCACGGCGGCATGGACAAGGTGGTTCCACACAAGGATGTTCAGGCTCTCGTCGACAAGCTCAAGACCCAGAAGGGCATTGTCATCGATCAGGAAATCATCCCCGGTGCGAACCACTTCTTCAAGGAAGAGACCGATCAGCTGATCAACGTCTGCGCCAACTATCTGGACAAGCGGATCGGCTTCGATCCGACGCAGCTGGAAGAGATCACGGAAAAGGGCGATCACACCGACGCCTCCGCGTAACGCCTCAAAATGCACAAACAAAAGGCCGCTCCAAAAGCGGCCTTTTTTCATGCGCAGGTTTTGCTCTTGTTAGCCCTTGCGAAAGGCAAAGCGGCTCCAGGTGATCCCCTTGGCCTTGTTGAGCGGCTGGGTTGATTCGACATTGGCGTGACTGACCAGCGTCAGCCCGAGAGTTCTGGCCGCCTCGATGATCTCCTCATCGGTAACCTCGAACATCAACCGCCCTTCCGGCGGCTCGCCGTGGCGCACAGTCATCGCCATGAAGCCTCCCGGATTGAGCAGCGCGCACAGACGCTCCATGCCCAGCACCCGTTCATCAAGATCGAGATGCATCCAGACAGCGATCAAAGTGACAATGTCAAAGGTGCGATCACCAAGCGATGCCAGTTCTGGCAGAGTATCCTCAAGCCATTCAACGGCTTCAGCCCCGTCTTTGGCCTTGGCAATAGTCCGGAAGGCATCGGTCGGTTCTACTGCCGTCACCTGATAGCCCATGGACGCATAATGCAGCCCGTCTCTGCCGGACCCGGCCCCGATATCCAGAACCGTCTGCGGCGGCTCTGGCAACATATGCAGAAACCAGCCGTGCGTCTCTTCGATATCATAACCGTCGTATCGCTTTGCCAGACTGCCTGCAGTTACCTCATAACCCCTGTTGCTTGGAACACTGACCATGAATTCCCCTCTTCTTGTCGTGTTTTCAATCAAGTGTCGACCATTACACCGGCAATGACAAGACCCCTCCCGATAATGGAGCCTTCACGCCGGTGGTTCGCGGAAATGTAAGTGGCAGTTTCCGCAGGGACCGCACAGCCAGATAACCGAACGCTTCTGCCTCCATTGAATCCCCATTCCATCCGAGGGCGTCAGCCTGCATGACCGGACTATCCAGAGCCTCGCCAAGCTGCGCCATCATGTAGTCATTATGCTGTCCGCCGCCACAGACAACAACCATCTTAGCGGCTTCGCCTTCCTGGATCTCCATATGCTCTAGTCCAAGACAGATTGTCTCGACCGTGAAGGCCGTGAGCGTAGCAGCACCATTTTCCAGCGACAACGCCTCGATCGGTGCTATATCAAATGCGTTGCGATCCAGCGACTTCGGTGCCGCCTTGCGAAAATAGGGGTTGCCCATCAGCGTGATGAGAGCGAGAAAATCGACCGATCCGCTCGCCGCAATTGCGCCCCCCTCGTCCATTGCCAGATTGTCCTTTTTGAAAACCCAGTCATTGATCAGGGCATTGCCTGGCCCACTGTCAAAGGCTGTGAGCGTGCCGTCCTTGCCGATCCAGGTGATATTGGCGACACCGCCAATATTGATGATCGCCAATGGTTGTTGCAGCGGAATGACACTCGAAGCCTGAAGCGCCTTGTGATAGATCGGCACCAGCGGTGCGCCCTGCCCGCCGGCAGCCACGTCAGCGGCCCGGAAATCATGCACAACCGGCATCTTGCAGGCATTGGCCAACGCCTGACCGTTGCCTATCTGAACCGTGATCCCCGCAGCGGGATCGTGCCAGACTGTCTGTCCATGAAAGCCGATGACATCCGGCTGCAGCCCGCGCGCAGAATCCAGCGCCATCAAACGGCCAACCGCCTCGATATGCGCTCGGGTGATCAATGCCTCCGCCTCGATGAGGCAACCGGGCCGGGCCGTCCTGTTCTTCATCCCCTGCGCATCCTCCATGGCACGACGCAACAGGATCTGCTCCGCAGGCTCATAGGGCCTGAAGGCCGAGGCAAGGGACCTGAGCTGTCCTTCTCCATCGGTTTCGATCAGTGCGACATCGACGCCATCGCAGGACGTCCCGCTCATCAACCCGACGGCAAGCGACAGTTTTTCTTCATTTTTTGCCATTTTTGTCCCCGTCTCCCAATCTTGCTAGTGATCTTTTCCAATAACTTTGCTAGACCAACTCCCCGAAAGGCCGTCCTGTCCGGTGTGCCCAACATCAAAGACATCTGGCCAGACTAGCAGTAACAACCGTATCTTTAAGGAGAAAAGCGGCATGACCGCCTTCAAATCCGAATTTCTACACACTTTGAGTGAGCGCGGCTTCATTCATCAGTGCTCAGACCCGGAAGGGTTGGACAAACTCTTTAGCTCGGAGACGGTAACTGCTTATGTGGGCTACGACTGCACGGCTCCGTCTGTCCATGTGGGCAACCTCGTCTCGATGATGATCCTGCACTGGATGCAGAAAACCGGCCATCGCCCGATCGCCCTGATGGGCGGCGGCACCACCATGGTCGGAGATCCGTCCGGCCGCGACGAAACCCGCCAGCTTCTGACCCCGGAAAAGATCCAGTCCAACAAGGAAAGCATCCGCGAGGTCTTCTCCAAATTGCTCGACTTCGGCGACGGCCCGACCGATGCCATTCAGGAAGACAATGCCCGCTGGCTGCTCGAACTCAACTATGTCGAATTCCTGCGCGACATCGGCTCCCGCGTTTCGGTCAACCAGATGCTGGCCCGCGATTCCGTCCGTTTGCGTCTTGAACGCGAACAGGCCCTGAGCTTCCTCGAATTCAACTACATGCTCCTGCAGGCCTACGACTACACCCAGCTCAACAAGCTCTATGGCTGCCGCCTGCAGATGGGCGGGTCCGACCAGTGGGGCAACATCGTCTCGGGTATCGACCTGTGCCGCCGGATCAACAATGCCGAATGCTTTGCCCTCACCGTGCCGCTCATCACCAAGTCTGACGGCTCCAAGATGGGCAAGTCCGTCTCCGGCGCCATCTGGCTACGTGGCGACATGTACAGCCCTTATGACTACTGGCAGTTCTGGCGCAACGTCTCCGACGCCGACGTCGGCCGCTTCCTCAAGCTCTACACCACGCTGCCGATGGACGAAATCCGTCGTCTGGAAGCCCTGCAGGGCAACGAGCTGAACGAAGCCAAGAAAATTCTGGCAACCGAAGCAACTGCGCTCATTCACAGCCGGATTGACGCTGACAATGCCGCCGAAACCGCCTTCAAGACCTTCGAAGCCGGTCAGGCAGCGGAAGCCAACCTGCCCACCATCGAAGTCTCTTCCAGTGAGCTTGATGCTGGGATCGGCATTCTGGCAGCCTTCGTCAATGCTGGCCTTGCCAAATCCAACGGCGAAGCCCGTCGCTCGATCAAGGGCGGCGCCCTGAAGCTCAATGACGACACAGTGACCGACGACAGCCTTGCACTGACGAAGGCCCATCTCAATGAAGACGGCGTCATCAAGCTTTCCATGGGCAAGAAGAAACACGTTCTGCTGAAGCTCTCCTGAGTATTTCCACTGGAGCCACCCGCAAAAAGCCGGCTTCCAGAGAGGCATGAACAGAAATGAAGAAGGCTCCCATTCGGGAGCCTTTTTTGTATGCGCCATGAGATCGACCCCAAGATGTCCAATCCCCCTTGAAGAAGAGAGGACATCAGAACTCGAAGATCTTGCGGAAGACGCCCGGCGCCAGCAGCGAGGCCGGATTGACGATCAGCGTCGGGTTGGCCATGTTTCCCTTCACCACATAGGTAATGCCCAGCAGCCCCTCATTCTTGCGGTTGCCTAGCGCCCGTCCGATCACCGGCAGGCGGCTGAAGATATTGTTGACCTTGTAGGCGGGAATATAGGTTCCCGAGACATTGAGGTTGCGCGACTTCATGTCGATCGACCCGTCGACCGTCGCCCCCAGCACCGGCCCCTTGAGAATGCCCCGGCTGATGTCAAACAGACCATTCTCGCCCGTGTATTGGACGGAGAAGGAATCAAACCCGCTGTCGACATTCTGCGTCGAGGACTTGGAGGACTGGCGCTTCTCCACCTGCCCACTGATCTGGAAGTCCTTCAGGAACAACGACCCGGCGATGATGTCGATGCCCTTCTGCAGCGCAACCGACAGGGCGAGACGTCCACCGACAACCCGATCCACCACCCCGAGAAAACGGAACAGCGCGCCGGCATCGAGCGCTTCGATATGCAGGGTCGGATATTTCTCCATCGAAGTGGTCACCTCGACCGCACTCGCTCCGTTCAGAAGCCCCCGCGCATCAACTTGCCGAACCTGACCATTGACGACTTCCGCGCTGGCGCTGAGGCCGGAGATCGCCTGACCGGACAAGCCGATCACCCGTTTGATCTTTGCATTGATGATGACGCTTTCCTTGGATTCAGTCTTCTTGTCCTTTGAAATGAAAGGACTGCCCATCAACTTGCCACGCAAATCAAGCACGTCTCCCGACACCGATATGCGATAGGGTCCCTGTCCCTGGCGGGTCACATCCAGCGCCAGCCGGTCCCCTCGACTGAGCTCCAGACGGGTAAGCTTGAGGGCTTGCAGGCCATCGTCCTTGCTGATCGCAACCGTTCCCTCGGCTTTGAACCCATCGCCCGAAACGGCAAGATCCTTGACCTCGAAATGATCGCCACGATCAATGAGCTCAAACGAGGCTGCGCCCCGCACGTTGGGCTTCTTGCTCCACCCCAGTTCACCAAGATCCAGCTCGGCCTTGGTCAGATCCGCCTCCACCTTTGTCACCTTGGGCGTATCGCTGCTCTGGGTGGCGCGGACGGAAATTGCCCCTCTCAGCCACTCGTCAAGCCCGAGCCCCAGTCGCTTCCTGTCGGAATCGGTCAACAGCAGATCAAAGCTTGAGGACGTCACAACCTTGCTGTCGTTCGAAGAAGACAGATCGAGTGCCGCACTGATCCCGTCAATGGTCGCCAGCCCCTTGATGTCCATGCGATCACCGTCGGTATTGATGACCACATCCGCACCGGACACCTCGTGGCCACGCAAGGGCACCTTGCTGGCCACATCCTTGAGGGAGATCTGCGCATCATAATGCACGTCATCCAACGTCAGCGGGTCGATAAAGGGGAAGCTCAGTCGTACTTTGGCGCTTGCCGTTCCGCTCAGATCCGAAGCCTTCTGCTTTTCCTTCTTGAGGGTATTGAGAGGATCGCTGTCAATGATCTCGCCAAACGCCACCGCGCTGCCTTCCCCTTCAAGCGTGACAATGCCGGTCGCCGGCTTCTGGGAATGATCGGGAATCTCGAACCGCCCGTTGCTGACCGGAAAGAACAGACCGCTTTTGGTCACGAACCGCCCCGCCTCGATCGAGGTCTGGAATGTGCGGCCCGTCACGGTTCCCTTGCCTGACAGCTGATTGCTCGACGGTAGATCGCCAAATTCTTTAAGGCTGACATCTTCATAGCCGAACGACCCCTTGACCGACTCGTCGGGCAGAACAAGACGCCCCTCTTCATTGCGCGCCAACATGCTTTCGGTCAAGGCGAGGTCAAAGCGGCCGCCGGTTGTGCGCCCACCCAGAAGATGATTCAACAACCACTTGCGCGCGCCATTGGCGATGTTCACCGGCCACATGTGCAACAACAGATCGTAGGGCATGGCCGAAATGTCAAAGCCCATGTTGAGCGCGACTTCGCCGTTTGCCTGGGAAATCGTGCCACTGCCATGCACGCTGCCCTCGTCAGCCACCATCCGGAAATCGTCCACTGTGGCAACGCCGCTCTTGCGTTCGATGTGAGCAAGCAGCAGGATCTGCTGCAACATGCGACTCGGATGCGGATTGTCACGCGCGGCAAGTTTTATGTTGTCAGCCTCCACCTGCACCTGAATGTTGCCATCCTCTGTCTCGGGCCAGGCAATGACACCCCGGAATGCTCCTCCGGTCTCGCCAAACAGCACATGACTATCCGACAGCCGCAGCATCCGCTTTTCCGGCACCCAGTCAAACCGCAACATCGCGCTGTTCAGGTAGGCATCGTCCTTTTCACCAAATTCCAGCAATCCCTCACCGACATTGAGAACCATCTTCATGCCGGAAAGCGCTTCCTTGTCATTGAAATCCAGTTGCGCCCGCCCGGCAAAGGCGGAGCTGAAATTGAAATTGACAGTTTCATCGGAAAAGCGCGGCAAAAGATCCGGAAGCGAAATGTTTTCAAAAACCAGCTGGACAGAACGCCCCCCTCCGCTGGCGTCAGGCGTTGTCAGCGGGGACTCCCCCATCGCCGAGTGAATGCGACCATGACGCCCGTCATAGGCGAAATCGATCCGCCATAGGCTGTCTTCCTCTCCCAGAGGATTATAGGCAAAGGCGACATTCCGGTAGATCTTGTGCTTGTTGAGCACATCATCGTGGAAGGCGATCTCCGTGTTGCGGATGAGGATCTGCGGTGGCCGCCGATCGAGATCCTCGTCGGCCAGCGGCTTTAGGGCACGCCGCATCGCGTTGATGGCCGACACGAACTGTGGCTCATTGGGATCATAAAGACGCGTTTCGGGAACAGAGTTACTGCTCAGCACGCCTGGATCCTGTCCGGCGATCAGCAGACGGCCGGTCTCATCGCGCCAGACCTTCACCGACATGCTTAGAATAATGATGCTCTTGGCTCGTATCTGCTGGCGCAGAAGCGCAAGAAGATCAAGCTCGAGATCAATCTTGGGCGCCGAAAGAAGCTCCTCATCACCCTCGGACAGCGCCACATGACTGAGCTGTAGAGACAGCCTTCCATTCTCGGAAAGCCCAATCATCACGTCCTCGATCTGAAGGTACTGGCCTGCGGGAAGAGCCGTCTTGACCAGATTTTCCACCTGATCACGCAACCCGCTGATCGAGAGAGGCGCGTAATAGAGGCGCAGCACCAATCCCCCAAGCAGCAGTGCAACGATCACCACCAGCGCAATCAGGGCGATCATGATGCGTCGCTTGGCTTTTGAAGGTTTCCTGATAACGGCGGAGGTAGAGGAAGACAGATCGGAGGCCGCCTTGTCCGGCGCGGAAGGATGCTCGTTATCCGGCGGCGTCTCCAAGCGATCAGTCAAAGTAACATGCCTCCCTATGCACTTCAGTTTCAGTCCCGAACGCCCATGTCGTCCGAGCACATTACCCAGACTGCCCCTTGTTCTGTTAGGCCAGATTCGGGTACCCCACAAGAGCTTTCTAAGTCGCAGAAGCCCGGGTTGCGGGAATTTTTCTCTTCACCACAACTGACCAATCACCCTATGATCCGCAGCGGTGCAAACATCGTAGGATCAATCAAAGACCTGACCAAACCCTGTCTGATCACCTAGACCGCAGAAAAACGACGAAAGGATGACCCATGGCCGAAACGAAAACGAATCCGGAAACGGGCGATCTTGCCCCTGACTTCACCCTGAAAACCAACGGAGGTGGCGAGATTGCCCTCAGCGCCTGCAAGGGAAAACCGGTCGTCCTCTATTTTTATCCCAAGATCCTTTTGCCGGAAATAAAATCAGGTGCATGACTGACTGACTGATTTACATAGATATTTTTTGATGATAGATTAATCCATAAAAGGAATATAAAAAGTCAACATAATTCATACAACCTTGAGTATTTCAGTGTCCCCAAAAATATCAAAAAATAATTGGCAAAAAGCCTACCCCAAACCCCTTGTTGAAGCTGTGAATGGGTTGGCGTTCAAGCGCGATAATAGAACAACAAAAACCGATACAAAAAACGGTGTAATTTCCTTTTTAATCTGGTTGGCAAACGATCAAGATTCTCCTGACATCAATCTAATTCATTCCATTTTTGCAGAAGAACAAAACAAGAATATAGATAAGTTGATTGCAGATCCAATTAAACACAATCGTCTATTCTGTAAAATATTGAACAAATGGTCTAAAGCAATTGAAAGTGATATGGACCCATTTATAAAAAAGGGTTCAAAATCATCTAACCAAACTAAATATATGAGAGTTTGGAATGCCTGTGATGGAATAGAAAAACTTAGAAAAGAACAAAATTTTCAGTTTATACCAACCTTATTCAAATCTGAATATATCAAAAAACCTTATTCAAGTTCAGAAACATCAAGTGAACACAATAAATCACTTGGTGAAAATGACTGGATAGAACTTGAAGGATTAAAAGGATTTGATCGAGATAGAAAAGCAATCAATATTATAAGAAATGAATGCATTGAGATATTTGATTTATACGAAAAATTACATAAGTTCGGGCAAATGTTGCTACATAACAAGCCATTGGGGCCAGAAAATGACCCAGAATCTTGCGAAATTATCAAGCAAGGACTGTTCGATTACAAACAAGCAATTACCAAAACCGGAACTTTCAAAATATCTAAATACAGAACACAAAAGCTCTGTAGAGATATTGAAACCTGGCAAAAAGCCAGTGGAATCGACATCACACAAATTCACAGCGATAGAAACCTATTCATTTTAGCCTACCGCAGTGCATTTGGCCCTTCATTCCAAGCAGCTTACGCCGCACTGACTATCTTGATATGTGACACAGGTTGGAATGTTCAGCCTGCACGAGATCTAACCAGATATCCTTATGTCTTCACCTCTGACAAACATTCTATGTTAGCAACCCAATCCATAATCACTGCATTCAAAAACAGAGCAGGCCATCATGTGGTTGGATATCTGGGAGAATGTCATGATCTCAATGACACAAAAGCGAAAGTGGCAATGAATCAACTCAAACAACTCATTGCAGAACTTGATAATAATAACCCTAATTCTGATGATGACCATACATATGCTGATCTTAAAAAACCCAATTGGGGACACCGCACCTCTGGTGCAAACATCATTGAGCGCTTCCGCATTATGGCAGAGACTATGAGATCTGAATTTGGAAGTCATTCTGACGCATTATTCAATGATGAATTCTGGATTTATGTATCAACAAACCTCAACCCAAAACCAAAACCAAAACACCATCAATTTGGGCAATATCTATTTGAAAATACAAATCATATTATTGGCAGAAAAGGCTTTACGCACAAAGCAATACGAAAATCAGTACTCAATCTAACCCGTCAGGACACCAATTCCTTTGCAGAAACAGCAGCAGTAGCTGGACATTCCGGGTCTGGAGTATTGCAACCCCACTATTTGAATACACCAACCATGAATGCTGAATTGGATGCTAGCATCCGACTGTTCCAAGATGCGGTCGAGGGCATTCTGACCCGAGACCTTGACCAAAAAGACATTGCCCAAAAACTTGGCAAGACAGTCAGAGATCTGGAGCACATAAGGGATGTAGCCCATCAATCTGGCATCTCTGCCACTGTAGGCTTGATCAAACAAACTGATTACGGCTCCCCCGAAATCCTGCGTTTTGATCCTACAGAACAAAATCTAATGGTCCTGTATGTAACACACAAGAAATTGCGACAAATGCAATTCAACTATCCCAACAAAGCCCGATATCGTCTGAACTACCTGCCCCTATTGGCTTTGGTCAAAGCCATCGGAAAACAGTTATCAGAACAGGGGCATATGACCAACTATATTCGCTCAGCACGCAAAGCATCAAAAATGCTGATCTCAGGCGAAATCTCATTACCAATGTTGGAGGACTGACTTATGTCACAAATTGACATAGCCTATCACAATAAAAAAATGGCTGAATATGGCAGACCAGAATGGCTGATCAATAGTTCCTCCACATCTATACAAGAACAGGAACCCAGCCTAAAACACAATATCTGGATAATCCAAACCAGAGACCCAGATATAATCCGAGACACCAAGGTCACTATAGATTTTAATCAAGTAATAGATGAATGCAACATCCTATTAACTAATCCATCCAACATCTCAGATCTACTGACTGCCAAAATTTTTATTGCAGAAGAATTACAAAAATATTTAGATGCCAAAATTGCCAGGAAAAAATTCTTACAGTTAGTATGGATCATGCGTTGGCGGATCAGTATGGGCATAGAACAAATGCAAGATCTAAATGGCCATTTGTTTGACACCTTCTGCAACACCCTCACAGGATCCGGATCTATACATTCTCTCATTCCCTTAGAAACACGCTTCGACAATCTCAAAGAAAAAGTCTTGGATGGCCAATTTGAATGGCCAATACGCAAGTACAAAAATCAAACTTTTATCAACATTCATGCGATCTGCAATGAATTGGGGTTACCCAACACCAAATTGCAACCCCTCTCCATCTGGCCTGATCTGGAATCTTTGATCCTTCAGACAGCGCCAGACGGCTCTCTAAAACAAATATCCAATCAAAAAACTGATACGTCCATTTCTGAGAATGTTGAAGACCCAAGACTATCTCAAAGTGCTATACGATTTTTTTTGGATATCTGGTTCACCTTGCGCACCTATTCGGCGCAAGGAATAATAACGCATGATCCATTGCAGTTTGATCCATTTGAAATGGTATCACGCGAAGAGCTGACCAAACAAATGTCCCGCAAGCCTTCACCCACCGGAAAATCCGGTAGACCTGAAGGGCGGATGGGAACTCCTAGCCCAGAACAGTGGCTGCAGTTGCTTAACCATGCCGCAATCTGGGTGCTGGATTACAGTCCTGCCATATTGAAAATTTGCGAAGAATCCGCCGCCATTAGGGCAGAATTGTTGTCAAAAATGAATCCCAGCGATGCCCGTGCCGCCAAAATGCGCAACAAGATTCAATCTGTCATTACTGAACATAGCCCAATTAATCATCAAAGCTTCCCAAACATCGCCCCACGATGGACAGATACACTAACTGCCAAAAAACGAGATATCTTATTATCAGAAGACACTGATCGCATGTCATTGGAGGTAGCACTGGGGCTTCTTGTCACGGCTTGCCTTATTTTGATTGGTGGGTTCTCTGCACGCCGAAAAATGGAATTGGAAAGCCTGCAAAAAGGGTGTGTCTTTCAAGACCCTATCAATCCTGGTAGTTGGCTCATGACCAGTTACATTGCCAAAACCATCAAGGATTATTCCACCATTCCGGTCCCTGCTTCTATTAATTATGCAGTAAAAATCCTCGAACAACTAAGCGCAACAGCAAGGGAACATGAACAACACAGCTGGATTACCAAAATCATCAGCCCAAGATTAAGACCCACTGACTATGAAACAGCAACTAAACATAGAAAATACATATCAACAAAATTTAATGAAAAACTAAAAAATTTTGCAGAAATGACAGGTGTTGACACAGATGATAATGGTATAAAATGGATATTCACCCCTCACCAACTTCGTCGTGCATTTGCAGTTTATTACTATTATGGACAAAAATTTGGTAAACTTGATGCCCTTAGCCGATTTTTACGTCATTTTGACCCTGAAATGACCCGACGTTATATCACCATGACCAATCCTGGCATGTTGTCTCATCTGACCCAAATATCCAACAGTGATAGCAAGGAAAGCCAAGACCTCAAGAATGAAGCAAAAAAGGCGTTCCAAAGCGTCAAGGGGATTGGCAAATGCCATGAAGACGTAAGAATTGACTATCAGGTGAGCAGGATGCTCGACATGTACAACGGCACCGAACATCCTATCGGACAAGGCGCCGTTGACTTATATGAACTGCTTGACGAAATGACTGAACAGGCAAGGCACCATGTCTTGATCGATAACTCTTCTAACATCAGCCCTGATGATGAACGGGATTCCTTGATCAAACAGTTGCGCAAAATCGCCCCTAAAAGATACCTGGAACCAATAGACGGTGGGCATGCGCATTGCCTATTCAACCCTCATGATCCATCCCATATCGCACAAGCTCAATGCCTAAAGGAAAAGAGCATGCATTTGGGGGAAGAAATAAAAGCCGGGCTTCCAGACCAGGCATATGCGTCCATAGAAATCTGCTCCCAATGCCCACATTGCGCGATGTTCTCCGAGAATATCCAGGTAGTGGAAGAGAGAATAGATCAAGCAATTAAAACCGCCAATCATCCAGCAAGCAAAGACATTGAGGTCGCAGCAAGGCAGAAACTTGAGTCATTCAAAAACACATTGAAACAAAACAGAAAAATAGTCGAACGCAGTCGGAGGAAAATCCAATGACTGATCAAGATCAACCAGCCCAGAACCTGTCACCAGCAGAAAAAGCAGCAGCAGTCAAAGAAGCTTTTGAAGCCAAAGTTCTAATCTTGGAACAATGGGCGAAAGATGGCCTTCCTGACAATGTTGATCTCGATGCTAAAGACTTTCCCAAACACAGAGCCAAATTGCGACGTTGGACAGGACCAAATCACGATCTTCGTGAATGGATTGATCCTAAAATTGATCAGCCCATAACAGGCAAATACGCAGACCTAACCAAACGCTTTGAACAAGCAATAAAAACTATACAGGATCGATCTTCCGCCAAAGGAAATCGCCTCAAAGAGATCAGTCAGGAGCTTGCCTATCTTCGCCAAAAAACAGAGAATCTGGAAATCCAGAACGCAACACTGATGGGAGACAACAAGAGGTTAAAAGATCACAATGATCGATTACTCTCACAAATTAAAGCCATAGGTAAATATCCGGTTGCTTGAGCTTGTCGCGGCAGCGTTCAGACTAAGGGGCACTGCCCCTGGCGCGGTGCAACGGATCTTCCGCCCACCTTCGCCGCGCAAACGCGGCTGCAGGCGGTTCCCCGCGAAGACCATTGCACCTTGCCTCCCCGTCCTCGCCGGAGGGCAGAACCGCAGCATGAATGCTGCGGTCATGATATTGATGGAGCATCACAATGAGCCTCAAAGGTAAGAATGGAGCCGATGCCGGCCGGGAATATGCCGACAAATTCCAGGCCTACATTGAAAATGGGAAGAGCACAGGAACTCTTCCCTGGTCTTCCAATGGCAAATTGAACCGCAGCAAAATGGCTCAGGACCTGAAGTTTGGGCGTGATGTCTTCCGCACCTTGGACGAAGCCGCTCGCGCGGCAATGGTGCTCTGGGGAGGCTCCGTTAACCTTCTGAGATAAGTCTGTTTTGCGATCATCGCCGTCTGTCTGACGATTGAGGCGTTCTCAATCATCAGACAGGAGGTTTCCATGACGGAGGAGAGAACCACACCCTTACGCCAACGAATGATCGAAGATATGCGCATACGCGGAATGGGCGACAAAGCGCAAAAGGCCCATATCAGGGCGATCAAGGATTTTGCAGCCTTTCTTGGTCATACCCCGGACGACGCCACACCGGAAGAATTACGCGCCTATCAACTTCACATGACAGATGCCGGCATAACACCGACAACCTTCAATGCCCGTATCGTGGCGCTCCGCTTCTTTTTCACCATGACCTGTGGTCGCGAGGAGATGAAGCGGTATATGCAGTTCCGCAGAGAGCCGCGCAAGCTGCCAGTAGTTCTGAGCATTGAAGAAGTTTCAGATCTGCTGATGGCCGCACCAGGACCAGGTCTGAAGTACCGTGCCGCGCTCAGCATCGCCTATGGGGCCGGGCTGCGGGCATCCGAGGTTTGCAATCTCAAGGTTTGTGACATCGACAGTGACAGGATGCTGATCCATGTCGAACAGGGTAAAGGAGGCAAGGACCGCAAGGTCATGCTATCTCCGGGCTTGCTGCATCTATTGCGAACCTATTGGCGCGAGGCTCGCCCGGGAGGTTGGCTGTTTCCGGGCAAGTCGACGATCAACCCGATTTCACCACGACAATTGAGCCGTGCCTTTGGGTCGGCAAAGAATATGGCCGGGATCAGGAAGACCGCGACCCTGCATACATTGCGACACAGCTTTGCCACTCATCTGCTCGAAGCCAACACGGATGTGCGGGTGATACAGGTCTTGCTCGGCCATGCCAAGCTGTCCACGACGGCGCAATATACCCATGTTGCCACCAAGACAATCCGAGACACCGTCAGCCCCTTTGAGATGCTGGCCAGCTTGCAGGATCAAACCGTGAAGCGAAGCCTAGAATAATCGAGGCACCAAGGTGTCTCGCTCCAAGCTGGAGATAGCCGATATCTTTCGACAATATGGCCCAGCCTGGCGACAAGCCAACAAGGGACATATAAGCCTTGACCAACTCAAGGTGATGTCAGCAATAGAGGCCTGCCGAACCGAGGCGCTTGGCGGGCATGTGGCAGCTTGTGCCAAGTGTGGCCACCATCACATCGCCTATAATTCTTGCAAGAACCGCCATTGCCCGAAGTGTCAGGGTCCCGCCGCTCGTGACTGGATGACAGCAAGAGCCGAAGACCTGTTGCCAGTCGAGTATTTCCACCTCGTCTTCACCCTCCCAGCGGGGATTGCCCAGATTGCCTACTGGAACAAGCGAGCACTCTATGGGCTGTTGTTCAGGAGCTCTGCGGAAACGGTCATGACCATCGCCGCGGATCCCAAGCGTATGGGTGCCAAGGTTGGAATGACCTCTGTGCTGCATACATGGGGTTCGGCACTGACGCATCATCCTCACATCCATATGATCGTGCCCGGCGGAGGCCTGTCACCAGATGGCACAAGGTGGGTGGGATCCAAGCCCGGCTTCTTCCTGCATGTGCGGGTGCTATCCCGGCTGTTCCGACGGCTGTTTCTGGAAGGAATGCTGGCTTTGCATCAGTCTGACAAGCTCGCCTTCTTCGGGGATTTGGCAGGACTATCTGAGCCAGAGGCGTTTGCCGCCTGGTTGGCACCACTCCGCAGAACCGAATGGGTGGTCTATGCCAAGCCTCCCTTTGGCGGCCCGGAAGCTGTGTTGGCCTATCTCAGCCGATACACCCATCGGGTGGCAATCTCCAATAACCGGCTGATCAGTGCGGATGCCAGTACCGTGACTTTCCGCTGGAAGGATTACCGTATCAAATCGGGAGATCAACAAAAGATCATGCAATTGGCGACGCCCGAGTTCATCCGTCGCTTCCTGCTCCATGTCCTGCCTGCAGGCTTTCATAGGATCCGGCATTACGGGGTCCTGGCCAGCGCCAACCGCAAGGCCAACATTGCGAGGATCCGCACAATTCTGGGAGTTGAGCAACCGCAGGAAGATAACAAAGAGGAACCGGCTGCAGAGGTCATTCCGCTAACCCTGCGGGAACCCTGTCCTGGTTGCGGTGGCCCCATGCGGATCATCGAGATCTTCCGGCGAGGTCAGAAGCCACTATCCCGGGCGCCACCAAGGGAAAAGGCCGCATGAGAGATACATTGCACATATGGTCCAAACAGAACCGGCTGCTTCAGTTATGCCGGACAGGATACCTTGCGGCCAAATTCGAAAATCTGATCTCAAGCGGCTTGTCACGACAGAAGACAACATCAGACTCGATGATCTGGGTGGCCTCAAATGCATGGGTGACGATGAGCCTGCCTCCTGATTATCTGCCGTGCTGCACCATCGCACCGACCTTCAAAATACTTTCCCCATAGACTGAGCGCAATCCCCGCAGGCTTCTTCCTTGGGAGGATTTTCAACGCGGGCCGAAATCTCATCCAGACGAGAAATCGCGCCGCGACCCGCATCGAAAATCCTTCACCAATCCCGCCATTGCTGAAATTCTGGCCAATATTGAAGGCAATCCATCTCATCAAACCAATGTCTCTGAAACCAACACCCAGGCGTCAGGGGCCAAAACCCGAAGAGAAGCCGACGCCATTGATCAAGTCAAAAAACTGCAGGAACGTTTGGCGACAGTCGAAGAAGAAAACCGTTATTTGAAAGACCAGATGCGAAAAAAAGGCTACGCAGACCTAACCCTGCCGGATATTGGGAGAATGCCGTGGTGATCAACCTGACCGTTCAGATGAACCATATCCGCTGGAGCAAGCCCGGTCATGGAGCCATCATGGTCGGAACGCCAATTGAAGAAAATGCTCCAGGCGGCGATGTGACACCTTTGACTATCGCCCTGCCCCAGAAGGCTTTGGGAAACGAGATTGCCCTATCTGGCGATCTGTGGGCCTTACAAGGCGAAATGGAAAAATACCGCGGAAATGATCAATTCCGGGCCAAGAAAGCCATACTTCTCAGACCATTTGGACGCAACATGATCGCAACCATATCAGGTAAACGCTTTCCTGGTATTGGGCAACAAAAAGCCATAGCCCTTTGGGATCGATTTGGCGAAGACCTCTGCAACATTCTCAATGAAAGTGATGAAGATGCATTGTCTGAAATCGTCACATTAGAAGCAGCACGCATTTTGATTGACGGATGGCAAAAGCTCAATCCCGGTGAAGTGATTGCCTGGCTGGACGCAAACCGCTTTCCTATTGGACTGGGTGCTGCTCTGTTCGAGTTTTACGGCGAACAGGTCATGGATAAGCTGACGCGAGATCCCTACAGATTGCTGGCATTTGGCCAAAAATGGGAAAAAGTGGACCGAATTGCCATTGATCGCCTTGGCATGTATCCAACTGACCCCAAACGTGGCCATGCTGCTGTTGCTGAAGCGTTGTATCGTGCCTATGACACTGATGGGCATACGGCCTTGGATCACATAACCCTGAAAGGCATCGTCACAAAACTGCTCGATAACAATGCCTCATTAGCGGAACAGGCAATGAACACTCCCACTCCCGGCGGCTGGCTGCGCGATGAAAAAAGCGGTCAATACAGCTCAACGGGCGCATGGCTCATGGAGCGCTATATTGCCAAGCGCCTTGCCTCAATGGTTGATGGTACAGAGGTTCCTTCACAAAAGGACATGTTGTACAGCCATCCGACTGAAATCAGCCCCAGCGAGCGCAATAAAGCCAACAAAGCAATTATGGATTGGGAGAAAGCCAACCATCCATTGGGGGATGAACAGCGAGAAGCTGTCTGGATGGCATTGACCAATCAGGTTTGCGTCATCAGTGGTGGAGCTGGAGTTGGGAAAACTGCAACCCTGTCTGCTCTTTATGCCGGTCTTGATGCATTAGGATCTAAAGTGGTTCAAATGGCATTGGCAGGAAGAGCTGCCAAACGTATGGTTGATGTGACAGGCAAAAATGCAATGACAATCGCAGGCTTCATCCATGCATCAGACAAAACCTCTCCAGACAAAAACAAAGAAGAGCAAGATGAGCCTGCTTCACGCACCTATGTGGTTGATGAAGCCTCCATGCTTGATATCGCAAGTGCTTTCCAGGTCTTCCGCAAGATCCGTGCGGGATGTCGCCTAGTTCTGGTGGGTGATGATATGCAATTGCCCCCTGTTGGCGCTGGCCTGACATTCCATTTGCTCTGCGGAGAAGGTCATATTGTTCCCAGAAAACATCTCTCCCGCGTTTATCGTCAGGATGGAGCCACAGGCATCCCCGCAGTCAGTCAATCAATCCGAGATGGCATTTGGCCGTCAATGCCCAAATATAACGGCCCGAGCTTGGGCGTCAGCATCTATCCTTGCAACAAAAATGAAATCTCGGATGTAATTGCAAAACTCTATGACGAATTGGTCATTGAGGAAGGCAATGAAGATGAGGTTCAAATACTGGCCAGTTCCAAAGGCGAACGGGATCATCGTCCTGGAACAGTAGTCCATATAAACCAGGATCTATATGACAGGCGGTTGAAAGACCAACTTGCCGTCAAATCCGGTGATGAATTGACCGGCTTTTGTGAAGGCTGTCCAATCATGTTCACTCAGAATGATTGGGATCGGGATCTCTACAATGGATCCTTCGGAACAATCACCAAAGCCTATCAAGAAAAGCAGATCCTTCTTGAAAAGGATGACATCGCCAAGCTCCTTCCAATCTCAGACTTTTTGGCATTAGGCCAGAATATCCCTGATGATGCAGAGGTCATTCTGGCTGAAGCAGAATTTGACGGCATCAATCATCTTCTGTCTGAAAATGACCTTCAAGACAGAGTGCGTCGAAGCTATGCAGTGACAATCCATAAAAGCCAGGGAAGCCAATGGAACCGGATCATTGTCCCAATGTCCAAGAGCAAACTTCTGGACAGGTGTCTTGTCTATACTGCAATCACCAGAGGGGTAAAGCAAGTAGTTCTGGTTGGCGATATCGCGACCACACAAAAAGCAGTAACTGAACCAGCAAGAGCTCTCAGTCGAATAACAGGCCTTTCCAAACTGCTTTAACCGGTTTCGATGGTTGTGAGGCAGAAACAACAACATCCGCTTTCCCGAAAACAGATAGCGTACAAAGCCTTTCGCTCTTTAATTTTCATGACGGCTTCCTTTAAGAGCAAGCGCTGCTTTCGCCCCACATTGCGACCGCTGGTCGTGATCTGCGATGAGATCTTCATATGATATTTATGGAGTATCTCCGTGGAGAGTACGCCGGAGTTTCTCGCTCCTTTGCGGAGTACGCACGGGAGACCGGACGCTCAAGAGCGCGTCAAAAAGTGCTTGATCATTTAGGCTGGGTGATTTGGGTTGTTTTGCGTGCTTTAATCAGGGCATTCGCGATTCTGAATTCCGGTTCGAGGACTTTGCACGCCTTTTGGAATTCGGGATCTTTTTCCCATTCTTTTTTAATAGTTTTAAAGTCGATCATTGGGTCGCCTTTACACCTCTCTGTCACTGACCGGTTGGAAGAACTCTGCCGCGAAAAGCAAATTGAGCAGGTCAATGCGATACCGCATGCGGAGCTTGTGATGAGCGACATGATCCAACTCGGTATACCTCATGATACTGCGGTCGGCAACCTCACCGGCACCGCCCATAATCTAAGCGTGCTGCACACAATGCTTGAGATGTTCGGCATCATTGCTGTCGTCATCGTGCCATCGTGCTCGCGGCTTGTCTTCATTTGTTGGCATAGAGTTGATCCTAGAATTTGGACCATGTTGCAGCCCACACTACCTGCCTTTATACGGAAGCCGAAAAATGGGCGATCATCGCCTCGCTCATCGAAACCTGAAAATTCAATGGCATGGATCTGCATGCTTTGCTGGCACGAACGCTCAAAGCCATCGTCAATAGCCACAAGCAGAGCGACATCGATGAGCTGGAACTATCCCCGTAACGTGTGAGCGGAACAGAGGTTACCTTCAAGATGCCTTTGACGCTCACTTGGATATTCTGCCTGCAGGAACAATTCCTGTGTGGGGCAACAAGCCAGTTGAAGCAGTCAAAGAGGCAATGGAGAATTTGGGCCAATCAAAGGGCGTCAATTGCAACGATATAGATGCACTGTTTGATTATGTATTTGAGGAACTTCGGCTCAAGTAAACCAGATGAAGACGAGTTTTCAGAAACGGTCGCCTAATCATTCCTCCACCCCGAACATGGCTGCCAGCTCGACATCACCGTCATGGATACCTTCGCCCATTGAAATACCTGCCTCCTTGTAGAGGCCCAACCTGCAAGGATTAGGATCAACTTCGTATTTGATAAGTTGCACAAGCGGCTTACCCGCTTTGGTGATAATCACTTCTTCGCCGGCAACGCTTCTCTGGACAAGCTCCGAGAGTTTGGCTTTCGCTTCGAGAATATTGACCTGCATATTACACCCCTGAATTTCTCTATGATATATCTTGGGCCGGGAGCGATGACAGAGAGTTCATTTGACTATATCGCGTCGGTGTTTCAACTGATCATAATCAGATTGCAGCCCGAGGAAAAAGCCCTCGAACAAACCAAAGTAGCTGGCAAATCGTCGATCCATATCTGCAGAAATCGCTCGTTTTCCAAGAACGATCTCGTCAATTTGGCTGCAAGGTGCATGAACGGCTCGTGCAAGATCGTCCCGGCTCAGGTTCATAGGCTTCAGAAACTCTTCCAGCAAAACTTCACCAGGATGAGGGTTTGGCAAATGATCCGCCGGTATATTCGATGATTTCGGCATTGCTCTGTCCTTATTCGCGCCGGGGAACATTCTGTTGGCCGGTTCTATCCGTCTTCAGAAAAGAAGTCTTCGTCCAGGCGCTGAACCTGAATGGTGCGATAGGCCCGGGTTCCCACACCATGTTCAATCATCAGCTCCGCCAACCGGACTCCGTCTATTTGTATCACGCGTTGTGGGAGGCTTCTCGTATATTTCGTCGCACTGTCAGTGAAGGATGAGGTGGTCACGAAAACACCTTTTGTTGCGCCGAAGCCAACCAGAGAGCCAACAAACGCCTGCATGTCCGGCCTTCCGATCTTGTTCGATGAAGCATGCCTCTTGGCCTGAACATATATGCGATCAAGACCCAGTCGGTCTTCATTAATGACGCCGTCCACGCCACCATCCCCAGATCGCCCCAATTGCTCTGCTGCGTTTTTATGAGACCCGCCATATCCCATGGCGATGAGAAGATCGACGATTACCTGCTCAAAGAATGCTGGAGAGTTCTCCCTAATTCGATCAAGCAATTCGGTTTGAAGGGCGGTGTTCAAGGCTGCAAATGCATCTTCAATCTGCTCCTCAGGAGTTGATGCCTCTTTCGCAGTGTCGTCACCATATTTCGAACGTGTGGAGGCAACATTTCCTTGCTTCTTGTTTGCCGCATGGTAAGCCGCAAATTGTGGGATGGACAAAAGGTGTTGATAGTCCAGCCTCTGCGGATTTGTTGCCAGCAGTCGTTTGCCTGCATCGGAGGCGATGAAACGTCCTCGCGCTGGACAATCAACCAATCCAGCTTTGTGCATATAATACTTCGCCCAGTGTATCCTATTTTTGAGAATACTCTGGCCGCCATTCTGTAGCATCTTTTCGCATTCTGCAGCTGACAGATCAAAGTCGACAGCAATCTTCTCGGCAAGAGGCGGAACCCGTTGTTCCGCCTGAGCCGCATAACGCAAGACCGGAAGCATTAATGATTGATAGCCTGGAATGGTCATCTTGCCGTGCGCTTACGGTTTTGCGATGCCAATGATTTTTGACACGATGCTCTGCTTTGGCCTTTTACGCGAGACCATGCTGTTTCAGTTGATTTTACCTTGAGGTTCCAGCTCGACATTGCACTCCCTACTCTTCTCAATCCAAGGAATTGGTCACCAAGAATGACTTGGTGACCGGGGAGTTGAGAAGTCGTACCAGGACGACCGCCGCGACCTTTAAGCCGAAGCTCTGGACATGCGTCGCAGCCTCCCCGACCAAAGATCGAGGAGGTGCCATTTCGGCCGACACCGGCCGCCTGATTTGGAGTTCTCACGCCCCGAGATGGTGAATACTCCATCCTGCGGGCAACTTAATATGTCTTGGATAATTGTGAAAGGGGGAAGATTGATGCGTGAAGAACTACTGGAATACCTCATTGCAATTACTGAACAATTCAAAGGGGCAATTCAGAGCTATAGCAGAGGCTATCGCTGTGCTCGAGAAAAGAACATCGAGTTCACTGGCCTAAGTGGCAGGAAGACTGAGCTTCTCGACTGCTCCTCAGAGTTTTTGCAACAGAGCCGAGAAAAATTGACCAAAGGCGAGAAAGGAAAACGCTATTTGTTGCAAAATAACAAAAAACCCCATCGCAAGGATGAGGTTTTCTGCTAGAATTTATTGCTTATGACAGGATCCCAGTTTTCAGGTAGCAGCCGCAGCCATCTACACTCCTGTATCTCTTCGTCTTTCGACTACTTTACCAACTAAATAACTAATTGGTGCATGAGGAGGGCGTTCTCACCTCATAAGCTATGAGGCATATATCGCATTTTTCCTCCAAAAATCAAGAGTTTTGCGATCCATGCCCGATGCTTTTGTCTCAGCTAAGAATTTTGGCCACCCATAGTTGAGACTGAAGTCCAATATTCGCATGTGTGGAGTCTTAAAATTTATAACATAGTAGACAGCACCCAGCTGTGCAGATAATATGTCTCTTAAATCGTGAAATGCATCATTAATAGACAATCTGTCTAGTAATCGATTTAGGAGACAGTTTCATGCGCCTGTTCGGCTATGCAAGGGTTTCAACCTCACAGCAGTCCCTTGATGTCCAGCTTAAGGCTCTCAAGGAGGCCGGCGTTCGAGAGAACCGGATATTCTCCGACAAGGCGACGGGCTCCAACCTCAATCGATCCGGACTTGAGCTGCTTCGCCTGAAGGTCGAGGAAGGCGATGTTATCCTGATCAAGAAACTTGATCGCCTTGGCCGAAACACCGAAGACATGATCAAGCTGATCAAGGATTTCGATCAGATGGGCGTCTCCATCCGGTTCCTCGATGACGGCATCAGCACAGAAGGCACGATGGGTAAGATGGTTGTCACCATTCTGTCTGCCGTTGCAGAGGCCGAGCGGCAGCGGATCCTGGAGCGTACCAATGAAGGTCGACTGGAGGCCAAGGCCAAAGGCGTTCGCTTTGGTCGTAAGCCAAGTGTGGATCGCAAGGCCGTTCTTGCCCTTTGCCATCAAGGTGTAGGAGCAACGGAGATTGCCAGCCGGCTCAAGATCGGACGTTCGACCGTCTATAAAGTGTTGGGTTCTCAAGCAGAGAGCTGAACGGCGGGTGAGCGGACATTTGAGGCATTCATCTCGCTTGCGACAATGGCTGAAGACAAGAAAGAGTTACTCTTCGCGGATTAGCCAGCAGGACTCTCGGGTCGACTCGAAGGGCAAGGAGAAGATCGGGGCTACACACTGAAAGAACGTATGAGAGAGGCAAAGGAGGTCGATACACATTGCAGGGCATGCGCTTCCTTACCGATATTTCTCTCCTGCTTGCTCGCAATGCTCAAGCACACGATCAACCCATCGGTCAAACCATACCCACGTCCCGTTGTAATCGCCTTGGCACCCGTATCCTTTTCCCGGATTCCTACCGTCAAGGTTCTGCCAAAGCACCGTATGGTCGTGCATTTTGAAGTTTGGGAAGCCCGCAGCATTGACTTTCTCGACCACCTTACTGGGTGGAAAGCGCGCCTTGTTGACCTCCTTCAAGATTATCTTCTCGATTTCATTCGCTTCGTCACTGCCAGAGGGAACGATTGACACAGCTATGTCTGCGGCCCCTGGCTTTTTGGCTGTCATTGGCACAAAACCATATGACATTCTATAGGCCGGGTCTTTCATCTGCTCTTCGGTCAGCCCTTTCTCAAAGGATGTAATGGTTGTCTCAAGACTCCTCGGCAGGCCAGAAGCTTTCTTCAAGGCCGATATCTGTTCGGCGCCGAAAGAAACGAACTGAAGCGCGATAGGAAGACGCTTTTCGAGGCCATACTGAACACCGAACTCTTTCTTGAGGAGGTCATTGAAATTCAAAGCACAGGATTGAAGTTTTGCTCCGAGGGCGTCGTCAATTCGGCTCGTTGTCCGGTGTTCAATTTCGTGTCGAATTTCAATCAGAAACTCGAGGTTCTTGGCGACGCCATCTTTTGCTGGGCATTTTCCTTGCTTCAGGCAATGCCCAAGCTCCCAGTATTTGTCTTCACCTGCCTTTGTTTTCTGTCCGGGGTATTTGTAGTCGACGCCCTCGCGCTTGAACCAAGCGTGCAAAAGGTAAGTCCAAGCAATAACCGCAGTTACGATGAAGAGTTCAGATCGGAATGTGAGCCCTCCTGCATTAAAAGTTTGGACAGCAGCGATCATGGCTTCACGGGCCTTGATCAGTAGTTCATCTCCACGAATGCTCAAGCCAGTTTCGTGGTCGATGTCGGGCCAAGTTGCTAAAAACGCTTCAAGATCTTCATCCGACGCGGCTTTGACCGCCTTGTGTTTCGCTTCCGTTCGAATTTCGCCGATAAGCCGGTGGTTCACAGAGCGCGTTGGTCGAGTGAAATATGCCAGAATATCTTGGTCATTGTACTCGTCTTTGCCGAGCATTGCCTTGACCAATGCGACTTCCCATCTTTCTAAGGTGTTGCCCTTGCGCCTTTTAGTTTTCTTCTTGGGCTGTTCTTCCTCGACCATACATCACCTCCGTAGAATTGCATTGGGCATATCGCTCTCGCGTGCCGACCACGCATTTATCTATGCAACCAAAAACTGTATTATCAAGGAATTTCTACAGCCTGGGGCCTAGTCTTCCAGATTGTACGCTAGCACAAAGGACTATTGGGTAACGCTGCCCCTCCTTCGAAACAAAGGCGTAAAGATACTGCTACGTAAGAAGGCAAGTTGGAAAACTGTTCGCTTTGCTGCCAATAGAGCTTGGCTCATCAACGTCCAGTTTTGGGCTCCAAGCGGTCTGGTGCACCGCGTCATGAATTGAAGACCGTCATATAGAACGTAATTGGCAATCGCGGCCCAAGGACGAAGCCGCTCGCGCGGCAATGGTGCTCTGGGGAGGCTCCGTTAACCTTCTGAGATAAGTCTGTTTTGCGATCATCGCCGTCTGTCTGACGATTGAGGCGTTCTCAATCATCAGACAGGAGGTTTCCATGACGGAGGAGAGAACCACACCCTTACGCCAACGAATGATCGAAGATATGCGCATACGCGGAATGGGCGACAAAGCGCAAAAGGCCCATATCAGGGCGATCAAGGATTTTGCAGCCTTTCTTGGTCATACCCCGGACGACGCCACACCGGAAGAATTACGCGCCTATCAACTTCACATGACAGATGCCGGCATAACACCGACAACCTTCAATGCCCGTATCGTGGCGCTCCGCTTCTTTTTCACCATGACCTGTGGTCGCGAGGAGATGAAGCGGTATATGCAGTTCCGCAGAGAGCCGCGCAAGCTGCCAGTAGTTCTGAGCATTGAAGAAGTTTCAGATCTGCTGATGGCCGCACCAGGACCAGGTCTGAAGTACCGTGCCGCGCTCAGCATCGCCTATGGGGCCGGGCTGCGGGCATCCGAGGTTTGCAATCTCAAGGTTTGTGACATCGACAGTGACAGGATGCTGATCCATGTCGAACAGGGTAAAGGAGGCAAGGACCGCAAGGTCATGCTATCTCCGGGCTTGCTGCATCTATTGCGAACCTATTGGCGCGAGGCTCGCCCGGGAGGTTGGCTGTTTCCGGGCAAGTCGACGATCAACCCGATTTCACCACGACAATTGAGCCGTGCCTTTGGGTCGGCAAAGAATATGGCCGGGATCAGGAAGACCGCGACCCTGCATACATTGCGACACAGCTTTGCCACTCATCTGCTCGAAGCCAACACGGATGTGCGGGTGATACAGGTCTTGCTCGGCCATGCCAAGCTGTCCACGACGGCGCAATATACCCATGTTGCCACCAAGACAATCCGAGACACCGTCAGCCCCTTTGAGATGCTGGCCAGCTTGCAGGATCAAACCGTGAAGCGAAGCCTAGAATAATCGAGGCACCAAGGTGTCTCGCTCCAAGCTGGAGATAGCCGATATCTTTCGACAATATGGCCCAGCCTGGCGACAAGCCAACAAGGGACATATAAGCCTTGACCAACTCAAGGTGATGTCAGCAATAGAGGCCTGCCGAACCGAGGCGCTTGGCGGGCATGTGGCAGCTTGTGCCAAGTGTGGCCACCATCACATCGCCTATAATTCTTGCAAGAACCGCCATTGCCCGAAGTGTCAGGGTCCCGCCGCTCGTGACTGGATGACAGCAAGAGCCGAAGACCTGTTGCCAGTCGAGTATTTCCACCTCGTCTTCACCCTCCCAGCGGGGATTGCCCAGATTGCCTACTGGAACAAGCGAGCACTCTATGGGCTGTTGTTCAGGAGCTCTGCGGAAACGGTCATGACCATCGCCGCGGATCCCAAGCGTATGGGTGCCAAGGTTGGAATGACCTCTGTGCTGCATACATGGGGTTCGGCACTGACGCATCATCCTCACATCCATATGATCGTGCCCGGCGGAGGCCTGTCACCAGATGGCACAAGGTGGGTGGGATCCAAGCCCGGCTTCTTCCTGCATGTGCGGGTGCTATCCCGGCTGTTCCGACGGCTGTTTCTGGAAGGAATGCTGGCTTTGCATCAGTCTGACAAGCTCGCCTTCTTCGGGGATTTGGCAGGACTATCTGAGCCAGAGGCGTTTGCCGCCTGGTTGGCACCACTCCGCAGAACCGAATGGGTGGTCTATGCCAAGCCTCCCTTTGGCGGCCCGGAAGCTGTGTTGGCCTATCTCAGCCGATACACCCATCGGGTGGCAATCTCCAATAACCGGCTGATCAGTGCGGATGCCAGTACCGTGACTTTCCGCTGGAAGGATTACCGTATCAAATCGGGAGATCAACAAAAGATCATGCAATTGGCGACGCCCGAGTTCATCCGTCGCTTCCTGCTCCATGTCCTGCCTGCAGGCTTTCATAGGATCCGGCATTACGGGGTCCTGGCCAGCGCCAACCGCAAGGCCAACATTGCGAGGATCCGCACAATTCTGGGAGTTGAGCAACCGCAGGAAGATAACAAAGAGGAACCGGCTGCAGAGGTCATTCCGCTAACCCTGCGGGAACCCTGTCCTGGTTGCGGTGGCCCCATGCGGATCATCGAGATCTTCCGGCGAGGTCAGAAGCCACTATCCCGGGCGCCACCAAGGGAAAAGGCCGCATGAGAGATACATTGCACATATGGTCCAAACAGAACCGGCTGCTTCAGTTATGCCGGACAGGATACCTTGCGGCCAAATTCGAAAATCTGATCTCAAGCGGCTTGTCACGACAGAAGACAACATCAGACTCGATGATCTGGGTGGCCTCAAATGCATGGGTGACGATGAGCCTGCCTCCTGATTATCTGCCGTGCTGCACCATCGCACCGACCTTCAAAATACTTTCCCCATAGACTGAGCGCAATCCCCGCAGGCTTCTTCCTTGGGAGGATTTTCAACGCGGGCCGAAATCTCATCCAGACGAGAAATCGCGCCGCGACCCGCATCGAAAATCCTTCACCAAAGCGGACGGTCAGCTGTCCGGAATACTGCTTCGCGGCATTTTCCAAAGCAGCCCTTCAACGGTTGCCGGAGCAAAACAAGGGTGACCAACCTTGACCTCGAAACGCTTCGCGAATATTAGTTGGACAGCGCCACGGTTGGTGTGCGATGTCCATGATTACTTCATTTGAGCTTGGATCACGCCGACTGACGACGAGGCTTTTGGAGGTGGAGAATGAGGGGCGACCTTACAAGCAGCGCAGACAAGGGGGCGCACTTTTACCGCTGCGATTTTCAAGTTCATAGCCCGAGAGATCGCCAATGGACAGGCCAACCGCGGATTGGTGACGAAGCCCGCGCCGAATATGCCGCCGCCCTTATCGCTGCGTGCCGGGAGAAGGGTCTGGACGCCATTGCCATCACCGATCACCACGACATGGCCTTCATCCCCTATGTCCGGCAGGTCGCCGCGCAGGAAACGGATGCGGAAGGTAACCCCTTGCAGGCCCGCGACCGTATCGTTGTCTTTCCGGGAATAGAGCTGACACTCGCTGTCCCCTGCCAGGCGATCCTCATCTTGGATGCTGATTTTGAGGACAACCGCTTTGACGCCGTCCTGACGGCATTGACGATCACGCCCGCTCCGTCAGGCGACGAAAAAACGATTCAGACGGAACGCCTCGATCACATCGATTCCCTGAAGACCCTGAGGTCCAAACTGGACGAACACAGCTGGCTCAAGGACCGCTATATCATTCTTCCCAATGTCAGCGGCGAGGGAAAATTCTCTTTGCTCCGTAGCGGCATGGCCCCAAAATACAAGGACATGCCCTGCGTCGGGGGCTATCTGGACGGCTCAAAGGACGGGCTGAAAAATGGAATTCTGAATATTCTAGCGGGGAAGGAAAAGGATTGGGGCCACAAGCGCATCGCCTGCATCCAGACTTCCGACAACCGCCGCGAAGATCACGCCGATCTCGGCAACCATTCGTCATGGATCAAATGGGCCAGCCCGACGGCGGAAGCGCTGCGGCAGGCATGCCTAGCCCAAGAATCGCGTATTTCCGACACTGAGCCAAGTGTTTCTTCGGTCGTCATTACATCGATCAGCGTACAGAACAGCTCTTTTCTCGGGCCTTTGGAACTTGCCTTCAATCCTCAGTACAACGCGCTGATCGGCGGACGCGGCACCGGAAAGTCCACGATCCTTGAATATCTGCGGTGGGCGCTGTGCGACCAGCCTCCCGCTGGAAGCGACGACGACACTCCCGACTACCAAGCGCGCCGAGCGCGGCTGATCGAGGGAACGCTCAAGCCTCTTGGCGCGACCGTTGATGTCGCTTTCACCGTGAACGGCGTGCCGCATCTTGTGCGAAGGGCCAGCAAAGACGGCACCGTGCAGATCAAGGTTGGCGACGATGAACTGCGGCCCTGCACCGAAAACGAGGTACGCACCCTGCTGCCTGTTCAGGCCTACAGCCAGAAGCAACTCAGCAATGTCAGTGTTCGCCTAGACGAACTTGCAAGGTTTATCACCGCGCCGATCCGCACCGAACTCGGGCAGCTCGAACGGCAGATGGACGAACAAAGTGAAAAGCTGCGCAAGAGCTATTCCACGAGGCAGCGCCAGAAGATCATCGAAAAGGATATTGCCCGGCTTACCCTGGAAATCCGCTCCTACCAGGAACAGGCGATCAGCATACGCGCATCGCTCGGCGGGCTGTCGCAAGAGGACCGGACGCTTCTGGATCTCGGATCGCAATATGACAGCGCCGACCAGGCCATGGATGCCCGCAAGCAGCGTTTGCGGGATGCGGGGGGGCGGATCGATCAGCTGCTCGAACTGCTCGGCGGCGAAATCCGCGGAGACCTCGCGGGGCTGCCCGATGAGTTTCCCGAAAAGGCGCTGATCGCGAACCTGTCCGCCGAGTACGAAGCACAGGCTGCAGAAATCGCAGAAGCGTTGCGCGGGGCCAAGTCCGGCATCGATCAGGCCCTCGCAGAGCGCGAAGACAGCAAATGGTCGCAATGGAGCGTCCGGCTTGAGGCTTACCGCCAAGCCTATTCCTCTGCGCTGGGCAGATCGTCCGCGCATCGGGATCGGATGGAGCAGCTGAAGAGGCTGGAAGCCAAGGTCGCATCGCTCCAGAAGGAACATACCCGGCTGTCGGACGAACTCATATCGCTCCAGAAGGCCGGAGAAACCTATCAGTCCGAACAGGATCGGCTGCACGAACTTAGAAAGCAACGCGACGGCCTGATCCAGGGACAGTGCGAGGCTCTAACTGAGAGATCCGGCGGTGCCATCCGCGCGATTGTTCACAGGTATTCAAATGCAGATGCGTTTTCAGAGCTGCTGAGAGAACGTCTGAGCGGTTCGGGAATCCGCAAAGACCGGATCGAACGCATTGCTGAGGCCATTCTTGAGGCGGATGATCCTCACTGCTCATGGCTCGGCACTCTTGAAGACCTCGAGACCTTGGCGAACTTCGATCCCGACAAAGATTCAACCGAACACCTTCCCGAGACCCCGTTTCTTACCAGCGCAGGCGCGACCAGGGGCGATTGCGATAAGCTCGCTCGCAAACTTTCCCCCGACGATTGGCTGTCACTGTCCCTAACTGAAATCCAGAGCGAGCCCCATTTCGAGTACCGTTCGCGCGAGGGAGAATACATCAATTTCTCGAACGCCTCGTCAGGCCAGCAGGCAACGGCGCTCTTGCGCACGCTTCTGAACCAAGCAGGGCCGCCCCTTCTGATCGACCAGCCAGAAGAAGACCTCGACAACCCCGTGATGCAAGAAATCGTCGAACAGATATGGGCGGCTAAAAAGCGGCGTCAACTCATCTTCGTCAGCCACAATGCCAATCTCGTCGTCAACGGAGACGCAGAGCTTGTCGCCTGGTGCGAATACCGCAAGGCGGGCGATCAGTCCGGCGGCAAGATAGCGGGAGAGGGAGCCATCGACATTCCAGATGTCCGTGAGGCCATCAAACGCATCATGGAAGGCGGCGCTACAGCGTTCAATCTTCGCAGAGAGAAGTATGGCTTCTGATCCGCCGACACGGGGCAGCGGTTGTATTACGCATCCGCAGGTTCGTGTATTTCTCGACCGAATATCCGCCAGACCTGCGCTTCGCACGGCCTGGCGCATTGTCTGCTGCGTGACGCCCCTGAACGACTGCTTTCCCAATTTTGCTGCAGGAGCCATACCGCGTGGCGACAAGACGGCTTCCCGCCGGTCATTCTCGTAGTCGAATTTGAAGTCGGTCCTCGAGAAGGTCTGGTCGAGCCGCTGCGATCTGTCGAGAACCGGAACATGTGGCTCGATACCTTTCTCATGAACCAGCCAAGCAAGTGTCTCGGCATTGCCATAAGCGCCATCACCGACGAAGCGTTCTGGGTATATACCAAACTTCTCCTCGACACGATCAACCATATCCAGTGCGGCATTGACTTCCGCCTGTCGGATCGGCGCTGTTGTTTCAACATCAACAATCACAGCATTATCCAGGTCCACCAGATAGTTGGTGGAATAGGCAAAGATCGAATAGGCCTTCTTTGCTCCAGTAAAGCGTGCTGCCGGATCAACCGGCGAGAGCACCTTTGGTTTCACGGGCGTTGCAGCGCCGAAAGCGGCATCATCAAGGGTCTCAAAGTATTCTTCTGTCGCCCGTGTGACCCGTTCTGGCGTCCAATCTGATGCTTCAACTTTGTTCAGCCGCTTTGCATCAGCTTGCACGATAGAAGCATCAACACCCAAAGCCTCCCCACCGACAAGCCCCTCTGCGATGCCGCGGGCCAACACCAGTTCGAAGAGGTAGCGGAAAAGATCACTGTCCCGGAAACGGCCATGTCTATTCTTGGAAAATGTCGAATGGTCAGGAACAGGGTCATCCAAGTCCAAACGGCAAAACCATCTATAGGCCAGGTTCAGGTGAACTTCCTCACAGATGCGCCGCTCGGAGCGAATGCCCATGATGTAGCCGACCAACAACATCCTGATCATCAGTTCTGGATCGATCGAAGGGCGGCCCTGGCTGCTGTAATAGGGAGCAAGGAAAGATCTGACTTCACCCAGATCGAGAAAGTGGTCGACCTTCCTGAGCAAATGATCTGCAGGAACGTGGTTTTCGATCGAAAACTCATAAAAAAGTGCTGCCTGTG
The DNA here is from genome assembly GCF_963666525.1 of uncultured Cohaesibacter sp. Classification (NCBI taxonomy): domain Bacteria; kingdom Pseudomonadati; phylum Pseudomonadota; class Alphaproteobacteria; order Hyphomicrobiales; family Cohaesibacteraceae; genus Cohaesibacter; species uncultured Cohaesibacter sp. Next base: position 290,635 of record NZ_OY762905.1, read on the forward strand.
CAACTTGCCTTGGCCCCAGCATTCGCAAATCCCCCCCCTTTTTCCTCAAAAGATTGAATCAGGATCAAGCGATTACTTCAAGAGCGACTTTTTCAACACCATTCACCCGTTTAGCCAGAAACGCACTATGTGCCATAAAATTAAGGCGCTGAGTGAAACGCCTGAAATGTCCGCTAGGCAGAGCTCTTAAGGGTGCCTACGTTGCGTTTTGCATCGGCATACGAAAACGAGTAACATACCATGTCATTTCACAATGGTATGACACTTTCGCGCCCGTATTTCTAAACAATATTGCCATTGCAGAAGATGAAGACACTCAATTTCAATGTTCAATTAGCACTTTGAACTCAGCAAAAGTACTTTCCAAAGTGTTTCAAGGATAGGACTGTGAAAACAACGCCCAAATATGTCTACAAATTATCAAAAGCACCTAGCGACTTTATTTGGGCTGGCAGAGCTGCTCCCGAGCTTCCAATCCTATGTGACCTAGACGGGACGGTATGGGAGCCGGCTGCCCTATTCTTCGGCTCATCGTTCTGGTACAGCCGCGTAAAAATCTCATCCATGCACGATGAAGCCTATATCTTGAGAGAATGGAAGATCTATCTTGATGGCCGCAACATCCCATGGGACGCCGTCAGCGATCAGGTCATGGTGGAATGGCGGGAGCACCTAAAAGAAATTGGAACCAACCAAAGCACACGGATCAACCGAAAACTGGAACTCATCTTCACATTCTATGAGAAAGCCAAATACTATGGGTTCATGGAAACAGATCTAGTCAGCCCCACAGGCCCAATATCATGCCTTGATCAACAACTCCTGCAAACTGCCCGACGCGGATCCCGCAGTAAGCAAAAAGCAAATACTCGGGTATGGGCATGCGCAGAAAAAAGTTCAACCACAAGCCGAAAACGCCCCACTCCTGATACCAAAGGGGTCAAGGCAATATTAGCAAACTTGCGGGATTCCAGAAAAAACTCAAAGACAGGAATGCGTAACTGGCTCATCGCTCGGCTCATGTCCGAAGCCGGTCTCAGAAACCATGAAGTACGCAACTTAACCATAACTGCGCTGGAAAACGCTCTGAAGCAAGCAAATATATCCATTCCCGAACCAACTTCTTATGAAACTGCCACAAAACAGGGATGGAAAAACAAAAAATACGCTCTGGACAGCATCAGTGAGTGGAGAGAAGGTCAAAACGAACTTCTAAAAAGCATAGCCTACCAAAGAATCAACAAAAACCTCACCTGCATCCATGTTCATGTGACAGGTAAAGGCGACAAAGAAAGATATGCTCCATTCCCACTAGACCTTGTTGTTGATCTACTCGAAACCGGAATTTGGCATATCCGCCAACAACAGTCCCATCAATGGAACAAAAAAGTTCTTCCTGCTGAAATATTGCTTTCCAACCGCCAAAAGCCCCTAGAAAGAAAAACAATTACAGACCTTTTAAAAACAGCGTTCAATGAAACAGAAATAGATGGCAGCGGTCATCGACTGAGAGCCTACTTCGCCACCAACTACTCAGAACAATTATGGATCAAGTATCTCAAAATGAATATGTTTCGATGGGATCAAACCGTTGAGAACCAAATTCTAAACGAACTGACTGAGGCCATGGGTCATAGCCAGGCAACCACAACAATGCGGTACTATCTTGATTTGGGACGAGCCGCCTATCTGGACAGCGGTGGCAATCCCAAAATGCGGGCCATGAGAAAAGTGGCTGAAGCCATGATAAACCATAGCGAAAAAACTGTACCCAGACTCCTAGGAATCCTGGAACGAATTATCAATGTCCATGATTCAATACCCAATGACCAAGACCAAAATTTATTCGAAGACACATTGGATGAAATGCTATCAATATATGCTACCTATGGTGGAAATGATCCTGATAATGAGGGGTCAAAAACAGCAAAGCCTTACTTGCGTTTAGTGGACGATTCCTAAATACGTCAAAAAGGACAACACCCCCGGCTGCACCACCGAAGCTGTGGACTTCAGCGCCCTGTCTACCGAGTTTTCCAAACTCGGCGCCCTTATCATCGGCGTCTCCCCCGATAGCGTCCAAAAGCATGACAACTTCATCGAAAAGCACGATCTCTCCATCCTGCTGGCCTCTGATCCAGACACCGCCGTTTGTGGGGCCTATGGCGTGTGGGTTGAAAAGTCGATGTATGGCAAGACCTACATGGGCGTCGAACGCAGCACATTCCTGATCGACGACACCGGCAAGATCGCCAACAGCTGGCGGAAGGTGAAGGTCAAGAATCATGCTGCCGACGTTCTCGAAGCCATGAAAGGCCTGGTCGCCTCAGAGCAGCCCTGAGAAAAGACCGGCAATCGCCCATCACGACGATGACGCTGGGGTCGGATCAGCCCAGCGTTCGCCTTGCCTGTTAACCACGTCAAGCTTGCCTAAATCAGCAGAATCCCGAGACTTTTCATCCGTCACCCCTTCTTTGCAGACAGTCTTTTAAACGAAATATTAACCATATTTGCTGTGTAATAGGTTCCAGTTGAGAGTCTGTCTATTGGCTGGATGTTGAATGCTGTCTGGAGCAAGAAGTAGAGAGTTCGGGCGCCGCAAGGAACCACATCGCATTATCATCGCTCATGGCGATGTCGTGCAGGACTTTGTCGTTCGTCCATGGATCATGTCGAGCCTCGCCTTTCTCGGCGTCGCTTTCAGCGTGCTCTATCTCTCGGCTACTGCCTATCTTGTTTTCCGTGACGAAATCATCACCTTCTCGCGCTCGGAACAGGCGCAGATGCAAAGTGAATATGAAGACCGCATTGCCCAGCTTCGAAGCCAGATCGACCGCATCGCCAGCCGCCAGATGTTGGACCAGCAGGCTCTTCAAAGCCACGTTCAGACCCTGATGCAGAAACAGGCGGATTTCGAGGCTTATTCCTCCGTTCTCGAACCGATCATTACCAAGGCCCGCAAGGCCGGGCTGCCCATTCGCTCCGAGCTGAAGGTACCGCTGCCACGGATCGCCCCATGGCGCCAGAATGAAAAGCAGGCAGATGCCGATCCGGCCCCCGCTAGCGGACCCAATGTTCAGGCCAGCACTGAGCCGGGCAAACGCCTTGTTGTTGCCAGTGCGACAACCGACGTCACGCCGGAAGCCATCTCAAATCGCTTCGAGGAACTGACCCGGCTCGGCTTCCGTAGCACGAATTCCTTTACCGACGCAGCAGAAGCGAATCCGGACACTGGCACAGAAGACGCATTACCAACCGCAGCAGGCTCGGATGACATTCTGCTTGCCTCCGCTTTCGGTGAAGCGGACCCGTCCATCGTCGACGCACCAGACGCCGCACCGAATGGCAATCAGACCATCTTCAAGCTCGCCGACGCAGCTGGCAGGCTCGAACAGGAAATGGTTGAGAGCAAGGTCATTCTGCACAACCTGTTGACCGATCTCAGATACAAGTCGAGCCGCGTCGAGCAGCGCATCGCTGCGCTTGGCATCAAGGTTGATCTGCCGGAAGAGGAAGGCGGCATCGGCGGTCCCTACATCCCCATCACGGAGGATTATGACCACGACCAGCTGGCCGAGGATGCCGAAAAGGTGGAACTGGCGCTCGATCGCTTCACCAAGCTGAAGAACCAGGTCATCAAGCTTCCTATCAGCCACCCGCTGGTCTCTGGCCATCTCAGCAGCAAATTCGGCATTCGCAAGGACCCATTCCTCGACCGGATGTCCATGCATTCCGGTATCGATGTCGCCGACGCCTATGGCTCGCTCATCCGGGCCGCCGGCTTTGGCACCGTGACCTATGCCGGACCACGCGCCGGTTACGGTCTGATGGTCGAGGTTGATCACGGCAACGGCGTTGTCAGCCGCTACGCTCACATGAGCAAGGTTCTGGCCAAGGAAGGCGAGAAGGTCACCACAGCCACGGTGTTGGGCAAGGTTGGCTCGACCGGGCGCTCGACCGGCCCGCATCTGCACTTCGAGACACGTGTTGGCGGCAAGGCCGTAAACCCCTATTCTTTCCTTATCGCAGGAAAAGAATTGCATAAGTTGATTTAGGCCTATTTTAACTTATCCTTAACACTGCCCTTTCGTCTCACTTTCCCTTGCAGGACGCCAATCCCGCTAACCTCGGCCATTTTCATCCCGCCAACCAGAACGCGATAGCGGCCGCCCCGCCGTCCTAACCAACATTGTCTTCAGCCAACGGGGTGCGCATCGCCCAGAGCCCGGCGGATCGGCAATGGCAGATCTCAAACAGAAAAAGGCCCGAACCAGTCAAGGTTCGGGCCTTTTCAATTTCATCAAGCAAAAGGTTAGGCTGCTGCAGATGCGAGCCCGCCCGGAAGGGGGTGGACACCCTGCCCTAGACCAGATCTTCGACCTGAGCACCTTCCGTGCCATAGGCACGCTGCGCCAAAGCAGCTTCCATGTATGGCGTCAGGGCACCGTCGAGCACATCCTGAGGACTGGTGCTTTCCACACCGGTGCGCAGATCCTTGACCAGCTGATAGGGCTGAAGGACATAGGACCGGATCTGATGTCCCCAGCCGATATCGGTCTTGGAGGCATTCTCGGCATTCGCCTTGTCTTCACGGATCTGCAACTCGCGCTCATAGAGACGCGCCCTCAACATGTCCCAGGCCTGAGCCCGGTTCTTGTGCTGACTGCGCTCGTTCTGGCACTGAACCACAATCCCCGTTGGATGGTGCGTGATACGGACAGCAGAATCCGTCGTGTTGACGTGCTGACCACCGGCACCGGAGGCGCGGTAGGTATCGATACGGCAATCACTCTCGTTAATCTCGATCTCGATCGTGTCGTCGATCACAGGATAGACCCATACGGAAGAGAATGACGTATGCCGCCGCGCCTGACTGTCGAACGGCGAAATGCGCACCAGTCGATGCACGCCGGACTCGGTCTTGGCCCAGCCATAGGCATTCTCGCCCTTGACCATGATGGTCGCAGCCTTGATGCCAGCTTCTTCACCGGCAGTAACTTCAAGCACGTCCACCTTGAACCCGGCCTTCTCGGCCCAGCGCGTATACATGCGCAACAGCATGGAGGCCCAATCCTGACTCTCCGTACCGCCAGCGCCGGAATGCACTTCGATATAGCAGTCCATTCCGTCCGCCTCACCGGAGAGCATCGTCTCGATCTGCTGGCGCGAAATGTTTTTCAGAAGCGCATGCAGCGTCTGCTCTGCATCGGTGATCACGTCCTGATCCCCTTCCATCTCGCCCAGTTCGATGAGTTCGATGGAATCGTCAAGATCCTGATTGGCCTTGAGATAGCCATTGATCGCCGTCTCCAGCTTCTGGCGCTCCTGCATCAGCTTTTGGGCATTCTGCGGATCATTCCAAAGGTTGGGATCTTCGGCGAGGTTATTCAGTTCAAGAAGGCGTTTCTGGGCAACATCCCAGTCAAAGATGCCTCCTCAGCAGAGCAAGACCCTGCTTGATTTCGTCGACTACATTCTGGATTTCTGCGCGCATGCGGTTCTCTTCATTCATCACTGAGAGGACGGCAAGCCGTCCCCGGTCTCAAAAGCATTTCTTTTGACGACAAAGCGGATGAAAGTGTGACTTCATCCGCTCCGTCAGCATTCGGTATCCGGTTTTAATACAGACCACCCGTGCCTTGCGTCAAGGCATGTTCAGCTTCTTCCGCAGTTACCGGCCGCCCCATGTCTTCGGTAAAGCCGATGACGGAATAGCTGTCCGGCGGCAGGGTGCCCGGCTTGAAGGCCTCCAGAATAACCCCCTCGCTCTGCGCCGAGGCTCTGAGACCGGTGCGCCGGTCGATCGGGATCAGCTCGATGCCTTCAGGCACCTTGAACGGTTTCTTCGGCTTGTCCTTCAGGGCCACTTTCATGAACTCGGCAAAGATCGGTGCCGCCAGATGGCCACCGGTTGCACCGCGCCCCATCGGACGCGGGCGGTCATAGCCGACATAGACCCCGACCACCAGATCGGGAGAGAAGCCCACAAACCAGGCGTCACGCTCGTCATTGGTCGTTCCGGTCTTGCCGGCGATCGGCTTGCCAACGACCTTGTTGACGATCGTGCCAGTACCACGTTGCACCACACCTTCCATCATGGAAGTGATCTGGTAGGCGGTCATCGGGTCGAGCACCTGCTCGCGGTTGTCAATGACCTCAGGCTCCCTCTGATGATCCCAGCGCTGCACATTGCAGTTCTCGCAAATGCGCTGGTCATGCCGATAGATGGTCTTGCCGTAACGATCCTGCACGCGGTCGACAAAGGTCGGCGTGATCCGGCGCCCGCCGTTGGCGATCATCGAATAGGCCGTCACCATGCGCAGCACTGTCGTTTCGCCGGCACCGAGTGACATCGAGAGCACCGGCATCAGATTGTCATAGATGCCGAAGCGCCGTGCGTACTCCGCCACCAGCGGCATACCCATATCCTTGGCCAGACGCACGGTCATGACGTTTCGCGACAGCTCGATACCAAGCCGCAGGGTCGATGGGCCGTAGAATTTTCCACCATAGTTCTGTGGACGCCAGAGGCCCTGTCCGCCGCCCTGATCGATTTCGATAGGCGCATCCATGACCACGCTCGAAGGCGTATAGCCATTGTCGAGCGCCGTTGCATAGACGAACGGCTTGAAAGAGGAACCCGGCTGGCGATAGGCCTGCGTTGCCCGGTCAAACTGGCTTTCATCAAACGAGAAACCACCGGCAATCGCCAGAATGCGGCCCGTGATCGGATCCATCGCAATCAACGCACCAGAGACTTCCGGGATCTGTTCCAGCTGGAAACTGCCATCCTCCTTGGCGGAGACATAGATCACGTCGCCCGGCGTCAACACATCGGCAACCGATTTCAGGGCCTTGCCCTTGCGATCACCCGTAGACCACTTGGCCCACTTCATGTCCTTGAAGGACAGCGTCGTGATCTGGCGCTCATTGATGTTGCCCGGCGTTTCCTCGTCACCCTCTGAAGGGCGCAGACCGACCGTCGCCTCATTGCCGTCCGCCGTCAGGACAACAGCCATCCGCCATTCAGGCACGTCGGAAAGCGGTTTTTCTGCCAGAAGCGCCTTGCCCCAGTCACCAGAGATATCGATGGTCTTTACCGGACCGCGCCAGCCCTTTTCCTTGTCGAACGACTCCAGGCCATGGTTGAGCGCGACGCGGGCTTCCCTCTGCAGATTGACATCAAGCGATGTTCTCACCGACAGACCGCCGTTATAGAGCTTTTCTTCGCCGAATTCCTTGTCGATCCAGCGACGAACCTCTTCGGCGAAATAGTCGGCCGCAAAGATATGCGCACCACGTGGCCGGAACTTGACCTGCAGGTCCGTAGCCTTGGCCTTGTTGGCCTCTTCCACGGACACATAGCCGTTGCTGACCATCTGATCGATGACCCAGTCGCGGCGCTCGATGGCCTTTTCCTTGTGGCGGACCGGATGATAGTTGTTCGGCGCCTTCATGAGGGCTGCAAGATAGGCCATTTCGGAGAGCGAAAGCTCATGCACCGACTTGTCGAAATAGTTGAGCGAGGCCGATCCGATGCCATAGACGCCAATGCCGAAATACATCTCGTTGAGATAGAGTTCCAGAATCTCGTTCTTGGAGAAGGTCTGCTCGATACGCATGGACAGGAGCGCTTCCTTGATCTTGCGCTCATAGGACTGTTCAGACGTCAGAAGAAAGTTCTTGGCGACCTGCTGCGTGATCGTGGACGCGCCGACAAGGCGGCGGTTCTGGCCCATGTTCTTGAGGTTGGTAACAACAGCGCGGGCGATACCGGTGAAGTCAAGACCGGCATGGGTGTAGAAATTCTTGTCTTCCGCAGAAATGAAGGCTTCCTTGACCCGTTCCGGAATGGCCTGAATGGGCAGAAACAGACGCCGCTCTCTGGCATATTCGGCCATCAGCTGGCCATCGGCCGCATGAATGCGCGTGGTCACGGGCGGTTCATAATTCCTCAGCGCCGTAAAATCCGGCAACCCGGCCATCATCGAATTGAGAAAGATATATACAGCGGTGGCGACCACTATGAACAGAACCGAACCTGCGGCAAAGAGAAAGCCGAAGAAGCGCCAAATTATCATATCTGTTCCTACTTAATCCCGTTAAATTCAAGCGTCACGCCATCGGAGACACGGCCAACCTGAAACGCGCCGATCATAAACGCGCCCATCAGAAACCTGCGGTGAGCACAATCGACTTGCGCCCACCTCGGGGCTGTTTCCTTGTGGCTTGCGCTCTGAGCTGGCCCTTCACCGGTGAACGGAGCAAACAGCCCGGAAACGCGCTCTGCACTCCAACACCAGCAGTCTCAGTTTCGAAAAGTTCAGCCGCCATCATCAGCCCACACGAACGCCATCAGAACTCGCATGATGCGCCCGATCCAATTCACGGACAGACTTATTCTGCTACCAATCATTTTGCAACCATCACATGACATTGGGGCAGCAAAAGGGCTTCGTTAAGAATTTTATCCGCACATATTCGGCATTACTGTCAGCACCCGACATGCCTTCAGGACGAGAAAAAGGCCATTCCCGCAACAAGACATCTCCAGCATGAGGTAGCGATTCTCAGCCGGACCTGGGCGAGAAAAGGCCGCTCGACTGCACAGACCGACTGGCGAAGAATTTGTTAATCGACTTGACGATGGATTTGATGGCCTTGTCGCGCCAGCTGTCCGACAACAGATCCGCCCTGTCCTCCTTGTTGGAAAGATAGCCCAGTTCAAGCAGCACGCTAGGTATGTCGGGGGCCTTGAGGACGCGGAAGCCAGCGGAGCGTTCCGGTGACTTTGACAGACGAATGGATGATTTGAGCGCCCCGACCAGTGTGCGGGAATAGAGAGCCGAATGATTGGCTGTTTCCCGGCGCGTCAGGTCGATCAGGATGTCAGCAACGACATCGTCGGTCTCCTCGATTTCCAGCCCGGCAATCAGGTCGGATCTGTTTTCCTGCTGCGCCAGCGTGTGCGCCACCGCGTCCGATGCCCTGTCGGAAAGCGTGTAGACCGTTGCCCCGCGCACATAGTGTTCCTTGACGATGTCCGCATGGATCGACAGGAACAGATCCGCTTTCTTCTCACGCGCAAAGGCGACGCGCCCACCAAGGGAAATGAACCGGTCGCGGTCTCTGGTCAGCAGAACGCGGAAATGCTTTTCCTTGACCAGCACATCCCGCAGCGCCTTGGCAAATTCAAGGACGATCGTACTCTCATGCGTACCACTGCTGGAAACAGCCCCGGTGTCGATACCACCATGTCCGGGATCAAGAACGATCAGCGGGCGACTGTCCTCGACGGCATCGGCGACCTTATCGGCAGCGGCAGACGATATCACCGGCGCCGTGTCCCGCTTGCCGTCCGCCCGGATGCGGATCACGTCCCGCAAGGCCTGTTCGGCAAATTCCTTCTTGCTGACCGAAGCCATTTCGATGACCAGCCTTGCCGGGTTGCCATCAACCGATGGCAGGGTGTAGGCCTTGACCACCTTGGTTGGCTTGGAAAGATCGAGCACTACGCGGGAGCCGGAATGCCCGAAACTGCCAAAGCGAAAATTCTTCACCATGGCGCGCTCGACCGAGCCGATCCCCTGCTCCATCTGAAAGGTCATGTCGGGCAGGTCGATGACCAACCGATATGGCCCTTCCAGAGCGAAGACACTGAAACCGACCGGCTTTTCAACATCAAGGATGAACTCGGCCTTCTTGTCATTGCCGTCCGTTCGGGCACCATGAACCGCAACCGAAGCCTCCCCCCCCTCCTGAGCCATCAGGGGCGCGCAGTAAAGGGACATCAGCAGGATCAGAATAGCTTGGAGCAATCGCATAACAGTTGTCATCCGCCTCTTTCATCGAAACAAGGATCACCGGCCTTTGGCCGGATCATTGCCAGACCTTGGAACCTCCTGTAAAGGAGCCCCATATCTTGGAAAGCAATGTGGCAACATGACAGCGAATAGCCAGATTTTTCAGCCGCTGCCACCCCAGAACACTGGAGCCTGAGGGTTAACCACATCTTGACAGAATGCTGCTATCAACATCTCAGCATGGTATATCTGTATATATAAGTATAGATAACAAGCAAAAACAGCGTATCAAATCACTTGTTAAGCAGCCTTGCACTTGCATATTTGCGTAAGGAACCCTACAAAGACGATTGGGCCAATGTTGCCAAGCAATGATCCGATTCGAGAATCCGTATTTCTGGTGAAACACCTGTAAGCCAAGAATACGTGACTGGCGAAAACCCCGACGCCCCCTAAAACGGGAACGTCTTCAGGAGTTTCGCGCCGGCGAAGCGGACATGCCAAGCTCTGGCGAGTGACCCGGAAATTCGGGATCGGTCCCGAAGAAAACAACAAATTCGCTGCAATCTGGAGCGCGTAAATAATATCCGGACTGCATGCCAAGAACCCTGCCGAGGATGAACAGCGTCCTCTGGCATCGAGTATCAACAAGAGGACCCACCCTGGGATGTGTCAACAAATGGTCCATAGTGCCGGAGATAGCCTTGCAGCTCGACTGCATGCCCTGGCGCTCGGTCATTTGCACAGCCGAAAACCGATTGCGGTCGGGTCGTCAATAGACAAAAGCGGAGAAGCGCGAACCTGCCGAGCGTCGAGTCATTCGGCCATAACGGTTGTCGGCGCGCTTTTTCGTGGAGACAACACTTTATGGCAAATCAAATGCTCGTTGATGCGACGCATCCGGAGGAAACCCGGGTTGTGGTCGTACGCGGCAATCGGGTTGAGGAATTCGACTTCGAGTCCGCCAATCGCAAGCAATTGCGTGGCAACATATATCTGGCAAAGGTAACCAGGGTCGAACCGTCCCTGCAGGCAGCTTTTGTCGATTACGGCGGCAACCGCCACGGCTTCCTCGCTTTCAGCGAAATCCATCCTGATTACTACCAGATCCCGATGGCAGACCGTCAGGCTCTTCTCGAAGAGGAACTGAGCCACGACGACGAAGATTTGCACGAAGAAGAAAAGCCGGCTAAGAAGTCGAGACGGCGCCGGTCTTCCAGAAAATCTGAAAACCACAGCTCACGGGCGGCAAAGGAAGAGGCATCTTCTGTTGAAACGTCTGAGGCCGACGCTCCGGCAGAGAGCTCCGCAGTTGTTGCCGACGCTGCCGATGAAAGCGAAGGGGCAGCAGAGATCGCGACCGACGCCACTCCGGTAGAAACAGCACCTGTCGAAGCTGCCGAAGAAGGTGAGAACGCGCCGGTTGATACCGACGACGCTTCAAGCGACGAGGATGGTTCCAACACCCCGCCAGCTCAGGCACATGCCGTTGCTGACGATGAAAGCCTGAGTGCCGATCCGGACGACCTCGATGACGAGGACGAAGAGGAGGAAGAAGAGCTTTCCGCTTCCGACGACGAGGATGACGACGAAGACGACGACGAGGATGATGAAGAATCCGGCGTCGAGCATGTTGGCGCGGAAGACGCTCTGGAAGAAGTTCCGGAACGCCGCAGCCGTCGTCGTGCCAAGCAGTACAAGATTCAGGAAGTGATCAAGCGCCGCCAGATTCTTCTGGTTCAGGTCGTCAAGGAAGAACGTGGCAACAAGGGTGCAGCCCTGACCACCTATCTTTCCCTTGCCGGTCGCTATTCGGTTCTGATGCCGAACACCGCGCGTGGCGGCGGCATCTCCCGCAAGATCACCAACGTATCCGACCGCAAGCGCCTCAAGCAGATTGCCTCCGAGCTGGAAGTGGCCGACGGAATGGGCGTCATCCTGCGTACCGCAGGGGCATCCCGGACCAAGACCGAGATCAAGCGCGATTTCGAGTATCTGCTGCGTCTGTGGGAGAACGTCCGCGACCTGACGCTGAAGTCAGCCGCACCGATGCTTGTCTATGAAGAAGGCTCGCTGATCAAGCGATCGATCCGAGACCTTTACAACAAGGACATCGATCAGGTTCTGGTCTCAGGCGAGGAAGGCTACAAGGAAGCCAAGAGCTTCATGCGCATGCTGATGCCAAGTCACGCGCGCAACGTCCAGCCTTATCGCGAGCCGCAGCCGATCTTCACCCGCATGGGCATCGAAAGCCAGCTGGACGCCATGTTCAGCCCGCAGGTGACACTGAAGTCCGGCGGCTATATCGTGATCGACCAGACCGAAGCCCTCGTCTCCATCGACGTGAACTCCGGCCGTTCGACCCGCGAACACAATATTGAAGACACCGCGCTTTCCACTAACCTGGAAGCCGCCGAAGAGATTTCCCGCCAGCTGCGCCTGCGCGACCTTGCCGGTCTGGTCGTCATCGACTTCATCGACATGGAAGAGAAACGCAACAACCGTGCCGTCGAAAAGCGCCTGAAGGATTGCCTGAAGTCCGACCGCGCCCGCATTCAGGTGGGCCGCATCTCGCACTTCGGCCTGATGGAAATGTCCCGTCAGCGTATCCGCACCGGCGTACTCGAAAGCACCATGGACCCATGCCCGCATTGCCAGGGCACAGGTTATGTCCGTGCTGCAGCCTCGGTCGCTCTTCTGGTGCTGCGCAGCATCGAGGATCATCTGCTCAAGGGCGTCAACCACCATGTAGTGGTCAGGACCCGCGGCAATGTTGCTCTCTACATTCTCAACCAGAAGCGCGAGAACCTGTTCGAACTCGAAAACCGGTTCGGCGTGCACATCCATGTTGAAGTGGATGACCATCTGGAAGGCAAGCATCTGGAAATCGAACGGGGCGAGCCGCTGGCCCAACCGGTAGCACCGACCCCGACCATCTCCATGCAGACCATGGAAGTGGATGACGAAGACGATGAGGCCTTCGAAGCGTTTGAAATGGCTGAAGAGGAAAAGGAACGCGAAGAAGAAAGCAGTTCCAAGAAGCGTCGCCGCCGTCGCCGCCGCAAGAAATCCCAGTCTGACGCCAGATCACCGCGTGATGAAAATGGCGAGCACGATGCGGAGAGCGATGAAAGCATCGAAGCCGATGATACCGATGAAGTCGACGGGACTGCAGAAGCGGGCGAAGACGACGGATCCGGAGACGACAAGCCGAAGAAGAGCCGTCGCAGGGGGCGCCGTGGTGGTCGCCGCAACCGTCGCAACCGCGGCAGCGATGCCGAAGCACAGGAAATGACCGCCGAAGCCATGGAAGTCGTCGGTCAGGCCCCGGATTCCTATGGCTTTTCCAGCAGCTTCGATGCCGAGGACTCAGACTACGAAGGCAGCTCCATGCCGGACGTCTACATTGCCGAAGGTGGAGTTGCCGTACTGGAAAGTAGTGACAACAGCGCTGAAACGACGGTTGTGCACTCTGAAGAGCCGGCTGAAGAAGTGGTAATTGCTGAAGCGGCAACCGCTCCCGAAGCAGCCGAGGCCCCTGAAGCAGACGCATCAGAGCCAGAAAGCATCGAAGAGGCTGCAGCCGAAGACGCAACCCCTGCACCGGAAGCAGAAGCAGCGGCCCAAGCATCGGAAGAAGCTCCGGCAGAAGAAGCCACGGCTCCGGTTGAAGAGACCGCCACACCGGCCGCTCCCGCTGATGAAGCAGAAGCCGCAAGTGAAGAGTCCGCTGCGGAGCCAGTTGAAGAGCCGACCGCTGAGGCGGCTGAAACGGAAGCAGAGCCCAAGGTGGAAGAGGAACAGCCAGACGACAACCGTCCCAAGCGGACCGGCTGGTGGAACCGTTCCGGCTTTCTCTAAGCCTCAGGTCCCATAGATCATGTAAAAGCCGCATCGATTGAATTCGATGCGGCTTTTTGTTTGCCTTGTTTCTTGCTGGGCGGCAGAGACGTCAGGCCAGCCAGTCACCCAGCCGCCGAATGGCTTCCTTCATATGCTCTTCGGTTCCGGCAAAGGACAGCCGCACATACTGGTGCCCCCTCTCCCGATCGAAATCGGCCCCCGGCGTGATGGCAACGCCAGCTTCACTGAGCGACCGCATGGCAAAATCCATCGAGTCATTGGTCAGCTTGCTGACATTGCTGTAGACGTAGAAGGCCCCATCCACCGGCATGAAGTCGCCAAGGCCGATTTCCGGTAGGGCTTTCATCAGATAGGACCGGTTGCGACCATAGCCGGCCTTGACCAGATCCAGCTCCTCATAGGCATCAAAGGCCGCAGTAGCGGCCACCTGCGACAGCATCGGCGGGCACAGATAAAGCGACTGGCTGAGACATTCCACGGATCGTTGCGCCAGCGATGGCAGGATCATCCAGCCAACCCGCCAGCCGGTCATGCAGTAATATTTGGAGAAGGAATTGATGATCACTGCATTGGGTGAAAAGCGCAGGGCCGTCTCCGCCTTGCTGCCAAATTCGAGGCTGTGATAGATTTCATCCGAGATGAACCAGATGCCAAGCTCGTCGCAAACTTCGACGACAGCCTTCAGCGCCTCAGCGTCCATGATGGTGCCCGACGGATTGGCCGGGCTCGCGATCAGCACACCCTTTACCGGCTTTTCAGCATGAACCCGCCGGATGTCCTCGGCAGTCAGGCTCCAGCGGTCTTCCGCCCGCGTCTCCACCTCGACCACATCCAGCCCCAGAGAGAACAGGATATTGCGATAGGCTGGATAGCCCGGACTTGGCAGGATCACCCGGTCCCCGACTTCAAACAGAGACAGGAAGGCCAGATTGAATCCTGCGCTGGAACCGGTCGTGACCGCCACCGCCTCTGGCGACACCGTCACCCCATAATGCTCTGCATAGTGCCGAGCGATGCGTTCTCGCAGGGAGCGGATGCCAAGTGCATCGGTGTAACCGATCCGGCCATCCACCAATGCCTTTTGCGCAGCTTCCCGCACCAGCCGTGGCGCTGGAGCCCCCGGTTGTCCAATTTCCATATGGACAATGTCTTTACCCTGCGCGGCCAGTGCATTAGCCTTGGCCATGATGTCCATCGCAAAGAAGGGTTCAATGGTGCCGCGCTTGGAAATAGTGAGCATTTATCTTTTCCTTTTGGCTCTTCCATTTGTCTGTGCCACATTTTCACCATGGCCGCAGGTAAGGATATTGCCGAATGTTTCGAATCCTTGCTGCCCAGACAGTAAGTGGCTTTGATCTCCGACAGATCTCTTCTGGGGATTGAGAAAATCAAAGAAGGTTGTGATCATGTTTGAGGGCTTTGGTATCAAGTCTTTGCGGAAAGTTCCACCCACTGCCAGGCAGAAACAGCATGGCATTCTTACCGCCATGCACCGAAAAGCCCTGTCGGCGCTGATGGTATCGCTCATTGGCCTGCAGCCTTTGCTGTTGGCAAGCACCCCGGCAAACGCTCAGGGTCGCAGCATCAAGCTGGTGCGCGATGCCGAAACCGAGGAATTGATCCGCGACTATGCCCGCCCGATCTTCGAAGCCGCTGGCCTCAAGTCAAACAACATCCGCATCCATCTGATCAACGACAGCCGCTTCAATGCTTTTGTTGTTGATAGCAAGCGCATGTTCATCAACACCGGCACCATCATCGACGCCAAGACCCCCAACGAGGTGATCGGCGTCATCGCCCACGAAACGGGCCACATTGCCGGTGGTCACATGATCCGCCTGCGTGAGGCAATGCGCCGCGCCCAGACCATCGCCGCCATCGGCATGCTGGCAGGCGCAGGAGCGATGGCCGCAGGTGCGGCGGCCGGCAGCCCGGATGCAACCCGAGTTGGGAGCGCGGTCGCAGCCGGGTCTACCGGCGTGGCCCAGCGCACCTTCCTCAGCTATGCCAGGACTGAAGAAACAGCAGCGGACCGTGCGGCTTTGCGCTATCTGGCCAAAACCGGACAATCGGCCAAGGGCATGCTGACCACCTTCGAGCGCTTTGCCGATCAGGCCCTGTTTTCCAGCCAGTATATGGACCCCTACATCCAGTCACACCCCCTGCCCCGCGACCGCATCGCACAAGTGGAGAATCTTGCCCAAAAGAGCAAATTCTTCAACCGGACTGATAGCGCCGCATTGCAGCAACGCCACGATCTGGCCCGCGCCAAGCTGGCAGCCTTCACCCAGGACCCGAAACGGGTTCTGCGCAGCTACAAGGGAAACGATCTGCCTAGCCTCTATGCACAGGCCATCGTGACCTATCGGATGGGCAACCGGAACAAGGCCATCAAGATGATCGATCAGCTTCTCGGCGCACAGCCGAACAATGCCTACTTCTGGGAGCTGAAGGGCCAGGTCTATCTGGAAACGGGACAGCCGGACAACGCCGTGGCCCCGCTCAACAAGGCGGTTTCCCTGAAGCCCAACGAGGGCATTCTGCGCGTCATGCTCGGTCAGGCAATCATTTCGTCCAAATCCAACCGCAACTATAGCGCCGCTGTCACGCATCTGCAGCGTGGCCTACAGAACGATCCGGATCTGGCTGTCGGCTATCGCTTCCTTGCCCAGGCCTACGAGAATCTGGGCCGCCGGGCTGAAGCCGAAATCGCCACCGCCAATGGTTACTTCGCGTCCGGCGACATTGCTTCCGCAAAAGCCATGGCGGCGCGCGCCCAGAAGAAGCTGAAACGCGGGTCTCCCGAATGGCTTCAGGCTGATGACATCATGTCCTACAAACAACCGAAGCTATAACAGACGAGAGACATGATGAAGGTCCGAGATTGGCCATTGAATGATATGAAACGCGTTGAACCCGGTGGTATTGCGATGCGGCTCCCCCGGAAGTGAGGCCAAAGGTCACAATCAAGTGAACAATTCAAGATTTGTCTCGAAACGCTTCCGTTCTGGCCTATTCTCCAACGCAGTTTTACCGATTACACCACTTGCTTATCCAGTTTGAAACGCTCTTTAGACGCACAAGGACGCCAAATCATGCGCCACAGATTTTCGCCAATTTCCTACCTGTTCGCAGCCCTCGCCCTCGTCGGCGTGACCAGCGCGCCAGCCAACGCGACGGAATTCAACAATCTGCAGAAGAAGGAAATCGAAACGATCATTTCCGACTACCTGCTTGAAAATCCGGACCTTATCCGCAAGGTCTTCACCATTCTCAGCCAGCAGGAAGCCGAGAAGCAGCAGCAGGCCGAACTGGAACGCGCCGAGAAGGCAAAGCAGGCCGTGGTGGAGCATCAGGACGAGATTTTCAATGGCAAGGACCAGATTGTGCTGGGCAACCCACAGGGCGATGTCACGCTTGTCGAGTTTATGGATTACAACTGTGGCTATTGCAAACAGGCCTTTGGCAGCATGCTCGAGCTGATGGACACAGACAAGAAATTGCGCGTTGTCCTCAAGGAGTGGCCAATTCTCGGCCCGCAGTCGCAGGAGGCAGCTCTGGTTGCCGTGGCTGTGACCAAGGCTGCACCGGACAAATACTGGGACTTCCACAAGGCCATGATGACCATGCGCGGTACGGCCAACAAGGAAACCGCCCTTCGTGAAGCCGAAAAACTTGGCATCTCTCGTGATGCTCTTGAGAAGCTCTACGAAGACAAGACGTCACGCGAACCGATCCAGGATGCCTACCGTCTGGCCGACGCCCTCAATCTGAATGGCACGCCGGGCTATGTGCTCGGAGACGAGGTCATTCCAGGCTACATTTCGCTTGAAGCCTTCGAGAGCAAGATTTCCAATCTGCGCAGCTGCGGCTCGACCAACTGCTGATCCTGATTGCGCAAAAACGGTCGTTATGCGGGCCTGAAAGTTCCGCAACAAACCCGTTCACGAAACACCGGAGACGAGGCGTACAAGGCGCCTCTCCCGCCTTTCCCCAGCAGCATTTTCCAAAGCTGGAAAATGCCACAATATGGTCATTTTTGCTGAAAATCATGACGATAAGTAGGAATGAAAAGCATTACCTCCCTTTTCGTATCTTTTCACTCAGCCAGGGACAGCCTATAAGAAACCAGACGAGTGGGCCGGACAACCGGGCCTGCGCCTGTCGCTTTGCCGAAATTCTGCGAAATTGGCAGGGCATGCAGTACATTCTCGCTTTAAAAAGTGCTCTAGCGCGGACTAAAAAATGACCAATACGCTCTTTGTTCTGAATGGCCCCAACCTCAATATGCTTGGTCTGAGAGAACCAGGCATCTATGGCGCAACCACCTTGAATGACATCAGGGACATGTGCGTCGAGAAGGCTGCATCAATGGGCTGGACGGTTGATTTCCGCCAGAGCAATTACGAAGGTGTCCTCATCGACTGGATTCAGGAAGCCCGTGAAAAATCCCGCGGGATTGTCATCAACCCGGCAGCCTATACGCACACATCCGTTGCGCTGCAGGACGCCATTCGGGCAGTCAGCCTGCCAGTCATCGAAGTGCATCTTTCAAACATTCACGCACGCGAATCCTTCCGCCATCATTCCTTTGTTTCTCCCGCAGCGCTTGGCGTCATTTGTGGGCTGAACGCAAAAGGCTATACAGTGGCGATCGAAGCGCTCGTGGAGCATCTGGAAAAGTCTCAGGCCTGATGCCTGCGTACCAACAGGCTCCCAAACCATGAGAACCTGGTATTAAACCAATGGAATGCGAACATATGACCAAAGAGAAAAGCAAACTTGATCCTGATTTCATTCGTCAGCTGGCGGAGCTGGTAAAGTCCCAAGACCTGACGGAAATTGAAATCGAGCAGGACGACTTGCGTATTCGTGTTGCCCGCGAAATCGTGGTGCAGCAGGCCGTAGCAGCAGCCCAGCCAGCCGCATATGCAGCAGCGGCTCCGCTTGCAGCGCCAGCAGCCGCTCCGGCCGCAGCCGGCAAGGACGCTGATGCAAATCTGGCAAACGCAGTTCGCTCGCCGATGGTCGGCACCGCCTATCTTTGTCCGGAACCCGGCGCAGCAGCTTTCGTTGCCGTCGGCGACCAGGTCAAGCTTGGCGATACGCTGATGATCGTTGAAGCGATGAAAACCATGAACCAGATTCCTGCCACCAAAGCCGGCAAAATCACGGCGATCCTGGTGGAAGACGGCCAGCCAGTCGAGTTCGACGAGCCACTGGTCATCATTGAATAATCAGGAATTTAGGGGAAATCCATGTTTTCAAAGGTTCTGATCGCAAACCGGGGCGAAATCGCCCTTCGGGTGTTGCGAGCCTGCAAGGAACTGGGCATCCAGACAGTGGCCATCCATTCCACTGCCGATGCCGAGGCAATGCATGTCAAACTGGCGGACGAAAGCGTCTGTATTGGCCCTCCGTCGGCACGCGACAGCTATCTCAATATCCCGCAGATTCTGGCCGCCTGCGAAATCACCGGCGCTGATGCCGTGCATCCCGGCTATGGCTTCCTTTCCGAAAATGCGCGTTTTGCGCAGATTCTGGAAGAGCACAAGATCGGCTTCATCGGCCCGAGCGCTGAACACATCCGCATCATGGGTGACAAGATCGCTGCCAAGCAGACCGCAAAACGGCTAGGCATTCCGGTCGTTCCCGGCTCGGAAGGTGGCGTTGACAGCCCGGAAGAGGCCAAGCGTGTGGCAGCCGAAATGGGCTATCCCATTCTGATCAAGGCGGCCTCTGGCGGCGGCGGCAAGGGTATGCAGGTGGTTCATTCTGAAGACAAGATCGGCCTTGCCTTCACGACGGCCCGCTCCGAGGCTCTGGCCAACTTCGGCGACGCAACGGTCTATATCGAGAAGTATCTCGAAAAGCCACGCCATATCGAAGTACAGGTCATGGGCGACGGCAAGGGCCACGCCATCCATCTGGGTGAACGCGACTGCTCGCTGCAGCGCCGTCATCAGAAGGTCTGGGAAGAAGCACAGTCACCGGCCCTCAACGCGGAACAGCAGAAGCGCATCGGCGAGATCTGCGCCACGGCCATGCAGGGTCTGGGCTATTCCGGCGCTGGCACGATCGAGTTCCTGTATGAGAATGGCGAGTTCTATTTCATCGAAATGAACACCCGCCTGCAGGTGGAACATCCTGTCACCGAGTCCATCACCCGCATCGACCTTGTCAACGAACAGCTGAAGGTTGCCTGCGGTGCCGGTCTCGACATCAGACAGGAAGATGTGGTTTTCCAAGGCCATGCCATCGAATGCCGCATCAACGCGGAAAACCCGGAAACCTTCGTCCCGTCACCGGGCAAGATCACCTATTACCACCCACCGGGGGGTCTTGGGGTTCGAGTCGATTCCGGCGTTTATCAGGGCTATTCAATTCCGCCCTATTATGACAGCCTTATCGGCAAACTGATCGTCACCGGCCGCAACCGCGTTGAATGCATGATGCGTCTCAGACGTGCGCTGGACGAGTTCGTGGTGGATGGCATCCAGACCACCCTGCCTCTGTTCCGCAAACTGGTGGACGAGCCGGATATCGCCAATGGTGCCTATGACATCCACTGGCTGGAAAAATATCTCGGCATGAAGTAGGCCGCCCGAATATCCATTCGGTACAACATCTTGGAGGACCGCGCGTTTCGCGCGGTCTTTTTGCATCATCGGGGACGCCGATAAAGACAGTTCAAAGAGAGCCGTGATACAGTTTCTGCCATGACAGACGATTCATCCTCATTGGAAATCACCCCCCAGATCCTGCTCAGGGCCTACGCCTGCGGCATTTTCCCCATGTCCGAGGGGGCCGACGATCCGACCCTGTTCTGGATCGAGCCGGAGATGCGCGGCATCATTCCGCTGGATGCCTTTCATGTTCCCAAGCGGATGGCCAGAACCATGCGCACCACCTCCTTCTGGATCAGGGTCGACACGGACTTTGGCGGTGTCATGGATGCCTGCGCGGAGGCCGCCCCCGATCGTCCGACCACATGGATCAACGAGCAGATCCACGAGCTTTATCGCGAGCTGTTCACCATGGGCCACGCCCATTCCGTCGAGGTCTGGGACGACGACAAGTTGGTCGGCGGGCTCTATGGAGTCAGTCTGGGGCGGGCCTTCTTTGGCGAGAGCATGTTCTCCCGGGCACGCGATACCTCCAAGATGGCCCTCATCCATCTCGTCGAGCGCCTCATCGCCGGCGGCTACACCCTTCTCGACACCCAGTTCATCACCGATCATCTCAAGCAGTTCGGCACGATCGAAATTCCAAAGGTGGAATATCATGCCCTGCTGGATCACGCGATGCGCTCCTCGGCGGATTTCTACGCCATCGACAAGCAATGACGGTGCTGGCGGAACTGCACGCATCCAACCACAAGCCCCAAAAGCGCAAAAAGCCGGACATGATCCGGCTTTTCTTTCGGGCCTCTCGCTGAGGCTTGCCTCTTGGAAGTGTGCCAAAGTCTAGTTCGGCTTGGGCACTTCGGTCTCCCGCTTGCAACCAACCAGCCAGACGTCATAGACCGGATGCTCCACGGCATTCATGCCCGGGCTGGAAGCGAACATCCAGCCGGTAAAGATCCTGCGCACCTTGCGCTCAAGAGTGATCTCGTCCACCTCGACAAATGCCGTCTCTTCCTGACGTTCCGTTTCAGGGCGCGTATAGCAAACCCGCGGCGTCACCTGCAGCGAGCCGAATTGAACGGTCTCGTCGATATAGACGTCGAACTGGATCATCCGGGCTGTGATCTTATCCAGGCCAGCGAAGGTGGCAACCGGATTGGCAACCTCCTGTGCGGCAGCCTGAAAGGATAGCAAACACACAACAGAAAACAGAGAAGCGAGTGTCAGTCGTCCCGGCATCCAGCCCCATTTGCAGCCCACCAAAAAATTCATCAGTTTCTCCGGCTATCAGGCGGAAAGCATGTCACCGGCACCACCAGGGCACTGGCCACTCAACAGCCCTTCAATCATTAAACTGGGTCCGGGACAAACCACTTGCCCATCAAGACATCTGCGCCTCTTTGCGCCTGCGGCAGCACGCTCACCACCGGAAAACACAATAATCAGACCACGAAAATCGCACAACCAACCCGTTCCTAGCCCTGTTTCAGGGCCAAAGGCAAGGCTGATTTGCCGATTCCCCCGTCTTGCGTTGGCGGAACAGGCATCAGACGGTGTTATGCAGCAAAAAAGTCAATAGTTTGACGGACTTTGCCAAACCGCACCAATGGAGGCAAAAACCGGGTTCAGGGCGTCCACGCTTCATAGTCGGGATGCGATTCGGCGGGCTTTTGTGACGAAAGCAATGACCCGGCCGGGCGATAGGCACGCGCGGTGCCGGTCATGTTGGGCTGATGCGCCCGCTCCCACGGCCAATGCGGCGCCTCGTCCTGACTGGGTGCCACATCGGTACGATAGTGCATCCAGCCATGCCATCCGGCAGGAATGCGGCTGGCTTCTGACGGGTCGGCATAGACCACCCAGCGGCGCTCGCCCCTGCGGACGTCGGCGTAACTCGCGTTTTTCGGAACCTTTTGCTTGTAATAGCTATTTCCGAATTCGTCCTTGCCGACGAACTCTCCGAACCGTTTGGTGTGTAGCCAGGTTCCGAATGTGGTGTTCCCCCACCAGGTGAACAGCAAGAGCAGAAATTTCTTCATGACGTCCCACATGTCAGCAATTCAAACGCGAGACACTATGACTACATATTTACGCGGATGTCCAGAGAAACGGGCAAAAAATCCGACGAATGGATCACCCAAGACAAACGCCTGGCAGGAAGGCTGGACCTATCGGCGACCACGTCCAACGCTGGCATAGCGCGGTGAGCGCGACGGTCGTGTGCTGGTTCCCGTACCGGACGAATCCTTCCGGCTCAGACTGCTGCCACGCCAGCCGGACGAGCTTTGGCTGTGTGGCTTGTCGGCATCGCTCTCAAGTTCTAGTGGGTTGTGCATGATACGATCGGCCGCCCGCTGCTGTTTCTTGGCGTCCGGCAAGGTCTGTTCATGGAACTGCCGCGCCTTCTCCAGCGACCGCAGCCGTGAGCGTTTCTCTTCCAGCACCTCATGCATGCCGTCGATCACATAACGATCGCCATCAAGACGCATCAGACGCTTGTCGCTGCACAGGGACCGCAGCCGTTGTTGCAGGGCGGCCGATGACATGGGTTTGGCCAGCACATGATGTGCCCCGGTTTCAAACAGTTTGGCCACACGCTGCTCTGTCGCATAGGCGGTGATCACGATGACGGGAATGAAGCTTAGCGGCTCCATGGTGCCGCGACGAATGAGGCTGAGCAACTGCAGGCCGGACATCGGCGCCATGTTGAGATCCGTGATGATCACATTTGGTGGCTCATGCATGATGGCATGCAAGGCGGCATCCCCGCGATCATAGGAACGCACCCGAGCAACCTTCATCGAGGATATCATTGATCGAATCATCGTTAGCACCGATTTGGAGTCATCAACGATCACGATGTCCAACGATTCGATACTCAGCCCATATGCGGCATGATGCTCCATAGATCCGTCCAACCTGCTGTTTTATGGTCTTTTTTTATTTGTCCGGCGGGAAGAATGACACAGAGCCATTAATTCGCGTTCAAGATCGCTTGTCGCATTTGACTTCAATTTTAACAGTTTTGTTAAAGCGCCCGAAAAAGTTAATTTCCCCACTGCTCCACCATGTGAGGCGCAGATTTTTCCCGTTCCTGATCGGGACACAAAAAACACTATATATAGATTGACAGAAAATCTTCAGACACAAGCGATAGCCCTTCTTGCGTTCACTCGCTCGAGAATCCATAATCCGTTTTGTCGAGGCAGCGGCGTCTCTGGTTCAAAACTCCAGACTTCCTGTTCCAACATTTTCGTACAGTAGCATGATCAAAATCTGACACGAGCAGCGGCTAGCGCTGTGTTTGTTGAAGATTTCTGGTCACGCAATTTTGTGCGCTAAAATCTGGAAGGGAAAATAGAGAGACACAACATATAGGCCCCATCCTCGCGACGTAGACACCACATATAGATTTTGTTAACCTATCCTCGATCTACTGGTGTCTGCAAGACAAGTTCATTGTGCCACGATTCGCTCGTGGGGCAGACTCAAAACTCCGGCAGGATTTCGGCCGTTCCGAGGCCAGGAATTCCGATGTCTTGCACCAACCACCGGCTGATCTCACAGCGAGAGACCAGCACTACCTTTGCGAAGGGGTTATAAAAGATGCGTGTAGAGCGGCGCTATACCACTGAAGGAAAATCAGCATACGATTCCATCGAGTTTCGTAAGGCTACTAGTGAAATTCGCAACCCCGACGGGTCTATCGTCTTTCGTCTGGAAAATATCGATGTGCCAGCAGCCTGGTCTCAGGTAGCGGCCGATATTCTCGCCCAGAAATATTTCCGCAAGGCCGGTATCCCTGCCGCACTGAAACGCGTTGAAGAAAATTCCGTTCCTTCCTGGCTGTGGCGCTCCGTCGCGGACGAAGAAGCATTGGCCGCTCTGCCGGAAGAGGAACGCTTTGGGCCGGAAATGTCCTCCCAGCAGGTATTTGACCGTCTCGCCGGCACATGGACCTATTGGGGCTGGAAAGGTGGCTATTTCGACACCGACGCTGACGCCCGCGCCTTCTATGACGAACTGCGCTACATGCTCTGCACCCAGCGCGTCGCCCCGAACTCTCCGCAGTGGTTCAACACCGGCCTGCATTGGGCCTATGGCATCGACGGCCCGAGCCAGGGTCACCATTATGTCGATTTCGAAACCGGCCGCCTGACGCGCTCTGCCTCGGCCTACGAACATCCGCAGCCGCATGCCTGCTTCATCCAGTCCATCTCCGATGATCTGGTCAACGAAGGCGGCATCATGGATCTTTGGGTGCGTGAAGCCCGTCTGTTCAAATACGGCTCCGGCACCGGCACCAACTTCTCGTCGCTGCGTTCTGAAGGCGAACCGCTTTCCGGCGGTGGCAAGTCTTCCGGCCTGATGTCCTTCCTGAAAATCGGCGACCGTGCTGCTGGCGCGATCAAGTCCGGCGGCACAACCCGCCGCGCGGCCAAGATGGTTGTCGTCGACATCGACCATCCGGATATCGAGGCCTACATCAACTGGAAGGTGAAGGAAGAAGAGAAGGTAGCCGCCCTTGTGACCGGCTCCAAGATCGTCGCCAAGCACCTCAAGGCAATCATGAAGGCCTGCGTCAACTGTCAGGGCTCCAATGACGAATGCTTCGATCCGCAGAAAAACCCTGCCCTGAAGCGCGAAATCCGCGCTGCCAAGAAAATGCAGGTGCCGGAAAACTACATCCGTCGCGTCATCCAGTTCGCCAAACAGGGCTACAAGGACATCCAGTTCGACACCTACAACACCGACTGGGACAGCGCCGCCTATCTGACGGTTGCAGGGCAGAACTCCAACAACTCGGTCCGCATCACCGACGACTTCCTCAACGCCGTCAAGGAAGACCGCGACTGGAACCTGATCGGCCGCATCAAGGGCGACATCCGCAAGACCGTCAAGGCCCGCGACCTGTGGGAACAGATCGGTTATGCCGCATGGGCCTCTGCTGATCCGGGCCTTCAGTTCCACACCACCATCAACGATTGGCACACCTGTCTTGCCGATGGCGAGATCATCGCGTCCAACCCGTGCTCGGAATACATGTTCCTGGACAACACGGCCTGCAACCTTGCCTCTATCAACCTGCTGCAGTTCCTTCAGGCTGACGGCAACTTTGCAGTCGAGGAATTCGAGCACACCGTACGCCTTTGGACAATGGTACTGGAAATCTCCGTGCTGATGGCCCAGTTCCCGTCACCGGAAATCGCAGAGCGTTCCTATCTCTACCGTACCCTCGGTCTGGGCTATGCCAACATCGGCGGCCTGCTGATGACCTCCGGCATCCCTTATGACAGCAAGGAAGGCCGCGCCATCTGTGCTGCCATCTCAGCCCTGATGACCGGCACGTCCTATGCCACGTCGGCCGAAATGGCCAAGGAACTCGGCGCTTTCGAACGCTATGAAGCCAACTCTGCGCAGATGCTGCGCGTCATTCGCAACCACCGCAATGCCGCCTATGGCAACGCGGACGGCTACGAAGGCCTCGACATCAATCCTGTGCCGCTCGACCACGACAGCTGCAACGACAAGGCGCTGATCAACCACGCCGTTGCGGCTTGGGACAAGGCGCTCGAACTTGGCCAGCAGTATGGCTATCGCAACGCGCAGACCACCGTTGTTGCCCCGACCGGCACCATCGGTCTGGTCATGGACTGCGACACCACCGGCATCGAGCCGGACTTTGCTCTTGTCAAGTTCAAGAAGCTGGCCGGTGGCGGCTACTTCAAGATCATCAACCGCACGGTTCCCAACGCCCTCAAGAAGCTTGGCTATTCCGAGCAGCAGATCAAGGACATCGAAACCTATGCTGTCGGCCACGGCACGCTGAAGAACTGCAACGCCATCAGCCACAACGCGCTGAAGGGCAAGGGTCTGACCGACGAGAAACTGGACACCATCGAATCCGGTCTCAAGAGCGCCTTCGACATCAAGTTCGCCTTCAACAAGTGGACCCTTGGAGAAGATTTCTGCAAGGAAACCCTCGGCCTTGATGACGACCAGCTGAACGATCCGCATTTCGACATGCTGGCCTTCCTCGGCTTCAGCAAGGAAGAAATCGACGTCGCCAACATCCATGTCTGCGGTGCCATGACGCTGGAAGGCGCCCCGCACCTGAAGGCAGAGCATCTGCCGGTCTTCGATTGTGCCAACCCGTGCGGTCGTATCGGCAAGCGCTATCTCTCGGTTGAAAGCCACATCCGCATGATGGCCGCGTCTCAGCCATTCATCACCGGTGCGATCTCCAAGACGATCAACATGCCGAACGACGCCTCGGTCGATGACTGCAAGGATGCCTACATGTTGTCGTGGAAGCTGGCCCTCAAGGCCAACGCTCTCTATCGTGACGGCTCCAAGCTCAGCCAGCCGCTCAACAGCCAGCTGCTGGAAGACGACGACAGCGATGCCGAGGATGCCGTTGAGGCCCTTGCCGCCGCTCCGATGCCGGAACGTGCCACACTGGTCACCGAGAAGATTGTCGAACGCGTCGTCGAGCGCGTCGTCGAACACCGTGTCCGTGAGCGCCTGAAACTGCCGGATCGCCGCAAGGGTTACACCCAGAAGGCAACGGTTGGCGGCCACAAGGTCTATCTGCGGACCGGTGAATATGATGATGGCCAGATCGGCGAAATCTTCATCGACATGCACAAGGAAGGCGCCGCTTTCCGCAGCTTGATGAACAACTTCGCCATCGCGATTTCCCTCGGCCTGCAGTATGGCGTGCCGCTTGATGAATATGTTGATGCCTTCACCTTCACCCGGTTCGAGCCGGCTGGCATGGTTCAGGGCAACTCCGCCATCAAGAACGCCACCTCCATCCTTGACTATATTTTCAGGGAGCTGGCCGTTTCCTATCTGGATCGCCATGATCTCGCCCATGTCAACCCGGACGACATCGCAACGACCTCGACGGGCAAGGGCAGCGCCGAAGGCAAGGTTCCGGTGCCAATCTCCAAGGGCCTGCTGCGCGGCAAGACCGAGCGCTTCAAGCTGGTGGATGGCAAGGAATATGCCCGTCTGCACGCCCACGATCACGACCATGATCACGATCATGACCACGATCATGGCGATCACAGCCATGTCGCTCCGGCAACCCCGGTGGTGAAGGCTGCCATCCCGACGGCAACCGCAACAATGTTGAAGCGTGATAGTCAGGTTAAGCCAAGCACAGCTCCTGCTGTTGGCAAGGTGGAAACCAAGGCTGACCAGATCGCACTGGCGCGCATGAAGGGCTACGAAGGCGAAAGCTGCGGGGAATGCGGCAACTTCACCATGGTCCGCAACGGCACCTGCCTCAAGTGCGATACCTGTGGCTCCACATCCGGTTGCTCCTGATCACAGGATCCGAGGCTCTGACGCTCCCTATGGGCTGGCGTCAGACCTTGGCAGCCAGAAGCAGAAACAGAAAAGCCGCCGACCTTTGAAAGGTCGGCGGCTTTTCTATGGATTGATCCGGAATTGCTCTCCTGGTCCCGCCTACACCGAGCGGTCAGTGTATCATTGTGACCGGATCCGAAGATCTGTCCTCCGATACACTGACGCTCCGGGGAGGGAACCGGATTGGTGGCGACAGGGCCGAAAACTCTTCAGACCCTGCCCCGCCACCATGTCCCAGACGATCTGGCTATTTGGCGTCTTCAGCCCATTCAGCACCGATCGGGTATTCAAAGCGATCCAGCGACGCCAGCTTCATCGTCGCACCATAGCCGGGAAGCGGGTTCGGATAGTAGCGGCCACGCGTGACGGTCAGCGGCTCTTCGAAATTCTCATGCAGATGATCGACATATTCGAGCACCCGGTTTTCCAGCGAACCGGTCACCGCGATATAGTCGAACAGCACGATGTTGAGGGAATACTGGCAGAGCCCTACCCCGCCGCCATGCGGACAGACCGGCACACCGAATTTTGCGGCCATCAGCAAAACGGCCAGCACTTCGTTGACGCCACCAAGACGTGCCGGATCAAGCTGACAGAAATCCATGGCCCCAGCCTGGAAGAACTGCTTGAACATCACGCGGTTGTGGGCGTGCTCACCAGTGGCGATCCCGATTGGGCTGATGCGATCCTTGATGGCCCGATGGCCCTGAACATCATCCGGGCTCGTCGGTTCCTCGATCCACAGCGGATTGAATTCGGCCAGACGGCGCATGTTCTCGACAGCCTGATCCACATCCCAGTTCTGGTTGGCATCCATCATCAGTTGACGGTCCCAGCCCAGTTCCTCACGCAGGATCTGGGCGCGGCGAACGTCCTGATCAATGTCGGCACCGATCTTCTGCTTGAGATGGGTCCAGCCATCCGCCACAGCTTCCCGGGCAAGACGGCGCATCTTCTCTTCCGAATAGCCCAGCCAGCCAGCGGCGGTGGTGTATCCCGGGAAGCCCTTCTCCAGCATCTCTGCTTCGCGGGCAGCCTTGCCCGGCTGTGCCTTGCGCAGAAGGCCGATGGCTTGATAGGGAGTAAGGACGTCTGAGATATAGGTAAAGTCGACGCAGCGCACCAACTCTTCCGGACTCATGTCGACCAGCATTTTCCAGACCGGCTTGCCCTGCGACTTGGCCCACATGTCCCAAAGTGCGTTGACGAGCGCAGCTGTTGCCAGATGTACCAGCCCCTTTTCCGGACCAACCCAACGCAGCTGGCAGTCACCGGCCACCAACTTGTGCCAGAAGGCACCGAAATTGGCCGTGATGTCCTCAAGCGTCTGACCGATAACGAACATTTCTGCCAGCTCTCGGGCAGCGACGACGCACAGATCATTGCCACGGCCGATGGTGAAGGTCAGCCCGCAGCCTTCAAGGCCGCTGTCGGTCTGCAGCGTTACATAGGTGGCCGAGTAGTCGGAAATCGCATTCATGGCGTCCGAGCCATCGAGATTGCGCGACGTTGGGAAGCGGATGTCGCGTACAACGACATTTGTAATTCTGGTTGCCATTTTAAACCTCATTGATGTTGAGAGACCTGCGCCGCGATGGCGGCCGGAGGCCAGACCGGTTCAGTATCGAGCCGGTCCGATTGTTCGTAAGGATCAGTGGAAGAGCATTGTCAGCTCAGGGAAGAAGAGCACCAGCAGCAGAACCAGGATCTGGATGCCGATGAAGGGGATGAAGCCCTTGAAAATGTCGGGCAAGGTGATGTGCGGCGGCGCAACGGACTTCAGGAAGAAGGCTGCCGGTCCGAACGGCGGCGAAAGGAAGGCCACCTGCATGGCCACCGTGAAGACCACACCGAACCAGATCGGCACCATGGCCGCCTGATCCGCCATCGGCCCAAGCAGACCAAGTTCGGCGCGCGGCAGCTCCACGACGATCGGCAGGAATACCGGCATGACCAGCAGCACGATACCGACCCAATCCATGAAGGCTCCGAGGAACAGGAAGATCACCATCATGATGAGCAGCACACCGTAGGTCGGCATGTCTGCACCAATGATGAGATTGGCAATATAGGTCGGCCCGCCAGCCATGGTGTAGGCCCCTGCCAGAGCGGTGGCACCCATGGTGATCGACAGGATGGAACCGGTCGAGATGAAGGTCTGGCTCGCCGCCTGCCTGATGAGGCTGAAATTCAACTCCTTGCGGATGGCCACGATCAGCAGAACGATGATCGAGCCCATGCCAGCGGCTTCGGTGATGCCGGTGATGCCACCATAAATGGAGCCCAGTACGACGCCGACGATGATGAAGGGCGCGACAAGACCTTTCGACATCCGCCATGTTTCGGCGATGATCGCCTGGCCGAATACCAACCTCGTTCCAGCAAGCCCGATCAGCAGAGCGATAAGGGAGACCAGATGCTCCTGCATGCTATAGGGCAAATATTCTTCGGGCCTCAGGCCGCCAAAGCCGTTCTGGATCTCGATGGCAGCGCCATGAACCAGACGCCCCAGCCCCCACACTGCCAGCATCCAGCCAAGCAAGGTCACAAAACACTTGGTTTTCTCAAGCCCGGCCAGTTGGTCCTCGTCCATTTCCGGCAGCGGTGCCAGCGATGGATTGAGCCGCGTCCTGATGATGATATAGACGATGTAGAAGCCACCCAGCATGAAACCGGGAAAGAAGGCGGCCTTGAACAGCGAGTGGATAGAGGTTTCCGTCACCAGCCCATACATGATCAGCACGATGGACGGCGGGATCATCGTTCCCAGCGTACCACTGGCGCAGATCGTGCCGATGGCAAGGCTCTGATTATAGCCTAGCCGCAGCATCTGAGGCAGGGCGATGAGACCAAGCAGAACCACCTCGCCGCCGATGATGCCGGACATCGCGGCCATGACAATGGCCATGATCGACGTGACGATGGCGATCCCGCCGCGTGTCCTCGATAGCCACATGTTGAGGCTGCTGTACATGTCTCTGGCGATGCCGGATCGTTCAAGCATCAGGGCCATGAAGATGAAGAGCGGCACGGAAATCAGCGCATAATTGGTCAGAACACCATAGATGCGCTGCGCCAGGATATTGAGAGGCCCCATGCCGAAGTGACTGAAAAGCATGCCCACGCCGAATTTCATCGCCATGACGGCGACAGCGAGCACACCGGATGCAAATGCTAGTGGCATACCGATTGCGAGAAGAAACAACATTCCCATCAGCAATACGGCCGAGATCAAACCCGCGTCCATAGCTCTGGCTCCTTTGATGTGAAGACACAGCTCTCCCGTCGACTGCCTCAGCGCATCAATCAGGCGCAGAGAAACAGTCCGGAAACGGTCTTCAGAATTCTGGTTGAATGAATTGGGGTGCCAAGGGCCGGATCAGCTTTCGCTTTCCCCGTCCTTCCAGTCCATGATCAGGTTGGAAATGGCCTGCACGGCAATCAGCACAAAGCTGATCAGCAGCAGCGGTTTGAGCGTTGCCGGGATGGGGGGATCCCAGGCCGTACCGAAGGTTTCCCAAGAGATCAGCTTGCGGACAGCATCGGTGTAGCTGCCCCAGACGAGCGCCATGACATAGACGCCGAGCAGAGCGACAGAGATGAGATCGAAGACATGCTGCAGCCAGCGTGGTGCAATATCATAGATGATAGTGATCCGGATGTGTGACCGCTTGCGCATCGCATAGACCCCGGCCAGCAGATAGACGCCACCACAGATCCACAGCGACAACTCGTTGGCCCATAAGGTGGGGCTGACGAAGACATAGCGCATGGTGACTTCGTAGAAGATCACGCAAACAACGACGGGAACGCCCCACATGCTGACAAGTCCCAAGAGGGACGACAGACTGTCTATCGGCGACCGCTTTTTTCCAACGTCCTTGTGAGAATTTGCCATCTCACATTCCTCCTATGTGGCAACAGGCCGGTCCTTTGAAAGGCCCGCAGCCAGGTGATGACGGACGGTCGCAGGAATGAAGACCAGACTTCATTCTTCAGGGGCTGCGATCACTCCTTTTTCAAGTCTTCCAGAGAGTGCAAGCGGTTCATGATCGTAAGGACAATGTCATCTTTGTCGGATGCGTTCACCCCATCAAGCCCTTCCTCAAGGAAGGGAACACCGAAACTCTTGCAATGGATCTGCATGGCTCTATGAGCGGCAGCAGGATCCCGCGCTTCAAGCGCCTCCAGAATGACTTCATGTTCCTTCTGCACGGCCACGATATTTTCCTTGGCCCCGAGAATCTGGCGCCGGATACGAGCCCAGTTCGGAAAGCGTTCTCGAACGCTCCAGAGCTGGTCCATGATGGAAATGAACATGTTGTTCTGTGTCGATTGCGCGATTCCCATGTGAAAGTCGAAATCATAGGTGTCCAGTTCCTGAACAGGCAGATCCGGTTCTTTCATTCTTTCCAGAATGTCCCGCAGCTCGGCGAGCTTCTCCTTGGAAATCGTCAGGGCAGCAACCGCAGCGATGTCGGCTTCAAACCAGTAACGGGCTTCGACCAGTTCGGAAAAACTGCAGTTGTCGATCAGTCCCAGTCCTTTTGCCGGCAATCGTTGTGCAACAAATGCTCCATATCCAAATCGTGTTTCCACATATCCCATCATTTCCAGAGATATCATGGCCTCGCGAATGGTGGGGCGGCTGACTTGCAACAGCTCCACCAACTCCACATCCGGTGGCATCTTCTGCCCTGGCTCGAGCGCACCCTGTCGAATAAGCTCGGCGATCTGATCCGCAACAACGCGATAGCGTGGCAATGGCGCTGCTGCCGGACTGATTGCCAATTTCTGCTTGATATCTTTGGACATGTTCCCTCGCCAATCTTTCGGTGATCGTCAACCGGGCCCGAGTCAAACGGGACCCGAAACAGACGGTTGAGAACCAATACAATGCTTACCTTTAGACCACAACATTGCAAATATCGACAAGATGAGAACACTGTTCAAGCCAGACCGGCTGACATCCCCCTGAAGTCGGGACATCAGCCGAAAGAACCAATGCCGACCGGTTACTTCTTGCCCCCAAGACCGATGCGATCAAGAAACTCGATGTGGCTCTTGACGAGCTTGTCGGTTTCCGGGGTCTTCTTGGCCCACTCAAGCCAGCGAGCCTTGGCTGCAGCGCGGAAGGTGGCGCGATCCTCGGCCGACCAGTTGTGAAGCGTCACCCCAGCCTCAGGAGACTTGGCTGCGGCCTCGCCGTTCAGCACGAGGGTCTTCATCATCAGGTTCATGGAAAGCTTCTGCATGGCAGTCTCGAGAATGAGACGATGCGCCTCCGGCATGGCATCCCAGACATCCTTGTTGCAGGCCAGATGGTCGGCAGACATGGAATGGAAGCCCGGATAGGTGGTCTCCTTGACCACATCATACAACCCCAGACGATAGTTGTTGGTCAGGGTGGAAGCATCCGCACCATCGATGATCTTGGTTTCGAGCGCAGTGAAGATCTCGTTGAAGTCCATGACGACCGGCTTGGCACCAAGAGAAGCGAAAATTTCCGATTCCATACCCGGAGGAGAACGGAACTTGAAACCTTCCAGATCCTTCACCCCATTCAGCGGACGCGAGGACACCAGCGATTCCTGTCCTCCCATGAAGGCCCCGACGAATTGCATATTGTAGCTGTTATACAATTCGTTGATGGCCTGCTTGCCGCCGCCGTAATAGATCCATGACATGAACTGAAGCGGGTTGTCATATCCGCCCATGACGTCGGCAACAAACTGGAAGGCAGGGTTCTTGCCAGTCTGGTAGCTGCCGTTGGTCATGTCACAACTGGCAACGCCGTTGCGCACTGCATCAAAGGTTTCGGACGATTTGACCAGCGAACCGGAATAGTAGATCTCGACATCGATCTCCCCGTTCCCCATGGTGCGCACGTCGTTCTCGAACTGCTTGATGAGTTCACCCGTCGTGGATTCTGCCGTTGTCGTTGTGGCAATTGTCAGGGATGTCTTGGCAGCCTCGGCGGCTCCCCCCAGACAGGCTGCCATGGCCGTCGCCCCCAGCAGGCGCACCGACAAGCTCAAAAATTTCTTCATGATATTGTTCCTCCAAACTCCCATGAATTCGATCGCTATCGAGCGATACAAATGTCATATTGCCAAATTGAAAGATTGTCAAACAATATTACAGTTTGACGATGGTGACGGAGGCGCGTGTCGGGGATCAAATGCACCCAATAAATTGAAATGCATACGAAAAAACCTTCTGATCAGGCCTGACCAGAAGGTGGTGATATCGCTATGAATTGGGAAAGATGGGCAGAAAAACGGAAAAATCGGGCTAGCATAACGCTCTTGTCTGCCAGTCAGCCCCACCTGAGAAGCCAAGAACACAAGAAGAGCAAGACACAAGTCTCAGCTCTATATGCTACCGGCCTTCTCGATCACGAGAACCCGGGCCGGACCATCCGGGCTGGCGAAATGTTCGTCCCCATCTTCGGCGTGGAAAATATCCCCTGCCCTCAGTCGCAGAAGCTCTTCGGCGCCGTCCCGGCGAATATGCATGTCGACCACACCATCCAGAACCACAAACACCTCTGGGCCATCATTGACGTGCCATTGATAGGGCGCATCCGTCCAGTGAAGACGCACTGTGGCACCCTCAATGCGTTCGATATCCAGGGCATCCCACGCCCTCGTTCCGGTGAATGCGCTCGCAGTAAACTTTCTCATATGCCATCCTCTGTCCATCGGGGCTTTGTGCCATCCTGAGAGCATGATAAGAGCAAAGCGCAAAGCAGGAAACTTGCGTTCCGACGGAATGCGCCTGCCAATCGAGGGAAATGCAGTTGGATCAGACGGACAAGCGCATAATGGCAATTCTTGAACGGGATGGCCGGATCAGCGCAGCTGAACTCGGGCGACAGATCGGCCTGTCGCGCACTGCCGTACAGGACAGGATTTCCAGACTGGAATCCAACGGGACGATCACCGGCTATCATGCCAGGCTGTCGCCATCTGCGGACAGTCTGATCCGGGCGGTCCTGTTTGTAAAAATCGCCATTCGCCCCTGCGAAAAAGCGCTCCTCTGGCTATCGGGGCTGGAAGGCGTACAGGAAGTGGCGTCTCTCTCTGGCGACATTGATGCGGTCGTGCGCTGCGCCGTACCGGACGTCAGCGCCTTGACCAGATTGAACGACAGGATCGGTGCCAGCGAACTGATTTCAAGCTCGACATCCGGCATCATCCTGCGTCAGCTTTGACGAAAGAATGCCATTTCATTTCTTAAGAAACAAAACGATAAGCGCAGGTTTTCTAGCGCTGAGTAAGAGCCAGCTTGGCCCCGAGCGCAACGAATGTTGCTGCGAAGCCGCGTTTCAGCCAGGTCATGACCTGCGGTTGCGACAACAGCTTGTCCCTAACCGAAGCCGCCGCAGCCGCCACCAGCGCAAACACAACGAACGTCATCGCCATGAACACGGCGCTTAACGCAACCATGTCCCCCAACGGGCTGGTCGTGTTGATATCAATGAACTGCGGCAGGAACGCCAGAAAGAAAATCGACAGTTTCGGATTGAGCAGATTGAGAAGAATGCCGTCCCGCATAACCCCGAACGCAGTCTTCTTGTGCGGCTCGTCGCTTTTGAGCTGATCGGGGTCGAACTGTTCCCTATCCTTCATCATCCGGTAGGCCATGAACAGCAGATAGGCGACACCGGCAAACTTGACCAACTGGAAGGCCATGGCGCTAGCGTGCAGCAAGGCAGCAACCCCGAGCGCTGCGGCGGTCATGTGGGAAAGGATGGAGAGCGTCCCCCCGAGCGCGGCCAGCAGCCCCAAGCGCAGACCCCGCCGCAAGGTAATCAGCAGCGTATAGATCATGCCCGTCCCGGGCGTAATCACGATAAACAGAGAGGTGATGAAAAATTCGATCGACATGACGTTCCCTTGAGATGCACAGAACATTATGCCCGAAGGCATATAGAAGCATACAACCCGGAGGAACGGTCGACAATTGATACATTTCCGATGAAATCAAAGCGAGCTATCTGCCAAGTTCGAGAAACTTGCACTTGTTCATCGTATGAAATTCGGTGATGACGAACTGCTCCTTGCCTTTCAGTTTGAAACGGCAACCAAAGCGCGCGCCGCCATAGGGCAGGATATTCGCGTCAACCTTGGTCTGTTCTTCGACGTTGAGACACATGACATCACCAACCGGCAGGTTGCGTTCAATATCACCATTCTCACTCTGCATCAGAATATAAAGAGTGCGTCCAGCCCCATTTTCAAGACAGGCTGCAGAAGCGGGCAGCCCGGATAGCACTATCAAGCCGACACAAGAAACAAGAGTTCCAACACCGGCGAACAAAAAGCGTCTTTTCATAAGAACAACCCTTTCAGCACGGCAGAAAATTGGCCACGATGACAGAAAAAACCTGCGCAATACATCATGACTCAACCTACTATAAATAGCACTTTGTAAAAAAACTGAAAAGAGATACGTATTTTCGCCCCCCTGCTGCATCTTCTGTAACCAACGGTAAAATCTGCGCAAATCGGTCGGGATCTTTTTGTCGTACACTTAATTGCAACACAATCACCTCTATTGTTGCCCA
Organism: uncultured Cohaesibacter sp.; assembly: GCF_963666525.1. Classification (NCBI taxonomy): domain Bacteria; kingdom Pseudomonadati; phylum Pseudomonadota; class Alphaproteobacteria; order Hyphomicrobiales; family Cohaesibacteraceae; genus Cohaesibacter; species uncultured Cohaesibacter sp. The sequence continues at coordinate 326,877 of NZ_OY762905.1, forward strand.
GATCATATTTTTCCTTGACCTTTTCGGCGAAACAGCAGAAAAGGCCAGAGGAAAAGGAGAATGAAAAGAATGAAAACAGCCTTTTCCACGATCGCGCCGGATCGCTTCAGCCATGAAACATTCCGTGACGCCGAGGCTGCGATCCAGCGGCTGCTGGATATTTACGAAGTCCATACCGAATTCCTCAGAGAAGCCTTTACGCGTGTAGCCCGCAATGATGTTCCCTCCACGGGACGCTATCGCGCTACTTACCCTGAAATCCGCATGACGACCGATACGCATGCACAGATCGACTCGCGCCTGTCCTTCGGTCACGTTCCCGGCCCCGGTACCTATACAACCACCATCACGCGGCCGGATCTCTTCAGCCATTATCTCAAGCAACAGATCGAACTGCTGCTGTCCAACCACAATGTGGCCATCGAAGTCGGACCGTCCGACACCCCGATCCCCATCCATTTCGCCTGGCCAAATGGCATGAATGTCGAAGGGGCATTGCCCGAAACATGGTCGCGCCCGTTGCGCGACGTGTTTGACGTACCGGATCTGGCGATTACCGATGATGCCATCGTCAACGGAACACAGCATTACGGCCCGGATGATATCGTGCCCCTCGCCCCCTTCACCGGGCCACGCATCGACTATTCTCTGCACCGGCTGGCGCATTACACCGCGACAAAGCCGGAGCATTTCCAGAATTTTGTCCTGTTCACCAACTATCAGTTCTATATCGACGAGTTCGTGAACTGGGCCAAGGAACAGATGGCCTCGGGATCGACCGAATATGAAGCCTTCGTTGAAGTTGGCAATCAGATCATTCCGTCAGGTAGTACCGAGCCGGTCGAAGGCGAAGCCCCTGCCCGGCAGCCGCAGATGCCCGCATACCATCTGAAACGCCCGAACCGCGACGGCATCACGCTGGTCAATATCGGCGTCGGACCCTCAAACGCCAAGACCATTACGGACCACATCGCGGTACTGCGCCCGCACGCCTGGCTCATGCTGGGCCACTGCGCCGGTCTGCGCAACACCCAGCGCCTTGGCGACTATGTGCTGGCACACGGCTATGTCCGCGAGGATCACGTACTGGATGCCGACTTGCCGACATGGGTTCCCATTCCGGCCCTTGCTGAAATCCAGGTCGCCCTCGAAGATGCAGTTGCCGACATCACCGGCCTCAAGAATTATGAACTCAAGCGCATCATGCGCACGGGAACCGTTGCCAGTATCGACAACCGGAACTGGGAATTGCGCGACCATCGCGAGCCCGTAGAACGTCTGTCCCAGTCCCGCGCCATCGGCCTCGACATGGAATCGGCCACCATCGCGGCCAACGGCTTCCGCTTCCGCGTGCCCTATGGCACCCTGCTATGCGTCTCGGACAAACCATTGCATGGAGAACTGAAGCTGCCCGGAATGGCAAGTGACTTCTACACGCAACAGGTTCAGCAGCATCTCAAGATTGGCATCAAGGCCATGGAAACCCTGCGCAAAATGCCCGTTGAACGGCTGCATTCACGCAAGCTTCGCAGCTTTGCCGAGACGGCTTTCCAGTAGGAGCGCCGGACGTCAACTTCATTTCGTTGGAAATAAAAAAAGGCAGCATCACGCTGCCTTTTCTGCATCTGAGCCGGGCTCCAATCCCTCGGGGGGCTTGCTGACCTCATCCTTGCGGCGCCTTGCCACTTTCATCAACTCGCAGAAAGAAGCCCCGGGAAGCGGCGGCGCAAACAGATAGCCCTGAGCGGCTGAGACCCCCATCTTGCGTAACTGGATGACCTGGTCTTCGGTTTCCACCCCTTCCGCAATGACACCAATATTGAGCCGTTCTGCCAAAGAAATCAGCCCCTGCACCAGCTCAAGACCGGCAAAGCCGCCTTCCAGCGCATCGATCAGCAGCTTGTCGAGTTTGACGATATCGACGCTGATCGATGTCAGGTTATAGAGCCCGCTATGCCCCGAGCCGACATCATCAAGCGCAATCTCGGCACCGAGAGCTCGGATCTGACTGATGACATCAATGGCCACATCCATCTGCTGGATCGGAACGCGATCCGATATTTCGAAAATCAGATTGGAGAAGCCCAACTTGCTGTCCTTGAACACGTCCTCAATGTCGCTGACAATGGAATCATCGATCATCTGGTGTGAAAACAGATTGAGGGCCACCTTGAAGATTTGCCCTTCCATGACCACCGGGTCGAGCAACTTGCAGCTCTGCCGCATGATGTGGCAGGTCACCTCACGGGTGAGCCGATAGTTCTGTGCCAGCGGAATGAATTCTCCCGGAGAAACGACACTACCGTCGGGCTTGTTCCAGCGAGCAAGCACTTCACACCCCATGATGGCGCCAGTATCCAGATGGATGATGGGCTGCATATAGGGCACGATCTCGCCATTTTCGAGCGCATCCAGGATGATGTCCGCCCCGGTGGCGCGGTAGCGTCCGAAATGCCAGCCAATGCCCATCAGGATGAGGCCTATGAACGCGCCGATCAGATTGATGAAATCCCGTTTTTCCTGCGTGACAGCAGCAATGGCCGCCTCGGAAACCGACATCTGGACTTCGAACGGCAAAAACTCGGAGCTCTCGGAAATTCGATCGATGATCTCGCCTCCCGACTCTTCCGGCTCCAGAATGAACCAGTGACTATCACCGATCAGCGACAGCATGGCATAGCGATAGCGTCTGAGATCATTGCGCACGGGATCCAGCCGGATCAGCTCACCGGGCACCCGCGCCACGAGCCGCCGCCCACTGGCGACATGCCGGACAACAAGCAGCGACGGGATGGCATCCTTGCCACTCTCTGCCGAGAGAGAAAGGGTGATGTCCCGGCCATTGGACTGATAGGCCGGCAGCAGTCCGGTTTGCCGGGCCGACTGCCCCAGATCCGTACACACCAGATTTCCAGCCCTGTCCACCAGACCGATGGTGTCGATCCATGCAGTGGAGCGCGCCGCCTCGCTGTAGCGATAGCGATGGTCACTGGTGCAAGACAGACCGGGAGACTTGGCCAGCTCGTTGAGCACGTTGATGGCAGCTTCCGTTGCCTTATCCACACGCTCAAGCATCAGATCGGCAGAAATGGTCAGATCGGCCTTGATATCCTTCTCGGCCTGCCAGCGCATGACATATTGCATACCTGTGGTAAGCATCCCCGCCACAGCAGCCGCCAATAGCGTGTATCCGGCCATTTTTCTGGCATTTCTGATCATGTCGCCTCGCCAAGGTAAATCGAGCCAATCTGACCATAAATCAGTGAAAATTCTGTTGATTTTTCAAAATTTCATCGTGAATTGCCGGTCTTTCCGCAGATGCCCGGACCAGCGGGTAACAGACGCAACCCCGCGCGAAGGAAGACGGGTGAGCGCGCTCGGTTTTAAAGACAGAATCCGCCAGCATGACGCAACTTGAAGCGCTCAGGAAGCAAGGTCCGTCCTGGACGTCTCCAGACCATCCTTGATGGCTTTTTGGCGGCGCATCCCACCCAGAGCATCAACCAGTTGCAGATAGGCCGAGGCCGGCAAAGCTGGCGAGAAAAGAAATCCCTGCGCCTCATCAATGCCGGACCGGCGCAGATAGTCCAGTTGCTCGTCCGTTTCCACGCCCTCGGCAACCACCACCATGTTCATGCCCTTCGCCATCTGGCTGAGAGAATCGATGATCGGAACATGTTTGCTGTCAGCAGTGATGGTGTCGACAAACAGCTTGTCGATCTTGATAATGTCCATTCCCAGCTTCTGCAGATAGGCAAAGCCGCCATGGCCAGTACCGGCATCATCCAGCGCCACGCGAATGCCCAGTTCCTGCATGCGCACAATGATGGCTCTGGCGCGATCGAGATTCTCGAGCGGCAGACGTTCTGTGACCTCGAACACAAGCTGACTGAACCGGACGCCGGAATTGCCGAAAACCTGCTCTGCCTCCCTGACAATTGCCAGATCATCGAAATGCCGGTTGAACAGATTGATGGCAACCTTCAGGTCAGGATGGTCGGCATAGCTCTCAGACAGATCCTTGGCCACCTGCTCCATCAGCAGCGCGGTCATCGGCAACGCCAGACCAGTAGATTCGGCCATGTCAATGAAATGGCCGGGCGAGACGACCGTGCCATCGGGCTTGCGCCAGCGAACCAGCACCTCACAACCAGCCAGGCGCCCGCTCTGAATGTCAAGAATCGGCTGGTAGTAGGGCACGAATTCCTTGCGACGGATCGCCTTTTCAAGACTGACATAGGGGTCGGGTTTCCGTAAGGCCATGCGCACGAACAGAAACATGATCAGCACGCCGGTAAAAATGCCGAACGCATCAATCACGTTGATCACCCCACCATAGGACTCCCAAACCGCGTGAAACGGGATCGCGACCGAAACAACCAGCGGATAACGGCTCGAATTGACCTCTCGTTCGATCAAATCCCGCGTCCACTCTTCCGATGGCGTGAACTGGTAGAAAGGTGCTCTCTGCTGCAATCGGCTTTCCGGCGTACTGCTGGTAACGACATCCCCGCTATCGAGTTTGAGCGATAGACGATAGGAGTTGGCCAGATCGGTCTGCATGGACTGTTCACCAAGACTGTCCACTCGAATGAAAGCTCCGATGGAAACAAACCTTGCAACAGTCCACTCCACCAGCAACCCGTTTTTTTCCGTCAGATTATCCTGCACCGCACGGAAGCTGAGATGAGGCACACCTCCGGGAGAAGCTTCAGATGCCGCACCAAAATGCGTACTTCCCTTCATGGAAGAGCAATACATATATTCGCCATTGTAGAGCAGTCCGACGTCATGGATCGCCGGATGGCGCATCATCATGACACGAAAGCTCTCTCTCAATGCATCGTCACAGACAGGCACCCGATAGTGTGGCAGGGCAGAAAGAACATCGACAGCGTCCTGCACGAAATCTTCTGCGCGCATGAGCGTTCGCTGGGCCGTCTGATCAAGGAAACTCTCACCCCGCGTCTTGACGTAATCCCGCATGGCGATATGGGCGGCAAACAGAGGCAGCACGCCGAGAACCACGCCAAGAAACAGCAGGATTATGGAGCGAAATTGATTTTTCAAGGTCAGATTCCCGTTAGTCTTTGAAAAGAGTAACGAGGGACCGCTAACATATGATTAACCATATTCTTGCCTTGATGCCCAACCACAATTCTTTGATGGAATTGCTACAGCAGCGCGGTTGCAAAGCGCCTGCAAATAGGCAGAATACCAACTGAATACTGGTAAAAACTACTATATAGTAGATTTCGACTATAATGCCGTCAGGTTCAACACGGGATCAGTCTCGAACCTGCAACAAAACGAGCAGGTTTCGACAGGTCCTTGGCCTGAATTTACAGCAATACCAATATTTGACAGGCATACTCATCAGTTTTGGGAGGCTCCAACCATATGAAACGTTCATGTCTGACCCTGGGCATACTTCTGGTTTCGACTGCTGTCGTACAGGCACAAAGCGAAGCCGAAAAGACCTGGGACGCAATCATGAAGGACCTCAATCAGTCCGGATTGCTGACCGTAACGGCAGGTTCCGTTCACTACAATGAGGCATCCGGCAGCCTCACCGTACAGAATCTCCTGTACAAGACCGAATTCTCCCTGCCCATGCCAAAGAAGGCCATGGCCAGCAAGGCGGGAGATGGCGCCAGTGAAGACAGCATGTCAAAAACGGAAAAAGGCGGCAGCGACCTGAAGATCAGCGCAGAAGTCACCATTCCCACCGCGGTCTACACCGGTCTTCATCTACAGGAACAGGGCTGGGCCTACGACACCCTCACGATCGACACCATGAATGGCTCGATGGAGTTTGATTCTCCGGGAACGGCCGACGACACGCGGATTGAACTGCAATCGCTTGGCAAGGCTACCATGAAAGCGGCCTATTCCCCGTTCCTTGGTGAATTCAAGATCGCGCCGTCGCGTCCGATCGGCAGCGTACTGGACTATGTGCGCCCGTTGCTGATGCAATCAGGCTACGATGAAACCACCCTCGACGGGATGGTCATCGAGCAGTATATGGCCGGATCGCAGGCCCCGATCCAGACAACTGAAACCGGCCCGATGTCTGTGTCTGATGTCCACAACGGCAGGATCGGCAGCTATGAAGTTGCCAATCAGAAGACGGACATGATCATTGATGATACGGGCAGTCTTCCTCCTGCCGCAAATCAGACGGAGGATCAACCGGTCCACATTACCTACTCGATCGACAAGACCCGTTACGATGGCTATGACATCGGTGCCCTGTGGAGCGCAATCGACCCCAACGCACCCGCCATCGAAGGGACCAGAGACGCGCTGAAAAAGATTGAAATGGCCGGGGCCAACTTGACCATCCCCAATCTCGCCGACGTCAAGATCGGACCCGCCGTCCAGTCGGACATCACTGTCAAACAGCCAGCTACCTATCTCGTGCCACTGCTGGACAAGATGATTGCTCAGGATATCAGCCCGGACGACCTGTCCGAAGAGGACCAGAAGGCGCTGATGACAGCGGGCTTCGATCTCCTCCGGAGCTTCTCCCTTGGACTTTCCGAGCTGGGCAGAACCGATGTCCAGATCAAGATACCTGATGGTCCGTATGTGGGCCAGAATGCGCAGTTCAGCTTTGACACCATCAGACAGGCCGGAGTCAGCAGCTATGGCATCAAGGAATCCTCCATTTCGGGTATGACCTATGCCGGACCGCCGTCCATAACCCTCAAGCTTGGGCGTCTGGCCATCGATGATCTCGAGTTTGCCGACTATCAGGACATCGAGCGCGTCATGTGGCAATCGATCATGGAAGACAAGGAGCCGGAGGGCAGTGACGTGGCCAAGCTTGCCCCGAACGCAATGACCCTTGCCCTGTCCGACCTCGATTATGCCGACCAGGAGGGAAATGCGGTGAGTGCCAATGGCGCCAGCATCCGCTATGACCGTGCCAGTCTGGCCATTCCGGTCGAAATCTCGACAAAAATCGATAACTTGAAGATTTCGAAAGCCCTGATCAAACATCCGTTGGCCAGTGTATTCCTCGATCAGCTTGGCCTTGACACTCTCACGGTCAATGAAGAGCTGAGCCTCATCTGGGATGATGAAAGCCAAACCTACATGATCAATCCGCTCAATCTGGAACTGCCCGGCATCGGTGCGCTCTATGGCAACATGGGCGTCGGCGGCGTCATGCGCGATTATCTGGACAAACCGGAAACCGCGCAGGCCATCATGGCCACGGGGACCGTTTTGCCCGCTGCCCTGACCCTCAAGGATCTGGGTGGACTTGACGAGTTGATCAATCTCGCAGGCGGAGCCATGGGAATGGGGCCGGACCAGATCAGGAGCATGGCCGGCATGCAGGTCAAGGCTATGATCAGCGGGTTCACCGAACCGGCATTCTCCGATTCTGTCGGCGCGGAAGTCGAGCGCTTCTTCAACGACCCGAAGAGCCTGAAAGTAAGCCTGAGTCCATCCAGTCCAGTGCCTCTGGCCCAGCTTCTCGGCCTCGCCGCAACGGCGCCCCAGCAGATCCCCTATATTCTGGCGATCGGTGTAATTGCCAACGACGATTAACAGAAAATCCGTTAATCAGGACATTGCAACAGACAAAGAAAAAGGCGGCTTTTAAAGCCGCCTTTTTCATCAAATTCATTACCTTGCAAACGTTTCTTATTCTGGAAGATTAAGACGCAGATGCAATTCGCGAAGCTGCTGGTTGGTGGCGTTGCTCGGAGCACCCATCAACAGATCCTGAGCCTGCTGGTTCATCGGGAACAGCGAGATTTCGCGCAGGTTCGGCGTGCCGCAGAGCAGCATGATGATGCGGTCCATGCCAGCAGCCATGCCACCATGCGGAGGAGCGCCATACTGGAACGCGCGATACATGCCGCCGAAGCGTTCCTGCAGAACGTCTTCGCTGTAACCGGCAATTTCGAAGGCCTTCTTCATGACTTCGATGCTGTGGTTACGAATGGCGCCAGAACCGATTTCATAGCCGTTGCAGACCACGTCATACTGATAGGCGTCCAGTTCAAGCGGATCGGTGTTTTCCAGCCCTTCCAGCGCGCCTTTCGGCATGGAGAACGGGTTGTGGCAGAAGTCCACCTTCTCTTCGTCTTCGTTCCACTCGTACATCGGGAAGTCGACGATCCAGCACAGATCGAAGCGATCACGGTCGATGAGGTTGAGCTCTTCACCCACCCGGTTACGGGCACGACCGGCAAAGTCGTAGAACTTCTTCGGATCACCAGCAACAAAGAAGCAGGCGTCACCGGCATCCAGCCCGAGCTGGGTTCGGATGGCGTCGGTGCGTTCCGGCCCGATGTTCTTGGCAAGAGGACCAGCCCCTTCCAGAGATCCATCTTCGCCCTTGCGCCAGAAGATGTAACCAAGGCCAGCCTGCCCTTCGCTCTGGGCCCAGCTGTTCATGCGGTCGCAGAAGGTACGGGCACCACCGGTCTTGGCCGGAATACCCCAGACTTCATTGCTGCCCTCTTCGAGCATGCGTGCAAAAATCTTGAAGCCCGAGCCGCGGAAGTGGTCGGACACTTCTTCCATGACGATCGGAATACGCAGATCAGGCTTGTCGGAGCCATATTTGCGCAGCGCTTCCTTGTAAGGAATGCGCGGGAATTCCTGGGTCACAGGCTTGCCTTCGGCAAATTCCTCGAACAGGCCGCGAATGACCGGTTCCATGGTATTCAGAATGTCTTCCTGCTCGACAAAGCTCATTTCCATATCGAGCTGATAGAACTCGCCCGGCAGACGGTCTGCGCGCGGGTCTTCATCACGGAAGCATGGTGCGATCTGGAAATACTTGTCGAAGCCGGACATCATCAGCAGCTGCTTGAACTGCTGCGGAGCCTGCGGCAGGGCGTAGAATTTGCCCGGATGAATGCGCGAAGGCACCAGGAAGTCACGAGCGCCTTCCGGAGAGGAAGCCGTCAGGATTGGCGTCTGGAATTCGTTGAAGCCGATAGCGTTCATGCGACGGCGTGCCGAAGCGATGATGGCAGAGCGCTTCAGGATGTTTGCGTGCAAGGTCTCGCGGCGCAAGTCGAGGAAGCGGTATTTGAGGCGCGTGTCTTCCGGATAGTCCGGCTCACCAAAGACCGGAAGAGGCAGCTCTCTGGAAGCGCCCAGAACGTCAAGCTTGGAGATGAAGATCTCGATCTTGCCGGTCGGCAGCGTCTCGTTGATGGTGTCTTCCGAACGAGCCTTGACCTCGCCTTCGACCCTGACACACCACTCGCCACGCACTTTTTCAGCGTCGGAGAAAGCTGGAGAATCCGGATCGGCCACGACCTGGGTGAGACCATACTGGTCGCGCAAATCGATGAAAAGAAGACCGCCATGGTCGCGTACACGATGTACCCAACCGGACAGACGAACATTTTCGCCCACATGGCTATCACGGAGATCGCCACAGGTATGGCTGCGATAAGGATGCATGAATAAACCCTGATGCTTGAGATGCCAGCTTGCCATTTGCATCAAACGGGAACGCCCGCATCTCGAATTGAACTTCTACCGATAAATCGACCCGCCTTTAATAGAGCGCAATTCTATCGGTTTCAACGCAAAAAGGGCGCAGAACCTACGCCCTATGCAAAAATCTGCCCGGACCCTGCAACGGCTTGGGCAGGGTGTCAAGCCAAACCGCGAAAAAGTCCGGCTTTTCCGAAAGAAACTGGATTTCAGAAGGGAAAGCCGCGCCTTCGCCCTCAGGATCAATCTCTACTGGACGCTCATGAAGGCTTCAGGGAATTCAAACCGGCCATAAGGCATCCTGTTGTCAAACGGCATCACCATGATGCCGTCCGCATCGGCCTGTCTGGCGGCCAGCTGCGGAGCATTGAGGAAACCAAGCGGCCTGAAATAGTCGGGATCCCCGACAATCGCCACGCCCCGGCCATGCATCGACCGCAGGATTTCGAGACCCTCGGCAATCAGCGCCTTGCGAATCCCCTGACTCTGGCATTCAGGCAGAACCGAAATGGGACCGAGCGCATACCACCCCTTGTCGCCCGCCGTGACACGCAGCGGGAAAAATGCGGCGTGTCCGACAATGGTGCCATCGATCTCGGCAACCAGCGACAGGGCCAACATGCCCGACTTGCGCATTTCATTGAGCGTATGATAGCCGCCAAGCTTGCCAACCTGATGCAATTTGGCTGCAGCCAGAGTCACATTCATGATCGCCTCAAAATCGGCGGCCGTCTCTTTTCTTATTTCCATGGAGCATTCCGACGTAAACAATAACAGGCAGGGAGCGATAGCCAGAGGCATCACAAAAAAGTAAATCACGGAAGCCCGTTAAACAAAAGCTCTCCGAAAAGCTATGCAACAAAAGATTGACGATGCAGGCATATTTGAGGAAATTTGTAAAATCATACAATTGAGGTGGCATTTTCTCTCAACACATTGCAATAATCCCCACTGTTGGCCCTGAGAAACAAAGAGTCGGCGACAAAACAAGAATTGTTCGATATAAGCGGACCCGATGAAGACGATAACAACTACTGCCGAATTGGCAGACGCTTGCACAAAATGCGCGAAACACCCTTACGTCACTGTTGACACCGAGTTTCTGCGCGAAACGACCTATTGGCCAAAACTTTGCCTCATCCAGATGGCTGTACCGGATGACGCCTTTCTCGTTGACCCGATGGCTGAAGGCCTCGACCTCGCGCCCTTCTTCGCGTTGATGGCTGACGAGAGCGTGATCAAGGTTTTCCATGCAGGCCGTCAGGACATCGAAATCATCTACCATCTGGGCAAGTTGATCCCCTCTCCCATGTTTGACACGCAAGTGGCAGCCATGGTGTGCGGCTTTGGTGACTCCATTTCCTACGACCAGCTCGTCCAGCGTCTTACGGGCCACCGCATCGACAAGTCCCATCGCTATACCGACTGGTCGCGCCGTCCACTGACCGAAAAGCAGCTGACGTATGCGCTTGCCGATGTCACGCATCTGCGCGATGTCTACCACGCTCTCAGCGACAATCTGGAAGAACAGAACCGCTGCGAATGGGTGCAGGAAGAGATGGAAATCCTGACCTCGCCTGACACCTATTACACCGCGCCGGTCGATGCCTGGAAGCGCATGAAGCTGCGCATTCGCAAGCCCCGTGAATTTGCCGCGCTGAAAATGCTGGCTGCATGGCGGGAATCCGAAGCTCAGAGCCGTGATGTACCGCGCAACCGCATCCTCAAGGACGAAGCCATTTTCGAACTGGCCGTGCATCAGCCACAGACGCCGGAAGCCCTGACCGCCTTGCGGTCCATTTCCAAGGGCTACGAGCGCTCGAAAACGGGCCAGGATCTTTTACAATTGATGCATGAGGTCTCGGAGATCGCGGCGACGGAACTGCCCGAAGTGCCAAAGGGCAAGAACCAGCCGGAAGGTTCGGGTGCCGCTGTTGACCTGATGAAGGTCCTGCTCAAGCTTATCTCGGAACAGCACGGTGTTGCTGCCAAGATCATCGCAACAGTTGATGATCTCGAAAAGATCGCCTGTGACGATGACGCCGAAGTGACCGCCATGAAAGGCTGGCGCCGGGAAATGTTTGGCCAGTATGCCATCAAGATCAAGAAAGGCGAAATCGCCTTGCGTCTGGAAGGCAAACGCGTCGGCATGATCGAATGCGAACCTCCCGTTCTGCAGCCCCAGTCCCGCAACGGCAAGAAGTCTGGCAAGGGCCGCAAGACCAAGCAGACTGAGACCTCGACCTGATCAATGAATGATGCAATGCGGTCAGGGCACACCCTGCGTGCGCCTTGACCATCGGACCTCCCCCACCGGTCCGTTCAAGATCCGGCAAGATCCTCTGGACAAGGCCTGAGGATCATCTTAATAGAACAAGTCCAGACATAACGGGCAGAATGCTCCCGGCCTTGGCCGAAAGGCGGTTTGCCTGCTCCGCAATTCCTCACGACTTGAACAGCCCTCCTTCCGCATGCGGCCTCAACCGGCACATGACAAAGCCTCGACAAGCGCGACACACCGCAGACTGATGCGCAAAGGGCATGGTTGTCAGGTTCACTGAAACTTTCAGGATGCCCTTCATGAATTTCAGACTGACGTCGGTTTTTCGCTCTCTGAGCACCTACAACTACCGTCTCTGGTTCTTTGGCGCCCTGATTTCAAACATCGGCACATGGATGCAGCGCACTGCGCAGGACTGGCTGGTGTTGACCCAGTTGACCGATCACAGCGCCTCGGCAGTTGGCATGACCATGGCCTTCCAGTTCGGTCCGCAGTTGCTGCTGTTTCCGGTCACCGGTCTGGTCGCAGACATGTTCGACCGGCGCAAGCTGATGATCGTCACGCAGATGGTGATGGGCATCATCTCCCTTCTTCTCGGTTTCCTTGTGATCACCGATCTGGTCGAGCTTTGGCACGTCTACCTGCTCGCCTTCCTGTTCGGCTGCGGTGCGGCCTTTGATGCGCCAGCCCGCCAGACCTTTGTCAGCGAACTGGTCACCAAGAAGGAAATCTCCAACGCGGTCGCGCTCAACTCGACCTCCTTCAATGGCGCCCGCATGATAGGTCCTGCGGTCGCGGGCATCCTGATAGCGGCCTTTGACACCGGGCCAGCGTTCATTCTCAACGGATTGTCCTTTGGCGCGGTTCTGCTGTCGCTGCTGATGATCCGGCAATCGGAACTGCAGCCCAGTGTTCATGCCCGCCGTTCGGCCAAGGGCATTCTGGACGGTTTCCACTATGCCTTCGGACGCAAGGATCTGCGCGTAATGCTGATCATGCTGTTCCTTATCGGCACCTTCGGCATGAACTTCCCGATCTACATTTCCACCATGGGCGTCAAGCTGTTCAACGCAGATGCGCAAGGCTACGGACTGTTGACCACCTTCTCCGCCATCGGCACCCTGATCGGTGCCCTGATGGCAGCAGGCCGAGAACTGCCCCGTTTCGAAACCCTGTTCATCGGCACTGCACTATTCGGAGTCGGCTGCACGCTGGCAGCCCTCACGCCAAGCTACTGGTGGTTCGCTGTCACACTGATTCTGGTCGGACTGTCGGCAATGACCTTCCTCAACACGTCCAACGCCCTGATGCTGCTGTCCACCACGCCGGAGATGCGCGGTCGGGTCATGGCGCTGCGATTTGCCATCACCATGGGCGGCACACCGATCGGTGCCCCCATCGTCGGCTGGGTTGCTGACAATCTCGGGCCGAGATGGGCTTTGGGCGTGGGTGCTCTGGCCGGGTTCATGGCCGCAATGGTCGCGCTCTATCACCTTACCAAAAGCAAAGCCCTCAACGAGCCGGTGATGATCACACCGGATGAACAAGTCTAAGCGACAACCTTTGGGTGAGCTGCTCTGGAAAGGCATCAAGCGGCATGGCCAATCAGGCTTCGCCCGCTACCTCGCCGATCGAATCCAGGTCGAAGTCCTCCTCGATATCTTCGGGCTCCACCCGCCCTGCACCTTCGAGCTTCTCGTAAGGCAGATTGTGGAACTGTTCGACCAGTTGCTCCCATAGGGCCGACAGCAGCGCGATGGGCACAGCCTCGTCCTTCAGCACGGCTTTGACTTCCAACAGTCGGTCCTGCTCGACCTTGGAGAAGGTCAGCGCCATTTCGGCAGGCAGATCGGCTTCAATCCGCGTGATCTCGACAAAGGTGGCCGAGCCCTCGTCGATGGAGAGCACACTCTTGGCCATGACGAAATCCGCACCGGGCGGGAAGATGCTGTGTGAGACATCGCCAAGAGTGACTTCCCGCCAGCTGGGCCAGACCTCGCTTGCAAAGCTGTCGCCCTGATCGTCGAAATCCTCCTGACACCAGGCTATGTTGCCAGCCCCCTCCTCGACAAGGTCTTCCTCGAAGGTCACGCGCACTTCCGCCAGATAGGCATAGTCGACGATGGAGATCAGCCCGTCCTCAATCGCCTCGGGATCGCTGGCGGCAAACAGCACATATTCGCCATAGGGAACCCTGTCACGGTAGCACGCCTCGACAGAGGCCGGACTGACCGGGGCATGCTTGTCCAGAGCTCCATGAACGACAACCCACTGCCCTTCTGCGGTCTTTTCACTGGTCATTTGCGTAACAGGCTCCATAGCTAGCAGGGTTCGGAAATCATGCGATCAGCGAGTCATAGCCCAGCAACCGGACGAAACTGACAAAACGCCTTTCCAGCTTGCCGTGCATGAGGATCTTCAGATCCTCCGGAATGGTCAGAACCACCGTGTCATCTGCCAGACGGATATCGAGCCGGTTGAGAACTCCGGGTAGATCGCCAACAGCGGCATGGGCCAGGCGCTGGGCTGCCCCGGTCAATTGCGCCATGTTGCGCAGATGCAGATTGCTCAGATCGCGCATGCGGGTCGACAGATTCGAACCGGACAGGCCTTCGTGCCGGAAATAGTTCGACATCGCCAGATAGGCGCGACCGGGGTGGTCGATCCCGATGAAGGTGCCGTGGGCAATGACGTTGAGGCTCTGCGTGCCACGATAGTCCGGATGGGCACGCCAGCCCATATCGACCAGCAGGCAGGCAGCTCGCCGCAGCCTTTTCTCATAGGCATTCTCGACAATACCAAGCGCAGAATAGACCCCGTCCAGCCAGTCGGCCAGCTCATGGGCATACTGGGGCGACCGCGACCGCAGGACGCACAGTTCCTCGCAGGCAGACAGCAGCGGATCCTCTTCCTGAATCGCCTCTGGCAGTAGTTCGTAAAGATGACCCTCACGCACACCGATCGACGAAAAGACAACGCGCTTGGGCTTGCCTTTGCGGATCACCTCGGACAGCACCGCGGCACCATAGGGCAGCAGGCTCCGACGGGACTTGGACACCACGCCGATGCCGGAGAAATCCTCGATATCGTCCCGCATGCACTGGCGGCAGAACTCGAATGCTTCCTCGGCATCCACTTCATAGTGGTGCATGACATTGAGCGGATAGCCAACCGACGACATATGCAGTTTGCCAAAGGCACGCCAGGTTCCACCGACCGCATAGAAGGTCTTGCCTTCCAGACCCTGCAACTGCTCGGACTCTGCCAGCTCGGTCTTGGCAATCTTCAGCGCCTGCCGCACGGACGATCCGGACATGTCCTGAAGCCGCAAACCACCAAGCGGATGGGTAGCCCCGGTGCCAAGGGTCTTGCCGTCGACCGAGATCAGTTCAAGGCTTCCCCCACCAAGATCGCCCACGACCCCGAGCGGATC
The DNA here is from genome assembly GCF_963666525.1 of uncultured Cohaesibacter sp. Taxonomy (NCBI): domain Bacteria; kingdom Pseudomonadati; phylum Pseudomonadota; class Alphaproteobacteria; order Hyphomicrobiales; family Cohaesibacteraceae; genus Cohaesibacter; species uncultured Cohaesibacter sp. The sequence goes on from NZ_OY762905.1 coordinate 342,065, forward strand.
CAGCATGGCAGAAACAACACCAAGAGCGGACTTGCGGGCCTCGTCTTCACCAGACAGAACCTGCGGGGCAATGCCACAGATCTCCTCCACCTGCCTGAGAAAATCCGGTCCATTCTCAGCATCCCGAGCGGCAGCGGTTGCCAGCACATATTTTTTTTCGACACCGGCATTGTCCATGAGAAAACGAAAGCGCCGTAGTGCCGCCAGCGCTGCATTAACGGCCCCGGTCTCGAGCTGCCCGGTCATGCCAACGCCTCGCCCCAGTCCGCACAAGTGCTTCTCGTTATACATCGGCACAGGCGCACGCGCCTCGCGCTCATACATGACGAGACGCACGGAGTTCGAGCCGATATCGACAACAGCAACGGGAACGGATCCATTGATCCGCCCCTGAATGTTGAGCTTGTCCAACGAGTTATCGCTGGGATCGATCTGAGAATGCCTTTGGAGAGTCATTTTCTATTGAATCACCTCGTCCTGAAAGACTTGGGTTGGTCATGAAGAAGCTGTGTGCATTGAAAGGATCCTCCCCTTCCGCAGCGGTGATGCGACGAGAAGACCCGTCTGGCAGAATTTCCCAACTTTGCTGGTTATCCATGATATTGGCAACCATGATCTGATCAAGCACCTGTGCATGGATGGTCGGATTGCTGACCGGCACATAGATTTCGCAGCGCCGATCCAGATTGCGCGGCATCAGGTCGGCAGAGCCGAAATAGATGATCGCATCTGGATTTGGCAGCTCTTGTCCATTGCCGAAACAGATGATGCGCGAATGCTCAAGGAAACGGCCAACAATGGATTTGACGCGGATATTGTCCGAGAGACCGGGGAATTGCGGCCTGAGGCAACAGATGCCGCGGATGATCAGATCGATCTTCACGCCGGCCTGACTGGCGCGATAGAAGGCATCGATCAGCATCGGATCGACCAGTGAGTTGGCCTTGGCCCAGATCCGCCCCGGACGCCCGGCGCGGGCATGGTCGATTTCCCGCTCGATATATTCAAGCAGGGTCTTTCGCATGGTATAAGGCGAGACCAGCAGTTTTCTCAGGTGATCCGGCTCGGCATAGCCCGTAATGAAGTTGAAGATCCGCGCCACGTCCATCGCGATCTTGTCATCTGCCGTGAAGAAGCTGAGGTCGGTGTAGATCTTGGCAGTGATCGGATGATAGTTGCCGGTGCCGATGTGGCAGTAGGTCACCAGCTTGCCTTCCTCGCGACGCACCACCATCGACAGTTTGGCGTGGGTCTTGAGCTCGATGAAGCCAAAGACAACCTGCACCCCTGCTCGTTCCAGATCACGCGCCCAACCGATGTTGGCCTCTTCATCGAAGCGGGCCTTCAGTTCAACCAGCGCCGTCACCGACTTGCCAGCCTCGGCTGCCTCGATCAGGGCCCGGATGATGGGCGAGTTCTTTGAGGTCCGGTAAAGGGTCTGCTTGATGGCAACCACATTCGGGTCAAGGGCAGCCTGCAACAGATACTGTGCCACGACATCGAAGCTTTCATAGGGATGGTGAACAACGATGTCCTTTTCCCTGATGGCAGCAAAACAGTCGCCGTTATGTTCACGGATCCGTTCCGGGAAACGGGCATTGTAGCTCTTGAATTTCAGTTCTGGACGATCCAGCTCGACCAGCTCTGACATGTCGCTCAAACCAAGCGGTCCGTCGATATCGACCACTTCGTCATCATCGACATCCACCGCATGAGCAACAAAGTTGCGCAGGTCCTCTTCCGTCGAGTGTTCCAACTCAAGACGAATGATCGACCCTCTGCGGCGGCGCTTGAGGGCGCTTTCGAAATGGCGTACCAGATCCTCGGCCTCTTCCTCGATCTCGATATCGGAATCGCGGATAACGCGGAAGGAACCGATATTGACCACGGAATAGCCGGGGAAAATGCGGTCGATGAACAGGGAAACCACCTGTTCGAGCAGAATGCAGCGATGGCTGTTTTCAACGTCAGGAACTCCCGGCAACGAAATGAACCGCTTGAGCGCATTGGGCATGCGCACGATGGCCGTGAGATCGCCCCGTCCCTTTTCACCCTTGAGATTGAGAGCCAGCGAGAAACCGAGGTTCGGAATGAAGGGAAACGGATGAGCCGGATCGACGGCCAGCGGCGTCAACACCGGGAAGATGTCCTCAAGGAAGGTCTTTTCCAGAACCTGCAAATCCTGTTCGGTCAGATGGTCTGGCTCGATCAGGAAGATCATTTCCTCTTCCAGCAACACCCTCAGATCACGGAAGCTCGCCTGCTGCCGGTCCACCAGATCATGCACGGCGGCATTGATCTTGACCAGTTGCTGCCCCGCGTCCAGTCCGTCGGCACTGATCGAGGTCACACCGGCGCGTTTCTGACCCTTGAGACCGGCCACGCGCACCATGAAGAACTCATCCAGATTGCTCGCCGAAATGGACAGGAACCGCAGCCGCTCCAGAAGCGGATGGTTGGAGTTTTCGGTTTCTTCCAGCACTCGGCTGTTGAACCCGAGCCATGAAAGCTCGCGGTTGACAAAGCGACCGGGACTCGCCATCAGGGCTTCGACCTCTTCTGCCGAAGGCATCATATCGGCAACCTGGAAATCAGCATTGACCGGATCTCCGGCCTGGGAAGCACCAATCATCTCGGAGGAAGAGTAGGGATGAGTTTCATTGATATCAGACATAGAGGTTCGTCCGTCGCTCTCGCATGAAGAAACCGCGCTCTTTCCCGAATGGATCGGAGCCGTTTCAGATTTGTCACCACCGCACCGCTCGCGCAGGGCCAGCCCAGCCACCAAAGCTCGAGGGGAACGAAAACTCCGTGCCACCCAGCCCACTCATGCTCATAGACAAGAGTGGCAATCGGGATTCGACCTGCAGGATTGTGTTACCAAAAGCAGCACACACATTCCAGTTCCCAATGCGGTTGCACCTGCACAATACAGGAACCCCGGGGCACATCAAATCAGCAAATATAGGAATACCTTAGCAGTTATGTGACGTCCCTCAAAATGCCGATGTCAACACCATCAAGATATCAACATGGCCAGATCGGCGACCGCCCCCCCCACCTGCAGGCTGATTGACGCACCAGACAGCCAGACGCATCGTCGGACTACCCCTCGGCTTCCTCGCTCAACGCCTTGATGATCATGGCGACAAACGGTCGGGTGATGGTCCGGTGCTGAGCCAGTGCCTGCTGATCCACCGCGTCGACAATCTTCAACGCCGCCCCGATGGAACGTTCCATGCGCATCAGGATATACTCGATCACATTCGGATCCGGCATCAGTTGCCGGTCGGCAAACAGCTTGACCAGAACACTGCGCAGCAACTCGTCATCCGGCTCGAAAATCTCGACCGGCGTCGTCAGGCGCAAACGAGACATCAGGTCAGGCAGCGTCACACCCCAGCTTTCTGGCCAGTTTCTGGCCGTGATCAGCACAAAGGCCCTTGCCTCCCTTGCCGCATTGAGCAGGTGAAACAGGGCAGTATCGTCCCTGTCCGGGCAGTCAGCATCCTCGATGATCACCGCTCCGGCAGACACCAGAGAGGTGGGATCGGACCGGTTCAGCTCATCGATGGTCACGACATGAGCGCCGCTCCTCTCCTGCCAGATCTTGGCAAGATGCGATTTGCCAGCCCCGACAGGTCCAGCCAGCAGAACCCAGCTGGCTGGCCAGTTCGGCCACAGATCGATCATGTCGAACGCCGCCTGGTTGGAAGGACCCCGCAAAAAATCCTCGCGCCCCATCGCCGCCTCATGCGGCAAACGCAATGGCATCTGATCGTTGAATTTTGCTGAACCCATTGACTTTCCTAATGATCCAAATTCCAACCCGTTACGAAAAACCGACCATCCCTGATCGGGCCCTGATCAGGACAGAGGATCCTTGGCCCCACCGGCCTCGCTCTTGTCTTCGAGCAGATCTCCACCATGACCACGATAGAGCGGCGAGTGAATATACTGGTTCAGGATGTACCGCACAATCACGCCCACAGCCGCCGCAGCAGGTACCGCAATCAGCATGCCGACGAACCCGAACAGGGAACCGAACGCAAGCAATGCGAACATCAGCCAGACCGGATGCAGCCCCACTCGCTCGCCAACCAGACGCGGCTGCAGGATATTGCCCTCCAGAAACTGTCCCATGACAAAAATGCCAAACGTGATCCCGATCGGGATAGGATCCGGCCAGAACTGCACGATCGCAACGCCACCCGACAGGATGAGCCCGATGGTCGCACCCGCATAGGGCACAAAACTGATGATGCCGGCAATGAGCCCGATCAACAGGCCGAAATTGAGCCCCAGCAGCGACAGGCCGATGGCATAGAATGTGCCAAGAATGAGCCCTACCAGAATCTGCCCGCGCACGAAGCCAGACACGCTCTCGTCTATCTGGTCGAACAGCTCCCGAATCACCTTGCGATGATCCCGTGGCAACAATTCATCGACAGTTTCCACCATGCGATCCCAGTCATGCAGCATGTAGAAGGCAACAACCGGCGTGATGACCAGCAGCGCCAGCATGTTGAGCACGGCCTGACCGCCGTTCCAGATCGACTGGATGAGCTGCCCGGCCCAGGAAGCCCCCTGACTGACCAGATCCTTGATGTTGTTCTGAAGGCTCTCCGCATCGAAATTGGAGAGAAACTTTGGCATGTAATCGGCTGTGCTCTTGCTGACCATGGCCTGCAAGGAGGCCACATAAGTGGGCAGGTTCTTGCTGAAACCAGCCATCTGATGGGCCAGCGTCGGCACGATCAGGATCAGCAGCAGCATGAAGATCAACACGAAGATCATCAGGACACAAATCGTCGCCCACATCCGATTGAGCCCGATACGCTCGAAAGCGTCAGCGACCGGATCAAGCAGATAGGCCAGTGCCATGCCCGCCACGAATGGCAACAGGACGCCACGAAACACATAGATGCACAGGACAAAGGCACCGAAGGCGCACATCCAGACCACAAACTGTTTTTGAAGCGACATCCTTGTCCCTCGTCCCCTCGTTTCCGCGCCGTGTTCCCGAGCCACGGCGTCCCCACGCCAATGACAAACCCGATGGCAAAGCCGATGACAGCGGTCATCACTGGCGCCATCCGGCTCTTTTCATGAAACATAGGGTCTCTTGATACAGAACCCAAACAAAGATTCATATGTCTCATTCGTGACGAAACCGTGATTGAACAGCCTATCCAGAGGTCAATCACAGGCTTTGACCATGCATGACCAACCGACAGCAGACAATCGGCATCTCGCCTCAAGGGTGTACCAATGCGCGCTTTTCCATGTCGAAGGGAACAAAACAGCGCTTTTTGCGCTCATAAATCCGCATGAGGGCTTGCATTTGATGTGATTTTCGTGTGTCTCAGGGGCAAACAACTGCGTCGTAAATTGTGTCAGGGATTCAATATGTCCGATCAGACCCAAGAATCAAACTCCCCCGCTTCAAACAACCTCACCTACGCTGACGCCGGCGTGGACATTGATGCGGGCAACGCCCTGGTCCAGGCCATCAAGCCCATTGTCAAAGCGACGTCACGTCCGGGGTCCGACACTGAAATCGGCGGTTTCGGTGGACTTTTCGACCTGAAGGCCGCAGGCTTCAACGATCCGGTGCTGGTGGCAGCCAATGACGGCGTGGGAACCAAGCTGAAAGTCGCCATCGAAACCGGCAAACATGACACCGTCGGCATCGACCTCGTCGCCATGTGCGTCAACGATCTGGTTGTACAGGGCGCAGAACCGCTGTTCTTTCTCGACTATTTCGCAACCGGCAAGCTGGATGTGGCAGCTGCCACGGACGTCATCGCAGGCATCGCCGAGGGCTGCAAGCAGGCCAACTGCGCATTGATCGGTGGCGAAACCGCCGAGATGCCCGGCATGTATGCCAAGGACGACTATGATCTGGCAGGCTTTGCCGTTGGCGCGGCCGAGCGCGGCACGCTGCTGCCTAGCGCCGATGTCAAGGCGGGCGACGTGCTGATCGGTCTGGCCTCCTCCGGCGTTCATTCCAACGGTTTCTCGCTGGTGCGTCGCATTCTGGAAGCCAACAGCCTCTCCTTTACCGATCCCGCTCCCTTCGCAGAAGGCAAGAGCATCGGCGAGGCGCTGCTGGAGCCGACCCGGATCTATGTCCGTTCGACCCTGAAGGCCATTCGCGAAACCGGCGCCATCAAGGCACTGGCCCACATCACCGGCGGCGGCTTCCCGGAAAACATTCCGCGTGTCCTGCCCTCAGATCTGGCCGCCCGTCTCGATCTGGCCAAGGTAACGCCTCCAGCCGTCTTCGGCTGGCTGCAGAAACTGGGCGGTGTTGCCAACAAGGAAATGCTGCGCACCTTCAACTGCGGCATCGGCATGATCCTCGTTGCCGACGCAGACAAGGCTGACGCTCTTATGGCCGTCCTCAAGGATGCAGGCGAAGCCCCGGTCGTTCTGGGCTCGCTGGCACCTCGCGATGGTGATGCCGTTGTCTACGACAGCATGATCAATTTCGGGGGCTGAGCCGTCATGTCCAACGCCAAGATGCGCACCGCGATCCTGATTTCAGGGCGCGGAAGCAACATGACCGCCATTCTGGAAGCTGCCCGCAACAAAGACTATCCGGCAGAGATCGCCCTAGTGTTGGCCAACAACGCCGACGCCAAGGGTCTAGAAACTGCCGCAGCCGAGGGCATTGCCACAGCAGTGGTAGACCATCGTCCCTTCAAGGGCGATCGCGAAGCCTTCGATGCGGAAATCCAGTCTGTTCTGGAAGCCAATGGCATCGAGCTGGTGGTTCTGGCCGGTTTCATGCGCATCCTGACGCCGGGGTTTGTCGACAAGTGGCGTGATCGCATGCTCAACATCCACCCCTCGCTGTTGCCGTCATTCAAGGGTCTGCACACCCACCAACGCGCCATCGATACGGGCTGTCGCCTTGCAGGCTGCACCGTGCATTTCGTCCGCGCCGACATGGATTCTGGCCCCATCATCACCCAGGCAGCGGTTCCCGTGCTTGATGATGACGATGAGGACAGCCTGTCCGCCCGCATTCTGGTGATGGAACACAAGGTTTATCCGCGGGCCGTGGCACTGGTTGCGGGTGGCAGGACACGGGTTGAAGGCATGCGGGTCATCATCGCCCAGACCGATGAAGATAGCCAGTCGCCCAGTCGCTTTCTCTTCCACTAGCCGGAAGCGCAACAAACAAGATACAGAAAAGCCGATGAACGCCTAGGTGCTCATCGGCTTTTTCGTAACCAAAAAGATTGGGTTCTATTTGCTGCAGGCTTCGTAATTGCTCAGCACAGCGCGTTTCTGGGACCAGCCGACCGACCCGCTCTTCAAGGCAGATGCCAGATCCTTCTCGCTCAGATCATCGACAAATTTCTTGGCAGCACATTTGCAATCGCCAAGGATTCTCTTGGTTTCGTCGTTCTTGGCCTTTTCCCAGCGATCATAAAGGCAGAAGTCGACCACTCGCGCCCGATACAGATCCTTGGTCAACGTCTCTGCCTGCGATGGCACGGACAGCGTCATCATGGCGACAGAGGTTGCAGCCAGTATGACAGCCGCGCTTTTAAAACCAACCATTTGCATTCCCTCAAAAATTGTAAAACAGATGTCGCCAATTTAGCGATTCCATCGTCAAGGGCAATCCACAAAGCCCGGTTTCTGCACCATTGAGACAATTGTCATCGCCAGTTTGGCCCCTCCGACCGCAAAGAAAAAGCCGCCAGCCAGATCGGCCAGCGGCTTACGAAATCCCTTCACGTGAAGAAACTATCCAACGATCTCTTCAGGGCTGAAGAAAAACTGGATTTCACGTGCGGCGCTTTCCGGCGAATCCGAACCGTGCACGGAGTTCTTGCTCATCGACAGGGCAAATTCCTTGCGGATTGTTCCCTCGTCGGCATTGTCCGGATTGGTGGCCCCCATGATTTCGCGGTTCTTGAGAATGGCATTTTCCCCTTCCAGAACCTGCACGATGACCGGACCGGAAATCATGAACTCGACCAGCCCGCCAAAGAATGGCTTGCCCTGATGTTCAGCATAGAAGCCTTCGGCCTGTTCCTGCGTCATACGGATGCGCTTGGAAGCGATGACTCGCAGACCGGCGCCTTCAAGTTTGGCCGTGATCTGACCGGTCAAATTGCGTTCGGTGGCATCTGGTTTGATGATGGAAAATGTACGTTCAATAGCCATTGAGACTCCCCCTTGGAAACAGCCATAAACCACCCGATGCGCCTCTTTCCCAGCACCGGGCAGTTCAATTTTGCCGTTGTATAACCTGCACTTAGTGCAGCCGCAAGAAAAAAACCTCTTATCAGCAAACATTCCCAAGAAGAGAAATATTTTTAGACGTTAGTATTACAAATATTGAAGCTCCTTTCCATAAATTATACTTTAGCATCACGCCCCAGACCACCAAACAAGTCAAGGCAACGTTCAAACCATTCAAAAACCGGATCGTCCTTTTCTAACGGTTCCAGATCGGAAACCATGCGCAGCCACTGCAGCGATCCAAAAACACTGTAGTCGGCATAAAGCGGAGCATCGCCGCCGATGTAGGGCTGGCTAGCCAGCATCATGCGCAGGGGTGCAAGGGCCTTGCGGAAGCCATCCACGCGCTCGTCCGTCTGCTCCTGTGCCTGTTCGAGCGGCATGTTGAAGCGCGCCTCGCGGCTCTGACGGAAGTAGCCCTTGTCGGCAACATCCAGCTTCTCGTGAATGTCGAAAATGCACAACCGGGAAATCAGGCCATGCAGCGCACCGTCCGCCCAGCAGTTGACAAATCGGGAAAGCGCGAGCCCTGCCCCGCCGCCAAACAGCGATGGCAGATCGGGATATCTTTCTTCCAGATGCAGGGCAATGGCAAAGGAATCCCGGATGACTGCACCGCCATCATTGATCACCGGTACGGTTTTCTGCCCGCCCCCTTCGATCGCCCCAATTTCGGTGAACAGCGTCGGCACGGTTTCCACATCGAGCCCCTTGTGGGCCAACGCCATGCGGGTGCGCCAACAGGCCGGGGAAAACCTCAGATCACGGTCGGCTGCGCAAAGATCATACAACTTGATGGTCATCAAGACCTCCTTAAGACTGGATAGCGGGCGCGTATCATGCCGCCACCGGATTGCCATGGCCAGAAAAACTTAGCCAGACGCGAAATTTCCCGAAAAACAAATGCACCTTGTCCTCACCCCTAATGAAACGGACGTTTTCCCTGTTGCAAAATGGAGGCAGTTCAAGAGATTGCCTTCACACCGATTGCCAACGGGTTCGAAATCGGGCAAAAGGCAACCATTATGCTGCACATAAATAACCTTACCTACCGCATCGGCGGTCGCACACTTCTGGAAGACGCCACACTGGTCGTGCCCGAAGGCTCCAAGATGGGCCTCGTCGGACGCAACGGCACTGGCAAATCCACCCTGTTCAAACTGCTGGTCGGCGATCTCGCACCGGAAAGCGGCACTGCGACCATTCGCAAGGGTGCCCGCGTGGGTCAGGTTGCCCAGGAGGCTCCAGCCTCGGATGAGAGCCTGTTGGAGTTTGTCCTCAAGGCCGACACTGAACGCGCCGCCTTGCTGGCCGAGGCCGAAACTGCCACGGATCCCCATCGCATTGCCGAAATTCAGTTGCGCCTTGCCGACATCGGTGCCCATTCGGCTGAGGCACGGGCTGCGACAATTCTCTACGGCCTCGGCTTCGATGCGGACGCGCAGAAGCGCGCCACAGCCGACTTCTCCGGTGGCTGGCGCATGCGCGTGGCGCTTGCCGCGATCCTGTTCTCCGAGCCCGACCTGCTGCTGCTCGACGAACCAACCAACTATCTCGACCTTGAAGGCACGCTCTGGCTTGAAAATTACATCGCCCGTTATCCCTACACGGTGATGATCATCAGCCATGACCGCGATCTGCTCAACAAGGCGGTGGACCATATCGCCCATCTCGACCAGTTGAAGCTGACCGCCTATCGTGGCGGATATGACAACTTCGAACGCACCCGGCGTGAACAGCTTGAGCTGCAGACAAAAATGCGCACCAAACAGCTGGAACAGCGCAAGCACATGGAAGCCTTCGTCGAGCGCTTCCGCTACAAGGCCTCCAAGGCCAAGCAGGCTCAGAGCCGCCTGAAGGCTTTGGAGAAAATGGCCCCCATCGCCGCTGTCATGGAAGATCATGTCAAGCCGCTGCATTTTCCCAATCCGGAAAAGGGTCTCGCGCCACCGATCATCCGTCTGGAGAAGGCATCTGTCGGCTATGAGCCGAGCAAGCCTATCCTGCGCAATCTCAATCTGCGCATCGACCCGGATGAAAGATTGGCCCTGCTGGGCGCCAACGGCAACGGCAAATCGACCTTCGCCAAGCTGATTTCCGACCGGCTTGACATCTCGGACGGCACGATCTTCCGTGCCGGCAAGCTCAAGATCGCCTTCTTTGCCCAGCATCAGCTGGACGAATTGCGCCCCAACGCCAGCCCCTATGATCACGTCCGCACCCTGATGCCGGACGCCACCGAACCGAAGGTGCGTGCTCGCGTGGCACAAATGGGCCTTGGTACAGAGAAAATGGACATTCCGGCCAAGAATCTGTCTGGTGGCGAAAAGGCGCGGCTATTGCTAGGCCTTGCGACCTTTGACGGTCCGCACCTGCTGATCCTTGACGAACCGACCAACCATCTCGACATCGACAGCCGCGAGGCGCTGGTCCATGCCATCAACGAGTATGAAGGCGCGGTGGTTCTGATCTCGCACGACCGCCATCTGCTCGAAGCCTGCGTCGATCGCCTGTGGCTCGTCCATGACGGCACCTGCAAACCCTATGACGGCGATCTGGAAGACTATCGCCGTTTGCTGCTGGCCAACCGAAACAGCCCGGACAGCATGGAAAAGGAAAAGGCAGCCAGCGCCGAGAACAATCAGGCCCAGGAAAAACGTCGCTCCGCCGCCGAAAAGCGCAAGGAGCAGGCCCCCTTGCGCCGCAAGATCCAGGCAGCCGAGCGTGACATGGAGAAGATCCGCGAACGCATGGGCAAGATCGACGACATGCTCGCCGATCCTGAACTCTATGCCAAATTTCCCGAGAAGGGCGCCAAGCTCTCCAAGGATCGCGCCGACCTTGCCACCCTCCTCGACAAGCTCGAAGAGAAGTGGCTGGAAATGTCAGCAGAAATCGAAGAGTGAACCGCTACCAGCGGTTCGCCCTGTCATAGCACTCCCGAACGGTCCCGCTGAACGGCTCGACCCTCACCTTCTGGTTATTGCGATAGAGCGCGCAATAGGATTTGCCAGTGAGATTGATGTGAATGACAAAGGCGCCGTGCTTCTGGCCATCCATCCAGAAACCGCGGGCCTTGTTATTCTTGGCATCGATATAGACGCCTTCACCGTTGCGCTTGCCGTTGCGCCACTGGCCGACATAGGACGTGCCTTTGGCATAGGACATCCTGCCCTGCCCCTCCATCTTGCCCTTCACCCAGTCTCCGCGATAAACACTGCCACTGGGGAATTGCAGCGTGCCTTCCCCCTGGCGTACATTGCGCTTGAGGTTGCCGCGATAGACATTGCCATTGGGATAGGAGCAAGTGCCGAACCCGGTGATCCTGCCGTCGGTGAAAACCCCCGAGCAGGTCGTGCCACTATCATAATGGTAAGACCCCTGACCGGAAATCTTCCCCCAGGAGAAAGAGCCGGTATAGCGTGAGCCGTTGTTGAAACGGATCTCGCCTTGCCCATGGGGCAGTTTCTTGTTGTCCTTGCCCTTGATATACTGCCCTTCATAGGTGCCATTCTTGAAGGTGATGGTGGCAGCGGATGCCACCGTCGTGAAAAGGCCCGCAGTCAGGCAGGCAATTGCAAGGTGGCGCGCAATTCTGTTCATGCCCTGCTCCTGTCATCAAAATACAATCGGTCTGAAACAAGCATCCAGAATGCCGTATTTAACAAACAGAAACAATTTGTGCTGAGGCGCATTTCGCAAAGAGAGTCGCAATACTCGCCTAAAAGCTAGGCTCAACCGCTGCCAGAACCCGGCAAAGCACAGCTTTTCCACGTAATGCAGCAATCCCCGGGAGAATATGATGCCGCAATCCATGTCCCTTATCGCCATTGTCGTGCGCGACTATGATGAAGCGATTGCCTTCTACACCGAAAAACTTGGTTTCGAGCTGATTGACGATAGCTATCAGGCCATACAGGACAAACGCTGGGTGGTGGTACGCCCCAGAGGAGAAGGCAAGACAGCCCTGCTCCTTGCCCGCGCCAAGAACGACCATGAGGCACGCTATATCGGCGATCAGGCTGGCGGCCGGGTATTTCTCTTTCTGGAGACAGATGATTTCTGGCGTGACTACCGACTTTATCAGGAACGCGGCATTACCTTCATCCGTCCACCACTGGAAGCGGACTATGGCACCGTTGCCGTCTTTGAAGATCTCTATGGCAACCTCTGGGATCTGGTGGAGTATTCCACCAAGGTGTAGATCCGGCATTTGCAATCGCCCTGAACTTGTGGTGACATTCAGTCAACTGAAATAGAGCCGCGAGCCTGGGCCGGCTATGGCGAAGGGAGAAAAAGCCAATGAGAACCGTGACGTTTGGTGCAGAAGACGAGGTTCCGGCGCTGGGACAGGGCACCTGGTATGTGGGCGACAAACCGACCCGCAAGGCTGATGAAATCGCCGCCCTGCGCCATGGCGTGGAGCTTGGTCTCCGGCTCATCGATACGGCCGAAATGTACGGCTCGGGAAAATCCGAGCGTCTCGTCGGCGAAGCGATTGCTCCCATCCGGGACGATGTCTTTCTGGTCTCCAAGGTGCTGCCCTACAATGCCAGCTATGAGGGCACGATCGAGGCTTGCGAGAATTCCCTTTCCCGTCTCAAGACAGATCGTCTTGATCTCTATCTGCTGCATTGGCCTGGCCCCAACCCGCTGGAGGAAACCATCGCCGCGTTCGAAACCCTGCAGCGGCAGGGCAAGATCCGTCATTGGGGCGTTTCCAACTTCGACCCGAACGACATGGCCGAACTGCTCAGCACAGACGGCGGCGATCGCGTTGCAACCAACCAGGTGCTTTACAATCTGACGCGCCGCGGCATCGAGTGGGATCTGCTGCCTCAGGCACAGGAAGACGACCTGACAATCATGGCCTATTCCCCCATTGAACAGGCCCGGCTGCTGTCCAAACCTGAACTGGTGCAGCTTGCGGCAGATCTGTCGCTTACCCCGGCCCAACTGGCACTCGCCTGGATCATCCAGCGCACCGGCATCATCGCCATTCCCAAGGCAGGCACTGTGCGCCACGTTGAGGAAAATGCCCGCGCACTCGAGATCACGCTGTCGGCAGATACGCTTGCCGAACTCGATCGCCTCTTCCCTGCCCCCAAAGGGCCGACATCACTGGCGATTCTCTGACCCCGGTTGCAAGCCGGTAACGAGCTGAGGGCAAGAGGGTCCGCCACACAAAAGAGCCAGAGAGGGGCGGCCTCTCCGGCTCTGTCACATCCTCATGAAAAAGCTCAGAACTTGACGGCATCAATCGTCTGCTTGAGCAGACTGGCCGACTTGCGCAGTGCCTCATGCTCGGCGACATCCAGCTCGGGCAACAGGTCAAGCTCAATGCCATTGCGCCCGATCACCCGCGGCACCGACAGCGAGACATGGCGCACACCCTCGACATTCGGCGTCACGATGGACAACGACAACACCGCCTTCTCATCCTTTGCAATGGCCCGGACAATCCGCTCAAGCCCGGCCCCGATCCCGTACCAGGTCGCCCCCTTGCCGTTGATGATCGTATAGGCGGCGTTGCGGACCCCATCATCGATCCTCTCCTTGACCGATGCCGTCAGCGGCGACTTGATGTTGGCGGCGAACTCCTCGACTGTCAGAGCGCCAGCCCGTGCCGATGACCAGGCAAGGATCTCGCTGTCGCCATGTTCCCCCAGGACATAGGCATGCACGAATTGGGGTGAAATGCCGAGATGCTGACCAATCAGATGACGGAAGCGCGCCGTATCCAGCAAGGTACCCGAACCGATCACCCGATGCGGAGGCAACCCGGACAGGCGCGTGGCGATCTGGGTCATGATATCGACCGGGTTGGAAGCAACCAGCAGGATGGTATCCGGCGCAACCGCCAGCACCTTGCCGATGATCTGCTTGAAAACCTCGGCATTGCGCGCCAACAGATCCAGTCTGGTTTCACCCGGCTTCTGCCCGACACCGGCAGACAGAATCACGATATCGGATCCCTCCAGTGCATCATAGTCTCCGGCGGATACCACTGTTGACGAAACGAACGGCGTTGCATGGGCGATGTCCTGCGCCTGCGCGATGGCAAATTCAGGCTTGTAATCGACAAAAACCACCTGACTGGCGGTTCCCCGCAACGCGATGGCATATCCCGCAGCCGAGCCGACCATGCCAGCCCCAACGATCCCGACCTTCATTCAGCACCTCCCTTGAAAAATGAAATCTCCTGCCCATCATAACGCAGCAGACGCCATCCCGGCAGACCGGCACTTCACTTTTCTTCAAACAGGAGTGTGAACGGACATCCGCAGGCAGAGACCATCATAGAACAACACAACAACGCCTGAAAAAGGCAACTGTCCCCGACTCGCCGTTGAAATGTCAGGCTTTCTTTTCCCAGCCGCCACGGGATGTCTGCTGCCAGTAGGTGACGGAATGGCCAGCATCCCTCAACGCCTTCCAACTGGCACGCGCCGCCTTCAGTGCGTCGTCGCTGGAGCCATCAAACATCAGGATCGCCCGCTCCAGCCCGTCCAGCAACGACAGGTTTTCCTCAGGCCTTGCGCCGTCGACAAAAAAACGGACGTGCGCCTTGTTGACGGCAGCCTTGCCTGTCGAATCGATCAGGATCGGCTGCAGTTCCGCATGGGCCGCACTGGCCATGCCGTGGGCAAGAAAGCTGTCATCCCGCCAGGTCCACAAATGGGTATCAAGTGCGTTGGCGCGTTCCGGACTTCCGGTCTGCACGAACGACCGCCAGCCCTTCTCAAGACATTTTTCAAGCAGCTGCGGCAAAACCGCCTCAAGCGGCTGCATCTGAAGATGATAGAAGAAGATCTCGGTCGACATTGCGCTTTTCCGGAACGGGAACACTAATGTCTGTCTAGCATGGACGGAGCATCCGGCAATAGCCCCAACTGAAAATGGACGATACCGGACAAGGAAAAAGGCCCGGCAATGCCGGACCTTTTCCCATTTCGCGATCTGTCGGCACAAATGCTGCGCCGGTCGCAGGATCAGCCTTCGTAATTGTCTTTCACAAGACGGTCGAGCAGACGCACGCCGAAACCGGAAGCCCAGCCCTGACTGATTTCCGTCTTGGGCGCATCCATCGCCGTACCGGCCACATCGATATGCACCCAGTCCACATCGCCGACAAAGCGCTTGAGGAACTGGGCGGCGGTGATGGAACCGGCCCAGCGTCCACCGGTGTTCTTCATGTCGGCGAACTTGCTGTCGATCATCTTGTCATATTCCTTGGCCAGCGGCAGACGCCAGACCGTCTCGCCCGTCGCCGTGCCAGAGGCACTGAGTTGAGCACAAAGCGCGTCGCTGTTGGAAAAGATGCCTGCATTGTGCGCCCCGAGCGCCACGATGACCGCCCCTGTCAGGGTTGCCAGATCGATCATGAAGCGCGGCTTGAAGGTTTCCTTGGAATAATGCAGCAAGTCCGCCAGCACCAGACGGCCTTCCGCATCGGTGTTGATCACCTCGATGGTCTGGCCGGACATCGAGGTGACGATGTCGCCCGGTCGCTGGGCATTGCCGTCGGGCATGTTTTCCACGAGCCCGATGATACCGATGGCGTTGACCTTGGCCTTGCGCTGGCAAAGCGCGTGCATGAGGCCGGTAACCGCAGCCGCACCGCCCATGTCGCCCTTCATGTCTTCCATGCCAGCAGCCGGTTTGATCGAAATGCCGCCAGAATCGAACACGACACCCTTGCCGACGAACACCAGAGGCGCTTCATCGTTGAAACCACCCATCCATTTCATGATCGCGACACGCGGCTTGCGCACCGATCCCTGCGCGACGCCCAGAAGGGCATTCATGCCCAGTTTTTCGAGGTCGGCCAGCTTCAGGATTTCCACCTCGGCACCAAGCTCTTCCAGAGCCTTGGCCTTGGCGGCGAACTCCTTCGGGCCAAGAACATTGGCAGGCTCGTTGACCAGATCCCGCGCCAGAATCGTGCCGTTGGAAACCGCATCGTCAGTCTCCCAGCTTTTGGCAGCTCCCTCCGCATCGGCCGCGAAGATGCAGATCTTGGCGGCTTTGGCCGCTTCCTTGGGCTTGCCCTTCTCTGTCTTGTAGAGATCGAAGTCATAGGCGCGCAGTTTCATACCCATGGCGATCAGAGAGGCGGTCACCGCGTCGAATTCCTTGCTGTCGGCTTCGGCTACGACCGTAACGCTCTTGAGCCCCTTGACCGCGCCCATCACAGCACCGCCAAGCGCGGCGAAGTCCCGTTCCGAAAGGGTCTCGTCACCAAGACCGACGAGCACGATCTGATCGAGATCGGTTCCGGCTGGCGCCAGGATCCGGATCGTCTTGCAGAAGTCACCCTTGAAATCGGCAGCCTTGATGGCACGCCCGATTGCGCCTCCACTTTTCTCGTCGAGCGACTGCCCGACGCCACCAAGCGTAAGGGACTTGCCGACAAACAACACCGCAGCCCCGGCTTCGGGAACTGACGGGGACTCAAACTGAAACGCTGGAAGAGTGGCCATGGAGGATTACTTCTTTCTGTTTTCCAAAGGGGTGCCGACGGCAATCATCCTCTATAGGCAAGGATAAGACACGTCGACCAGATGTATGTTTCTATCATTATAGTGGGCACAAGAAAGCTAAGGTTCAAGGCATCCCTGCAAACTCTGGCGTGCATAAGAACTCCGTTTACGCAAACCGTCGCCTATATCATGTGAATGAAAGGGAAATATCTCGGTTATTATCCAAGACTGCTTAACTGAAATACTAAAATGCTTGCCAGTTGAAGGTGAGCCAGCCATATATCAACCATATTCCCGAACTAGGGAAAAGGACAATAGCCAGGACTCTGACGAATAGATCATGAAGCTGATCGAGCGATACATATTCATGCGCGCCGCGACCGCATTTCTCATGACAGTCACCGTGCTGACCGCGATCGTGTGGCTGACGCAGGCCTTGCGTGACATGGATCTGATGACCGCCAAGGGCCAGACCATCCTGATCTTCATTTCCATGACCTCTCTGGTGCTGCCGACGCTAGTGATGACCATTGCCCCCTTTGCCGTGCTCATAGCGGTGGCGGTCACGCTCAACAACCTCAATGCTGATAGCGAACTGGTGGTAATCAACGCAACCAGCGCACCGCCATGGGTGGTGGTCAAGCCGATCGTCATTCTCGGGATGGTCGCAACCCTCATGGGGGGCTATCTCAGCCTCTATGCCGCCCCCGAGGCGCTTGGGTCCCTGCGCGGGTTCATCACCCAGGTGCGGGCAGACCTTGTTGCCAACATCGTCAAGGAAGGCATCTTCTCCGAGATCGAGGATGGCATGACCTTCCACATCCAGAAGAGAGAGCCCAACGGCATCATGCGTGGCCTGTTCCTTTCGGATGAACGCGACCCGCAGAAGCATATTGTCTATTCTTCGGAATTTGCCCAGATCATCGAAACGAATGCGGGCACATTCCTGAGCATGGAAAACGGCACCATCCAGCAGCAGCAGACAAAGGCCACCAAATCAGGCGAGCTTGACGAAACCAACCCGGATTTTGCATCGGTCAACATCATCAGTTTTGATTCCTACGCCATCGACCTGTCGAAATTCACCGGTGTCGACGACAGCCAACCGAAATTCTTCAAGCCAAGAGAACTGACCACCGATGCTCTTTTGAATCCGGCCAAGGACGACCCGACGATCTCCCGCCAACCCGGCGTGGCCCGATCCGAATTGCACGACCGCTTCACCAACCCGCTCTACAATCTGGTGTTTGCCACCATCGTTGCTGCCTTTCTGGCTCAGGTGCGCACCACCCGCGAGCGACGCGGCAGCGCCATTCTGGTCGCCATCGTCCTCGTCTCCGGCCTGCGCCTGGCTGGCTTCGGTCTGACCAGTCTGGCCATCCAGACTCCGGTTGCCGTCCCCTTCATGTATGCGTTGCCAATCCTGTCGATTCTTCTCGGTCTGTGGATCGTGCTCAGCGGCCGCCGCCTGACCGCGATGGACAATCTCATCAGGATTATGGAGTTGTTTAACGACCGCATTTTGCATATGGTCGGAAAACTGCGGCGCAAGCCCAAACCGAAAGCGCCGATCCTAGAGCCGTGACATGATGCCCACTATCATCTTCCGTTATTTTGCAAAGCGGTTTCTCTGGTCGATTCTGGCGATTTTCCTCGGCTGCTTTCTGCTTATCCTGCTGGTCGACTATGTCGAGCTGATCCGTCGCGGTGGCAACAAGGAAACCGCAGACGCCTTCAGCCTGTTCCTGATGTCGCTTTACCGGGTACCCGAACTGACCGAGAGAATCCTGCCGTTTGCCACATTGTTCGGCTCGATTGCGGCGTTCCTCAGCCTGTCCCGCCGGCTCGAACTGGTGATCGTCCGCGCTTCGGGCATGTCGGCATGGCAGTTTGTCAGCCCCGCGTTGTTTGTTGCCCTGGCCATCGGTGTCTTTGCCACCACGGTCTACAATCCCGGGGTTGCCATCCTCAAGGAAAAGTCACTGGAAATCGATGCGCGCATTTTTGGCGCCAGCTTCTCGACCAGCGGGCAACCTGCCAGTCAGGGATGGGTGCAGCAGAAGGGTGAAGATGGCGACTCGATCCTCAAGGCCCGCGCCACTTTCGACAACGGCCGCCAGCTCGGCGGTGTCACCGTTTTCTCCTATGATTCCGAAGGCAAGTTCATTGAACGGGTCGATGCGAAGTCAGCGGAGCTCGAGCCCGGCTACTGGCATCTGTCCGACGTTCTGGTCAGTTCCGCCAGCGCAGCCCCTCGCCACTATGACACCTATCTCGTCAGCACCCACCTGACGCCTCAGGAAGCCAGCGAAACCATCGCCAACCCTGATTCTGTACCCTTCTGGGACCTGCCCGCGATCATCGATCAGGCCAGCCGCGCCGGGTTGCCTGCGTATAAATATCGCTTGCGTTATCAAACTCTTTTGGCAAAACCGCTGCTTTTGGCCGCAATGGTCCTGATCGCCGCGACGGTGTCCCTAAAAATTTTTCGCTTTGGCAATGTGGGAAAGATGATTCTGGGTGGCGTTATCGCTGGCTTCGTGCTTTATGTAGTCACAGAATTGGCTAAAGATTTAGGAAATACAGGGTTGGTTAACCCAATTCTGTCAGCTTGGCTTCCAGCGATTGTGGCATCCTTGATGGGTTTCTCAATTTTATTGTATCAGGAGGACGGATAAAGTATGCGTCGTACCGTCCAGACCGCATTTTGGAATAAAACTGTTTCCCGTGCAGACAAGGTTGCTCGTCTGCGCGCTGGCCTGCTTGCATCTGTACTCCTGATTGCTCCATCATCGGTCTTCGCTGCCACAGCGCAGGACATGCTTTCCGGTGTCAAGATCCAGAAGCCCGACGAGAATTCCCGCATGCTGGTCGAGGCCGACCAGATGGTCTATGACTATGACCATGAGCGTGTGTCAGCGGTTGGCCATGTCCAGATCTATTACGGCGACTACACCCTTCAGGCCGACAAGGTCACCTACGATCAGAAATCCGCTCGCCTGATTGCCGATGGCAATGTGCGTATCACGGAGCCCGGTGGCAACGTGATGACCGCAAACTACATCGACATCACCGAGGATTTCCGCACCGGCTTTGTCCGCTCCCTGCGCGTTCAGACCCCTGAGAAAGCCCGCTTTGCAGCCGAAAAGGCCGAACGCCGCGACGACGATGTCACCATCTTCGACAAGGGTGTCTACACCACTTGCGAACCCTGCCGCGACAACCCGCAGAAATCACCGCTCTGGCAGATCAAGGCCTCCCGGATCATTTACAATTCCAAAGACAAGATGGTCTATTACAAGGCCGCCAAATTCGAGTTTCTTGGTGTTCCGCTGCTCTACACCCCCTATCTGGCCCATCCAGATCCGTCCCGCAAACGCAGTTCGGGCTTTCTGGCCCCGCGTGGCGGCTACAACAGCGATCTGGGCTATTATGCGACTCCGCGCTATTTCTGGGCGCCATCCGACAGTTATGACATCACCTTCTCGCCGACCTACTATTCCAAGCAGGGTCTCATGGCGAATGCGACATGGCGTCAGCATGTCGGCATCGGCACCTACAATGTGCGCGTAGCCGGCATCTCGCAGCAGGACAAGAGCGCCTTTGCGGGCACGAGCGGCTACAAGGATTTCCGTGGTGCCGTAGAGAGCGCCGGCGAACTCAATCTTTCCAGCAAGTGGAAATTCGGCTGGGACGTCTCCCTGCTCTCTGACAAGCTTTTCCTGCGCGATTACAAACTGATCGGCGACGTGGAAGACAAGCGTTCGACGCTCTATCTGGTTGGTCAGGGTGAGCGCAACTATTTTGACGCCCGCGCCAATTACTACAACATCATGACCGACAGCCTGAACCAGTCGGAACAGGCCGTGGTTCATCCGTCGATCGATTACAGCGCCTTTTCCGAAAATCCGATTGCCGGCGGCGAAGGGCGGATCAAGATCAACTCTACCTCGATCACCCGCGACGAGATAAGCCAGACAACGGTCGGAGGCGTAACCCGCACCGATGGTGTCAGCGGCACCTATAACCGCACCAGCGTCGAAGCCAGCTGGAAGCGCAAGATCATCGCACCGGGTGGCCAGGTCATAACTCCGTTCACCTCCCTGCGCGGCGACGTCTACTGGATGCCGAGCCAGTCCGGCGCACCAGCTGCGCTGGTTGACGAGTCGATTGCATTGAGAGGCATGCCGACCGTTGGCATCGACTATCGCCTGCCAATCCTGATTTCGGCCGGCAACACCTCGCACATCATCGAACCGATTGCACAGGTCATTGCCAGTCCCAATGAAACCCATATCGGCGAGTTGCCGAACGACGATTCGCAGAGCCTGATTTTCGACGACACCATTCTGTTCGACCCGAACAAGTTCTCCGGCTATGACCGCGTCGAAGGCGGCACCCGCGCCAACATCGGCTTCCAGTATCGTATGCAGATGGCCAATGGCTGGTCGGTCAACGCGTTGGCCGGTCGCTCCATCCATCTGGCCGGAACAAACTCCTTCTCGACCGATGACCTGACGAGCACGGGCCTTGACAGTGGCCTCGACAAGACCCGGTCCGACTATGTTGCCCGCGTTGGAGTCAACAGCAACAAGGGCATTGCTGCCGTTGCACGCGGTCGCTTTGATGCCGATACGGCAGAATTGAAATTTGCTTCCGTCTCCGCGTCTGGCACCTATGACCGCTATTCCGGCTCCATTGGCTATGCCTATACCGACAAGCGGCCTTCTGCTGGCATCGATGAAGTGCGTCAGGAAATCACCACTGCCGCAAGCATCAAGTTTGCGGACTTCTGGTCTGTTGGCGGTTCCAGTCAGTACGACATTTCCGGTCGCGGTCTTGTGAGCGGCTCTTTGAAGCTGAAATATGAAGACGAGTGTTTCGCTGTAAGCCTCAAATACTCCCAGACCCGCGAGACCTATTCGGATACGACCAGCGACAAGACGGTCATGCTGCAGTTTGATTTCAAATCGCTGGCAGATGGTCAGTTGAGCTATTCCAGAGAATCCAATTAGGAAAGCCGCTGAACGTCTTCAGTTAGCCGCAATTTATTGCATAATGGTCCAGCGTCCGATTATGGACCAAAATGATGTGCGTCTGCAGGAAAATCTGCGGAATGCCCGCTGACAGATAGTTTTAATAGCACCGTGATGAGCCATTTCATGAAGCACGTTCAGTTGAAGAAGACCTTGTCCATTCTCGCCCTTGCCGTGTTCGTTCTCGCAGCAAGTGCGCAAACTCAGCGTGCCGTGGCCAGCACGATCAAGGCCGTCGTCAATGGTGCTGTGATAACGGATTTCGACATTGCACAGCGGCAGCGGCTGGAACGCCTGCTCTCTGGTGGACGGCGGTCTCTGGGGTCGACGGCAGCCTTGAACCTCCTCATTGATGACAAGCTAAAGCTGTTCGAAGCGCGCAACCGCAACATGACGGCGTCAGACGGCCAGATCGAAAACGCCATGCAGAACATGGCCCGCAACGCCCAGATGGACAAGAAGCGCCTCGTTTCGATTTTCAATCAGGCCGGTGTCAATGTGGAAACCCTGAAGGATTGGCTGAAGGTTCAGCTCTCATGGCGTGATCTGGTGGAAGCCCGTTTCAATACGCAGGTTCATGTGGACGAGGCCGAAATCTATCAGATGCTGAGTGATCAGGCCAAGAAGGACGGTGTAGTTCAGGACGCCATCCAGTTCGATCTGACCCGTGTTCTTTTCATCACCCGGACCAAATCCTCCAGTGCAGCGAAGAATCAGCGTCTGGTCGAAGCAAAACGGTTCCAGAGCAGGTTCATCTCCTGTGAAAAGGATCTGGAAGCCGCCCGCAGGCTGACCGACGTCGCCGTTGAACGCATCGGACGCAAGACGACTACAGAACTGCCTGAACCCCTTGCCAAGCGCCTGAGGGACACGGAAGTCAACAAGCTGACTCCGCCCATTCAGGTCAATGATGGATATGAAATGGTTGCCGTTTGCGGCAAGAAAGACCTTGGCAAGCAGGCAACCCTGCGCACCGAAATCCAGACCAAGATTCGCGATGAAAAAAGCAAGGTGATGGAACGCAAATACATCTCCGAGCTACGCGCCACCGCCATCATCGACAAGCGCTAACCCCAACGTGCGCTAATCCCAATATGCGCCTATCCAACTGCTGTTGTATGGTATAATACTCATTATTGTGCCAAAAAGTCAGTCTCTGCCGCCTGCGGCAGGGACCTTTTGTTTTCAATCATCGATATCCGGAATTATTCCATGGCTTCCAATCGCGACATTCTGGCTGTATCCATCGGCGAACCCGCCGGCATCGGCCCTGAAATCATCCTCAAGGCTTGGCTTTCGAGGGAAAAGGAAGGGTTGAACCCCTTCGTCGTCTTCAGCGATCCCGAGCTTCTGAAGGCGCGCGCGCGTCTGTTCGGCCTGACCGTTCCGGTACGCGTTTGCAAGCCGGAGGAAGTGTTCGACGCATTCCCGATGACGCTGCCTGTGATTCCCCTTGAAAACAAACTGAGCGACAATCCGGGCGAGCTGGAAGTCTGCAACGCACCCGGCGTCATCGAATCGATCGAGAAGGCGACAGATGCCGTATTGACCGGACAGGCAAAGGCAGTCGTTACGCTACCGATCCAGAAGGCCAATCTCTATGAGTTCGGCTTCAAGCATCCTGGCCACACCGAATTCCTCGGCGCGCTTTCCGAGCAGCATACCGGCCAGAAGGTCCAACCCGTCATGATGCTTGCAGGCCCGGAATTGCGCACCATTCCGGTAACCGGTCACATCGCGATCAACAGGGTCGCACCATCCCTGACCCCTGACTTGCTGGAAAGCATCACCCGGATCACGATTCACGATCTCCAGACCCGGTTCGGCATCGCAAAACCGAAGATCGCCATTGCCGGTCTCAACCCGCACGCAGGCGAAGGCGGAGCCATGGGCAAGGAAGATGCCACGATCATTGCACCGGTCATCGAGAAGCTGAAGAAGGAAGGTTTTGCCGTTACCGGCCCGCATCCGGCAGACACGCTGTTCAACAAGAATGCGCGCAAGAAATATGACGTTGCACTGGCGATGTATCACGATCAGGCGCTGATTCCGGTCAAGACCATCGCCTTTGACGAAACGGTCAACGTTACGCTCGGACTGCCTTTCATGCGCACATCACCCGACCATGGCACGGCGCTGGACATTGCCACCAAGGGCATAGCCAATCCGTCCAGCCTGTTGGCTGCACTCAAGCTGGCCAACGAAGTGAAGATTTGATAATCAGGACAAATCCGAGATTCGTCGGCAAGCTTGAAAGACACATGAATGGCCCAGATTGATGATCTTCCACCCCTAAGGGAAGTAATAGAACGACACGACCTGCGGGCCAAGAAAAGTCTGGGCCAGAATTTCCTGCTCGACCTCAACCTGACCTGCCGTATCGCCCGCTCGGCGGGTGATCTGACCAACCATACGGTCATCGAGGTCGGCCCCGGCCCCGGCGGCCTGACCCGGGCGCTGCTGCATGAGGGAGCAAAACGGGTCATTGCCATCGAGATGGACCCGCGCGCGCTAGGTGCTCTTGACGAGATTTCGGCCCACTATCCCGAGCGCCTGGAAGTCATCGAGGGCGATGCGCTCAAGGTTGACATGGCCAGCCTGGTGGACGAGGGCCCCGTGCGGATCGTCGCCAACCTGCCCTACAATGTCGGCACGCAACTGCTGCTGAACTGGTTGGAACTGGACCCATGGCCCCCCTTCTACGAATCGCTCACGCTGATGTTCCAGAAGGAAGTGGCTGAACGCATCATCGCCACGGAAGAAGACAAGGCCTATGGCCGCCTTGGCGTCATTGCAGGCTGGCGCACCCACGCCGACAAACTGTTCGACGTGGCAAAGGAATGCTTCAGCCCGCCGCCCAAGGTCACTTCCTCCATCGTGCATCTGACCCCTAGGGCCAATCCCCTACCCTGCAATCTGCGCACGCTGGAACAGGTGACGGCCGCGGCCTTCGGTCAGCGCCGCAAGATGCTACGCCAGAGCCTCAAGAGCCTCAATGTCGATCACCTCGCCCTCATCGAGGATGCAGGACTTGATCCGACCCAGCGGGCCGAGACCGTCTCTGTGGAGGGGTTTGTCGCCATGGCCAACTGTCTTGACCGCATGCGCGGCTGAGATCCTGCGACCAAAAATCTTGATCCAACAAAAAGGCCCGGACACACATGCGTCCGGGCCTTTTTTGAATGGGGTCTCAATCGGCATCTGGGTCAGTTGGAAAGCATGCCTTCAACGAAGCTGCGGGCTCCAATCACCCTTTCGCGCTTGTGGCGCTCGGCCTCCAGAATGGCGGAAACGGCGGCGAAGGCCTTCTCCAGATCATCATTGACGATGACATAGTCATATTCGTCCCAGTGGCTGATTTCAACGCGTGCATTGTGCAGACGACGCTCGATCACATCCTCGGTGTCTTCCGCACGGCGAATGAGGCGGTTCTTCAGTTCTGCCATGGAAGGCGGCAGCACGAACACTGTCACGATATCCTTGCGGGCAGCCTTCTTCATCTGCAGAGTACCCTGCCAATCGATATCGAACAGCACGTCCTTCCCCTTCGACAGGGCCTCTTCAACCGGATCCCGCGGCGTGCCATAGAAATTGGAGTGCACTTCTGCCCATTCCAGAAGATCGCCCCGGTCCCGCATGGACACGAACTGCCGTTCGGACATGAAGTGATAATGCACGCCATCAATCTCGCTGCCGCGTTTGGGCCGCGTCGTGGCGGAGACGGAAAGCTTCAGATTGTCTTCCTTGGCCAGAAGATTGCGGCAGATCGTCGACTTGCCTGCGCCGGAAGGCGATGAAAGGACCAGCATCAACCCGCGTCGGATCATGGTTTTTTCCGTCATTTTGGTTCACTCGACATTTTGGATTTGTTCACGCAGCTGCTCAATCGTTGCCTTGAGATCAAGGCCGATCGCGGTGAGGCTGGTGTCATTGGATTTTGAACAGAGGGTGTTGGCCTCGCGATTGAATTCCTGTGCCAGAAAATCGAGCTTGCGCCCAACCGGCTTGTCTTCGGCAACCAGCGCTCGCACGGCGGCACAATGGGCATAGAGCCGGTCCAGCTCTTCCCGGACATCGGCCTTGCCGGCAAGCAGCACGGCTTCCTGATAGAGCCTGTCCTCATCGAGAGACTTCTCCGCTTCCAGAATGCGCTCGATCTGCTGACGGAGCTTGGCCTTGATGACATCGGCCGTCCTGGCTGGACAGTCCTCGGCCTGGCGGGTCAGGCTTTCCAGCTCCTCTACCCGTTGCATGACGACCTTCTCAAGGGCCTCTCCTTCGCTCTGGCGCATTTTCACCAGATCGCTGATGGCATCCTTGAAACTGCCGAGCATCGCCTCCAGCAGCGCTTCATGAAGCTCTTCGCTTTCCTGTTCCTCGACCTGTTCCATGACACCCTTGATGGAGAGAATGCCATCAAGGCTGGGCTCGGTCGCATCCACCCGCCCACGGATCGACGCCATGGCATCCAGCACGGACTCAAGAACCTGCTGGTTGATCTTCATCGTCTGGGTCGGCTCTTCATGCTGGACGGTCAGATTGACGTAGCAGGAGCCGCGCGACAGACGCTCGCCCATGATCGCGCGCACCGGTCGGTCCAGATCATCGAACCCGGCGGGCAGACGCAGGCGCAGATCAAGTCCCTTGCCGTTGACCGTCTTGATTTCCCAGGTCCAGTTATATCTGCCAAAACTTCCACCCATGCGAGTGAAACCGGTCATGCTAACAAGCGTCATGATGATCTATCCTTGGATTGCCCAGCGAGCAAAAATGAATGCTGCGCTGTCCTGCGCGCATACCATCAGGATCGACAGGCAGCCTGTCAAGCCCAGCCGCCCCAGTGACACAGCAAAATGAGTGACAATTCAACCCCGCAGTGCTTTACTGCGGTAAAAACAATGCCAGATGGAAGAAGACCCTCTTCCACACTTTCATTTCCCGGGACAAGGCATCAGGCATGTCGCACCAGAAGGCCATAGAAACCCTTGAGCGATTCACGCTTCTGCCGGCCTCCAAAGCCAGCCTGTGCGCCAGCTTTGCCCTCATCTATCTGAGCCGGTCAGGCCTCAGACTGACCGAAGATGCGCTCTTCACCGAGTCGATGAAAGGCGTTGTCTCGCGCACCCAGCTCGGGGTCGATCTGGGCTGGGATTTCGAGACGGGCTTCATCCTTTCCCACGCCACCGGACAACGCAAGATCGTCTTCAGGAGCAGCCATGCCGACCTGGAAGCCATCCACCACTGTATTGAGGTCGAGGACATAGACCCGTTGAGCGAAGCGCCAATGAAGCTGCGGGCCAGCATTCCCTTCAATCCGTCCAACGAGAAGGACATCCAGCATGCTCTCTCCAGTGCTGCGGTCATCTTCGAGACGGACAGAGAGCAGCTCCACTAACGGTTGGCAAGCTCTCTATTGGCCTGTCTCCTTGGAATGGAAAGGCCAATCGGAAAGAAAAAGGGCGACCGCAGGATCCCCACGGTCGCCACTTTCCTGTAACATGAGGGTCGGACCCATCCAGCCCTATTCTGCGGGCTTTTCCTCGATTGCAGTCGGCTCGGCAGGCGTGGCCTCACCGGCCTGTTTCTGCGCCTCGATGCGCTGCTTTTCGATCTCGCGCCAACGCCGAACATTATCGTTGTGCTGTTTGAGCGTTTCGGAGAAGACATGCCCACCGGTGCCATCAGCCACGAAATAGAGCTCCTTGGTGCGGCTCGGATTAGCCACAGCCTCCAACGAGGCCCGCCCCGGATTGGCAATCGGCCCCGGGGTCAACCCCGGAATCAGATAGGTATTGTAATCGGTCTTCTTGTCCAGATCGGACCGGAAGATCGGGCGATCCTTTGGCTTTCCTTGTCCGCCGAAGATGCCATAGATCACGGTCGGGTCGGACTGCAACTTGATACCCTGATTGAGGCGATTGATGAAGACACCGGCCACACGGGTTCGTTCGGAAGCCTTGCCGGTTTCCTTCTCGACGATGGACGCCAGCGTTACCAGCTCTTCCTTGGTCTTCAGCGGCAAATCAGGCGACCGGCGCGACCAGATCTCATTGACAGCACGCTGGTGCGCATCAGCCATCCGCTCGACCATTTCCTGTCGCGTCGTACCACGAGAGAATTTGTAGGTCTCTGGCAGCAGAGTACCTTCGGCTGGCAGCTCCTTGAGCGACCCGACCAGAATGTCATTCTCATCCAGAACCTGGGCGATCTGATAGGAGGTATAGCCTTCCGGAATCGTCACAGAGTGCAGAATGGATTTGCCAGACGTCAGAATCTGCATCACCTGCATCATCGAGACGCCAGGGCTGAACAGATACTCGCCAGCCTTCAGCTTGGTATCCTGACGATAGATCTGGACGCCATAATTGAAGATCGTCTGGTCACTGATCACATTCTGACGTTCGAGGATCTCGGCAATGGTTCCCAGCCCGGTTCCTCCGCTGACCAGAATTGTTTTCTCCTGCTTGAGCGGCCCTTCCTCGATGAAGGTCTGCTTGCCGTAATAGAGCAACCCGCCAATGGCAAGAACGCAGAGCAGCAGCACCGTGATGATGAAATTCATGAACACGACGATCGGATGCCGGACAGCCTTTGAGCGGGTTGGCGGCGGAGGCGGCGTATCGGGCTCGATGGCCTGACGCGCGCTCTTGGGCGCCTTGACCTCACCGGTATCATTGATCGACGCAGACAGCGGTTCTGCCTGCTGCAAAAAATCGGCATCGCTCGACGCTTCAGATTCGGTTTCGTCTTTCCCTGCGTCTTTGTCTGTGGCCTTGTCCCCGGTCTCATCGGAGTCAGATGTCTTTTCGGTGTCGGAGGTCTCGTCCGACGGGGCCTTCTCGTCTGAGGTAGCCGTTTGGGAGGACTGCTCGCTTTTCTCCGCAGCTTCCTGCGATTCTGCGCGCTTGTCTTCGTCAGCGCCCTGAAGCTCGTCCTTGTCGTCTTTACCGTCTACCATATCTGCCTCAAGTCAAGATGGTCATCAATTGCGAAAGACCCGGCAAGGATATACCGGGAAGGCCTTCTGGCCCGAAATCGAAATGGAACCCGCACCAGTCATTCAAGATGTCCGGAATCAGGGATCAAATTAGCAGTCACATAAAATATCCGCGTCCTCAAGCAATCATCGGTCAGACGCTGTACGTAAGTTTCGTGGCGAAAAAGAGACGGCCTGGGGCCGCCTCTTGTCCTTGGTCTAGGGCGAAGTCTAGCGGTTTGCCCGGCACGAGCCGGCACCACGGCACCATGCATCGCCCGGAATGATCAGTCTACTGCCCGCAAGATCAGCGACGCATTGGTGCCGCCAAAGCCGAAGGAGTTGGACAGCACGACCTTGATGTCCATCTTCTTGGGAGTGTGGGGAACCAGGTCGATCTTGGTATCGACGGAAGGGTTGTCGAGGTTGAGCGTCGCAGGTGCTACCTGATCGCGAATTGCGAGGGTCGAGAAAATGGCCTCGACAGCCCCGGCAGCGCCCAGAAGATGGCCGACAGCCGATTTCGTCGACGACATAGTGAGACCATCAGCCGCATCACCGACCAGCCGCTCGATGGCCCGAAGCTCGATTTCGTCGCCAAGTGGCGTCGACGTGCCGTGAGCGTTGACATAATCGATCTGATCCGGCGTGATACCGGCACGCTTCATGGCGGCGCTCATGCAACGGAAAGCACCATCGCCATCCTCGGCAGGAGCAGTGATATGGTGAGCATCACCGGACATGCCATAGCCGATGACTTCGGCATAGATCTTGGCACCGCGCGCCTTGGCATGTTCATATTCTTCCAGAACGACCACACCGGCGCCCTCACCCATGACAAAACCATCACGGTCCTTGTCATAGGGACGGGAAGCCTTCTCCGGCGTATCGTTGAAATTGGTGGAAAGAGCCCGGCAGGCAGCAAACCCTGCAAGAGCAAGACGACCGATAGGCGATTCGGTGCCACCGGCAACCATCACATCCGCATCCCCAAAGGCAATCAGTCGGGCTGCATCACCGATAGCATGTGCGCCGGTCGAGCAGGCAGTAACGACGGCATGGTTGGGGCCTTTCAGACCATGGCGGATGGAAACATAGCCGGACGCCAAGTTGATCAGACGGCCGGGAATGAAAAATGGGCTGATGCGGCGCGGTCCCTTTTCCTGCAAGTCATAGGCAGCCTTCTCGATGCCCAGCAGACCACCAATACCGGACCCGATCATCACACCACTGACGATCTGGTCTTCATAGCTCTCAGGCTTCCAGTTGGCGTCGGCCAAGGCTTCGTCAGCCGCTGCAATCGCGTAGACGATAAAGGGGTCGATCTTGCGCTGTTCCTTGACAGGCAGCACATCATCGGGGTTGAACGTCCCGTTGGTGCCATCGCCAAAAGGCAGCTGACAAGCCACACGGCAGGCCAGATCATCCGTTTCAAAGCCGGTTGGCAGTTTCGCGCCGCTCTTGCCTGCAAGTATATTTGACCAGGTCGTTTCAACTCCATTGCCAAGCGGGCTGACCATCCCCAAACCGGTTACGACAACTCGTCTCATCCTCAGTCTCCAAATATTCTTGTTTATATCCTCGCCTCTTCCGGATTCTTTCGGGGGCGAGTGAACCTTCACACTTTTATTACCCGGAAAAGCCACAAGACGTAAGCTTTTTTCAGGAGTTATTCATTTCAGACTTACCCAGTCAGTTCAAGCAGGTAAAAAGCCCAGCTTGAGCAAACTGACACCTCAGTCGCGAAAACAAAAAACCGGAAGGAGCGTGGCCCCTTCCGGTTTCAAAATCACCATTTGGACCACAAAAGATGGTCCCGCCAGGCAGATTAGCTGGCAGCCTTGGTCAGGAAGGAGACAGCGTCGCCGACCGTCTGGATGGTCTCGGCAGCGTCATCAGGAATCTCGGTTCCGAATTCTTCTTCGAAAGCCATGACCAGCTCAACGGTATCAAGGCTGTCTGCGCCCAGATCGTCGATGAAGCTTGCAGTGTCGGTAACTTTTTCAGCGTCAACGCCGAGATGTTCGATCACGATTTTTTTTACGCGTTCAGCGATATCGCTCATTTTCTTTCCTCAAAATTAGCGTTCGATCAAGTTTGGAAAAACAGCTTGCTTTGGCCAATTGCCGAACAAATCTCTTTCCCGATTTTGCACACTGCCAATTGGCCCACCAGATCCGACCTTGAATCCTGCACAGTGAACCTGGCTGTTAAACCGCTTCCAATCAGCCAATCACAGATGGCCATCACCGGAATTCGCGCGGTTCGTAACACACTTTCTTGCGCTTGAGAAGATCAGGAATGAGCCAGAGAAGCAATTGTTTCCTTCTTCCCATCCTTTTCCAAGCAATTAAGACCGTCTTTTCAAGAAATTCAACCAAAAAGACGCTTCGATCTTGTCAGATCATTGCCATGCCACCGTTGACATGGAGAGTTTGACCCGTGACATAGGCAGCTTCGTCACTGGCCAGATAAACTGCGGCACTTGCGATTTCTTCAGGCAGGCCCATGCGAGCGGCAGGAATCGCCGCATTGATGGCTTCCTGCTGCTTTTCATTGAGCTTGTCCGTCATCGCCGTCTTGATGAAGCCCGGTGCGATACAGTTGGCCGTGATGCCCCTGTTGGCAACTTCCTGGGCAAGGGATTTGGTCATGCCGATCATGCCAGCCTTGGCTGCGGCATAATTGCCCTGTCCCGGGTTGCCGGTCACACCGACCACCGAGGTGATCGAGATGATGCGACCATGGCGGCGTTTCATCATGCCGCGCAGAACGGCGCGCGACAAACGCATGGCCGACGTCAGGTTGACCGTCAGCACCTGCTCCCAGTCCTCGTCCTTCATCCGCATGAAGAGACCATCACGGGTGATACCGGCGTTGTTCACCAGGATGTCGAGCTGCCCCATGGCTGCTTCCGCATCGCTGGCCAACGAGGCGATGGATGCGGCATCAGACAGGTTCGCAGGTGTGACAAACACGCGCTCGCCACCCAGTTTCTCCGCCAGAGCCTCAAGAGCTTCCACACGGGTACCAGAGAGGGCAACGGTTGCCCCCTGAGCATGCAGGGCAACAGCAATCGCTTCTCCGATTCCGCCGCTGGCTCCGGTCACCAGAGCGCACTTCCCGCTCAAATCGAACATAATGTCTACCTCCAAGAGCACCACCCGCTCATCCGTCATGAAATGATGGGCTCATTGTTTCAGTCAAATGAAGCCAAAGACAACATCTTCTGCGAGCAGATCCGCCGTCTTGGGCTAAAGGATATTCGAGCCTTGGATATACGCATCCATATCGGATTTGCAAATGGCCGTCAGGCGAGTTTTCCAAGAGCGAGGTCGATATCGGCCGGTTCGCCCACGTTGAACGTCTCGATTCCCTTGACAATCCGCTTGGCAAGACCGGACAGCACCTTGCCGGTGCCGATCTCGAACAGGCAGTCAACACCGTTGTCGGCAAGCCATGCAACGGATTCGGACCAGCGCACCATGCCGGTGACCTGATCAACAAGATGCTTGCGAATGGCTTCCGGTTCTTCCACAGAGCTGGCCAGAACGTTGGCAACAACCGGAACCGCAGGCTTGTGGATGGTGATGCCGGCCAGCGCTGCAGCCATGGCTTCGGCAGCAGGGGCCATAAGGGCGCAATGGAATGGAGCACTCACCGGCAGCAGCAGAGCGCGCTTGGCACCCTTCTCCTTGGCCAGCGCAGCTGCACGCTCAATGGCGTCTTTGGCACCGGAGATCACGACCTGACCGGTCGCATTGTCGTTGGCCACCTGGCAGACTTCACCATCGGCAGCTTCCTCGGTAACCGCCTTGACTTCGTCCATGGTCAACCCGAGCACGGCTGCCATTGCGCCTTCGCCGACAGGAACAGCTTTCTGCATGGCATCCCCGCGGATGCGCAGAAGGCGTGCCGTATCGCCGAGGCTCAGGGCGCCCGAAGCGGCAAGCGCGGAATATTCGCCGAGCGAATGCCCTGCGACATAGGCAACCTTCTTGGCCAGAACCACGCCCTTTTCTTCCAGCACCCGCAGTGCAGCGATGGACGCAGCCATCAACGCCGGCTGGGCGTTGCGCGTGAGGGTCAGCACATCGGCCGGGCCATTCCACATGATGTCGGAGAGCTTTTCACCCAGAGCGTCATTGACTTCTTCATACACTGCACGTGCGACAGCGAACTCGTCGGCAAGAGCCTTGCCCATGCCAACAGCCTGACTACCCTGTCCGGGAAAAGTAAAAGCTACACTCATGACGTTTCAACCTTGTTCGTTATTGCAGGCGCTTTGTTTTCTTCGCGCCCCGATACTTCCTGCGCCCGAAGCGCACTCTTCAAACAAGCCATCTGGACCGGGCAACAATCGCTCAATCGGGCCATTTCTGACAGCTTTTTGACAGCTTTATGAAATTCATCGTTCGCTAATGGATTTATTGCTCGGCAGAGTCAAGACTTTAGCAGCAGAACGATGCGGATTCTTGAGCTTTTCAAGAAAAACAGGCACCACCAATGACGCTTATTCACGGCGCAAGTCCGCCAAATGGCCAAAAAGACCACCAGCCCCGTCCGCCGCTCAGGTAACGACTTTACCTCATTCACCGACCTGTCACACTCGAAAACACAACCCGGCACTTCAAAAGGTATTTCAAACAGCGCCCGAGCCTCACGCGCCCCGGTATCTGCCAACAAAACGCCGGCTTTTGGCACAGCAATCGGCGGACGGAAAGACCGTGCCCATGACCAGCCGCCCGACATTTCCCGCAGAAACGTTGAATTTTGCCTTGCCAATCGAAAAAATTCGGCTATAAAGCGCGGATCAGCTTGGCGAGGCCGAGGGCTGAAAGGAAGACTATTGTCCGCATTCTGCGTCATTCCACGGGATGGCCGGAATGGAGACCGATAGCAGGAAAGAGATCTTTCCGACTTCCGGTGTCTTCGCTCTTTAAAGCAATTAATTCTCAAAAGAGCCTTGTCTTATAAGGCTTTTTGGAGGCTTAGCGCCGGTCGGGCTGATGTGTTGAAACTCTAATAGACAAGGCAGGAACAATGGCGCTTTACGAGCACGTTTTCCTTGCTCGCCAGGACATCTCTCAGCAGCAGGTTGAGGCACTGGTTGAGCAATACAAAACCCTTATCGGTGAATATCAGGGCTCCGTCGGCAAAGTCGAATTCTGGGGTCTGAAAACCATCGCATACCGCATCAACAAGAACCGCAAGGCTCACTATGTTCTGATGAACATCGACGCGCCTTCCGAAGCCATTGTTGAAATGGAACGTCAAATGCGCATCAACGAAGACATCATGCGCTTCATGACTATTCGCGTTGAAGAACACGAAGAAGATCAGTCCGCCATGATGCAGAAACGCGACCGCGAAGACCGTCGTGGTGGTGGCCGTGGTGAACGTGGCGAACGCAACGATCGTGGCCCTCGCGGTGATCGTGGCGACCGCGGTGATCGTGGTGACCGTCGCCCGCGTCGTGAAGATCGCGACTTTGACAAAGTAGCTGAGTAAGAGGAGCAAGAATCATGTCTGGAGCACGTCGTCCTTTTTTCCGTCGTCGCAAAACTTGCCCTTTCTCTGGTGAAGGTGCACCGAAAATCGATTACAAAGACGTTCGTCTTCTGCAGCGCTACGTTTCCGAGCGCGGCAAGATCGTTCCGTCCCGTATCACGGCAGTTTCTGCCAAGAAACAGCGCGAACTGGCTCGTGCCATCAAACGCGCTCGCTTCCTGGGCCTGCTGCCTTACGTTATCAGCTAATCGCTGATAGCCTTGAAGATCCGATGAAGGGCGCTTGCCGCCCTTCATTCTCCCCTCTCGGGGGACCAGCAATCGATCTATCGTTGGGACAGGCAAAGCGACCTGCCTCTAACCGCCAGCAAACGGCCATGCAACGGTCAAGCGGGACAGCCAAGAGAATGAACAACTACCTGATCATAGGCATTGTCGCCGGTCTCTGCACCGCGCTTCTGAACCTCTCCGGCTATGTCGGCGGGATGTTCGGCCTCGGGATCATTCTCATTATACTTTCCCCTCTTCCGCTCATGATCGCCTCGCTCGGCTGGGGATCCTTCACCGGTCTCGTTGCCGTCATCAGCTCCGGCGTTGCTCTGGCTCTGCTGATCAGCCCGCTGGCCGGTCTTCTGTTCATGCTGGTCAACAGCATCCCGCCCTGGTGGCTTTCCCGCCTGGCAACGCTCAATCAGCAGAATGCCGAAACGGGCGAAATCGTCTGGTATCCGATGAGTCGCCTGCTGATGTGGATTGCCGGAATCGCCGGCATCACCAGCCTTGCCATGTTCATCCCCTTCGGCTTCAGCATGGATCAGTATCGCGATGCGATCTCGACCATGATGAACGAGGTCTACAAGGCCGAGCGGATGGCCCTGCCACAGGGTACGGCACTGACCATCGACGATCTGGTGACCATCATTACCTGGATGGCGCCGATGGCGTCCGTGCTGACGGTGATGTTCGGCTCGATCATCAATCTCTATCTGGCAGGCAAGATTGTCCAGAAGTCCGGGCGTCTGGCGCGTCCATGGCCAGACCTGCACCAACTGACGCTGCCTCCGGTGGTTATCGCCATTTTTGTGGTCAGCCTCATTCTGATGCTGATGCTCAAGGGCCTGCCACAGCAGCTGGCGCAGATTGTCATGTCAGCGACAGGTGCATCGCTGTTTCTGGTTGGCCTGTCGGTCCTGCACTTTGCAATCAGGCGGTCGCCGGCACGACAGATCATTCTTTGGACCAGCTACTTCCTCATGGCCATTTTCCAATGGATCGGCGTGTTGCTGATTCTGCTTGGTGCCATGGAGATACTCTTCAATGTCCGCTCCCGATTGCCCAGCCTGCCCTTGCCACCGCGCAGATCCGGCACCAATGGGGCTTCCGGTGACAGGGATGACGGAGAGACCTGAATACCGGGGCAACCCCGACCGAATTCAAAAATTAGACAACAGAAATCGCCATCACCTCACGATGGCTAAATGGAGACTAAAATGGAACTGATCCTTCTTGAACGCGTTGCCAAACTTGGCCAGATGGGTGACATCGTATCTGTTCGCACCGGCTACGCTCGCAACTATCTTCTGCCTCAGGGCAAAGCAATCCGCGCTTCCGAAGCCAACAAGAAACGCTTTGAAGCCGAACGCGCCCAGCTCGAAGCACGCAACCTGGAAGCCAAGAGCGAAGCAGAAGCCCTCAAGGAACGCATTGGCGAAAAGACCGTCATCGTTATCCGCGCCGCTTCCGAAACCGGCCAGCTCTATGGTTCTGTTTCTCCGCGCGACCTTGCTGACGCCCTGTCCGAAGGCGGCGTTTCCCTCGCCCGTACCCAGATCTCTCTGGACCGTCCGATCAAGACCATCGGCATGCACTCTGTAACCGTGATCCTGCATCCGGAAGTCGAGCTGATCGTCACCGCCAACGTTGCCCGTTCGCAGGATGAAGCCGAACGTCAGGCTGCAGGTGAAGATCTGTCCCAGACCGAACGCGACGAAGCATTCGAGTTCGAAGAGGATCTGGAGCTGGACGAAGAGCTGCTCGAAGAAATTGAAGGCGAAGAAGTCGCTGAAGAAGAGTAAGCACTTTCTTCCCGGCGCGGTCATTCTTCTGTCGCCGAACAAAAAGCTGCTGAAAACCCGGCCTCTAGCCGGGTTTTTTTTGTTGGTGGCCAGAGATTTTCTCTCTCTGATGATGCAGATCAAATTGGATTATATATTGTATAATATATTGCATACAAGAAAGAATACTCCTTCGAACCAACAACACTGCCTGATCTCGACCACAGATCAGATCAACGGAGCCACCAATGAAACCAGCGTTCGAGCTTACCCCTTTTGCCCTGCTTCGCATCGTTACCGGCCTCATCTACATTCCTCACGTCCTGTTCAAGTTTCAGGCGTTTGACATGTTGCTGGGCTACTTCGCCAAGGTTGGCCTTCAGCCAGCTATCTTCTTCCTGCTTCTGGCCATGGTTACCGAAACGGCCGTCGTCATAGGCCTCACATTCAACATCATGACCAAGTGGCTCGGCTTTGCCTCCACCGGCACCATGCTGGTTGCGACCTACACGACGCTCTACACCAAGGGCGAATTCCTCTGGACATGGAACAAGGGTGGCATCGAATACATCTTCGTGCTCGGCTTCATTTCCTTCATCATTTCTTGGGAAGCATGGCGTCAGGAAAAGGCTGAATATGGCCGTTACTTCTTCCTGTGGCCAAAGAAGGCCTGATAGGTCGCTTCAGCATTTCAGGAAAAACAAAAAGCGGGTCGCAAGCCCCGCTTTTTCTGTATTTGAAACCACCGTTTAGACCAAACGCTTGGCTTGAGGCCCGGTCACTCAATCATGCCGCATCAGTGGGCGGCCTTGAGATAGATCCGCCCCAGACCACGCGCGAGAGCCTTCTCCGCCTCGGATGCATCAATGGTCAGATAGTCGGCAAAAACCTTCGTCGCCTCGACCTCATCACCGGCCAGAATCAGCTCCAGCACGGACTGCTGGTTGCGGAAATAGGCACGCTTGCAAACATACCCTTCCAGCATCACCTTGCGCAAAAAGCGGATACGAGCGGAAATGCTTCCGTTGATCTGCACCATCACCGGATTCTTGGTGAGCATGGTGATGTCGTGAAGAAACGCCTGATCCGCCCTGGCCATCTCGCATGGAGGCATGTCATTGCCATGCGCTGCCATCTGCTGGGTTGAGGCAAGCAGAGCCTCTACCTCCGCCTTCCCGGCCCGAGCGAAGACGATCGGCAGGATGGAGAGATGGAACGTCTTGTAGGCTTCAGCCAGATGCAGAACATCTTCCAGATCAAGGGTCCGGCAGAAAAAGCCGTAGTTTTTCCGGAAGTCGATGAGATCTTCGGTCACCAGCCGGTTCAGCGCCTCGCGGACGGGCGTGCGACTGACTCCCAGCTCCTCGGCCAGCTCGGTCTCATTGATCTTGGCGCCGGGCATGAAACGAAATTCGATCGCCATTTCGCGCACTGCAGAAAACACATCTGTCGTTGATGAAACCGTGCCAGTTACCTGTGCCATAAATCTCGTACCTTGATATCACTTTTCACGGAAAGGTCGTAGATGGTGCATTCAGACCTTTGGTGATTGAAAAGCCGGGCGGGATCGGACAGCACTCGGAATGCAGCCATTTCACTTAGCTCCATTCCCACTTTGCAGCCTATCAAAAGTAGAATAATCACCAATCAGGGCAATCTCAAGATCGATTGTTTCAAAAAGCGCTGCTTGACAGGTTATTACGCAAAAACCTAAACCAAATGGACATTTTTCACTGGCCAATCTGGTGGAATCGACAATGCTGAGTCGGGTTCGACAGGACTCGAAAGCGGTGGAGAGTCCAGAGAAAAACTATGGAAAAATTTTCCGCTGTTGATTGCCGTGAATTGCAAATTGGGCGCTTCAAATTGCTGTCCCTCTGTGTCTAGTTAGTTCATCTCACAGCAAGGATGAGGTTCAGAAATGGAAACCGCTGCAAAGCTCGAAAAATCCGAGACCATTACCGCGCGTCAGGCTCCTCATAACCTGGAAGCCGAGCAGCAGCTGTTGGGTGCGATTCTGGTCAACAACCAGACCTATGACCGCGTCGAAGCCTTTCTGAAACCACACCATTTCTTTGATCCGAATCTGCGCGACATTTTCGAGAAGATGTCCAAGCTGATCCGTGCGGGCAAGATCGCCTCGCCCGTCACGCTCAAGACCTTCTTTCCGGCTGACTTCACTGTCGCCGACATGCCGATCGACAT
This sequence comes from uncultured Cohaesibacter sp., assembly GCF_963666525.1. Lineage (NCBI taxonomy): Bacteria > Pseudomonadati > Pseudomonadota > Alphaproteobacteria > Hyphomicrobiales > Cohaesibacteraceae > Cohaesibacter > uncultured Cohaesibacter sp. Next base: position 380,594 of record NZ_OY762905.1, read on the forward strand.
CTACCTGCTGCGCCTTGCCTCGCAGGCAACCTCCATCATCAATGCCGAGGACTACGGCCTGCTGATCATGGATCTGGCAACCCGGCGCAATCTGATCGAAATTGGCACAGATGTGGTCAACGTCGCCTATGATGCCCCGATCGACACACCGCCACGCCTGCAGATCGAGGATGCCGAAAAGCGCCTGTTCGAACTGGCTGAAACCGGCGGCGAAAAGGGCGGGTTCCAGACCTTTGCGACAGCTGCAACCGAAGCCATTGAAATGGCCGAAGCTGCCTACAAGCGCGACGGCCAGCTTTCGGGCATTTCCACCGGACTGACAGACCTTGACCAGAAAATGGGTGGCCTTCAGCATTCGGACTTGATCATTCTTGCCGCCCGTCCCGCCATGGGTAAGACCTCTCTGGTGACCAACATCGCCTATAACGTGGCCTCAGCCTATCGCGCAGAGGAGCAGCCAGACGGCACCATGAAAACGATCAATGGCGGTGTTGTTGGCTTCTTCTCGCTCGAAATGAGCGCCGAGCAGCTGGCCACCCGTGTTATCGCCGAGCAGGCAATGGTGTCTTCCGAAAAGATCCGCCGAGGCAAGGTGGATCAGGATGAGTTCGCCCGCATCGCCCAGAAGGCGCAGGAAATGCAGATCACGCCACTGCATATCGACCCGACCGGCGGTATCTCCATTGCCCAGCTGGCCGCCCGTGCCCGCCGCCTGAAGCGCCAGAAGGGTCTTGATCTGCTGATCGTCGACTATCTGCAGCTGCTGTCCGGCTCCGCCTCCAAGGCCTCACAGGGCCGCGTGCAGGAAATCACCGAAATCACGACCAACCTCAAGGCCCTGGCCAAGGAGCTCAGCGTTCCGGTGATCGCCCTGTCCCAGCTTTCCCGTCAGGTGGAAGCCCGAGACGACAAGCGGCCGCAGCTCGCCGACCTTCGTGAATCCGGCTCCATCGAGCAGGACGCCGACGTCGTGCTCTTCATCTACCGCGAAGAATATTACAAGATGCGCGAAGAGCCAAAGCCGGGCACCGAGGAGCATTTTGCCTGGCAGTCCGAAATGGAACGCTGCATGGGCAAGGCCGAAGTCATCATCGCAAAACAGCGTCACGGTCCAACCGGTATCGTGCCCCTCGCTTTCCAGGGCGAATTCACGCGCTTCTCCGATCTGGCGCGCGACGAATACATCCCGGAAGCCTACGAGTAGAGCACTCTCATCATCCCGAAGAACGCCACTTCTCCGACCGGCAGATATCTTTCCGGCGGGCGGTGGCATTCGGCTTTTTGATATTGCACGGCCCCTTGCGACAAGTCTAAGATGCCGACACATTTCAGACCTCCTCGTTCCTGACACGACCATGCGGCATCCCTCCCCGATAGACCGCCCTGTCTGCCCGGCTCCGCAGAAAAGATTGACCATGCCCGAATTTTCTCTCCCCCACATTGCCCATTTGACTGCCCCCGATTCGCACCTTGCCGGCAGCCATCTGACCATTGACCTTGCTGCTCTTGCGGACAATTACCGCACCGTGGTGCAGAAGGCACCGACTGCCGAATGCGCCGCCGTCATCAAGGCCGACGCCTATGGCACAGGTCTTGAACCCGCAGCCCAGACCCTCTGGGACGCAGGTGCCAGAACCTTCTTTGTTGCCCATCCGCAGGAAGGGGCCAAAACCAGAGCGCTGCTGCCGGAAGCAACGATCTATGTGCTCAACGGCCTGGTCGGCGACGACAGCACCGCAGAGTTTGACTACTATCGCATGAACGCTCTGCGTCCAGTTCTTGGCTGTCGCGAAGAAGTCACCCTGTGGCAGGAGTATTGCGCTGACCGTGGGGAAACCCTGCCCTGCGCCATTCATTTCGACACCGGCATGAACCGCCTTGGCCTTGGCCTGGCCGATGCTGAAGAGCTTTCAACCGCCTGGCAGCAGACAAAGCCTGCCTTTGCCCTTGAGCTGATCATCAGCCATCTCGTCTGCGCCGATGAGCCAGCCCATCCCAAGAACCGCGAACAGCTGGAAAAATTCCGCGCCGTGCGCCGCCTGTTCCCCGACGTCCGGGCGTCGCTTGCCAACTCTGGTGGCGTGTTCCTTGGTCCGGACTACCATTTCGATCTCTGCCGTCCCGGGATTGCCCTTTACGGCGGCGCCGTTGTCGACGGCACGCCAAGTCCGATGAAGGTGGTAGCCACGCTCAAGACCCGCATTCTGGCCACGCGCACCGTCGCAAAGGGGCAAACCGTCAGCTATGGCGCATCGGAAACCACCAGGCGCGACAGCCGTCTGGCCATCGTCTGCCTAGGCTATGCCGATGGCTATTTGCGCAGTGCCAGCAGCAGCGACGAGAAAAAGGGCGCAAAAGTCTCTATCAATGGTCATGCAGCACCAATCATCGGCCGTGTCACCATGGACCTGATCATCATCGATGTGACCGACATCCCTGCCGACAAGGCAAGACGCGGCGACTGGGCGGAATTCTTCGGCAGCGAGATCGCCCTTGATGATGTTGCCAAAGCCGCCGGCACGATCAGCTATGAATTGCTGACCAGCCTTGGCTTGCGCGCCCTTCGCAACTATCTATAGTCACGAGAAACCGAACCAGACGGGATTCGCAAGAAAGGCTGTCCATGGCGCGCAAGAAATCGACCTTTGTCTGCCAGTCCTGCGGTGCAGTGACCAACCGCTGGGCCGGGCGCTGTGAAGCCTGCGGCGAGTGGAACTCCATTGCCGAAGAGGCGGACAGCGCGGGCATCGGCGGATCGCCCAAGACCGTGCGCGGCAAATCAGGACGCATCGTCGAGTTGGTCCCCCTGTCCGGCGAGGAAAAACCGGCCCCGCGTATCGAGACCGGCGTCGGCGAACTGGACCGCGTCACAGGCGGCGGTTTCGTCAAGGGCTCGGTTCTGCTGCTCGGCGGCGACCCGGGCATCGGCAAATCCACCCTGCTCATTCAGGCCTCCGCTGCTCTGACCCAACACGGCCACCGCGTGGTCTATATTTCCGGCGAGGAAGCCATTGATCAGGTCCGCATGCGGGCCTCTCGTCTGGGGCTGGCCAAGGCATCGGTGCAACTTGCCGCCGAGACCAGCGTCGAGGATATTCTGGCAACCCTCACCTCGGGTCCACCGCCGGAAATGGTGGTCATCGACTCGATCCAGACCCTCTGGACCGAAGCTGCCGACAGCGCTCCGGGTACGGTTACCCAGGTCCGCGCTTCGGCCCAGGCGATGATCCGCTACGCCAAACAGACCGGTGCCGCCGTGATCCTCGTAGGCCATGTCACAAAGGATGGCCAGATCGCGGGTCCCCGCGTTGTCGAGCATATGGTGGATGGCGTATTGCATTTCGAGGGCGACGCCGGACACCAGTTCCGCATCCTGCGCGCCATCAAGAACCGTTTCGGCCCGACCGATGAGATCGGCGTCTTCGAGATGACCGGAGGCGGCCTCTCGCAGGTGGCCAACCCGTCCGCCATGTTCCTTGGCGAGCGCAACACCTCGACCCCCGGCGCTGCAGTTCTGGCCGGGATGGAGGGCTCCCGTCCGCTACTGGTGGAAATTCAGGCGCTCGTTGCCCAGTCGCCACTTGGCACACCGCGCCGTGCGGTGGTTGGCTGGGATTCAAGCCGCCTGTCGATGATCCTTGCGGTGCTCGACGCCCATTGCGGCGTGCGCCTGTCGGGCCATGACGTCTATCTCAATGTCGCCGGCGGCATGAAGATATCCGAACCAGCAGCCGATCTTGCTGTCGCAGCCGCTCTGGTCTCCTCTCTGGCGGGCATTGCGCTTCCCTCTGATTGCGTCTATTTCGGCGAGGTCAGCCTGTCCGGAGCCATCCGCCCGGTATCGCACACGGCGGCGCGAATCAAGGAGTCGGCCAAGCTCGGCTTTGGCAAGGCGCTGCTGCCGGAAGCCTCCCTGAAGTCGATAAAAGCCACGGAACTGGAGCTTGCCAGCCTGACAACACTCACCGATCTGGTCGCCCGGATCGCATCAGGGACAGAAATCCTGTCACAGGACACACAAGACGCATAAGAACTTGGTGGAAAGGCCTTGCTCTTGCCCCTTTCTTGGCCCTATAGAAGGGCCTAAACGCAATTTTGCCGAGGTCTGACAGCACTCAGCCCCTGCTCGGCCAAACACGGGATGACTTAACGATGCCCATCACGCTCCTTGACGGGATTTTTATTATCGTCTTGCTGATCTCAGCTTTTTTGGCCATGATCCGCGGCTTCGTGCGGGAAGTCCTGTCTATTGCCGCATGGCTCGCCGCCGCTTTTGCAACGCTCCGTTTCACGAGTGATCTTCTTCCTTACGTCAAAACCTATCTGCCCGAGCCGATCGTTGCCCAAGGAGCGACCGCTCTTGGCATTTTCCTGGTGACGCTGGTCGTGGTGTCCTTCATCACCATCAAGATTTCCGACTTCGTGCTCGACAGCTCCATCGGTGCGCTCGACCGCACGCTGGGCTTTGTCTTTGGCGCCATTCGTGGCGCGGTGCTGATGGCTGTTGCCATGGTCTTCTTCAACTGGTTCGTTCCGAGCGACAAGCAGCCCGACTGGATTGCCCAGGCCAAGGCCAAGCCGCTGCTCAACACGGTTGGTGATCGTCTTGTCAATCTGCTGCCGGATGATCCGGAAGTGCGGATCAAGGAGACCCTTCAGCTCAATCGCGACAACACGACCGAAGAGCCGGAAGAAGCACCACAGGAATAACCATCATGCAGTCACGCCGTTCTGTCATGGATAAAAGACATCGGAATGACCAAAGCATAGATGACTGAAACCACCTGCTGTGGTAGACATTGCAGCAACAAGATTGGCGGGACCCTCCCGCCATTCTGCATTCTGGAGCCACTGCATCACTTTTGAGCTCACTTGGGTGCGAGATGCTCTAGACATCAGAACAACAAGAACATCGGACCTTTCGCTCTCGAAAGTCCACATGCATTTCGCCTTGATTGGCTCATGCGCTGCCTCAGGCGGTGATGGTATCAAACAAAGACCTGAAGCGCCCCCGCGTTTCACTTGAAAGGATCTCACGCTCATGTCGGAAAAGGGATTTTCTCCTCAGTCTCACTCCCTCTCCTCCATTGACCAGACCAGTCCGGCATCAGGCGAACTATCCGCCAGCCAACCAGCCGGATCTATCGATTGTTCCTTTGATGACTGGAAGTGCGAAGGAGACACCCTGCATGAAGAATGCGGCGTCTTCGGCATCCATAATTTCGCAGATGCATCCGCTCTGGCAGCTCTTGGTCTTCATGCCCTGCAGCATCGTGGTCAGGAAGCCGCGGGCATCGCCACCTATGACGGCAAGCACTTTCATCTGGAGCGCAAGTTCGGCCTCGTCGGCGACAACTTCTCCGACGCTGCAACCATGGCAAAACTGCCCGGCAGCAACGCAATCGGCCACAACCGCTATTCGACAGCCGGTGGTGCCGCCCTGCGCAACGTCCAGCCGCTGTTTGCCGAACTGGAAGGCGGCGGCATAGCCATCGCCCACAATGGCCAGTTCACCAACGCCATGACCCTGCGCAAGTCGCTGATCAAACGCGGCGCCATCTTCCAGTCCACATCGGACTCCGAAGTCGTGTTGCAGCTGATCGCCAAGAGCCGTGAATCCAACATCGTCGACCGCTTCATTGATGGCATCCGCCAGATGGAAGGCGGCTATGCCCTTGTTGCCCTCACCCGCAAGAAGCTCATCGGTGCCCGCGATCCGCTCGGCATTCGTCCGTTGGTTCTGGGCGATCTCAATGGTTCACCGGTGCTCGCCTCCGAGACCTGTGCGCTTGACATGATCGGCGCAACCTTCGTTCGCGAGATCAAGAATGGCGAAGTGGTTGTCTGCACTGACGAAGGCGTAGAGAGCTACCATCCCTTCCCGGACCAGCCCGCCCGCCTCGACATCTTCGAATATATCTACTTCTCGCGCCCAGACTCCTTCATTGCCGGCCGTTCCGTATATGAAGTTCGCAAGGCGATGGGCCGCGAGTTGGCCAAGGAACATCCCCTTGATGTCGACGTCGTGGTGCCGGTGCCCGATTCAGGCGTGCCAGCCGCTCTGGGCTACGCCCAGGAAGCCGACATACCGTTTGAACTCGGCATCGTACGCAACCACTATGTCGGCCGTACCTTCATTGAGCCGACCCAGCAGATTCGTGCTCTTGGTGTGCGTCTGAAGCATTCGGCCAACCGCTCTCAGGTCCAGGGCAAGCGCATCGTATTGGTCGATGACAGCCTTGTGCGCGGCACCACCTCTTCCAAGATCGTGCAGATGATGCGCGATGCAGGAGCGACCGAGGTGCACATGCTGCTGGCCAGCCCGCCGATCACCCATTCTGACTACTATGGAATCGATACGCCGGACCGCGAAAAGCTGCTGGCAGCCCAGTATGATCTGGAAGGGATGCGCAAATATATCGGCGCGGACTCCCTCGGCTTCATCTCGATCGATGGCATCTATCGCGCCTGTGGCTATGAAGGCCGCAACAACAAGAACCCGCAGTTCACCGATCACTGCTTCACCGGTGACTACCCGACACGACTGAAGGATCTGGAAGCCTCTGAAAACCACAGGGCACTGGGTCTGCTGGTCGACTAGGGAGAAGAACATCGATGACTGAACAGCGTCTCAAGGATCGCATTGCCGTTGTCACGGGAGCCTCCCGCGGCATCGGTTGGCACGCCTCTCTTGCCCTCGCACGGGAAGGCGCGCACATCATTGCCGTTGCCAAGACGGTTGGTGCTCTGGAAGAGCTCGATGACGAGATCAAGACCATCGGTGGGTCTGCCACGCTGGTCCCGCTCGATCTGATGGACTATGAAGGCATCGACAGGCTCGGCGGCGCGATCTATGAACGCTGGGGCAAGCTCGATATCCTGCTAGGCAATGCCGGGATTCTGGGTGCGGTGACGCCGATCACCCATCTTGATCCGGTCAAGGACTGGGAAAAGGTGATGGGCGTCAATCTGACGGCCAACTGGCGCCTCATCCGCTCGCTCGACCCGTTGCTGCGCCAGTCCGACGCCGGCCGGGCGCTGTTCATGACGTCAGGGTCACCGCACAAGTGCAAACCCTACTGGGGGATCTATTCGATCACCAAGGCGGGATTGGAGGCAATGATCCGCACCTATGCCGGCGAGATCGAACAGACCAATGTCCGGGTGAATTGCTTCAATCCGGGCCCGACCAGAACCGGCATGCGCGCCAAGGCCGTGCCCGGTGAGGATCCCAATGTTCTGCCGCACCCAAGCGAGCTGGCACCCCATATCGTCAACTGCCTTGTGCCGGACTGTCAGGAACATGGCCGCATGTATGATTTCCGCACCACCAGCTGGAAAACCTACGGCACTCCGGTCTACGACTAGACCGGCGGAAAACGGAATTGGACTCTGCACTCAAGGGCTTGGCCCGAAAAGGTGATTCAATTTCGCAGTCGAAACGGATCCGAATCAAATTGCAAAAAACCATCGGCAACAGCCTGTATTGCCGATGGTTTTTACTTTTCATTCCATAATCAATGCCACTTACTCAGCAGGCTGGTGCTCTGGGGCATGGCCGGGCAAAAAGCCACTTTCGTCCCCCTCCACGGCCTTGCGCAGCCGCTCCTCGGCCTCACTTGCTTCGCGCTGACGATCCCACATGGATGCATAAAGCCCCCCCTGAGCCAACAGATCCGCATGACGTCCCCGCTCCTTGATCCTGCCAGCCTCAAGCACGATGATCTCGTCTGCACCAATGACCGTTGACAGGCGATGGGCGATGACCACCGTCGTCCGGTTCTGGGACACTTCATCAAGGGCAGTCTGGATTTCCTGCTCCGTGTGACTGTCCAATGCCGAGGTCGCTTCGTCGAGCACCAGAATCGGCGGAGCCTTGAGAATGGTCCGGGCAATGGCCACACGCTGCTTCTCGCCACCGGAGAGCTTCAGCCCGCGCTCACCCACTTCGGTATCAAACCCGTCAGGCAGACTGTTCACGAAGGTCGAGATCTGCGCCATGCGTGCGGCAGCCTCGATTTCCTCGCGGTTCGCTGAAGGCCGGCCATAGCCGATGTTATACAGCAGCGTGTCGTTGAACAGCACCGTATCCTGCGGCACCATCCCGATGCTTTTGCGCAGGCTCAACTGTTGCACGTCGCGGATATCCTGATCGTCAATGAAAATCCCGCCGCCAGTGACATCGTAGAAGCGGAACAGCAGGCGGGAAATCGTCGATTTACCCGCACCGGATGGCCCGACAATGGCAACCGTCTTGCCTGCAGGCACCTCAAAACTGATGCCCTTCAGGATCGGACGCGCCGCATCATAATGAAAATGGACATCCTCGAAGCGTACCGAGCCTCCTGAAACCGCAAGCTGCTGGGCGGCAGGTTTGTCGAGCACTTCCGGCGGCTGGCCCATCAGATCAAACATCGCTTCCAGATCCACCAGCCCCTGCTTGATCTCGCGATGCATGGAGCCGAAGAAGTTGAGCGGGATCGACAGTTGCATAAGCAGCGCATTGATGAGCACGAAGTCACCCACGGTCTGGGTGCCCTGCATGACGCCATAGGCTGACAGAGCCATACAGACAGCCATACCAATGGAAAAGATCACCGTCTGGCCGAAGTTGAGCCATGCAAGCGAAACCCACGTGCTGATCGCCGCCTTCTGATAGACCGCCATCGAGCTGTCATAGCGCGCCGTTTCCATAGCCTCATTGCCGAAATACTTGACGGTCTCATAGTTGAGCAGACTGTCGACGGCCTTGGAGTTCGCGTCATTGTCCGACTGGTTCATGCGACGGCGGATATCTATGCGCCAGGAGGTCACCTTGATCGTAAAGGTCATGTAAAGACCGATCATGACCACCACCACGATGACATAGACAAAATTGAACTGGAAGGCGATGACGATCGCCATGAAGAGGCACTGCAACAGGGTCGGAACCGCATGCAAAATCGTGTGGCGCACCACGCCCTCGATGGCGTGCGTGCCGCGCTCGATAACGCGCGAAAGCCCACCGGTGTGGCGCTGCAAATGGAAGCGCAGTGACAACTGATGCAGATGTTCAAATGTCTTGAAGGACAGGTTTCGCACAGCATGCTGGCCGACACGCGCGAACAGCGCATCACGCAACTGGTCAAAGCCAACATTCATGATCCGCGCCAGCCCATAGGAGGCCACCAGCAGGATCGGAATGCTCAGCCAGCCGACCACGCCAACACCATCCGGCGCATTGCTGTCCGTCAGGGCATCCGTCGCCCATTTGAAGAAATAGGGTGTCAGAACGTTGATGATCTTGCCAAGTGCCAGCGCGGTAACGGCCAGAGCCACCCGCATTTTCAGATCCTGCCGATTGGCTGGCCAGATATACGGCCACAGTTTGCGCAAAGTCGAAAAGGCGGATGCTTCAGCATCAATGTCCTTGGCACTTTCATTTCCCGGTCTGGAAATGGAAGGTGTTTTTCTCATAGGAATATGGTCCTGCAATTGTCGGCCATCGGCCGTGGGAAGGAAGAGCACACAGATCCATAAATACGGATCCAGATGCGTCCTTCAGTCTGAAATAACGATCCGCTCCTCCGCAAAGAACGCCGCGCTTTGCGAGAGAAACCAGGAAACCTTGTTCGAGTTGACCCGGTAGTGAGAATGCTGCCCCGCCGTCTCCCATTCGATGAAACCGCACTCGCGCAGCACCTTGAGATGTTGCGAAACAGTGGACTGGGCAAGGGGCAAAGACGAGCAGATGTCGCCACAACAATGCTGGTGAGATCCGAGCTTGGAAAGGATCATCAGGCGGGCAGGATGGGCAAGGGCCTTGAAGGCCCGGGCAAGCTCGATATGCGGCCCCATCTCGCTGGTGATGTCGGCACCGCAGCAAAAGCCATCGGCCTTTTCCTCAGGCCGGGCATCACCACAACACCCCTGCCCGCTGCCATGCGTCTCATCGACCATTGTCATCTCCCCTTTCACCTTCACCTGCCCAAAATCGGGCAGCCGGGTTCATCGGCATGTGCCGATCAATAGAGCATCCCACCCCGCATGGCAAGTCTTCATCGTAGTTTAACGATAAACGCCCAGATTAGCGCGCACCCAACTCGCCAAACGGAAAATGGCTCGAAGCGCCAGCTCCGAGCCATTTCAATGAATTCAGGACCTCCGTCCCGATGGACCAATCAGCCAGCCGCCGGGGTCGGTGCGGGTGCCTCGGTCGGAGGCGTTTTCTGATCTGGCTCCTCGACCGCATCGAAATTGTTGTCCCAGCCATCCTGACCGTGTGGAAGCTCGAACACCTGGCCGGGATAGATCCAGTGTGGATCGCGGATCTGATCGGTATTGGTATCATAGATGGTGGAATAGCGGATCCCCGCGCCATAGACACGGCGGGCAATTGTCCAGAGATTATCACCGCGCCGGATGATCACCTTCTTGGTTTCAACCGAGCCGGATTCGGCGGACGCGCTGACGCCGTGCTGATACTTGTCCCCCAGAGAGCCCTGCGCCGTAACATTGAGGATCAGACCCGGCTGCTTGGAGAAGGAGACTTCCGCGCGGGTCAGAACCTGACCGTTGGCACCGTTCAGCATGTCCACGCGTGCGACGTGGTTTCCGTCTTTCAGACTGACCTTGTTGTCAAACAGGAAACGCCCGGTTTCACCGCTCTTGCTGTTGGCAACTTCACCATTGTCGATATAGAGCCGCAGGATGGAGCCTGCTGGTTCGGCTGCGCCAGCAACGAACAGCGTGTCACCCTCAATTTCAACAGCCTCAATCGCGACGGTCTGACCTGCAACGGCGACCACAGACGGCGCAGCGTCAACCGCAGGCGCTGTCGTCGCCGGAGCGGCTGGAGCAGCTTCAGGAGCATCTGCCGAAACGCTTGCCTGCTGGCTTTCAGCCGATGGAGCGGCGGGCTCCTGCGTTGCTGCCGGTTTCTCAGCAGAGACAGCTGGCGCAGCAGCTTCAGGAGTGGTCACGCTGGCAACTTCGGACTGCCCGGCAGCGGAAGCTGAAGCATCGGCCGCGCCCTGTTCAGGAGCCGCGTTCTCATTGGGCTTGGCGACACTGGCCAGAACCTTGGAGGCCTGCCCCGGAGCCGTCTCGACCACCAGAAGATCGCCGGAGCCATCTTCAGAACGGGAAACTGTCACGGAGCTGGCAGAAGCCACCGCCTCGCCGCCATCCTTGGCCTTCGCAGACAGGGAAAGATCGGAAACCCCAGCCCCGAGCGGGTCGCTCAGCACCATGACCCACTCGCCATTTACGTCGGCAACGGCCTTGGAAAGGGTCGCCTCGCCATTTTTCAACTCGACAGTCCAGCCAGGCTGGGCGCGTCCGGCAACAAGCGTGTTGCCGTTCGGTTCAACCCGAACGATGTCGAAGGTCGGGACCGCCTTGTTAGCGGGAGAAGTGGCCTCGGTTTCTGTCTTTGCGGTTTCCGTGGCAGCTGGCTTGTCGGCAGCGTCCTTGTTTCCGGTAGCAGCGGGCTCATCAGACTTCTGCTCTGAAGGAACAACCAGGGATGTCACGGGCGCAAGCCCTTTCTTGATGTCGTCAGACGCACCGCTGAGACCGATCCGGTCACCAAAAACGCCAATACCGACAACAACGGCAACAATAACACCGCAAACAATTGCGACAAATGGAGCAGCAGATTTCATCCTATAATCACACTTCAGTTGTGCCGATCAGCGGCAGCGCCACGTCAAAACCCGGATCAAACACCGCCTCGCGCCACAGACAACAGCGCTGCTGGGGGCGGCAAGACCGGTTTGTGCTTCAGGCACCTTGATGCACCTAAAACCGCTGAAAATCTACAGATTCTCAAACATCCAAGGCAAGTCCTAACCTTTTTTTAACACCCGGACAAGGCTGAGCAAAAAATAGCAGTAATCAGCTTGACCCAACCTTGCACGAATGCCACACAGCAAACATGGCAACTTTACAGAAAATCTGCGTCTATTGCGGCTCGGGCTGCGGCAACAATCCCGTCTTCGCACAAGAGGCGCGCCTGCTTGGCCAGGAAATGGCAATGGCAGACATCGGTCTTGTCTATGGAGGCGGCTCGGTAGGCCTCATGGGCGTGCTTGCAAAGAGCGTGTTGGAGAATGGCGGTCACGTTACCGGCATTATTCCCGGTTTTCTCAAGGACAGGGAAGTCATGCTCGCCGACGTCCAAGACCTGATCGTCACCAGTGACATGCATGAAAGAAAACGCAAGATGTTTGACGCCGCACAGGCGTTCGTTGCGTTACCCGGAGGCATCGGAACCTTGGAGGAGCTGGTAGAGATGCTCACCTGGGCGCAATTGGGCCAACACAAAAAGCCGGTACTATTGGCCAATATTGATGGCTTCTGGGATCCATTGGCGGATATGCTTGATCATATGCGCGAAGAGAATTTCATCCGGCAGGACATGGCTGTTTCCTACCTTTCCGCCCGCCATGCCAGGGATATCGTGCCCTTGCTGCGCAAAGCTGTCGCCAGCCTTCCCGACGAGGACGTCGCCAGCACCACCTTGCAGGACAGTCTTTCGACCCTTTAGCAGCCCTGACCGATGGGCTGCGCCCGGCCCGGATTCTATCCACATGCCATGTTGCGATATTGGCAGCGATACCATAGGATCCGCGCGCAAATTCAGACCAACTCCTACACAGCAGCCCCGACTGCCCGGACGGTACCATGAATCAACCTGCAACCCTTGGCGCTCTGGCCGCACTCATCGTTGGCGTGGTCGTTTCCTTTCAGGCGATCCTCTCTGCCCGCATCTCTCTGGCCGACAACGCCGCAGCCACCGGACTGGTGATGTATGTAGCCGGCGGTGCAATCGCCATCGCGCTCCTGGTGCTGTTCACCAACATGGGGTCTCTCGCCATCGCCCCGCTCGGTTGGCTGCGCATCGTGCAGATGCTGATGGGCGGCATGGCTGGCATCGTCATCGTCGTCGGCTCGGCCTTCGCCTTTGCCAAGATCAACCCGGCAGCTGCCGTGGTGCTCATCATCTTCGGGCAAATGGCAATCGCCCTTATCGCCGACTATCTGGGCTGGACGGGACAGGCGCCAACCCCGATCGACTGGCGCCGAATTACAGGCCTAGCCCTGTTTGCCGCCGCAATCTGGCTGTTGATCACCCCATCAAGGGACTAATCCGTCAGAGCGCCGGAGTTGGTTTCTTGCCCCGACGATTTCTGGAAATTGCATCATAGGAATAAACCGCCACCGAAAGCCATATCAGACAGAATGTCGCCAGCTTGCTCATCGAAATAGTTTCCTTGAGGATAAACACAGCGATCACAAACTGTATCGACGGGTTGATATATTGCATGATCCCAACGGTTGCCATGTTGAGACGCTTTGCTGCCCCTGAGAACCAGATGAGCGGCATTGACGTCATGACGCTGGAGAAGATCAGAAGTCCCATCGTCATTGGATCAACCAGTGTGAAATGCCCCTGCCCGTTGGACTGCAGATAAAGAATGTAGAAAAAGGCAATGGGCGCAATGGCAATCAATTCAACCAGCAGCCCCAGATTGGGACCAACGGGCACGATCTTTCGCAGGTAGCCGTAGGCCCCGAAAGTTAAGGCAATGAACAGCGAGATAACGGGCACGGTTCCCAGCAGGATCATCTGCAACAGGATGGCAGCAACCGCGAGGCAGATAGACACCAGCTGCAAGCGGGACAATCTCTCCGACAAAAGCAAATAGCCGGTCGCAACGTTGACCAGAGGAACGATGAAATAGCCCAGGCTTGCCTCTGTCGCCTGCTCATGCACGACCGCCCAAACATAGGATAGCCAGTTGCTGCTGACGAGCGCCCCGGTTCCGATCAGGAGCCCGAAAATCCGGGGCTGCTTCAGAACCGCCCAGACTTCCCGCCAGCGCCTGTTCAAAAGAAACCACAGGGACATGAGGATCAAAGACCAGACAAGGCGGTGCGCAACCACTTCCACTGCAGGCACATGCTTGAGCATGGAAAAATACAGCGGAAAAACGCCCCATGTCCCATGGGCTCCCAGGGCGAGAAGCAATCCGATACGCACGGACCGACTGTCCTGTTCCAGGGTCTCCCCCCCACGGGCCGCGGGCATATCCACGCCCGCCTTGTCTTGAGTCTGGTGCATAGGGCCTCAATTTCTCTCCCGCGGGAAGACACTTCGGCCCGGGGCAAATTGATCAGGAATATTTGAAAAGCTTGAAGGTAATGGAATCCAACAAGGCCTGGAAGGAAGCGTCGACAATATTCTCGGAAACGCCGACTGTAAACCACCTGTGTCCGGCTCCATCCCGGCTTTCGATCAGAACGCGGGTGATAGCATCCGTACCCCCGTTGAGGATACGCACCTTATAGTCCACCAGCTCAAGGTCATCGATCTTGCCCTGCAGACGACCCAGATCCTTGCGCAGTGCCAGATCGAGTGCGTTGACAGGACCGGTCGCCTCAGCCACCGACATCAGCTTCTCGCCATCGAGCCAGATCTTGACCACGGCTTCGGAAAGCGTCACCAACTCGCCATTGGCATTGTGCCGCCGCTCGACCATGACGCGGAAACTGTCGATCTTGAAATATTCAGGCACACTGCCCAGATGGCGGCGCGCCAACAGCTCCAGCGATGCACTCGCCCCTTCATAGGCATAGCCATGCGCTTCCCGCTCCTTGACCATGGAGAGAAGATCCACCAGCCGCGGATCGGATTTCTCCACCTGCAGGCCCATGCGCTTCAACTCGTCGATCAGGTTCGACATGCCCGCCTGATTGGACACCAGAACCTTGCGGTGGTTGCCCACCAGTTCCGGGTCGACATGCTCATAGGTCTGCGGGTCTTTAAGGATGGCCGAGGCATGGATGCCAGCCTTGGTGGCAAAGGCACTGGCCCCGACATAGGGCTGGTGCCGGTCGGGGGCCTTGTTCAGCAGTTCGTCAAAGCCCCGCGAGATGCTCGTCAGTTCGGCCAGTTTCTCGTCAGAAACCCCGATCTCGAACATGTCGGCATATTCCTTCTTGAGCTTCAGGGTCGGGATCAGCGTGATCAGATTGGCGTTGCCACAACGCTCGCCAATGCCATTGAGCGTGCCCTGAATCTGGCGCACCCCGGCGCGGACAGCGCTTAGCGTGTTGGCAATCGCCTGCTCGGTATCATTATGGGCATGAATGCCGACATGCGTACCCGGAACATGGGTCAGCACGTCGCTGACGATATCGAAGATCTCGTGCGGCAACGTACCGCCATTGGTGTCACACAAAACAACCCAGCGCGCTCCGGCCTCATAGGCTGTGGTAACGCAGGAAAGCGCATAGGCACGGTTGGCCTTGTAACCATCAAAGAAATGCTCGCAGTCAACCAGAGCTTCCTTGCCAGCCGCATTGGCTGCCTTGACGGAATCTGCAATGCCTTCGAGATTTTCCTCGTTGGTGCAGCCAAGCGCCACATCGACATGATAGTCCCATGATTTGGCGACATAGCATATTGCGTCCGACGCTGCGTTGATGAGACCCTGAACACCCGGATCATTCTCCACCGAACGCCCAGCCCGCTTGGTCATGCCGAACGCGGTGAAGGTGGCCTTCTTTGTGCGCTTCTCCTTAAAGAAGGCATCATCGGTCGGATTGGCACCAGGATAGCCGCCCTCGACATAGTCCACACCCAGATCATCCAGAATGCCAGCAATGAGAATCTTGTCTTCTACGCTGAAATCGAGGCCGTTGGTCTGCGCACCGTCGCGCAAGGTGGTATCGAACAGATAAAGACGTTCCTTGGTCATGTGTCTGGTCCTGAATTGATAGGGTCTGGTCAGGGGCACGCGGGGTGCCCGGTCAAAAAAAGGCGGGGCTCATCTGCCCCGCCATGCATTCTTCAGCCTTCAAGACTCCATGTCGTCTCGAATGCACCGGTTTCCTTGTTCTTGCTGTCCTTGAGGACAACACCCATGGCGGACAATTGATCCCGCAACTCGTCGGACTTGGCGAAGTCCTTGTTGTTGCGCGCGACAAGCCGTTCATCAACAAGCGCCTGAATGGCCGCCTCGTCAACTTCACCAGCCCCAGCCGGGCGCCAGTCGGCCCAGGCTTTCGGATCCTGAGCCAATACCCCGATCAGCTGCTGCAGCGATGCCTTGAGTGCCGCCGCTGCCTGCCTGTCACCCTGCGCCGCCTTGCCACGCAAGCCGTGCAGCTCGGCAATGGCTTTCGGTGTGTTGAGATCATCCGCCAGAGCCGCCACAACCGCAGCATCCGGCTCGGAGGCCTCGACGTCGGCCGTCAGCGCATACCACTGATCAAGCATCCGCTTTGCTTCCTTCACGCCATCGGCCGTCCAGTTGAACGGTTTGGTATAATGCGTGGTCAGTAGCGCAAGCCGAATGGCTTCGCCCGGATATTTGTCGATGAGATCATGCACGGTGGTGAAGTTGCCAAGAGACTTGGACATCTTCTCGCCCTCGACCTGTACAAAGCCATTGTGCATCCAGACCTTGGCCATCGCCTCGTTGCCATGGGCGCAGCGGGACTGGGCAATCTCGTTTTCGTGGTGCGGAAAGGTGAGATCGATGCCACCGCCGTGGATGTCGAAGACCTCGCCCAGATGCTTCTCGCTCATGGCCGAACATTCGATATGCCAGCCCGGACGCCCCTCGCCCCACGGGCTCGGCCAGCGCGGTTCACCTTCCTTTGAAGGCTTCCACAGCACGAAATCCATCGGGTTGCGCTTATAGGGCGCGACCTCGACACGGGCACCGGCGATCATGTCGTCCACAGAACGACCGGACAACTGACCATACTCGGCCATGCTGTCCACCGCGAACAGCACATGGCCTTCGGCAGCATAGGCGTGCCCCTTTTCGATCAGGGTTCCGATCATCCGCAGCATGTCCTCGATATGCTCGGTCGCCCGCGGCTCGATGGTCGGGCGCATGGCCCCGAGCGCATCCATATCGGCATGATAAAGCGCTGTGGTCTCGTCGGTGAGTTCGCGAATGGAAATGCCACGTTCAGCCGCCCGGGCATTGATCTTGTCGTCCACGTCGGTGATGTTGCGCACATAGGTTACGTGCTCGGCACCATAGACATGGCGCAGAAGCCGGAACAGCATGTCAAAGACAACAACCGGACGGGCATTGCCGATGTGGGCTGTGTCATAGACCGTCGGCCCGCAGACATACATGCGAACATTGTCGGGATCGAGGGGCTCAAAAGCCTCTTTCCGTTTGGTGAGCGTATTATACAGCATCAACTGAATCTGTTCAGCATGTCCGGTCATTGACCCATTCCCAATTCTACTGCCGCCTGAGGCGACCAACCAAAACAAAACACCAGGCAGCCTTTCGGCAGAAAGGCCGCAAACCGTCGCACAACCGCACATTCGCCGTTGGCCGGAAATCGTTTCATGTTTTCAAGGGATGAGCGAAACGGCTCCAGCCAGCAAAGGTGCTAGTGGATAATAATCAAACCAATAATGCAGCAGTTGGTAGGACGATCCGTTTTCATGCCGCCACAATGGCCAAATTGCCCTGCCACGTCAACTGCTCATTTGCCGAATTGCCGCGAAATTCAGAGCGACTTTCCGACACAACCCGCAAACCAGCCCCGGCCTCCTGCGTCAGTTTTCCCACCCGCCAGATCAATGCCAGAGAAAGACAGGAGAAATGCCGGGAAACAGTCATTCATGAACATGAATTCAAGATGAACACCCACCTCAGCATTCATTCACGTCCCGCGCCGTAGCATGACCTTACAAAACAGACCCCCCGCAACGAGCCGGTCAACAGACCGCCTCCTGCAAGAGGCGGGCTCTAAAGGGATACGGCAAAGAACCCATCCCAAGGCTTTATGCCTTAACCAGTCGCACCCAATCTTTGCCGCATGGAAGCTCCTGACATCCAATGTCGGGAGCTTTTCCATTTTCAGGTCAGGTGCAAGCTCCTTTTGTGCAATCAAAGCGCATCCAAGCGTGGCTCCACTCTTGTCAAATCTACCCAACACCAATTGCCAATTTGGAGAAATTTCAAAATTTCGCCGGAAAGAGCTTTTATGACGTGTGAAAATACTTCACTCTGGGCTGACAATCGGTATAGTGCGAGGCCAAACCCTCCGGCATGAGGAGCCGTTCCCTGCCGCGAGTTCGCGATCATTTACGCTTGGGCTGACCATTCATGGCGTCAGGATTTTAGGCACCTGGCTTATATAAACTGGCAAAAGAAAATGAATATACAAAAACTAGAACAAAACTCCGAGGAAGCCGCAGGCTTTCTGAAACTCCTGGCATCCGGCCCCCGCCTGCTCATCCTTTGTCAGCTTATTGAAGGCGAGCAGAATGTCGGCACGCTGGCCGAAAAGACCGGCCTGCGCATGACCACGGTTTCCCAGCACATGGCCCTGATGCGTGCCCAGAGCATCGTTTCCACGCGCCGCGATGGCACGACGATCTACTATTCCCTCGCCAGCCCTGTGGTTGAAGAAGTGCTAGCAGTGTTGCACAAGAGCTTCTGCGGAGCCTGATCCCAAGAGGCACCATGGTCGCACGTTCCAGCGCAAAAGCTCCTGCACCGCCCGTCCCTGCACCACTGGTCCATGACGTGCCTTTCACAGATCCTGCGATCCTGCTTGACGCCTTAAAAAGCCAGCCTTTTGTGGCTTTTCTGGATAGCGCAGCCCCAACCCCGCATCTGGGGCGCCATTCCTTCCTGACCTTTGCGCCGTTTGCCCTGTTCAGCGCCCGGGGCGGCCGCGCCTTCTGGAACGGGGAAGCCCTTCCCGAAGCTCCTTTCATTGCCCTTGAAAAGAAACGCGCCCAGTTCGCCATGGCCTCGGCCGGGAGCGATCTGCCGCCTTTTCAGGGTGGAGCCCTTGGCTATTTCTCCTATGAGGCAGGACGCCTTCTGGAAAAGCTGCCGCTGACCTCCCGCGAGGACCCGGACGCCTGGGACATCCTGCTGCCGTTCTACGACCTCGTGCTCGCTGTCGACCATTTCCCGGCAAGTGGCTCGATGCCGCGTGCTCGTGTCTTCTCCTCCGGCTGGCCGCATCAGGGAGCAGACAGGGAGCACCATGCCCGCGAGCGGCTCACATGGTTCTGCGAGCAACTGCAGGAGGCGAGCCGCTTGGAAGCTGAGAGATCGGTGCGCCCATCATCCCCCAGTCCCATCCGGGGCTGGCGCTCCGATGTCAGCCGCACCGCGTTCGAAGGCTCCATCGAGAAGACCCGCCATTATATCCGGCAGGGTGACATCTTTCAGGCCAACATAACCCAGCGCTTTTCGGCTTCCGTACCTCAAGCCGACCGGTCAAGCCCGCTTGCCTATTATCACGCCATGCGCAAGCACAACGCGGCCCCCTTTGCCGCCTATCTTGATTGTGGTGATCATGTCATTGCCTCGAGTTCACCGGAACGCTTCATCATCCTGAGCGAGGCCGGAGAGGTCGAGACCCGCCCGATCAAGGGCACCGCACCACGCGATCTTACCGATCCAGCGAGAGACAAAGCCCTTGCCGATGCCCTTGCCGCGAGCGAGAAGGATCGGGCCGAGAATGTCATGATCACCGACCTGATGCGCAACGATCTCTCCCGTGTCTGCGAACCAGGCAGCATTCAGGTGCCCCAGTTGTGCGGGCTGGAAAGCTATGCGCGGGTGCACCATCTGGTCTCGACAGTCACCGGCAGGCTGCAAGAGCCGAACGGCGCCGTCGCTCTGCTCAGCGCCACCCTGCCCGGCGGTTCCATCACCGGTGCACCGAAGATCCGCGCCATGGAGATCATCACCGAGCTGGAAGACCTGCCTCGCGGCGTCTATTGTGGAGCCATAGGCTACATCGGCTTTGACGGTACCATGGACTCCAACATCGCCATCCGCACCGTGACCTTCAGGGATGGCATGGCCCATTTCAACGTCGGCGGCGGCATCACCATCCTCTCCGACCCGGCGGAGGAATATGAGGAGTGTCTGCACAAGGCCTCAGCCCTGTTCCGCGCCTTTGGCACCACGCTCGAAGCGGAGCGACAGACGCTGGAACAAGGCCCGCAGCCCGACGAGGAACAGCAACCATGATCCTCATTCTCGACAATTACGATTCCTTCGTTTTCAACCTCGCCCGTTACTGCGAGGAGCTGGGCGAACAGATCACCGTCTACCGCAACGATGCGCTTGAGGTGGCCGACATAGCCCGTCTAGACCCGGACATCATCCTCTTGTCACCCGGCCCCGGCAGGCCGGAGGATGCAGGCATCATGATTGACCTGATCCGGCATTTCTCGGGCCACATCCCCATTCTCGGCATCTGCCTTGGCCATCAGGCCATCGGTCATGCCTTCGGGGCCGATGTCGTCCTTGCCCACCATCCCATGCATGGCCGGTCAAGCCACATCAGCCACGGAGGCACCGGCATTTTCGAGGCGATAGAAACGCCGCTGCAGGTGGGCCGCTACCATTCGCTGGTACTCGATCCGGCGACACTCCCCGCCGCGTTGAGGGTCACCGCCCTCTCCGAGGAAAATGAAATCATGGCCATCGAGCATGTCACGCACCCAACGATCGGGTTGCAGTTTCATCCGGAATCGATCCTCACCGATCGGGGGCACGATCTCATCAGCAATTTTCTGCATTTGGCCCGCACAAGCACCATCCGAACCGGAGGGCAAGCCCGATGAAAGCTGCAATCCTCAACAGCACTCTCTACCAGGGCGACGCCTGCGACAGCCTCACCTTGTCCGCATCTGATCGCGGCTTCCTGCTTGGCGATGGCCTGTTTGAAACCCTGCCTGTCCTCAATGGTCAGCCGCTCTGGTGGTCCGACCACAAAGACCGCCTGACCCGAAGCGCCCGGATGATCGACCTGCCGCTGGATTTGGAGCTGCTGGACCAGACAGTCGCGCGCCTCAGAGCGGTATCCAATGGGCAAAGCGCTATCTTGCGCATCGCCGTTTCGCGCGGTGCTGGCGGGCGCGGTCTGCTGCCGCCCGACACTCCCAAGATAACGCTTCTGGCAACGCTCGCCCCATTGCCCGCTGGCCTTGCCTTTGCGGATGTGACCCTTGCCACCAGCACGATCCGACGCAACGAGCATTCAGTCACAGCCCGCATCAAGAGCAACAACTATCTCGACAATATCCTCGCCGCCCGCGAGGCAGAAAAAGCCGGCGCTGGCGATGCCCTGTTGCTCAACACTGCTGGCAATGTCGCCTGCACGACCATCGGCAATCTCTTTGCCCTCAAGGGCAACAGGCTGACAACCCCGCCCATTACCGATGGCGTCCTGCCCGGCATCCTGCGCGGCCAGTTGCTCACGCTTGCCAGCCGGTGGGGGTTTGACTGTTGTGAGGCCCCGATCGACCCTGAGGCAATAAAAAAGGCTGATGGCCTATTGATGACCAACAGCCTTCGTTTCATCCGGCGGGTGACCGAACTGGACGGTCATCGCTTCACAAGCACACCCGATGACGAGATTGCCCGCTTGCAATCGAGCCTCAGACAGCATGTGGCGACGATAACGGGCACAGCTTCCTGATCCACGACAGTCTTGCGGCTATTTCAGCCAGTCCGCACAGCGCGGCGCTTCCTGAGTTCCCCACGGCATGATGGGCACGGTCGAAGTCGAGTTCTTCGGGCTGCCCTCGATCAGCTTGTCGGAGTAGCTCAGATAGACCAGCACGTTCCGCTTCTTGTCGCAGCCACGTACGATCCGCATCTTCTTGAAAAACAGCGACCGGCGCTGTTCGAACATCTCGTCGCCCTGCTCGAACTTGTCCTTGAAGGAGATCGGACCGACCTGCCGACAGGCCAGAGAAATGTCGGAAACTTCCTCTGCAACCCCAAGCATCCCGGAAACCCCGCCCTTTTCCGGCACGGTGTAGTGGCAGGCAACCCCGTTGACCAGAGGATCATCGATGGCATAGGTCGCCAGTTTGTGATCCGGCGTCAGAAGCTTCCAGACGGTGGATTTCTTGAAAATCAGTTCCGGATCATCGGAGGCAAATGCCGCCGCTGTTCCCAAGACCAGAGCCAGAGCGGCTCCTGTGATAGTGCGAAGCATCGTCAAATCCTGTTGCTGTCAGTCCCCGGCCCGCACGACCTGCACGGCAGCGAGCCCCTCAATCCCATCACACTGGACAGGGTTCCGTTCGAGCATCCAAGGGACATCCGCGTCCCCTGCTCCTCAAAGCAACATATAGGGCATCAAACAGCAAATGCGAGCCCTGCAAGCAAGATCATTGCCGGTCTCCTAGCCCAATGAGCGAGAAGTACAGCTTGAGGCATAAGCTATTTCTATGGGGTCTTCACCTTGTTTTGGCGGGCATTTTGCTATAGGAAGGGCACAAATCAGTCAATTTACGTATTTCGATCGGTTCCGACCGATCAAACTCCTCCCAAGGAAACCTGACTTATGACTCCAGATACCGCCAGCCCGAAGGGGGTGAGCGCACGACCGTTTACTGCCACGACCGTAAGCCAAATAAAAACCGATACCCTTTCGGGTCTGACCGTTGCCCTTGCCCTCGTCCCGGAAGCTGTTGCTTTTGCCTTTGTGGCTCAGGTTCACCCGCTCGTCGGCCTCTATGCAGCCTTCATGGTTGGCCTCATCACCGCTGTTTTCGGCGGAAGACCCGGCATGATTTCCGGCGCGACCGGCGCTCTCGCCGTGGTGATGGTCAGCCTTGTGGTTACCCATGGCGTTGAATATCTGTTTGCCACCGTTATCCTGATGGGCATTTTCCAGATTCTGGCAGGCATCCTGCGCTGGGGCAAGTTCATCCGCATGGTGCCCCATCCGGTGATGCTCGGCTTCGTCAATGGTCTCGCCATCGTCATCGGGCTGGCACAGCTGAGCCAGTTCAAGGTGAAGGATGCCTCCGGTGCCATGACTTGGATGAGCGGTACGCCGCTATACATCATGCTGGGTCTGGTTGGTGTGACCATGGCCATCATCTGGCTCGCCCCCAAGCTCACCAAGGCCATTCCGGCGCCGCTTCTGGCCATTCTTGCCGTCTCCCTGCTGGTGATTGGGCTTGATCTCGATATCCCGCGCGTCGGCGACATGGCCCGGATTGCCGGCGGCCTGCCGGATTTCCATATCCCGATGGTACCGCTGACGCTGGAAACCCTGCAGATCATCGTGCCCTATGCGGCCATTCTGGCTGCCGTCGGGCTGATTGAGAGCCTGTTGACCCTTAATCTCGTTTCCGAGATGACCGATACCCATGGCGGCGCCTCCAAGGAATGCATCGCGCAGGGCACGGCCAATGTCGTCACCGGCTTCTTCGGTGGCATGGGTGGCTGTGCCATGATCGGCCAGTCGATGATCAACGTGAAGTCCGGCGGTCGCACCCGCTGGTCCGGCATCTCAGCGGCACTATTCCTGCTCGCCTTCATCCTGTTTGCCTCCGGCCTCATCGAACAGATCCCGCTGGCCGCTCTGGTCGGCGTGATGTTCATGGTCGTCATCGGCACCTTCGCCTGGCGCAGCCTGCAGATCATGACCCGCATTCCGCGCCATGACGCCTTTGTCATCGTGCTGGTAACGGCGGTGACCGTCTATTCCGACCTCGCAGTCGCAGTGATTGTCGGCGTGATTGTCTCGGCTCTGGTGTTTGCCTGGCAGGCCGCCAAGCGCATCGACGTGCGCGTCGGCACGGAAGAGCATGGCTGGAAGGTCTATGAGCTGCGCGGCCCGCTGTTCTTTGGCTCCATCGCCAGCTTCAATGAACAGTTCGATCCGAAGTCCGATCCAGATGACGTGGTAATCGAGTTCTTGGGTGCCCGTGTCTGGGACCACTCGGCACTACAGGCCATTGATTCCCTTGCCACCAAATATGAGGAACAGGGCAAGAAGCTGCATCTGCGCCATCTTTCAACAGACTGCAAGGAACTGCTGCAGAAGGCGGACAAATTCATCGAGGTTTCGGTGATCGAGGATCCCCATTACGAAGTGGCCGTCGACTATGCCGAACTGTTCGGCAAGAAGCAGGCCGCTCAAAGCAGCTAAATCCGATCAAGGCCGCACCTCTGCGGACCAATCAGCAAAAAGAAAACCCCGAAAGCCTTTGAAAGCTGTCGGGGTTTTTGTTTGTCCCGCCCTGCAATCGGGCGAGCCATCAGGCCAGATCGCGATAGGCTCCGCCGTAATAAATGAGCGGCTCGCCGTCCTTTACCGCAATGTCGACCACACGGCCCAACAGGATGACATGATCACCTGCATCGATGATCTGTTCGGTAGTGCAATCGATCTGCGCCAGCGCACCGTCAATCATCGGGGCGCCGGTTTTGCGCGCCTGCCATCCGGTCCGCTCAAAACGATCTTCGGCGATCATCGCAAACAGGTTGGACGTCTCTTCCTGCTCACGGCTCAGAATGCTGACACCATAAAAGCCACTGGCCTTGAAGCCATCAAGCTGGATGGAGTTCTTGTCAAGCGACCAGAGCACCAGCGGCGGATCAAGCGACACCGAGTTGAAACTGTTGACTGTCAGCCCCAGCGGCTCACCATTCTTGCCAAGTGTTGTGACGACGGCAATCCCGGTGGCAAAACGGCCAAGGGCCTGGCGAAACTCTGTTGCTTCAATCATCGAACATTCCAAACAATAAAGCCTCCGGCCAAAGCGGTTGAACCACTTGCCAGGAGACCGACTTCACAATATTTTCCCGGTCTCTTACCGTAGTTTTCCATAACAGGACAAGAAAAATCGGCCAAAAACCGCCACTCTTTCGTCTTGGGTTTCCGACTTTCCTGCACAAAAGACAATTTTGGCGCAATTTTCCCTTCATTTTCATGGCCAGCCAAAGGACAGGATGGAAAAATTGACTATAATTTCGCCTCATTCGGAGGTGATTCTGAAGCGGCATTGGCTTCAGGCACGCGCCTCGGGTTTGCCTGTTTCGGGCCGGTTGGCTACCTTGAGCGCAAGCCCCCTTTGATAGATCAGTAAGATAAACGGATTTGGGACCTGACAATGAAAAGGCGTATAAGTCTAGCCGGTTTGCTTTTCACGGCACTCTTCACCGCGCAACCGGTCATGGCCCAAACCTCCTGGTCTCCCAACGACCAGATGTGCGCCCAGCTCGAGGGCGATCTGGCGCGCCTGCAGCGGGGGGGGAGTTCCGCATCTTCGCGCAATTTCGAGAAATATGACGCCGCCGTCCACAAACAGCAGGCAGAACTCGACACCGCCATGCTGCGCTCCAAAAGAGACGCCTGCGATGGTGGTCAGTTCTTCCTCTTCCGCAAGACGCCGAAGGCATCCTGCCCTGCACTGCAGAAGCGCATTCAGGAAATGCAGCGCAATCTGGCAGCGCTCGAACGCAAGCGGGCCCAGTTCGCTCCGGCTACCGGCAACAACGACCAGATGAAGGCACAAATCCTGCAGCAGTTGGCACAGGCCCGCTGTGGCGAACAATATGAACGCTTTGCCCAACCCGTGCGCCAGCAGCGCCGGGGGCTGTTCGGTTCCCTGTTCGGAGGCAATGATTCCGTTCGCGAGTATAACCTCAAGCAATATGACATGCCGCAGATCGGCACATTCCGTACGGTCTGTGTCCGCGCTTGCGATGGCTTCTTCTTCCCGGTCAGCTTCTCGACCACGGAAAGCGGCTTTGCCCGCGACGCCCAAATCTGCCAGTCGAGCTGCCCCGGCACCGACGCCGAGCTCTACGTCTATCACAATCCCGGCGAAACCTCGGACGAGATGGTTTCCCTCTCCGGTCGCCCCTACCAGTCACTGGAAACAGCCTATCTTTACAAGAAGGAATTTGTACCGGGATGCTCCTGCCAGCGACCGACAAGCCAGCTTGCAACGATTGGTAACAGCGGCAACGTCCAGCGTCCGTCAGCAGACGTGAACCTGCTACCCAACAGCCCGAGACGAACAGAAACCGCGCCGAGCATTCCCCTGCCTCTGCCCAAGCAGACCGCGATGATCGACCCGGACACGCAGGATCTGGCGCGCTATTCGATGAAATTCGAGCCCTACCAGCCACCGGAAGTCAGTGCGGTCACCAATTCTGTCCGCACTGCCGACGGTCGTTCGATCAGGATAGTCGGTCCAAAGTTCTTTGGTAACCAATGAACGGCAGGAAAGCCGCCAGTTCCGGACCATGTGAATAGCCAGTAAGCGCCACACGCAGCGGCATGAACAGGGATTTGCCCTTGCGGCCCGTCTCTGTCTTGAGCGCGGTTGTCCATGTCTTCCAAGTCATGGCGTCCCACGGCTCCTGAGGCAACAGCGCGATCGCCTTGGCATAAAAATCGGCATCCTCCGGATCACGAGCAACCGCATCGCTCGGCAGTCCCTCATGGGCGACATGCCACCATGCCTTGACTTCCGGCAGGCGTTCGATATTGCCCCGCACCGCGTGCCAGAAGGATTCCCCCCCGGCAACGCCCATCGCCTTGAGCCGATCCTCGACACTCGCAAAATCGGTCTCGTGCAAGATGCGGGCATTGAGATGGCCAAGATCTGCCATATCGAATTTCGAAGCAGATCGGGACACCTTGTCGAGGGCAAACAGCTCGGCCAGCGCCTCCATGTCGGCAAGCGGCTGGACCGGATCGGATGTGCCGTTGAGCACGGCAAAAATCGCCACCGCGAGAGGTTCATAGCCCTCTTCACGCATGGTCCGGATGGAAAGCGACCCGAGGCGCTTGGAAAGCCCCTCGCCGCTGGCATTGATGATCAGGTTGTGATGGGCAAACTTCGGGCTTTTGCCCGAGAGCAATTCGAACAGCTGGATCTGAACCGCCGTGTTAGTCACGTGGTCATCACCACGAATGACATAGGTGATCCCCATGTCGATGTCATCGATCACCGACGGCAGGGTGTAGAGATAGGTTCCATCTTCGCGAACAAGAACCGGATCAGAGACGCTGTCGCACTCGATGCTCTGCTCACCACGGATGCCATCCTCCCAGCGGATGGTCTTCTGGTCCAAGAGGAAGCGCCAATGCGGCTTGCGTCCCTCGGCTTCATAGGCGGCAATTTCCTCGGCGGTCAGATTGAGGCCGGAGCGATCATAAACCGGTGGCAAACCGCGCGCCCTGAGGCGCTTGCGTTTGCGGTCCAGTTCGTCCGGGGTTTCATAGCAGGCATAGAGACGCCCCATCTGCCTCAGGCGATCAGCAACGCTGTCATAAAGCCCCATACGCTCGGACTGGCGTTCGATCCGATCCGGCTTGATCCCGAGCCAGGCGAGATCCTCGGCGATATTGTCTGCATATTCCCTGCGGGAGCGTTCCTGATCCGTATCGTCATAGCGCAGAATGAATTGCCCGTCCGTCTTCATGGCCACCAGCCAGTTGATCAGCGCGGGACGCGCATTGCCAATATGGATATTCCCCGTTGGAGAGGGTGCGAAACGAACGATCTCAGCCATCAGGCAGACTTCCTTCAAATGGATTGATGGGTCGGCGGAGCTTGATCAGCCCCGGTCACGGAACCCGTTGGTAATCGGATAGCGACGATCCCGGCCGAAGTTCTTCTCGCTGAGCTTGACACCCGGCGCAGACTGTCGACGCTTGTATTCGGCGATATAGAGCAGATGCTCGATGCGGCGCACCAGCGCAGCGTCGTGGCCACGCTCGGCGATCTCGTCGATGCTCATTTCCTTCTCGACCAGGCATTCCAGAATATCGTCGAGAACCGGGTATTCCGGCAGGCTGTCCTGATCGGTCTGGTTCTCGCGCAGCTCGGCGGTCGGCGCCTTGGAAATGATGTTGGCAGGGATCACCTCGCCCGCTGGCCCCATGGCCCCATCTGGCTTGTTGGCGTTGCGCCACTCGGCCAGATGATAGACCGCCATCTTGTAGAGGTCCTTGATAGGGTTGAAGCCGCCGTTCATGTCGCCATAAAGCGTGGCATAGCCAACCGACATTTCGGACTTGTTACCCGTGGTGACCACCATGTGGCCGAACTTGTTGGAAATGGCCATCAGAATCGTCCCGCGGGCGCGTGACTGCAGGTTCTCCTCGGTCACACCCTCGTTGGTGCCCTCGAACAGCCCCGACAGAGCACTGGCAAACCCTTCAACCGGCTTGACGATATCGACGATATCATAGCGCACACCGAGCGCCTTGGCGCAATCGGCGGCATCCTTGAGGCTCGCCTCGGAGGTGTAGCGATAGGGCAGCATCACGCAGTGAACGCGCTCGGCGCCCAGCGCATCGACGGCCAGAGCCGCGCAGATTGCCGAATCGATACCGCCTGAAAGCCCCAGCACCACGCCGGGAAAACGGTTCTTGTTGACATAGTCCCTCAGCCCCAGCATGCAGGCAGACCATGCGCTGGCATCCCGGTCCATGACCGGTTCGATTGGGCCGGACAGCTTCCATTTGCCATCGATCCGCTCGGCGACCAGTACCTTCTGGTCTTCCTCGAACCCGACCATCTGCATGGCCAGGGAGCGATCCCCATTGAGCGCAAAGGAAGCGCCGTCAAACACCAGCTCGTCCTGTCCACCAACCTGATTGAGATAGACCAGCGGCAATTCCGTTTCGATCACCCTTTGCAGGGCAACCTGCTGGCGCACTTCCCATTTGTCGAGATTGAACGGCGATCCATTGGGAACCACCAGCATCTCGGCGCCGGTTTCGGCCAAACATTCGCAGACCTCGATATCCCAGATATCCTCGCAGATAGGCACCCCGACAGCGACACCGCGCAGGTTGATCGGCCCCGGCATCGGCCCGGCAGAGAAGACACGCTTTTCATCAAACACGCCATAGTTGGGCAGATCGGCCTTGTAGCGAACGGCCTGAACTTCGCCGTTATCGAGAAGACAGACCGCGTTATAGAGCCGCTCGCCATCGACCCATGGCGACCCGATCAAAATGGCAGGAGCATCCCCTTCGGTAATTTCCGCAAGCTTTTCAACGTGCTCGCGGCAGGCTTCCTGAAAAGCGGGTTTCAGAACGAGGTCTTCGGGAGGATAACCGGAAATGAACAGCTCACTGAGCACCAGACAGTCGGCTCCCTGCTCGGTTGCCACTTTGTGCGCTGCGCGGGCCTTTTCGGCGTTACCCGCAATATCCCCCAGCAGGGGATTGAGTTGAGCAAGGCTGAAAACAAGTCTTTCGGTCACGGCGCGATCCTGTATTGCTGATAGTGAGAAGCCGAGAGCTTACAAACTCTCGGGTAGAGATATAAAGCCAGTGAATGCGATAATCCAATGTAAAGTGATGGCATCAGCTACCCGTAGTCCGATCACAGGCGGTTATTCACCCGCCAATGCAGCAAGACCACAGAGGCAGGTCCGTCTTTCAGGGATCTTGGCAACCGCAGACAAAAGAAAAGCCCGACAGGATGCCGGGCTTCTCGCAATGGTCTTCAATCGGAACCGGCCTAGTAAGGCGCAATGGCGCTTGCCTGACGGCTGGCGCGGTCCTTCTTTATGTTGTCGGCGATGAGGAATGCCAGTTCGAGAGCCTGATCGGCATTGAGCCGCGGATCGCAGACCGTATGGTAGCGGTCAGACAGATCATCCTCGGAGATGGCGTGGGCACCGCCGGTGCATTCGGTGACATTCTTGCCGGTCATTTCCACATGGATACCGCCCGGATAGGTGCCTTCCGACCGATGAACCGCAAAGAAGCTCTCGACTTCCTTGAGGATCCGTTCGAATGGACGGGTCTTGTAGCCGTTGGCGGCCTTGACCACGTTGCCATGCATCGGATCGCAGGACCAGAGCACCTTGTAGCCTTCCCGCTTGACGGCCTTGACCAGACCCGGCAGGTGATCGAACACCCTGTCCGCCCCGAAACGGGTGATCAGCGTCAGACGGCCCGCTTCATTCTCCGGATTGAGCACGTCAATCAGACGCAACAGCTCGTCTGGAGTCAGGCTTGGGCCGCACTTGAGGCCAACCGGATTCTCGATGCCGCGGAAGAACTCCACATGGGCATGATCAAGCTGACGCGTCCGATCGCCGATCCAGAGCATATGACCGGACGTGGCGTAATGCATGCCGGTCGTTGAATCGACGCGTGTGAAAGCCTGCTCATAGCCAAGCAGCAGAGCTTCATGGCTGGTGAAGAAATCGGTCGACCGCAGGGCCTCGGTCGTGGAAGGATCCACGCCGCAGGCGCGCATGAAGGCCATGGCTTCCGTGATCCGCTCTGCCAGCTCGCGATAGCGCGGACCTTGCGGACTGTCCTTGAGGAAATCCATTGTCCACTGCTGCACGTGATCAAGGTTTGCGTAGCCACCCTGCGCAAAGGCACGCAGAAGATTCAGCGTGGCAGCAGACTGACGATAGGCCATGACCATGCGCTGCGGATCCGGAATGCGCGACTCGGCCGTAAACTCGGTATCGTTGATGATGTCGCCGCGATAGCTTGGCAGTTCCACACCGTCAACAGTCTCTGTCGGCGAGGAACGCGGCTTGGCGAACTGACCAGCAATACGACCAACCTTGACCACCGGAGAAGCGGCGGCAAAGGTCAGAACGGCTGCCATTTGCAGGAACACACGGAAGAAATCGCGAATATTGTCAGGATGATGCTCCACGAACGCTTCAGCGCAATCGCCGCCCTGAAGCAGGAAGCCTTCACCCTCAGCAACTCGCGCCAACTGCTTGCGCAGCTTGCGCGCCTCGCCAGCAAAAACCAGAGGCGGATAGGTTGCAAGCGTGCTTTCAACAGCTTTGACTGCTTCGGCATCGGGATAATCCGGCACCTGCTGGATCGGTTTTGATCTCCAGCTGTCCGGTGTCCAGGTCTTGCTCATTTTGTCCTCTTTTCGCTTTGCTGAATGCCTGACTACAGGCTTCTAAAACAAGCCGGCCCCACTGTCCTGACGAGAGGATCGTAAAGAGGGGGCCGGTCGCTCGTGTTATACACACCAAGGTAGGTGGATGCCATAGATGTTTGCCAAAAGCCGTGAAAAAAGACGTCATCAATTGGTCATAAAATGACAATTCGACAACGATATTCGGCATCTTATTACCGAAACGAGATCACATCTGACAAAATCCGGCAAGAACCGCTAGTAAATCTTGCGCTTGGCCGCCTTTGCTGCAAAGGGGTTATCCCCTCTGCGCATCAGCATCCGAACAGGAACGGCCGGAATATCAAAGGTATCCCTCAAATCGTTGAGAAGATAGCGCTGATAGCTGTCCGGCAGATCCTCGGGCCGCGAGCACATGACCACGAAGGTCGGCGGGCGCGCCTTGATCTGCGTTGCATAGCGGATCTTGATGCGACGGCCACCAACGGCGGGCGGCGGATGCCCCTGAGTGGAGTCGTTGAGCCAGCGGTTGAGACGGGAGGTGGAAACGCGCCGGTTCCAGACCTCGTAAATGTCGAGCACCGCCTTCATCAACCGATCCAGATTCTTGCCCGTGAGACCGGAAACCGGAATGAGCGGAACATTGCGCATCTGCGGCAGCAGCCGCTCGGCCTTCTCGCGCAGATCGGCCAGCATTTCCTGAGGGTTCTCGACCAGATCCCACTTGTTGAGGGCAATGACGATGGCCCGCCCTTCCCGCGCCACCAGATCGGCGATCTGCAGGTCCTGCTTCTCGAACGGCTTGGTCACGTCAAGGGTCACCACCACCACTTCGGCAAACTGGATAGAACGCAGGGCGTCGGAAACGGACAGCTTCTCAAGCTTTTCCTGCACCCGTGCCTTGCGGCGCATGCCTGCGGTATCAAACAGCTTGAACTTGCGATCCCGGAATTCCCAGTTCACCGAGATGGAGTCGCGCGTGATGCCGGCCTCGGGGCCGGTCAACAGACGGTCCTGCCCGATCAGATGGTTGATCAGGGTCGATTTGCCAGCATTCGGACGACCGACGATCGCCACCCGCAGCGGCTTGGTCGGATCATAGAGCGGCGTTTCGGCTTCATCATCCTCGATGTCGACATCAACGAGCGGCCCTTCATCGTCAGCCAGCGCGGCCTCTACATCATCGTCTTCAGCAAGGCCCAGCTCGATCTTCTTGGCATCATCATACTTGACGAGTTCTTCGTAAAGATCAGACATGCCTATGCCATGCTCGGCAGAAATCGGCATGGGTTCGCCAAGCCCCAGCGAAAAGGCTTCATAATAGCCTGCATCCGACGCCTTGCCTTCGGACTTGTTGGCGAGCAGAATGGTCGGTTTGCCGGCCTTGCGCACCATCGCCGCAAAATGCTCATCCATCGGGGTGATGCCCGCACGGGCATCCATCATGAACAGCACCACGTCCGCCATGCCGATGGCTTCTTCTGTCTGCAGGCGCATGCGTGTTTCCAGCGCATCTTCCTCGGCAACTTCAAGCCCGGCGGTGTCGATGATGTTGATATGCAAATCGCCCAGTTGCGCGTCGCTCTCGCGCCGGTCACGGGTCACCCCGGGGCGGTCATCGACAAGCGCCAGCTTCTTGCCAACCAGTCGGTTGAACAGCGTGGATTTGCCTACATTGGGTCGGCCGACAATGGCCACATTCAGTTTCATTTCATCTCGTCCAAATCAGATCGATCCTATGTCGCGTCACCGGAATTGACCGCAATCCTGCAGCGTTTTCCCGACAGATCGAATGGGGCAGACCAGGCTCGGAACCGCTCCTTGCCGACTGTCCCCCAAATAGCACGGCACCCCGGAGCTGCCAAAGCAACCCCGGGGTATCCGGTGAATTCTCAAGAGCGCACCAGCCCAGACAGGCCGAATTCTCTTAGTTGTAAGCAGCCAGACGACCCGATCCGCTCAGTGTAATCAGACGCCCGCTGACAGCAATTGGCGGAATGAACACGGGGTCCTTGGTTTCCCGCGTCAACGTGATCTGACCATTTTTCGGATCGACCGCAGCCATCTTGCCGTCACTGGACGTCACCCAGAGACGGTTTCCTGCCAGAACAGGACCGGCCCAACTGGTACTCGTTTTCTTGCTTCTAACGGTAGGAAGCTGACTTGACCAGCGAATTTTGCCATTTTGCCGGTTGAGAGCAACCACACGATCATCCAGATCGACCAGAAACAGCGTATTGCCCGACACGACAGGCGTGTGAATGGACCCAAGAGATCGATCCCAGATCCGTTCGCCATCCCGTGTTCGCACAGCAATCGTATTGCCGCTCACACTGGCCGCAAAGACAACGCCATCGAACACGACCGGACCACCGGCAATGGCCGAAATACCCGAAATGGCATAGCGACGGGAACCCTGAACGATCGTATCGGACCAACGGCTTTCGCCGGTCTTGAGATCGATCGCGACCAGTTCACCCGAGGTACCGGAGAAAAAGACCATATTGCCGCTGACCGCCGGTGCACCTGAGCCCAGAAGGCCGGTGCCCTGAGGGATACCCTCGAAGGTCCAGACTTCCTTGCCGTCCGAAATATTGACAGCAAACAACGAGTTGGTGGCAGAAACAGCCAGAACCAGATTGCCCGCCACAATCGGCGCGCCGCGTGCCGGTGCGTCCATCTGGAAAGTCCAGAGACGGCGTCCCGTACCTGCATCAAGCGCGACCAGCTCGCTAAAGCCGGTCGAGGCAAATACCCGGGCGCTGTCCATGGCCACAGCACCGCCAAGGGCTGACCCCTTCTCGCTTTCGGGCCGGACTGACTGGTTCCAAAGGCGGCTGCCGTTGGAAACATTATAGACCGAGACCTGTCCATCCGGACTGTAAACCGCGACACGACCACCGACCGAAACCGGGCGCGCAGCTGCGCGTTCATCCGAATCCCCGCCGCGAATGGCAGCATTGACACTCCAGACCCGGTTGCCCTGTCCGCTGAAAGAGACGTTCGGGGGATTGTTGGTTGCCGTTCCGCCGGCCTGTGTCCAGGACGAGAAATCGACAGCTCCAGAAATGGAAACAGGAGACTGATCTTCGACCGTAGCCACAGCAGCGGTGTCGAACAGGGTCTGTCGCTCACCGGGCAGAATGTCTTCTGGTGTCTTGAACGGGTTCATGTCGCCCGCAAAGTCAGATACGCTGGAGCAGCCGACCAGACCGGCGACCAGCGCCAGCATCGCAGCCTTGCCAGCATATCCCAGAAAACGCGTCCCGGTTCTCACCCCCGTTGCTGTCCTCATTGGGCAGTCTCCTTGGCATCTTTGCCAGCCGTTGCAGGTTCTTCATACTGCGAGCGGATGTAGTTCACGTAGACCTGCGCGCGCTGACGCAATTCCGGCGGCGTTTCCGCATCCTGCGAAATACGCTCTGCAATCGGCATCGCCTTGGCGTAATCCTTCTTCTCCAGATAGGCCAGCATCACTAACTCCCGGGCCGAATGACGGAAGCCGTCATTGTCCATCAGGGCAGTCAGTTCGTTGATGACCTCATCGGCCTTGCCCTGATCCAGCATCAGCGCGTTGGCGCGGATCCGTGCAAGGCTCTGGATGACAGCAGGAAGATCGGCGTTGCTTGCGGCGTCCTTGAACAGGGCAATCGCCGCGTCCACATCGCCCTGCGCAGCCTTCTCGGAAGCAATGCGCATTTCCGCAAGCACCGGATAGCCACCGTTGCCGTCAGCCTTGATGGCTTCCAGGGCAGCCATGGCTTCGTCCTTCTTGCCTTCGTCCGACAATTGCAGCGCCTGAATGAACGCATCCCCCGACTTGGCAGCCTGTGTCTGGCGCCAATATTCGTAGCCTTTGTCCGCGGCAGTTCCCAAAACGACCAGAAGAGCGAAGCCAATTACATAGGGACCAAACTTGTCCCAGAGTTTCTTGATTTGCTCGTGGCGCAGCTCTTCATCGACTTCACGAATAAAATCGGACTCAGACATCATTCCTCGCTTGCACCGGACAATTGGACCGGCAGACTTTCTTTTCGACTGCCCGCAGGCAGACCAATATTCCGTTTCTGTTGCGGGACATTAGCCGGTCCCAGTGCATGACGCAATCATGCAATGCGGCGCAATTGCTCTCCCAAGCGGGAAAAACGCGAAAAACCCCCAAGAGGAGCAACACGGAGGCGACTTTCGCGGGATGGGGGCCGATTTTTTCGACAATTGCCCAGCCTTCTCAGCTCTTTGGCAAGCAATCATGGCCGCAATGGGACTGCCTGTCAGGCCAGCCCGATTTTGCCCCGTTTATCCGCATCAAAACAGCGGACTGACACCAAACGCCCACTGGTGTAGGCCAAAGATCATGGCGCAATAGAAGGCTAGCCCGAGACCGATAGCATAGAGATCGCCCATCATGCTCCCTTCGGGAACAACCACCAGCCCTGCCCGGATCCGGCGCTTGAGCGAAATGCGATAACTGACGGCATAGAGCAGGAAAAAGCCGAACAGGATCACGTCCGACAGTTCGCCGTTGGCCAGCAGATGCGCAAACGCCCATGTCTTGATGGCAATAGAGAGAGGAGAAGTCAGCTTCTGCTTGATCTTGCCCTTGAACATCGCAGCAAACAGGAAAACCACAGCAAACAGCATCAGAGTCGCCGCCAGATGCCTGGTCCAGATCGGTGGATACCAGAGAATGAACGTGCCCTTGGATGCAAAATAGCCAACATAGACCAGCGCAATGGCAACAAGAGCAACAACACCATGCATCATGCGATAGCCCGTCACCCCGATCCGGCTGACGAACCCTTCCTTGAGCGACACATTCTGTGGAACCAGATGGATGGCCAGAAAGACAGCCAGCCCGACACAAAGCAATATCATGAACCAATGAACTCCAGCTTGAAAACAGGTTGCAGACGGCAAAAGAGCGCTCGCCCGCATTAAGGAATAGTACCTAAACAGTGCGAGCGGTAGCCCGCGGCACTGCAAAAGTCAAATCTTGAATGTCAAATTCAAGACACCATACCCGTCAAATCTGCGTCAAAATCGCCCATAAGCAGCCCTTTCGGGATCATCCATTGGGCCTGATAGACAAATAATTGATTGACCTTCATGAGCAGTTGCCGCAGGCTCTGATCTGGAGTTTTGGCCAAAATCCGGGCTCGACCACTGCGTAAGCTTGCAAACACCCAATTTCAATCAGCAGAAACTGTCACCAACGACGCGCTTGCCCATCGTTGCAACAACAGGAGTCACCCATGCCCATTTCGCCCAAAACAGCGATGGAGTTGCTAGAAGGCCGGCGTATCGAAATCAACGCATTGAGCAACCTGTCAAAGGAGGCGCGCGGCGTCGTGCCGCTTGATCAGCAGAGCATCGGGCGGCTTTCCCGGATGGATGCCCTACAGGGGCAGGCCATGGCAGAGGCAACCCAGAGGCGCCGCATACTCGAGCTTCAGAAAATCGAGCAGGCCATCAAGCGCCTTGAAAACGGCGACTTTGGCTATTGCGTCGAGTGTGACGAGAAAATTCCCCTGGAGCGACTGGAGCTGGACCCGACAGCGACTCTCTGCGTCGCCTGCGCAACCAAAAAGGAAAAGTCCGGAAAATGACCGTGCGCGAAGGCGCGCGCCCTCGCAGGCAGTCACATTTCAGGCGGCAAGACCGGCAAAACAGCCCCAAGTGAGACTCAAAGGTTACACTGCACATTTTTTTGATGGGTAAAACCACGTGGCAAGGATCACAACACTTCTTATTCGATCAGGAATTCGTATTCTGCTCTTGTAATTTTCAAGACCTGTGCTTATCGACACGATCTTAGCAAGCACACGCATTCACATTTCAGACAAGTGATACATCCGGAAGGGACACCATCATGCTGGCTCAGGGCAGTTTGATCATTTCTACACTCAAGACGATCCTCATATCGCCTGCAATCAGGGCCGCAGCCATCGGCGCGACATTGATGACCCTGGCAGGGACAGCCCCCGGCCATGCCACTTCCGATAACGCGGTGCAGATCAGGATCGACCTGTCCAAGCAGCAGATGTTCGTTTCCGTCAACGGTTGGCGCAAATACACCTGGCCGATCTCTTCGGCCCGTGACGGCTTCAACACGCCGGAAGGTCTCTATCGCCCGGTACGGATGTATGAGGACTACCGGTCCAAGGAATACAACAACGCCTCGATGCCCTATTCCATCTTCTTCTATCGTGGCTACGCGATCCATGGCACGACGGCCATCAAGTCGCTGGGGCAGCCAGCCTCGCACGGCTGCGTACGCCTGCATCCGGACAACGCCAAGGAGCTTTACGAACTGGTGGAGCTGAACGGCAAGGACAACACCCGCGTATTCATCACGGAATAGTCCGGATCACATCATCGACTGCAATGAACACAAGAAGCCCGCAAAATTTGCGGGCTTTTTTCGTAACAATGGCTACACCATTTCTTTACCATAGAAGATAAAATTTAAGTCAAATCAAAACCATCCCAACCATAATAGAACAATATTAAGATTCAGAGGCAAAACTCGTAGTAAAGCAAACAAATCCACTAAACAGGGATACGGGATCATGATGCTGCGACGAGTATTCATTTCTTTGGCCTGCTCACTGGCCTGCATGGCTGCTTTCGCCGGCAGTGGCTTTGCCTCGACAACCAAGGCAACACCGAAGGAAGAAACCATAATCGATGCGATGAGAAGCCAACCCATCTTTGGTCAACTTCGCCTGCTTGGCGACACCGCATCAATGACGAAGGCCTCAACCAGGAAGCCGATTGTTGCCAAGATCGATATTTCCGAACAGCGCATGAATGTCTATGTCAACGGCCACATCACTCATAGCTGGAAGGTCTCGACAGCGCGCAGCGGCTATTACACACCACGCGGGGAATATGCCCCCTACCGCATGCACACCATGTGGCGCTCGCGGAAATACAACAACGCGCCGATGCCTTATGCGGTCTTCTTTCACAAGGGTTGGGCAATCCACGGAACAACGTCCATTTCGCGCCTTGGTCGCCCGGCTTCCCATGGCTGTGTGCGCCTGCACCCGGACAACGCCAAGACCCTCTTCAAGCTGATCAAATCGGCCGGCGGTATGAAATCTGCCCGGGTCATCATTTCCAACTAGCGCGCCTCCAGCCCTCCTCCCGGGCACTCTCCTCACGGAGGCATCAAAAGCGCGACCGGCGTCTCCTCCCAATGGCCGCGCTTTTTTCTTGCCCGAATGGACCACGAGGACATGACCTGCGCCACCTGGCAAGCAAGAGCCCCCTACCTCAGGAGCTTGAGCGACCCTGTCAGGGAACGAATCCACTTCGTCCGCCCAACCAGCCCCAGACCATCGATCAGCTCACCAGAAAGATCCCTGTCCGGGAAAGCCTTTTCATAGTCGGCATAATCATGCAGCGAGCGGGCAAAAGCCGGAAACGGCACCACGGCTCCCTCATCTTCGCGACTTCCCAGCGCCTTGAGCAACAAAACCCCCATCGTCTCCTGCGTTGCCTGCAGGATGGGAACCGGCAGGCATGAACTGACGTCAACCGAACGGCCAGCCTGATCGGCAAGACTGCGCGCGGCAAGCAATGGCTGCCTTGCGCCAAGACCAATGGCAATGGCGCTGGCCGTGTTGGCGATCAGACCAACAGGCATATCCGGATTGATGACAATGGCAAGGCGAAGATCACTTAACATAACGGACTTGGCTCCTTCTAATTTGAACGCGCCGATCCTAGGCTGGTTGTCAGGTAATTTTCTGCCTTTTATTGCCAATTCCCACCCAATCAAGGTAGAGTCTACCTGAAAATTAATAAATCGGGAAATTTGTGACCATGTCTTATTCGTCAGCCGACACCCGCATCCTCAAGGCACTACAGGAAGATGGTCGTCTGACCAATCAGACACTTGCCGACAAGGTCGGGCTCTCCACCTCCCCCTGCTGGCGCAAGGTACGGCAGCTGGAAGACAGCGGTGTCATTGATGGCTATTCGGCCCGGATCAATCGCCGCGCGGTCGGGCTTGGTGTTCTGGCGTTCATTCGAGTCAAGATCGACAGCCATAGCGAGGAAGAATCCGAACAATTCGCCCGGCAGGTTCAGACCCTTGACAGCGTGGTTGCCTGCTACAGCCTTGCGGGCGACGCAGATTTCCTGCTGCAGGTCGTCGCGAAGGATCTGGATGACTATGCCGACTTTGCGATGGACGAAATCCGTCGCCTGCCCCGTATCAAGGAAATGCAATCATCGATGGTGTTGCGGGAAATCAAGCCATTTGCAGGCTATCCCCTCGGCCAGCTGAAGTAGGCTGCAATCAAAACAAAAGGGGCGCCTTGCAGCGCCCCTCAAAAATCTCGTCATACGGCCGCGGCATCAAACTGCCACTCCTATTCCCACTCGATCGTTCCTGGGGGCTTGGAGGTTACGTCATAGACGACGCGGTTGATGCCCTTCACTTCGTTGATGATGCGGGTGGCCGCCTTGGAGAGAAACTCCATGTCGAAGTGGTAGAAATCGGCGGTCATGCCGTCGACCGAGGTCACCGCACGCAGGGCACAGACGAACTCATAAGTGCGGCCATCGCCCATCACGCCAACGGTCTGAACCGGCAGCAGCACGGCGAACGCCTGCCAGATGGCATCATAAAGGCCAGCCTTGCGGATCTCGTCGAGATAGATCGCATCAGCTTGCCGCAGAATATCCAGTTTCTCGCGAGAAATTCCGCCCGGACAACGGATCGCAAGACCCGGTCCCGGGAACGGATGACGCCCGACGAAGCTGGCTGGCAGACCAAGCTCGCGGCCAAGAGCACGAACCTCGTCCTTGAACAGCTCACGCAGAGGCTCAACCAGCTCCATGTTCATGCGTTCGGGCAAGCCGCCCACGTTATGGTGCGACTTGATGGTGACCGAAGGGCCTCCTGTAAAGGAAACCGACTCGATCACGTCAGGATAGAGTGTGCCCTGTGCGAGGAAGTCAGCACCGCCGATGCGGTTGGCTTCATCCTCGAACACATCAATGAACAGCCCGCCAATGATCTTGCGCTTGCGTTCCGGATCGGTCTGGCCTTCAAGGGCCGTAATGAAAATCTCGGAGGCATCCACATGCACCAGCGGAATGTTGTAGTGCTCGCGGAACAATCCGACGACCTGCTCGCTCTCATTCTGGCGCATCAGGCCGGAATCGACATAAATGCAGGTAAGCTGATCACCAATGGCTTCGTGAATGAGCACGGCGGTCACGGATGAATCGACACCGCCGGACAGGCCGCAGATCACCTTCTTGTCACCAACCTGATCCTGAATGCGCTTGATCGCGGCAGCGCGGAACTGCGCCATCGACCAATCCGCCTCACAGCCACAGATCTTGTGAACGAAGTTCGAAAGCAGCTGCGCCCCATCGGGGGTATGCACCACTTCCGGATGGAACATCACGCCATACTGGCGCTTTTCCTCATTGGCATAGGCGGCAAATGGAGCATTTTCGGAAACCCCGATGACTTCGAAGCCGGGCGCGAGTTCAACAACGCGGTCGCCATGGCTCATCCAGACCTGATGACTGCTGCCCATTTCCCAGATACCATCGAACAGCGGACTCTTGCCGACAACCTTCACATAAGCGCGGCCAAATTCACGATGATCAGAGCTTTCAGCCTTACCGCCAGTCTGCACACACAAGGTCATCTGACCATAGCAAATGCCAAGAATAGGAACCCCGGCATCAAATATTTCCTGCGGCGCA
Organism: uncultured Cohaesibacter sp.; assembly: GCF_963666525.1. Classification (NCBI taxonomy): domain Bacteria; kingdom Pseudomonadati; phylum Pseudomonadota; class Alphaproteobacteria; order Hyphomicrobiales; family Cohaesibacteraceae; genus Cohaesibacter; species uncultured Cohaesibacter sp. The sequence continues at coordinate 421,011 of NZ_OY762905.1, forward strand.
CGAGGAGACCCTATTTCGTGAGTGGAAGCCGGTCCGCCAGAAAGAATGATACCATTTGGTTTCATTTCCCGAAAAGCCTGTTCGGCATTCTGAAATGGCACAATCTCGGAATAGACACCCGCTTCGCGCACCCTGCGAGCAATAAGCTGAGTGACCTGAGATCCAAAGTCGATTATGAGAATCTTGTCCGTCATGCGTCCCTTTCCCTAAAGGCTACAAGCTGGCAAAACAGCCTTGATAGAATTCATCCCCCCTCTTATGCCGAAGCCATGGCAAAGGCAATCTCTGTGTCGACATTTTGCGACCACAGAAAGCCAAAAAAGGCAACTTTTCCAAATGAGGAGCCCGGCGCTTGCCAGAAGGGTGCATGGCAGGCCGCAAAGCGCCTAGCCGCCCGGCATGAACAGCCACGCCAGCGGTTCGGACGCAGACTTCAGCGCAAGGTCTTCAAGAGCTGCGACAGGCGAATCCGGTCCTGCACATTCATGCCCTTGAGAAACTCGATCTCCATGTTCATGACGAAATGACCGATCTCCGAGGCGACATCACGCCCCTTCTTGGTCGTCTTGAGCACCACCAGGCGCTTGTCCTGCTTGTTGACGTCGCGCTTGATCAGCTTGCGGTCAGTCAATCGCTTGGCCGCACGGGAGACAGCCACCGTGTCGAGCAGCGTCTTGGGCTCGATCTCACGCACAGAAACCTCGCCGTCCCGCGCCAGACTGGCCAGCACCTGCCACTCGGCCATGCTCATGTCCCACTCGTCATGCAGCACCTTTCCGATACGGCGCGAAATCCCCTGAGCCACTTCCAGAATGCGATAGGGCAGGAAATTTTCCAGCGTAAAGGCCTCGTCATTGGCAAGGGCCGTCGCCGGTGTTGTCCGAGCCTTTGACCGGACCGGTGCTGCATCGGCCTTTTCTGGCTTGCCCAGATCCCTCTTCGGGGCCAGCTCCGGCAAGGTGTCGAACATGGAAACCTGAATGGCATCACCAGACTTGGACATGACTTCATTTCACTCGTTATGATTCTTGTTGGCACGATTATGCCACAGGAACGTCGAAAGACAACTTTGATTCACTGGATATGAAATTTCATCAACCACCTGAAATGGATGACCAAATACCAAATCAGCAATCAGTCAGGCCGATATTCCATCACCGAGAAGAAGAAGCCGTCGGTATCCGTCGAATGTGGCGTCAGGGTAACGCTCATCATGTCCGAAGACCATGGCTTGGGCGCATCAAAACCATAAAGGTCCTGCCAGACTTCACCGGCAGAGACCAGCTCGAAGTCAGGATTGTTGGCAATGAAATGATAGATCTGCTCTTCATTCTCAGCCGGCAGAACCGAACAGGTGATATAGACAAGGTAGCCGCCTGGGCGCACGAACTGACGGGCCTCTGCCAGCGCCAGCTGTTGCTCCTCGATACGCTTGTCGAGTTGCTCCTCATTGAGCTTCCACTTGGTCTCTGGCCGACGGCGCCATGTGCCGGTACCCGTGCAAGGAGCATCAACGACAACACGATCCATGCGACCGATGAGATCATTTAGCGCCCCTTCATTGGGCGTCCGGGTCTGAACATTGCGCACGCCGTTGCGGGTCAACCGGTCAACGATCGGTGCCAGACGGGACGCATCGATATCGAAGGCATAGATCTGGCCCTTGTTTTCCATCTGGGCAGCCATCGACAGGGTCTTGCCGCCAGCTCCGGCGCAGAAGTCGAGGACCTGATCAGATTTCTTTGGAAAGATCAGACTGGAAACGATCTGGCTGCCCTCGTCCTGAATTTCATAGAAGCCCTTGCGGAACGCCGGATCGCCCTGAATGTTCGGCTGGCGATAGTCTCCACCCTCAGCCGGGAAGCGCAGACAGTCGTGGCTCAGTTTGGTGCGCCGCGGCTTGAAGCGCGACAGCTCCTTTTCCACTTTCTCGATATCGGCCTTGAGTCGGTTCACCCGGATGTCAACCGGTGGGCGGCGCGAGAAGGCCTTGGCCTCCAACAGAGCATCATCCTCGAAGGTCTCCATGAAAGTACCTTCGAGCCACTCGGGGATATCGCCCTTGACCCAGAAAGGAGCATCCTTGAGCGAACGGGCCTCGATTGCGGCCACTTCCTTTTCGCTCAGCGCTTCGGGTGAATGCGGATCGTCAGCGAGAACAGCGGCCAGCTTGTCGGCGGAGTGATTCCAGTCAAACGCCAATGCGGCAAGGCCAAGGGAACGAGCACTGTCATCGCCCATCCGCCAGGCGTGGGAAGCACGGCTGCGCAGGGCGTCATAAACGATGTTGCCGATAGCGGATCTGTCGCCGGATCCGGCAAACCGATGCGACCGTCCCCAGTCCTTGAGCGCCTCGGCGACCGGACGCTTGCGGCCCTCCACTTCTTCGAGCACTTCAATAGCGGCTTGCAGACGTCCACCCAGTTTCATGTCGTTCCATCCTGACTCATTCTATTGGCGGAAACCCCGCCTTTGGATAGTTGGATGTAAACGATCAGGCGCCGGAGTCCAAGCCTGCATTTGGAGTTTTTTCGCCGCGAAAGCCGTTTTGGCAGAAATTATTTCAAATGACATGACCCTGCCCTTTCTTGCAGTGCGCAAGTTGCGACGATTTGCATGATCCCAAGGGCCAAGCGATCTGGCAAACACCCGCCGGAGAATGTTAAAAGGAATCTCGTCAACCAAGGGAGGAACCATTGGACCAACACTACCCCCTCACCGGAGGCTGCAGCTGCGGTGCAATCCGCTATCAGATCGAAACCGCACCGATGATCGTCCATTGCTGCCATTGCACCTGGTGCCAGCGCGAGACCGGATCGGCCTTCGTCCTCAACGCCCTCATCGAGGCGGAACGTGTCACACTCCTCAAGGGCGCCCCGGTCTGCGTTGATACACCTTCGGCCAGCGGCAAGGGGCAGAAAATCTGGCGCTGCCCCCATTGTCAGGTCGCGCTCTGGAGCAATTATGCCGGCAGCGGAGAAAAGGTACGTTTCGTCAGGGTCGGAACACTGGACAAGCCCGGCGCCCTGCCCCCGGACATCCACATCTACACCTCGACCAAGCTCGACTGGGTCAGCCTGCCCGACGATGTTCCCGCAATGGAGGAATATTACAGATTGTCTGAGGTCTGGAGCCCGGAAAGCATCGAGCGCAAGCAGCAATTGTTTCCGAAATAGACTGTCAGCCAATTTGACTCGCTAGAACCACTTCAGCCACTTGAAGACAAACAGCTGCGCCAGTACAAGCATCAACAGCAGACCGCTGAAGATCCAGAAAGCATAGCCGAAGCTTGCCCCAGGAATACCGGCCACGTTGATTCCCAAAAGGCCGGTCAGAAAGCCCAGCGGCATGAAGATCGCTGCGATCATCGACAGGATATACATGTGCTTGTTGAGCCGGTCGGCCTGCACATGGGATATCTCGTCCTTGACGATCTGCGCCCGCTCGCGAATGGAATCGAGGTCTTCGACATAACGAACAAGGTGGTTGTAGACTTCCTGCAGATGACGCCGATGGATGGTGTTGAGCCATTCGAAATCAGCCATGCGGAAACTGTCTATGGCGTCCTTTTGCGGTGCCATGTAGCGACGGAACATGATCGCCTGAATGCGCACATCGATGATGGCCCCGCGCAAATCTGGGTTGCTTTCCACCAGCACCTGTTCCTCGATATCGTCGGTGCGCTCATCAAGCGCGATGAGGATCGGCTCCATGCGCGCAAACAGCCGCTCGCACAGCATGGTCACAAAATGGCCGGTATCCTTGGGACCGCTGCCAGCCAGCAGCTTGTCCTCGATGTCGCCGGCCGCGCGAATGCGACTGCGACTGACGAGAATGATCCGGTCCTTCTCCACCCACAGACAGATAGAGACCATGTCTTCCGGATCCTCGTTTTCATTGAGATTGACCCCGCGCAGAACAAGCACGGACCCGCCGCCGATCTGCGTCATGCGCGGACGGCTTTCCTCATCAAGCAAGGCATCGATGGTGAAGGGATCCAGAGAGCCGATCTCAGCCTCAAGACAACGTCGGGCTCCGGCGTGGTTGCCATCCAGATGAAACCAGACAAGTCCCTCGGGCCGTTTGTCCTTGGAGATGCGGTCAGCAGGCAAGGCAGTCGCTCCGCCTTGCCCATTGAGCAGATATGCCCGCAAAAGATGGTCTGTCATGTAGGCCCCCGAATTATTCGCTTTCGAAAGAACTACGACAGACCATTCAATGCGTCAATCAAACCGTGGTGCCGTAGTTCGGGCTTTCACGGGTGATCGTGACATCGTGGGCGTGACTCTCGCGCAGGGAAGCCGAAGAGATGCGGACGAATTTTGCCCTCTTGCGGAATTCTTCCAGATTCTTCGAGCCGGTGTAGCCCATGGCAGCCTTGAGGCCACCAGCCAGCTGATGCAATACAGCCGAGGCGGAGCCCTTGTATGGCACCTGACCTTCAACCCCTTCCGGCACCAGTTTCAGCGTATCGCGCACTTCTGCCTGGAAGTAGCGGTCAGCCGACCCGCGTGCCATGGCACCAACGGAGCCCATGCCGCGGTAGGACTTGAAGGAACGACCCTGATAGAGATAGACCTCTCCTGGGCTTTCGTCCGTACCGGCCAGCAGCGATCCGGCCATGGCCACCTGCGCACCACCGGCAAGCGCCTTGGCAAAGTCGCCGGAGAATTTGATGCCACCGTCCGCAATGGTCGGAATGCCCTGTTCTGCCGCAGCAGCCGCGCAATCCATGACGGCGGTCAACTGGGGCACACCAACACCGGCGACGATACGCGTGGTGCAGATGGAGCCCGGCCCGATACCGACCTTGACCGCATCAGCCCCGGCATCGATCAACGCCTTGGTGGCGTCGGCCGTGGCAACGTTGCCTGCGATCAGCTGAACGTTGTTGCTTTCTTTCTTGATGCGGGCGACCGTATCAAGAACACCCTGGCTGTGACCATGGGCGGTGTCGATCACCAGCGCATCGACTTCGGCATCGATAAGCGCCATGGCGCGTTCAAAGCCATCGTCCCCGACCGAGCAGGCAGCAGCGGCGCGAAGACGGCCCTGAGCATCCTTGCAGGCATTGGGATTGAGGCGGGACTTCTCGATGTCCTTCACGGTGATCAGGCCGACGCAGTGGAACTTGTCGTCAACGACGAGCAGCTTTTCAATGCGGTGTTGATGCAGAAGACGCTTGGCTTCGTCCTGGCTGACCTGCTCGGTGACAGTCACCAGATTGTCGCGGGTCATCAGTTCATAGACGCGCTGGTCGGGGTCGGAAGCAAAGCGAAGATCGCGGTGGGTCAGAATACCGACCAGACGGCCACCCTTTGCGCCGCTTTCCTTGGTGCCTTCAACCACAGGCACACCCGAGAAACCATATTTCTTGGTCAGTGCCTTGGCTTCCGCCACAGTGTAGTCGGGAGTGATCGTCAGCGGGTTGACGACCATGCCGCTCTCGAATTTCTTGACCTGGCGAACCTGCTCGGCCTGCTCTTCATTGCTGAAGTTCTTATGGATAACACCCATACCGCCTGCCTGAGCCATGGCAATCGCCATCTTTGCTTCGGTCACGGTGTCCATGGCAGAAGAAAGCAGTGGCAGATTGAGCACGATTTCCTTGGTCAGGTTGGTGGTGATGTTAACCTGACCAGGCATGACGACAGAATGATCTGGCTGGAGCAGAACATCGTCGAAGGTCAGCGCTTCGGTCCCGGTTGACGGTTGTAATATGATGGCCATGCCAACTCTCCTCTGAGTTTGGTCCACGCCACTTCTTGGAAGCGTGAACGCGGTGCCAAAAGGATAAAAGCCTCTGCCTTGCCCGCAATGAAACCACGAGCCTGAGTACTTCAGACAGAAACAAATGGATAGAAGTTGACGCTGGTCACTACCATGGTTGAAGGCAATTGCATAGAGGAAAGATTGTCCCTGTTCAGCTTTTTGTATGCTTCGTGGTAAATGCGCAAGAATTGCAGCAGATCAACGCAGAATGTTTGCAGAAAAAACCAGGAACTCGCCCAAGGATTGCAAAGATGAAAAACCGACGCGCCCCTCTATGCTGAAAAGGTCGTCACCAAGCGCCACTGAAGACTCCGGGAAGACTCAGGCGAACCGCACAAATTACGCTAAAATCCGCCTCCCGATGACCAACTGAAGACATTCACCGGGCGATAGCGACACAATCATGGGGCACCATTCGGATATAAGGGAAATTACCTGAGGCATTTTAGCACAGGTCCATATGATTTTTATCAAGTAAAAGAGAACCCTACAGCTTGAGAATGGATGCTTACAGCAGAGCTCCAGACCCGAGATCCGCTTGAACTGGCTCGAAAAACAGGGGGACACCCACATGTCAAACGGAACCGTGCGCAGCTTTCCGCCATTTGTCGCGCGCGTCACGCGCTTTCTGCCGCTCCTGCCCCTAGAGCGCCTGATCTCTGAAGTTGCCAACCGAGTCGCAAGTCAGCATCCGGAATTCTTCGATCGTCTGGATGACTATGCCAGCAAGTCCTTTGTCATTGTCCCGACCGATCTGGACTGGGTCGCAAGCCTGACCTTTCACAACGAAAAGGTTCAGTTGCGCCTCGCCCGCTCTCTCGACAGCTTCCCCAATCGCGACGTCACGGTGACGGCCCCCTTCTTTACGCTTGTCAGCCTGCTGGACGGCGAAGAGGATGGCGACGCGCTGTTCTTCTCCCGCGACTTGACCATCGAAGGTGACACCGAAGCCGTGCTGGCCCTGCGCAACGCGCTGGATGATGCCGAAATCGACTTCATCCACGAATGCTCGGCCATTGCCGGACCGCTCAGCCGTCCACTCGAAGCCGGAGGCAAGAAGGCCATCGGCCTGCTCAAGGCCAGCCCCTTCATGCGCGCCCGTCAGCAGGAGAACGCCGAGCCGTCGATGGATGGCATGCCCGGCGCCTTTCCGACCTGATCGAACCAATCGCAAGCTTTGGAAAGCACCCAATGACCCAAAAAGCCATGGAGCTGGTTTGCCCAGCAGGAACGCCCGCAGCACTGCGCACGGCAGTGGATGCAGGGGCCGACACCATCTATTGCGGTTTCCGCGACCAGACCAACGCCCGCAACTTTCCCGGCCTCAACTTTTCTCGCAAAGAAATGCAGCAGGGCATTGAATACGCTGGCAAAAATGGTGCAAAAGTGCTCGTGGCCGTCAACACCTTCGCCCAGGCGGGAAACATGGACCTGTGGTATCGGGCCATCGACGACGTCGCCGCATCCGATGCGCACGCCATCATTCTGGCCGATATCGGCCTGCTCGATTATGCCGCCAGCAAACACCCGGACTTGCGTGTTCATCTATCAGTGCAGGCAGCGGCCGCCAATGCCGACATGATCAACTATTACGCCAGCGAGTTCGGGGCCAAACGGGTGGTTCTGCCGCGCGTTCTGACGGTTCAGGAGATCGCGGCCATCAACAGGGAAATCAGCTGCGAGACGGAAGTCTTCATCTTCGGAGGCCTCTGCGTCATGGCCGAAGGGCGCTGCTCCCTGTCGTCCTATTGCACCGGAAAATCACCCAACATCAACGGCGTCTGCTCGCCTCCCGGTTCGGTCAAATATGAAGACCACGGCACCCATCTGGAAAGCACACTGGAAGGCATCACCATCAATCAGTATCCCAAGGGGGAAGCTGCCGCCTACCCGACCCTGTGCAAGGGCCGCTTCGAATCGCTTGGCGAAACCGGCTATGTGTTCGAGGATCCGGTGAGCCTCAACGCCGCCCAGATCCTGCCTCAGCTACAGGAAGCCGGCGTCACCGCTCTCAAGATCGAGGGGCGCCAGCGCGGCAAGGCCTATATGGCACAGGTGGTCAAGAGCTTCCGCAAGGCCGTCGATGCCGTTGCCAAGGGGCAGAGTGTCGATCTCGATGCCCTGCTGGCACCCTTGACCGAAGGCCAGAAGAGCACCAAGGGCTCCTATCAGAAGACATGGCGCTAGAGAGCGCGCAAGGAAAAGGGAAACAGAGATGAACACCGAACTGACCCTTGGTCCGTGCCTATTCAACTGGTCGGAAGCCGACTGGCGTGATTTCTATTTCAGGATGGCCGACGAATCCGATTTCGACATCATCTACCTTGGCGAGGCCGTCTGCTCCAAGCGCCTGCCTTTCCGCAACAATGTCCTGCCGGATATCCTCGAACGGATGGAATCGGCAGGCAAGACGGTCATCATTTCCACGCTGGCACTGGTGACCACCAAACCGGAACGCAAAGTGCTCAGGGACCAGTGCGAGCAAGAGATGTGGACCGTCGAAGCCAATGACCTCACGGCACTGGCCTTCCTCAAGGACCGCAAGTTCGTCATCGGCCCCTATGTCAACATCTACAACGAGGCCACCATCCACTCACTGGCCGCGCGCGGCGCCGAGCGGTTCGTTCTGCCGCCGGAAATTCCGGCAGAGACCATCGCCCAGCTGATCAAGGCAGCCCCGGAGCCCAAATATGAAATGCAGGTGTTCGGACGCCTGCCTCTGGCTCTTTCGGCTCGCTGCTATCACGCCCGCCTGCACAACCTGCACAAGGACAGCTGCCGCTTTGTCTGCGATCAGGACCCAGATGGCCGTGACGTGATGAGCCTTGCCGGTCAGCCTTTCCTGGCAATCAACGGCATTCAGACCATGTCCTATGGCAGCCAGTTGCTGCTGGAGGAGCTGCCTGCTCTCGCAGACGCCGGCGTCAATGCCTTCCGCCTGTCACCGCACACCGGCGACATGCTCGGCGTGGCGCGCCTGTTCCGGGCAGTCATGAAGGAAGAAATGGATGCCGTAGAAGCGCGCGCCAAGATCGGCGAACTGATGCCGGGGCACAGCTTCATCAACGGCTACAGTCACGGCGCACCGGGCATGGCCCAGATCGAGGAAGCTCTGGCGCTCTAACGACCAACGCCACGGTGGCGATGGGCAGACAAACAAAAACGGGCACCAGCAAACTGGTACCCGTCAAATCCAAATGGTCATCTTGATGTCCGTCTACACGCGATCTTTCGAAAGTGTCACCTGTCCGGAACCAGTCGCTTTGTTCCGCAAGGCATAACGAAAAATCTAGTGCAGTCGAATCCACTCCCGTGCTTCACGCAGCGCCTTGGCAACTTCCAGCGAAGACATTTCCTCAGCCAGTTCCTGACGGCGGATCGCCGCTTCCACAACACCCTTCATCGCAGCCAGATTGAACCATTTGTGCGCAGCGATCAGATCCGGCTCACCATTGTCACCAATCGAGTGGGATAGTCCCAACTGAAAGAAAACCTCGCCGGTAGCTTCCATGCCCGAGCCGTGCAGCTCACTTGCATCAAATTCCATACGTGCCATTTTGCTTCCCCATTTAACTCATCAAGAGCCCCTATTCGAGGCCGGTTCCAAAGAGGCGTTATCGCCTGCTCTTATGAAGCCAATGGTGGAAGAAATCTCTCAATTCGACGTAAATGCAATTGGTTACCGCAATAAAAACAAAAGGTTACACGCCCGTAAACTTTACTTTTTCTCAACCCTGGCTTTGGCGGGTTTCTGCCGGGATAGCGTAAAATTCGCGACAAATATGAACAAACGCACTAACCCTTTTGTAACCATGGAATTGTTTTTCAACATGCCAATCCTAAGGATATTACCGTTTTCCACGCGCCTCTACTCCGGAATTGAATTGCACCGACACAACCAAAAAAGGCACCCCGAAGGGTGCCTCTGCATAGTGGATGCCGGGCCCTTTTAGCGCTGGTTGAACAGCACGGACTGGGCGGCCTTGTCCTTGGAAAGATCAAACCGGGCGCGTTCATCCTTGCCGATAGCCAGACCGGTTGCCACGGCCTCCCGTGCCTTCAACGCCTCGAACCAGCGTTTGACATTTGGAAACTCGTCCAGATCGATAGCCTGCCGTTCGTGCGATACGACCCAGCCGACAATCGCCATGTCGGCAATCGAGTAATCACCCGCAACATAGTCCCGCCCTTCCAGCGCCTTGTTCAGGACACCATAGAGACGATGGGTCTCATCGCGGTAACGCTTGATGGCATATTCGATCTTCTCCGGCGCGTAGACGGCAAAATGATGGTTCTGCCCGAGCATCGGGCCAAAGCCCCCCATCTGCCACATCAACCACTGTTCCACCTCGACACGTCCCCGCTCATCCTGTGGCAGGTAGCGGCCGAACTTGCGCGCCAGATAGAGCAGGATGGCACCCGACTCAAACACCGAAATCGGCTCGCCGCCCGGTCCTTCCGGATCGACGATGGCTGGCATCTTGTTGTTGGGAGAAATCGCTAGAAACTCCGGCTTGAACTGATCCCCAGCTCCGATGTTGATATAGTGGAGATTGTAGGGCACACCCAGCTCTTCCAGCAGAATGGTGATTTTCCAGCCGTTGGGTGTCGGCCAGTAGTAGAGATCAATCGGTTTGGTCTGTTCAGTCATTGGTGTTCCTCACAAACGGCCCCACAGGGCCTGCAATCTGATGTAAGTGGCAATAAACGCGCGTCACGCGGACAGCCGTGCGACAGGGTTGTCCATAATGTAGGCGGTCACCGGTCGATGCTCAATCCGCATCATGCGATTGTGATCTCAGCTTTCTGTCGGCGATATCAGAATATCGATGGCAGGAAGCCGAGGTCCATGGCTTCCATGCCCGTGAAATACGGGTGCACCACGATGAGCACGACATAGACGACAACCGAGATCAGCACGATTCGCACCTCGGTTGCCCAGCTCTTCACGGCAGGCGGCACATAGGCCCCATCGCGGCGGTTCGTCCCGATGATGGAAAGCACCGACCAGATCAACATACCGCCAAACAGCACCAGCGAACGTGGGTCATTGTTGACCAGCAGATGGCCGATGGACCACAGCACCATGCCCGTCAGCATCGGGTTGCGGATGATGCGCCGGATGCGGGTCGGCGCCTTGGCTGCTCCGAACAGGATGATCGCAAAGAGCAACAACAGATGCGTCAGATGGCGCGGCCAGTCCTCGTTGTAGATATCCCCCACATAGCCAGCCTCACCCGCCCAGCGCCAGCCAAACACGATCATCACCAGCGACAGCACGATCAGCAGGGTGAACAGCCCCTTGTAGGGACCTTCCCCCAGACGTGCCAGACCATCGGCCCGGGCAGATGGCATAAAAATGGGAAAGAGATGCACCACGGACCAAAGCAGCACACCCAGTAGCAAAATGGTCATCGTCAGGTCCTTTCATGGATTTTAGTTATTGCAATAACTTTATGATCTTGCCCTGCCCGCGCCAAGCCCCGGAAAGCACGTATGTGCACAGCCCTTGGCATGTCCGCTCGCCATCCGCCACTGCAGAACGCAAAAAAGGTGCGATGGCAAACCATCGCACCTTTCCATGACAGTTGTTTGCAAACCCGTCAATCGACGGAACAGGCCTCAAAGGCCCAGCTTGTCCTTGAGGATCTGGTTGACGGCCTGCGGGTTGGCCTTGCCCTGCGAAGCCTTCATCACCTGACCAACGAACCAGCCGATCAGACTCGGCTTTTCCTTGACCTTTTCGACCTGATCCGGATTGTTGGCAATGATCTCGTCGATGATGGCCTCGATGGCGCCGGTGTCGGTCACCTGCTTCATGCCCTTCTCTTCGACGATCTTTGCCGGATCACCACCTTCAGTCCATACGATTTCGAACAGATCCTTGGCAATCTTGCCGGAAATGTCGCCGGACTTAATCAGATCAACGATCGCACCGAGTTGATCGGCAGAAACCGGACTCTGGTCGATATCGAGTGATTCCTTGTTGACGCGGCCGAGCCATTCGTTGATGACCCAGTTGGCGGCGAGCTGGGCGTCGCGGCCAGCGGCAACCTTCTCGAAGAAGGCGGCAAGACGCTTGGAAGCCACCAGCACCGAAGCATCATAAGGCTTCAGGCCCAGTTCGGAGATGAAGCGCTCGCGCTTGTCATCCGGCAGTTCCGGCAGATCCTTGCGCAGTTCTTCGACATAGGCATCATCGAATTCGAGCGGCAGCAGGTCGGGATCCGGGAAGTAGCGATAATCGTGCGCTTCTTCCTTGGAACGCATGGAGCGGGTTTCGCCCTTCTTGGGGTCGTAAAGGCGCGTTTCCTGATCGATGGAACCACCATCTTCAAGAATGCCGATCTGGCGGCGAGCTTCATATTCGATCGCCTGACCGATGAAGCGGATCGAGTTCATGTTCTTGAGCTCGCAACGGGTGCCCAATGGCTCGCCCGGACGACGCACGGAAACGTTGACGTCGGCGCGCATGGACCCTTCTTCCATGTTGCCATCCGAGGTGCCCAGATAGCGAACGATGGTCCGCATCTTGGTCATATAGGCCTTGGCTTCCTCGGAAGTGCGGATATCCGGCTTGGACACGATCTCCATCAGCGCCACACCAGAGCGGTTGAGATCCACAAACGACATGGTCGGATGCTGATCGTGCATCGACTTGCCCGCATCCTGTTCCAGATGCAGACGCTCGACGCCGACGTGCACTTCCTCGCCATCCAGCATGTAGAGAACAACTTCGCCCTCGCCGACGATCGGATCCTTGTACTGCGAGATCTGATAACCCTGCGGCAGATCGGGATAGAAATAGTTCTTGCGATCGAACAGCGAACGATTGTTGATCTTGGCCTTGAGGCCAAGGCCGGTCCGGATCGCCTGACGCACGCACTCCTCGTTGATCACGGGCAGCATGCCGGGCATGGCCGCATCAACGAAGCTCACATGGGCGTTGGCCTCGCCACCGAACTTGGTGGAAGAACCTGAGAAAAGTTTTGCTTCGGAGGCGACCTGGGCATGGATTTCCATGCCAATGACGACTTCCCAGTCGCCGGTAGCCCCCTTGATCAGTTTGCTGGACGCTTCAGCCATATTCTCGTCCTCAGCTTTCAATATCGGAGCGCGATGCGCTGCTCCTGATTGCAATGGCGGCGCGTTGCATCACGCGCCAGATGTCTCATTCCCCTCGCCATGAAGGGCGGCAATAGCCATCTCCTCATAGGCGATGTTGACCTCGATCAGGTCTTCCCAGAACTGCATGTAGAGATCAGGAGCCAGCTCATGTGTCTCCAGTTCGGCCAGAACCTTGTCCAGCACCGCCTTGACGCGATCATCATCACGCGCCTCGGACGGGTCGGTCTTCAGTTCCGCCATGCGTCGTACATAGGAATCCCGCTCGGAAAACAGCGCCACCAACGCCCGATCAAGACGATCGATTTCGTCGCGGATATGAGCCTTTTCCGTGCATTCTTCTGGTTTACGCATTGGTTCGACCTTGTCGTTTCACTGTCTGGTTACCACCATTTGGCCGGGGCTTCGAGGATGCCGGCAGCATCTTCCAGCACACCGGCGGTCCGGAACAGGGTTTCCTCGTCAAAAGCCTTGCCGATCAGCTGCAAGCCCATGGGCAAGCCCTGTCCGTTCTTGCCGGACGGAACAGAAATGCCAGGCAGCCCGGCCATGTTCACGGTGACAGTGAAGATATCGTTGAGATACATCTCGACCGGATCGGTGATTTCCTTGTTGAGCTCGAAAGCGGCTGAAGGCGTTGCCGGGGTAAGGATGGTATCAACTGTCTGGAATGCCTTGTCGAAATCCTGCTTGATCAGCGAACGGATCTTCTGGGCGCGCAGGTAATAGGCATCATAGTAGCCGGCCGACAGCACATAGGTACCGATCAGGATACGGCGCTTGACCTCGGAGCCAAAACCGGCAGCGCGGGTCTTTTCATACATGTCGACGATGTCGTTGCCATTGACCCGCAGGCCATATTTCACGCCATCATAGCGAGCCAGGTTGGAAGACGCCTCTGCCGGAGCCACGATATAGTAGGCGGGCAGCGCATATTTGGTCATCGGCAGGGAAATGTCGACGATCTCGGCACCAGCGGCCTTCAACCAGTCGATCCCCTGCTGCCAGTTGGCTTCCACTTCCTCTGGCATGCCATCAACGCGATATTCCTTCGGAATGCCGATCTTCATGCCCTTGATGTTGCCCGTCAGAGCAGCCTCATAGTCGGGCACCGGCAGATCAACGCTCGTGGTATCCTTGGAATCGACCGAAGCCATCGACTTCAGCATGATGGCGGCGTCGCGCACGGTGCGGGCAATCGGGCCAGCCTGATCAAGCGAAGAGGCAAAGGCGATCATGCCCCAGCGAGAGCAGCGGCCATAGGTTGGCTTGATGCCGACAGTACCGGTGAAGGCGGCGGGCTGACGGATCGAACCACCGGTATCAGAAGCGGTTGCTCCGGCGCAGATGCGAGCAGCAACAGCGGCAGCAGACCCACCCGAAGAGCCGCCCGGAACCCGGTCGATGGTCTCGCCTTCGGCGCGCCACGGGTTCTTGACCGGACCGAAATAGCTGGTCTCGGTGGTCGAGCCCATTGCGAATTCGTCCATGGCCAGCTTACCAAGCATGACAGCGCCATCGTCCCAGAGATTCTGCGAAACGGTGCTTTCATATTCCGGCTTGAAGCCATCCAGAATATGCGAGCAGGCATAGGCGCCAACGCCCTTGGTGCAATAGAGATCCTTGATGCCGAGCGGAATGCCTTCCAGCGGACGGGCTTCGCCCTTGGCGAGCCGTTCGTCAGATGCCTTTGCCATCTCAAGCGCCTTTTCCGGCGTCTTGGTCACATAGGCATTCAGCTGATCAGCACCATCAATCGCCTTGATGTAGCTGGTCGTCAGCTCGGTCGCGGTGAATTCTTTCTTTGCCAGCCCTTCGCGGGCCTCTGCAATAGTCAGAGACGTGAGATCTGTCACGTGGCTATCCTCACATTTTGCAGGACTGGAACCAGCGAGGTCCCCTCATCCCGACACTCTTCAATAAACGGGTTCTGATGCGGCTCGACAATCTGTCGATGCCAGCGGGGTCTATTCGATGACCTTGGGAACCATGAAATAATTTTCTTCGGAAGCAGGCGCATTGCTGACCACCAGATTGGCATAATTGCCATCGGTTACAACATCATCCCGCTTCTTCATTTCCTGGGTAACGACTGAAGTCATCGGGGCGACGCCGTCGACATCGACCTCATTGAGCATTTCAACCCAGTTCAGGATGGAGTTCAATTCACCCTTAAGGCTTTCCGCCTCTTCTTCTGTAACGGACAGGCGGGCGAGACGCGCCACGCGCTTGACCGTATCCTTGTCAATTGACATGAATGCAAGCCTTCCAAATAAAGGCCCGGACAGCGCTTGCCATGAGCGCACGATACCGGACCAACTACGAGTCTTATTCCACTCTCCTCCGGCTATAGCATCTCAGGACTTTTACGCGCAACTCCATGGGCGAAAGGAACAGGCTCAGGCATGCATTTTTCCCACATCAGGGCACGTCTTAGCCCTGTTCCTGGCCATTCCAGCGCCTCCCGACCTTTTTTTCATGCCAAAGCATGCCCCACAATCGTCCTGAGGGCGTGTCAGAGGTGGCGCAATGGGTAGGCAGAGGAAAGAAAGAGATCAAAGCGGCCCGGCAAGAGGGCGAGAAGGGATCCTAACCCTTAAGCAGTTGGGCCCGTTTCCGCAACGGCCCCCGAAACTGTTCGATGAAAGCACGCGTATCTTCCACAGTCATTGGCCGACCAAGGTAGAATCCCTGAGCCTGCTCACAGGAGATGCTGCGCAGGAAGTCAAGTTGATCCTTGATCTCCACCCCTTCGGCGATCACGGTCTTGCCGAGGGTCTTGCCCAGCTCCACAATGGCTCGCAGGATGACGGCTGAAGCGTCTTCTGGCCGATCCGCCCTGAAGGCACGCAGGAAACTGCGATCGATCTTGATCTTGTCGAAGGGGAACTGACTGAGATAGCTCAGGCTTGAATAGCCCTTGCCGACATCATCAAGGGCGATCTGGACACCCAGATCCTTCCAGCTTGCAAGCTGGCTACGCTCGCCTTCATTGCCATCAAGCAGAACGGATTCGGTGACCTCAAGCTCAAGCTGCCGCGGGCAAAGACCGGTTTGGGCCAGCACGCGCGCCACGATCAGCGCGAACTTGGGGTTCTTGAGCTGCAACGGCGAAACATTGACCGCGACTCCCAGATCCTTGGGCCAGTGGCTGGCTTCCTCGCAGGCGACTTCCAGCACCCAGCGCCCCAGCTGATCAATCAGCTTGTTCGCCTCCATGATCGGAATGAACTCATCCGGCGGCACGAACCCCCGTTCGGGATGGTTCCAGCGGGTCAGCGCCTCGAACCCGACGAGATCACCGGACAGGGTGTCGAACTGCGGCTGATAGTAGAGTTCGAACTCTTCCCGTTCAAAGGCAACCCGGATGTCTTCCAGCAGGGCAAACTGTTTCATCATGCGCGCCCGCATGTCGGGATCGAACACCCGATAGGCGCTGGACGGCTGTCTCTTGGCCTCGTACATCGCCAGATCCGCATCCCCGAGCAGTGTTACCAGATTGGCTTCCGGCCCCCTCGCCGTGGCGATGCCGACGCTGGCTCCCAGCTGGAAGGTCGTGATGCCGTTGTTGATCGGGGCGCTGATGATCGTCAGGACGCGTTCCGCCAGAATTTCCAGCTCGGTGCCAGAAATTTCCCGTTCAAAGACCAGAACAAACTCATCACCGCCATAGCGCACGATGACATTGCTTTCCAGAACCCCCAATTGCAGGCGCCGACCGATCTTGCGCAGGATGGTGTCGCCGGAATGATGCCCGAAGGTGTCGTTGACATATTTGAAGCCGTTGAGATCCACCCAGAAGACCGAGACCGCATTGAGCGACCCACGCGAGAGGCGTCCGCCCAGCGTTTCGATATATTCAAGGAAATAGGCACGATTATGCAGGCCGGTCAGCGTATCGCGATAGACAAGCGACTGCAGCTGCTTTTCCCTTTGCCTGAGGCGCGCCTCCGCCACCGCCTGATCCGTAATGTCGATGCGCCGCGACATGATGGCCCCGGAGGCCGAACGCGTACGCGTGTAGATATAGGTCTTGTCGCCGATCTTCTGAATCTCGCGCTGGGTATCGACAAGGCAGTCAGCCCGCAGCTTGCGTGTATTCAAATACTCGGCAGGGTCATCGAGCGCGACACGATCGGAAATGACGCCTGCATCCAGGTCCATCTGGTAAAGCTCCAGATGCTTCTTGCCCAGCAGGGCCTGACGCCCAGGATAGTGGGGGAAGACCCGATGATAGGCATCATTGCTGAAAATGACACCTTCATCATCCTCGCCATAAAAGACGATCGCCTCTTCGCTCTGTTCCAGCGCTTCCAGCACCATCGTTGACATGCGCTTCTTGCGCAGCGTTACCAGAGACCGCGCCCCCAGTCGGGCAAAATCTTCAACCAGCGCAGCGTTGATTTCCCCGCCATCGGTATTGAGGAAGACAAGAAAAATGCCGCCCAGCACTTCATCGCCAGCGACCAGCCTGACACAAGTCTGAAGACGGGACCTGTCGGCCGAGCAATGAAAGTCCGGCACAGGCCCGTCTTCCAACAGCCAGCTCGAGACGGCATCATGTTTCACTTCGACTCGACAGGAGCCGAATTCAGCCGACAGCCGGATACCCCTTTTCTGAGAACTCACCACAAAGGCGCTAAAGCAGGTCGCACCACGGATGGTCCTGATTGAATCGAACATGGCCGCAAACAGATCCTGTTCGCACGTTGCCTCTGCAATGCGCAGAGCCAACGACACTGCCATTTCGACATTGATTTCTAACCTTTTCATTGCGCACCCTAACCCAAATCCCAGGTCAATATAACTTTAAAGTTGTGAAGATTGAATTACCCAAAATATGGTGAAGAACAAAAAATCATTTAAAATCAATAACAAAAATCGATACACATTCAAATATACGCTTTTGTTCGCAACCTGAAATTAAGTCAACCGTTCCAATTGGAATTATTACATTTCTACAGATGCTTACCAAAATTTCCCCTCCCAATTGCCTGAACGCCACCACAACGTTACCGCGCATATCGTAGTGCAAAGCAGGATTAATCCTGAATAGAGACATGCTCGCGTCAATGCCGGATTGGTATTGCCAGCAAGCCATGCTAGAAACGGGGAAAAGCCCCGCCCCGACGAGGCTCCGGCCCTTGACCGCAGCCCGGACTGCGAGATCCACAGACGACGAGACGCAAAGACATGGCGCGCAAGAAGAAGAACAAGCCACCGATCGACATTTCGCTTGCTGAGCTGGTTGCCGGCCTGACAAGGAACCAGCGGCTACTGGGGTTGGATCTGGGCACCAAGACCATCGGTCTGGCCATTTCAGACACCGGACGACGCATAGCCTCGCCGCTGGAAACCATCCAGAGAACCAGATTCGGCAAAGATGCCGAGCGCCTGCAGGCAATTTGCGCCGAGCATGAAATCGGCGGCTTCGTACTTGGCCTGCCGCTCAATATGGACGGCACGGAAGGCCCGCGTGCCCAGGCCACCCGCGACTTCTGCCTTTCCATGCGGGATTTCTGGAGAGAACAGGATCTCCCGGCCATTCCGTTGGCATTCTGGGACGAGCGCCTGTCCACAGTCGCCGTGACCCGCACCCTGCTGGAAGCCGACACATCCCGCGCCAAACGGGGCGAAGTGGTTGACAAAATGGCAGCATCCTTCATTCTGCAGGGAGCGCTGGATCGACTGCGACTGTCTGCTGACCATCCCTCTACCGCCTCCCCGGCCCCAGGGGATGACACAGAGGGTGACACTTCCGATTGAGCGGGACCCTGACGTTCAAAACCACAAGATACAATCTCTCCTGCCTCGCTTTTAAATCCAGGCCGTTTCCGGACCCTTTTCGGGCCACCTTAGTCCAAGCTTGCCTGAAGCGCTCCAGAAAGACCCGCCATGTACGTGATCATTGAAGCCATCATCCCAACCTTCTTTCTCGTCGGGCTCGGGCTTTACATCCGCCGCAGCGGGCTGGTTCCTGAAGAGCAATGGAGCGGTCTGGAAACCATTTCCTACTGGCTGTTCTTCCCGGCGTTGATCTTCAACTCGCTGTTCAAGGCGGATCTGCGCAACGTGCCACTGGGCGACATGACCTTTGCGCTTGTCGCAGCAATCCTGTGCATGGCTGCCGTCATGCTGGCGCTTTATCCGGTCCTGCGCACTGTCTTCTCGGTCGACAATCCCTCCTACACCTCGATCTATCAGGGTGTTCTGCGCTGGAATGGCTTCATGGCGCTGGCCATCGTCCAGAAGGCCTACGGCAATGACGCAATGGCGCTGGTCGCAGTGGCGATGGCCTCGATGATTCCGGTCATCAACATCATCATCGTCGGCATAATGGCCGTCTTTGGCGCCAACAGCCGACCGAGCTTCGGCAATGTCCTGCTCAACATCATCAAGAACCCATTCATCATTGCCTCGCTGGTCGGTCTGGCGATCAATCTGTCGGGCATCCATATCTGGGACCCGATCGCCTCCACCGTCGAGATCACCGGACGGGCTGGGCTCGCCTGTGCACTGCTCATCGTCGGAGCTGGCATCCGGCTGAAACACGCCTTCCCGCCGGTACGCGAAGTCTGGTTCGCCTGCATCTTGCGCCTGGTGGGCATGCCTGCCCTGGCGATCGGCTTTGCCATCCTGTTCGGCCTTGGCGGCCAGCCGCTGGAAGTGATCATCATCAGCACAGCCGTGCCAACAGCCATGAACAGCTACGTCCTTGCCAAGAAGATGGGCGGCAACGCTCCCTTGATCGCGGCCATCGTCACCTGGCAAACGCCCCTGTCCGCCCTGTCCATCACCTTCTGGCTGGCCTTTGTGAGAATGCTTGGCCTCAGTTGAGGCTGGCTGACAGCCTCTGGAAAATGGATTGAAAAGTCATCAAGATATATACAGAGTGCGAACACCTACTTGCGGCGAATCCGATTTCCTCCTATAGCTATAAATCTAGCGAAAACCCAGAAACGCTAGGAATGAGATCGTGGCATTTGCGCACCACCATCTGCTCGGAATTGCCGGGCTGACCCCCCCAGAAATCACGGCTTTGCTTGATCTTGCAGAAGATGCCGTTGATATTTCCCGTCAGGTTGAAAAGAAAAAGGTGATCCTCAAGGGACGCACCCAGATCAACCTGTTCTTCGAGGCTTCCACTCGCACGCAGAGCTCTTTTGAGCTTGCCGGCAAACGCCTCGGAGCGGACGTGATGAACATGTCCGTCAAGAATTCATCCGTGTCCAAGGGCGAAACCCTGCTGGACACGGCAACCACCCTCAATGCCATGCACCCTGACATTCTCGTCGTGCGCCACAACGCCGCCGGAGCACCCCAGCTGCTGGCCCGCAAGGTCGGCTGCTCGGTGATCAACGCCGGGGACGGTGCCCATGAGCATCCCACCCAGGCCCTGCTTGACGCACTGACCATCCGCCGCCACAAGGGTACGCTGGAAGGTCTGGTGGTCGCCATCTGCGGCGATATCCTGCATTCGCGTGTGGCCCGCTCCAACATCCTGCTGCTGACAGCCATGGGCGCGGAAGTGCGTCTCGTCGCACCGTCCACCTTGTTGCCGGACAGCGTGGAAGCCATGGGCGTCAAGTGCTTCCGCGACATGCGCAAGGGTCTTGATGGCGCCGACGTGGTGATGATGCTGCGCCTGCAGCTGGAGCGCATGAACGGTGCTTTCGTGCCATCCATTCGCGAGTATTTCCACTTCTACGGCCTTGATGAGGAAAAGCTCAAATATGCCCGCGAAGATGCCATCGTCATGCATCCCGGTCCGATGAACCGCGGCGTCGAAATCGACAGCTCGGTTGCCGACTCCGGACGGTCGGTCATTCATGAGCAGGTCGAAATGGGCGTCGCAGTGCGCATGGCCATCATTGAATTGCTGGCCAAGAACAGCCTAGAAGCCCAGCCGGTCGAGCAGGATTGAAAGGGAAAATGAAAATGCCAGAAAGACAAAAAGCCCCCTTCGCCCTGACCAATGTCAAGCTCCTCGACCCTTCCACCGGGCTCAATGAGCCCGGTGCAATCCTCATCGAGGACGGCAAGGTCAAGGCTATTGGCGCAACCGTCGCCAGCCAGCTGTCGTCCGACATCCTGCGCGTCGATGGTGCAGGCAAGATTGCGGCACCCGGCCTCGTCGACATGCATGTCACGACCGGTGAGCCCGGCGCCGAGCACCGCGAAACCCTAAAGAGCGCCAGCCAGGCTGCAGCAGCCGGTGGCGTGACCACCATGGCCTGCATGCCGGACACCGATCCGGTCATCGACGACATCGCGCTGGTGGACTTCATCAAGCGTCGTGCACGAGACACCGCAAAGGTTCATGTCCACCCCTATGCAGCCATGACCCGTGGCCTCAAGGGCAAGGAAATGACCGAAATCGGACTGATGATCGAGGCCGGGGCCGTCGCCCTGTCCAACGGTCGCAAGGCGATCACCAACGCCCAGATCATGCGTCGGGTGATGTCCTATGCTCGCGATTTCGACGCCCTCATCGTCCACCATCCGGAAGACCCGGATCTGGTCGGCAACGGCGTGATGAACCTTGGGGAGACCTCGACCCGGCTCGGTCTTGCCGGCATTCCGGCCGAGGCAGAGACCATCATGGTCGCCCGCGACGTGCGTCTTGCCCAGTTGACCGGTTGCCGCTATCACGCCAGCCAGATTTCCTGCGCTGAGAGCCTCGACATCATTCGTCGGGCCAAGGACAAGGGACTAGCCGTCACCTGTGGCGTGTCGATCAACCATCTGACCCTCAATGAAAATGACATCGGGCTCTATCGCACCTTCTACAAGATGTCCCCGCCGCTGCGCAGTGAAGCCGAACGGCAGGCCATGATCGAGGGCGTCGCCGATGGCACCATCGACGTCATCGTGTCCGCACACGACCCGCAGGACGTGGACACCAAGCGTCATCCGTTCGCCGAGTGCGCCGACGGTGCCGTTGGTCTGGAAACCATGCTGCCGGCTGCAATGCGGATGATCCACAGCGGACAATTGACCATGATGCAGGCCATCAAGGCCCTGTCCACGACCCCTGCCCAACTGCTTGGCCTTGACGCCGGCAGCCTCAAGCCGGGCATGCCTGCTGACATCATCATTTTCGATCCGGACCTTCCGTGGGTCATGGATCGGGACGCGTTGCAGTCACGCTCCAAGAACACCGCCTTCCACAAGGCGCAGCTTTCCGGCAAGGTTCTGCAAACTTACGTTGAAGGTCAGCTGGTTCACCATTACGATCCGCGCTGAACTAACCAATAAGAGAATCGCCCGGGTGGCAGGCGAACTTGCACTCGCCACCCGGACCACATGCCAAGGCAAACGCCTTGCAACAAGGACGAGGGATCACTGCCCATGATCGACCCCACAAGTTGGAGCCATTCCTTGCCTCAATTCCTGATCGCCATTCTGTTCGGATATGTCCTTGGCTCGACGCCCTTTGGCCTCATCCTGACGAAGATGGGCGGGTTGGGTGACGTCCGCAAGATCGGCTCCGGCAACATCGGCGCCACCAACGTCCTGAGAACCGGCAACAAGAAACTCGCTGCGCTCACCTTGCTGGGTGATCTGCTCAAGGGCACGCTTGCCGTCATCATTGCACGGGAAGTCGCCATCGCGTTTCTGCCCGACAGCCCCGTGCAAATTGCCAGCCTTGCGGGTCTTGGCGCCTTTCTGGGCCATCTCTTTCCCTTCTGGCTGAAGTTTCGCGGCGGCAAGGGCGTCGCCACCTATCTGGGCGTACTCCTCGGCCTCTATCCTGCGGCCTTCCTCGCCTTTGCCTTCATCTGGCTGACGTCAGCCTATCTGACTCGCTATTCGTCCCTGTCCGCCCTTATCGGCAGTGCGCTTATGCCCTTTGTGCTGTTCGGCTTCGGCCAGTGGAACCTCACCGGCCTGTTCGCAGCCATGACGCTTCTGCTCTGGATCCGCCACAAGGAAAACATCACCCGTCTTCTGGCCGGAACGGAAGGCAAGATTGGCGGCAAGAAGGAAAGCCCGTCCGACGCGCTTTCCAAATCCGATGCCTCCGATGTGTCGGGAGAGAAGGACAAATGACCAACGGAGCGCCATCTTCAACGCACACTGAAGCGGACCGGATGGCCCCGTCACAATCCCAGCAGACCACGGCAGCAGACCGGCACGGAAATGGCTACACCAGCCGCTCCGCCTTTCGCCTCAGTGAGAAACAGCGCTTCAACTGGCTGCGCCTCATCCGCTGCGAAAACGTCGGCCCCGCCACCTTCAGAGATCTCATCAACCATTTCGGCAGTGCCGAAAAGGCCCTTGAAGCCCTGCCGGACCTGTCGCGCAAGGGCGGCGCCCGCCGCGCCTTTCACATCGCTTCCGAACAGGAGATCGAGACAGAATGGACCGCGCTCCATCGCGCAGGAGCCCGTCTAGTGGCGACCGGTGAGCCGGATTATCCCGAAGCGCTCGCCCATATCCCTGCACCGCCGCCGCTGCTCACTGTCATGGGCAGTCCGGATCTGGCGAAAAGACCCGCCATCGCCATCGTCGGCTCACGCAATTGCTCGGCAAGCGGCGCCAAACTGACAGAAATGATTGCGCGGGAGTTGGGACAGAACGGCATTGTTGTGGTCTCGGGGCTGGCGCGAGGCGTGGACACCCATGCCCATCGCGCCTCGCTGACACTTGGAACGATAGCCGTGGTGGCAGGTGGTCTCAATCAGCTCTATCCCAGACAGAATGTCGAACTGGCCAAGGCCATCGCCCAACAGGGCATGCTGGTTTCGGAAATGCCATGGAATGCGCCCGCCCGATCACAGGATTTTCCGCGCAGGAACCGGATCATATCGGGCATTGCATTGGGAACACTGGTGGTGGAAGCGGCCAAGCGCTCCGGCTCCCTGATCACCGCACGCTATGCGCTGGAACAAGGCCGAGATGTCTTTGCAATTCCAGGCTCGCCGCTTGACCCGCGCGCAGGCGGCACCAATCACCTGATCAAGCAGGGTGCCTGCCTCGTCTGTGAGGCTCAGGATATTCTGGATGCCATCGCGGACCAGCGCACCACTCTCCAACCGTTTGCCGCCGATCAGTTGCCTCTGCCCTTGCGGGAGCAGATCCCGGATGGCACTGGCGATCTGCGCCCTTCCGAGCCGGAGGAAGCTGGCAAGACGCGTTTCATTCAGAGCCTGAGCCTGACACCGATCGCCATTGACGACCTGATCCGCCAGACAGACCTGACCATGGGACAGGTGCAACTGCTTCTTCTGGAACTGGATCTGGCTGGAAGGCTGGAACGACACGGCAATCAGACTGTCTCGCTCAAGGCATGACGCTTGCGCCGCCAGCGGGACCGGCTGCATTGTGGTCGAACCACACGCTGCTTTGCCCGACGCCCCACGTTTGACCGAAGATACACATTGATCGCATACCCTGCGATGATCCGTCACCCGGGCATCGCAAACGCTATCCATATTACATCCAGGGCTGGCAAGGATTTGGAATGGCAAGAACCGGGCGCGGCTCGGGCTTTAAGTCGCTAAGTGTTCAAAAGATCCGGCTCGGCCTGATCTGCTTGGCAACATCCATCGCCTCGATCTGTGCCATTTCCAACAAATAGACCAGCATCGCGAGGTCATTCTGTCGAGCCATGCGCGTTAGGTCTTGCAAATGAGCATATATGTATTCTGCCGTTTTGGTCGGCGACCCGATTTCCAGCACTTGAGCTTCTTTTCCCACGTGGCTCTCCGCAAACATGATTTGTAAAAATATCACCAGCAATCGCGCTGCTGCAGCTCCGGAGCATACATCCAAACTTTTTGATTGTATACAACCATATTATATACATATGGTTGTATTTTCACAATCTACTTGCATGTATGCGACAGAAATTATATCCGCTTATAGCGTTCGTCACCCTTGACGGATGGGGGCGAAGCAGTCATGTGACTAGCATTGACTTATAGAGAATCAGCTCCAGATACCAGCAACCGGCCACAACCCGATCACGGGTTGGAGGGCTGAAGAGCGAATGGATAGTACGGAATTCAAATGGACGTCGTAATCGTAGAATCGCCAGCAAAAGCCAAAACGATCAATAAGTATTTAGGCAAGAACTACAAAGTCTTGGCTTCTTATGGGCATGTGCGCGACCTCCCCTCGAAAGACGGTTCCGTGCTCCCCGAAGACGACTTCTCGATGACTTGGGAAGCGGATGCGAAATCGAAAAAGCGGCTCTCCGAAATTGTCGAAGCCGTCAAGGATTCCGACCGTCTGATCCTCGCGACTGACCCTGATAGAGAGGGTGAAGCGATCTCCTGGCACGTCCTCGAGGTGTTGAAAAAGAAACGTGGTCTGCTCAAGGACAAGCCCATACAGCGGGTTGTGTTCAACGCGATTACCAAAGAATCCATTCTCAACGCGATGCAACATCCGCGCGATATCGACACGCCGCTGGTTGATGCCTATCTGGCCCGTCGCGCTCTTGACTACCTCGTCGGTTTCACCCTCTCGCCAGTTCTCTGGCGCAAGCTGCCCGGGGCCCGCTCTGCCGGACGCGTTCAGTCCGTTGCCCTGAGGCTCGTCTGCCAGCGGGAAGAGGAAATCGAAGCCTTTGTACCGCAGGAATACTGGTCGATCCTGGCTGATCTCCAAACCGCAGCCGGGGCAGATTTCCAGGCTCGCATAACCGCAGTTGACGGCGAGAAGAAAAGCCGCCTCGACATCCGGACAGGAACGGAAGCAGCTGATATCAAGAAGCTGGTCGAAGGGGCCAACCTCGCCGTGCGCTCTGTCGAGGCAAAGCCGGTCCGCCGCAATCCCTTTGCCCCCTTCACCACATCGACTCTGCAGCAGGAAGCCTCGCGAAAACTCGGGTTTGCAGCGGCGCGCACCATGCAGATCGCCCAGCGGCTCTACGAAGGCGTCTCGGTCGGCGGCGAAACCACCGGTCTCATTACCTATATGCGTACGGACGGCGTGGAAATTGCGCCGGAAGCCATCGCCCCCATTCGTAGCGCCATCGAGCGGGAATATGGCAAGCAGTATCTGCCCGACGCGCCGCGTCATTATACTGTGAAAGCCAAGAACGCACAGGAAGCGCACGAGGCGATCCGCCCGACCGACATCAACCGCCATCCCAAGCAGATCGCCAAGTATCTCGACGACGAACAGCTCAAGCTCTACACACTGATCTGGCGCCGGACCTTGGCCAGCCAGATGGAATCGGCCCAGCTTGAACGCACCACGGTCGAGATCACCGCCACCAACGGCTCCCGCAGCGCCGAGCTGCGCGCCACCGGCCAGGTGGTCCGTTTCGATGGCTTCCTGACGCTCTACACCGAATCCAAGGATGACGAGGACGACGAGGACAGCAACCGCCTGCCGCCAATGAGCGAAGGCGAGGCGCTCAAGCAGAAGGCCGTTACCGCCAGCCAGCACCACACCGAGCCACCACCGCGCTACACCGAAGCAACGCTGATCAAACGCATGGAAGAACTGGGTATCGGCCGCCCTTCCACCTATACGGCAACCCTGTCCGTGTTGCGGGATCGTGGCTATGTGATACTCGACAAGAAGCGCCTGATTCCGGAATCCAAGGGACGGCTGGTCACCGGCTTCCTGTCCAACTTCTTTGAACGTTATGTGCAGTATGATTTCACCGCAGAGCTGGAAGAAAAGCTCGACCTGATCTCTAACGGCGAACTGGAATGGAAGGACGTGTTGCGCGACTTCTGGAAGGAATTTTCCTCCCACGTCGACGGCACCAAGGAACTGCGCGTCAGCCAGGTTCTGGATACGCTCAACGAGGTACTCGCCTCCTATGCCTTCCCGCCACGCGAGGATGGCTCGGACCCGCGCGCCTGCCCATCCTGTTCGGATGGCAAGTTGAGCCTCAAGACCAGCCGCTACGGCGCCTTTGTCGGTTGCTCCAACTATCCCGAATGCGGCTATACCCGCCAGCTGTCGAATGATGGTGACGGGGATGCGCAACAGGTCGGAGAGAATGGCACCAAGCTGCTTGGAACGGATCCCGCCACCGGTCTCGACGTCACCCTGCGCTCGGGCCGATTCGGCCCCTATGTGCAGCTCGGCGAGGAAGCCAAGCCGCCTCGCTCGTCCATTCCGAAAGGATGGGACATCGAGAGCCTTGATCTTGAAAAGGCCCTGCGGCTGCTCTCCCTGCCGCGTGAAGTGGGCGAACACCCCGAGGACGGCAAGATGATCACCGCCGGGCTTGGTCGCTACGGCCCATTCGTGTTGCATGACGGCACCTATGCCAATCTGCCCGGCGTCGACGATGTCTTCACCGTCGGCCTCAACCATGCCGTCAGCCTTCTGGCAGAAAAGCGCGCCAACGGTGGCCGTCGTGGCGCTGCACAATCCCTCAAGGAACTGGGTGAGCATCCCGATGGCGGCGGAGCAATCACCGTGAAGGCCGGTCGTTACGGCCCCTATGTCAACCACGGCAAGATCAACGCAACCCTGCCCAAGGACATGAAGCCGGAAGACGTAACTCTCGAACAGGCGTTGGAACTGATTGCCGCCAAGGCTGGCAAAACGCCCGCCAAGAAGACGGCCGAGAAGAAGACTGCTACAAAGAAGCCGGCTGCCAAAAAGACGACAGCGAAGAAGACAACCGCCCAAAAATCGACAACCAAGAAATCGACGGCCAAGAAGAAAGCAGCATCCGACGACGCAGCAGACGAAGCCGGAGAAAAAGAGGATAGCTGAAATTTCGGCAACAACCAGTATCCGTTGCCCGCATCGCCTTGTGTATAACCCTCCCGTTGCCCATGGTGCATGCGGCCTTTCGGCCATGATGAGAAGGACCGCCCAGTGATACGCAAACGCAGACCCACGATGGAGGACGGCCTTCCCTCGAAAGACGAAATCCTCGCTTTCATTGCAGAGAACCCTGGCAAGGCAGGCAAGCGCGAGATTTCCCGCGCTTTTGGCATTTCCGGCGGTGCCCGGATCGGGTTGAAGCGCCTCCTGAAGGAATTGACCGAAGACGGTCATATCGAGAAGAACCGCAAGCGTCTGGTCAAGACCGGCGAGCTGCCCGCCGTCGGCGTCTATCGCATTCTTGAGCGCGATGCGGAAGGCGATCTCATCGGCGTGCCTGTCAATTGGGAAGCCGGAGAAGAGGGGCCGCCCCCTCGCCTGCTGATCGAGCCGGACAAGAAATCAAAAGCCATTCCTGGCGTCGGCGACCGCGTGCTGGCCAAACTGATCGACCGCGAAATCGACCAGTTCGAGCTGCCCGGTGTGCGGCAGGCGGTCCGGGTCATCAAGATCCTGCCCAAGCGCGAGGATTCCATTCTCGGCATCTATCGCCGCGATCCGGTCAACGGTGGCGGCAGGCTCGTGCCCATCGACAAGAAGACCCAGGAACTCTCCATCGATGATGCTTCAAAGGGTGAGGCTTCCGATGGCGATCTGGTTGCCGTGTCCATCACCCGCTCCGGTCGCTCCAAGACACCGCGCGCCCATGTGAGTGAAGTGATCGGACCGATGGCCTCCGAGCAGGCGGTCAGCATGATCGCCATTCACGCCCTTGGCATCCCCTATATCTTTCCTGACGCGGTGATGGCAGAAGCCGAACGCGCCACCCCACCCGATCTGAGAGGCCGTGAGGACTGGCGCGATGTGCCGCTGATCACCATTGACCCGGCCGACGCCAAGGACCATGACGACGCCATTTACGCCGAGCTCGACGAAGACCCGGCCAACGAGGGCGGGGTCATCGCCTATGTCGCCATCGCCGACGTCGCCTATCATGTCCACATGGGCGGCACCATCGATCGCGAAGCGCTCAAGCGCGGCAACTCGGTCTATTTCCCCGATCGCGTCGTGCCAATGCTGCCCGAACGCATCTCGAACGATCTCTGCTCCCTGAGGGAAGGTGAAGACCGTCCATCGATGGCCGTACGCATGGTGTTCGACAAGTCTGGCAAGAAGAAGCGCCACAGCTTCCACCGGGTCATGATCCGCGTGGCCGCTGGCATCTCCTACAATCAGGCTCAGAGCGCGATTGACGGCAATCCGGACGAGGTTACCGGACCGATCCGGGAATCGATCCTGAAGCCTCTCTGGGCCGGTTACGAGGTACTCAAGGCCGGGCGCGACGCCCGCGAGCCGCTTGAACTGGACATTCCCGAACGCAAGCTGACCCTCAAGCCCGACGGTACCATCGACAGCGTCTATGTGCCGCCCCGCCTCGACGCCCATAAGCTGGTCGAGGAATTCATGATCCAGGCCAACGTGGCCGCTGCCGAGACTCTGGAGAAGCACAAGCAGGGCCTGATCTACCGTATCCACGACAATCCTTCCCCGGAAAAACTGGAAGGCCTGCGCGAATTCCTGCAATCGATGGATCTGAGCTTCCCCAAGGGGGGCAACCTGCGCCCGTCGATGTTCAACATCATCCTCAGGCGGACGGCAGAGACCGAACATGCACCGCTGGTCAGTCAGGTGATCCTGCGCTCGCAGGCACAGGCGGAGTATAATCCCGAGAATATCGGCCATTTCGGTCTCAACCTGCTGAAATATGCCCACTTCACCTCGCCGATCCGCCGCTATGCCGACCTTGTGGTCCATCGCGCCCTGATTGCCGCCCTGAAGTTGGGCGATGATGGCCTGCCCGTCGGCTTTGACGGAAAACTTGCCGATATCGCCGCGCATATCTCCACCACCGAACGCCGCGCCATGGCTGCCGAGCGGGATACCAAGGATCGCCTCATTGCCTCCTTCCTGTCCGACCGGGTCGGAGCACGTTTCAAGGGCAAGATCTCCGGCGTCACCCGCGTCGGCCTGTTCGTCCAACTATCGGAGACTGGCGCTGACGGATTTATTCCGGCATCAACACTGGGCTACGACTATTACCACTTCGACGAAACCAACCACCAGCTGGTAGGCGAAGCCACCGGGGAAACCTTCCGGCTGGGCGACAGCGTCGATGTCAAACTGGTCGAAGCTGCACCCTTTGCCGGCGCTCTTCGCTTCGAGATGCTCTCGGAGGGACGCAAGCACCCCAAAGGCAAGGCACCGAGCCATCTGACCCGCAATGGCCGTGGCAACGGCGGCTTTGCTGCGCGAGGACGCAAGAAACCGGGCACCACGCGACCGAGAACCGTCAAGCCGAGAGGCAAGAAGGGGCGTAAGCGCTAACCGACCACAAAAAGCCGGAGCAACTGCAGTTTGACCATGATACGGAAGATTGAAAAGATCGAAATCCACACGGAATTGACTGCCAATGCTCAAAGGCTTTATGACGGCACCCTGCCCAAGGTGCGCCCCAAGGACGCAGCCACGCTCATCATTCTGGATCGCACTCACGGCACACCCAAGCTGCTGATGGGGCGCCGACACATGCGCCACCGCTTCATGCCGGGCAAGTTCGTCTTTCCCGGCGGGCGCCTCGACGCTGCTGATCGTCTGGTGCCCTGCGCCAGTGACCTTGACGACGGGGTCATGGAAAAGCTGCGGTTTGAAGCCAGAAACGGCTCCAGCGACATGCGCATGCGTGGCCTCGCTGTCTGCGCCATCCGAGAGACCTACGAAGAAGCTGGCCTGTTCATCGGTGCACCCGGAGAGAATGCACGGCTAAGGGGCGCCGATTGGGAGGCCTTCAGAAGTCGCGGCATGCTGCCTGCCCTCGCCCCCTTGCGCTTTGTCGGGCGCGCCATCACGCCACCAGGCAGGAACCGCCGTTTCGATACCCGCTTCTTTGCCGTCGACGCAGAGCACATCTCTGATCATCTGGCCGAGAAGACCGGGCCATCCGGCGAGTTGGAGGACCTCCACTGGCTCACAATCTCCGATGCGCATGCGCTGGATCTGCCGCGCATCACCAAAGAGATTCTCCACGAGCTCGATGTAAGGCTGAAGCGGGATCCAGATCTGGCACCACAAACGCCGACTCCCTTCTTTTTCATGCGGGGAAAATCCATGGTGCGGGCAGAAATCTGAAATCTGCTCCGAAATGGTAAAAGGCGCAGAATTCCAAGCTTTTTCAATCCGCACAAGACGCCATATTTGGCCATTTCGCAAGATTGGCGTCGATAAATTGAAGCATCCTCTTGACAATAAGCCAACTTTGCGTAGTTTGGCGGCTCGAAACAGGTTTTTGCTGAGCCGGTCTCTTTTCCGCTCAGCACATCTTCGGCCCGACAGTCGAGACCACAGGATGCCCAAAGCATCCGATCTCTAATGCGGGCCCAAAAGACGGAAAAGACTCATGGCTAAGGCAACAACAATCAAGATCCGTCTGGTCAGCACCGCTGACACGGGTTACTTTTACGTCACCAAGAAGAATTCCCGCACCATGACCGAAAAAATGGTCAAGCGGAAATACGACCCGGTGGCTAAGAAACACGTCGAGTTCAAGGAAGCCAAAATCAAGTAAGGCTCCCCTGTCTTGTCGACAGTTCAAAAACCCGCTTGCCGACGGCAGGCGGGTTTTTTTGCGCTTGCGCTTCAGGAAAGATTTCTGTCCGTCAGTATCCCGTCCATTCCGCAGCTCCCCCTACTGTCGGACCACCGGCCCGGAGCGCGGCATCGCATGGCCCGGCCCTCTCCGGTTCAACTCGAGCCCTGAAAGGCCCGTCAAGGCCGAACCGGCGGACCATAAGTCTCGCCCCTTCGATTAATATCGGATCCGAAACATCGACAAATCCCCAAAGGGAGTCCATCAAGAACGGACCTGTCCTGCAGTATCAAAAGTGCAATGAAATGGGGGGATGAGAATAAAGGATGGCCGGTCCAGTTGCAGACCACTTGAGGAGGCCACTCTTGCTGCTACTGAACCGACCAAAACCCTACGGCCCCAGGAGATGCGGCGGACCTGAAGAACCCGTAGGGAAAAACGATGACAACGACGACAAGAGAGCACGCGTAAACCTGCAGTCCTACTGCATGGCTAGCAAACGGCGTCCCCCATCCCGTTCTCCAACGCTTACAAGCCTAACAAAAAAAGTGACAATTTCAACGAATTGTTTACCTGAATCGATAAAATCTTATCGGTTGATAAAGAATTAAGGTAAATTGTCGCGGTTTTTGAACCTCAATTCTTGGATAACACGCGCATACGTTGTCCTTTTGACCATTTCTCACCCAAAAAAACAACTTAAGGCAGGCAACCGTCAACAGATTCGCAGCCCTTTTGGGGCAGCTAGTTGGAGTTGCATGTCAATGGTGGAAAACCCTGCCGAGAAAATACATACATTGGCAAAGAACTTTAGGACCAATGGATTACCACTAAAGACGCTATCGGATAATTTTGATTCTTGAAGGCGCAAGGCGACAGTCAGAATCAAGCATCCAGCCGCACCGCCTTCGGCCACCAAGATGTAATTACTTACAAACAAGAATAGATTAGGTAATACGAAGTAATACTAAGCCGCACAGACTTGCGAAACAACCACACGGTTGCGGCCATCGTGCTTGGCCTGATAGAGCGCCTGATCAGCCCGCTTGAGCAACTCGTCCTGTGTCTCAAGCCCCTTGCAGCTGGAGGCCAGTCCGATCGAGACCGTCACATCGATCATCTGCCGGCCCTTGTGAATGATGAATGGCTTCTCGAACACCTTCTTGCGGATGCGTTCTGCCACCACCGTTGCCAGCGAATGGTCAGTATCCGGCATGATGACAACGAATTCCTCCCCGCCATAACGACAGACCAGATCAATCCCGCGGGTATTCTTGCGCATGCGCTGGGAAAACTCCTGCAGCACCTCGTCACCGGCATCATGTCCGTGTGTGTCATTGACGGATTTGAAGAAGTCGATATCCATCAGCAACACCGACAGAGGCTTTTGCTTCTCCCGTGCCGACGACAGAAGGGCATTGAGGTGGGACGTCATGTAACGACGATTGTAGAGCTGCGTCAGTCCATCCATGATCGCCAGCTCCATGGTATGTTGGATGGAATCACGCAGTGCATCGGTGTAGCGCTTGCGCAAAACCTGCGTGTGCAGACGCGCCAGCAGCTCGTTCTTGTCCACCGGCTGGCAGACATAGTCGTTCACGCCCAGATCAAACGCCCGCATGATGCGCTTCTGGTCGGCTTCCTGAGCCAGAATCAGGATGGGAACCAGACGCGAAGATTCGATGGACCGCACTTGGGCACAAAGCCTCAGAGGATCGCCTGTCTGCATGTCCAGATTGATCAGCAGACAATCGAAGGTCTGGTCGGAACAGCGCCGCAGGGCCGCTGCAATATCATTCTCCAGAAACAGATCGAACTGTCCGGCAACCTGCTTGCGGATGCGTTCGGAGTTGGAGCGTGAGTCATCGACCAACAGAATCTGCCCGCCGTCATGATGCATCAGCCGCTTGAGCAATGCGCTGCTGTCCAGCCCCATCTGCTCCGAGGTGTGGGCGCGAGAGCGCAACTCGTCGAGCATCATCTTGACGCGAACCAGGCTCTTGACCCGTGCGATCAACGCAAGATCGTTGACCGGCTTGGTCAGAAAATCATCCGCCCCGGCCTTCAGCCCGGCAACCCGGTCGCTGATCTGGTCCAGCGCAGTGACCATGATCACGGGTATATGCATCAACTGAGGATCGGTCTTGATCCGACGGCAGACTTCAAATCCGTCCATTCCGGGCATCATCACATCGAGCAGAACGATATCAACCGTGTTGTGGGAGAGAATCTCAAGCGCTTCCGGACCACTACTGGCACAGAGAACATCAAAATATTCGGCAGACAGACGGGCTTCCAGAAGCTTTACATTGGCTGGATTGTCATCAACGACGAGGACGCGGGCAGACATTTGCTTTCAACTCCGGGCTAAGCGTCACCTGCATAGGTGCGCACAGTCTCAATAAACTTCGCAACCGAAATGGGTTTGGACAAATAGGCTTCGCACCCGCCTTGACGAATTCTTTCCTCATCCCCCTTCATGGCAAAAGCGGTTACGGCGACCACAGGGATGGGTCTGAGATCGTCGTCTTCTTTCAACCACTTGGTAACTTCGAGACCGGAAACCTCGGGCAACTGGATGTCCATCAGGATCAGATCCGGCATATGTTCCCTGGCAAGTTTCAGCGCATCCAGACCATTGCGTGTTCCCACCGTCTCGTAGCCATAGGCTTCAAGCAGATCGAGAAACAGTTTCATGTTGAGTTCATTGTCCTCGACAATGAGAATCTTCTTGGCCATGGTCCAGTCCGCAGCTCGAATGTGATGTACAGAGCTGACACACCGATCAATCAGATCTGGGTTTCCGTATCAGATGCGCATATTATTACCTATATCGTACATACAGAATAAACCTTTCAAAAGGGCAAACACAGCATCATGCAGAAAAAACAATTTGGCCTGACACTCGAGGAAGCCGAGACAATCGGCATCAAGGCGCTGGGATTTTTGTCAAATGATCCTGACCTGTTAGGTCGGTTTCTGGCGCTCTCGGGTCTTGACCCGAGCAGCCTGCGCGAGGTCGCTTCTGAGCCCTCGTTCCTCGCCGCCATACTTGATTTCCTGCTATCGGACGATTCTCTGGTTCTGGCTTTTGCCAGCAACATGACACTTGCCCCGGAAGATGTCGTGACAGCCAAGCTGCGGCTGGATCCCATGAGCATGGCAACCACGGGCGCGCTCTAGGATCCACCACCACAACGGACCGCATGATCAGGATGGAACAGTTTCTCTGCCGCGATTGCCTTGAGGAAGGAAACGGAGCCCCACGACGCTGCCCCCGTTGTGGCTCACCGCGCCTCATTCACCATGAGGAACTCAGAGCACTGTCCATCGCCCATATCGACTGCGACTCCTTCTATGCCTCGGTTGAAAAGCGCGACAACCCCGAGCTGCGTGACAAACCGGTTATCATCGGCGGTGGCGAACGCGGCGTGGTCTCAACGGCCTGCTACATTGCCCGCATCAGAGGGGTCAAATCTGCGATGCCGATGTTTCAGGCCCGAAAACTCTGCCCTGAAGCCGTTGTCATTCGGCCAAACATGAAGAAATACAGCGAAGTAGGCCGACAAGTTCGCGCAGCAATGCAGGAGCTCACGCCTCTGGTCGAGCCCCTTTCCATCGATGAAGCCTTTCTCGATCTGTCCGGCACCGAACGCCTCCACCATGCCTACCCCGCCCTGACACTGGCCCGCTTCGTGCTGCAGGTCGAGAAGAAAATCGGCATCACCGTGTCGGTTGGCCTCAGCCACAACAAGTTTCTGGCCAAGATCGCTTCGGACCTCGAAAAGCCCCGTGGCTATTCGATCATCGGCAAAGAAGAGACAAGACGGTTCCTCAAGGACAAGCCCGTTTCCATGATCTGGGGCGTCGGCAAAGTCTCTCAGGCCCATCTGGCAAGGGATGGCTTCCTGACCATCGGGCAGTTGCAGACAGCGGATCCTGCCAAACTCGCCAAAGCCTATGGAGCCTTGGGCCTGCGCCTTGCCAAACTGGCTCAGGGCGAAGACAGCCGAACGGTCTCTCCCGACTCGGAAACCAAGAGCATCAGCTCCGAGACCACCTTCAGCAAGGATCTCACGCAAGCCGACGACCTACTGCCGATCCTGAGGCGCCTTTCCGAAGACACATCAAGGCGAGCCAAGGCGACAGGGCTGGCAGGGCGGACCGTGACCCTCAAGCTCAAGGACAACCATTTCAAAAGCATCACCCGCAGCCGCTCCCTCTCGGATCCGACTCAATTGACAGACAGGATCTTCCTGATCGGCAAGGATCTGCTGTTGCGCGAACTGGCGGCAAGGCAGGCCGCCTACCGTCTCATCGGAATCGGCATCAGCGAATTGCACCCCGGTGAATTCGCCGATCCTCCGGATCTGGTGGACATCCAGGCCGGCAAACGGGCAAGCGCGGAAAAGGCCATGGACCTGCTCTCCAGCAAGTTCGGCGGCAAGATGGTAGAGCTGGGCCTGACAATGAAAGGCAAGCTTGCCAGCGATCGCACCCCCGAGGCGCAGAAGAATGTAGTTCATTCCGCGCAGAAGCCCGACAAGGACAGCGGCCTCGACTGACACGCCCCCTACGGCCCCGTCCCTCGGATCATGAGATATGCAGCCAAAGCGACCTCATGCGGGGAGAGATGCGGTAAAATGCGTGTGCCAGACAAGCTTTTGCTTTCAATGCTGTACCGCCTCGCCTAAATGTTGATCATGCTCACGGACCGGGCAGCCTGATTGCTATCCGCGCCGGAGACCAGAACAAACCAGACCTTTCTATGGAGTTGAACATGTCAGGCGTCATCGAAGCCAAACTTGCAGACCTCGGAATCACCCTTCCGGAAGCAGCAGCCCCTGCTGCCAACTATGTTCCCTTTGTCAAAAGCGGCAACCAGCTTTTCATTTCCGGTCAGATCCCGCTGAATGCGGCTGGCGAAAAAGTCATCGGCAAGCTGGGTGACACCATGGAAACCGCTGCCGGTCAGGAAGCTGCAAAGCTCTGCGCCATCAGCCTCATTGCCCAGATGAAGGCCGCCACCGGCGATCTCGACAAGGTGGCTCGCGTGGTCAAGCTGGTCGGCTTTGTCAACTCCACTCTTGAATTCGGCGATCAGCCGGCCGTCATCAACGGCGCCTCCAACTTCATGGTCGACGTCTTTGGCGACAAGGGCCG
Organism: uncultured Cohaesibacter sp.; assembly: GCF_963666525.1. Lineage (NCBI taxonomy): Bacteria > Pseudomonadati > Pseudomonadota > Alphaproteobacteria > Hyphomicrobiales > Cohaesibacteraceae > Cohaesibacter > uncultured Cohaesibacter sp. Next base: position 457,465 of record NZ_OY762905.1, read on the forward strand.
TCACGCTCGCTCCGCCGTCTCAGCAGCCTCCCTGCCGTTCGGCGTTGCCGTCGAAGTGGAAGCCATTGTGGAACTCGAAGACTAGACTTTTCGCTTTCAACGATTTGGCCAATGGCGGCACCGACTGCCGTTGGCCCCCCTGCCAGCTATCCCTCATCTATTTTTTCCGTCCAGGCCTCTTTGAGGGTTACAATTTCAGCAAAGTCTCTTAAATCTCAGCTATAGTTTGATTTTTGCAAGAGGCCATGCCTGACCCATGTCTGAAACATCCGGTTACCAGTTGCATGTCGTTCATTCCATGCGAGAGATCGGAGAGGAACACTGGACGGCCTGTCTTGAAGACACCCTGAGCAAGACCAGATCCAACCCCTTCCTGTCCTATGCCTTTCTCGATGCTCTGGAGCGCTCAGGCTGCGCCAGCGAGGAAACCGGCTGGATGCCGCATCATCTGGTCCTCAAGGACGAAAATGACGCTGTACTGGCCGCCATGCCGCTGTATCTCAAGTCGCACAGTCAGGGCGAATATGTCTTCGACCACGGCTGGGCCGATGCGCTGGAGCGGGCTGGCGGGCAATATTATCCCAAGCTGCAAAGTGCCATTCCCTTCACCCCCGTCAACGCCCCCAAGGTGCTGACCCGCAAGGGCGTCAACGAGGCTGTAGCCGTGGCCGCCATGGCCAGCGGCATGAAGCAGCTGTGCGAGCGCTACCCCATCTCCTCGGCCCACCTGACCTTCCTGCCAGAAAGGCAGAAAAGCGAATTCGAGGCGCAGGGCTTTCTCGTCCGTCGCGATCAGCAATTCCACTGGATCAACGAGGATTACGACAGCTTCGATGATTTCCTCGCCCAGCTTTCCTCCCGCAAGCGCAAGAATATCCGCAAGGAACGCCAGACCGCCCACAGCCACGGCCTGACCATCCGTCGCAAGCAGGGCGATGCCATAACCGAACAGGACTGGGACGCCTTTTTCGCCTTCTACATGGACACCGGTTCGCGCAAATGGGGCCGCCCCTATCTCAATCGGGAATTCTTCTCGATGATCGCCGAGACCATGGCTGACCAGATCCTGCTGGTGCTGGCCTATGAGGGCGATAGTGCTGTGGCCGGGGCGCTCAATTTCATTGGCGGCGATACACTCTATGGGCGCTACTGGGGCACCATTGGCGACTATCCCTGCCTGCATTTCGAACTGTGCTACCACCAGGCCATCGAATGGGCCATCGAGCACAAATACCTGTGCGTGGAAGCAGGCGCACAGGGCGAACACAAGATCGCAAGGGGCTATGTGCCCCAGACCACATGGTCGGCCCACTGGATCGATCATCCGGCCTTTCGCGAGGCCATTGAGGACTATCTGAACAGGGAGCGGCGCGCGGCAGCTGCCGAGCAGGAGTTCCTCACAACCCTCACTCCTTTCAAGAAGGGCGACGGATAGATTTCACGGCCGTGCGCTGCTAGTCTCGCCGCCAACAGTTTCAACCAATCAATGGATTCGATCATGAACACGCCAGCTTATGACAGCGACAATATCTTTGCGAAAATCCTGCGTGGCGAAATTCCCTGCCACAAGCTCTATGAAGATGAGCTGACCTTCGCCTTTCTCGACGTAATGCCCAAGGCCGATGGCCATGCCCTTGTGCTGCCGAAGAATCCCTCCCGCAACATTCTCGACACCGCTCCGACCGATCTTGCAGCCGTTGTCGCGACCACGCAGAAGCTTGCCATGGCCGCGATGATCGCCTTCGATGCCGATGGCGTCACCGTGCAGCAGAACAACGAGGGGGCTGGCGGGCAGGAAGTCTTCCATCTGCACTTCCACGTCGTGCCGCGCCACGATGGCGTTGCCCTGCGTCCGCAGACCGGCAAGATGGCCGACCCGGACTTGCTGGCAGGCCACGCCGAACAGCTGCGCAAGGCGCTCGAAAGCCTCTGACGTGAAGGCTGCGATCTCTCAGAGTTGAAAATCGGGAAGGGGCTCAAGAGAGCCCCTTGTCATATCAGGTCATCGGAACGCCAAACAGAAGCGCAAGACCCGTGAGCGTTGCGGCCCCGAGCAACACCGCAACAAACAGATTGCGAACCAGCCCGAAGTAGAACCCGACCGATACCGCCACGGCAACCAGTCGCATCCAGACCGGCACCAGGAGCAGAGCGCCTGTGGGGAACAGGATCAGCCGAGTGATGACCCCTGCAACCAGCGCATTGGCAATCGCCCGCGCCAACAGGATCCATTCGCTGTCATCGCGCAAACGACCGGCAAAGACCACCCCGAGCCAGCGCCACATGTCCGTGGGTAGCGAGGCTGCCAGCAGAACGAACAGATAGGGCCACCAGGCGGTATCAAAACTGTCAAACCGGATCGTCATGCCAGCCGCCTCTTCCAATAGCCCACCGCATAGGCCCCGATGCCGCCCACAAGGCCTGTAAGCACCAGTCCGGCCTCCGGCACGATCAGCGCAAACAACGGACCGAGCGCGAAGCCGAATACCAGCGCCAGCTTGTCCGACAACAGGCGGGCGGCACTTGGTAAGGTCAGAATGAAATAGAGCGGTGTCATCAGAAACAGCGCAGCCGCAACCACCGGCGGCACCACCCCTGCAATGCCGTGCCCCAGAGCAACGATCCCGATGCTGAGAATGGCCAGCGACACGGCAAACCCGGCAAAGAACGGCACGCGTCCGTAGCGCGGTAGGCTGGGCAGCTCCCGCATGCCAAACACCCAGGAGGTAATGGCCGTGAAATGGGCCAGCAGCACCAGCTTCCAGGTAGACGTCCCCTCGTCCCGGACTTCGGGCACGAAGGAAACGACCATCGGCATCATTCGCACCGACGCCAGCGCCACCGCCACGAAGATGGCCAGCGCGCCAGAACCCGACAAGATGCCGCCAATCAGGATCACATTGCTGGGAATGGCCCAGGTGGTGAAGGTCATGAACATTGCCAGGTAGAGGTCGATGCCGCTCTCGTGACAGAAACTGCCAAACCCCAAAAGGGAAAAATAGAGCACGATGGCAGGCGTCGACAACAGATGCCGCATGCCCCGGCGATACCAGTGCCAGCCGGAAAGCCGCTCATGAGGCAATAGCCCGGAGCAGTGGTCGGAAAGCTCGTTTGATGACATGATGAGGAACTAGGCTGATGACAGGATCGCGCCACAATGGCACATAGCTTTCGGGCATTCAACCCGCCTACCAGACCCTCTGCATCGCCATGCAGGCCTGCCCACAAAGGATTCTACCAACGCCAGAAGGCCGGCATCAGGATGGTCAGTGCGGAGAGAATTTCCAAGCGCCCCAGAATCATTTCAATGCTCAGAAGCCATTTGCAGATTTCCGGCAGGCTGCTGAAGTTGCCTGCAGGCCCGATAATATCGCCAAGGCCGGGACCAACGTTTGCCAGTGCTGTTGCAGAGCCGCTCATCGCCGTCACGAAATCGAGCCCGCACAGCTGCAATGCAATGGCAAAAACCATGAAGGTGGCGAAGAACAGGAAGATGAAGCTGAGCGTCGATGCGGCCATTTCATCATCCACGACCTGCGTACCATAGCGCATCGGGATGATTCGGTTGGGATGGATCAGCTTGGCAACCGCCTTCTTGATGATCAGCCAGGCAATCACGAAACGGAACTGCTTGATGCCGCCGGCCGTCGAGCCGGAACAGGCACCGAAGAAGGTGAGGATCAGGAACATGACCACAAAAAGGGAGCCCCATTCCTGATAGTCGCCTGCTCCAAAGCCGGTCGTGGTCACGATGGAAATGACATCGAACAGAGCAATCGCGAAATCCTTGATCACCGGCCCCGGCGACAGCCACTGCTTGGCAAAAAAGATGACGACAGCAGCGATCAGCACCCCTTTGAGATAGAGCCCGATCTGCGGATCCCTGCCCCGATCGGCGGCAAAGAAGCGGATCATGTAGAGGAACGGCAGGCCGCCAAAGAACATGAACAGCGATCCGGCAAAATAGATGCCGACGCTATCGAAATGCGCCATCGAGCCGTCGGAGGTCGAGTATCCGCCCGTGGAAAGGGTTGTCATGGCGTGATTGACCGCCTCAAAGAAGGTCATGCCCAGCACGAAGTAGGAAATCGCGCAGGCCGCTGTCAGAGCCATGTAGACAAAGGCAATCTTGACCGCAAACTCGCGAATGCGCGGGTAAGGGTTGTCACTCTGCTCGGACGACTCCAGAAAGAACAGCTTCTGTCCACCAGAGCCGAGCATCGGCAGAATGGTGATGCCGATGGCCACAATACCCAGACCACCGAGCCATTGCATCAGCGACCGCCAGAACAGAAGCCCCGGAGCCATGGTGTCCAGTCCGCTCAGGACCGTCGAGCCGGTGGTCGTGAAGCCGGAGGCCGACTCGAAATAGGCATCCGCATAGGTGATGTCGAGCGACGAGAAATAGAGAGGCAGAGCCGCAAAGGCACTGAGGACGAACCAGCTGCCATTGACGAACAGGATGGAGCTGCGAATGCTCCATTCCCCTTCCTGCCCACGCATGGCCAGAAACAGGGCGATGCCAAAACCGATCGATATCGACCCGCCGCCCAGAAAGGCGTGCCAGTCCTGACTTTGATAGGCCAGATCGACGATTGCGGGAAAGAACATCATCCCGCCCAGTGCGGCAATCAATATCCCGAGTGCTGAAAGCACGGGGTCACCTCTTCATTCGCGGACTCATCTGGCTTGTTTATCCACCAAACGCATTCCGGGTCAAGCGCGAGCATGTCTTTTGGCGAGAAGGCCACCGCCTTCTGACGCCAAGACATGCGCTCATAGCATGCGCGAACTGCGAGAGCTTAGCTTGCTCGCCGCCCCTTGCATAGAGCCATGCGCCCTCCCCCGCCCGGGACATCGGCCTCAGACCGGTTCTCCTGGCGCGGCGGCGGGAGAATCCAGCAGATCCGTACCATAGGAATTATCAACAGTGCAGAGCCACTCTCCATCGTCGGAGCGCTTGAAAACGTAGCTTGCCCGACGCACCAGGGTCAGATCCCAGCCATCGGAATCAACGGTGTCGAGAAAGGTTTTCATCACCACCAGCGCTGTATCACCACCTTCGATCACCTGCATCGGCCCCTGCCGAACCGTCAAGCGGTGATTGAAGTGATCGGCGATGGCCTCAAAGGCCTTTCTGATCCGCGCCTTGCCCGTCACCGCCATGCCGGGTTGGACGACCAGCGTCGCGTCCTCGGCGTAAAACGCCATCAGGCCGTCAAAATCCTCTGCCGAGATCGCCCGGTCAGCTGCTTCGATAACAGTTCGCAATGCTTGGGAGGTCATTTCCGTCTCCTTGAAAAATCCCGAGAGACGGCAATAAAAAACCCGCCTCAGGCGGGTTCCGGTAAGTGATATGCGCACACGAAAACCCACCATTCAAGGAATGGTGAGAATAATCGACTGATACTGGTTGCACATCTGGTTCATGCTCAATCATGTATCGTCAAACAGCCTGTATTGCAAGCGAACTTTGACCAAGGGCAGCTCTGGCGCACACTCATCTGTCGTCAAAGAACTGCTGATAGAGCAGCGAGAGCGCCAGCATCAGCCCCGCGGCAAGGGTGAAGATATTCTTCAGAAGCTCGATGCCATCGGCCCGCCCGGTTGCCGGATCAATGAGGCTGCCAAAAATTCCGTAGGGAAAGGCCGCACGCATGATGGCGCTTGCCCCCATCAGCGAAATAAGGGCAAAGGCGAAGAACAACAACAGGTTTCGCAACCAGCCGGGCATTTGGGGAAACATGGAAAAAAGCGCCCACGTTGCCGCAGGCGCTCCTTGTTGCTATTTCTTGTCGGCTTTGGCGACGCTCGGAACCGCCGCCTTTTTCCTTGCGGGCGATTTGCGGCCAGTCTTCTTGCCCGCATCGCTGTCGGCCGCCTTGGCACTCGGCTTCTTCGCCTTTGGCGCTTCGGCATCTTCCTTGGCTGGTTCCGGCTCGTCCTCGTCGATGACCTTGAGGAACAGCTTCTCCATGTTGTCGAGGTCGATGTCGACGCGCACGGTGCCTCCCTTGACCAGCTTGCCAAACAGGATCTCCTCGGCCAGCGGCCGCTTGATATGCTCCTGAATGACCCGGCCCAACGGACGGGCGCCCATCTTCGGATCGTAACCCTTCTTGGCCAGCCATGCGGTGGCAGCGTCGGTCAACTCGAAAGTCACCCCGCGATCGGCCAACTGGGCCTCAAGCTGCATGACGAACTTGCGAACGACCTGATGGATGACATCCGTCGGCAGTGCGGCAAACGGAATGACCGCATCAAGTCTGTTGCGGAATTCCGGCGTGAACAGCTTGTTGATCGCTTCCTCGTCGTCCCCTGAACGGGCAGACTGGGTGAAGCCGATCGCAGGCTTGTCCATTTCGGCCGCCCCGGCGTTGGTCGTCATGATCAGAATGACGTTGCGGAAGTCTACCTGCTTGCCGTTATGGTCGGTCAGCTTGCCGTGGTCCATCACCTGCAAGAGGATGTTGTAGAGATCCGGATGTGCCTTCTCGATTTCGTCAAGCAGCAGCACGCAATGCGGATGCTGGTCGACGCCATCGGTCAAGAGGCCGCCCTGATCAAACCCGACATAGCCCGGAGGCGCACCGATCAAACGGGAAATGGTGTGCTTCTCCATGTATTCCGACATGTCGAAGCGCAACAGTTCCACACCCATCAGATCGGCCAGCTGGCGAGACACTTCGGTCTTGCCAACCCCGGTCGGGCCAGAGAACAGATAGCTGCCAATCGGCTTTTCCGGTTCGCGCAGGCCCGCCCGCGCCAGCTTGATCTGGCTGGTCAGGGCATCGATGGCCAGATCCTGTCCATAGACCATCCGCTTGAGATTGAGTTCCAGATTGGACAGAACCTCGCGGTCGTCCTTGGAAACGGTCTTTGGCGGAATGCGGGCCATGGTCGCAACGGTGGCTTCCACTTCCCGTGCCGTGATGCTCTTACGGCGTTTGGACACCGGCAGCAACTGTTGGGCAGCCCCAGTCTCGTCGATGACGTCGATCGCCTTGTCCGGCAGCTTCCGGTCATGGATATAGCGCGCCGATAGCTCAACAGCCGACTTGATCGCCTCGTTGGTGAACTTGACGCTGTGATAGTCTTCGAAATAGGGCTTCAGGCCTTTCAGAATATCGATGGCGTCCGGGATCGAAGGCTCGTTGACGTCGATCTTCTGGAACCGGCGCACCAGGGCCCTGTCCTTCTCGAAGAACTGGCGATATTCTTTGTAGGTGGTCGAGCCCATGCATCTGAGATTGCCCGCAGCAAGCGACGGCTTGAGCAGGTTGGACGCATCCATCGCCCCGCCCGAAGTCGCACCGGCACCGATGACCGTGTGGATCTCGTCAATGAACAGGATCGCCCCGTCATATTCCTCGATCTCCTTGATGACGCGCTTCAGGCGCTCTTCGAAATCACCGCGATAACGGGTTCCGGCCAGCAGCGTGCCCATATCGAGCGAGAAGATTGTGGCACCCTTCAGCACATCCGGCACCTTGTCCTCGATGATCCGCTTGGCCAGCCCCTCGGCGATGGCAGTCTTGCCAACGCCCGGATCACCGACAAACAGCGGGTTGTTCTTGGATCGGCGGCAGAGCACCTGAATCGTGCGATGGATCTCGGCGTCGCGCCCGATGAGCACGTCGATCTTGCCTTCGCGGGCCTTGTCATTGAGGTTGACGGCATAGGCCTTCAGGGCCTCGGCCTTGCGACCGCCCTCTTCCTCTTCGTCCTCGTCGAAGTCGAAATCCTCTTCCATGTCATCGTCAACACCGGTTGGCGAAACGCCATCGGCGAAGCCCGGAGCCTTGGCAATGCCATGGGAAATATAGTTAACCGCATCATAGCGGGTCATGTCCTGCTCGTGCAGGAAATAGGCCGCGTGGCTTTCCCGCTCCGCAAAGATAGCAACGAGCACATTGGCCCCCGTCACTTCCTCGCGGCCGGAGGATTGCACATGGATCACCGCACGCTGGATGACGCGCTGGAACCCGGCCGTCGGCTTGGAATCCTGCCCATTGGTCATGACGAGATTGGAAAGCTCGTTGTCGATGTAATCGAGCAGATTCTTTTCCAACAGATCCAGATCCACCCCACAGGCACGCATAACCGCAGCCGCGTCGCTGTCGTCAATCAACGCGAAAAGCAAATGTTCCAGTGTTGCAAACTCCTGCGAGCGCTCATTCGCGGTCATCAGAGCCTTATGCAGGGCAGCTTCCAGACTGTTAGAAAATGATGGCACTTGGTATCCTCACTTTTTTTCCATGATGCATTGCAGCGGATGCTGGTGCTGATGGGCAAAATCCATCACTTGGCTCACCTTGGTTTCCGCTACTTCATAGGTAAAGACTCCACACTCCCCGACACCGTGATGGTGAACGTGAAGCATAATACGGGTTGCATCTTCCCGGCCCTTGTTGAAAAACGCTTCCAGGATGTGAACAACGAACTCCATCGGGGTGAAGTCATCATTCAACAACAGGACGCGATACATATTTGGACGCTTGGTCTTGGGTTTGGCTTTGGTCGTCAACCCCAGGTCTTCATCTTCATCCAGGCGACGAATGTCCTTACTCATTGCTTGAATTGTCTCCACAAATCCCCCGGCCGAATGCCGGGATAGTCATCTTGTCAGTCTTCCCCAACGGGGCGTGTCGGTCAAATCTTTTGCCGGTTTGGGGCATAGTTGGCTGGCTTTGAATCAAGACGTGACACCCAAGAGTGTGACATACAAAAAACCTTTGATGCCACAAAATAATGTAAGCACGTCATTCTCGTATTGTAAGGGTATATGCTTCGATATCAAAATCATCGAATTATCGAAATTCACCGATAGATATCAGTCATATGGGGAAATTTCATTGCAACTGACGCAATAATATTTTTTTGCAAATTGAGCTGAGGGCCTCATTTTTTACCTTTTCCTAACCGAGTTTACATACCCTTTTTAAAAAGGTTGCGAGAAGCGACGAATTAGCCCTGTCCATCTCGGCCAACGAACAAAACCCAAAGCGGAAAAATCCGTCAGTCATGACAACATTCAAAGGACGTCAAGTGTTTAGAGTAGCGTTCAGAGCCACACGGCGTGCAGTGCTTGCGCGCCCAGTATACATGATCGCCGCCACAGCATTCCTGGCGATCAGCGCGCTGGCTTTCACTCAGTCTGCCCAAGCGGCCAACTCCAAATATGCCGGCTACGTTATCGATGTCAAAAGCGGCAAGGTCCTTTATTCGGAAAATGCCAATTCCCTGCGTTATCCTGCTTCGCTCACCAAGATGATGACCCTTTACATGCTCTTTGAAGAGCTGGAAGCCGGTCGCATGTCCATGAGCACGCGTCTGAGCGTATCCAGACACGCAGCAGGTCAGGCCCCCTCCAAGCTTGGTCTGAAACCTGGCAGCACAATCGCAGTCAAAGACGCCATTCTGGCTCTGGTCACCAAATCCGCGAACGACGTGGCAGCCACCATCGCCGAGAATATCGGCGGAACCGAGACCAAATTCGCGCGCATGATGACCGATAAGGCACATGCCATCGGCATGAGCCGCACCACGTTCAGAAACGCATCCGGCCTTCCGAACTCCCAGCAGCGGACAACAGCGGCCGACATGGCCCTGCTTGGTCGCGCCCTTCAGGACCGGTTCCCCAGCTATTACAAACTCTTCAATACCCGCGTCTTCCAGTATGGCAAGGCCCGCTACGGCAACCACAACAAGCTGCTCGGCCGCGTCACCGGTGTTGATGGCATCAAGACCGGCTACACCCAGGCGTCCGGGTTCAACCTTGTCACCAACGTCAATACCGATGGCCGTCACATTGTGGCCGTCGTCATGGGCGGCAACACCGGTGCAAGCCGCGACGCTGAAATGCGGTCTCTGATCAAGAAATACCTGCCCAAGGCCAAGAGCGGCCGCAGGGAAACCGCCCTTGTCGGCGTACCGGCGTCGTCCTCACGCGTCGCCAGCCTGCCTGCATCGACGTCACGCAACTATGTGCAGCTGGCCGAAACCGTGCCTCTGCCGAAAGCCAAGACGATCGAACCTGCCGGAACGATTGATCTCGCGTCTGCTATTCCAGCTTTGCCGCAGCCTGCCGTTGAGACCGAAGAGCAGCCTGCCATGCAGTTGGCCAAAGCGGATGCCGGTGAGCTCGAAGTACTGCCGAAAGCAGGGCTGACCACGGGTTCAACCTTGCGCTCCGCGATCACCGCATCCGTTCAGGAGATGCCGGCCCCGCGGCCACGCCTGACAACCGCCGCGCTTGCGATCCCTCCGCTGCCACGGGCTGCGAACGATCCGGTTGGCGATCTGTCCACCCATTCGGCCCCCATCCCGATGGCCGCTCCGGTAGCTCGGGAGAGTGCTCCTGCAGGCTGGCAGATCCAGCTCAGCGCAACCCCGTCGCTTGAAGCCGCCAATGAAATTCTCGACAAGGTGAGAGCAGACAACAAGCGTATGCTCAAGGGCCGCGTCAATCACACCGAAGCCGTTGAAAAAGGAAACACCACACTCTATCGCGCCCGCTTTGCCGGTTTCCCGAGCAAATCTGCGGCCCGCGATGCCTGTGCGGTCTTGAAGAAACAGAAGTTTGCCTGTCTGGCACTGAATCCTGAGTTGTAGTTGAGTAATAGGAGATCAGTCATGTTTTCCGAGCAAGACGGACTTGGCAGCGTTGATCTTGGAAGCGAGAAAAGTGGAGCCCCCATGGTCCGGGTGGACACGCTTCATCAAACGCCGGTGAGCGTCAATAATTTCCGCCTCGCTGGCACCCGTCGCAAGCCCAAGCACCTGATAGGCTTCCTCCTTGGTCATGGTGCCAGAGTCCGCCGTGCGTCCTTCCCACGCTGTCGGGTCAACATCGAAGCCTTCTCGCCAATCGGGATGCCGGCCGTCAAGATAAGCTTCAAGTAGATCGCGGCTTTCCTTGTCCGCCGCCACTTCATGCCAGAGGCTGGTCAATTCAGCCTCTGTCAACCCATCAAGCTCCCGTCCCTCGAAATGCCCGGCCAGGACCTGCCCGATAATGATCCCCGTGTCGTGATCAAGGGTCATTTCAAGTGCCGCAGTTCGCACGGTCGAACCTCTTCCCCCTTCCCGATCAGCGCCTGCCAGATAGGATTTCTTGCGCAGCAGCGACCAGGCAAAAACCGCCAGCGGCATGCCGACCAGCCATTGTCGGCGAAAGACAAAAATAGCCGCCACAATCAGCAAGACGATGCCCCCCAACTTGTAGAGCAACGTTGCGACATCCGCTGAAGGGGCATAAGCCGCCCAGCGCATCAGCAACAGCGCGCCAAGAAATACCAGGAAACCGGCAAGCAGATAGATCATGATGAAACGCTCATTCCTTATTGGGTCGTATCGGAACCCTATCGTCGGGACTTGGGGCCGGGCAATTGTTTTTGCAGATCATGCGGCAGACGTGTAATATCGCGACCAGACGCAGCATAGGCCGCGATCCCCTTGAGATACTCGGCCAGTTTGAGTTTGGCACCCGCATCGAACTGACCATAGGCACCGCCGGTCAACCGCGCGATCGCCTTGAAGACATGGGCCGCCATGGCATCCGACCCTTCCTGAAAGACGAACACAGGCACCCCTTTCAACGCAATATCACCCGCCAGTCCGACGATGACATCAGGATCTTCCTCGAGGCAATCACCCACATACACCACCGCGTCAATCCGCGTCGTCCGGGCTTCATTCTTCACATGCTGCAGGATACGACCAATCTGGGTTCGCCCTGCCCGGCAATCAAAGCGCTCCATCCATCCGACCATATCGGCAGACGACCGCGTCCAGCGGCTGGCCTTGCATTCACTCGTACCCCGGAAATAGACAAGCTGGGTTGCCAAGCCCCCCTGATTTTCCGCAACACTAAACATCTCGCTTTGCAGGGAACAGGCCACATCCCATGTCGCCTGCCGGCTCATGGTCGCGTCGAGGGCAAACATCAAGCGCCCACTGGCCGGTTTCAGCCCCTTGGCCTCCTGTGCCTTGCGTACCAGTCTGGTCTTGGAAAGAAAGGCGGCAACGTCCTGCTTGTCGGACTTGACGTCCGGAGCAAGCTCGGTGTCCCTTACTGTCAGTTGATCCCTTTTTTCAGCCATGGCCCCGCCTCCCGAACAGGTTCAAGCCGGGTCCATGCCCGACATAGGATCCAGACAAGATATTTAGGTATCAAAACAGAAATGCCAACCGGTCAATTGGTTACACCGACAACCGCGAGGCTAAAGCAACCCCAGATCGGCCAGTTCCCGTCGAAAATCCGGAGGCAGATCATCGTCGCCCCGCAACGGATCAATATCTCTGGGCGCTTCACCGGCCTTCAGATAGCGCCAGCCCTGAAACGGGCGCTTCGGCTGTGATTCTGTACGAAACAGAGTCGGCTCCATGACGATCTGGCAACGGCCTATGCCATCATCCCCGGTAATCTGCCTGAGATCGATAATCGGCTGTCTGGCGAGGATCATCCCCTTGATGACCCAGTAGAGCGAACCGCCATCAAGGATCTCGTCGCGCCGTTTCGGCGTCATGCGCGTGGTATGGATATGTTCAAGCGGTTCACCCGCCATCGTCAGCAGGTGATTGCGATGCTCGATCCATCGTTCAAGATCGTCGACACTGTCGACACCTACGCACAATTTAACAATATGAACAGTCATGCAGGTTCCTTATCACGCTGTTCATACGCTATAAAGATTAGAACGGATCGACAAAACTTGGTCATAGATTTATGCACATTTTGCTATAAGTTAGATAAAAACGGAATATCGAAGCATACGGCTTCAAATGGGGAATTGGCTCATGCGAATATTTGTTACTGGCGGTACTGGCCTTGTCGGCCGGGCGATTGTCAAGGCTTTCGTAGCGAGAGGCGATGAAGTAACGACCCTGGCCAGGTCTGAAAGAAGCGCTGAAATTCAGAGCGGATTGGGGGCGACGCCCGTTCCGGGCAGCCTTACCGATCCCGGCGACTGGGTCAATCTCGCCTTGACGCACGATGCCTTCATCCACACCGCAGCAACCTTTGACAATGACATGGCGAATGTCGATCAGAACCTCGTTTCAGCCCTGGTCAACATTGCCCGGGATCTGCCCGAAGACCATCTGATTCCTTTCCTATATACCGGTGGCTGCTGGCTCTATCCTGAGGAGCCGGTCATTCCGATCACCGAACGTCATGTGCTTGACCCGACGCCCGAATTCGAATGGATGCTGGACAGCATCGAGCGGCTCAACGCCTGCCCCAATTTCCAGTTGACCGTCATTCACCCCGGTCTTGTCGTCGACAAGGGGCGCGGCATCATCGCCAACTATGCCGAAGATCTGAAGGAAAATGGTGAAATCACCATAGTCGGCTCCACTGACACCCATTTCCCCTTCGTTCACGCCGATGATCTCGCCCAGCTCTATGTCCTTGCGGTTGACAATCGGGCTGACGGATTGCTGCTGAACGCCAGCACGATCAAGAGTGCCACGGCCGGTGAAGTGGGCAAACTGGTTGCACAGTCCCTTGGTCTGCCCTATCAGGCAAATGTCATTTCGATCGAGGAGGCGCAGGAAAGGTTCGGCGCCTGGGCCTCTGCCTATGCCCGCTCTCAGCGCATGTCCTCTGACCGCGCCCGCGCCACACTGGGCTGGGCACCTCTCTTTGACACCATCGAGGAAATGGTCAAGGACAGCCTCGTTCTGGAGGCTTGACAGGACCTAATGCGTCTTGCTGCAAAACGCTCCAAGGGTGCCATCCGGCACCCTTTTTCATTTCAGCAGAAAGGCGACAGCGGGTGGGAGACGGTGCGAAAACCGATTATTCGCAGGTCGCACCAATCGCACTTTTCTGCGCTTCCTTGCCCCGGATACCACCATTAGACATGCCGTTTGGCAAAATTTGCACTTGACTTAATATTCGAATATACTAAATTAGCAAAATCTAATGATAATGTCGGTCAGATTGAGACCTGCCCAAAGTGTCCCCCAAATTCCAAGGGCAATCCCGATCTGGCCGACGGAACAACGGGAGCAGGAATGGCGGAGGAATCCTCAATCGAAGCTTTGGCCGATCAGGCGGATGAAGTTGCCCGACTTCTGAAGTTGCTCGGCAACGGCAATCGCTTGCGCATCCTTTGTCAGCTCACCGACGGCAAAGACAAGTCCGTGAACTGCCTGGCTGAACATCTGAACATCAGTCAGAGCGCCCTTTCTCAACATCTTGCCAAAATGCGCGAAGATGGCCTCATTGCAGGACGTCGAGACGCACAAACGATTTATTACTCCATTGCAGATGGAAACGCGGAATTGCTTCTGAGCGTTCTCAAAGACCTCTATTGCTCTAACGATGACAGTCAAGGCGCACCAGCGGTCACCAAATGACACCGCCCTCCCGGCCTTTGACCCCTGAAGGAAAGCCCCAAATGGCAAAAAAGCAAATTGTCAAACAGATCAACCATGACAACGCGAAGGCGCTACTGGACAAGGGTGCCATTCTGATTGATGTGCGTGAAAAAATGGAACTGGTGATGAAGGAAGTGCCCTCGGCGCTTCACTATCCCCTGTCGTCCCTCGGCACCCCAATTGAAACCAATGGCGCTCCGGCAGCCATTTTCTTCTGTGCCTCCGGTGCCCGCACCAATGGCTACGCCATGCAGCTGGCGCAATGCGTCAACTGTGACGCCTATATGCTGATTGGCGGCATTCACGCCCTGTCCCGCATGGGTGTACCCACCAAGGGCGGCCTGTCGAAGATCTTCGGCCGTTGATCGGATTATGACATCGACAAATACAGAAAGCCGTCGCCTCAAAAGCGGCGGCTTTCTCATTTCCGATGGCCACGTTCCATTGATCGCTCTTGAAGGATCGGGAGCAAAGGACATCTGGTACGCATCGCCGGATCATCCTGATCAACGAGACACGCTCACTCCAAAAAATCATGCCCTGAAAATGAAAAAAGCGTGGGTTCGGCCCACGCTCTTTTTTTCGGATTCTCCGCACATCATCTTTTTGATTATTTTGTGCGCTTAACCAGCAGCAATTGCTACCGTATCAAATGCTCCGAAGAAATACACAATGGCAAGAATGGCACCAAGGGCCAGAACTGCTTTCATTGTAACGCCCCAACAAGAAACGTTGACTTCGTTGTCCATGTAACCTCAGCTATCACGTGACTATATGATACCGCACACTCATCAGTAGAGTGCGGAGGGCCCCTTGTTAACGTCTCGGCAAGATTTTGGCAACTATTAAGGCATGCGCCGCACGCAGGGCTGCAGAGAGGAAGTGAAAATCACATATATTTCATAGACATAAGCATTAAGAAATTTGTGCGTAATATGGCAAATCCGTGTTCCCTTAGCCTTCAAGATATCGGATTATCAGCAAAACTGGAAAAATCGACACAATTTCAAGGGAAACATTCATGATTCCATTCTCCAACCTGGATGTCATTGCACTTGCCTGGTATCTGCTGACCTGGTTCGGCTTCGCCTACATTGTCGATTATTCCCCGCTGAAGAAACACAACATATCCGTCTCGATGAGCGAACACAGGCGACGCTGGATGCGGTCTCTTTCGAAGCGGGAATTCCGCATGATCGATACCGGCATCATCAACGGACTGCAGAACGGCACGGCCTTCTTCGCCTCCACCTCGCTATTGGCCATTGGCGCCGGGTTTGCCATGCTCAATGCGACCGATACCGCCATGAAAGTGGCCGGAGACCTTGCTTTGCCCGTCGACACCTCGCCGGAGCTGTGGGAAATCAAGGCCCTGCTTCTTACCGCCATCTATGTCTATGCCTTCTTCAAGTTCGGCTGGGCCTACAGGCTGTTCAACTACACATCCATTCTCATTGGCGCCTTCCCCTACCCCGGTGAAGTCTCCGAAGAGGAACTCGAACATGCCATCGAGCAGGCCGCCGAGATGAACACCCTTGCCGGGCATCACTTCACGCTCGGTTTGCGCGGTTTCTTCTTTTCTGCCCCCGTGTTTGGCTGGTTCGTTCACCCCCTGCTGATGATCGCCGGGGCAACGCTGGTTGCCTTTGTTCTGGCCAGACGCCAGTTTTTCTCCCGTTCGCAGGTGATTGCGAAAAACAACCTCTAGCCGCCAATCAGCAACCTCGTCGAATAGGCAGGGCAGGCTTTCCACACGGCTGGAGCGCCCGAAAATGTGGGACAATCACTGCAAAACGGTTGCATGCAGCAAGTAATTGGGCGAAAGGGAGAAAACTCTCCCTTTCGCAAACCATGAACTGACTCTGCCGATGGCGAACCACACGATCCGCAAACCGACACCGCTCGATCTGTCCCTAATGCTCTTTCTGACGCTGGTCTGGGCCTCGTCCTTCATCGCCATCAAGGTTGCTGTGCCGGAAACCGGACCCGTCTGGCTGGCGGCAACCCGTGTTGCTATCGGCTTTCTGGTCCTTCTGCCATGGACACTCTACAAGGGCCTCGTCATGCCGGGCTCGATCAGGAGCTGGCTCAATCTGTTGGTCATTTCGCTGCTGAACGTCTCGGTGCCCTTCATGCTGATCTCATGGGCAGAGCTGACCATCACCGCCGGCATAGCCTCGCTGCTTCTGGGCACAGGTCCACTTTTGTCCCTTATCTTCAGCCACTTGACCACCCACGACGACAAATTCAACCGGTTCAAACTCGTCGGCATCGCCTTCGGCTTCTTCGGCATCATGCTGGTGGTTGGCAACGAAGCACTGCAATCGGTCGGCACCGGCTCGGTCATCGCGATGGTTGCTGTGCTCGGGGCGTCTGTTTGCTATGCCATCTCGGGCGCCATGATCCGTCAGGTCAAGGACATCCCCCCGACCCGTCTGGCAACCGTCATTCTGGGCTTTTCATCCGTCGAACTGATCGGACTCGGATTACTGGACGGTCTTCCTGACGTCGCAGCCATATCCGGCAAGGCATGGGTCAGCCTGCTGTTTCTTGGCCTGCTACCGACCGGCCTTGCCACGATCCTGCGCTATCGCCTGATCTGGTCCATAGGTGCCAGCTTCTTCTCGCTGGGAATGAACCTGATACCCGTCTTCGGTGTCATACTGGGAGCTGTGCTGCTCTCCGAACATGTCGCAACGACGACCTGGACGGCGCTTGTGCTGATCCTCGCAGGACTCATGATCGCCCGCACCCAGCCGAAGGACCGAACCGGCCAATAGCGCGTCCGCCGAGATACCCCGGGACGCTCCCTCCGAATGGCTAGGTTCAAATCTGTTTGGTCATTTTACGCAGGGTCGCGGCATGAGGGCCGTTCACGAAAGAGCACTACACTGTAAGCGGTCACATCGGGTCAAGAAATTTGGCGTCGACAAAGCCGACCTTGCCATCGACCTGAACCTCGCAGACGCGGCTCTGCAACATCTTGCGCCGTTGAGAAAGTGAACCGTAGGCCCAGTCGCGGAAGCTGAATTCATTCCGGCACCAGCGCATCATCACCCCTTCCGTGCCCTTGGCAAGAGGGAACTTGCGTGCTGAAGCCTCTTCTGGTGCGGCCCGCAGATAGGTGTCCGTCAGCACAACATAGAGTGTGTCATAGGGGCTTTGCGCCCCCTTGCCCGCATCAGCAACAGTCGGCAGCGCAAAACTGCCCATCATCAGCAGCGTCGCCGCAAGCGCCTTTCTGGTCGAAATCATGTCTCTTCCCTTCTCGTTTCTTCCTGTGCCATTTGGCATCGCCCAATGTGGCAACAGTATGAGGCACATGATGGAATGGGCAGGCATCCGACAGAAAATCAAAATCGCCCCAATATGTGAGCTGAACCCACCTACAAGCAAATGGCTCAGGAGTTCAGCGGATCGTTGGGCCAGATGCCAGCCGTGGCCAGTTCCACCACATTATCAAAGGGATCGCGAAAATAGATGCTGGTCCCACCCAAGGGCCAGTTGACCCGGCTCTCAATGGCAACGCCAGCCTTCACAAGCCGTTCGCTCCACGGCTCCAGGTCCGGCCCATCGATGCGAAAGGCAAAATGGGTTGGCCCGATGGAATGGTGGCCCGGCACCCGCTGGCCATTGATTTCGGCATCCGCATCACACGCGCCACGCAGGCAGACAATCAGCACCTGACCGGGCGCCACATCATAGGCATGGATACGGTCTCCCTCGATCATGCGGGATAGACCAAGCAAGCCGTGGTAGAAGGCATATGCCTGATCCAGATCGTCCACATAGACCGGGGTTTCCAGAATTGCCTTGATCTTTGGAGCCATGGCTTCCTCCCTGTTGACGATCCACGTTACGCCGAGCAATCCTTGACTCTTGCCACTGCGCTTCTGGCAGTCCATCCCGCCTAAAGCAGGCCAAACCACCAGCCAGCAAGACCGAGAAAGGCGAAAAAGCCGACAACATCGGTCACTGTGGTGATGAAAACCGACGACGCCACAGCCGGGTCGATGCCCGCCTTCTGAAGGCCAACGGGAATGAGAATGCCCGACAGCCCGGCGAAGAACAGATTGATCACCAGTGCCGCTCCCATGACGAAGCCAAGCTGCAGGTTGGTGAACCAGAGCGCTGCGATGGCACCCAGAATGATGGCAAAAGAAATGCCATTGACGATTGCGACAAAAATCTCACGCGAGACCACGCGCAACATGTTGAATTTGTCGAGGTCTTGCGTTGCCAGCGCGCGCACTGCCACGGTCATCGTCTGAGTGGCCGCATTGCCCCCCATAGACGCCACGATCGGCATCAGCACAGCAAGCGCCACCATCTGCTCGATGGTGCCGTCAAACAGGGCAATCACCTGCGACGCGATTACGGCGGTTGCCAGATTGACGATCAGCCACGGCATGCGCGAGCGCACGGTGGCAATGACCGTATCGGTGATTTCTTCGTCGCCGACACCACCGAGGCGCTTGATGTCTTCTGCGGCCTCTTCGTGGATGACGTCGACGACGTCGTCAATGGTGATCACGCCGACCAACCGCTCGCCATCATCGAGCACCGCAGTGGACAAAAGGTCATAGCGTTCGAACAGGCGCGAGACTTCTTCCTGATCCTGATCCGCCATCACATAATGGCGTTCCTCGTTCTGGATTTCCGAGATCCGGGTCGGGCGGCGCGAGCGCAGCAACGTATCGAGCGAAACCGTACCGAGCAGACGGTGGCCGGGATCAATCACAAAGATCTGATAGAAGGAATCGGGCAGATCGGTGGTTTCACGCAGATAATCGATCGTCTGCCCCACCGTCCAGAAGGGGGCAACGGCAATGAAATCCGTCTGCATCAGACGGCCAGCCGAATCCTCCGGATAATCAAGGGAGCGTTTGATCTGCAAGCGGTCGATTGCAGGCAAGGCCGCGAGAATTTCCGCCTGATCCTCTTCTTCCAGGTCCTCCAGAATGACAACGGCGTCATCCGAATCCAGCTCACTGATACCTTCGGCAACCAGTTCGTTGGGCAGCGATTCGACGATCTTGGAACGCAGAGAGTCATCGAGCTCGACCAGCGCGGTATAGTCGAAGGCATCGCCGAGCAATTCGATGAAGGAAGAATGGTCGCGTGGATTGAGGGCCTCGATGATGTCACCGAGGTCGGCCTCGTGCAAATCCTGCGTCAGACTGACGAGAAGATCCCGGTTCTCATCCTCGATCGCGGTTTCGATGAGCTCAACCAGATCCTGGGAGATCATCCCGCTGTCATCGCGCACCTGATCCAGTACAGAGGCGCCATCCTGATTCATTTCGTCGAACTGCACCTGACACCCTCTCTTATGCAAACCATACGCGATTAAGGCATGTACCTTGCCCTGTTCTGCCGCAAAGCACCCGGAGTCTTCAACCCCTGTTTCAGTTCAAACACTGCTTTTCTGAATAACAAAATATATATGTATGTCAAACGCATAAAAGGCACGAAAGGTTCATCTGGAAATATAATACTTTCCTACTAGATTGATACTTTCGCATGAAATTGCCGTAACGAATCGATGGTATCGGCGAACCTAGCGTGCCTGCCGCCACGCTCTAGGTGCAAGAAACGGTGGGTCAGAACGCCTGCCCGGCCCGGCTTTTTCGCCACAACGCGATGGCCTCCGTCGAGGATCGATAAACGGCCTTGCCGATCGCCTCGCCCAATGCCGTGTGCAGACCGGAATAGCAGAGGTCGCCATGCGGAGCCGCTACAGCAACGCAATCGGTGCCCGTGCCGGTTGCCCGTCCGGTCTGGATGGCAATCTGTGCATCAAGAACCGCCGTCGTGCGCGCCTCCGTGGCAATCGACATTGCTTCATACAGCGCCCATTCCGTGAGCCCCTGTTCGATGATGACCGCCAGATTGATGGTTCCCCAGCCGTCCTTGCTCATGGCGACCCGAGCACCAACGCGCTCGGCATTGGAAAGTCCCACCGTGACGATGGCCGTCACCATGGCGTCCTCAACCTTTGCCTCTGCCACGCAATAGTTGCGGATATCGCAGGAGGTCAGCATGGTGACCGCTGCGGTGCTGTTGCGCTCCTTGAGCTGGGCGCCGAGCCATTGGTTCGGATCGACATCAAGTGGCAGATCCTGATTCTTCACCTCGCGCCAGAGAATCTGATCAGCCTGAACCAGACCCGGGCGGTTGACCGCCCAACTGACTATCTGGGCTGTTTTGGCCAGCCGGACCGAAAGCCAGGGGGCATCGAGATCAATTGAGGCAATAAGAGACATCTATCTTGTAAATCTCACGGGCAGCGTCAGGGTGTGACGAGACCCTGAGAACTCTTCAGGCGGTTTGGGTGCCGGAGACGCACGCTTTGGCAGTTGCCGGATTTCATCATCAAGAACCCGGTCCCCTGCGCTTTGAACGAGAGAGGCCTGCAAAACCCGTCCGGCACGATCGATCGTGATCCGTACCACGCCCGTGCCCTCGACGCCACGCATTTTGGCAGAGCGGGGATAACGCTTGTGCCGTTCAATCCAGCGTCGCAGCTCGGTCGCGTAACTGACGCGCACGCCCTTCGAACCGGCCCCGGCAGCAAGATTCGACGTTCCGCCGTCCCCCCGGATGGAAGCCTTGCCCGAAGATCCCGCGCTGGCGGTGCGGCCGGCCTTGGCCGGTTTGTCAGATGCGGATGCGGACCCTGCTTTTCTGTCAGAAGCCGAAGCATCGGCCACCTGCTGCCGCTTTGCGGTCGCAGCAGGTTTGACCTTCGGTCTTGGAGCGGATACAGGCAGCGAAGACAGTGCCCCACCTTCTGCCAGCGTCAACGGCGGCGTCGGCTGAGGCTCCGGTTCCTGCTGGTCGGCTGCGTCTTTCTCGGCTATGGACTGTTCGACGGTTTTCGCTTCAGGGACGTTATCCTGCTTGACAACAGCAGGCTCCACCGCAGGGGCCTCTGATGCCTCCGGTTTTGCGCCCTCTGGTGGCAGAACATCCGGACCGGCAGTCGGGTTGATCGCCGTTTCAACCTTGGCCTCTTCGACGGCTTGAGCTTGGTACTCCGCAGACGTCACGTCCGAAGGTGCATCCACCTGTGGGACCGTCAAGGCATCAGGCTCTGAAATCTCTTCAGCCGCAACGGGCGAAACCTCTGGAGCCGAAGCAACATCAGGGGTCGGCAGCGCCTCGGCAGCTTGTTGAGGCTCTGGTTGGTGTTGCGATTGAGAGTCTGGCTCGACCTGAGCCTGGATCTGGGGCTGGATCTGGGGCTCGATAGCAGAAGCAGGAACCACGTCAGCCTCAGGCTCATCCGCACTTTGCGGAGCGGGCTCCTCTGGCACCGAAACAGGACCGGCTTGGACAACCTCAGTGTCGTCCACGGGCGTTGCATCGACCACGCTATCCGTTTCCGCAGTCACTTCCGGCGTGACAGGATCGACATCGCCGGAAAGATTCTCCACGTCACCACCGGCAAGACCCTGCCCCATGTCCGGCATGATGCTGACTTGCATGTTGCCCAGGAAAGCTCCACCCAGATCGTAGCGGGATTCGCCTTCCAGATCGGCCCAATAGGCAAAGGCAATCGCCAGATGCAACAGCACCCCGGCCCCAATGCCACACAGCCACAAAATGACCCGCTTCATCGCTGGCGTACCTCCAGCTTGACGTTGCCCTTGCAATAGGGCCGGAAGATCTGCACCAGCTCCAGAACCTGAGAAAAATCGGCCCCGGCATCGGCGCGAATCACCAGATCCCGGCTCTCTTCATCGTCCTGCAAAGCCTGTTTGAGGGCAACAAAGGCAGCCTCGCGCTCCAGCAGGGAACGGAACTGCACTGCCCCCGTAGCATCGACAAACAGCGTCAGCGCCTCACCTTTCTCCAGACTGGATTCGCTCTGCGCCGCCTCGATATCGAGTTTCGGGCGTTCGGTAATGTGCCCCATCAGCATCAGGAAGATCAGCAGCAGGAACACCACGTTGATCATCGGCAATATGGTCTCGCCAAAGGCTGGGCGTTCATGTTCATTGAATATCATGACGCGCCTCCGGAACGAGAGATACAGCCTCGACACCCAGCGATTTCAACCGGTCGAGCGCATCGACGCCACGCTGGATGGGCACGGAGCGTTCCAGAAAGACGCTCACGGCCTGCCTGTTGGCAACAGCTTGCGCAAGCGCCTCGTCAACCGCCTGACCATCGCTGGCCACCAGTTGGCCGTCGGCCCTCAGAACCAGCCTCAGCGCACTGACCTGCCCGCTGGCACCACCCGGCCCCTTGACCAGATCGATCACCCGATACTGGCTGAAGGAAGAAACCAGCATGAAAAATACAATCAGAATAAAGATCACATCGATAAGCGATGTGAGGCTCACTTTTGGTCGCCGCCGTCTCTCTTCTGAAAAGTCGAACGCCATCAGTCCGCTCCGCCTCCGGCACGCACCGGCTCTGTCGAAAGGGACGGCTCGATCTTGCGGTCGCCACGCTCGGGCGCATTGCCGAACAACGCATCCGTGGCCACGCATTCCAGACGATAGCGCAGGCTGTCGACCTGACTGTCCAGAAGCGCATGAACGACCATGGCGACCAGCGCGATGACCATGCCCGCGGCGGTGGTGATCAGCGCCACCCAGATGCCGCCAGCCAGATCTGACGGGTTGACGGCATCGCCGGACGCCTGCATCGCCTGAAAGGCATCAATCATGCCCAGCACCGTCCCCAGCAGCCCAAGCAAAGGCGCCGCCGTGACGATAAGCTCCAACAGGCGAAACCCGGTTCGGGCCTGTCTGAGAAAGCCCCGCACAGCAATGGTCACACTTTCCTCGATCTGTTCACGGCTGGCACCGGCCGCCTTGCGTTTCTCGATGTGGTAACGCAAGTCCTGCGCCGCGCCACTACGATAGGAATGGGGATGCAACAAGGCGATCTGCACGGCAGATACAAGCGCCGTAGCCACCGTCAGGATCGAAAGCCCGGCCAGCGCGACAAGGGTCCAGCCGCCCATATCGAGCAAAAGCGTCCAAAGTTCAATGATCTGCTGTTTAAAGGCCATGGGTTTCTTCTCCATCGAGAGGAACAAGGGGCGGTGTTCTGCTATCAATCAGGCCGGTCGGTACAACAAAGGACTGTCCCCCCGCCTCCACCTTCCTGATCTGGACGCCGTAGACTTCTTCCATCCGCCCCGGTGTCATCACTTCGCGAGCGCTGCCATCATCCAGCAGAACCCCGTCATTGAGAATGAGTATGCGCTCGCACCACCGGCTGGCAAGGGAAAGGTCGTGCAGCGAAACAAGCACCGTCTTGCCATTTGCGACGAGTGTCTTGAGGATCTGCATCAGGGCGATCTGGTGAGCAGGATCCAGCCCGTTGATCGGCTCATCAGCAATGATCACACTGGCTTCCTGTGCCACCAGCCGGGCAATCAGAACCCGTGCCTGTTCGCCACCGGACAGGGCATCGAACGGACGGCTTGCCAGCGCCTCCAGCCCCATGACCCTGATGGCGCGATCAACCGCTTCATTGTCCTGCTGCGATGCCCTCCCGAAACCGCTCTGGTAGGGCATGCGACCGAGCATGATGATATCGCGCACCGCCAGTGGCCAGTGGACGACCCGCTCCTGTGGCAGATAGGCAACCTTGCGTGCCAGCTCGAGGGCGCTCATCTCGTAGCTTGGCAGTTCATCGAACATGATCTGCCCGGAGCTCTCAACCAGCCCGACAAGCGCGCGCATCAGCGACGACTTACCCGCCCCGTTGGGGCCGATCAGTCCGATCAGCTCCGGCTGGTTGGAGGAGAAGGTCACGTGCCTGACGACCTGACGCTTGCCCAGCTTGACGCCCACGCCCATGCATTGGATTGACATCAGACGATCCTCTTTCTGATCTTGAGCAGCAGCCAAAGGAAGAAGGGCGCGCCGATGATGGCCGTGACCACCCCGAGCTTGAGGTCTCGGTCAGGCAGCATCAGCCGGATGGCCAGATCCGCCGTGATCAGGAAGGCCGCTCCGCCCAGCGCACTCACCGGCAACAACTTGCTTGGCCGAGAACCGACAAGCGGGCGCATCAGATGGGGCACGATCAGACCGACAAAGCCGATGGCGCCGGCAACGGCAGTGGCAGCACCAACCCCCATGGCCGTCCCCATGATGGCCAGAAAACGCGTCCGCTTCATGTCGACCCCGATTGACCGCGCCACATCCGTGCCAAGGCTCAGTGCATCGAGCGCCCGTGCGGTCGACAACAGCATCACGCCACCGACGGCAATCAGTGGCACGGCCAGTTGCACATGCACCATGCTGCGATCCGTCAGGGAGCCGAGCATCCAGAAGACGATCTCAAGCGAGGCAAAGGGATTGGAGGTCATATTGAGGGCAAGAGACGTGAGAGCACTGGCAAGCGAGGTGATCGCCACCCCGGACAGGATCATCGTCAGAACGTCGGAGCCGCGTCCGGCCAGAGACAGCAACAGAACGACCCCCAGCAGCGCCCCGATAAGCGCCGCAATCGGCAGCGCATAGGCAAAGCTGGTCGTCAGGCCGGAATAGATTGCCAACACAGCCCCGAGCGAGGCCGACGCAGAAACCCCCAGCACGCCCGGCTCGGCCAACGGGTTGCGCAGAAGCCCCTGCAATACGGCGCCGGACAACCCGAGAATACACCCCACGAAGACGGCAAGAAGCGCACGCGGCAAACGGATTTCCCACAGGATGACCTTGTCTGCCTTGGCAAGCTGATCGCCATTGGCAACAAGACCATTCCATGGGTTGATCCAGACCTGCCCCACAGCAAGGGACAGGAAAAACAGCACCACGACCAAACCGATCAGTGCCAGCAAGAGCACCGGATATGAAGGACGCCCCATCCGCTATCGCCTTTTCTCTTTGTCCAAATAGATCCGCTGCAAGGCGGCAACCGCGTCAAGGGTGAATGGCCCGCCACAGATCCAGTGGGCCGTATCGACGGTGATCCGGCGCTCCGGTCCGAACCAGGCATCAAGCGCCGGATGTCCCAGAACCTGAGTAGCGCGTGCCTGACCGCCAGACCATTGCGACCAGGTCATGACATAGTCCGGATTGTTGCGGATGAGTGTTTCCAATGGCATCTTGACGGTGCTTCCCACAAGCCCCAGCTCCTCACCCAGATGGAGAAACCCCGCAGCCTTGATCATCGAATGGGCAAGCGTACCCACCCCGCCAGTGAAACTGTTGGGCTCATAGTCAGCCAGAACCTTGCGCTCCTTGGGCTGCAACTCCTCGATCTCGGAAAGCCTCATGTCAAAGGCGTGTACAATCTGTTTTGCCCTGTCTTCCTGCCCGAGAACCAGGCCAAGCCGCAGGATTTTTTCGCGGATGGTATCGAAGCCGCTATCGGGCGCGAACTGTTCTACCCGTACCCCGAGCCTCTTGAGAAGGGAAATCGTATTGTAGGAGGTGTAGGTTCCGGCCAGAACAAGGTCCGGCTTGAGGCGGATCACTTCCTCCGCCTTGGCGTGATTGATGTGATAGTTCTTTGCCTGCTCGACCATCACCGAAGAGTTTTTGTCCAGCGCCAGACTGGAAACAGAAAACAATTGCCCCGGACCGGCCACCAGCATGGCCAGTTGATCGGTGCACAGATTGATGGAGACGACGCGCATCGGACGCGCATGGCTGGCCACAGGCAGAAATCCGCCCAAGACAAGCAGCGCCAAACAAAGCAGCGTCCGAACCATAAATATTCAATCCCCAAAACAGGAAAAGGGACCACGCCACAATAGGCGTGATCCCGGATGCGTGTCAGATCAGAAGTCGGCTCTCAGACCGACATAGCCGGTGATACCGGCGGTATTGTATCCGGCGACTTCCTGATAGTTCTCATCGAGAAGATTCTCGACCCGGCCATAGACTTGAATCTTGTCGTTGATCTGATAATCAGCCCCGACATTCACGAGAATATAGTCATCGAGAGCAACATAGGTGTCGGTTCTGTCGGCAAAGATGCTCGAGTCAACAAAGGCGTGTGCCTTGCCGTCGAGGAACGCCTGAGACACCTTGAAGGTGCCGGAGTGCTTCGGCCGACGCGATTCCTGAGTGCCGGATGGCGTCTTGGAATCGGTGTAGGTGTAGCTGGCGTCCACGGTCAGGTTGTCGGTAATCTTGGCGGAAGCGGAAATTTCCACGCCCTGCCGCTTGCTGACGCCTGTCTCGTTGGCGTATTTCCAGGTGACAGAGCTGAAGACGATCTCGTCCGTCAGACGCTGGTTGAAGTAGGTTACATCAACCTTGAAGCGATCGTTGAACAGTGACTGCTCGATACCGGCATCCCAACCGAATGTCTTTTCCGGCGTCAGGCTGGCATTGCCATAGATCGCGTTGTAGGTCTGATAGTAGGACGGAATGGACGTACCGGTGCCAACGGAGCTGTGCAGCCGCGTTCCGGTGCCTTCAAACACATAGGCCGCGTTGACATTGTAGGTCGCGGTATCTTCGAAGTCCTCGAAAATGTCATAGCGGGCACCTGCGCCAAGGAACAGGTTGTCCCAGAACTCGCCAGTGTAGTCAACGGCAAGGCCGGTGGTATCCCGCTTGCGTTCCGGATCAGTCGAATAGGGATCCGTGTAGCTTTCCGTCTGCCAGTTGACCGCACCGGTCACGCTGTGCTTGGCGTTGGCAAGGCTCGGCGTATCGAAGAACACGGTTCCCTGATAGTCAAGGCTCAGCTTGTCACTATCGGACCCGTATTTGTCATAGCTGTTCGTCCAGGACGAATAGTCAAGCCCGCGCTGCGTGCTGCTGGAATACCGGGCGCGTGCCTTCTGCACGAAATGGCCATCCCACAGCGAATGGGTCAGACCAAGACTGCCGAAGAATTCCTGCGTGTTGGCATAAAGATAGGGATCGTCCGACGGTGCCGTCGTATAGGCATCGGAGTCAGAATTCTTGTCAACGTAGCGCAGGCTGGCATCGACTTTCAGATCGTCCGTCAGATCGCCGTTCACCTTGCCGTTCAGTGTAATGTTGCGGTTGGCATCCTTTTCAGAGCCGGTCAGCGCCGTGTTGATGCCATCGGTATAATGGAAGGCACCGGAAAAGGCATAGTCGAACCGTTCCTGACCACCACGCACCTCGGCGCTGGTCAGAGAGCTGAGCTCGGTGCCGATTTCCTGTTTGACGGTGATTTTCGGCTTGCTGTTTCTTTCGCCCTTCTTGGTAATGATGTTGATCACACCAGACATGGCATGCGCACCGTAAAGCGCGCTCTGCGGGCCACGCAGCACTTCGATACGGTCAATGCCGACCGTCTCGAGGCTCGAGAAATCATAGGCACCAAGCGCAATCGCGGATGCTTCGATCCCATCGATCAGAACCAGCACGTGGCGCGATTCGCCACCGCGGATGCGCACTTCGGTCAAGGCACCGGTCGAACCGCTGCGACCGACAGAAACACCCGGCACCAGCCGCAGAGCTTCGGCAACCGAATTGATATGACGGGATTCCAGCTCCTGGCTGGTGACGACGGTAAAGGACCGTCCTACTTTTTCTTCATCAACGGGGTTCAGACCCGCAGAAATCACGACTTCACCAAGATCGAGATCTTCGGCATGGGCTCCAGTGGCACCAACAGATCCGATCATTCCGAGGGCGACGAGGCCAACGACCCCTACTTTTCCTGACATTGGATATTCTCCCAACACTGCCGCCACGCTCGAATTGCGCTAACGGCATGTTATTTTGCGCCGCTGCCAATTCCCCGGTTACAGCACGAAAGCACTGTGCCTGAGGGCATGGAAACGGACATAATTTTTATGATGTCACCTCAACGGAAGGCCGCACCCTGACACACCCCGTATCAAAGGTCGGGTGACAGACGATGGCAGGTCTCCTGGCTATGCGGGTCTTCGCTGGATATTTCCCTTCCCAACGGCAAAAGCCAGTCAGTGGATCTTCAAATATCAGCTTTCCGCTCACAGTTGCGGGGGCAGCCACGGTCTCGGACAAGACATCCTCACCGTGTTCCCTTTTCATCCGAATGGATCGTCGGAACCTTCGTCTCGCGGCGTAATATGTAAAAAAACTCTTGCGACGTCAACGCAAGCCGACAACAAAAGGTGACAGCCAATCGCCTTTCACAAGAAAGAATAAGGAATTGAGATGTTTGACAATATTTTGACATGTCATTCGCGGCCCGTTAGCGGTGCATAAACCGCCTTTCGTCCGAAGAGGCCGCATCAGGGACGGGCAACTCCCCTACCCGCCAGCGAACCGAAGAGCCCGCTAGAAAGCCAGAAAACCCAACAAGCGCAGGTTGATAGCAAAAGAGCCGACAGCCAAAACGACCCCCGGCTCTTGCCCCGGTCGCAGACCCCCGCCTGCCGACAGATGCCGAGCAACGGGCCTGCGCCAATGACGATTTCAGGCACAAAAACAATGACTGCTGCGCCCTGAAATGATGTCAAGTGAAACGGTATGAATCAGGCGCCATACTGTTCGTCAGTCACCGGGTCACCCCAGACATTGGCATCCTTGGAAGCGTCCGGAGCCTGCATGGCGACATGCACCATGAAGCGGTTTGGCGCAGCACCGTGCCAATGCAGTTCATGCGGCTCGAAGAACACGGCCGTCCCTGGCAGCAGAACCTCTACCGGTCCCCCTTCCTTCTGGCACCGTCCTTCCCCTTCGGTCACATAGATCAGCTGGCCAAGATTGTGGCTGTGCCAGTGGGTGCGGGCACCCGGCGTAAAATGGACATTGGCCGCATTGACGCGGGTACCATCCGGAGCGCCCATGAAGTCGACATAGACATCGCCCGTAAACCATTCGGCAGGGCCCTTGAATGTGTCGATACCATCGCGAAAGATTTTCATTTTATTGCCTTTTCATTCTTTTCATTGGTTTTGATTTGCATATTGGGAATAAACCGGAGCAACCGTTGCGTTGCCGGTTTTGCCAGCCCTTAGCCTTCGACCTGTTCGAAAACCTGCCGCGCGATCGTCAGGGCGGTGTTGGCGGTTGGCCAGCCCGAATAGAAGGCCAGATGGGTGATGACCTCGATCAGCTCTTCCTTGCTGACACCATTGTCGAGTGCCTTCTTGAGATGGAACGGCAACTCGTTGACCCGATAGAGGGAAATCAGGCTGGCAACGGTAATCAAGCACCGCTCGCGCGTAGCGAGCCCCGGACGCTCCCAGACGTCACCAAACAACACGTCATCGGAATACCCGGCCAGAGCAGGCGCGATGTCACCAAAGGCCTTGCGGGCAGCGGAGAGTTTTTCTTCTTTTTCCATCAGTCGTTCTCACATGTGGTCAAGCGGGAGATAGCGCCACTTCATAGGCAAGTGGCATGGCACCAGGCATTCCCCAGCACCAGCCATCTCCGTCTGCTGTTTCGCTGAGGCCACTATAGGGGATGGCCATTTTTGCCTGTAGCTGTTAAAAATGGAAATCAGTTTTAAGGACAGCTTCACAATGACAAAACCGAGCCTTGATGATCTGGCAGTCTTTCTGGCCGTTGACCGGGAGGGAAACTTCACCCGCGCCGCCGCCAAACTCGGTGTCTCGCCTTCCGCTGTCAGCCAGACCATCAGGGGGCTGGAAGAGCAGCTCGGCGTCCGCCTGCTGACGCGATCGACGCGCAGTGTGACGCGCACCGAAGCCGGCGACAAACTGATTGCCCGTCTTGCGCCGATGTATGACGAAATCGACACGCTCATCGAGGAAGTCGGCAGCCTTCGCGAGAAGCCTGCAGGCACAGTGAGAATCACGGCGGATGAAATCGCGATCAAGCAGGTGCTCTGGCCCAAGCTGAAAGATGTCATGCACGACTATCCCGACATCACCGTTGAACTGATCACCGATTACGGGCTAACCGATATTGTCGCCGAACGGTTCGATGCCGGTGTACGGCTGGGCGAACTCATTGCATCTGACATGATCGCCGTTCCGATCGGCCCGGAAATGCGCATGGCGATTGTCGCCTCCAGCGGTTATGTCGCACGGACCACCGAACCGAAGCATCCCCGCGCCCTGACACGGCACAATTGCATCAACCTGCGCCTGCCGACCCATGGCGGTCTGTTCGCATGGGAGTTTTCCGAAAACGGCCGCGAGTTCCGTATCCGGGTCGAGGGCCAGATGGTCTTCAACAGTGTCGAGCGGATTCTCGAAGCGGTGCTCGATGGCTATGGACTGGCACAGCTGCCGCTCTGTCAGGTCCAGCCCTATCTGGAGAGTGGCGCGTTGGTCGAGGTGCTGGCCAGATGGTCCGAACCCTTTTCCGGCTACCATCTCTACTATCCCAGCCGCCGCCAGCAGACGGCAGCCTTCCGGGTGATTGTCGAAGCCCTGCGGCACAGAAACGAGGCTGGATAGCGCCACGGTTCCTCCGGCGCCTTCGGGACAAGGCGCGCATGGAGCAGTCTACAACGACGTCCGGCACCGAACCTCAACAGAGCGGTGCGAACAAAAGTCTTGAAAAAGCCAATATTGTGCTGTATTGAACCGGCTCTTGCCCGAGCGTGGACGATAGTCTCTATATCAGCGGCGCAAGATTTCTTGCAAACAATCTTGATGATTGTTGCCGGGATGAACCCGATACGGGTCAAACCCCATAGGCAGCTTTTCTGCGCAAGCTTCCCCCTTTTGAAAGTCGAACGTCATTGCTCGCTGCAATCCTGCGCGACCAAGCGATGGCATATGGAAGTATCTTTTTGACAAATTTCAACGATCTCGGCCTCGCCGAGCCCATTCTTCGCGCCCTTGAAGCCGAAGGCTACACCCAGCCCACCCCGATTCAGACCCAAGGCATTCCCGTTGCCATGGCTGGCAATGACATCCTCGGAATCGCCCAGACGGGCACCGGCAAGACCGCCTCTTTCGTCCTGCCAATCCTCGACCGTCTGGCTCGCAACGACAAACGTCCGAATCCGAAAGCGGCAGAGGCCCTGATCCTCGCGCCAACTCGTGAACTTGTCGCCCAGATTGCCGAAAACATCCGTAAATACAGCAAGCACATGCGCGTTTCGGTCAGCATCATCGTCGGCGGTGTCAAACCCGGCCCGCAGATCCGCAAGCTGGCCAGCGGCAGCCACATCATTGTGGCCACGCCCGGTCGCCTGCTCGACCACTTGAACAACGGCTATGTGACCCTCAGCCAAACCAGCTATGTCGTGCTTGACGAAGCCGACCACATGCTGGATCTCGGTTTCATTCCGGACATTCGTCGCATCATGAAGCAGCTGCCGAAGAAAAGGCAGACCGCCCTGTTCTCGGCCACCATGCCTGCCCAGATCAAGGCCCTCGGCCGGGATTTCCAGACTGACCCGGTGGAAGTTGCAGTCGCCACGGTTGCCCGCCCGATCGAGCGGATCGCCCAAAGCGTCCAGCTTCTCGATCAGGCCTCGAAGCGGCATGCCCTGACGTCAATCCTGTCGGCAACCGAAGTGGAACGGGCGATTGTCTTCACCCGCACCAAGCGTGGCGCCGATCGCGTCAGCCAGCATCTTCAGGGCGCCGGTCTTGCAGCCACCGCCATCCATGGCAACAAGAGCCAGGGACAGCGGGTGCGTGCGCTTGCCAGCTTCAAGTCGGGCGAGATCAAGATCATGGTCGCCACGGACATTGCCGCCCGCGGCATCGACATCGACGATGTCTCCCATGTGGTCAACTTCGAACTGCCCGAAGTGCCGGAAGCCTATGTCCATCGCATCGGTCGCACGGCCCGTGCCGGACGCAGCGGAACCGCCATTTCCCTGTGCGATCCGTCCGAAGTGAAATTGCTGAGAGAAATCGAGAAGCTGATCGGCAACAAGCTGCAGGCCGAACAGTCTGACACCTATTCACCGCTGGACATCGAGGTTCCTGACACCCCGCCCAAAAGCCGGAAGAGAAACCGCGGCAGGGCTCCTGCCCAGCAGACCGCGCGCACCGACAGGAACGCACGGAACAACAAGTCCGCAGACAACTGGTCTCCCCTTGAAGGCACGCCCCCTTCTGCCCCGCGTGGTGACAAGCCAGCCTTCGGCAAGAAAAAAAGACGCGGCCCCGTCAAGGCAGAAGCAGGCAACAGCAACGCAACGGGCAAGCCTGCAGGCAAGCGCTGGGGCAACCGTCAGGGCAAAAACGCACGCTCGCGCAACGCCGCCTGAGCGCCGGTTTTTGACAAGGCAATATAAATCAAGAAAACAGCGGCCTCTGAGCCGCTGTTTTTGTCAAGACGCCTAGTCAAAAAAATTTTTCTTGAGGAAAGAAGAGAAAAGAGCCAATCAAACAGCGTTTTGGGACTCCTACTCCCAAAAAATAATCTGGATTTTTTAAGCATTCGGCGATATAAAGCGGTAGCTAATTGATTTCGTAATACTGTTCCGTTCCGGCCAGCATTCGATTCTAAGGCTGCCGTGTCGCCGCATGTCGCGAGCGATGATACTACTTCAAGGAACAGAATTCCATGTCTACTGGTACCGTAAAATTCTTCAACACCACCAAAGGCTACGGCTTCATCGAGCCAGAAGAAGGTGGCAAGGACGCTTTCGTTCACATTTCTGCTGTTGAACGTTCCGGTCTTTCCACCCTCAATGAAGGCCAGAAGGTCTCCTACGAGCTCGAAACCGGCCGCAACGGCAAGGTTTCTGCTGTTAACCTTCAGCTGGTTGACTAATTTCAAGCCGAGGCCAGCGTTTTAATGCTGGCCTCGGTTTTATAGTTTTAGGGGCAAATCGTGAACAAACGAGACAGACTTGCTGCCGAAAAGTTGTTTTCCATGGGACCCAAGTCCTTGCGGGAAGACCTCACCGACGCTCAAGAGCAGACCAACAAGGTCCGCGAAAAGAACGCCCGCCTCAAGGCCTTGAGACTGGCGAAGACGGCTACAGAAAAGCCCTGACCACCTTCGCGATCAAAATTTCGCCCATCAATACAGACATCCGCTGACATTGGCCTGAGGCCAAGGCGTGCAACGCATCGTGTTCCCACGGTCAGCGAACGCAGCCACATAGCCGCATTCCCCCGCAAACGACAGCATCAACCAAGCCGGTTCTGAGACGGATAGAGTTCTTTCTCGCAACATCGGACAATGCCGGCAACAGCCCCTTACCCGAGATCAGGGTGAAGCGGCGACAGACAGGCACCACAGAGCACAGCCTCAAGTAAAAAGCGTAATCGCTACGCCCCTCATTCCCGGCATGTTTGCCTGCAAAGTCTCTGATTGATCCAATGAGACCGACAGCAGAATGATCACATCTGATCACCCGGCCCTCACGCAGCCTCAAGCCGCCAGAGAGCAGTCAGTAAGCAGTCAGGCCTAGACCGTGTAGATCTCGATGTTTTTGGCCCTGAGCATATCAAGCACCTTGGGATCGGCGTCCTTGCCGGTGATCACGATATCGATCTCATCAAGATCGAAGACCGGAATGCCGCTGTCGACGCCGATCTTGTCCGAACTGACCAGCGCCACGACCTTGTCGACATGACGCTGCATGCGCTTCTCTTCCATATAGGCCAACATCGCCGACTTGGTCAGCCCGACCTCGCTCAGGCCATCGGCATCAACGATGAGATAATGACCCTGGAAATTCAACTTCGAAGGCGGAGAGACAAGGATCCCTTGGCTCTCGATATGCTGGCCGCCCAACACCACCAGATGCGGATAGGAAGCCGAGAGCAACTTGATAATCAGCGGCACGGAATTCGAATAGACCTGTATCGTGCTGTCGAGCAGATACCGGCTCATCAGACAGGCAATGGAGCCCGTGCCGATATAGATGCTGTCTTTGGTTTTACACAGCTTTACCGCCTGTTCAGCGATCCGGTGAGCCTCATAATAGGCTTCATGATCAGATTGATCACTCCTGATCATGAAATGATCATCAAAATGAGCAAGCTCAGAAGACTGGGCCGCAGAAATCCGTTCTGCACCATTTCGAATCTTCCGCAACTTCCCTAGATTGTTGAGCAGGTTAATGTCTCTTCGGATCGTGGCAGGGGAACTATCAAGGGCTTCCACAAGCTGCCTTACCGTTGCAACCTCGACTTCCCCGAGATGTTCCAGCAGTTTCCTTTGCCTGATCTGCGCCAACATGATTATCCCTGAATGCGTGTAGAGTCCTTTGATTTACGAATACAGTATAACCGGCAAAGCGTCAAATTTTTATGATCACCATGATCATTTTTGATTGCTTTTGATTACCTTTTATGAGATGCCTTGAGTACGAGGGAGGAAATTGACATGACGAGTCGTAATCGCATGCAGTTCTCGCAGGTCTTTTTCGGGGAAGAACAAAGACAGCGAGGGGAGAGTGACCGGTGGCTATAAAGGTGGAACGTGAGTCCATCTGGCTCGATTTCCCCGGCACTGCAAGAGAGGAAATCATCCAGAACATCTGCTTCAAGCTGAAAGACATCGGCAAGACAGATGATCCGTCTGGTCTCTATCATGACATTATGGAACGTGAAGGCCTGGTCAGCACATTTGCCGGCCACGACACCGCCATTCCGCACGTCGTCACGAACCATATCAACGGCCCTGCCCTTTGCTTCATTCGGGTGGCCGAGCCGGATCTGACCTGGCACGGCAACAGTGAAAACGTGACATTCGTCGTTTTCAGCGCAGTGCCCAAAGGTGAGGCCGCAGCAACCATTCGAGCCGAGCAGAGCAAGATTTTCGGCGCGCTCGCGCTTTTGATCCGCACGCCTGACGTGACGTCCGTCTGGAAGGTCGCAGAAGACGCCGAGGTCATTCAGAAGAGTTTGAATTTCACGCTTACCTAAATTGTTCAAAGCTTCTCTAGGGAGGAATTAATGCGAGAGAACAATCTGAAAACGGGCGTCCAGTCCCTGGGACGGACCCTCAGTGCCATGGTGATGCCAAACATTGGCGCCTTCATCGCCTGGGGTTTCATCACCGCCCTCTTCATCCCGACAGGTTGGTGGCCCAATGAGAGCCTTGCCGCTCTCGTCGGACCGATGATCAAATACCTGTTGCCCCTGCTGATCGGTTATACCGGCGGCAAGATGATCCACAAGGACCGCGGTGCCGTCGCTGGTGCAATCACCACCATGGGTGTGATTGTCAGTGCCGACATCCCTATGTTCCTTGGTGCCATGATTGCAGGCCCGCTCGGCGCCATTGCAATCCGGGAGTTTGACAAACGCATTCATCACCGCATCAAGCCGGGCTTTGAAATGCTGGTCAACAACTTCTCCCTCGGCATCATCGCCATGATCACCGCGATCATCGGTTATCTGGTCATGGGCCCGGTGGTTGCCGTTCTGACCAAGACGCTCGGCTCGGGCGTAGGCTGGATCGTTGAACAGGGCCTGCTGCCGCTGGTTTCCATCATTGTTGAGCCAGCCAAGATCCTGTTCCTCAACAACGCGATCAACCATGGCGTCTTCACGCCACTCGGTGCCCAGCAGTCTTCCGAATTCGGCAAGTCCATCTACTATCTGATCGAAACCAACCCCGGACCGGGCCTTGGCGTTCTGCTTGCCTACATGCTGGTTGGCAAGGGCGCAGCCCAGAAATCCGCCTATGGCGCATCCATCATTCACTTCCTGGGTGGTATTCATGAGATCTACTTCCCATATGTACTGATGAAACCGCGCCTGATCATCGCTGTCATCGGCGGCGGCATGGCTGGTCTCGCTTTCAACATGATCATGGGCAACGGCCTCGTAGGTCCTCCTTCGCCGGGTTCCATCTTCGCTGAAATCCTGATGTCTACCAAGGGCATGGGTGTAGTCCTGACCCTGGCATCCATCGCGGTTGCCGCAGCAGTCTCCTTCGCGATCAGTGCTTTCATCATTCGCGGAAGCATGGAAGGCGAAGACGATCTTGAAGCAGCCAAGGAACGGGTTGCAGCGAGCAAGGCTGAAGCAAAAGGCATGGCAGCTCCGATTGCCGATCAGGCTGGTGCTTACGAGAATGTCAAACGCATCATCGTGGCATGCGACGCTGGCATGGGCTCCTCCGCAATGGGCGCCTCGGTCCTGCGCAACAAGGTCAAGGAAGCCAAGCTCGACATTGAAGTCACCAACCAGGCGATCAATGATCTTGATGAGGCTGACATTGTCATCACCCAGAGAGAGCTGACGGCTCGGGCTCAACAGAAACTGCCGTCCGCCCTTCACTTGAGCATTGGCAACTTCATGGACAGTGCTTTCTACGATGATCTGGTGAAAAAGCTGGTCTAGTCACACCTAGCGACCAATGAGGGAAACCCATGTTTTCTAGACTAACCAAACGTTTCGGCCTTCCTGCGAAGGCCGAAACGGAGACCAAGCCAGCTCCGGAGCCGACCACCGCGTCGGCAACGGAGCAGGCCTCCGCAGAGCAAACTGCCAGTTCTTTCAAAATCGAGGCCGACGCCATTCTGATCGATCAGAAGGTTGAAAGCCGCAAGGATGCACTGGCACTCATCGCCGCCAAGATGCTGGAGAAGGGCTACGTCTCTTCCGACTATCTGGAGGCGCTGGAAGCTCGCGAGCGGGCCGTCAGCACCTATTTGATGAATGGCATCGCCATTCCACATGGGGTCAATGAAGCCAAATCTCTGGTCACCAAGACCGGGGTGGTCATTGTCCAGATCCCTGAAGGGGTTGTCTGGAATGACAAGGGCGACAGGGTGTTTCTGGCGGTCGGCATCGCAGCGGCAGGAAATGAACATAACGAAGTCCTGCAAAAGCTGACCGGCGTCGTCATGGACGAAGCGCTGGCCTCCCATCTGGGAACAGAAGCTGACGCAGGTGCCATAGCCGAAGCATTGGGGCAGTCCCTGCCGACCAGATCGACCGAGGCTCTGGTAACCGAATTTGACGCCAGCACCAGCTGTGCGATCGTCGATGCAGCGGGTCTGCATGCGCGCCCGGCAACGATCCTGGTGCAAATGGCAGAAGAGTTTGCCGACACAGACATCTGGCTGACCAGAGGCGAGCTGCAGGCCAAAATGGACTCCATGACCCGCCTGCTTTCCCTCGGCATAGTCCATGGCGACAGCATCGAGGTCTCGGCTACGGGCCCCAGAGCGCAAGAAGCCGTCGATCAGATTGCCGCCGCCATCGCCAAGGGTCTCGACCCTGTAGAAGGCTCTGGCGCGACAAACAACGACTATCAGCCACTCGACGAACTGCTCGAACTCACCAATCCCAAAGGCCGTGCCCTGCTCAGAGGCATCCCCGCCTCTCCGGGCATTGCGCTGGCTGACGCCTTCATTCTTGACAGCGCCACGGAGTTCCACATCGGCAAGGAAGGCGCGGGCTCCGCCCACGAACGCGGCCTGCTTGACGCAGCCCTGCAACAGGCGCACGAGCAGTTGCTCGCCGTGAAGGAAGAAGTTGCTGCGCGGTCACCCGCTGAAGCCGTCATCTTCCTGGCTCAGGCCGAGCTGCTCAAAGACACTAACATACTCACCGAAGCACAAAAGCATCTGGACGACGGCGCCAGCGCCGCATGGGCCTGGCAACAGACCATCGACCGCGAAGCCAGTGTCATGGAATCCAGCGCTGCCGAACGCATTCGCGCCCGTGCCGCAGACTTGCGTGACGTGGGTCGCCGGGTGATCACCATCCTGCAGGGTGGCCGGACAGAACTGACATGGCCAGACCGCCCCTTCGTGCTGATCTCCAAGGAATTGACACCGTCCCAAACGGCCGAGCTGAGCAAGAAGCCGGTTCGTGCCATTTGCACCGAGCTTGGCGGGGCAACGAGTCACATGGCCATTCTGGCCCGCGCTCTCGGCCTGCCGGCTCTTGTCGGGGTCGGCAGCGAACTGCTGGCAACGGTCAAGGCAGGGGAAGCCATAGCTGTTGCCCCTCAGAGCGACCTTCTGATCCTCTCCCCGGATGCCGAAACCATCCGGCAGGTAGAAGACTGCATCCATCAATGGCATCGGGTGCAGGAACGTGAATTTGCAAGCAAGGACGAGCCCGCCATCACGCGCGATGGGGCCGAAATCGAGGTGGTCTGCAATATTTCCTCGGCGGCTGATGCGGACAAGGTATCGCAACATGGTGGCTCCGGCGTCGGGCTTCTGCGAACGGAATTTCTCTTCGAAACTGCCAAGGCAGAACCCGACGTCGAAACACAGGCCGCGGAGCTGGCAAAAATCGCCAGATCGATCGGCACCCAGACGCTGATCGTGCGCACCTCCGACATCGGCGGCGACAAGCCGGTCAGCTGGCTCAAGCAGCCGAAGGAGGACAACCCCTTCCTCGGCGTGCGCGGCATTCGTCTTTCGCTGCGTCACACGGACATCTTCAAGCGCCAGCTTGAAGCCATCTATCGGGTGGCCAAGGCACAGGCGGAAGAGTTGGGATCGACAGGCATTCACATCATGTTCCCGATGATCAGTGCCCTCAACGAGTTCCAGCAGGCCAAGGCTCTCGCTCAGGAAGTCCGTCAGGCCGTAGGTGCTCCGGAACTGCCGCTTGGCATGATGATCGAAGTGCCATCTGCCGCCCTGCTGGCCGAGCATTTCGCCAGAGAGGCTGATTTCTTCTCGATTGGCACCAATGACCTGACGCAATATACGCTGGCAATGGATCGCATGAACCCTG
Source organism: uncultured Cohaesibacter sp. (assembly GCF_963666525.1). Taxonomy (NCBI): domain Bacteria; kingdom Pseudomonadati; phylum Pseudomonadota; class Alphaproteobacteria; order Hyphomicrobiales; family Cohaesibacteraceae; genus Cohaesibacter; species uncultured Cohaesibacter sp. The sequence continues at coordinate 496,355 of NZ_OY762905.1, forward strand.
ATCTGCTGATGCCGCAGGACAACTACAGTCCCGCCCTGCTGCACATGATCGCCATGACGACCAAGGCTGCGAACGCAGCAGGCAAATGGGTCGGCGTCTGCGGCAACCTTGTTGCAGAACCAGACTTTGCAAAAATCCTCATAGGCCTCGGCGTCAAGGAACTTTCGGTCAGCCCGGTAAACGTTCCTGCCCTCAAGGAACTGGTACGCTCGGTCGACCGTTCCCAGCTCGAGAGCCTCGTTCAGAAAGCCCTTCAGGCGGGCACGCCCGAAGAGGTCAAGACAATCATTCGCGATACGGATCAATGACCGGAAACGGCCAAAAACGGTACGAAGGAGTTTGGTGATGACAAACCACAGTGAGTACAAACAAGTAAACACTCCGAACTGGACCTGGAACATGTATGGCCCTGGCCTCGAGAACATCGGCAAGGATGGCCACCCGGAGTCAATCAACGTCCCCACCCCGAATGACGATCAGTTGCTGGTCCGCGTCGAAGCGGTCGGCCTGTGTTTTTCGGATGTGAAGCTGATCAAGCAGGGCGGCAGCCACCCCAAGCTCTACAACCGCGACCTGAAGAAGGAACCGGGCCGTCTGGGTCATGAAGCCGTGCTGACCATTCTGGAAGTGGGCGACAAGCTGCAGGACCAGTTCTCGGCTGGCGAGCGCTATGCCGTGCAGCCCGACATCTATCAGAATGGCATGAGCACCGCCTATGGCTATACCATTCCGGGCGGTCTCATCCAGTATCATCTGATCGGCAAGGAAATGATGGAAACCGACCACGGGGTCTGCCTGCTCAAGGTGCCGGAAACCATGGGCATCGCCGAAGCCGCCCTGCTGGAGCCATGGGGTTGCGTCTGGGCTTCCTACACCCAGCGTCGTCGGCTCGATCCCAAGGATGGCGGCACTCTCTGGCTCATCGGTCAGCCCTCGCTTGAAAGAACCTACCAGTTCTCCAAAGGCCTTGACGCCGCAGGCACCATCATCCTGACCGACGCCCCTGCCGAGATCAAGGCACTGGCCGAGAAGACCGGCAAGACCGTCGTCGAGCGCAATGGCCTCACCGTGGCCGACTATGACGCGCTTGCCAAGGAGTTCACCGATGGCAAAGGCTTCGACGACATCGTGTTGCTGGAGCCGAAATCGGCCGAACAGGTCACCGAAGTGGCTCGCCTGATCGCCCGTCGCGGCACGCTCAACATGATCGGCACCAACAAACTGGACGGTCCGGTCAACACCGACGTCGGTCGCCTGCACTATGACTATATCGCCTTCATCGGCAACAACGGCACCGACATCAGCGACTCCTACGGCGAAGCCCGCAACCGCTGCGACCTGCACAAGGGTGGCACGGCCGTGTTTGTCGGCGCCGGTGGCCCGATGGGTCAGATGCATGTCCAGCGGGCCATTGAAATGGTCAACGGCCCGAAACGGGTCATCGTCACGGACATCAATGACGAGCGCCTCGAAGAAGTCACCTCTCGCCTCAAGCCCCTCACCGAGGCCAATGGTCGCGAACTGCTCTCCTTCAACCCGATGACCTCCGACATCGCCCTCACCGACTATGTCATGCAACTGACCGACGGTGCTGGCGCAGATGACGTCGTGGTCTGCGTTCCGAACGGCCAGATCATGGAAGATTCGGCCAAGATGAGCGCTCCGGACGGCATGCTGGTGTTCTTCGCCGGTGTCCCCAATGGCACTCTGGCCAAGATCGACCTCAGCTCTGTCTATCTCAACAACATGCAGCTTACCGGCACCTCCGGTCTGACGATCCACGACCAGACCATGGTCATGGAAAACACCCTTGCCGGCAATCTGGCTCCCGCTGTCTGCGTTGCAGCGATCGGCGGCATGAATGTGGCCCGTGACGGCATTGAGGCCATGATGGACAGCAAATATCCGGGCAAGATTGTGATCTTCCCGCAGATCATGGACCTGCCTCTGATGGGGCTTGATGAGTTGCAGGAAAAACTGCCTGACGTCGCCAAGCATCTCGGTTCCGGCAATGTCTGGACCAAGGAAGCCGAAAAGGCGCTGCTGAAGCACTTCGAGGCTGCGTAATGATCTACACGCTCACCCTGAACCCTGCGGTCGATCTGGAATTGACCGCCAGTTCCTTGCGGTTCAACGAGGTCAACCGCGCCACCGACAGTCGCAAGGACTGCGGTGGCAAGGGCCTCAATGTGTCCCGAATGCTGAAGAATCTCGGGTTCGTCAGCACTGCCATGGGCTTTACCGGCGGCAAGAGCGGGGAATGGATTGAGGCGCAGATGGATTCGCTCGGCATCGCTGTCGACTTCACGCCGATTGCCGGGGAAACCCGCACCAACGTGAGCTTCGTTGCTGCCGACGAGGGTAACCACATCAAGGTCAACGACCCCGGTCCGTCGGTGTCGCAAGGCGAGTTCGACGCCCTTCTCGATCGCGTCAGGGAAAAGGCCGCTGCCGGTGACTGGTGGGTCTTGGCCGGCAGCCTGCCACAAGGTGTCAGCAAGGATGCCTATGGCCGTCTGGTCGAGATCATCCAGAGTGCCGGAGGCCATGTTCTGCTCGATACCAGTGGCGAAGCCTTGCGTCTCGCTGCAGCAGCAGGGCCAACGCTGGTCAAACCCAATCTGGAAGAAGCACAGGAAATCCTAGGTGACACCACTCTGCCCGCTTCTGCCTGCATTGAACAGATCAGCGGCCTCGGCCCAAAACAGGTGGTCATCTCGCTCGGCAAGGACGGGGTTGCCTTCTCGACCGATGGAGGAGCCGCAACCATTTCCAGCCCGAAGATAGTCGAGAAGAACCCGACCGGCGCAGGAGATTCCCTCGTGGCCGGACTGGTCTTCAGCCTCAATCGCGGCGACAGTCTGGCGGACGCAGTCCGGTTCGGTGCAGCCTGTGGCGCCGCAACAGCCTCCCTGCCGGGCACGGAACTGGGCAGTCTGCAACAGGTGAACGATCTGCTTGCAACAATGCAATAAGTCGATTTTCGCTGGACAGCGGAGTGTCAGGGCTCGCAACGTGGTTTCATCCCGTTGCGAGCCCTGATTTTTTTGAAAATCACAACGGGTGCCCGTCCAATGCTAGGCCTACAGGACTGCGGGCTTTGCTACGGACCGGGCCTCAGGGATCCGGACTCAGAATGAAGGGCTCGCTGGCCGACAGTTTGAACACATGCGCCAGCCGTTCGATCTCGTGTGGTTCAAGGCGCCCCGTCCCGAGCCGGATATGCCCGGTTTCATGCATCGAGAAGCGGGACCCCGGCAGCGCCGCAATATCGTGGGCGGCCAAGGTGATCAGGGCGAAGGTTTCCGAATGCACGGGTGCCAGAAGGCAAAGCCCCGCCCCGTCCGGAACATCAACCCCGCAGTCCCGCAAATGCCGCGCCAGCAGATTGCGCCGGTCTCGATAGGTCTTGGTCGCCGTTGCAACGAGCCGTTGGGTCTCATCATCCTGCAGCAGCCACGAGACGGCAGCCTGCAAGATCCGGCTGGTCCAGGCGGCGCTGAAGGCCCGATAGGACTGGATCTGCTCGACCAGATACTCCGAGCCGGACAACACGGCCATGCGCAGGTCTGGGCCATAGGCCTTGGAGAAGGACCGGATGTGAATGGTCCGGTCAGGGAACCGGTCCCCCAGGGACTGGGGCGGTGCCAGCGAGATATCACCCAGCCCATCATCCTCGATGATCAGCGCGTCACTCTTGGATAGGATGTCGCCCAATTCCTGCATGCGGTCGGGGTGCAAGAACAGGCCGGTAACGGCACTGATGCGCGGTTGCAGGATGAAGACCGAAGGGTTTTCCTTGAGTATGGCATGCAGCGACTGGGGGGTCGGCCCATGGTCGTCATTCTCGACCAGCAGGATCGAAACCCGCAAATCCTCGAGAATGTCGAGAATGCGCATCGGAACAGGAGCCTCGACCGCAACCACGGAGCCTGGCGGGACCAGCGCATGCAGCGCCGTGTAGAGTGCGTTGTAGCCACCATTTGTTGCCAGCATGGAAGCCGCGTTGTTCGGCCACAAGGGACGCAACACCCTCTCGAGCTCTGGCAGGATGCGGACTCGCACATAGCTGTTGAGCCCCTCGGCATGGGTGCCATAATCGAGCGCCTCGCCGAGCGGCGGCAGCAGCTTCATGTCAGGCACGGCAACGGAGAGGTTGAGCGCGATGCGCTCAAAATGTCCCTGCGCCGAAACGCGGGACGGCCGCGGGGCAAAGCTCGATCCGGTCACAAAGGTTCCATTGCGCCCGCGCCCTGTCAGGACGCGCAGCCGTCGCAATTCCTTCCAGGCCTGAGACAGCGTGCTGGGACTGATCTTCAGCTCATAGGCGAGATCACGCAGGGACGGCAACCGGGCGCCGACCGGCAACACCCCATTGCGCACCAAAGTGGCAGTATCCCGAGCTATTCCGGTTGCGCTCCGGTCCTTCAGGTGACCCGCAAGTGTTTCTGAATCGATGTTTTGCATCAGTACATTCTTTTTAATGTTTAGGTGCATAATAACATTTGATGAAGACTGTTTGAAGCCCTAATCCTAATACAAAGTGCTAATATGAGGGCTTCCAATGACACTAGAAATTCGGCTCGCCGTAAGAGACTGGGACTATATGTCCCCGCTGGCTTTGGGAGAGGTTTCATCTCCCCGGCTGGATCTCAAACTGTTCCGCGTGGGCACATTGCCCGACAGTCTGAGCGACGACACGCCCTATAATGCGTTCGAAACCTCCTTCAGCCGCCATCTGTCAGCGGTCGAAGCAGGTAACCACAAGAACACGGCCATCCCGAACTTCCTGATGCGCGGCTTCCGTCATCAGTGCATCCTGACCCGCAAGGACAGCCGCCTGACCAGCATCGAGGATCTGCGCGGCAAACGGATTGGCGTAACGGGATGGCGAGACTCCGGCAACGTCTGGACCCGGATGATCCTGCGCTCCAAAGGCATCAACACCGAAGATGCCTATTGGTACGCCGGACGTCTTACCGATGGCCACCCCATTCAGGACCGCCTCGACGGCTTCGGAATGCCCGGCCGCATCGAAGCAATGCCCGATGAAGAGCCAATGATGGACTCGCTGGCCAGAGGATGGCTGGATGTCGTCTTCACGCCATTCATGCCCAAGGGCTTCTTTGAAGCATCGTCCCAGTTCCGCCAGTTGCTGCCGAATCTTTCGGCCAGTCAGGCAGATTATTTCCAGACCGTCGGTTATGTGCCGGGCATTCATGTCCTGACCATGAATTCGGCCCTTCTGGAAGAGCATCCATGGGCAGCTCAGGAACTGAGCGACCTGCTGGACCAGTCCCGTGATGTCTGGATGCAGAAACGCATCCGCTATGCCGACACCACACCATTCTTCATGTCCGATCTGATCGAGACCGCTTCTCTGCTGCCATCAACCTGGGGCGACAGCGGCATCGAGGCAAACCGGAAAATGATCAACGACTTCATCGATGAAATGTACGATCAGGCCATTCTTGGCCGTCGTCTCAACATTGATGAAGTATTCCCTGTCAAAAAATAGTAAAAACAACCAATCACCCAATAGAGGAATATTCCCATGAAAAAGACTTCCCTTCTTAGCGTGACCCTTCTTGCCGGCATGCTGTCTGTTTCCGCTCAGGCAGCCCAGACAATGAACAAGGACCTGCATGCAAAACTGCCCGCTTCCATCCAGGAATCCGGCAAGATGGTCGCAGTCAACAACGGCTCCTTCCCTCCGTATGAATTCGTGGAAGGCACCAAGCTGACCGGCGCCACGGCAGACCTGTCGCACGCAGTTGGTGAAATCCTTGGCGTAGAAATCTCCCATGCATCGGTTGCCGGCCTCTCCGCAGTCCTCAGCGGTATCGCAGCAGACCGTTACCAGTTCGCCATGGGCCCCATCGGTGACTTCCCGAAACGCCGCACCTCCAACGACTTTGTCGACTGGGTGAACGAATTCGTGGTCTTCGCCGTGCAGAAAGGCAACCCGCAGAATATTGACGACCTGTCCACCGTATGTGGCAAGCGCATTGCCGTGATGTCCGGTGGCTCCGCAGAACGCGTCATCATCGCCCAGTCCAAGAAATGCGAAGACGAAGGCAAGACCGCGATCGACATCAAGTCCTTCACCGACCAGCCGACCTCCATCATGGCCGTTCGTGCCGACCGTGCTGACGCCTTCTTCTCTTCCCAGGCTCCTCTGACCTATTTCGTGCAGACCTCCGAAGGTCAGCTCGAACTGGCTGGCATCGGCAAGGCCAACGGCTTCCCGCGCCTGTTCCAGGGCGCAGTGGTACCGAAGGATTCCCCGCTCGGCCCGGTTCTCGAAGAAGCCATCAAGATCCTCAAGGACAATGGCACCTATGAAGAGATCATGAAAAAATGGGGCCTCGAAAACAACATGATCGATGAAATCGGCATGAATCTCGGCGAGGCTCTGTAAAGATGAAGACTGCGCCCCTGCCTGAATTGCAAGACAGTCCGGAAGACTCCCTGCGCGATGTCGCTGGGGCGCATCTTCCTTTGCCAAAGAGCAAGATCATCCTCTGGGTGGTCGTGCTGCTTTTTGGCTCCGACTTTGCATTGACCGTGGCCACGAACAAGAACTTCGGATGGCCGACGGTCGGACATTATTTTTTCAATGAAACGGTGCTACAGGGCCTCTGGGTCACCCTTTGGCTGGCCGTCGTCAGCATGCTGATCGGTGTGGTTCTCGGCTTGCCGATTGCCATCGGCCGCATGTCGAAGGATCCGTTGGCCCGCGGCCTGTCCAACGCCTATGTCTGGATCTTCCGCGGCACCCCGCTGCTGGTCCAGTTGATCATCTGGTACAACCTGTCTTTCCTGTTCCCCAAGATCGCGCTCAAGATCCCGTTCGGGCCCAGTCTGGTCCAATGGGACGCCAATGCAGTGATCACCCCGATCACTGCCGCCATCATCGGCCTTGCCCTCAACGAGGCGGCCTACATGGCAGAGATCATTCGCGGCGGTCTGCTGTCAGTCCCTCGTGGCCAACGGGAAACCGCCGAGGCTTTCGGCATGAAGCCGATGCGCGCCCTGTGGCGGATCATCATTCCGCAGGCCATGAAGACCATCGTGCCGCCAACCGGCAACCAGTTCATCAACATGATCAAGGCAACCTCTCTGGTGTCGGTGATCGCTATGGCCGATCTGCTCTATTCGGTCCAGTCGATCTACAATCGCACATTCGAGGTCATCCCCCTGTTGATGGTCGCCGTGCTCTGGTATCTGCTCATCACCTCGATCCTCAGCTACGCCCAGTCCCACATCGAGCGCTACTATTCGCGCGGGGATTCGATGCATGCTGCCCGCAGCACATCAGATGACGCCAAGACAACAGAAGAGGACGCAAAATGACCAGCCCCATCTTGCGTGCACGCAACCTGCACAAGTCCTTTGGCAACAATGAAGTGCTCAAGGGCATCGATCTCGATGTTGCCCCGTCCGAAGTGGTCGCCATCCTTGGGCCGTCCGGATCGGGAAAGTCCACCTTCCTGCGCTGCATCAACCGGCTTGAACATGTCGACAAGGGCTTCATCGAAGTTGATGGAGAACAGATCGGCTATCAGCTCAAGAACGGCAAGCTCGTCGCCCTGCCCAATGCCGCCATCGCCCGGCAACGGGGCAAGATGGGCATGGTTTTCCAGAGCTTCAACCTGTTCCCGCACATGACGGTTCTGCAGAATGTCATCGAGGCACCGGTCGGTGTGCATCGGGTCAACAAGGCCGAGGCCATCGAAACCGCCAGGGAACTGATTGCCAAGGTGGGATTGTCGGAAAAGCTCAACGCTTATCCCGGCCAGCTCTCCGGCGGCCAGCAGCAGCGGGTGGCCATTGCACGTGCTCTGGCCATCAAACCGAAGATCCTGCTGTTTGATGAACCGACATCGGCGCTAGATCCGGAACTGGTTGGCGAGGTGCTGGCCACGATGCGTGATCTGGCCTCTCAGGGCCTCACGATGATCGTGGTGACCCATGAAATCGGCTTCGCCCGTGAGGCTGCGGATCGTGTTGTCTTCATGGATGGCGGCTACGTCATCGAGCAGGGCAAGCCGGAGGATGTTCTGGTCAAGCCGCAACATGCCCGGACACAGGCATTCCTGTCGCGTTTCATCTAGCGCGCGTTCCGTTAAATCGGCATCGATTTATCGAAAAGAATTCGCGCCCGTACAAATAGTTAGCGCAAGTCAAGTGAATGCAAATGAACGCGACAAGCTCTAGCCTTGTCACGCGGTCCCGAAAGTCAGCTTTAAGAGGAAGGTGCCTCCGGCATCTCGTTCCAATGGATAAACTCGCCACGATCGCCGATCTTGAACCGGCAAAAGACGAACTGATTGCCATCCGGCATCACTTGCATGCCCACCCGGAGCTTTCGGGGGAAGAGCAAGAAACGGCAGCCTTTGTCGCCGATAAACTCGAGGCATGGGGCTATGAAGTCTTCCGCAATGTTGGCGGCCACGGGGTCGTCGGCCGGCTGCGCGTCGGCGACGGAAACCGCTCCGTCGCCATCCGTGCCGACATGGATGCCCTGCCCATCACCGAGGAAACCGGACTTGATTATGCCAGCACGGTCCCCGGTGTGATGCACGCCTGCGGCCATGACGGCCATACGACCATGTTGCTGGGCGCTGCACAGTATCTGGCGCGCACCCGCAACTTCTCCGGCACGCTCAATCTCGTGTTCCAGCCCTCGGAGGAATCCGCCAAGTCAAGCGGCGCTGTTGCCATGATGAAGGACGGCTTGTTCGAGCGTTTCCCTTGTGATGCAATCTTCGGACTGCACAATCATCCGGGCGCGCCGGCAGGCACCATCCTTATGCGCCCCGGCCCCCTGATGGCAGCCTCCGATACGGTCTTCATCACGATCAAGGGCAAGGGAGGCCATGCCTCCCGTCCCCATCTGTGCATCGACCCGATCGTCTGCGCCTCTGCCATCGTGATGGCCCTGCAGACCATCGTTTCCCGCAGCATTGATTCCACCCAGACCGCAGTGGTCACGGTGGGCACGATCAATGGCGGCACCGCTGCCAATGTCATCGCCCAGCAGGCCACCATGGAGCTGAGCGTGCGCTCCTTCTCCGCGGAAGTGCGGGCCAAGCTGAAAGAGCGGATCAAGACCGTTGTCGAAACGCAGTGCGCATGCTGGGGGGCTGAACCGACCATCGAGTTCGATGAAGGTCATCCAGTCGTCGACAATGCACCCGCAGAGACGGAATTTGCCAAAAAGGCCGTCGAAGAAATGATCGGGGAAGGCAAGGTCGAACTTTGCCATCTCATCCCCGGCAGCGAGGATTTCTCGCACTATCAGGAGTGCATGCCCGGCTGTTTCATCCGCCTTGGCAACGGCGAAAACTCCGCCATGTTGCACAATCCTGCCTATGACTTCAACGATGACAGCCTGACAACAGGCGCTGCCATGTGGGCAAGATTGGCAGAACGCTATCTGAGCTGATCATCTGCCCGAAGCCAAACAAGAACAGTCCCCCGAAGCCTGCGGTCTCCATGCCGCAGGCTTTTTTTATGTGCCCTACGCGCTTTCCTTCTCCATCGCCCGCCCCACACTCCCGCAGTGTCCATCTTTGCAGCAGTCTGTACCCTTAGGCCGGACGAAGCCAATCGACGCACCTCTCGCCGCCTGGAATCAATCCGCTGGCGCCGCTGCGGAAAGAATACTCACAGGGCCATTTCGGCCCCGTCATTTGAAAATATTCACTTTCTGGTCATGTTTGTGAAAATTTGTATTTTATGTGTCGACAATAAATATTTTTTAGCCTACGGTTTTCCCGTAAGTACTCTTCCAGAGTTCCCACTGTTCGGAACTCTCCCCCCTTCCAGAAAGCGGGCACCCAAGACTCGCTTACCACAGGAGAACATTGTCTTGTTCAAACAGCTTAAAGCTCTGGGGCTTGCCGCCTCCTTGTTTGTGGCAGCGGGACCTTCGCTGGCACAGGAAGTGACCTGGCAAATTCCCACGTCTGTCCCCGAAGGCTCTCCCTTTTATGTCAACTTCCTTGAACGCTTCGCAGGCAATGTGAAGCTGCTGACCAGCGGCCGCGTTGAAATCGAACCGTTCGGTGCTGGCGTCCTCGTCCCCGCTCTTCAGGTCTATGATGGCGTCAAGGACGGAATCATCAAGGCGGGCCATTCCACCCCGAGCTATCGGGTCAATCAGGATCCGATCAACGCCATTTTCGCCGGTTTCCCGGGCGGCATGGGGCCGGAAGCCTACATCACCTGGATCTATGAAGACGGTGGCAAGGAAGCGCTCTACGATCTGCGCGCAAAGGAAGGTTTCAAGAGCCTGATCGTCGGTATCGGTTCGTCCGAAATCATGGCCCATTCCAACGTGCCGATCCACAAGGCCGAAGATCTCAAGGGCCTCAAATACCGCACCTCCGGCCCGTGGGCCGAAGTGATGAAGGAATATTTCGGCGCGGTGCCGACCGTGGTTCCGCCGGGAGAAATCTACACCCTGCTGCAGCGCAAGGGCGTCGACCTGATCGAATGGGGACCTCCGTCTGCAAACCTGCCTGAAGCCTTCCACGAGGCGGCCAAATACATCATCGTTCCCGGCGTCCATCAGCCAACCTTCCTGTGGGAAGTGGTCCTGAAGCAGGAAACCTGGGATGCCGTCGCCGACGACCTGAAGCCACTGATCGAAAAAGCGGCCGAGATGACCACCATGGAAGGTCTCATCCATTTCTACAGCCAGGACATCAAGGCGCTGGACACCTATCGCTCCGGCAAGAATGAAATCATCACCCTTGACGCCGATTTCATTCAGCAGCTTTCCGATGCTGGCAAGGACTGGATCGCCAAGAAGGCAGCCTCCGAGAAAGAGGCAGGCAAGCCGGAAATGGCCGCATTGCTCGAAAAATACAATGCGTTTGAAAAGAACTGGTCTGCCGAAAGCAGCTACCTGATCCGCAATCAGGACTAACAACAGGGAGGCGGCACGATGAGTGGTCTGTTCAAGACAGTTGATCTGTTCTCAAAATTCCTGTCACGCATTGCAGAGATCGTGACACTCTGTCTGGTCGCCTCCATGATCTACGAGGTGGTGGCGCGTTATGTCTTCAACGCGCCAACGCTCTGGGCCTTCGATATCTCCTACATGTGCACCGGCACGCTGTTCGTGCTGGGTGCGGCATGGGCCCTGCATGAGGATGCCCATGTACGCATCGATTTTCTGGCCCAGAAGATGCCCCTGCGCCTGCGCTCATTGATCGAGGGTATGGTCTTTGTCTTTCTCCTCACGCCGATCTATGGCGGGCTTGCGTGGTTCGGCATCCGGCGCGCCTGGCGTGCCTTTGCCACCGATGAGGTGGAAATGGTCAGCCCGTGGGCGCCCCTCGTCTGGCCCTTCTATTCCCTGCTCGCCCTTGGTCTGGTGGCCCTGACGCTGCAGCTTGCAGTGCAAGGCTTGCGCGCGTTCACCCTGACCGGAAAAGACAGCTTCCAGCTGAAAGTTTAAGCCATGTCCATTGCAGCTCTGATGTTTCCCGCCCTGTTTGTTCTGGTGCTGGCTGGTATCCCGATTTCCCTGTCCCTGACGGTGGTTTCCGCCGGTGCCGGGTTCATGGTGTTTGGCGAGAATGTCTTCGCCCAGCTCTATGGCTCCTTCTATTCGGCCGCGACCAACTTCATTCTGGCCGCCATTCCCATGTTCGTGCTGATGGGGGCCATTCTGGAACGCTCGGGCATTGCCGAACGCCTGTTCAGGGTGATGCAGCTCTGGCTCGGTCGCCTGCCCGGCGGGCTTGCCGTGGCCACCATTGCCATGGGGGCGGTGTTTGCGGCGGCGGCAGGTGTCGTCGGTGCCGTCGAGGTGATGATCGGCATGATGGCCATTCCTGCCATGCAGCGCTTCCGCTATTCCAACAGCCTCACGGCGGGCACCATCTGTGCCGGAGGTTCGCTCGGCACCATGATTCCGCCGTCGGTCATCGCTGTTATGTATGCCTCGCTGGCGCAAATGTCGGTGGGGGAATTGCTGGCCGCGATGATGTTCCCCGGCCTGTTGATGATCGCCCTCTTCATCGCCTTCATCATTCTGCACGGCCTCATCTGGCCACCGGAAAAGACCGACGCGCACGATGAAATGCGCACGGTGCCCTTGAGAGAAAAACTGCGGCTGACACTGACCTCGCTGCTGCCGATTTTCGCGCTGATCGTTGCCGTGCTCGGCTCGCTTCTGGCCGGTGTCGCCTCGCCGACCGAGGCCGCGTCCCTTGGCGCGCTGGGCGCCATCCTGCTCTGCATCGCCTATGGCCGCTTTAGCCTTTCCATGTTGCGCGAGGCGCTGACCATCACGGTGCGCATCTCGGCCATGATCCTCTTGATCGTTGCCGCAGGCACCATGTTCATGGGCACCTTTGCGGCCAATGGCGGCTCCAAGCTCATCCGCAACGCGGTGGAGGCTGCCGGTCTCGGAGACACCGGCATCATCATCTTCTTCCTCGTCATCGTCTTCCTGCTGGGTTTCGTGCTCGACTGGACCGCCAACGTGCTGATCTGTGTACCCCTCTTCACGCCGATCATCCGGCAGGCGGGCATTGATCCGGTCTGGTTCGGCACCATGGTCATCATCGTCATCCAGACGAGCTATCTGACCCCGCCGATGGCCTCCTCGATCTTCTATCTCAAATCGATCGCGCCGCCCGACATGACCTACGGGCAGATGTGCAAGGGCGTGGTGCCCTTCATTGCCCTCCAGATCGTCACGTTGCTGGTGGTGGCCTTGTTCCCGGCCATCGCCACCTGGCTGCCCGACCAGATTGTCGGCTTCTAGCCAATCCTTTGCCATGCGGCGCAGCCTGTGGTCAGGGCTGCGGCACGTGATCGAAATAACACCTGGCAAAGGCGATGAAATTCTTGACGACCGGGCGTGGCCCAACCCGCGTTGATCGGGCCAGCGCAATCTGGTGACGGGGCAGCTCGCCCCGAATCTGCAGTCTCTTGATGTATTTGCCGTCGTAGGACCGGGTGTTCGGGATATCGGTTGCCAACAGGCCGATCCCAAGGCCATTGGCAACCATCGACCGCAACATCTCGATGGATGAAGTCTCATAGGCGATATGAACCGATTGTTCTTCCCTTCGCAGCAGCGAGAGGAAGAAGCCTCGGCTGTAGGGCAGATTGATCAGGATGATCGGTTCTTCGAGGATATCCGCTATCGTCACATCATCCCGCCCGGCCAATGGGTGATCCTCGGCACAGAGCACGTAAGGGTCGACGCGCCGCAGTGGTGTGATGTCGCATTCGTCGGGGATGCCGAAGTCATACAGCAATGCCAGATCGATGCGCCCTTCGTTGAGCCACTGATGCAGCAGCCCGAGATCCCCCTCCCACAGACGGATTTCCGTTCCGGGAAAGTCCCGTTTGAACCGGTTGATGAGGTCGGGGCCATATTGCGGTCCAAGGGTAGAAAACAGTCCAAGATCCAGATACTCCGGACTGTCGGCTCCAAGCAGAACGGATTGCGCCTGTTTCTGCAAATTGCGGATTTCGGCGACCTTGTGCTTGCCAAAGCTGGTCAGCTCCATCCCCTGCCCGACGATGCGCACAAACAGCGGCTGGCCCCAGATTTCCTCGCATCGCGTGATCGCAAGCGAAACAGACGGCTGGGACACATTGAGCAGACGACTGGCCGCGGCCGTGCTGCCGGTGTCGGCCACGGCAAGCAGAAACTCGATCTGTCTGAAGCTGATAGGTATAGATTGCATCAATACCTATTATATCAAAACTATATTTGATGGAATAGCCAATCTCCCCTAGCCTCCAATATGAAGACAAACGTCCTCTCAGGTTGGAGCACCCTTGACCATCATGCAGAAAGCCATCCCCCTTCCTCTCGCCGGACTTCGCATTCTCGATTTCACCCGTGTTCTGGCGGGTCCCTATTGTACTGCGATGCTTGCCGATCTGGGGGCAGAAGTCATCAAGGTGGAAGCCGCGAGCGGTGATGACTATCGCCATGTCGGCCCTTTCAGAAATGGCGAAAGCCTGCTCTTCCAGACAGTGAACCGGGGTAAGAAATCGATCATTCTGGATCTGAAGGACGAACGGGACAAGAAGGCTGCCTTCGCACTTGCCGGACAGTGCGATGTGGTCATCGAGAATTTCCGGCCTGGCGTTATGGACCGTCTGGGACTTGGTGCCGCGGTGCTGCAGGAGGCTTATCCGTCGCTGATATTCGTTTCCGTCTCCGGCTTTGGCCAAACCGGCCCCAACCGCCATCTGCCCGCCTATGACATGATCATTCAGGCGATGAGCGGACTGATGGAAATCACCGGAGAAAAAGACCGGCAGCCGATGATGGTCGGCGACGCCATCGCCGACGTCGCAGCCGGCATGTTCGCGGCCTTCGGCATCATGGTCGCCCTCTACGAGCGGGAGAAGACCGGCGCGGGACGACAGGTGGATCTGGCCCTATATGATTCCCTCCTGTCCATGTTGCCGCTCTCCTCCTGTCGTGCCCTCACCGCAGGACAGGTGCCGACCCGCACGGGCAATCGCCACGCGCTCTCAGCTCCATTCGGCACCTACCCTGCGAAGGATGGCTATTTCGCCGTCGCGGTGCTCAATGATCGGCTGTTCCGATCGTTTGCCGAGGTCATCGCCGCGCCCGACATCGCCAACGATCCTCGTTTCATTTCCGACGAGAAGCGCTGTGAAAATGAACCCGCTCTGGCGCGCCATATCGAAGCGTGGTCATCGAGCAAAAGCCTTGACGAGGTGATCGCCAGCCTGACCGCAGCAGGCATCCCCGCAGCCCGGCTCAGCACGATCAACCAGGCTCTCGCCTCCGAGCAGGTCGCCGCGCGGGCACTCGTCAGCGATGTTGACCATGCAAGCCTCGGCACACTCCCCATCCCCGAGCAACCCGTTCACTTCGTTGGTGTTCCGCGAGGCAACCGCAAACCGGCCCCCGCCCTTGGCGCCGACACAGAGGCTATTCTGAGCCTGTTGAGACATGGAGTTACCAGATGATTGACGCAATATATGACTCGCTGGGCGAAGACGAACGCGCCGTTGTTGACCAGATCCGGCGCTTCGCAACCGAGATACTGGCCCCCAGAGCTGCGGAAATTGACGCCACCGGCTGCTCCGCCACCCTGCATCTGCCGCAGATGGCGGAGATGGGCCTGATGGGGCTCAATCTGCCTGAACAATGGGGCGGTCTAGGCCTGTCCGGTCCGGCGATCTACAGCGCTGTCGAGGCCATTGCTGCCGCCTGTGGTTCGACGGCCTCGATGCTCACCGCCCATTTCCTTGCTACCGATGCCTTGTTGGCCGGTGCGGACGACGCCATGAAAGGCCGCCTCCTGCCTCAGGCAGCAGAGGGTCGAATGCTCGGCGCCTTTGGCCTCACCGAGCCGATGGCCGGCTCCAACCCGGCGGATATGCGCACCTTCGCCGCCCTCAAGGATGATGGCTATCACATCCGTGGCTCCAAATGCTTCATCTCCAACGCTGGCGAGGCGGACTTCATGGTCACCTTTGCCAAAACCGACAAGCAGGCAGGTGCACGCGGTGTCAGTGCCTTTTTGATCGAGCCCAAAGACCTCCCCGGCGTCTCCTTCGACCGGCACGAGGAAACCATGGGACTCAAGGGTGCCCACGTGTTCCCGGTTGCCCTGGATTGCGTCGTGCCCCATTCCGCGCTGATCGGCAGTGAGGGCTCCGGTTTCAAGACCGCAATGATTGCACTGGACAATGGCCGCATCGAAGTGGCCGCTCAGGCGACAGGCATAGCCAACGCCGCGCTTGAGGCTGCGCTGCAATATGCCCGTGACCGCGAGGTCGGTGGACATCCGATTGCCGAGTTCCAGGGTCTTCAGTGGATGCTGGCCGATAGCGCCACAGAGCTTGCCGCTGCACGGGCGCTCGGCCTTCAGGCTGCAGTAAAACGCTTCTCCGGTCAGAGGTTTTCCGCCGAAGTTGCCTTTGCCAAGCTTTATGCTGCGGAAGTCTCCTGGAAGATTGCCGATCGGGCCTTACAGATCCATGGTGGCTATGGCTACACCCGCGATTTCCCCGTCGAGCGCTATCTCAGAGATTTGCGCGTGCTCCGCATCTATGAAGGTTCTTCCGAGATCCAGCGCACCATTATTGCAAGGGACTTATTGCGCAACACCCACTAGCCTACCCCCGCCAGTTCAATCCGGCATTCCCCGCTCGCAGCCTGACACCAATTCTTTGTGTCAGACTGCGACTGCACGCCCTCAGCCGCGTGCCTTGTGTTCCATCAAGCCTTGGGATATCGTCGCGCCCAAGGAGAACCAAGATGAATTCAATTGTGCGCCCCAAGTCGCTTACCGAACTGGTGTCCGAAAAGCTCAGGGACATGATTGTCAGTGGTGAGCTGGAGCTGGGGTCGCAGCTCTCGGAAGTCCGGATCGCCAAGGATTTCGCGGTCAGCCGCACTCCGGTGCGAGAGGCTTTCAACCGTCTCGAAATGGAAGGTCTGCTGACAGTCTCGCCCCAGAAGGGAACCTTTGTCTTCTCCCTCTCTCCCCATCAGATCGCCATGCTCTGCGACGCTCGGGTATGCCTTGAGCGAACGGCAATGAGCACTGCCCTCGAGCAGAATCCGGACCAGCTCCACAAGCGGCTGGAAGTCGTGGTCGCAGAAATGACCGAGGCCCTCCGAGACGACAGGGTGCAGCACTATCTCTCACTGGATGCTGTCTATCATCAGTGCCTGTTCGACTGTTCCGGCAACCGGTTCCTTGACGATGCCTATCAGACCATCGCCAAGAAGATGGCCGCGGTCCGTCACCGCCTTGGCCACCATCCCGACCATCTGGAGAAATCCTACAAGGAGCATTGCGAGATTGCAGACGCTGTCGGGCGCAGGGACCTCGCTGCAAGTCTTGCCATCCTGGGTCAGCATATCGACCGAAAGCAGGGATCCTACTGGCAACTGGCAACTCTCGGCCAATAACGGCTGGGTGACTGCTCTAGAGGAAATAGAGGAAGACCGCGCCGGTCATTCCGATGGATATCAGGATCTTGAAGCCCCAGTCCGTGCTGCTTCCGGGCAGTTTCCTCGCCAGCGCCATGGCAATCAGAATGCCGAACACACCCCTCAGAGACTGAGCCACGTTGGCTTCCAGAACGCCTGTCGAGCTGAAGCCGATGACCAGCAGATAGACGGCAATCACCCAGGTCAGTCCAATCCATCGCGTGTCATAAACGATGCGCACCGGAACCTTCATGAAAAACAAAATCGGCGCAGCAATCAGACCACAGAAGATATAGTTGACCGAAACCGTCAGGGCCACCTGATGCGGGATCGCAAGTCCGAGGAAACGCTTGGAAAAATGCGTGATTTCAATATCCGACAGGGCATAGCCGACACTGGCGACAATCACGAACAGCGCCGGCCAGAGATCAAGGCGCCCGGAGCGCCGCGACAGCGCATAGGCCAGCAGGATGATGAGTGCCATGGCCAACAACTGATGGGACGATGGCATCCCCTGCCCCATGAAGATCGCCATGATTGTCAGGGTCGGAATCTTCAAGGTCAGCATCGGCGAAATCACTGAGGCGTCGCTCTTGCGGATTGCCAGAATGATAAAATATTGCGCCACCGCATAAGGAGCATTGATCCGGACAAGCGAAACGAGATCCTGCAATTCCAGATAGCGCCAGACACGCAGCAGAACAAAGGGAATGATGAGAAGCAAGGCCATCGAGACTTGCGTGGCCAACAGCATCCGGGTCGACCGATAGGACCACACCTGCTGGCAGCGCTGGGTCGCCACATAGTTGAGGGCAAGAAAGAAGGCGCCGAGAAGACTGGCCGACAATCCAAGGGACATGCTGAAAGCTCACTGGCAACAGATTTTGAACACAGCAAGACATCCTCTCATCCCGGCAGCCGGAGGGCCAATGGATAAAGGAATGCATGTGTTCGCAAAATCTGGAGAAGGAAACGAACGACGAGAATTGGCATACAGTATGTCAACACGGTTTTTCTTGTCAATAAACCAGACTGCCCGGCTGTAGAGATGACACAGGAAACAGACCAATCAGGCGCGCACACCCTGCTGCCAGCACTCCCCCATCCCTTGCCGATGCCAATGCCGATGCCAATCGCCCCAGGCATCAGCTCCTGCCCTGATCGGCAGCCCGAATGATCATCGGGCCACCATCCTTCTCTTCTTCCGATATCGCACGCTGGACCGAAAGCGACGGAGCACGAACCGGCCGGGCCATCGATCACGCAAAGCACCCTGTCTCTGGCCTTTGATCCGGCGTCACCCCGGACACCGGAAACGATACGAATGCCCTGAAATTATGCAAATATCCAAAGAATTCATAAAGTGGCAAAAAAATACTCATTTTCGTAATAAGTGCCCAGTTTTGCACCCCCTGATAGCATTGCGGCAATCACCTGCCACCTTAACGTACCGAAACTCTACGGCTTTATAGGCACCTCCGGAACGGCTCAACATTGCCTTGACTTGCCAAAATAAGTGGCAGTCATGACGCCCAACATCCCTTCATCTTTCACCCGCAGCTTGAGTTCTTGACTTTGCAGGTTTGAACATATTGAGTTCATTCAAACTCAATTTTATGACTTATAAGAAAGGCAACTTCTGCTTTGACGCAGATTTCAAAAAATTCCTTCCTCACAGCCTGATGCGAAGGAAATTGTCATCTGTCCAAAAACCAGAATGTGCACGCAGCCATTTCCATGTTGAATACCAAGACACCAATCATTTTCGATGGTCATAACGACTTTCTTCTCCGCTTCTACCGCAAGACCCTGACCCTCGATGCTGCCATGGCGGGAACGGACAAGGGCCAGATGGATCTGCCAAGAGCAAAAACCGGCGGTTTTGGCGGCGGCCTGTTTGCCCTTTACGTTCCAAGCGACCTCGGATCCGGTGGCAGAGGCAGCTATGAAGACAAGATGGACCAACCGAGCTACGACATTCCGCTGCCGCCAGCCATCGCCTGGAATGACGCCATCAAAGTGGTCCTTTCCGAAGTCGCCACTTTCAAGAAGCTGGAAGCTGCCGGGTTTCTGGTCGGGTGTACTTCTACCAAGGATATTCTCGCTGCCTTCGAGCGCGATGTGATCGCCGCAGTGCTGCACATGGAGGGAGCCGAAGCCATCGACGAGGATTTCGAGACGCTGGAAGTGCTTTATGCTGCCGGTCTCAGGTCCATCGGGCCGGTATGGAGCCGGCCGACCAAATTCGGCCATGGCGTTCCCTTCCGTTATCCCTCGACCGGAGACACTGGCCCGGGCCTGACCGAGCTTGGCAAGAAGCTGGTCAGCGAATGCAACCGCCTTGGTGTCATGCTCGATGTATCCCATCTCAATGAAAAGGGCTTTGACGATCTGGCCGCGATAACCGATGCGCCCATCGTTGCCACCCATTCCAACGCCTATGGCATCTGCCCCCACGCCCGCAACCTGACGGATCGTCAGCTCGGCATCATCGCCGAGAGCGACGGCATGGTGGGCCTCAACTTCGCCGTCGTCTTCCTGCGCCCGGACGGACAGCAGAACATCGACACCAGCATCGAGCTCATGCTGCGCCATCTCGATTATCTGATGGATAAGCTCGGCGAAGACCGGGTGGGCCTCGGGTCCGATTTCGATGGCGCAGATATTCCGCAGGACATCAAGGATCTGTCCGGCCTGACGACCCTGCGCGAAGCCATGCGCCAGCATGGCTATAGCGAGGAACTGATGGCCAAGCTTTGCCACGGCAACTGGCTGCGCGTTTTAAAGAAAACCTGGAAAGAGGACTGAGATCCCCTTCCAGCTACCAATAGAGGCAAAAAGCCCACGCAATCACCATCAAACAACAAATAATTTAATCAGAGGAAGATTCCAGAGGAACAGTGCTATGAAACATTTCAAGATTTCCCTTTTGGCCGCGGCAGCCATCGTCACCGTGGCCGCCATGCCATCCCTGGCCGCAACTCCGAAAAACATGCTCGTGGTTGCCCAGACGATCGACGATATCATTTCGTTCGACCCGGCGCAGTCCTTCGAGTTCACCAGTAACGAAATCGACAACAACATCTATTCTTTCCTCGTTGCCTTTGACCCTATGAATCTAGACGCTGGCTACCAGCCAGACCTTGCTTCCAGCTGGGATATTTCCGAAGACGGCAAGACCATCACTTTCCACATCGTCGAAGGCCGCAAGTTTGCGTCTGGAAACCCGATCACCGCCAAGGATGCCGCCTACTCTCTGCAGCGAGCGATCAAGCTGAACAAGACACCGAGTTTCATCCTGTCCCAGTTCGGTTTTACCGCTGACAACGTCGACGAGAAAGTCGTGGCAACCGACGACTACACCCTTCAGATCACCACCGACAAGAAATACGCCGTTTCCTTCGTGCTGAACTGCCTGACCGCCAACATCGCGTCCATCGTTGACAGCAAACTGGTGATGGAACATGAGGCCGATGGCGACATGGGCAATGATTGGCTGCGCTCCAATACCGCCGGCTCCGGCGCCTACATCCTCAAGAGCTTCAAGCCGAACGAAAGCGTCGTTCTGACAGCGAACGACAATTACTATGGCGACAAGCCTAAGCTGAAGCAGGTCTTCATCCGCCACGTGGCCGAGAGCGCCAGCCAGCGCCTGCTGCTTGAAAAGGGTGACATTGATATTGCCCGCAACCTCTCCACCGAAGATGTTGCAGCCATTTCTGGCGCGGAAGGCCTCAAGGTTCAGGACGAACTGCGCGGTCGTATCATGTATTGGTCTGCCAACCAGAAGAACGAGTATCTTTCCAATCCGAAAGTCATCGAAGCCATGAAATGGCTGACCGACTATGAAGGCATGGCCAACAGCTTCCTCAAGGGGCAGTACACGGTTCACCAGACCTTCCTGCCGATGACCTATTTCGGCGCCATCGACGACAAGCCGTACCATCTCGACATCGAAAAGGGCAAAGCCCTGCTGGCCGAAGCAGGATATCCGGACGGTTTCGAAATCAACGCCATCGTGCGTGAAGCCCAGGAACGCATCGACATCGCCCAGTCCCTTCAGGACACCTGGGGCAAGGCTGGCATCAAGCTGACCCTCACCGTCGGCACCGGCGCCCAGACCCTCGACAAATACCGTGCCCGCGTCCATGACATCTATGTCGGTGCATGGGGTCCGGACTATTCCGACCCGAACACCAACGCAGGCACATTCGCCCTCAACCCGGACAATGCGGACGACTCGGGAAACACCGGTTATCTCGCATGGCGCAACTCGTGGGATATCCCGGCCTATTCCCAGCGCACCCTTGACGCCGTCGTCGAGAACGACGTCGACAAGCGCAAGCAGATGTATGTCGATCTACAGAAAGATTTTCAGAAAGATAGCCCGTTTGGCATCATGTTCCAGCAGATCGAGCAGGCTGGCATGCAGGCAAACATCAAAAACCTCTCTCTGGGTGGTGCGGTATCTTCCATCGCATTCTGGCCGGTCACAAAAGACTGATATCTGATCCGGGAATATCATTATGGAAAAGACGAATGGACAGCTTCAGCTGTCCATTCCGCCCATCGCACTGAAAACGATCTCGACTTTGTTCACGATCGTCATCACGATGGTCGGATTGCTTTTTATTACCTTCATCATCGGTCGCGTGATGCCTGTTGACCCCGTTCTTGCCATTGTTGGCGAGCGCGCTTCACAGGCCCAATATGATGCGGCCTATATTGCACTGGGGCTGGACAGACCACTGTTGGTCCAGTTCATGATCTACCTAAATGATGTCTTCCACGGCAATCTGGGTGAATCCATCCGGACGGGCATGCCTGTGTTTGACGACATCAAGCGCTTTTTCCCTGCCACCATGGAACTGGCAACCATAGGCACCCTGATCGGGATAGTGGTTGGCATTCCCCTTGGCGTCCTGGCCGCCGTCAAGCGCGGAACCTGGATTGACCAGACCGCTCGCTTTATCGCCCTCATTGGCTACTCGATTCCGGTTTTCTGGATCGGCCTTGTCGGCCTGTTGATCTTCTACGGCATTCTCGGCTGGGTCGGCGGACCGGGGCGGCTCGATATCTTCTATGAAGACATGATTCCCACCGTCACCGGCATGATCCTCATCGACAGCCTGCTCGCCGGAGACTTCGAGGTCTTCTCCAACGCCTTTTCGCACATCGTGCTGCCGGCCTGCATTCTAGGCTACTATTCGCTGGCCTATATCAGCCGCATGACGCGGTCCTTCATGCTTGAGCAGCTGAACTCGGAATATATCATTGCTGCACGCGTCAAGGGCCTCTCGGAAGCTCGCGTCATCTGGCAGCATGCCTTCCGCAACATCGGCGTCCAGTTGATCACCGTGGTGGCACTGTCCTATGCGGGTCTGCTCGAAGGGTCGGTGCTGACCGAAATCATTTTCTCATGGCCGGGTATCGGCAGTTACATCACCACCTCCCTGTTGTCTGCGGATATGGCTGCCGTCCTCGGCGGCACAGTGATCGTCGGGCTGGTTTTTGTTTGCCTCAACGTTCTGTCCGATGTCCTCTATCGCCTGCTCGACCCCCGGTCGAAATAGAGGGATCCCATGGAACAGACACCAAGAGAAAAGACCCAGAGGGAAGAAACCAAGTCATGAGCCTAGTACAAGAAACACAAACGCAAAATTTGCGCGCCTGGTTGCTGGCCGAGGTTCCGACATCGCGACACCATGCCCGCATGGCCGCATGGTATCAGAACTGGCTGGCTCTCAAGCGCAATACGCTGGCCATGGCCGGGCTGGGCATTCTGGTTGCCGTGATCATCATCGCGATATTTGCTCCCATCCTTGCGCCACACGACCCGTTCACCCAGGATCTGGCCAATCGCCTCAAGCCACTGGGCTTTGCAGATCATCTGCTCGGCACGGATTCGCTCGGCCGCGACATCCTCAGCCGCCTGCTCTATGGTTCGCGCATCACGCTCTACATCGTCACGCTGGTCGCGATCATCGCTCCGATCATGGGGCTGGTCGTGGGTACGATCTCCGGCTATGTCGGCGGCTGGGTTGATGTCGTCCTGATGCGGATCACCGATATTTTCCTTGCCTTCCCAAAGCTGGTGCTGGCGCTCGCCTTCGTGGCAGCATTGGGCGCAGGCATCGAGAATGCAGTGCTTGCCATCTCGCTGACGGCATGGCCCCCCTATGCCCGCATCGCCCGGGCGGAAACCCTGACGATCCGCAAATCCGATTTCATTCAGGCCATCAAGCTGCAAGGCGCCGGCCCCATCCGGATCATCACCAAGCACATCTGGCCGCTCTGCATCTCGTCCATCGTCATCCGGGTGACCCTCGACATGGCAGGCGTGATCCTGACCGCTGCTGGCCTTGGCTTCCTCGGCCTCGGAGCCCAGCCTCCGTCTCCGGAATGGGGCGCCATGATCTCCGGCGGTCGCAAGTATATTCTCGACCACTGGTGGGTTGCCACGATGCCCGGTATCGCCATCTTCATGGTCAGCCTCGCTTTCAACCTGCTTGGCGACGGCTTGCGTGATGTACTGGATCCCAAGGAGAGTGGCCGATGAGCAATCTGGTTGATGTAGAAAACCTCTGGGTGCGCTTTCCCACCCGCACCGGTGTGTTCGATGCCGTGCGCGGAATCAGCTTCTCGCTGGGCAAGGAACGCCTCGGCATCGTGGGCGAAAGCGGATCCGGCAAGTCGATGACCGGCCGTGCCCTGCTCCGCCTCATCCGAAAGCCCGGCATCGTTGAAGCTGACCGCATGGAGATTCTCGGACAGGACATCATGGCCATGCCGGAAAAGGCCATGCGCCAGTTGCGGGGCCGGGACATTTCGATGGTCATGCAGGACCCGAAATACTCGCTCAACCCGGTCATGCGCGTCGGCGAGCAGATCGTTGAGGCACTCTCCATTCACGAGAAGGTCGATCGCAAGCTGGCGCGCCAGAAGGCTCTGGACATGCTTGAAGCCGTCGTCATTCGTGATCCGGAGCGGGTCTTTGCCGCCTATCCGCACGAGCTCTCCGGCGGCATGGGACAGCGGGTGATGATCGCCATGATGCTCATCGCCAACCCCAAGATTCTGATCGCCGACGAGCCAACCTCTGCGCTGGACGTTTCCGTCCAGATTCAGGTTCTGGAAATCATGGACAAGCTGGTGCGCGAGCGAGGCATGGGGTTGATCTTCATCAGCCACGACTTGCGGCTGGTGTCCAATTTCTGCGACCGGATTCTCATCATGTATGGCGGGCGCATTGTCGAGATCTGCGAATCCGGCAAACTGGAAGAGGCAAAGCACCCCTACACGCGCGGCCTGCTGAACTCCATGCCGCAGCTCACCATCAAGAAAGACCGACTGGAAACGCTCGACCGGGATCCGGCATGGCGTGATCAGGAAAGCGTGAGTGGTATCCTATGAAGAAAGCACTGGAACTGATTGATCTCAATGTCTGGTTTGGCGAGGGAGCGGAGCGCGTCGACGCGGTCAAGTCCGTGTCCTTTTCCGTCAGACTGGGAGACAGCTTTGGGCTGGTCGGCGAGAGCGGATCGGGCAAGTCAACCGTTCTGCGCGCAATCACTGGCCTTGTGCCCTATTGGAACGGCACCATCCTTGTCGACCAGAAGGAACTGGGAGCCAAGCGCGACAAGCACTTCTACAAGACCGTTCAGATGGTCTTTCAGGACCCCTACGCATCGCTCCACCCCAGACACACGGTTGACCGGGTTCTGAGCGAAACCCTGCAACTGCACGGGTTCAAGGACATCGACAGCAAGATTCCAAAGCTTCTGGACGATGTCGGGCTGGGGGCCAGCTTCCGATTCCGCTATCCCCATCAGCTCTCGGGCGGTCAGCGCCAGCGCGTCGCCATCGCCCGTGCCTTGGCGCCTGAGCCCAAGATCTTGCTTCTGGACGAGCCGACCTCGGCGCTCGATGTGTCTGTTCAGGCAGAAATTCTCAATCTTTTGAGCGAGTTGCGTGCAGAACATAATCTGACCTACGTGATGGTGTCGCACGATCTGGCCGTTGTCGGCCACATGTGTGACAATGTCGCCGTCATGCAACATGGCGAACTGGTCGAGATGATGACCGTTGACAAGATGCGCAACCAGCAGGCCGACCATCCCTATTCACGCCATCTGCTTGAAAGCAGCGCCCGCTATCGCGCATGATCCTTGCTCGGCTGACAGGATCACTACCGGTTCTTCAGGCAAGCCCGCCTGAAGAGTCTTGGCGCGTCCCATCATACGGCAAAGCAATCCCCTTGCTTTGCCGTCCCCTCCTCCCCAATCCATCAAAGCCGCATAATAGGGCCTTGCATACCGTCTGATCTTGGCGAGAACGCCCGTGGCTGCATTGAGCCTGATTCTGGCCCGACACGGCCACTCGGCCAATTCCTTTTTGGAAAATTTGCTATGGGGACAGAATACGGAAACAGAACGGCGTTTCACCCGAAGGCATCTGGAAGGCTTTGGCGGGCATCCTTGCTGGCCCAGTGACAACGGCCGTCATGACGACAGCCCTTTGCTCCCCGTTCGGGGGCTCACACATCATCCAGGGACCTGAAAGA
Source organism: uncultured Cohaesibacter sp. (assembly GCF_963666525.1). Lineage (NCBI taxonomy): Bacteria > Pseudomonadati > Pseudomonadota > Alphaproteobacteria > Hyphomicrobiales > Cohaesibacteraceae > Cohaesibacter > uncultured Cohaesibacter sp. The sequence goes on from NZ_OY762905.1 coordinate 521,887, forward strand.
GCGCGGATAACAAAAAAGGCTGCCGAAGCAGCCTTTTGTTTCCACCAAGGAACTCAAGCTTTCAAAGAGAAAACTTGGTGCGGCCGAGAAGACTCGAACTTCCACGGGAGTTACCCCACAGCGACCTCAACGCTGCGCGTCTACCAATTCCGCCACGGCCGCAAACCGTGTTTGATCAAGGAATTATCCTTGTTGGTGGCGTGTAACTATCAAATTAGATTTGACCACACAAGCCTATAAGATGGAGATCAACAACAAATGTGGAAAGTTGATGACAATCAGAGAAAAAACTTCCGATCAGAGCGCCTCCATGCCCCACCTCTTGGTCCGCTCTGCGATCAGAGAAACGCCGCAAATTAGCCCGCAATCCGGTGGATTCCGCGGATCGGGCGCCATTCAGGGCTACGCATCAACACCTTGGTGATGGAAATGCCGACTTTTTCCCCTCTCAGAATCACCTGCCCGTGCGCAACGGGAATATCATTGGCCAGAATCAGGCAATCATCCTCTTCATGGGCGTCCAGCTCGATGACAGCACCACGCCCCATGCGCAACAACTGGTGAATCGGAATCGATGTCGTACCCAGCACAACAGAAATATTGATCGAAATGGAATCTAGATTAGCCACGACGCACCCTTCCGTGCTACCCACGGATCGACTATGAGAGACATTAACAGAGTGTTACCTCCATTGGTAAACGAAGTGTTAACAAAGACACCCGGATACAAGACAGAATTCGCAGGACCACAGATCTGACGCCATGACCCAGGATAGAGAAGACCAGAACAGGACCGATCCCGACACAGCCGCCCTCGCCACCATGCTATCAAGCAGCCCCGAGCCGGTCGAGTGGCTGATATCAGATCGGCTGATTCCCTACACCGAAGCGATGGTGTTCATGGAAAACCGCATTGCCGCCATCGCGGAGGGCAAGGCACGCGAATGCGTCTGGCTGCTGGAACACCCCCCGCTCTATACCGCAGGGACCAGCGCCAATCCGGCCGATCTGGTCGCACCGGACCGCTTCGATGTCTTCACAACCGGTCGTGGCGGACAATATACCTATCACGGACCTGGGCAGCGCATCGCCTATGTCATGCTCGACCTCAAGCGGCGCAAACAGGACGTACGGCTGTTTGTCCAATGTCTGGAAAGCTGGATCATCAATACCCTCGCCGAGCACAATATCAAGGGCGAGCGCCGCAAGGATCGCGTCGGCGTCTGGGTGACCCGCCCGGAGAAGGGAGTCGGTGTGGAAGACAAGATCGCAGCCATAGGCATCCGTGTTCGAAAATGGGTCACCTTTCACGGCATCAGCCTTAATATCGAGCCAGATCTGGAACACTACAGCGGCATTGTCCCCTGCGGCATCGCCCAACATGGTGTTACCAGCTTTGTTGATCTGGGCTACCCGATTGCCATGTCCGATGTCGACATGACCCTGCGTCTGGCCTTCGAGCCGCTCTTCGGACCAACAGCTTAGCGCTAAAGAGCCGCGGGACTTCCAAATACACCGTAAAAGTGCATACATTTTTGCTCTGCACCTTTTGATATTAACCACATGAGCGCAAAAACCTGGCCCGCGTCTTCCCGTTAACGGTTTGTTAGGATAAACCAACGGTTGAGAAAACTCCAAAACAAGACCAGCCGGGTTTACCATGTCTCTTTATCACTTGAAGCAATTTGTCCGGGATGACTCCGCGTCCGTCACAATCGAATATCTGGTGCTGGCCGGTGTGCTGAGCATGATCTGGCTCGCCGTCGGGTCGGAATATCAGCGCGAGGTGGAACGGGTCTATGCCGACCTTACACGCAAGCTGAACCGCATCAAGATCTGAGAACGGGCCGATAGGTTCTGCAAAAAAGCCCGGTTAAAGGCCGGGCTTTCTTTTTATCCAGGGTAGGGAAGAACTCAGGCGGCGCTGCTTGCCTTGCTGACGAATCGCATCATCACCGTATCGACTGCGAGGCTGTCGCCTTCGCTGACCAGAATTTCCTCCACCACAAGGTCCCGCTCGGCACGGAGCACATTCTCCATCTTCATCGCTTCCACGGTGGCGAGCGCCTCACCGGTCTGAACAATCTGTCCTTCCTTGACGGCAATCGACACCACCAGGCCCGGCATCGGACACAGCAGCAGGTTCGAGGTATCAGGCGGAATACGCTTGGGCAGCAGCGCTTCCAGTTCGGCCACATGGGGACGCATGACCTTGACTTCCTGCTTCACGCCCTTGTGGGTCAGAACGTAGGAATTGAGCCCCCTGCGCACCTGCACGATCATCTCGCGGCCATCCACCTCACCACACCAGAGCTTCCAGCCCGGCGCCCAGTCGGAGAGCACAGGCACCACGCGTCCGTCAGGCAAAGCAAGGTCCATATCGATCGGCGTTGTCGGATTGCCGCTGAGATAGCGGATGGCAAACCGCTTGTTCTTGTCGAAAGCCGCCATCCAATGCTCGTGCATCGGCATGGTTTCCAGCTTGCGCTTGTCCTTGAAACGATGCAGTCGATCATGCATGACCAGCTCCATCGAGGTTGCCACACAGGCCAATGCCAGTTCCGTTTCCTCGTCCAGATGCCCACCCTCAAAGCCATCGGGATATTCCTCGGCTATGAAACCGGTGGTGATGTCCCCTGCCCGCCATCTGGGGTGTTCCATCAGGGCGGTCAGGAAAGGAATATTGTGCTCGATGCCATCGATGATGAAGGCGTCCAGCGCACGGGACATGTGGTCGATAGCCGACTGCCGGTCCGGACCATGGGTGCAGAGCTTGGCGATCATCGGGTCGTAGAACATAGCGATTTCAGAGCCTGCCTCGACACCCGTGTCATTGCGAATCGTCAACCCGTCGGCGCAGCCCTCCATGGGCGGCCGATAGTCGACCAGCCGTCCAATCGACGGCAGGAAATTGCGGAACGGATCCTCGGCATAGATGCGCGATTCGATGGCCCAGCCGTTAATCGGCACATCAGCCTGCGTCAGCGTCAGCTTTTCGCCATTGGCGATGTGAATCATCTGCTCGACGAGATCGACCCCGGTGATCAGCTCGGTCACCGGGTGCTCCACCTGCAAGCGCGTGTTCATTTCAAGGAAATAGAAATTCCGGTGCTTGTCGACAATGAATTCCACCGTACCCGCAGAATGGTAGCCAACGGCCTTGGCAAGGGCGACGGCCTGCTCGCCCATGGCCTTGCGGGTTGCAGGATCAAGGAACGAGGACGGCGCCTCTTCGATCACCTTCTGGTTACGTCGCTGAATGGAGCATTCCCGCTCATTGAGATAGATGGCGTTGCCATGCTTGTCTGCCAGAACCTGAATTTCGATATGACGCGGACCGACGACGAATTTCTCGATGAAGCAGCGGTCATCACCAAAGGAAGAGCGGGCCTCGGACCGGGCACGGTCAAACCCCTCCCGCGCCTCGGCATCGTTCCAGGCAATGCGCATGCCTTTGCCACCGCCCCCGGCGGACGCCTTGATCATCACCGGATAGCCGATCTCGCCGGAGATGCGAACAGCCTCATCAGCGTCCTCGATGATCCCCATGTGACCGGGCACTGTCGAAACCTTGGCATCGAGCGCAAATTTCTTCGATTCGATCTTGTCGCCCATCGCCTCGATGGCTTTGGCAGGTGGCCCGATGAACTCGATCCCGGCGGCAGCAAGCGCCTTGCAAAAGGCGGCATTTTCCGACAGGAAGCCATACCCCGGATGAACCGCCTGCGCGCCGGTCTTCTTGCAGGCTTCGATGATCTTGTCGCCAAGCAGATAGGATTGGGTAGCTGGTGGCGGCCCCAGATGCACCGCCTCATCGGCCATCTGCACATGCATCGAATCTTCGTCGGCATCGGAATAGACGGCAACGGTCTTGATGCCCATCTTGCGGGCCGACTTGATCACCCGGCAAGCAATTTCGCCACGGTTCGCTACTAAGATTTTCTCAAACATGGAAGCCCCGCCAATGTCCCTCATCCCGAAAGCACCGCATATCCGGAGCGCTTCGGATCATTTGGTTCTGTCTTTCCGGGCACCATTCCCCTCGGCAACCCATCCGGACAAATGCATATTCCTGAAAGAAGACTTGTAAAGAGGGACAGGGACGAGCACAATTCGGACCATGGAAGGGATGGCTGAATAATTCAAATATTTCAGTATGTTGAAAATAAATTATGAGACTATTTGATAAGATTTCTAATTGCGCAATCGTGAAAAGACAAACATTTTGGTGTAAATAGTCATCTCGAATGGCTTTCCCGGCCAAAGTGATTGCTGATATGGATGCCAATACCATCACGATGCGATGCACTGAATTTGAAAGCAAGAAGCAATGCCTCAGACTGCGCAAGCCCTCAAACTCGGACCGATCTGCTGGACCCAAAGCGCGGCCCCCCTGATCATGGGCATCATCAACGTCACCCCGGATTCCTTTTCCGATGGAGGTCGTTATATCGGCCGCGACAACGCCCTCATTCATGCGCGAAAGCTGGCCAGCGAAGGAGCCCAGATCCTCGATATCGGCGGCGAGTCGACCCGCCCCGGAGCCGCTCTGGTTGGCGAAGATGAGGAGCTGGACCGGGTCATTCCGGCGATTTCCGCCATTGCCGAGGCAGATCTAGGCTGCGCCATCTCCGTTGACACCTACAAGGCGCGCGTCGCCGACGAGGCCCTTGCGGCAGGTGCCCATATCGTCAATGACGTCTGGGGCCTGCAACGCGAACCGGACATCGCCAAAGCCGCCGCCGACCACAAGGCCCCGGTCATCATCAATCACTGGGAGAAGGAACGCCACGCCGACAGCGACATTCTCGACCAGATGAAACGCTTCTTTGACCGTTCGATCGCCATCGCCCTTGCGGCAGGTGTGAAGGACGCAGACATCGTGCTCGACCCCGGAATCGGCTTTGCAAAAGACGTGGCAGAAAATATCGAGATTTTGGCCCGACTTGAACAATTGTGCGTTTGGGGGTATCCATTATTGATAGGTACATCACGAAAGAGATTTATCGGCAGCTTGACCGGTCGGGAGGAACCAGGGGATCGGGTCTTCGGCACTGTCGCCTCCAATGTGGTTGCCTTGATGAAGGGAGCTGCCATATTTCGCGTACACGACGTCGCTGCCCACAAGGACGCACTCGCCGTGGCCCATGCCATACGCCTGCAACAACGGACCTGACCCCATGGATCGCATCATCCTCCGAGACCTCGCCTTCTTTGCCTATCACGGCGTTTACCAGGAGGAAGCAACCCTGGGCCAACGCTTCTATTTCGACCTTGACTGCTATCTCGATCTGCGCCCCGCGGGAGAAAGCGATGATGAAACCCTCACCGTACGCTACGACCATGTCGCCAAGCGGGTGGAAGACATCGTCCAGAACCAGAGGTTCAAGCTAATCGAAGCTCTCGCCGAAACTGTTGCCAAAGACCTGCTCGGCCATTTCGACAGCCTGCAGAAAGTCCGCGTGAAAGTTCGCAAGCCGGAAGCCCCCATTCCAGCAATCATCAAAGACATCGCTGTAGAAATAATCAGAGACCGCGAGGATTACGCATGATGAATAGCAGTCTGCCCGAAACAGAGGTTTTCATTTCTCTGGGCGGCAACATCGGGGATCCGGCCATCGCCATTGAAGATGCTCTGTCCACCCTTTCCTCCCAGAAGGGCGTACGGGTCATCTCACGCTCGCCCTACTACATCACTCCGCCGTGGGGAAACACCAATCAGGCCGAGTTTGTCAACGCCTGCGCCGTGCTGAAGACAACCCTGTCAGCCCCGGAGCTGCTCAAGACCTGCCTTGCTGTCGAGAAGAGCATGGGGCGCGTGCGGGAGACTCATTGGGGACCGCGCATCATCGACATCGACCTGCTCACCTATGGTGACGCCGTCATTGATGAAGACAATTTGCAGATTCCACACCCCTACATGACCGAGCGCGCCTTTGTGCTGGTGCCCCTGCGCGATCTTGCTCCTGATTTTTCGCTCAACGGCGTGCCCATCGATGCCATGCTGGAGGGCCTCGACCAGTCCGGCATCGTTCGTCTTGATCACCACGGCTAACCGCCCGGTTGTCCGGCGCCACACCCCTTCCGGAGCGCACTTTTGTGCACTTCATTGTCAAAATTTTATTGCCTGAAAGCATCAAGGGGTAGTAGTGAAACCCCAATCACTCCTTGATGCCGGTTCATCCGGAAAGCCCCCTGTCGGAAAGCGCTTCGCTGCGCCTTCTTCCTCCCTTACACAGGAAAATCGAAATGACGAAATCCTTGAAGATCGCAGGCATTTGCGGAAGCCTGCGCAACAACTCCTATTCTGCAAGCCTCCTTTCTGCCATGGCCGACCTGCTGCCGGAAGGGACAGAATTCAATTGTGTCGATATCGCAAGCATCCCTCACTATAATCAGGATTTGGATACCGCCAACGGCCCGGAATCCGTATTCGCCAGCCGCGCCTTGATTGCCGAGAGCGACGCCATCTTCATCACCCTGCCGGAATTCAACCACGGTGTTCCCGGTGTGCTGAAAAACGCGCTCGACTGGCTCTCGCGCCCCGCCTTCACCAGCTGCTTCACCAACAAGCCAGTGCTGTTTGCAACCATCGCACCGGGCCCGCTCGGCGGCGTACGGGCTCAGGCACAGATGCGCGAGACACTGTCCTGCATGTTGTGCAAGATGTTGCCGTTACCGGAAATTGCCGTCACCTTTGCCGCCCAGAAATTCCCGGAAGGCAAGCTGGTTGACGAGCCAACCACAAAGCATTTGCAGATGGTGATCGGCTCGTTCCTCGAAAAGGCCGACCTCAAATAGGCCTAGAAATGATGCTTGGCAGCAAACGGTCCATACCGTTTGCTTGCCCCGATCAAATAGGCTGTCGACCAGCCGATATAGATGAAGCCGGCAATCCCTTCGAGCGCCCCCAGAATGCGCCACTGCTTGGACAGAATGATGTCGCCATAGCCAAGTGTCGAGAAGGTTACTGTCGAGAAATAGAGCGCTTCGTCAAACGCCTGTAGCGCCCCAACCGTCCAATAGGTTACAGCCCAGACCCAGATCTGCAAGGCGTGGATCACAAACACCCCCAGCACCGTGGCCACCATCAGCCACATCTTGCGATAGTGAATGGCGATGTTGGACCAGATACTGGCCAGAATGCGCACCCGGTTGAACACCTCGATCATCCCCAGCATCTGAACAAAAACGCAAACCGTGATCACCAGACATCCTACGAACAGACTGAGCAGCATTCCCCTTACCTCCCCAAATGACAAGACACACGGCGTTCCTATAAGCGATCATGAAAACCGCGTGGAGTTCGGTCCATGTGCCTGTCTCTCCCCAGCCTAGCAACAAAAAGTCGCGCATCCGTAAAGGATACGCGACCAGATATTCAAATACCGTGATTTCAACGGACAAATAAACGCATTAGAGCGGAATATTGTCGTGCTTCTTCCACGGGTTCTCAAGCCGCTTGTTGCGCAACATCCTGAGGGCCCGCGCAATCCGCAGGCGTGTCCGATGCGGCATGATCACCTCGTCGATAAAGCCCCGTTCCGCGGCCACGAAGGGCGACAGGAACCGGTCTTCATAATCCTTGGTATGCTGGGCGATCTTTTCCGGATCATCCAGATCCTTGCGGAAGATGATCTCGACCGCCCCCTTCGCCCCCATCACGGCGATCTGGGCGCTTGGCCAGGCATAGTTGACATCGCCACGCAGATGCTTGGATCCCATGACGTCATAGGCGCCGCCGTAGGCCTTGCGGGTGATGACCGTCACCTTGGGAACCGTTGCCTCGGCATAGGCAAACAGCAGCTTGGCACCATGCTTGATCAGCCCGCCATATTCCTGATCGGTCCCGGGCAGAAAGCCTGGCACATCCACCAGCGTCACCACCGGAATCTCGAAGGCATCACAGAAGCGGACGAAGCGGGCAGCCTTGCGCGAGCAGTCACTGTCCAGCACTCCTGCCAGCACCATGGGCTGGTTGGCAACAATGCCGATGGTCCGTCCTTCCATACGCCCGAAGCCGGTGATGATATTCCGCGCAAAGGCTTCCTGAATCTCGAAGAAGTCGCCCTCATCGACAATCTTCAGGATCAGCTCCTTCATGTCATAGGGCTTGTTGGGATTGTTCGGAACCAGTGTTTCCAGCGAATGATCCTCCCGGTCCCACGGATCATAGTGGTCGAGCACCGGGGGTTCGGACAGGTTGTTGGCTGGCAGAAAGTCAATCAGTCGACGCATCTGGGCCAGCGCCTCGATATCATCATCATAGGCACCATCGGCGATCGACGACTTGGTGGTGTGCACCGATGCGCCGCCAAGCTGCTCGGACGTCACCTCTTCGTTGGTCACGGTCTTGACCACTTCCGGGCCGGTCACAAACATGTATGAGCGGTCGCGGACCATGAAGATGAAATCGGTCATCGCTGGCGAATAGACATCCCCACCGGCACATGGCCCCATGATCAGTGAAATCTGTGGAATGACACCGGATGCCATGACGTTGCGCTGGAACACCTCACCATAGCCGCCCAACGCATCGACGCCCTCCTGAATGCGGGCTCCACCGGCATCGAACAGACCGATGATCGGGGCACGGCTTTTCAGCGCCATATCCTGAATCTTGGTGATCTTCTGGGCGTGGGTCTTGGAAAGCGACCCGCCCAATACGGTGAAGTCCTTGGCAAAGATATAGACGATACGGCCGTTGACCGTACCCCAGCCGGTCACCACGCCATCGCCGGGCATCTTGACCTTTTCCATCCCGAAATCGGTGCATGTATGCTGCACATACATGTCGAACTCTTCGAATGACCCCTCGTCGAGAAAGCACTCGATGCGCTCTCGGGCCGTCAGCTTCCCACGGGCATGCTGCGCAGCCATACGCTCCTGGCCACCTCCCAATCTGGCCTTCTCGCGGCGGCGTTCAAGCTCGGCAATTACACTTTTCATGGCAAGGACCCTCAGAAATAGTGATGGTTGGAAAGCCATGTCCTCCCTGCGGCCGGATGCCAACCGCACAACACGTCCAACGCAATCCATGTCAACGCAACCCTGCAACATATCAGGGTTTATGCTGACCCAAGGGCTAACATAATAAATTTGAGGCCAATAGCTGGCAGATCGGATGAAAGGCTCAGAGAATAGTCTTAAGCTATAAGCAGGATTGCCCGCCGTCTCACCCCCGAAAAGCCTGGATCACCAGAACAGCGGCATCATATTCAGCCCGGCGAAAGGCCCGGCGTTTGGTTGCCTCTTCATCCTCGCCCCACAGCTCGATGTTCCAGTCTTCATCAACCATGGCGGCATTCCATGCGGCATCCGCATCGAGGAACCCGTCCCACAAGGCAAAGGCAAGCAGCGTCGACCCGGTGAGCGTCATGATGCTGTGCACGGCACCAAGCTGGAATATGTCCAGATCGCCCCAGAGCGCCCTCAAACGCGCCCCCATGACAGGAGACTGCTCCACAGCCAGAATGCCACTGGCCTGCACGAAACGGCCTCCCAGCGCGTTCTCGGCCCTGTTCAGCACCGGATACCAGTGATCTTTCTGGCGTTGCACCAGACGCTCCGGATGCGTGGCCGGATAGCAGAGGAAATCATTGTTGAGATAGGCAACGATCTCGTCGATCAACGCCGGGCGGGCCTCTTCGACACCATCCCGGATGGAATTGACAAGACGGGACAGCGGCATGGTGGCCGGATTGATCTCCGTCTCCTGCGCAGCCCACTCGGCAACGAGGGCCTCTGCCAGCATCCGATTGGGCACGGCGACCGTCTTCTTGGCAGGGCTTTTCACCTTGCGCCCGTCCAACAGCACGGAATAGAGCAGATTGCCCGCATCGTCGGCTTCCTCACCGACGGTGACGTCCTTGTAGAAGCGCTTCGGCAACGGCCGTTTGGCCGCTTCCTTGGAACGCATCATCGGATTGTCGGAGCTGTCCTTCTGGCCGGGCCGGAAATCGCCAAACAGCACGCCATAGGTTTCGCGAGGCTCGCCCTCAGCACCGGTCTGCAGCTCGGCACTCTTCTCCGTGTCCTTGTCCGCCATCGGTCTCCCCCAATCCGTTGGTTACAAACCGGCGAGCAGCGCGTGCAACGCCGGATAATCATCGACAATATGCTGCGCCCCGGCCTTCCTCAACACATCACTGGTATGATAGCCCCAGCTGACGCCGATGGTGTTGACCCGGGCGCTGACCGCCATTTCCATGTCGTAGCTCGTATCGCCGATCATATAGGTATCCGCAGCGGAAACCCCCGTCTCGCTCATGGCCTGCAGGATCATGCCCGGATGCGGCTTGGAAGGCGCCCTGTCGGCAGTCTGCACCGTGACGAACAGATCGTGCCAGTCGTAGCAGTCAAACAGATGCAGAACCCCGCGATAGGCCTTGCCGGTGGCAATGCCGAGCAGAACGTCAGGCGCTTTCGCCAGCGCCTCGATCGCTTCCCTGGCTCCATCGTAGAGATATTCTTCCGCCTCGCCTCTGGCACGCTTGCCGATGACGAAATCCTTGTAGCTCTCCACCAGCGCGCCATTCTGGGCGGCGGTCAGGTGGGGCGCCAACTTGAAAATCGCTTCCGGCAGTGACAAGCCGATGATCGAACGCGTCTCGTCGGCAGTAGGCGCAGGCAGGCGATGGACACCGAACGCATGGTCCATACCCTCGACGATCGTATGCTGGCTGTCGACCAGCGTTCCGTCACAGTCGAAAATGAAGAGTTTGAGGCTCATGAGAACGGGTCCTCAGGCTGGAAAAACAGAAAGGCGAATATTGGGCACGGGCGCAAGACTGCGGAACCGGAACGATCAGTCTTCGGTGCCAAGCTCGTCCTCGATCTCCGGATCATAGGACGCCTCGTCAAACCCGAGCAGGTTCCAGCTCTGCTGCATGTGCGATGGCAGTGGCGCGCTGACATCGAGTATCCCTCCCTTGGGGTGCGGAATGCGGATGCGCCTTGCATGCAGATGCAGCTTCTTCTGAATGCCGCCCGGGAACTCCCAATTCTCGATGTTGAAATACTTCGGATCTCCGATGATCGGGCATTCCATGTAGGCGGTGTGCACGCGCAGCTGATGGGTACGCCCGGTAACCGGCTTGAGCACCAGCCACGACATCTTCTGCCCGGATGTTTCGACAACCGCATAGTGGGTCACGGCATGCTGCGCGCCATCATCGCCGTGGCGGGCAATCCGCATCCGGTCGCCGTCTTCAGCCTGATATTTGGCCAGATAGGTGGAGATGCGGCCCTGATGGGGCTTTGGCACGCCTCGCACCAGCGCCCAGTAGGTTTTCTGTGTCGACCGTTCGCGGAAGGCCTTGGTCAGTGCCATGGCAACCGATCGCTTGCGGGCAATTACCAGAACACCCGAGGTGTCCCGGTCCAGACGATGGACGAGACGCGGCTTCTGGCCGTTCCGGTCGCGCAGGGCTTCCAGCATGCCATCGACATGGCGGCTCATGCCCGAGCCCCCCTGCACGGCAAGGCCTGCCGGCTTGTTGATGACAAACAGATCCTTGTCATCATAGAGCATGATCGACTTGAGAAACTCGCCATCGTCATCCGAGGCTCGTGGCATCGCTCGCTTGGGAGCGGCACTCTGCGATTTCTCGTCGGTCGCCAGAGGCGGAACACGCACTTCCTGCCCCTTCAACAGCCTCACGTTCGTTTTCACCCGCTTGCCATCGACACGCACCTGTCCGGTGCGCAGCAATTTCTGCAGCTGGCCAAAGGAAAGTCCCGGAAAATGCTCCTTGAACCATCGGTCCAGACGCAATCCGTCCTCTTCCCCTGTCACTTCGCGAAACTGAATGGTTGCCATTCGATCTAACTCTCTATTCTCAAACCAGCGCGCGGGCTGCCGACAGCCCAAAGAAGAGCGCCACAATACCGCCCGCCAGCGAGATTGCAATATAAATCAGCGCCAATCCGGACTGGCCGCGCTCCGTCATTGTAACAATATCGAGCGAAAAAGTGGAAAAGGTGGTGAAACCGCCAAGTAGGCCGGTTGTCAGCAGCAGCCGGATCTCGGTGCTGGCACTGAAACGAACCGCCAGAAAATGAATGAGCAGCCCCATGAAGAAGGACCCGACAATATTGCAGATCATCGTACCATAGGGCATGCCGCTGCCGAACGAGCGCAGTGCGGCCAGACCGACCAGATGTCTGAGACTGGCCCCGACGGCTCCACCGACCGCCACGAATAGGAATTGGTTCATTTGTTTCTTTCCGTTCTCAATCTGGACCAATAGTCCAGACGCTTGCGCAATTCGCGCTCGAACCCGCGCTCGACCGGTTCGTAAAAGACCTTCCGTCCCAGCGCTTCGGGGAAATAGTCCTGTCCCGAAAAGGCGTCCGGTTCGTCATGGTCATAGCGATAGCCAGCCCCATACCCCTGCTCAGCCATCATCTTGGTGGGCGCATTGAGGATATGTTTGGGCGGTGGCAGGGATCCTCCGCGTTTTGCAGCGTCCATTGCCGCCGCAAAGGCCAGATAGCCCTTGTTCGATTTGGGTGCCGTGGCGAGATAGATCGCCAGTTGCGAAAGGGCATAATAGCCTTCAGGCGCCCCGATCAGCTGGAATGCCTCCCGCGCAGCCATTGCTTGCACCAGGGCATTCGGATCAGCCAGACCGATGTCTTCGGACGCCATGACCGTCATGCGCCTGAGGATATATAACGGATCTTCGCCAGCATCAAGCATCCGGCACATATAGTAGAGCGCCGCGTCCGGATCGGAGCCACGGATGGACTTGTGAAAGGCGGAAATCAGATTGTAGTGGCCCTCGGCCGACTTGTCGTAGACCGGAGCCCGCCGCTGCAGAATCCGCCCCAGTTGTTCGGGCGTGAAGACCTCGCCCTCGTGGGCCGCGCGCCAGACTTCCTGCGCCAGCGTCAGCGAGGAGCGACCGTCGCCGTCGGCCATGCGGATGAGCGCTACACGTGCGTCTTCATCAAGCGGCAACGGCTTGTCCAGCGCCGCTTCGGCCCGCGACAGAAGCTTGCCGATTGCCTCATCATCAAGGCTCTGGAACGTCAGCACCTGCGAGCGCGACAGAAGAGCCGCATTGAGTTCGAAGGACGGGTTCTCCGTCGTGGCGCCAACCAGCACCACGGTGCCATCCTCCATCACCGGCAGGAAGCTGTCCTGCTGGGCCTTGTTGAAGCGATGGATCTCGTCGACAAACAGCAGCGTGGTCTTGCCCATCCGCCGCCGCGCGCGAGCCGCTTCAAACACTTTCTTGAGATCGGAGACACCAGAAAAAATCGCCGATATCTGCTCGAAATGCAGATCCGTTCCATCCGCCAGCAGGCGGGCGACCGTCGTCTTGCCGGTGCCCGGTGGCCCCCAAAGAACAAGGCACCCCAACGAGCCGCTTTTCAGCATGCGCGTGAGAGTGCCGTCAGGGCCCACCAGATGCTCCTGCCCGACCACGTCTTCAAGCCGCTTTGGTCGGAGCAGATCAGCAAGAGGCCGGGAAGTTCCCTCCCCGGTCTCGCCATGTCCAGAGCCAGAGCTGGAAACCTCCAGCCCTGCATTTTCAAATAGATTGCTCACAGCTATCTCAACTGATTGTCGTCTTGATGAGCTGACCGTCGCGCTGGATCTCCAGCCGCCACAAACGGAAGTCCTGTTTGGAAAGCGTTTCCAGATCCCGGGTGTTGCGCACAGCCTGCCCATTCACCTTTCGAATGATGTCGCCCATCTTAAGGCCAAGACGCTCCGCTGTCGTGCCATTTCTGATGTTGGAAACAACAACGCCTTTCAAACCGCTGTCTACCCCCAGTTCCTGCGCAACGGCGGGGGAAAGATTGAGCACGGTGGCACCATCGAAGGGAGAATAACCCTCGATATAGCGCTGATCCCGTGGTGGCTTTTCAGGAGCGGCCTCAGCGCGAATCTTGAGCGTGCTGGCCTTGCCATGCCGCGAGATGTCCAGATTGACCGTCGAGCCGATCGGAGTGGTGGCAAACCGGTAGCCAAATGCATCAGGACTGTCGACATCCTTGCCGTTGACCTTGAGGATCAGGTCGCCGATCTCGAGGCCTGCAGCCTTGGCCGGACTGTCATCAAACACCTCGGTGACCAGCACCCCTTGCGGCCGATCAAGCCCAAGACCGTTGGCTATGTCGGAACTGACCATCTGCAGACTGCCGCCGAACCATGCCCGCTCAACCTTGTTACCGGAAATGGCCGCTTCCGCGACAAGCCGGACCATGTTGGCCGGAATGGCAAAGCCGATGCCGTTGGAGCCACCCGAGCGGGTGTAGATCGAGCTGTTGATGCCAACCAGTTTGCCCTGCATGTTGACAAGGGCACCACCAGAGTTACCCGGGTTGATGGCAGCATCGGTCTGCACGAAGTAGCTGTAATCGGAAGCGCCGACCTGTGTGCGGGCAACGGCCGATACGATACCGCTGGTCACCGTTTGACCAACGCCGAACGGGTTGCCGATGGCCAGTACGAGATCACCCACCTCGGTTTCATCCGAGTTGGCAAATTCCAGATGCGGCAGATCGCCCTTGAGGTCGCGGACCTTGAGGATGGCAAGATCGGTTCGCTCGTCATCAAGCACCACGTCGGCTTCGAACTCGGTTCGGTCTGCCAACGCGACCTTCACTTCTGTTGCACCGTCAATCACATGATGGTTGGTGACGATCACCCCGGTATGATCGACGATCACACCGGAGCCGAGCGATCGCTCGACACGTTCCCGTGGCGCTCCGAAACCGCCCCGACCGAAAAACTGTTCAAAGAACGGGTCATTGAAAAAAGGAGAGCGGTTTTGGGTCACCACCTTGCGGGTGGCATAGACGTTGACCACGGCAGGGGCAGCCTGTTTGACCAACGGCGAGAAACTGAGCTGCATTTCGACCTTGCTGGCCGGAACACGATCAACCGCCTCGGTGACCTTGGCAGGCGGCGCGGTACCTGCAGCATTGGAGGACGGCACAAAATCACGCGCCAGATATCCCCCACCTGCGGCCACCAGCAAAACGGCGAGAGCGGCAACCTCTTTTCGCAAAAACATCATGACACCTCTTCTCTTGCAGGATTCGGACTTTCATATGCCTGAAGACATAAAATCTACCCGAAAAGGTAAGATCAAGTGCAGGCAGAATTAAGATACGCGCCCCACCATTGTCATTCATTGCCAAGATTTAATCAAACAGCGCCGCAAAAGCGGTTCAACAGCGTCGCTCTGTTGACAACCGAACACAAAAAAGGGCGGCACAGAGCCACCCTTTAAATTGCAAAGACTGCATAAAGCTTATGCTGCGTCTTCTACGTCTGCTTCTGCGGTAGGACCGGAATCCGTGCCGCGCGCTGCGGGGTCACGATCAACCAGTTCGATAACAGCCATAGGAGCGTTATCGCCATAGCGGAAGCCGGCCTTGAGAACGCGGGTGTAGCCACCGTTGCGTTCGGTATAACGTGGGCCAAGCGTTTCGAACAGTTTTGCGACCATGTCTTTGTCGCGGATCTGTGCAATAGCCTGACGACGAGCGTGAAGATCGCCACGTTTAGCCAGAGTGATGAGTTTTTCTGCGATCGGCTTCAATTCTTTAGCCTTAGGCAGAGTGGTTACAATTTGCTCATGCTTGATCAAAGCTGCTGCCATGTTGGCGAACATTGCTTTGCGATGAGAAGCGGTGCGATTGAGCTTGCGACCTGATTTGCCGTGGCGCATTGCCCTCTCCTTTTCTCTATCCGACGGTTACAAACCGCTGGTGATTAATACTGATCTTCGTAGCGCTTTGCGAGATCGTCGATATTTTCAGGCGGCCAGGCCTGAACTTCCATGCCAAGATGCAGACCCATCTGGGCGAGGACTTCCTTGATCTCGTTAAGCGACTTGCGCCCAAAGTTCGGAGTGCGAAGCATTTCCGCTTCCGTCTTCTGGATAAGATCGCCGATGTAAACAATGTTGTCGTTTTTCAGGCAGTTTGCAGAACGGACAGACAGTTCCAACTCGTCCACTTTCTTGAGAAGTGCCGGGTTGAATGCCAACTCCTGGGTCTGTTCCTGAACAACTTCCTTCTCTGGCTCTTCGAAATTGACGAAGATAGACAGCTGGTCCTGCAGGATGCGGGCTGCATAGGCAACTGCATCTTCAGGCTTGACCGAGCCATCGGTTTCGATCGTCATCGTCAGCTTGTCAAAGTCGAGGTCCTGACCCTGGCGGGTGTTCTCGACGTTGTAGGCAACGCGTTTGACCGGAGAATAGAGGCTGTCAACCGGAATGAGACCGATCGGAGCATCGTCTGGGCGGTTCTGTGTCGCAGTCACATAGCCCTTACCGCTATCAACGGTAAATTCCATGCGCAATTCTGCACCCACGTCGAGCGTGCAAAGAGCCAGCTCAGGGTTCAGAATCTCGACGTCCCCGACAACCTGAATGTCGCCAGCCCGAACAACACCCGGTCCTTCCTTGCGGAGAACCATGCGTTTCGGACCTTCCCCTTCCATGCGCAGAGCGATTTCCTTGACGTTCAGGATCAGATCCGTCACGTCTTCGCGAACACCTGCGATAGAGGAGAATTCATGCAACACACCATCAATCTGGATGGAGGTTACGGCTGCACCCTGCAAGGATGATAGCAGAACACGACGCAGGGCATTGCCCAAAGTCATGCCAAAGCCACGTTCCAGAGGCTCGGCAACCACTTTGGCGACACGCAATTCGTCGTCACCAGGGGTGATTTCGAGTTTGGTTGGCTTGATGAGTTCCTGCCAGTTTTTCTGAATCACGTCTCAACCCTTTCTTGTTTCGGGGCGACACCCCGCAATAACCTGCTTGAGGATTGCAGGGAACCTGAATTTCAATTAGACGCGACGACGCTTGCGCGGACGACAACCATTGTGCGGGATTGGGGAAACGTCACGGATGGACGTAATGGTAAAGCCAATCGACTGCAGAGCACGCAGAGCAGATTCACGACCTGAACCAGGACCGCGAACTTCAACTTCAAGCGTTTTCATGCCGTGTTCAGCGGCTTTCTTACCTGCATCTTCACCAGCCATCTGTGCGGCAAACGGGGTGGACTTGCGAGAGCCCTTGAAACCCATTGTACCAGCTGAAGACCAGGAAATCGTATTGCCCTGAGCATCAGAGATGGTGATCATGGTGTTGTTGAAGGTTGAATTCACATGCGCTACGCCAGACGTAATATTCTTACGTTCGCGGCGTTTAATGCGCGAGGCATCTTTTGCCATATTTTACCTCGATCTCTTCGCCGCCGTGATCCCAGCGGCTCCACCGGACGTGGATTATTTCTTCTTACCAGCGATCGCTTTAGCAGGACCCTTGCGGGTGCGAGCGTTGGTGTGGGTGCGCTGACCGCGAACAGGCAGGCCACGACGGTGGCGAAGGCCACGGTAGCAAGCCAGATCCATGAGACGCTTGATGTTCATGGACGTCTGACGACGCAGGTCACCTTCCACGGTGTAACCGGCATCGATCACTTCGCGGATTTTCAGGACTTCAGCGTCAGACAGTTCGTTGACACGACGCTCAGGAGCAATGTTGACCTGTTCAACAATTTCCTTAGCGAATTTCGGGCCAATCCCATGGATATATTGAAGCGCGATGATGACGCGCTTGTTCGTCGGTATATTGACGCCAGCAATACGGGCCACGTCTTATCTCCTCGTAGCAGCGGTGCAGATCCCTGCAGTGCTGCAGACTGTAAGGCATCCCCTCCCCATCCTTAGTCCGAAGACTTAATGGTAGGAGACAGTTTTCTTCATTGTTGGTCTGAAACCTTCTTCTGACCCGAGTGGACCCGGGTTCGCGGTGACAGACTAGTATGCGCCTGACTTCAGAACGCAAAAATGGGTTCGCAAGCAAAAGCCTCCGAACACCGCCACGTAACAATACGTGAATAGCGCCGGTTAGTACCGGATTCAGCGGAACAGAGTCAACCTCAAAACACAGAAAATGCGACAAATTGGTTGACTTTTCCGAAAATCTTCCCCCGCAAACCTGTCCCGTTGTTCAAGATCAGGCAAATCCGGGAGAAAAGTCAGCCCCGCCCGGATATCGGAATCCGGACGGGGCAAAACTCAATATCAGGAAAGTGCTTCCTTGATGGACGCTGCAACGGCATCGATATCCTGCATACCGTCAACGGTCTTGAGAAGACCTGTCTTGCCATAATAGGCGATCAACGGAGCGGTCTGCTCGCGATAGACAGCCAGACGTTTCTTCAGCGACTCGGCATTATCATCAGCGCGTGCACCACCAACGGTCTCGGAAGCCCGCTTTTCGATGCGAGACAGAAGGATCCCCTCGTCTACGCTGATTTCGACAACAGCATCAAGTTTGAGAGCCTTTTCCTCAAGCAGCTTGTCCAAAGCTTCAGCCTGGGCAATCGTGCGCGGGAATCCATCAAGGATGAAGCCATTGGCGCAGTCTGCCTGATCGATACGATCGGAAATGATGGCACAAACGATGTCGTCGGAAACGAGTTCACCGCGTTCCAGGATCTGTTCGACCTGGAGGCCGACCGGGGTCTTTGCAGCAACCGCTGCTCGCAGCATTTCACCGGTAGAAAGCTGGCGAATGTCAAAACCCTTCACCAGACGTTCAGCCTGCGTTCCCTTGCCTGCGCCCGGAGGCCCCAGCAGAATCAATCTCATCGACGTTTTCCTCTTAGCTTCGATTTCTTGACCAGCCCTTCATATTGCTGGGCCAGCAAATGTCCCTGGATCTGGGAAACCGTATCCATGGTTACGCTGACCACAATCAACAGGGACGTGCCCCCGAAGTAGAATGGAACGCCAGTTGCGGAGATAAGAAACTCGGGCAAGAGACAGACGAGAACCAGATAAATGGCACCGATCACAGAAATACGTGTCAGGATCTTGTCAATGTACTCTGCAGTCCGCTGCCCGGGACGAATACCCGGAATAAAACCGCCATGCTTCTTCAGGTTATCCGCAGTATCCTGCGGGTTGAACACAATGGCTGTGTAGAAGAAAACGAAGAAGACAATCAAGGCAGCATAAAGCAGCATATACAGAGGTTGACCATGCCCCAGCAGCGCAGTCACGGTATTGAGCCAGTCAGGCCCGGACCCGTCGCGGGAAATAAAGTTCACCACGGTGGTCGGCAACAGCAGCAGGGAAGAGGCAAAGATCGGTGGGATAACACCAGACGTGTTCAGCTTCAGCGGCAGATGCGAGCTGTCGCCCTGGAACATCTTGTTGCCAACCTGACGCTTCGGATACTGAATGATCAGGCGGCGCTGGGCGCGTTCCATGAACACGATGAAGGCAATCACCAGAGCAGCAACAGCAATCACACCAAGAATAACCGCGGTGGACAGCGTGCCCTGACGACCAAGTTCAAGGGTATGAGCAACTGCCGTCGGCAGGTTGGCCACGATACCAGAGAAAATGATAAGGGAAATACCGTTACCGATGCCGCGCGCAGTGATCTGCTCACCAATCCACATCATGAACATGGTGCCGCCAACGAGCGTCAGGACAGTCGAGAAACGGAAGAACAGGCCCGGATCCAGAACAATGTTCGATGATCCCTCGAGCCCGACGCTGATACCATAGGCCTGCAGCGTGGCGAGGATCACGGTACCGTAGCGGGTATACTGGTTGATGGTCTTCTGACCACGCGCCCCATCCTTCTTGAGCTGCTCCAGTGTCGGAGACACGGTCGTCATCAGCTGAATGATAATGGAAGCGGAAATATAGGGCATGATCCCGAGCGCAAAGATCGCCATACGGCCGACCGCGCCACCGGAGAACATGTTGAACAGGCCCAGAATGCCATTCTGATGGCTGCTGAAAGCATTGGCCAGGGCTTCAGGGTTGATCCCCGGAAGCGGAATATATGTGCCAAGGCGGTAAACCAACAATGCACCCAACGTGAACCAGATGCGTTTCTTGAGTTCCTCTGCCTTTGCAAAGGCGCCAAAATTAATATTGGCGGCGAGTTGTTCTGCTGCCGAAGCCATTCTCTACTCCGCTATAGCGCTCACTTAACAGTTCGATAAGCATTCAATATAAGGGCGCCAAAACAAATGTATAGGGTGTGACGGGAATCGCTTCCCATCACTACCCTTAAAGCAAAAGAAGGCTCAGATGAGCCCCCTTCTTATTCTTCTTCACCGATGATCTTGACAGATCCACCAGCTTTTTCAACAGCGGCGATCGCAGCCTTGGAAGCGCCTTCGATCTCGAAAGCAACCTTGGCAGTCAATTCACCATCGCTGAGCAGGCGAACACCATCAAGCAGGCGACGTACGACACCGGCTTCCTTGAGTGCGGCAACAGTAACCGGAGCAGAAGCATCCAGTTTGCCCGCATCAATAGCCTGCTGTACGCGACCGACAGAAACGGTATTGAAGTTTTTCGCGAAGATGTTGTTAAAGCCGCGCTTCGGAAGACGACGATGCAATGGCATCTGACCACCTTCGAAGCCCTTGATAGCAACACCAGAGCGAGACTTCTGACCTTTGACACCGCGACCACCGGTTTTACCGAGGCCGGAGCCGATGCCGCGACCAACGCGCTTACGATATTGGGTAGCGCCGTCGTTATCGCGAATTTCGTTGAGTTTCATTATACTCTCCCGCCCTCTTAGGCCTCGTCCACAACGCGAACGAGATGAGGGATCTTAGCGATCATGCCGCGAACTTCAGGCGTGTCCTGCAGAGTACGACGACGATGCAATTTGTTAAGGCCAAGACCGATCAGCGTAGCCTGCTGGTCTTTTGGCCGACGCAAAGGGCTGCCGATCTGTTCAACAGTAACGGTGCCCTGTTCCTTGTTTGCCATTGTCCGGCTCCTCTTTAATCTAGAGATGTAAGGATCACCCTGCCAGCTTAGCTGTCAGAGCGGCCCCCATCAGAGACGCGACGACGAGCCTGGAGCGTAGACACCTTCAGACCACGGCGAGCAGCAACGCCACGAGGGCTGTCTTCTGCCTTCAGCGCATCGAAGGTAGCACGAACCATGTTATACGGGTTTGAGGTACCAACAGACTTCGCAACCACGTCCTGAACACCAAGTGTTTCGAACACGGCACGCATTGGACCACCCGCGATGATACCAGTACCTGCAGGAGCTGCACGCAGCATGACTTTACCAGCGCCATGGCGGCCAGCAACGTCATGATGAAGCGTACGACCCTCACGCAGAGGTACACGGATCATGTTCCGTTTTGCAGCGTCAGATGCCTTGCGAATTGCTTCAGGCACTTCGCGTGCCTTGCCGTGACCAAAGCCTACGCGGCCCTTCTGGTCACCAATAACGACAAGCGCAGCGAAACCGAAGCGACGACCACCTTTTACCACTTTAGCAACGCGGTTGATGTGGACGAGTCGATCGACGAATTCGCTTTCGCGCTCTTCACGTTCAACTTTCTTGTTCATGAGCTTTCTTCTCTCGTCTGAGCAATCGGTTGCCCGACGCGTTAGAAATTCAATCCGCCTTCGCGCGCAGCGTCTGCGAGCGACTTAATGCGGCCATGGTAGATATATCCACCACGATCAAAGACTACGTCCTTCACGCCGGCTGCTACTGCTCGCTCTGCGATCAGTTTGCCAACTTCAGAAGCGGCGGCTTTGTCCGCGCCGGTTTTCAGCTTCTCGCGCAGATCTTTCTCGATAGAAGAAGCGGCTACAATCGTAACCCCTTTCTCGTCGTCGATGACCTGAGCATAGATATGCTTGGAAGACCGGTTAACACTCAAACGCGGACGGCCGTTGGCAGCCTTTTTCAGGGCGCGACGTACACGTGCACGACGACGCTCGAACTGAGATAGTGCCTTCGCCATAGTATGTATCCGTTACTTCTTCTTACCTTCCTTGCGGAAGATAAATTCATCACTATATTTGACGCCTTTGCCTTTGTAGGGCTCAGGGCCACGATACTTGCGGATTTCTGCAGCAACTTGACCAACAGCCTGTTTGTCAATGCCAGTTACCACGATCTCGGTTGGCTTGGGACAAGCAACCGTGATCCCTTCGGGAACTTCATAGACAACATCGTGGGAAAAGCCAAGAGCCAGCTGAAGATCATTGCCTTTAAGCTGAGCGCGGTAACCCACACCGTTGATTTCAAGCTTCTTCTCGAAGCCTGCAGAAACACCAGTCAGGATGTTGAGAATCTGGGTCCGGGACATGCCCCAGAGAGAGCGAGCAGTTTTGGATTTGCTGCGTGGCTCAACCAGAATTCCTTCATCCGTCATTTTAGCGTCGACGTCTTCGCTAAGAACGAAGGTGAGTTCACCCTTCGGACCCTTAGCTGTGACGGTCTTGCCATCAATTGTTGCAGTAACTCCGCTAGGGACTGCAACAGGCTTTTTGCCAATACGTGACATAAGACTAACCTGTCCGGATCTGAGATCAGCCTGCCCAAGGTTACCGCCCTTAAAAGCAGAACTGATCGCTTTTTAACCGTTGATCTGATTCCGGCCCCAGGGGCCGGCAACAGATCGGAGGCAACAAGGAACAAGCCGCATCAGAAGACGCGGCAAAGAACCTCACCACCAACGTTTTGCTCACGAGCGTCGTGATCGGCCATAACACCTTTCGGAGTAGACACGATCGACACGCCCAGACCGTTATGAATGATCGGAATATTCTTGACCGATGCATACACACGACGACCAGGCTTGGACACGCGTTGGATTTCACGGATCACCGGCTCTCCATCGAAGTATTTCAGCTCGACCTCGAGTTCGGACTTGCCGCCTTCGAATTCGACGGTGGTGTAGCCGCGGATGTACCCTTCTGCAGCCAAAACGTCAAGCACGCGCTGACGCAATTTGGATGCAGGAGTGGAAACTTTCGTTTTCTTTCGCATCTGCGCATTGCGGATGCGGGTCAACATATCCCCAAGGGGATCAGTCATTGCCATGGGACCGCGCTCCTTACCAGCTCGACTTCACAAGGCCGGGGATCTGCCCCTCGTTGCCAAGTTCGCGAAGTGAAATACGGGACATCTTCAATTTGCGATAGTAGCCGCGTGGACGGCCAGTCACTTCGCAACGATTGCGGATGCGGATGGATGCGGAGTTGCGTGGAAGCTCAGCGAGTTTCAAACGAGCCTTGAATCGCTCTTCAAGAGAGAGAGACTCATCTTTCGCCAGGGCTTTCAGCTTTGCACGTTTAGCAGAGTATTTGTCTGCCAGACGGGCACGAGCTTTGTTCTTTTCGACAGCGCTCTTTTTAGCCATTACATATTCCTCGTACTTTCCGCGGGACCTTAACGGTTGAACGGGAAGTTGAATTCTTTCAGCAGGGCACGAGCTTCTGCATCGTTGCTTGTATTGGTGCAAACGATGATGTCCATACCCCAGATCTGGTCAACTTTGTCATAATCGATCTCTGGGAAAACGATATGCTCTTTCAGACCCATGGCATAATTGCCATTGCCGTCGAAGCTTTTCCCATTAAGACCACGGAAGTCGCGTACACGAGGCAGCGCAATGGTGATCAGACGATCGAGAAATTCGTACATACGGTCGCCGCGCAGCGTAACTTTCACGCCAATCGGCATGCCTTCACGAACCTTGAAGGTCGCGATGGATTTACGAGCTTTGGTGATCACTGGCTTCTGACCAGCGATAGCCTGCAGATCTTCCAAGGCAGCTTTCACTTTCTTGGAGTCATTAACCGCTTCACCAACACCAATGTTCAGAACAACTTTCTCGAGCTTTGGCATCCGGTGCGGATTGCTGTAGCTGAACTGTTCCTGCATCTTGGAGCGGATGACATCTTCATAAAGCGTCTTAAGACGCGGAGTGTAAGTAGCCTCAGCCATCGATCACATCTCCCGAACGCTTGGCCACACGCACTTTGTTGCCTTCCTTGACAGTGAAACCAACGCGGGTTGGTTTGTTGTCTTTCGGGTCAGCCAAAGCCAGGTTGGACAGGTGAATCGGAGCTTCTTTGGTAACGATGCCCGCTTCCTGCAACTGGGTCTGACGCTGATGGCGTTTGACCAGGTTTACACCGCGCACGATCGCCCGCTCTTCAGCTGGCATCACCTGCACAATTTCACCGCTCTTGCCCTTGTCTTTACCGGCAAGAACAATGACGCGATCACCCTTTTTGAGTTTCGCAGCCATTACAGCACCTCCGGAGCAAGGGAAATGATTTTCATATGGTTATGAGCACGCAGCTCACGAGGAACCGGGCCGAAGATACGGGTACCGATTGGTTCCTTGTTGTTGTTCACCAGAACAGCTGCACTGCGGTCAAAACGGATGACGCTGCCGTCCGGACGACGAATAGCCTTTGCGGTACGAACCACAACTGCCTTCATCACATCGCCCTTCTTAACGCGTCCACGCGGAATAGCTTCCTTGACGGATACGACGATGATATCGCCGATCCCTGCGTATTTCCGTTTGGAGCCGCCGAGCACTTTGATGCACATGACACGACGAGCGCCGGAGTTATCCGCGACGTCAAGGTTTGTTTGCATCTGAATCATGACTGGCCGCCTTTATAATTCTCCCCAAACGCATCACTGCGTAGGGTTTACGTCCAATTGCCAAGCTGGATTAAGAGGTCGGAAGTTCTTTACCGACAACAACCCAACGTTTCGATTTCGAAATAGGAGCAGATTCCTGAATGTAAATCTGATCACCTACTTTGAAGGAATTGCCCTCGTCATGAGCCTGATAACGCTTGGAACGACGCACCGTCTTCTTGAGAAGCGGATGCGTGAAACGGCGTTCAACCTTCACGACGACAGTTTTATCCTGCTTGTCGCTGACGACGAGGCCTTGCAAAATTCTCTTTGGCATCCCGTCTCTCCTATTCTGCTGACTCTGCGCGCTTCTGCTGCGCGATGGTCATCAGGCGTGCAATGTCACGACGAACTTCGCGAACACGCACGGTATTTTCCAACTGACCAGTGGCCCTCTGAAAGCGCAGGTTGAACTGTTCTTTCTTCAGCTTTTCCACTTCATCAGCAATTTGATCCGCAGTCATCGCGCGGACATCTGATGCTTTCATGGGTCTATCCCTTCACACCGTTAGTCGGCGATGCGCTGTACGAAGCGTGTCTTGATAGGCAGCTTCGCAGCGGCAAGCCGCATGGCTTCCCGTGCAATATCCACAGGAACACCATCAATTTCAAACATAATACGACCCGGTGCTACGCGAGCTGCCCAGTATTCTGGCGAACCCTTACCTTTACCCATGCGGACTTCGGTAGGCTTCTTGGACACTGGAACATCCGGAAATACGCGGATCCACACACGACCGGCACGCTTCATGTGACGGGTCATAGCACGACGCGCGGCCTCGATCTGACGAGCGGTGACACGCGCAGGCTCCTGAGCCTTCAGACCGTAGGCACCAAAATTGAGCTCAAAGCCCCCTTTTGCGTTGCCATGAATACGGCCCTTGTGCTGCTTGCGATATTTTGTGCGCTTTGGTTGCAGCATTGTGTTTCTCTCTTAACTCAGTTTGTAACCGACATTAAGCAGCAGGTTTATTGCTACGACGGCGCTGGTTATTGTTGTTGCCCTGATCCTGGTTTTCAGAAGCGCGGCGTTCAGAGGCCATCGGATCATGTTCCATGATCTCGCCTTTGTAAATCCACACCTTGATACCAGAAATGCCATAAGCGGTCAGAGCTTCAGCAGTACCATAGTCAATGTCAGCGCGCAGAGTGTGAAGCGGAACGCGACCTTCACGATACCATTCGGTACGTGCGATCTCGGCACCACCCAGACGGCCTGCACAGTTGATACGAATACCTTCAGCGCCCATCCGCATGGCGGACTGAACGGCCCGTTTCATTGCGCGACGGAAAGCAACACGGCGTTCCAGCTGCTGTGCAATGGACTGAGCAACGAGGTTGGCATCGCATTCCGGCTTCCGTACTTCAACAATGTTGATGTGGACGTCGGAGCTGGTCAGTTTGCCAACTTTCGAGCGAAGTTTTTCGATGTCGGCGCCTTTTTTGCCGATTACGATGCCCGGACGTGCAGAGTGAATGGTCACACGGCACTTCTTGTGCGGACGCTCGATAACGATTTTGGATACAGCCGCCTGCTTGAGTTCTTCTTCCAGCATGGCGCGAATAGCGTAATCTTCATGAAGAAGAGTACCGTATTCGCCCTTGTTTGCATACCAGCGAGAATCCCAGGTGCGGTTGATGCCAAGACGAAGACCAATTGGATTAACCTTGTGTCCCATCAGGCTGTCTCCTCAACTTCACGAACAACAATCGTCAGGTTGGAGAAAGGCTTGAGGATCTTGCCAACACGGCCACGAGCACGTGGCTGCCAGCGTTTCATCACAAGTGCCTTACCAACATAAGCTTCTGCTACAATCAGGCTGTCAACATCCAGCTCGTGGTTGTTTTCAGCGTTGGCGATCGCAGATTCCAAACATTTTTTCACATCTTTTGCGATGCGTTTGGAAGAGAAGGTCAGATCGGCCAAAGCCTTGTCAACCTTTTTCCCCCGGATCATCGCTGCGACAAGGTTCAGCTTCTGCGGAGACGTGCGAAGCATGCGGCTGACCGCTTTCGCTTCATTGTCTTTCAGGACGCGTGCGCGTTTTGCCTTACCCATTATTTCCTCTTAGCCTTTTTGTCGGCCCCGTGACCGTAGTAGTTACGGGTCGGAGAAAATTCGCCCAGTTTGTGTCCGACCATCTCCTCAGAGACGAGTACGGGCACATGCTTCTGACCATTGTACACACCGAAGGTGAGACCGACGAAGTGAGGCAGGATCGTGGAGCGACGGCTCCAGGTCTTGATCACTTCGCTACGACCAGAAGAGCGAACCTTGTCTGCCTTCTTCAGAAGGTATCCGTCTACAAACGGACCTTTCCAAACAGAACGTGCCATCGGTTAACCCTTATTTCTTGCGCTGATGCCGACTGCGAACAATGAACTTGTTGGTCGACTTGTTAGAGCGAGTACGCTTGCCCTTGGTAGGCTTGCCCCATGGAGACACAGGGTGACGACCACCAGAGGTCCGGCCTTCACCACCACCATGTGGGTGATCAACCGGGTTCATAACGACACCGCGCACTTCTGGACGTTTACCGAGCCAACGGTTACGGCCAGCTTTACCAAGATTGATGTTTGAATGTTCCGGGTTGGAAACAGCACCAACGCTGGCCATGCAAGAGCCAAGTACCAGGCGGGTTTCACCAGAGTTCAAACGAATGATCGCATAGCCACTATCGCGTCCGACCAGCTGGGCATAAGCACCAGCAGAGCGTGCAATCTGACCACCCTTGCCCGGCTTCATCTCCACGTTGTGGATGATGGTACCAACAGGCATGTTGGCCAGTGGCATTGCGTTGCCTGGTTTGATGTCGGCGGCTTTGTTGGCGGAAACAACCTTGTCGCCAGCGCGGAGGCGCTGAGGAGCCAGGATGTAGGCCTGCTCGCCGTCTTCATAGTTAACCAGAGCAATGAATGCCGTACGGTTCGGATCATATTCCAAACGCTCTACCGTGCCAACAGCGTCAAACTTGCGACGCTTGAAGTCGATGATACGATAGCTGCGTTTATGACCGCCACCACGACGACGTGATGTGACGCGACCATTGTTGTTACGACCGCCAGACTTGGTCAAGCCTTCGGTGAGCGTTTTGACCGGTTTCCCTTTCCAAAGATCGGACCGGTCTACGATCACCAGCTGACGCGTGCCTGGGCTTGTCGGTTTAAAGGTCTTGAGTGCCATGACTTAAAGCCTATCCCCGCGTTGCTTAAAGACCAGTCGTGACGTCAATGGACTGGCCCTCTTCGAGGGTAACAATCGCTTTTTTCACGTCGACCTGTTTACCGATAATGCCTTTGAAGCGCTTTACCTTGCCCTTGCGGACCATGGTGTTGACGCTTTTGACCTTAACAGAAAACAGTGCCTCTACGGCGGCCTTGATTTCTTCTTTAGTCGCATCCTTGGATACGTTGAATACAACCTTGTCCTGTTCGGAGTGAAGGGTTGCCTTCTCGGTGATCACCGGGCTGCGGATGATATCGTAATGACGAAGGTTGGTCATTTGAACCGTTCCTCCAGAGCATCGACTGCGGCCTTGGTCAGAACCAGAGTGTCGCGACGCAGAACATCAAGAACGTTGATGCCCTGAACCGGCAACACATCGATACCGACGATATTGCGGGCAGCTTTAGCAAAATTCTCGTCCACTTCCTTGCCGGAAATGATCAGAGCGCTTTGCAGGCCCAGACCGGAAATCTGTTTCTTCACGAGTGCGGTCTTTGGTGCTGCTGCCGTCACATCATCCAGAATGATCAGATTGTCATTCTTGACTTTGGAAGACAGAGCATGTTTGAGCGCAAGCGCACGAATTTTCTTCGGCAGTTCGATTGCATGGTCACGAACAACCGGACCAAACGCACGACCACCACCGCGGAACTGAGGCACCTTCTTGTTGCCATGACGAGCGCCACCAGAACCCTTCTGACGAAGGAATTTCTTGGTTGTGCCGGTCACTTCACCGCGGGTCTTGGTTTTGTGCGTACCAGCCATCTTCTTCATCTGCTGGTAGCGAACCATACGAGCCATGATGTCGGCACGTGGTTCAAGACCAAAGACGCTTTCAGAAACAGCTACGGAACCTGCATCGCCGCCATCAAGGGTTTTAACTTTGAGTTCCATTATTCTTCACCCTCCGCTGCTGCTGCTTCAGCTACTGGAGCATCGGCAGTACGGATAGCACCTGGAAGCGGAGCCCCTTCAGGACGAGCCTTCTTGACGGCGTCCTTGATAAGGATCCAACCACCTTTGGAACCAGGAACAGCACCCTGAACCAGAACCAGGCCACGGTCGGCATCGGTTTTGACAACCTTCAGATTCTGAGTGGTTACGCGGGTTGACCCCAAGTGACCAGCCATCTTCTTGCCTTTGAAGACCTTGCCCGGATCCTGACACTGACCAGTCGAACCGTGGGCACGGTGAGATACGGATACGCCGTGTGTAGCGCGTCCACCACCGAAGTTGTGGCGTTTCATGGCACCGGCAAAGCCTTTACCAATAGACGTACCAACAACATCCACATGCTGACCAGCAACATAATGGTCCGCAGTCAGCTCAGCACCAACCTCGATGAGGTTCTCTTCGCTTACACGGAATTCAGCAAGTTTACGTTTCGGTTCAACCTGCGCTACGGCGAAATGGCCGCGCATAGGCTTCGAAACATTCTTAACTTTGGCTTTACCCACACCCAACTGAAGGGCGGTATAGCCGTTTTTCTCTACAGTACGCTGAGCAACAACCTGGCAATTCTCAATCTTGAGAACCGTAACCGGAACATGTTCGCCGGCTTCGGTATAAATGCGGGTCATTCCCAACTTCTGTGCGATCACACCAGAACGCATGGCTACTCTTGCCTCTCGCTCACGTTAGAGCTTAATTTCTACGTCCACACCGGCCGCAAGATCTAGCTTCATGAGGGCATCAACCGTCTGAGGGGTCGGGTCGATGATGTCGAGGAGACGCTTGTGCGTACGGATCTCGAACTGCTCACGGCTTTTCTTGTTAACATGCGGCGAACGGTTGACAGTGAACTTCTCGATATGGGTCGGAAGAGGAACCGGACCACGAACGTTAGCGCCAGTGCGCTTTGCTGTGGACACGATTTCCTTAGCTGACGTATCGAGAATGCGATGGTCGAATGCCTTAAGGCGAATTCGAATATTCTGACCGTTCATATTTTCAACCTCAAAAGACTGGGGTGCGCCAAGCGAACCCGGGCACCCCTGCCCTAATGATTACTCGATGATTGAGCCGACGATACCGGCGCCAACGGTACGACCACCTTCGCGGATAGCGAAGCGCAGTTTTTCTTCCATGGCGATCGGAACGATCAGCTGAACATTCATGTTGACGTTATCGCCTGGCATCACCATTTCAACGCCTTCGTCAAGGGTAACAACACCCGTAACGTCGGTCGTGCGGAAATAGAACTGAGGACGATAGTTGGTGAAGAACGGGGTATGACGACCACCTTCTTCTTTCGTCAGAATGTAGGCTTCTGCCTTGAACTTCGTGTGCGGGGTAACAGAACCCGGCTTGCAAAGAACCTGACCACGCTCAACGTCTTCACGCTTGGTACCGCGCAGAAGAACACCAACGTTGTCGCCTGCCTGGCCGCTGTCCAGCAGCTTGCGGAACATTTCAACACCGGTGCAGGTGGTTTTCTGGGTTGGCTTGATACCGACGATCTCGATTTCTTCGCCTACCTTGATGATACCACGTTCTACACGACCGGTAACAACCGTACCACGACCAGAGATCGAGAACACGTCTTCGATCGGAAGCAGGAACGGAAGGTCGACCGGACGATCCGGGGTCGGGATGTAAGCATCAACTGCGTCCATCAGGGCGCGGATGGAATCACGGCCGATTTCAGGATCACGGTTTTCAACGGCTGCAAGTGCAGAACCCTTGACGATGGGGATTTCGTCGCCTGGGAACTCGTAGGAGTCCAGCAGTTCACGAACTTCCATTTCAACCAGCTCAAGCAGTTCTTCGTCGTCAACCTGGTCAACCTTGTTCAGGTAGACAACAAGTGCAGGAACGCCAACCTGGCGAGCCAGAAGAATGTGTTCACGGGTCTGTGGCATCGGGCCATCGGCTGCAGAGCAAACCAGAATTGCGCCGTCCATCTGTGCCGCGCCGGTGATCATGTTCTTCACATAGTCAGCGTGGCCAGGGCAGTCAACGTGAGCGTAGTGACGAGCTGCCGTCTCATACTCAACGTGAGCCGTGGAGATCGTGATACCGCGGGCCTTTTCTTCAGGCGCACCGTCAATCTCATCATAAGCCTTAGCGGTTGCACCACCAACTTCCGCAAGGGTCATGGTGATGGCTGCTGTCAACGTGGTTTTGCCATGGTCAACGTGACCAATCGTGCCGATGTTACAATGCGGCTTTGTACGTTCAAACTTTTCCTTAGCCATAGGAAAGTCTCCATTCTTAAAAACATCATTAAGTGCGGCGGCTAGACCGCCCTGCCCCCGAAGCCGAGAGCAGGACAATCAACCAAACTTCTGAACTCAGGCGTATTTGGCCTGAACTTCGTCAGCGACAGCCTGTGGCACCTGTGCGTAGTGATTAAACGTCATGGTGAACTGTGCGCGACCCTGTGACATGGAACGAAGAGTGTTCACATAGCCAAACATGTTCGCCAACGGCACCATGGCGCCAATAACGGTTACTACACCGCGAGATTCAGTTCCGGAGATCTGACCGCGGCGGGAGTTGATGTCGCCGATGATATCGCCCATGTAATCTTCAGGGGTAACAACTTCGACTTTCATCATTGGCTCGAGCAGTTTCGGACCAGCTTTCTTGCAACCTTCGCGGAAACCTGCGCGAGCAGCGATTTCGAAGGCGAGCACAGAAGAGTCAACGTCATGGAAGGCACCGTCAATGAGGTCCACCTTGATGTCAACCATCGGGAAGCCAGCCAGAGGACCTGCGGTCATAACGGACTGAACGCCCTTTTCGACGCCAGGGATGTATTCTTTCGGAATAGCACCACCAACGATAGAGGATTTGAACTCAAAACCAGCACCTGGCTCGTTCGGCTCAATAACCATTTTGACGCGACCGAACTGACCGGTACCACCCGACTGCTTCTTGTGGGTGTAATCGATAGTTTCAGCACGGCTGATGGTTTCACGGTAAGCCACCTGCGGCGCACCGATGTTTGCCTCAACCTTGAACTCGCGACGCATACGGTCAACGAGA
The DNA here is from genome assembly GCF_963666525.1 of uncultured Cohaesibacter sp. Lineage (NCBI taxonomy): Bacteria > Pseudomonadati > Pseudomonadota > Alphaproteobacteria > Hyphomicrobiales > Cohaesibacteraceae > Cohaesibacter > uncultured Cohaesibacter sp. Next base: position 553,608 of record NZ_OY762905.1, read on the forward strand.
ATGTCGAGATGAAGCTCGCCCATGCCAGCCATGATGGTCTGGCCGGATTCTTCGTCCGTTTTGACGCGGAAGGAAGGATCTTCTGCAGCAAGACGGTTCAGAGCAAGACCCATCTTTTCCTGGTCAGCCTTGGACTTCGGCTCAACAGCGATTTCGATAACTGGTTCCGGGAACTCCATGCGTTCCAGGATAACCGGCTTCAGAGGATCGCAGAGGGTATCACCAGTGGTGGTATCCTTCAGACCGGCGATAGCAACGATGTCACCAGCGAATGCTTCCTTGATGTCCTCACGAGAGTTGGAGTGCATCTGAAGCATGCGACCGACGCGCTCGCGCTTCTCTTTCACGGTGTTGAGAACCGACGTACCAGCTTCGAGCTTGCCCGAGTAGATACGGCAGAAAGTCAGGGAGCCAACAAACGGGTCGTTCGCGATCTTGAAAGCAAGCATGGCAAATGGCTCGTTGTCGTCAGCATGACGTTCGATCGGCTGTTCGGTCTTGGCATCGATACCACGGATGGATTCGATGTCGACCGGGCTTGGCAGATAATCGACAACAGCATCAAGAAGAGGCTGAACACCCTTGTTCTTGAACGCAGTACCGCAGAGGATCGGAATGAACTCGTTGGCAATGGTGCCCTTGCGGATCAGCTTCATCAGCGTTTCCTTGGATGGCTCTTCGCCTTCCAGATAGGCTTCCATGACAGCTTCGTCGATTTCGACAACGGTCTCGATCAGCTTTTCGCGATATTCTTCAGCCTGGGCCAAGTCGGCTTCCGGGATTTCGTTCGTTTCGAACTCAGCACCCAGATGCTCTTCGTGCCAGATGATCTGCTTCATGTTGACCAGATCGATAACGCCCTTGAACTCGCTCTCAGCACCAACTGGCAACTGAAGGCAAAGCGGCTTTGCGCCGAGGCGGCTTTCGATCATTTCAACGCAGCGATAGAAATCGGCACCGAGCTTGTCCATCTTGTTGACAAAGATCATCCGAGGAACGCTGTATTTGTCAGCCTGACGCCATACGGTTTCAGTCTGAGGCTCAACACCAGCGTTCGCATCCAGGCAGCACACAGCGCCGTCAAGCACACGCAGAGAACGTTCAACTTCAATGGTGAAGTCAACGTGGCCTGGGGTGTCGATGATGTTCAGACGCTTTTCACGCCAGAAACAAGTGGTAGCAGCAGAGGTAATGGTAATACCGCGTTCCTGCTCTTGTTCCATCCAGTCCATGGTGGCAGCACCATCATGAACCTCGCCAATCTTATGGCTTTTCCCTGTGTAATAGAGGATTCGTTCAGTCGTGGTCGTCTTACCAGCATCAATGTGAGCCATGATGCCGAAGTTACGATAATCCTCAATCTTGTGGCTGCGTGCCATGACTTAGCCCCTAATGGTTTACCAGCGATAATGCGAGAAGGCACGGTTGGCTTCAGCCATACGGTGCGTATCTTCGCGTTTCTTGACTGCCGAACCGCGGTTGTTGAAGGCATCCAGAAGCTCGCCGGAAAGGCGATCGATCATGGTGCGTTCGTTACGGTTACGAGCAGCAGTAATGATCCAACGGATAGCCAAAGCCTGTTTGCGTTCGGAACGAACATCAACAGGAACCTGATAAGTCGCACCACCAACACGGCGGGAACGAACTTCAACAGCAGGCATGACATTTTCCAGAGCAGTGTGGAACACTTCTACCGGATTCTGCTTCAGCTTTCCTTCAACAGCGTCAAGGGCACCGTAAACGATCCGTTCGGAAACAGACTTTTTACCGTCCAGCATGATGCTGTTCATGAATTTTGAAATAACGATATCGCCGAACTTAGGATCCGGGTTGATAACGCGTTTTTCTGCACTATGGCGACGTGACATGTGACCAGAACTCCAATAGCGGCTTACTTAGGCCGCTTTGCACCATATTTTGAACGGCGCTGTTTGCGGTCTTTAACACCCTGAGTATCGAGAACACCGCGAAGGATGTGATAACGAACACCAGGCAAGTCTTTCACGCGACCGCCGCGGATCATGACAACGGAGTGTTCCTGAAGGTTATGGCCCTCACCAGGGATATAGCCGATAACTTCAAAACCGTTGGTCAAGCGAACCTTGGCAACCTTACGCAGAGCCGAGTTCGGCTTCTTAGGCGTAGTGGTGTAGACGCGCGTACATACGCCCCGCTTCTGAGGGCAGGCCTCCATGGCCGGAACTTTGTTTCGCTTCACCGGCGCTTTGCGCGGTTTACGAATAAGCTGGTTAATGGTTGGCATTAACGTGTGCCTTTCAGATCTCTCTGAATAAATACCTATTGCTCCGTCCGCACGTGCAAAAGCGCAGCAGCGCGCGACCCTTGCCGCGAACGGGGCTGTGAAAACCAGAGGATTACGGAAATCCGCAATCATGAGCCAGTCAATCTCAGCTTCATTGAGACGAACATCGTTTAAATGGTCCTGTGTCGAAAACGAGGCGCTTTCGATCAATGAGCACTTACGGCATGTTCGAGAAGTGGCGCGAACCTACTCTGAAGATTGCATTCCGTCAACCCCCTTGATGAAGATTCACGGAAGTCCGCCATTCGCGGCCTAAGCGCGTAATATAATTGCGTTTTTATGCCGTGATACACAATATTAATGCGACCGCTTTGAATTTTCGCCGAAATCAGCCGATTCTTCCCCAGATCGCCTCCGGTGGCCAGATCAATAGCCGATCAAAAGCGTGAATCGAGAAGGAAAAGATTCTCTCGCCAGACTTAACAAAACATCCGGATCAGACGAAAATCGACAATCATATATGTTAATTTTTTCGGCCGTCGCCTCTTGTTGGCCTCATTGACCGCGAACCAAGCGCCATATCTGGCCTGGCGGAGAGTCAAAAGAGCTCTTCCGACGAACCGAAAATGCCCCAAAAGCAAAAGGGCCGCTACCATTCGGTAACGGCCCTTTTATGATTCATGCCTGCAACAGACTTATTCGGCAGGTTCCTTGGCGGACAGATCGGAAATCTGCGGCGTGTTGGTCAGAGACTGTGTTCTCTGACGCTCTTCCAGAATGAGATCGTCGCGATGGGTAGCAACCCGACGCAGACCGGACATCACGCGGCCGGTACCAGCCGGGATGAGACGCCCAACAATCACGTTTTCCTTCAGACCTTCCAGAGTATCGATCTTGCCCTGAACAGATGCTTCGGTCAGAACACGCGTTGTTTCCTGGAAGGAAGCCGCCGAGATGAACGAACGGGTCTGCAGGCTTGCCTTGGTAATACCAAGCAGAACCGGCTTGCCCTTTGCAGGGGTCTTGCCTTCTGCAGCCAGACGCTCATTTTCTTCCGCGAATTCCAGGCGATCGATATGTTCGCCCTGCAGGAAGTAGCTGTCGCCCTGCTCTTCGATTTCGATCTTCTGCAGCATCTGACGGACAATCACTTCGATGTGCTTGTCGTTGATGCCCACGCCCTGCAGACGGTAGACGTCCTGGATCTCGTTGACGAGATATTCGGCAAGAGCTGCTACGCCCTTGACAGCCAGAATGTCGTGCGGTGCCGGGTTGCCGTCAAGAATATAGTCACCCTTTTCAATGAAGTCGCCTTCCTGAAGATGGAAAGGACGTCCTTTCGGGATCAGATATTCAATTGGCTCGATCTTCTCATCAGCCGGTTCCAGCACGATGCGACGCTTGTTCTTGTAGTCGCGACCGAAGCGGATGGTGCCATCATAATCGGCGATGACAGCATGGTCCTTCGGACGACGGGCTTCGAACAGTTCGGCAACGCGAGGAAGACCACCAGTGATGTCTTTCGTCTTGGCACTTTCCATCGGGATACGAGCCAGAACGTCACCGGCAGAAACCTTCGTACCCGGCTGAACCGAGAGAATGGCTTCGACCTGAAGCATGTAACGAGCATCGCCACCACGCGGCAGAGACTTGATCGCACCGCTGGAGTCCTTGACCGTGATCGCAGGCTTCATGTCTGCAGAACGCGGGTTGGACCGCCAGTCGATAACAACGCGCTTGGTGATACCGGTCGACTCGTCCGTCGCTTCGCTGACCGAGAGGCCTTCGGCAACGTCTTCAAAGTCGATGACACCGTTCACTTCGCTCAGTACCGGACGGGTGTAAGGGTCCCATTCGGCCAAACGCTGGCCGGCCTTGACCTTGTCACCTTCGTCAACATGCAGGATCGTACCATAGGTAACCTTGTTGACAGACCGTTCGTTGCCTTCTTCATCGATGATGGCAATGGATACGTTCCGGCCAAGGGTGATCAGCTTGCCTTCAGAGTTGCGAGCAACGTTGCGGTTGCGGATCTCGATCGTACCTTCGAAATTGGATTCGATGAACGAGCTGTCAACCACCTGCGCCGTACCACCGATGTGGAACGTACGCATCGTCAGCTGCGTGCCCGGCTCACCGATGGACTGGGCAGCGATAACGCCGACAGCCTCACCAATGTTCACTTCGGTACCGCGAGCAAGGTCACGACCATAACATGCTGCGCAAACGCCGTTGCGGGAATGACAGGTCAGAACCGAGCGAACGGTGATTGACTGAAGACCACAGGTCTCGATTTCTTCAAGATGCTCTTCAGAAATGATAGAGCCCTTCGGAACGATGACCTCACCGGTCTTCGGATTGACAACATCCAGAGCAGCCGTGCGGCCCTTGGTACGAGTACCAAGCGTGGCAACAATCTGACCGGCGTCAACAATCGCGCGAACTTCCAGACCTTCTTCGGAACCACAATCGCGTTCGGTGATGATGCTGTCCTGAGCAACGTCCACCAGACGACGGGTGAGGTAACCAGAGTTGGCCGTTTTCAGAGCCGTATCAGCCAGACCCTTACGGGCACCGTGTGTGGAGTTGAAGTACTCCATAACGGTCAGGCCTTCTTTAAAGTTCGAGATGATCGGTGTCTCGATGATCTCGCCCGAAGGCTTGGCCATAAGACCACGCATACCAGCCAGCTGTTTCATCTGAGCCGGCGAACCACGAGCACCGGAGTGAGCCATCATGTAAACCGAGTTCATCGGCTTCTGACGCTTGGTCTCCTCGTCATACTCGACGGCCTGAATGCGCTTCATCATTTCGTCAGCAACGCGGTCGGTACATTTTGCCCAGGCGTCAACAACCTTGTTGTATTTCTCGCCCTGCGTGATGAGACCGTCGTTATACTGGGTTTCGAATTCCTTCGCCATGGTGCTGGTCTCTTCGATGAGACCTGCCTTGGTGTCCGGAATCACCATGTCGTCCTTGCCGAAGGAAATACCGGCGCGGAATGCACGGTTGAAGCCTAGCCCCATGATCTTGTCGCAGAAGATGACCGTTTCCTTCTGACCACACGCCCGGTAGACGAAGTGGATCATCTTGGAAATTTCTTTCTTGGTCATCAATTTGTTGCAAGCTTCGAACGAGACCTGCGGATGGCGCGGCAGCAGCTCGCCAATCAGCATACGGCCCGGGGTCGTTTCATAGATCTGCGAAACCGGATTTCCGTCTTCGTCGATGGTCTTGTAGCGACCCTTGATCTTGGCATGCAGCGTAACTGCCTTGGTTTCCAGAGCATGATGCAACTCGCCGATGTCGGAGAACAGCATCCCCTCACCCGGCTCGTTTTCATTCATGATGGACAGATAATAGAGACCCAGAACAATGTCCTGCGAAGGCACGATGATCGGTTCACCGTTGGCCGGATGCAGAATGTTGTTGGTCGACATCATCAGCACGCGGGCTTCCAGCTGAGCTTCCAGCGACAGCGGCACGTGAACAGCCATCTGGTCACCGTCGAAGTCGGCGTTGAAGGCCGAACAGACGAGAGGATGCAGCTGAATGGCCTTGCCTTCAACCAGATGCGGTTCGAATGCCTGAATGCCCAGACGGTGCAGCGTAGGCGCACGGTTCAGCATGACCGGATGTTCGCGGATAACCTCTTCAAGGATATCCCAGACTTCCGGCTTGCCCTTTTCAACCAGTTTCTTGGCCTGCTTGACGGTGGTCGAGTAGCCCTTGGCGTCCAGACGAGAATAGATGAACGGCTTAAACAGCTCGAGCGCCATCTTCTTCGGCAGACCGCACTGATGCAGTTTCAGTTCAGGACCCACGGTAATAACGGAACGACCGGAATAGTCGACGCGCTTGCCGAGCAGGTTCTGACGGAAACGACCGTGCTTGCCCTTGAGCATGTCGGACAGCGATTTCAGCGGACGCTTGTTGGCACCGGTGATGACGCGGCCGCGACGGCCGTTGTCGAACAGCGCATCAACAGATTCCTGCAGCATGCGCTTTTCGTTCCGGATGATGATATCCGGCGCACGCAGCTCCATCAGACGTTTCAAACGGTTGTTACGGTTGATCACACGACGATAAAGGTCGTTCAGGTCAGACGTGGCAAACCGGCCGCCATCGAGCGGAACCAGAGGACGCAGATCGGGAGGAATGACCGGAATGACGGTCATGATCATCCATTCCGGACGGTTGCCGGATTCGATGAAGGCTTCCACGATCTTCAGACGCTTGGCCAGCTTGATTGGCTTAAGGGACGAGGTACTCTCGGCGATTTCCTGACGCAGTTTCTCGGAGATCTGTTCCAGATCGAGAGAAGCCAGAATTTCGCGGATCGCCTCGGCGCCAATCATGGCCGTGAAGGTATCTTCGCCATACTCGTCCTGAGCAATCATATACTCCTCTTCGGTGAGGAGCTGATATTCCTTGAGCGGCGTCAGGCCCGGTTCAACAACGATATAGTTCTCGAAATAGAGAACGCGCTCAAGATCCTTGAGCGTCATGTCGAGCAACTGGCCGATGCGGCTGGGAAGGGACTTCAGGAACCAGATGTGAGCAACGGGCGCTGCGAGTTCAATATGGCCCATGCGTTCGCGACGCACGCGGGACAGGGTGACCTCGACGCCACATTTTTCGCAGATGATGCCCTTGTATTTCATGCGCTTGTACTTGCCGCACAAGCACTCATAGTCCTTGATCGGGCCAAAGATACGCGCACAGAAAAGACCATCACGCTCAGGCTTGAACGTACGATAGTTGATCGTTTCAGGCTTCTTGATTTCACCGAATGACCAGGAGAGAATTTTCTCCGGGCTCGCGATGGAAACGCGAATCTGGTCGAAAGTCTGGGCCTGAGCCTGCGGACTGAAAAGATTCATGACCTCGTGGTTCATGGTGTCTCCTCTTGACGGTTAGACGGATCGCAGGGCTTCCCCCCACGATCCGTTCCGAAATTTGCCTAGTGGATTACTCGGGCGCTGCTTACTCTGCAGCGTCCGCAGGCGGCGTATCATTGGGTTCCAGATCGATCAGGCGCTGGCTGTCTTCCAGTTCCATGTTCAGACCCAGAGACCGGATTTCCTTCACAAGAACGTTGAAGCTCTCCGGAATACCGGCTTCGAAGGTGTCATCACCCCGAACAATGGCTTCATAGACCTTGGTACGGCCAGCAACGTCGTCCGACTTGACGGTAAGCATTTCCTGCAAGGTGTAGGCGGCGCCATAAGCTTCCAGAGCCCAGACCTCCATCTCACCGAAGCGCTGACCACCGAACTGGGCCTTACCACCAAGCGGCTGCTGAGTAACAAGGCTGTATGGCCCGATGGAACGACCATGGATCTTTTCGTCGACCAGATGGTGCAGCTTGAGCATATAAATGTACCCAACCGTCACCTTGCGGTCAAACATCTCACCGGTACGACCGTCATAGAGACTGGACTGACCCGACATGTCGAGACCTGCTTGAACCAGCATGTCGTTGACGTCCGGCTCGCGCGCCCCGTCGAAGACCGGCGTTGCAATGGAAACACCCTTGCGCAGCTGTTCGGCCATCTTGACGACACTGTCATCATCATAGTCGTCGACATCGAGGTTCTTGCCGTTGTCGTGATAGACATCCTTCAGCTCAAGACGCAGCGGTTCAAGATTGCCCGACCGTCTGTACTCATCGTACATCTGGCCGATCTTCTTGCCCATGCCCGCACAGGCCCACCCAAGGTGGGTCTCGAGGATCTGACCGATGTTCATGCGCGAAGGCACACCCAGCGGGTTCAGAACGATATCAACATGGGTGCCGTCTGCCAGATATGGCATGTCCTCGATCGGATTGATCTTGGATACCACACCCTTGTTACCATGACGGCCAGCCATCTTGTCACCCGGCTGGATCTTACGCTTGATGGCGATGAAGACCTTGGCCATTTTCATGACGCCCGGTGGCAGTTCATCCCCACGCTGCAGCTTCTCGACCTTGTCGATGAAGCGCTGCTCAAGACGTTTGCGGCTTTCGTCATACTGATTGCGCAGAGCTTCGATCTCGCCCATCAGCTTGTCGTCTTCGACAGCGAACAGCCACCACTGGCTGCGCGGATATTCGGCCATTTCCGAGTTGGAAATGGTGGTATCCTTGCGGAAGCCCTTGGGACCGGCAGTCCCGACATGACCATTCAGCATGTCGGCAAGGCGACCATAGACGTTGCGGTCCAGAATGGCCTGTTCGTCATCACGGTCTTTTGCCAGACGCTCGATTTCCTCGCGCTCGATGGACATCGCGCGCTCGTCTTTTTCGATGCCGTGGCGGTTGAAGACGCGAACTTCAACAACGGTACCGAAGGTTCCCGGAGGCATACGGAGCGAGGTGTCACGAACATCGGAAGCCTTTTCACCGAAGATGGCACGCAGAAGCTTTTCTTCAGGTGTCATCGGGCTTTCACCCTTCGGCGTGATCTTGCCGACCAGAATGTCGCCAGGTTTCACTTCGGCGCCGATATAGGTGATGCCGGCTTCGTCGAGGTTCTTGAGCGATTCTTCCGATACGTTCGGAATATCGCGCGTGATTTCTTCCGGCCCGAGCTTGGTGTCGCGTGCCATCACTTCGAATTCCTCGAGGTGGATCGAGGTGAAGATATCCTCTTTCACGATACGCTCGGAAAGCAGGATGGAGTCTTCGAAGTTGTAGCCGTTCCATGGCATGAAGGCCACGAGCACGTTGCGGCCGAGCGCCAGATCGCCAAGATCCGTAGACGGACCGTCAGCAATGATCTCGCCCTTCTGCACCAGATCGCCAACGGCAACCAGCGGACGCTGGTTGATACAGGTCGACTGGTTCGAACGCTGGAACTTGGCCAGACGGTAGATGTCAACGCCAGACTTGCGCGGATCGATGTCTTCGGTTGCCCGGATAACGATACGGGTCGAATCCACCTGATCAACAATACCGGTACGCGTTGCAGCGATGGCAGCACCAGAGTCGCGAGCCACTACCGGCTCCATGCCCGTTCCAACGAACGGAGCCTCGGCACGCACAAGCGGCACGGCCTGACGCTGCATGTTCGAGCCCATCAGGGCGCGGTTGGCGTCATCGTTCTCAAGGAACGGAATGAGCGCCGCAGCAACAGACACCAGCTGTTTCGGCGAAACGTCCATGAAGTCAACGCGTTCGATCGGAACGTTCATCACTTCGCCAGCGTGGCGACAGATGGCCGTTTCTTCAACAAAGCTGCCTTCTGCAGTCAGGGCAACGTTGGCCTGTGCGACGTAGTGTTTGGCCTCTTCCATGGCAGAAAGATAGACAACATCGTTGGTCACACGACCATCGATGACCTTGCGATAAGGTGCTTCGATGAAACCGTACTTGTTGACGCGGGCAAAAGTTGCCAGCGAGTTGATCAGACCGATGTTCGGACCTTCAGGCGTTTCAATCGGACAGATACGACCGTAGTGGGTCGGATGCACGTCGCGAACCTCAAAGCCCGCACGTTCGCGGGTCAGACCACCCGGGCCCAACGCAGACAGACGACGCTTGTGCGTAATCTCGGAGAGTGGGTTGTTCTGGTCCATGAACTGGCTGAGCTGCGACGATCCGAAGAACTCACGAACCGCAGCAGCGGCCGGCTTCGCATTGATCAGATCCTGCGGCATGACCGTGTCGATTTCGATCGAGGACATACGTTCCTTGATCGCACGTTCCATGCGCAGAAGACCGATGCGATACTGGTTTTCCATCAGTTCGCCAACGGAACGCACACGACGGTTGCCAAGGTTGTCGATGTCGTCGATTTCGCCCTTGCCATCACGCAGATCAAGCAGGGTACGAATGACTTCAACAATGTCTTCCTTGCGCAGGATGCGCACCGTGTCGGCAACATTGAGGTCCATGCGCATGTTCATCTTCACGCGACCAACCGCGGAAAGATCATAGCGCTCGGCGTCGAAGAACAGCGAATCGAACATCGCTTCAGCGGTTTCGATGGTCGGCGGTTCACCAGGACGCATCACGCGATAGATGTCGAACAGCGCAGATTCGCGGCTGCTGTTCTTGTCGATGGCAAGCGTGTTGCGGATGTACGGACCCACGGTGACGTGGTCGATGTTGAGTACGGAGATTTCCTCGAAGGAGGCGTCCTTGAGAACGCCAAGCACCTTCTCGTCGATCTCGTCCCCAGCTTCGGCAAAGATCTCGCCCGAGGTGTAGCTCACGGCATCTTCAGCAAGATACTTGCCGTAGAAATCCTCGTCGGTGACCTTGAGATACTTGAGGCCGGTTTCTTCCAGCTTCTTGATCTGGCGAACCGTCAACTTCTTGCCAGCCTCGAAGACCACTTCGCCGGTTTCAGCGTTGATAAGGTCGGTATCCGGCTTGGAGCCTTTGAGAGCGCTCGGATTGAAGGCCACGCGCCAGTCATTGCCGTCGCGCTGATAGGAGATCTTTTCGTAATAGGTATCGAGAATCTCTTCCGTGTCCAGGCCAAGTGCGAACAGCAGGCTGGATACGGGGATCTTGCGACGACGGTCGATGCGGGCATAAACGACATCCTTCGCATCGAATTCGATATCGAGCCAAGAGCCGCGATAAGGAATGATACGGGCGGCAAACAGCAGCTTGCCCGAAGAATGGCTCTTGCCCTTGTCATGATCGAAGAACACGCCAGGAGAACGGTGCATCTGGGAAACGATGACACGCTCGGTACCATTGACGATGAAGGTACCTTTGTCCGTCATGAGCGGCATATCGCCCATGTAGACATCCTGTTCCTTGATATCTTTGACCGACTTGGCGCCGGTATCCTCATCCACTTCGAAGACGATCAGACGCAGGGTCAGCTTCAACGGAGCGGAATAGGTCATGCCGCGCATACGACACTCTTCAGTATCATATTTCGGCGCTTCGAATTCGTAACGGACAAATTCCAGCTGCGAGGCGCCGGAAAAATCCGTGATTGGGAACACAGAAGAAAATACCGCTTGGAGACCTTCATCAAGGCGTCCAGAGGCGGGTTCTTCTACTTGCAGGAACTGGTCGTAAGAAGCTTTCTGCACCTCGATGAGGTTTGGCATCTCTGCCACTTCTTTAATATGACCGAAGTATTTTCTTAAACGTTTGCGACCGGAAAACGTCTGAGCCATCGTCGCTCCTCGTCTCGCTCAATGGGCGGTTGACCAAAAAGCCCGTCACAGGATTGTGCAGGCTCTTGAGAAAAACGCCCTAATTAAAGGGCACCTGATTTTCAAAGCAAATTTCGGGGGAATCACTCCCCCGAAATTCTATATAAGGTCTAGACCTTATTTCAATTCGACGGTAGCGCCAGCTTCTTCGAGCTTTTTCTTCAGCTCTTCAGCTTCTGCTTTGTCTACGCCTTCTTTAACCGGCTTCGGAGCGCCTTCTACGAGCTCTTTAGCTTCTTTCAGGCCAAGACCGGTGATGCCGCGGACTTCCTTGATGACGTTGATTTTCTTGTCGCCGGCAGAAGCCAGGATCACGTCAAATTCGGTTTTTTCTTCAGCAGCTTCAGCAACAGCAGCACCAGCTACAGCAGCAACAGCTACAGGAGCAGCAGCAGATACGCCCCATGTTTCTTCGAGCATTTTGGACAGTTCTGCAGCTTCCATAACGGTCAGTGCAGAGAGTTCTTCTACGAGCTTAGCAAGATCAGCCATCGTATTGTTTCCTGTTGGTACGAACCTAAATTACAAATGTTTTTGAGAACGGCCTTATGCCGCTTCGTCCTTCTTGGCATAGGCGCCGAATACACGCGCGAGCTGTCCGCCCGGAGCCTGCAGAACCTGAGCAATCTTCGTTGCAGGTGCCTGAAGCACACCAACGATCTTGCCGCGAAGTTCATCAAGCGACGGCATGGTAGCAAGTACATTCACGCCCGCGGTATCGAGAATAGTGGACCCCATGGCACCGCCGAGAATAACGAGCTTGTCGTTTTTCTTGGCAAATTCCGAGGCCACCTTCGGTGCTGCTACCGGATCACCAGAAGTGGCGATCAGGGTCTGACCTGTAAACAGGTTAGAAATCGGCTCAGCGTCCGTGCCTTGAAGAGCGAGCTTGACAAGACGGTTCTTGGCAACCTGCACTGATGCACCAGCTTCACGCATTTGAGCGCGAAGAGCTGTCATTTCTGCAACAGTGAGGCCAGCATAGTGAGCAACGACCACAACCTCGGCGCTTTTCAGCGTTTCGTGAAGGGACGTAACAGCAAGTTGCTTTTCCGCTCTATCCAATGCCTTCTCTCCAGTTACCGGCTCATTCCTTGCGGAAAGAAACCGGAGGTTACACTTGACCAGATCCACTTGACTACAAGAGCAAGGAGTCCTGGCACGAAGGGACCTGTCCTCCTCGCCTCAATTGACCAGCAAAATCGGCAAGCATAGGTTCGAACCAAACTGACATTTGAAATGTCAAATCAGTTCCACCCCATCTGTGCAGGCTATTAAGTCCGTCACCGAAACAACAGACCCCTGCAGTCTTGGACAGGTGTCTGACCATAGTCAGACATCCCCCCGACAAGAATCGGGAGGAATCATTTTTGACTTCTAGTCGGTTTATTCGACAGAAGCAAGGTCTACAGTCAGTCCAGGCCCCATGGTGGAGGACAGGGACATTTTCTGCATGTAAGTACCTTTGGCACCTGCCGGTTTCGCCTTGGAAACCGCAGAAACAAAGGCTTTGATGTTATCCACAAGGGCTGCTTCATCGAAGCTTACCTTGCCAACACCGCCATGAACGATACCGGCTTTTTCAACACGAAATTCAACAGAACCGCCTTTGGAGTCCTTGACTGCCTGAGCAACGTCAGGAGTCACGGTACCAACTTTCGGGTTCGGCATCATGCCGCGTGGGCCGAGAACCTTACCAAGACGACCAACCAGAGGCATCATGTCCGGAGACGCAATGCAGCGATCGAAGTCGATCTTGCCGCCCTGAACGATCTCGACGAGATCTTCAGCACCAACGATATCAGCACCGGCAGCCTTGGCTTCTTCAGCCTTGTCGCCACGCGCGAAAACCGCAACGCGAACGGTCTTGCCAGTACCGGCAGGCAGCTGACATACGCCACGAACCATCTGGTCGGCATGACGCGGGTCAACACCCAGGTTGAGAGCGATTTCGACAGTCTCATCAAATTTGGTAGAAGAGGCTTCTTTGATCAGTTTAACAGCATCTGCAAGAGCGTAGGTTGCAGTGGCGTCAACTTTTTCGCGCGCAGCGCGGATACGTTTTCCGACTTTAGCCATTGACCGTTACCCCACTACCTCAATACCCATGGAACGGGCGGTGCCTTCAATCTGAAGCATCGCTGCTTCAACGTCGTTGGCGTTCAGGTCTTTCATTTTCACTTCCGCGATTTCACGAACCTGAGCTGAAGTCAGCTTGCCAGCAACATCACGACCCGGAGCCTTGGAGCCGCTCTTCAGACCAGCAGCCTTCTTGATGAGGAAGGATGCAGGAGGAGTCTTCATCTCGAAGGTGAAGGACTTGTCCTGATAAATGGTCAGAACAACCGGAATCGGCTGGCCTTTTTCCATTTCCTGGGTCTTGGCGTTGAACGCCTTGCAGAATTCCATGATGTTCAGGCCGCGCTGACCAAGAGCGGGACCAATCGGAGGAGACGGGTTAGCGGCCCCTGCCGGCACCTGAAGCTTCAGGTAGCCCATAATTTTCTTTGCCATTTTCTTTCCCTAACGCCCCAAAGGGGCTCTGTTAGACATACGAAAGTCGCGCGGTCAGATCTTTCCGTTTGCCTGGCGAGCAAACCGATCTCCCGCACGAATGAGGGCATCCATACCAAGTACGAAATGCCAAATGGGCAACAGCGCTCCCCTTCCCTTCAGATGAAAAGAAGGAGATCGTTGCGGCCAAAATCAGAGTTTATCAACCTGATTGTAATCAAGCTCGACCGGCGTCGCGCGTCCAAAGATGGACACGGTCACTTTCAGACGTGCACGTTCTTCGTCCACTTCTTCCACAAGCCCGTTGAAGGAAGCAAAAGGTCCATCGGAAACACGAACCTGTTCACCAACTTCGAATGTAACAGTCGGCAGCGGCTTCTGGACACCATCTTCAACCTGCGACATCAAACGCTCGGCCTCGGCGTTGGAAATCGGCATGGGCTTGTTGTCAGAGCCAAGGAAGCCGGTAACCTTTGGCGTATTCTTGATCAGGTGATACGCATCATCCGTCATCGCCATTTTCACCAGAACATAGCCCGGGAAAAACTTGCGTTCGGATTCAACCTTGCGTCCGCGCCGTACTTCGACGAATTTCTCGGTCGGCACCAGAATCTCATCGAACAGATCACTCAGCCCGGTCTGCACGGCCTTCTGGCGAATGTCCTCGGCCACCTTCTTTTCAAAGTTCGAATAGGCGTGAACGATATACCAGCGTTTTGGCTTCGTCGTCATATTACCCTATCCTCCCAGGTTGATGATGTAGCTCACGCCGAGACTCATGATCTGGTCGGCAAGCAGGAAGAATGTCGAAGCCAGCACCACCATCACAAACACCATCAGAGTCGTAATTGCCGTTTCCTTCCGGGTCGGCCAGGTAATTTTGGCTGCCTCGGACCGGACTTGCTGCAAAAAGGTAAAAGGGTTTGTTTTGGCCATCAATCCGCTCACATATAATAACGCGCGGAACAGGTTCCGCGCGTTCGGAGATTTTCACCATATATATTATCTTCTGCACAAAGATCAAGCACGAATTGGCAGGGGCGGAGGGACTCGAACCCCCGACCCTCGGTTTTGGAGACCGATGCTCTACCAGCTGAGCTACACCCCTAAATCCGTGGCACCTAGTGAAAACCAAGTTGGTGTCTACCTATTGACTTTCTCCATTCACTGCAAGGGAAAAGAAAAGAATATGACAAAAAATCAACAAGTCGCTGCTGGTTCAGCAAAACTGTACACATGCGACCGAACCGTTAATAGGTCGTTTTCGCTCTTTCCGCCGCCGGGTTGAAGACAAATAGTACAGAATCCCGCCATTTATACACTTGCTACATTCATCGCTCTGGCCTTTTGCATCACTTTGGTAAATGGTTGCAACCACGCGGATCATTGCTGTTTTCACAGAGGGCAATGTCTACACATCAATATCTTCGACTCATCAATACGAGCGCCCAATGAGAATCGCCGCCGTTTCAAAAAGCATTCCCTCAAAGAAGGTCAGCAACTTCGATATCATTGACCGACTGGACGCCCTGAACCCGGAAACAGATCCGGCCCTGAAGTCCAACTATCTGCAAGCCGTAGACAAATTGCTGGCATATTCCGGAGCCCGAAATCGATACATTCGCGACCAGGAAGCCGGAGAAACAGCCAGAGAACACATTATAAACGCCATGAAGGCAGCTCTTGACGAGGCCGATCTGGCGCCGGAATCAATCGACCTACTCATCTATTGCGGCGTCGGGCGAGGTTTTCTTGAGCCAGCCAACGCCTATTTTTTTGCCGCGGCCTGCAAGATGACCAACGCCAGTTGCTTCGATGTAACAGACGCCTGCATGAGTTGGGTCCGCGCCCTGAACATAGCCCATGACATGCAGAAACAGGGCAGCCATCGCCATATCATGGCGATCAATGGCGAGTTTCATGTGGGCATTCACGACAACTGGCAGATCCAGAGCATGGACGCTCTGAATTTCTCCTTTCCAATGTATACCATCGGAGAAGCTGCAACCGCGACGATCCTGTCTCCGTCCAGGCAGAAGTGGCGCTTTACCTACCGCTCGCGTAGCGAGCTTGCCGATCTTTGCACCATCCCCTTGCCCGGCCACGAAAGCTATGCTCCCGACACCATGCGCATCGGCCTTAACGGTCCGATGAAATTCGTGTCCTGGGGCAAGCAGCTGTTGGCGGAAGGCAACCAGAACCTGAGCGCACTGATCGAAACCATTCCGGACATCTCGGAAACGACGGATCTGTTTTTCCCGCACGCCCCTTCGGAGCGTATCTATCGGGACGCATGCAAAAAAATGGGACTGCCGCCAGAAAAGATCTACCTTTCTGTTTATGGCACCTATGGCAATGTCGTTTCGGCTTCAATACCCGTCGGCCTGTCTTGTGCTCGACAGGAAGGACGCCTCAAACGCGGCGACAGGATCACTCTTGTACCTGCAAGCGCAGGCCTTGTCGCCTCAGTGGTACAAACCACCTTCTAGCCGCCGCTCAAGCCAATACCGGGTCGGGCCATTGCACGGCTCAAAACAAAAGCCCCGGCCAGTTGATGACCGGGGCTTCAGAAATTTCAGATCGCTCGAGTGGATTACTCGATGATTGAGCCGACGATACCGGCGCCAACGGTACGACCACCTTCGCGGATAGCGAAGCGCAGTTTTTCTTCCATGGCGATCGGAACGATCAGCTGAACATTCATGTTGACGTTATCGCCTGGCATCACCATTTCAACGCCTTCGTCAAGGGTAACAACACCCGTAACGTCGGTCGTGCGGAAATAGAACTGAGGACGATAGTTGGTGAAGAACGGGGTATGACGACCACCTTCTTCTTTCGTCAGAATGTAGGCTTCTGCCTTGAACTTCGTGTGCGGGGTAACAGAACCCGGCTTGCAAAGAACCTGACCACGCTCAACGTCTTCACGCTTGGTACCGCGCAGAAGAACACCAACGTTGTCGCCTGCCTGGCCGCTGTCCAGCAGCTTGCGGAACATTTCAACACCGGTGCAGGTGGTTTTCTGGGTTGGCTTGATACCGACGATCTCGATTTCTTCGCCTACCTTGATGATACCACGTTCTACACGACCGGTAACAACCGTACCACGACCAGAGATCGAGAACACGTCTTCGATCGGAAGCAGGAACGGAAGGTCGACCGGACGATCCGGGGTCGGGATGTAAGCATCAACTGCGTCCATCAGGGCGCGGATGGAATCACGGCCGATTTCAGGATCACGGTTTTCAACGGCTGCAAGTGCAGAACCCTTGACGATGGGGATTTCGTCGCCTGGGAACTCGTAGGAGTCCAGCAGTTCACGAACTTCCATTTCAACCAGCTCAAGCAGTTCTTCGTCGTCAACCTGGTCAACCTTGTTCAGGTAGACAACAAGTGCAGGAACGCCAACCTGGCGAGCCAGAAGAATGTGTTCACGGGTCTGTGGCATCGGGCCATCGGCTGCAGAGCAAACCAGAATTGCGCCGTCCATCTGTGCCGCGCCGGTGATCATGTTCTTCACATAGTCAGCGTGGCCAGGGCAGTCAACGTGAGCGTAGTGACGAGCTGCCGTCTCATACTCAACGTGAGCCGTGGAGATCGTGATACCGCGGGCCTTTTCTTCAGGCGCACCGTCAATCTCATCATAAGCCTTAGCGGTTGCACCACCAACTTCCGCAAGGGTCATGGTGATGGCTGCTGTCAACGTGGTTTTGCCATGGTCAACGTGACCAATCGTGCCGATGTTACAATGCGGCTTTGTACGTTCAAACTTTTCCTTAGCCATAGAAACAGCTCTCGTCGTCTAGCCAATCGTCGTTGGCTCACTTCAGCGCAAAAAGGCCGCAACCCTTTATCCAAGAGGCCGCAAACCCGGTTCAATACAAAAGGACCGCACTCCTTGAGGAATTCGGATCATCTGTTCGGATGTAAACTGTCATGATGGAGCGGGTGAAGGGAATCGAACCCTCGTCATCAGCTTGGAAGGCTGTTGCTCTACCATTGAGCTACACCCGCGCGAGACATCAAAGCGAAGATGGTGGAGGAGGCTGGATTCGAACCAGCGTACGCTAAGCGAACGGATTTACAGTCCGTCTCCTTTAACCACTCGGACACTCCTCCAAGCTTCGCCTTCCTGTCCCTGCGAACAGGATGGTCTCGAATTGCCCGCCAAGTCGCGGTCAGTTCGTGAGCGGCTTTATGCAAAACCACATGAGCGAAGTCAACATGGATTTTATCATTTTTGTGGGTATCGCAAAAATCCTGCCGCAGACTGGGGATATTTGCTGCAATTGCCCCACTCTTCAACGGTGGAGAAGTCCGGCATCCTGCACGCGCTTCGATAAACACCCATGATTTTGCCGATAGATTTCCACTTTATGACAGACTCACATTCAGCGACCTGGCTATACTCCTGCTCCAACAGGGAACCAATACCATCCCCTACCCGGATCAAACATCGAAACGCGAGACGATTCATGAGTACAGACCCCAAAACTATCGAATTGCTGATGGACCGACTGGCAGGCGCGGGCGAAATACACAGCCGCAAGATGTTTGGCGAATACGGCATCTATTGCGATGGCGTCTTTATCGGCGTTGTCTGCGACGACAACTTTCATCTCAAGCCGACCAGGCAAACGCAGGAAATGGCACCGGAGCTTGAGCTTGCACCGGCCTATTCCGGGGCCAAACCGAGTCTCGTCATTCCGCCAGAGCGTTGGGATGACGAAGACTGGCTCCACGGACTCGTCACCGCCACAGCAGTCGCGCTCGCAAAATCAAGATAGCTGTCTGAGCCGCAGCAATCGCCCGACATCGCTGCGGCGGCAGAAGTTGTTCTCAGTCGTGTGATTGCGCTTGCCCTTCTGCCACCTTTGCCTCTAAATCGAGTCATGACAAAAAACCGTTCTCAAAAGCAGAAGAAAGCCCGTCAGGCCGCACCGGCCGATCAGGGTTCTCGCAGTGGTCGCAAGCCTCAGGACGACATCGTGCGCATTTTCGG
Source organism: uncultured Cohaesibacter sp. (assembly GCF_963666525.1). Classification (NCBI taxonomy): domain Bacteria; kingdom Pseudomonadati; phylum Pseudomonadota; class Alphaproteobacteria; order Hyphomicrobiales; family Cohaesibacteraceae; genus Cohaesibacter; species uncultured Cohaesibacter sp. The sequence goes on from NZ_OY762905.1 coordinate 572,555, forward strand.
CATCCATGCGGTTGCCAGCGCCGTTGCCAACCCGCGCCGCGATCTCATACGCCTCCATGCCACAACCAACGCGCAAGCTAGGCTTGTCGATGAAATCCGCAAGATCGGCGGCAACCCGGCGCGTCTCGACGGGCTGGTCGAAACGGCATCGCCCAAGGACATTGATGCGCTTGCCCGCGACGCCGTCCATCAGGGGGCGCTGCTGGTCACGCGCAATCTGCCGGCGCTCGACATTTCCGACATTTATGATAGCAAGCTGGTAGTCATCCTGGATCAGGTCACCGACCCCCACAATGTCGGTGCCATCATCCGCTCATCGGTCGCGCTTGGGGTGGAAGCCCTGATCATGACCGGTCGACACAGCCCCGAGGAAAGCGGCATTCTGGCCAAGACTGCATCAGGCGGCCTAGATCTCATCTCCATGGTCTCGGTGCCCAATCTGGCCCGCGCCCTTGATGATCTGGCCGACAACGGCTTTGATGTGCTCGGCTTCGATTCTGAAGAGAGCGAGCCGTTTGAAACCATCATTGCCAAACAGGACGCGAACCGCCCGCTGGCGCTGGTCTTTGGCTCCGAAGGCAAGGGCATGCGCCGCCTGACGCGAGAAAAATGCACCGCCCTCGCCCGCCTCGACATGCCCGGCCCGATCAAGAGCCTCAATGTTTCCAACGCGGTGGCAATGACCCTCTACGCCGTCAAACTGATGCGCGACGGGCTTTTGAAATAGAGCCCGCACGGCCACAAAAGCGATCCGCTCAAGAGAATGGACATACCAATAAAGCCCCGAACGGGGCTTTATTCATTTCTTCCATCGCCAAAGATCTCTGGCAGAACCCAACCACTAGCGCGTCGGCAAGCCGATGACTGGCGTGTAGCCATCATAGTGGATTCGCTTGACCCGATAGAGGATCGGCGCGTGATAGGGATCAACCTGCACCTCGATCCGTTCAGGATAGACATATGCTCCAAGCGCAGGATCATAGGTGGCCTCCAGATAGACCTTTCCATCTGCATCCGGAACAACAGCCACCACCGGCACATTGTTCTCATACCCCGGGCCGGATTCATAGCCACCATATCCCGAATTGGCCTCCGCCAGAGGGGCCATCATGATCAGAGTCAGAACAGCCGCCGTCTGTGTCGCCAACAATCGTACCGTTGTCTTCATTTTAAACCCCCTGATTGGAACTCTATGTGAAAATACCTGTTTCGCAATTTATCACCTTAGCATTTCGTTAACACTTCTTAAAAATTCAATAGGTGTTTTTACTTATTTCAATCAACCTCTCACTAAATTGCACCCTCATGATCCTTGCCCCGGAGCCCCCATCCAACAGAAGGCGGCTTGACGTTCCTGATCTTTGCCAGCAGATTTGAGGCGGTGTTTCCCAAAGGAAAGAAGACAAGATCGACAGACGCCTCAACCGGCACCGCATCAGACACCATCAACGGGAGATGGAATGAAATACCTAATGTTCTCTCTAGCCTTCATCCTATCAGCAGCAGCGACCTCGGCCATGGCGTCCGACCCCGTTTTCGGCGAATGGAAAACGGAAGGCAGCAACATCAAGGAATATGCCGGTCACTATCTGCACGTCCGCTTCGATGCGTGTGGCAACAAGGTCTGTGGCACCATCACCAGAGTCGTCGGCATCAAGGCCGACATCGTCGGAAAACCGATCATCTGGGGCATGCAACCACGTAGCAATGGCCACTATAGCGGCGGAAAGATCTGGGCACCCGATCGGGGCGGCACCTATATCTCCAAGATGAAGCTCACGGGAAACAGGCTGAAGGTCAGTGGCTGCATAGCCGGAGGCCTGTTGTGCGAAAGCCAGATCTGGCACCGTCAATAGCAGGCCCATTGGCCACAAGCCAGACGAAGCCGCGCCAGTGACCGCCCCTCGCCCCTCGACATCGCCAGTTCCGAAGTTACGAAGACATAAAAAAAGGGATCGTCGAAGACGATCCCTTTCCGAACTGCATGAACAGTCCTCATAAACAGACCTTTCCACGCTTCTCATAGGAGAATGTCATCATCCCCCAGCGAAAGCATGGGATTGGCGGCGGCTGCAATACCCCCGCCAAGAGACTGCTTGGCCTATTAGCCAGCATTGCCAATGAGGGCATTGTCATCGGCAGGAACGCCAAGCTTCAGGTTTGGCTTGCCCTGGGAAATCGGAGCGTTGGCACCGGCCTTCTGGTTCTGAACAACATAGTCGACAATGAACGCACTGTCGTCGTCAGAGGAGGTACCCAAAGCAACCTTGGAGACTTCCGGCTTTGCGGTGCTTACAGGAGCCTTTGCACCGGCTTTCTGGGAATCCAGAACATAGTCAACAATGTACATGTCGTCTTCGTCAGCGGAGCGGATTTTCGTCTGGGAGAAATCTGCGCCAGCATAAGCTGCTGAAAGAGGAGCTGCGACAGAAAGACTTGCTACAACTGCTGCGAATACTGCTGATTTGATATAACCGTTTTTCATTTTCTTTTTCCGTTTCTTTATTCGAAATGCTCTATTCTTCTATAAATGGCATTTCTTCTGTTGGGCTTGCCGTTTTTTACCAAGCCATCGTTTTGACCTCCCTCATTTGGGGATACGAATATTTCGTTTCAAGCACATTAACTTTTTTTAATGCTGAAAAATTATTTTCTCTTGGCTCTTGAAATGCCACAAACTGGCGCTTAGCAGCCATTTTTCAAACGACCTTCAAATGGAAGCTTTTGAACGCTGAAAACCACCAAGTATTCATCACAAAAAACCGCAGCATTCCGCGCTTCGAGACAATAAATAAATTTAAGCAAAGGGAAACAAACGACCCGACAAATTGGGTCGTTTTGTAAGGCAACACACGTCCATCGTCCGCTCAAAATCAGACAAAATCGCCACAAAGATCCGCTAAAAAAATTTTTGATTTTTTTTCATTCCCGAGATTGAACGGGCAAACTGGCGTCGACTTGGGTGGTTTAACAGTATCTCCGCCAAACGTGATACTGAGTTTGTCCTGAATTCGATCACGAATGATCTCATCCAGAGCCGCTTGAATGGCAGGACGGACTAGCTCCATAGCCCCCTTGGTCATCTGCCCCTCGTGTATCTGGCGACCGACGAGGCGAACAAAATCATCATCAGGATCATCTAATTGATGTTTGAGATAGAGAGCAGCGTCACGCTTGTATTTGAGGTTTGAAGCCGCCTCGATGATAGATTCAATTTCAAACGTGTCTTTGCGAAACCGAGCCAGTTCGTCCACCTGCCCCTTGTCATGAGACTGAAAGTCAAAGGTGAAAAATGGCGTAACATCCATTTTATTTGACGCCTCAGTATCAGAAAAGAACCACGCTTCGCGACCATTGGTCAGGATGCAGAGCCTGGCGTCTGTGCCGGTGAAATACCTGACAAGCTGGTTGTACTGGGCATCTCCGAGCTTGGTGCCTATGGGCTTGGCCTCTATAAGCATCGTCACTTTGCCATCGATTTTAAGAGCGAAATCCACCCGCTCACCCTTCTTTGTTCCAACATCAGAAACAAACTCGGGCACCACCTCATCCAAATTGAAGACATCAAAACCAAGCGCCCGAATAAACGGCAGAATGACTGAAGTTTTCGTTGCCTCTTCGGTCAAGGCCTGGACCAGGCTTGCTTCGATTTCCCGGCAATCTCGGCAATTTGCTCTCTAAAATCCATATCCCAAGGCCTCTCTCAGCCTTAAAATTCCTCAATATTTCCGAGAGTGACAACAGAACCACAACCAAACAAGCAACATCTACTGCATTGCACCAATGGATTGATCATATCCGGATCTGTATAGAAACTTCAGTTCAGCAATTTTGCATTTGATGGTGAAACATAGTCGGATCCATATCTAACATGAAGATTGCAATAACCATGCACCACATGCGCGGTATCACCGTCGCGCACGACAAAATGGCCAGCCTGCCTGAAAACGGAATTGCCTGGATCGGAGGCTGGAAAGGCTGATGTGGAAAAGCTGATTGGGCTTTACATCAACAAGGAAGTTGTGTTAGCAGCCTTCATCCAGAAAGTTGAAGAAGAACGTCTTCAGACCAAAAACTGTGAACTGCCTGTGAAACGGACATTTCGCGGTCTGAAAACTGACAAATAAGATTTGCAATAGCTTGTTGAACATCTTATTTCATCTCAACATGATGCCGGTATAGCTCAGTTGGTAGAGCACCTGATTTGTAATCAGGGGGTCGCGGGTTCAAATCCTGCTGCCGGCACCACTTCCCCAATACATCTGCAGCATATTCCGGTTTCTGGCATCTTCGAAACGCATTGTCGCGTCTTCTGGGGCAACATTCTGTGGCGCGCCTTTTCACTCTGCACAAGTCGACACTTTTCTTTGCACAAGTCGCCTATTCAATCGGCCCACCCATCTCGCGCTTTGGCCACTGTTTTTCCTGGACAGTTTGATGGCTTGATTTGACCCTTTTTTCTATCCCAAAAAGCGACTGTGTCTGCAGACTGGAATAGGCCGTACTATCTTCGAATTCACACTTTGCGGACAAACCGAGAACTATTCTTTTCGAGTATATCCACACGCAGAGGTTTTACAAATTTGACCTGTTTGGTGAAATATTATTGATTACATGAACTGCATATCCGCTTTACTCGGGAGAAACTCAAATTGGAAACCATGAATGTTTTTTGGCCTGTCTATAAACAGCTTGAAGAACGCGCCATACAACTGGGGCAGCACATTCACATTTCTGATGACCAGTTGGATGTTTATTCATCTTCTATAGCGGATATAATAATTCGTTCTGTCATCGAGATTGAAGCTATCGTCAAGCAATTATATCTACGAGAAATAGAAAATATAAATTCTTCTAGTAAGATGGAAATAAATACCGATCATAAAAGATTTGATGATATGCTTAAGCCTCTTCGCCAGAAGTGGCTTTTAGATAAAAAGATCGTATATATAAGTAATATAAATTGTTTTCAAACTGAAAAAGTCCTCACTCCCTTTGTTAAGGATTCTAATAAAACGGGACAAAACAACAAAGCCTATTCTTGGAATAATGCCTATCAAGATTTGAAGCATGATCGGCAAAAATATCTAAAATCAGGAAATTTGCGGAATATGTTTTCCGCTCTCTCTGCCGTATATTTGTTAAATCTATATTTTAGAGATGATGAGATTGATCTAAAAAAGGACAGCCAAGGCAGTACGATAAACCCCTCAATGGGGTCCACATTGTTTTCAATTGAAATCGCCAAAGACGCAGGCTTCCAGAATAACGGTTCTGTCGAACTTTCTAAGAACCATGAAGAATCCGTTATGGTCGTAATAGCAACTGAAGAGACAAGAAAAGCTGCTGCAAAGGTATTTAGTGACTTTACTGCCAAAACGATGTCCGACGCGCTCGAAGAATTACGTAAAGATCCCTCACTATCTGATGAGTTTACATTTATTTCGGATAAAGGCGCTTATTCCAAAAGAGGTATTAATCCTCTTGATGCGCTCCCAATAGATATAAAGATAAAAATTCTTCAACGGCACGGAGGCTCAGTTACAGCTGCTGTGAGTAACCTTCGGTACATCGCGGTTTTAAACAAAGCACAATTCAGATAATCGTCCATCGAATGGCGCTAAGTCAGAAGTTCTTTTTAGCGCATTAATTTAGCAATACTGTTGAATACAGAATGACCTAAATGTCTACCTTGGGCTCCAAGCGGCCATTACCGATTTACACCCCATCGAACGAGACCTGATGAATGGTCTTGAAGGCATTAAACAGGTCTTGCGCTCTGCGGAGTGATTGCTCGGTGATATACATGCCACCGGCAGCGGTATTCAGCTCGCCGTCGGTCACATAGTCTATCGCCAGATCGACCTCTTCATAGGCCTTCTCGATTTCCTTTTTCATCGTCTCCAGCAGGGCCTTCATGGCGGCTTGTGCAATTTCCTTTTCCATCATTTTGCTCCTTTGTTCGGGTGCTACACATGTGGAGCAGCTCGGCCTTGTTGCCAGCGAATGCCATTGCTTTGTGGGGCAGTTCTCGGCAATGGCATTGCGGGGGCCTAGTTCCCGATCACCAGCTCACGCGCTTGCGTGGAGCCTTTGCTGTTAGCCGAGTAGCTGAGGCTCACCTCTTCGATATCGAAGCCTGAGAAGATTTCCCGGATCTCGGGAACGTCGTTGATGGAGAAGAGGAAGCGGCCCTTGAGGCTGCGGAGCTGATCGGCCAACTGCTGGAAGTCTTCCGGGCCGAAGATGCCCTTGCCGTAATAGTCCTCGCATTGCCAATATGGCGGATCGAGATAAAACAGCGTGTCGGTCCGATCATAACGTTTGATGCAGTCGGCATAGGGCAAGCATTCTATGGTGACGCCAGAGAGGCGCTCATGGACGTCTTCCAGCATGGGCACTAGCTTGGTGAGATCGAACCGTGCAGGCCGAAGGGAAACGCCATAGTTGCTGCCATGAACCTTGCCAGCAAAGGACGTGCGCTGGAGGTAAAGGAAGCGGGCGGCCCGTTCCAGATCCGTCAGGGTGTCCGGATCAGTGGCTTTAAGGCGTTCAAACTCAGACCGGCTGGTGAGCTGGAACTTCAGAACTTCCAGAAACTGCGGATAGTGACGCTGCAGAATGCGGAACAGGGTGATGACATCCCTCGAGATGTCGTTGATGACCTCGCATTTCGGGCGCGATGCGCGCCGGAAAAAGATCCCGCCCATGCCAACAAAGGGCTCCACATAGTTGGCGTGGGGGATGGCGTTGATGCGGCTAGCAATATGTTTGGCGAGTTTGATTTTTCCGCCAATATAGGGGGCAACTGGTTTGACGGGGGCGACAGCTTCAAACATTTTTGTTCTCACTATGTTCTTTTTGCAAGGAATCACCCATACTGGCTTTCTATCGATAGAAGCGGCGGGAGTGATGATTGTGCTTGCTGTCATCGACCGGGTTAGGACGCCAATCTTTGGCCCGGTATCTGGACCTTGGTCCAGGTCTCCCGCTCCTCTGCGAGAGAGAGCTCTTAGCGCCTCAAATAGAACAGAGGCGCTCGCTCCAGTATCTAGCCTGAAACAGAAATCGAAACGCCGGAAGGCTTCCGCAATGCGTCGGGCTGTGTGGAGGGGCTAGCTTGCTTCTGGCCAGTCAGCCGTTGGCAGGGATGCCAGGAATACATCAAGTGCAGGAGGCACGATCTCCCCAGCCGTGACGGCGTCAAGCTGGGTATAGGCATAGAGCCAGACAGCATCACGCCATTTGACAAAAGCGGCAGCTTCCGCCGCCCAAGTCGCATTCGTTGAGTTGACGTAAGTGGCCATTGTCGCCCCGCTCGAATATCGGCGCTCAATGGCAGCTGTATCGAGCATCGACTGGATTGATGCCTCATAGTCAGCTTCTGTTGGCGAGGATGTGGAAGCTTCCCCCCACTCACCCAGTTCAAAGTTCCAGATTTGAAGGGCTGATGCTGGGGCCAGGGCAACTTCAATAGCACCATCAGGAGGCTCTGTTCCCGCAAAGCCTCCCAAATAAACACCCTCGAGAGTGACGTAGTGTTTCGTGATCTGTTCAGTCATTTCCTTACCTCCATGCCTGTAGCACGAGACGCCAGTTTGCGTTGGTTATGGTTCTTGCGGAACCGGACGAATAATTAAGAGGATGGAACACAGATGCGCCCGCACAAAACCGCACGTATAGCTTCGAGCTATCGACAACCACCACATAACCGTTTGAAAATGTACCGCCACCAGAGAAGGTGTTCGGGTTCATTGGCACAATATCGCCCACCGAGTAGCCTTCCTCAGCGACTTTGCACACCAGATACCCTGATACCAGTTTAGGTATTGCTCCAAGTCCGTGCGCCAGCGTCAAAAGCCCGCCAGATGTGATGGTTTGTTGTGCGGACGTATATTCGGACATAAGGGAAAAATCACTTGCATGCTTTCCATCCAACTTGTCGCTGTCAGCGGCTTTAGCCGTCTTCCCGAGGAACCGGCCATCGGATGTGGTCTTGTCATAATAGCCGGATGACAAGCCTGTTGCCGATGCAAAGTAGCTCGGCAGCTGCCCGCCCAACTTGTCGCTGTCAGCGGCCTTTGCCGTCTTCCCGAGAAACCGGCCATCGGATGTGGCCTTGTCATAATAGCCGGATGACAAGCCTGTTGCCGACACAAAGTAGCTCGGCAGCTGTCCGCCCAGCTTTGTCGCATTGGCGGCTGTGGCCGTCTTTCCAAGGAAGCGCCCGTCAGAGATGGATTTAGTGTAGTAGCGATCATCATGATTATGATCAGCATCCGCCTTGCCGGATAGATCCTGATCAAGCGTTTGAGAAAGCAAAATCAGGTCTTCACTGCTAGCCACATCCTGTTGAGACAGGACGTAAGCCAGCCGCTTTGGATCAACGAGCTTGTTCTCGACCTGCGCATTGACGGCTTCTGCTTCGGTTGCCCAAGGGAAGGCGCTGACCACCCACCCCTGTGTGGCATAACCATCAAGGGGATTGACCACCAGTTCAATGCTGTCGGTATTCGTGACCTGCAAGACAATCTGGATGGTCAGGGTGGAAGCCGTCCCATCGGACAGAACAGCTTTGTATGTTTCGGGATATTTTGCGATGGCAAACATAGCGCCGTTTGCATCGAAAATTCCGGCTTCCCGGATCCACCACCCGCCAACATCGGGAGGGATGACCGCCTCGACAATCAGCCAAGCAGGATTTTGAGCATCCGGCGTAATCGAAGAAATGACCAGTCGATACTGCTCATTGACAAGAGTGGTCTCGGATCCGTCCGGGTCGTAGGACGCGCCATTGGCATCACCAAGAGCAAGTTCGGTAAGGGCGACAGAATCGCCTCCCGTAATTGCGTTGTTCAGTGCGGCTGAACCAATATCGGTCAATCGGGTATAGTATGTGGGATCTGACATGGTCACCTCGGATAGATGATAACGGTGGAACGGAAGGGCCTGATCATCATGGCCGCGAAATAGAGAGCGGGAGAGCGAAGGCGTCCTGGGCTCCATGGCCGAAGCTGGCTAACGGTTCCCGACGCGATTGTTCCGCCAACATTGAGCCGCATGGTTTGCTGCACATGGGTGACGGCCTTTGGCCGGATGTGAATGACGTTGCCGACAGACAGTGAGGCTGCAAGCCCCAGTGTCATGGCGCTTTCAAGATCAGTCGTGATCGGAGGCAGGATCTTTGTCTGATTGAGGTCCTGGACAACGGCATGAACATAGAGGTCCATGCGGGCACGGGTTTGCCAGATGAGATCTGTTTGCTGGCTCCAGCGCTTTGTTGCCTCAATTGTCTTCAGGGCAGTTTGCTGCACCTCCAGCCCCAGAGGTTCAATCACAGGGGCGTCACTATCCCCCAGATTGAGCGTAATGGTATGCGTATCGTGATAGCCCTTTGGCTCCTTTTGCCACCAGTGTTCAATCTCGACGCCAATGCCCAACAGCTCTTGCCCCAGTTTCACACCGGCGTCCGTGCCCTGCTGTTCATGCAGAGGCCATGCATCATCAATGAGCTTGCGCACCAGCTTGGCAGGCAAGCCATCCGGGCCGATGAACTCGGTCAGCGAGAAATCATGAACGGCACTGCAAAGGGCTTCATCGGGGATTTCCTCACCGGTGCGCATAAGCAAGCCGGAGAAATCAAAATCCGATGCCATCGCATTGAACGCCGCCACGAGAACACGCGTGCGCTCGTCATTGATGCCGGGAGGAATGGCCTTTTGCGGAATGCCGCGTGTGACTGCTTGATCAGCCATCAGCGACCTCCACCGCCAGATCAATCGCGGTGACTACGCCGAACTGATGCGGCGCCAACTGACGGTCATTAAGACCGGTCACGTCCAGATCGATATCAATGAGATTGGAGAAACTGTTCCGGGCGACAACGGTTAAGGCTGAAAGGGCCAGATAGGAACCTAGCCCGCGTTGCCAGATTTCTGCGGCAGTAGCCAGATCGCTTTCAAGACTGGTCTTGGCCGCTGAGGCATTGCCAGAGACAAAGGCAGTTCCGCTAATGCTAAAACTCACGGCTTCGGCGGGAAAGACAGAAACATCATCGCCTTGAGGGCGCTTGCCTTCCGGATCGAGCCATTCGGCAACGCGGGCACAATAGTCCGCTGACGGGACACCGTCCTCAAGCAGAACATAAATCCAGATATGACCGGGCTCGGGTCGAACCACCGCGACGGCGACAATGGCAGAGCTGAAGGCCAGAACCTGTTGGCGGTAGCTTTCCCTTGGCCCCGCTTTGGAGATCCGGTCATGGGCATAGGCTGCGCGCATGCGCAGGCTGGCGTCGTCCTCTTCGTCAGCCCCGCCTTCCGTCTCGGTCAGATTGGCAACAGAAACACCGGCCTGAGGAGCCTGAAAGGTATTGATCTGACCAATGCCCAAGCCGTTCGCCGCGTCACCCTCCTCAGTGGCAGTGGCCCCCACGGTACCGGACACTTGACCTGCCTCGATCACCAGTTGCTCATCGGTCGCAAAGGCAAAATCGCCACTAACGACAATCGTGCCTTCAGGCAGAAAGAAGTTTTCGGCCAAAGCTTCATCCAGCGTGACTTCCAGCTCGCAAGTCGCTGCCGCCGCTTTCAGCCGATAGGTGGAATTGTTGGCGGCAACGACATCAAGATGCTTGCCCTCGGCAAACAGCAGCCAGCGCTGTTTCGACGCAATCTGCCCTTCCTGTCCCAGAAGGGCGAAGCCATAGGAAAGAAGATCAATCAGGATCTGCTCATATTGGGCCGGGTAGAGCGTACGCTGTGGCCCGCTCTCATCATTCTCGAACCAGTCGACCAGCTTTGCTTTCCAGTCCGAGGAATTGACCGTGAAGCACTGCGGAGCGCCACGGGCGATCAGTTCCTCTGCGCTATAGGCTGTGATCATACTAGAGGACATCAGGCTGCCCTCTGCAACTGGACCGTGGTGCGCTGGATCTCCTTGAGCACGGCTTCGACTGGATACCAACTGATAGTCACCGCATAATGGGCAAAGTCAATCACCTCCGCCTCAATACGGGAGAGCACGATGCGGGGTTCCCATTTGGTGATGGCGTCCCAGATTTCTCGTTTGATGGCAGGAATGGCGACAGCAGGCGGTCGGTCGAGATAATTCACCGCGTCGCAGAATTTCTCGGGCTCGGTTGGCACCGAGCGCTTTGGCGTCAGGACAATGGTCCGCACTGCCTGGTGCAGATCATCAAGGCCAACAACAATCTCACCCCAAGCGCCTTTAGCGCCCAGAGAGACCTTATGTTGCCAATGAAGATATTCGATATGCACCATGCCGACAGATCCGCGTTGGAAATGAACCTGTCAGCAGAATAGGGAAAGACGGGATTGGAGGTTACGGAAGTGTTCCAACTAGGGGGATGGTGGCACTGCGGGTTGGTACGAAACATAAAATGCGATAAGGCCACCACATAGCGCTAAAAAGGAGCAGAAACCCAAGACTATTGCAACCCAAAGCAGTAGCGAACCTCTGGCTTGTAACTTTTTAGTTTTCCCATCCTTATCTTCAACAATGTAAGGAGGATCTGTCAATTTTATACGGCATTGAATTGATTGAGAGAAAAGAAATTGCGATAGGTAAGCTACCCCAGTTGCTGCAAAAGCAAATGTAACCCCAAGCAAAAATGAAATTAGCGATCCTAAAGACAACTGCATTTTTGGAGATGCAACAAGAGCAGCTAGCATACCTGCATTTGAAATATAGGCTGCCCGTAGTGTTAGAGCTCCAAATTTCTGGGCCGCCTCATTAAATGACGCTTGCTCATTGTCAGAAGCACTCCAATGATGCTCCGCCAATCGCAAATACTCCTGCCGATATGCCAGATAGTTCTGAGTTAATTGTTCTCTTTTCCTTTCTTTCTCTTCGTTGGTAATATTCATTTCCATCACACGGTTGATTTGCTCGGTGTGAAAGTCCCCAAGTTCTTTAATGGTTGTCATAATGAGCCATCCAATAGAATCGTCCCCTCCTAAGTCTAGCAAAGAAGGAGCAATGGAAGAAGTAACCTCAACCCGGCACTCCAGTCTTGCTAGGCCCTGTCAGCACATCCAGATGCTTGTGATCATCCCCGACCGTCTGGCCGTTATGGGTGAAGATCCCGCCTTCCGCTTGGAAATCACCAGTTACCTTGACATTGGCGGTGATATGCAGGTCTGAGCCTTCCAGCACAGCCGAGTTGAACCCCTTGATCGTGACGTTGCCACTCGCCCGGTCGATGATCATCTCCATGCCGCTGGCAAAGACCTTGTGCTCGACGCCCGGATCATCCGTTGGAGCGCTATCCTCGCTGTTCCAGCAAGAGCCAAGAACGCAGCCGTCCTCGCCATCCCAGTCAATGAGGCAATTGACCTGTTCGCCGACATTGGGCATGGACCAGCTCTTGTTGGCTCCGGTGCCGCCCTGATTGGCATTCAGCCAGAAGCTGTCGGTTTCGTCTTCATCGCCGAAGGTAACGCGGATACGCCCCTTCTTGATTTCCTTGACGGTCCCGCGCCTGTAGGGCGAATTCTTCTCATTGTTGCGAAAGCGCTCAGTCATCTCAAATCCCCTTGAGGTCAAGTCTGCTGGTGTAGTGGCCGCGTTTGACGGAATGGGTGGCTTTGTGAATAAGGTAGTTGCCAGCATAGCGGCCAAATGTGGAGCCAAGCGCAACAACGAGGCCAGCCACCAAGGTGGGATCGCCTACCAGCGACAGACTGGCCGTGCGCTTGTTCTCATTGGCCTTTGCCAATCGACCCTTTGCCAGCTTCTTGGCTTGCTCCTCATTTTCCACCCGCTCATCGATCTTCAGCACGTCGCCGGATTTGGAAGCAAGATCCTGCACTTCACCCTTGATCAGCGTCTTGGAGGTGGGATCGAGATAGCAAACCTTGGCCTTCTTGTATGTTTTGGAGGACTGATCTTTCGCCTGCCAGCGGGTGATTTTGGTGGGAGCGGTCAGTTCGAATGTCTTGACTGGCCCCTGTTGTTCCAGATCTTCCCGTTTGTAGAACACGAGCTGTTTATGCTTGATGGAGACGAAATACCCGAAGTCCTCGGCCAACCGCTTGATATAGGCAAGATCCCGCTCGCGGCGCTGACGCTTGTAGTCGAACTTGATGTCTTCGATATCGCCCGAAACGGTGTAACCGAGGGTTTCTGCCGTTTCGGTGATGATCTTTTTAAGGTTGGTCTTCTCAGAGCCTTTGCTCTTCTGGGTGCGCTGATCCTTGTCCGGAAAGGCTGATGTGGCCCTGAAACAGACAATGTCATTGCCACGGGAACCGCTGGCATCCGGGATGTCGACCTGATAGGAGCCGCAAGGCATCATCAAACCGCCTTTGTAGCCGATGCTCGCCTCAACGATATCGCCTTCGTCCGGACGCCACGCGCCCCGCCAGAGGCCGGTATCATCCCGCAACCGCACGGCAACCTCATCGGCCTTGCCGTGCAGATTATCCGTCCAGGTGAAGTCCAGAAGGAAGGGCGCGAAGTCTGATCCGACATCGATGCCGTTGATGATCAAGGAGACGGCGGGTTCAGCAAGCTGGCTCATGAGTTGCCAGTCCGTTTCCAGGGTGGCAACTGGCTGTCATCTAGCGCCGATTGCTCGATCACCGGGATACGCAGGGTCAGACCGGTTGGCAGCAGAGCAGGAATGGATAGCAGAGACGTGACATAGAGATCCCGGTTCTCTTCAATGATCAGCGTGTCCTTGCTGGCGTCACCATAATAGTCCCATGCCAAAAGATCCCAACGATCCCCGGCAACCGTTAAATGCTCAAGATATTCACCCGTTTTAACGACCTCAGCCATCACCTATCCTTTCTTGGTCAGGGGATTGATGAGGGCTGACGCGGCTGTTGCAAGTGCCGAGACCGCAGAGCTGAAGGAGATGGCCGCGCCGGGAACTTCCAGCAGCTCAATGCTGGCCGACAGGCGAACGATACGGCCACCCTTTGTGGTCTTCTCAATTGTGGGAGACACAGACGTGATCTGATAATGGGTGCCGTCATAGTCACCATAGCCGGACGTGAAGGCCATGACGGAGCCTGATGACCGGGCAGCTTTCAGGCGCGCATATTCCGATTGGGGATCGCAGAAGCTCTCATCGAAAAAGAAGGTAAGGGTCCGTTTGTCTAGTTCTTCACCTGCATATTGCGGAACGGGCTTGCCCCGCACCACCTTATGCTGATGGATGCTGTTGCCCCATTTCTGGCTGTCAGACTTCGGGCCGGACATGGCATTGTCCTGCCCCAGAACGAAGTCACCAAGATAGGCATAGACCGTCATCAGAACTCAAGCCTCCCGTCTTCATCCAGCTTCCGCTTGATCAAATCTACCAACACATCAGCATGTTCCTCAAGCATGGCTTCAAAATCATCTTCGGAAAGTGAGGAGCCAGATCCAACCGTGATGGTTGGCGCATAATTGAGCTCGATATGTACGCCACCTGTGGCAGTTGGCGCGCTGGAACTGTTCCCACTCGCCTCCATGGCCAAGGGGCTCGGCGAGACGGCGACGGGAGCGGATGCAGCAAGTGCAGGAGATGCGGTGGCAACAGATGCCGCAAGGGCCGCCGAGGCTGCTCCCTGACGAATCCTGTCTGACAGACGGGCCAGTTCAGCGAGCTGACCATAATGGGCGATGAAGCCCCCCTGTGTGGCATAGCTGAGTTCCGGTCCTCTTTCCCCGACCAGCAGCGGGCCGCGTCCATAAGTACCGCCAGAGGCGCGTGCCTGAACCTCTTCGGTTTTGCCACCACCAAGCCAGGACGGAAGCTTTGGCATCATGGAGGACAGCTTGCTGCTGATACTGGAAACCATCTGGTCGACAAGAGACAGCATGCCATCCCACAGGGACTTGAGGATTTTGACCCCGGCATCAAACAGGTTGATGTTTGAGAATGTGTCGACAATCTTCTGAATGGCGGCAGGCAGCCCATCGGAAAGCAAAGCTGGCCAATCAAACAGGGTTTTGAGCTTTTCCCAGAAGCCAGCAAACCACTCCGAAATGGAGCCCCAGTTATTGATCACGAGCCCCAAGGGGCTCCAACCGAACAG
Organism: uncultured Cohaesibacter sp.; assembly: GCF_963666525.1. Taxonomy (NCBI): domain Bacteria; kingdom Pseudomonadati; phylum Pseudomonadota; class Alphaproteobacteria; order Hyphomicrobiales; family Cohaesibacteraceae; genus Cohaesibacter; species uncultured Cohaesibacter sp. Next base: position 587,605 of record NZ_OY762905.1, read on the forward strand.
GGCCTTGAGACCCTCCCATTCAACTTGAGCCAAGCCCTTGATGCCAGCCCAGAAGGATCCGAACCACTCGGTCAGAGCAGACCAATTGTTGACGATGAGGCCAAGCGGTGTCCAGCCAAAGAGGGTCTTGAGGGCATCCCATCCTGCTTGCGCCAAGCTTTTGATGCCGGGCCAGAAGGAACCAAACCAACCGGTGATCGCCCCCCAATTGCTGGCGATCAGGGCAAGTGGATGCCAGGACAAATTGGACTTGAACCAATCCCATGCACCACTGGCGAGATTGACGATCTGATCCCAAAGACCGCCGAACCAATCGACAAGACCATCCCAGTTCTCATAAATGAGATAAGCGGCCGCCGCGACGGCTGCAACGCCTGCCACAACCGCCACCACGGGCAAGGACAGCGCAGCAATGCCAGAGCCAACCAGCACCAGCCCTCCTGCCAATTGCGCAAAGCCAGTGATGATGCTGGCAATGGTGCCCAACAAGGGCAGCGCGATGAACACGCCAACCAAGCGGTTCCAGCCGCCAAGAGCGTCAGCGGCTGTTTTCAGCCAACTGCCAACCTGCTGGAGCACTGCCCAGAGTTCTTGTCCGAATGACCAGATGGCCTGAAGGCTAGAAATGATGTTGCTGCTAATTTGCTCTGCAAAAGCTTTCAGGGAGCCGTCTGCCTTCATACGATTGAGCGTGTCAAGGAAGCCCTGCAGCTTTTCCTTGGCCCAATCAAACACGCCACTCTGAGCAATCAGAAGGCGGAATTGGAACCAATGGTCTGACATGTTCGAAAGCATGCCGTTCCATGTTCGAGACATTTTTTCGGATGCTCCGGAGGCACGATCAGCCATCAGATCAACCAGCTTGGATATGACGTCCTTGCCCAATTCTCCGGCTGACGCCAGTTTCTGAAGCTGGGCTGCGCTCTTGCCTGTTGCCTTTGACAGCATATCCCAGACAGGAATGCCGCGCTCAACCATCTGGTTGATTTCTTCGGTTTGCAGCTTGCCCTTTGTCCAAGCTTGGCCAACCGCCATAATGATGCCCTGGAGGGTCTCTGCGCCACCACCTGACATGGCCATTGTATCGACCAAGGCGCGCATGGAACCGTTTGTCGGATCGATGCCGTAAACCTTGAGCTGGCGATAGGCTTCGATCACCTCTGGCAATTCCAGAGGTGTTTTGGCTGCGAAGTCAGTGATCCAGCCCATAGCTTGTTTTGCTTTTGCGCTGGATTTCTCTAGCGCTTCAAGCTGAACCATATAGGTTTCGACCTGGGCTGCAGGGCCAATGACCATGTTGGCAGCACCAGCAGCAGCCCCGGCTGCGCCAAGACCAAGCCCCCCCGCAACCAGAGCACCACGGGCCACTTTGCCAAGGCCTGATTTCATCAAGCCCGCGCCGTTTCGGATGCGGGCAAGTGCTTGCTTGAGACTGAAGACTTTGCGAATGGCGGTGGAGATGGAACCGGTAAAGCGCCCCATCGCGGCGATGGCGCTACTGATGGTTCCGCCCAGTGCGGAAGCTGTTGCCTTGAGTGAAGCCATCAAACGGTTGGAGCGTTCAACCTGAGAAGCAAACTTGCCTTGCGCTGCGGCCTGTGCCTTGGTCTGTCCGGCCTGGGATCGCGCAAGCCTCCCTTGAGCCTTGTTGGCCTTTTCCAGTTTCTGATTGGCACGCAGCAACTTGGCCATGCGCTTTGTCGCACGGTCTGTAAAGTCAGCAACAATGCCAAGGCGCATGGTCATCAGGAAACTCTAACGTTTGGAGGCTTTTTCTACCGCTTTGCGTTCCGCTTCGGCTCTGGCCTCATCCATTGCCATTTGCTCTTCAAAGACACAGAGGAATTCCTCCTCCTGCATGGCATCGAGATCGGATGAGGCCCAGCCGCGATTGACGAGATAGATGTGGCAATCAAGGGAGGAAAGCCTTAGCTCTCCCCCATGTTCGTTAGCCCGTTTCCCTCATCATCCTCGTCTTCGTCATCGGAGCCGAAGATTTCCGCCAGCAGCTCGTTGGCATCGGACATCGGGATATATTCGCGGAAATCCGCCTCGGTCAGCTTTTCACCATCAAACAGGCAGATCCGGCAGATATAGAGGATCTGGGCTTTGCCGAGTTTGTTTTTGGCAAGACGCAGCGCACTGGCCCAGACACCATGCTTGCGGAATTTGGGGAAGGAAACGACAACACCGGTTTCGGGAAGAGTAAAGCGGGCATCCCCCTCATTGGCGGAACGATAGCTTTTCAGTTTGTCGATGACAGAAGAACGTTTTGTGGTGGCAACACCGGGTTCCGTGACAGACATGGCAAGCTCCTCATGGGCTATGGAACAAATGACAAAAAGCCCCGCGCATTAAGCTCTTCGCTATTCTCGTCCGAAAACCGCTTGACACTTTTCGGGAATAGCTTTGGCCGCACGAGGCTTCGTCGCTCACCATGATAGTGAAGAAATCAGCTCCAGAAATCGCCGGAACTGTTCCCTGCACGATTGTTGAAGACATCAACTTCCAGCAGCGTCTGGTCGCTATCGTGAATGCGCTGGACAAGGCGGGAGCAGGAAAACTCCAGAGGGATATCTTCATTTTCCCCCAGAGAGACTTCCTGATGTTCGTAGCTGGTGACTCGCAAGGTGAGGATCGAGATGCGCGTGAAAGACCGCTCCGCATCATATCCATCTTCATTGTTGAGATCGACATACTGATGGAACTGCAGCTTCTGCGATTTGGTCGGATTGAAGAATGCAGCCATCAGATCCGGCTCAAAGAAGCTCATCGTGAAAGAGCCGCTCAAAGCTTCCAGAACACGGGTTGGCGGCTCATAGACCGCGACCTGACCCAGCGTCTCGATAGAAACGGTTTTCCATTTGATGGCCGGTAGCTGAAAGCTCTTGGCGATGCCAATCAGGCTGTTGTCTTCAAGATAAACATCAGACTGGACCGATTGGCCGTACCGACGATAATCTGCCATTGTCTTGCTCCTTTATCGGTTATGCCACATCGGTTGATGTGTCTGTGGTGGAAAGGCCAAGAGGATCGCCCAGCAGGTCGGTATCGATCCAGTCATTGACGGTCAGCCATTCCATGACCCCGACCGGTGCCCATTTCATGGTCCAGTAATAATGCCCTTCGGCAACCGTCGCCGTGGTGGTCTGCTGGCGGTCAAAGGCGAACCGGAATCCCGAAAGAGCCGGATCCTTGCCAGTGGTTTTGCCCAGCCCATAGGCATTGATGCGATCCTCGACCAATTCGATATTGGCCGGATTGCCGTTGCGGTCCTTCCACTGGTCGAGATAGTGAAGCACCGCCTCATGGAGCACATCTTCGATGAGCTGCACATGCAGGAAGTTACGCATATTGGTATCGGTTGGCCACGCCATTGAGCGGTTGCCCGAGGTGTGTGGCCCTTTGCCATGGCGCTCTTCGCAAGTGACAATGCCGTTGGCGCGCATTTCCTGCACATCAGAGGTGAAGTCTCCGGGAATATAGAGGCATTCTTGGGCAGGTTCCTCGCAGATGATTTCCCGGTTGGACGGGCTATGATGATAGCCAACCTCAACGATATAGCGCATCCAGATGGCGGCCAGCACCGGGCTATACCACAAAGGCACCTTCTGACCGGCAGTCTCAGAGTTGGGATCCAGATCAACGAACTTCAGATAGGGCCAGCAACCAACGGCACGACGGGAACTGACCTGCCAGTCAAAGTCACCGCCGTCCCCTCGCGCTTCAATGACCTGTTGGGCCGAGACGCCCAAGGGCGCATCCAGAAAGAAGCGCGCCCGCACCTTGTTGGCGATGGTCTGCATGGCAGTCCGAACACCGGTCAGGGTCGAGAAGCCGGGGACGAGAAGGAATTTGGGGAACCAGCCAAAGGATTGATAGCAGGCATAAGCATGCTGAAGCCCCGATGGCTGCCCAGCGGCATCAAAGGTGCCGATAATTTCCAGATTGGTGACCACACTCGGATCCGGACTTCCGTCTGTGACATGTGTGTCCGGATCGAACACGTTGACCACGCAGATAGTGCCGATCCCTTGCGTGCCTTCCTGATCGAACATCTGATGCAGCGCTGCCGGGATGGTGTAGCCATCGCGCACCGGCCCGAAATATTCTGCGATCTGGTCACGACGCTTGATCAGGACCTTCTTGTTGATGTAGGCGGCGCGCTCTTCAGCCGTTGCATGAACGTCCTGAATGGGAGCCGTGCCAACCAACAGGGCCGTTGCCGCTTTCAGCTCGGTAACAGTCGTGCCACCATCATCAACCGTAACAATCTCGGCACCATATTTGCGCTCAGCCATTGGTAACTCCTTTTGCCTTGATCAGCTTCATGGCCTTCCAGCCTTCAACAACCGGGTGGCCATCCAGAAGGCTGTAGGTTTTGCCCGGATGAAGGGCCTCATCCAGAAAGATGACCATGTTGCCATCGGTGCCTTTGGCCTTGAGGCACACAGACTGGACTGGTCCGGAATAGAGATAGTCACTAAAGACCAACTCGGATTTGCTTGCGTCAGACATGGTCAGACCTCCTGTCTTGCGCTGTTGAGGGGATAACGCGGGCGGGGAATATTGTGCTCGGCGGCGACCGCCACGGTCTCGCAGGCAATATCGATCTGCCAATCCCAGCGACCAGCCTGCTGACCAACCATCTGGTCTGAGACCAGATAGAACGGTTTGCAGCCATCAAGGCGCACATTCTGGGCGGCCTTGCGAAGAAGCTCGATGGTGCCATAGGCTGCAAGCCGGTCATCTTCGACACCACCACGCAGGGCATGGATGTAAAGAGCGAGCGTAAACTGAAGCTCACGCACCTGCCGGATCTGGTCGGTTGGCTTGCTGTAGCGGGAACCGGAATAGTGGACCAGACACACCGCTTCCATCCGCGCCATATCGAACTGTTCCGGTTCATTTGGAAACGGCGCGATATAATAGGGTGATGGCAGAAACGCCTTGAGCCGTTCGACCAGCCCGCTTTCCAGATTGGTCAGCAAGTCGGTTTTGAGAATGAGATCAGTCAAAGCCGTATCCCTTCAAAATGTGATCGGAACGGCTTTCGGGGAAGGAAAACTGAACCGCAGAACTGTCCTCGGAAAGAGTAGGTTCAAGCCCCGGCACATCGAGATCGGCCCGCCCCGCATGGATATCCTTGAGCCAGCTCACCACATCGCGATAACGATCCCGCCATTCGTCAGAAACCCCGGATGTGTCGTGAACACGATCCCGCAGCCAGTAGAGGACAAGGGTCTCCGATGCCCCTTTCAGGGCTTCGGGCATTTCCTCTGGCAACAGGGTTTCAAGAGCCGGATAGCGGGATTTGACATAACCGGAGATCAGGCTCTGGGCGCGTTTGATTTGATAGGTGAGACGGGCGTGATCGATTTGCCGACCAGCCGCTCCATTCCAACCACCCGTCCCGCAAAGTGCGAGCAGATCGCTTTCGTCCTGGCGAGCAATCAGCTCTTCGACCGTTAAATATGTTCCCGTCTCAGCCATGACCTAACGCGCCTATTCGTTACCAGCTTCGTTGTTTGCTTTGGTTTCCGGGTCGAACTTAAGCGCAGCGTTCTGAGCTTGCATCTCGGTCCAGATAGCTTTCACCTCATCGGCAGACACATCAAAGCCAACCAGCTTTTCAATCACGGAGACCTTCGGCTCTCCGGCCTTGGTCAGGTCGGTTTCCGCATTCAGACTTGGGAAGGCGTTGAGGATCGCCTGCTTGCGCTCCTCCACAGAGAGACTGTTTTCAGCCGTAACATTCGAGGAATTGCCCGCATCATCAGGCGCACCATCTTCGGTCTTGGCTTCTTCCGGCGCATCCTCTTCGGGCTCACCGACCACCTTGAGTTTGAGAAGTTGAGCTGCTTCTTTCGGTGTCATGGAAATTCGGTTGGCTTCCGGATCGCTCGGCTTATAGAGAATGCCATTGCGACGAACAGCCGAAAGCACCGGGTAGATCTTCTCTTCAGACATGGCTTCAGACTTTCAGATTTGAGGGAAAAGACGGGTGGCCGTAGGGCCACCCTTGAGATCAGCTTCAAGCCGAGGTGGCGTTCCGGATCAGAAAGCCTGCCTTGTTGGCAATGATCAGTTCTTTGACGCTCTCGCCAGACCGGACCAGCTTGCCGCCATAAAGCCCCATATTGGCCGGAAGCGTTCCGGCGACCTTCTTGCCGACCTGCGCCGTGTAGCCAAAGGTCAGACCTCCGGTGGTGTCAGCGGTGCGGTTGATGAACTGACCAGAAACCGAGTTGCCCCAGACCCGCACCAGCTCGGGATCTTCACCGGGCTTGTTGATATTGACGCGACCCTCACCGACCAGCACCCGCTTGACGCCGATCAGTTCGGCAAACTGGGCCTGCGTGACACGACCGCTGTCACCGCTATTGCCATGCACGGCTTTCACCACAATCGGGTTTTTGCGCACCGCAAACCACGGCTTGTGCCCGAAGGTGATCTGGTTGGGCTTGATCCAGCAGGAGGCCATCAGGTCTTCAATGATGGTGAGTGGATCAGACGCGGGATCATCAAAGAGATCGGTTCCGGCCAGCGTTTCAACCAGATTGTCATCATATTGGGATGCATCGGTCACCAGACTGGCAACCCGCACTTCCCGCCCCAGAATGACAATGTCAGTTGCCCGTTCCGTTGCCCGATGCTCGGGATTGAAGCCATTCTTCTTGGCTTCATCAATCGTGACCTGGTCCAGAGGCACGTCGATGCCGAAATCCTCAACCGATGAATCCTTCTCGGTCCCTTCGATCTCGACCTGGTTCGGCGTTGAACGACGCCCGACCTTGGTGTCCGGCAAGGTGAAGGCTTCCGCTTCATTGTAGGACTGATATTTGAAGTTGCGGGCAGACGGCACGCGAGGCAACACATCGTCAGCTATGAGACTGTAATCGGGGTTTCGGTAGGAAACCGCGATATTGGTCAGTGTCGGGCTCGGGGTAAATTGGTCCGTAGCTGTGGCCATGACTAAACCTTTCTAAAAGGGGTTAGAGGGAGACGGCTTAGCCGTAGAGAATGGATGGCTGAATGAAGACAGACCCGATGGCACCGACACCACCGGCTTCCATCGCCCGCCCGATGATCGGAAGAGAGGCATCAACGGCGGGTTCCGCCTTGATGGCCCGCCCCTCCGCATCGGCAGTCAATGGGTCGCCATAGGCAACGGCAGCGCCATATTCCACCGGGCGGATCTGGTCGTGATAGACATCGATCCGATCACCCGTTGCAGCCGCACCGCGAATGCCCGATGTGCCAACCAGCACATCACCAACACCGGCAACAGCCATGTGGCCTTCTTCTGCGCCAAAGGTGACGAGACGGTTCTTCTTGATGAGGCCATCGGCCACATAATTCTTGATAAAGCCCATATGCGCTTGCATGAGGTCTCTCCTGAACGGAAATGGGGAAAGGGTTAGTCGATGGACAGGCCGTGCTTTTTGCGCACAGCCACCACGGCATCGGAGGTCGAGACTTCAATCCCGGCAGAACGCTGGCTCTCCTGGAACGCGATGGCCTCATGCGCGATCTGATCATCGCTGACGCCATCCGGGTTCAGATCATCACCAAGATCCATCTCGCCAAACTGGACGATTTGGGGCTGGGTCTTGAGCACATCCTTAAGGAGATCGACCAGATCAACCTTCTTGGTCTCAGCGCCATCGGCAAACTCGATTTCGTCGGCATCCAGATCGGACGCCCCATCCAGCAGAGCGACAACCTTGGCACGGTTGCCCGATGGAAGCCTTCCACCATCGACAAGGCTTTCAGCAAAGGCGACATGATCAGCATGACGCTGCTCTGCTTCGCGTTCATCAAGCGCCGCCTGACGGGCATCCAGCTCGGCTTCACGTTCAGCAAAGGCAGCAATCTGATCAGCATCACCCTGACCACGCTTGGGGGCAGTACGAGATTTTGCAGGCTTGAGGGCCATGTCATCATCCTCACTATGTTCGTCTTCAGAAAATTCGGGGGAGCTGGTCGTGGGCGGCACATCGCCAGCCTCATCAATCCAGCGAATGGAATAGTCGGGCAGGATATTGTCCGCTGTCTCGATCCCGTCCTTCTCGATCAGCCATTCACGAAAGCGGCGAAACAGGCTGGCAACATCCTTGAAGGCGGCATCGGAGAATTCGACCGCGACGGTATCTTCATCATCCCCGGCGAACTCGACCGGCTTGAGACCAGGAACAGCCGGTGCAACAGCCCCAAGGAACCCGACATGCTTGGGATAGAGCGCATCACCGGCAGGGTTGGACGTAGCTCCCGGCTTGTAAAAGGACATGGAAATGCGCTTGTAACGGCCACCCTCGACCGCGTCAGAGAACTGCGGCTCCAGCTCGCCGATATCGGCATAGAGCCGGTCAGCCTCATCATCATAGGAAAAGGCCTTCACCCAACCATAAGCGGGATCATCAGTTTTGGGATGACCAACAACGACAGGCACAGGATAGAGCTGAGGATCATAACGCTCAGCCAGATCAGCCAGCTCTTCAGCCGTCGCGCTGAACGCCGTACCGCCCATCGCCGTAAACGTGCCCGGACGGAACACCTCAATGCGCTTCGTTTTGTCTTTGTCATCTACCTTGGCCACACCGCATCTCCTTGAAACAGGGTGATGGCAACATGGCAGATAAAATGACAGCGCTCGCCGGAACTGTTCCGGGCGCTGTCACTGCTGGTTATATCGAGAATTTGACGTTCTTCTATCACCAACCGCCACGAGGGGGCAACCCACTGAGACAAAGTGCCTCTGTATAGCTCTCTAACGCGCCTTTAACGCGAGGTGTTGGGAGCTGGGGTATATGCGGTCGGACTAGGGTGGAAAAAGCGACACAGGCGGCAACGCTAAACAAGCTACGCAAATGGCATCGCTGGCGGGTTGCTGACATTTCCCGCAGACGCGAGATCTCCGGTGCCGCAGGCTATAGCGGCCATTCGAGGTACCTCGAAGCGCATTTAGGTGATTGTGGCCAGCTCGGTTTGATCATTACCAAGAGCCGTCACTCCCCTCGCGAAAATCTTACGAGGGGAGCGTGAAGCATTGCCAATCCGAACTGGCTCTATCTAGCCGCTATTTCAGGTTCATTGTCCTGCTCTTGTGGCAGATCTTGCAATTGAAGCTTTCTTTCAACCCGATAGGCATGCCGGCAATACCCGGCAAAGAAGCACAGGATTATCAGGGAAAACAGAATGTCGCATGCAATCAGCATCGAGCCTCTCGCATACTGAACTGCGATCCCGAGCAGCACGGCTCCGATTTCGGAAGATATGATCAGCGAAACACCGGCAGCTCCAACCGCCGCGCTGATAGTGGATTTGGTTACAAGCATTTGCATTAGTCTCCAGACAAGCTGATTTTGGTATCAGGAAACCATCGCCTTCCGTTGCGCGGATTGCGCCCAGGCCTAAAATGGCCGATCCGGCTCTGACTGCAACCGGGGCATCATCAACGGATTTTGGGACTGATTTCATTGAAACATGTTCTGACGCTGATACGGAGAAAGTCTTCAGTCGCTGCCTTCAAGGACAAACGGCGGTCTGCTGCTTCCGTGATCGTTTCAGATAGCCATGCCAGGAGGCGCGCGTGAATAGCGGTGCTCGTCTGAGAATCCGGTCGGGACGATCTGATTGTACAGCCGAGGATATAGTCCGTCCCATTCGGCATCATGCAACAAGGCGGTCGTTCCGCAAGGGATGACGGGATTGTCGTTACCATCCGGTCGATCCAGCCAGAATTGGCTTGATTGCAGCCGCTTCAGCCGCCCGATCTGTAGATCGCCCGACGGATCCGAGACGAGAGCGAGACTATGCTCGGAGGCAGAGATCTCAGACAGTTGATGCTGATGCGAAAAAACGGCAATGTTCTCCGCTCGAAACGGCAGATTGGTTGCCAATAGCAATAACAACCAGGTCAGGAGATGAGCCGCAAATCGCATTTACATTCGGTCTCTAGCAACAAACATAGTGTTCATCTGGATGAGAATGGGGATTCTGGTGTGTCGGTTCAAGAGCCTTGCTGCCCAAAATTCTTGCGCCCCCAAGGCCCGACACAACTGGATCAGATGGCGCGCGGCCTCCGCTCACCAGCGCCCGTCAGCAAGACAGTCTTAAGTGGGCGAGAAACTATCGTGTCATGAAAAATTTAGTTATTTGCAGATATTGAAACGGCCCGGGCGCAGTCCATATCTCTCCATCTGTTGACCTCGCCACATATTTGCTCATGAGAAGCAAATATGTTGGGCTGGGGTACTCAGGAGAATTTATGGAATATCTCTTTGTCTTGGCCGGTCTCGTTTTTCTCTATTTTGGTGGCGAATGGCTGGTTCGCGGCGCAATTGGCATTTCGCGCAAACTAGGCTTGCCTGCATTTCTGATATCGCTGACGGTGGTCGGGTTTGGCACTTCGATGCCAGAGCTGCTGGTGTCCCTAAAGGCGGCGATTGGCGGTTACCCGGGCATTGTCCTCGGCAATGTGGTGGGGTCTAACATTGCCAATATACTCCTGATCGTCGGCCTTGCTGCGGTTATTGCTCCCATAAAGGTTTCAAAGGACATGTCCAGGCGCGATGCCATCGTCATGGTGATTTCTGCCATCGCGCTTGTCGCTGCCCTTGCATTCCAGACCATCACACTGCTGGCCGGAGGCGCAATGCTTCTGGCGCTGTTTGCCTATCTTGCATTGGCCTACATGCAGGACAGGAAAGAGGGGTGTAGTGAGAGTGATCAAATCACATTCCCCCTTTCAACGTCTCGTGTTGTGATACTGCTTGCGATAGGGCTTGTCATGCTGGTGGCAGGTGCCGATCTGCTAGTTCGTGGCGCCACCACCATTGCCTCGGATCTGGGTGTTTCCAATGCCGTCATCGGTCTCACGGTCGTCGCGGTGGGAACGAGCCTTCCAGAGCTGGCAACCTCGGTGGTTGCTGCCCTGCACCGACGTTCAGATATTGCCATCGGCAATGTGATCGGCTCCAACATATTCAACATACTGGGCATATTGGGCATTACCTCGCTGGTCTGCCCGGTTCCGGTTGCCGAACGATTTTTCCAGATAGACGGCTGGGTCATGCTGGGTGCAACATTGCTGCTGTTTGGCCTTCTGTTGTTCTGCCGCCAAATCGGACGCCTTGTCGGAAGTGGCTTTCTGCTTGCCTACGCCACCTATGTGGTCTCGATGGCATAGGCTTCACCATCGTGTTCGGGAAGGTCTATTTGTCCGCCTACCAGCCATCTGAACGCTGGGAATGCTGCAGTTCGTTCGAATGTCAGAAATGGGGACGCGGGCTGTTGGGATATAGCTCCCGGCCTGCGGCTGCTTTGGGTCGAATTTGTTAATGGTCTAGTCGTTTGAAAAGCCAACTATGACTATTGGCCAAAACTCTCACGCTCCCAGATACCCCTCCAGCTCCTCCCGGATCACTTCTTCATCCTGCCGCCCTATGCCGATATAGCGACGGGCGGGGATCTTTACGCCCGTGCTGAAGACGTAGCCTTCTGCCCCACCAGAAACCGGAATGCGCAGGGATTGGAACCGGCGTGGTTTGATGGTCGCACCGTGCTGCATGACCCAAACTTTGGGATGGTTGAGATTGGTGCCGACTTCAGCATTGGCAGCGCTGGCTGTGAAATGGATTGAGCGGATCAGCTCACCGCTATCCCGGAGGATCCCTTTAGGCTGTCGACGGTTGGAAAGAGTGAGCGGCGTTAGGGGTGCCCATTTGTTGCCGTCCGGATCTTCCTCCTTCTCAAAGCGATCCATGGTCTGGTCATAGAGCGCCATGCCGATAACACGATGAACCGCAGCCTTGTCTTCAATACGATCAATAAGGCGACGGATTTCCCGGTCGGCAGAAGCATAGTCATATGTGAAGCTCAGGAACGGCATTTGAAACATCTCTCCGGAATTGCTATATTATAGCCAGATGAAATCGGGGGCCGGTGCGGGCCTCCATACCGATTTCACTTGAAAGGCAGCTCGCATCGGCTGCCTTTTTTAGTTTTCGTCAGCAGACATAGCGCGACGGAACAACAACGCCCCTCGACGCCATGTATTGATCTGGTTGAGGTTTGGTTTTCGCTTTCGGCCTGTTTCCGCATTGTAGATGGTGGTGCCACTCCAACCATCCTGCCCCCATTCAAAGACACTGAGACCGGCCAGATTGGGCGAAGCCCGGAGATATCGGCGTTTCAGTACCCATTTCTTGAGATGGCTATGCCATTCCCAATCCACCCAGATCTCGTCTGGATCTTTGAGTGCCTCGGCAAGGCGCAAGAGCTGCACTGAGCGGGAAGAATTGAGCTTCTGCGAGCCATCGGGCCGCTTGAACAAGTCCTCACCGATAACGAGCACTTGGCCTGCTTTATCCCGAAACAACACTGGCTCACTTTCATCAGCACCAAATTCAGACAGGAACGCCGAAACATAGTCAGCATCCTCCAGTCCCTTGGGAAGCACATCTGCTTGCACAGGACGGGCAATCGCTCTCATCTCGGGCAAAGGATCGATATGAGGTAAGGTGAGCTGTTTTGGGTTACTGCGCTGCAGCTCACGCGGAATGGTTCCGTCCGCCCATGTTCGTCCTGGCGCATAGGCCCAGCCCATGTCTACACCGGCAGGATAGTCAATCTCTTCGCCAGTACCGGGATCGCTTCTGCGCACATGCTGGATGGACGGTGCGGTATCAGGTGTTTCCTTGCCCATGCGTTTGAGCTTGGCGCGGCTGACAGGGCGCACCCCACAACCGCATTTCCAACCATTGGGCGGGTAATAGGTCTGCCACCATGGATCATCGGCCCGAAGGATCAGACCATCCCACGCTACATGCTCTTCTCTCGGATGAAGCGGAATGCGTTCCCAGGCATGCTTATACTGCCAGTAAGGAAATGCTTTGAGCGTGGCCGGATCGGTCATCTGCTTGTAGCGACCGGCAGCATAGGCGGTTTTCAGGTTGGTCTCATAGATGACACGGGCACGCCAGTTGCGGCCCCCATTGTAATCCCAGCCGTGCCTTTTGACGATCTCGTCAAAGCGATCAATGAAACCGGGATGATAGGTGTCATCCTTATCAAGCCAGCCCTTGAGCGGCATTCCCTTGGCGATTGCATCATCAATGGCTTGCTGGAAGTCTTCCAGCAGTGCATCCTTTTGCGCACCGGCCACAACAAAAGCTCGGTCATGGCCATGATGGAGCAGATCGGACCAGGTGCGGGTTGGCAGGCGCACTTTCTGGCGATGGAAGTCCAGCGCCTCATCAAATGGTCCGACCTCAGCAAAGCTTACAGGATTTTGGTCTTTTTTTTTGAGCCGACATCCTTGGAAGGATAGATCCCCGTCTCGTCAATGATGTCTGACCGGCCCGTGATCTCGGAAAGCGCGATGGCATCGCCCAGAATGCGGCCCACCGGATCAATTTCCAATTGGCCAGATAGATCCAGCAAAACCTTGGAGGCATCGCCAAAGCTGGCAACTCCGGTCAACCTCTCGCGGATCCGCTCAAGCCAGATCTGCTGTTGAGGACCGGCCAGATCTTCCAACTGGTCAATCAGGTGCGCAACCGGACCTTCATCATCAGCAAAGGCGCTTTGCTGATCGTCAGAAGGAACCGTCACCTCAACCGGGATCATTTCCGCATCAAATACGCTCGAAAGCCATTCCTGCAGGTTCTTTGGCTCGAAACCCTGTCTGCGCGCAGCATCAAGGGAACGAATATCAGACTGGCGGCGCTCCGCCGTCTTCTTTTTCTGGTCTTCCTCCTCGCTCTCATTGCGAGGACGTGGACGCCAGACAGTTGGCGGTCTGGCACCGGGCCAGTTTAGTTCGGTAATCCAATGCAGCAGGGTTTCATTCAGCGTATCGGAAAGCTGGTCGCAGTCATCGTCAACGATACTGTCGGTCTCATCGGCATGAGTTTGGGCGGCGGCGCGAGAGCCTTGCCCTTTGACGCTGGTCGAAAGCGTGCTGCCGAGAACCACCTCGGAGGTCTGTTCATCCCAGAACCGGCACCATTCCTCATAAGAAGCGTTGCCAGAACGGGCTGCCTCCAGAAAGCTGACCTCAGTTCCGATTGGCGCAACCAAAGCGCCCTGTTGCACCATGGCAATCAGGGAATTGAGCAGTTTCTTTTGCTCATTATTCGGAGTGCCGACCGCGAACTTGCCAAAGGGAATGGGGGCGGCAAACTTGTCCAGGAATTTCATCCAGAAGCCCACGCCCTCACGCTTGAACAGCACATGCCAGAACAAGACGGAACCAAGACCCAGACCATAGGGATTGTTGCCTTCCGCACCAAACCGGTGCGTGATGAATTTCCGTTTGGGAACGGCTTCCCCTTCGATGCTATTGCCCGGTGTCAGCAGACGCGGGTTCCAGTCTTTATCAAAAGCAAAGCGCATCGGATCATGGGACTTGATCCTGACTGGCACGACAAGCCCATCTGCATTGCGCCCCCAGACGATCTCCGAGATAGCAAAGCCCTTGAGGATCGCTTTCGCCAGATCCTTGCAAATGGCATCAAAGGGCAGCGCATCGAGTATTGCCTCAATGCCTTCCTTGGCCTTTACGTCCCGGTCTTCTTCGCTGGCTGCTTTCACCATCCATTCACGGCGCGTAATCTTGGAGTAGCGCTTGCTGAGCGTTGCCTTCGCTCGGCCATCCTGCATCACCTCATCATAGAGTTTGAGGCCCTTGTGCGGGCCTTTCTCCTTGATGGTCGGATCCTGCGGAACCAGAATGTCCGAATAGAAGGGAATGGTGATATCATTCTGTGCCGTCGCAATGAGCTGCCCGCCGTTTCTGGGCACTGAGGCATTCTTCTCCGGCTTGGGCAACGCGCTTGCCTGCTGAGCCGTCCGGATGCGACCACGATTTCTGCGGGATTTGCGGCTCATAGTCGATAGCCTCCTAACGTGCCCTGACTGGTTGGGGCGGCAGTGGTGATACTGGTGGCGGTCAGAGTGGTGGCAGCCATTTCAATAGTGTGTTTCCAGAGCATTTCCAGACAGTCCGGCCCGTCATCATGATCCGCCATCGGCCATTGCTGAAGCTGATCGATCAAGGTCTGCTGGCTCTTGTGCAGGCGGATCGTTCCATCGGAGATCGGGATCTGAAGCCGCTCGATGCGCAGGTTCTTGTCAATGATCGGAGAGACCGGATAGGCAGGCAGAGCAAGGCCAGCATTTGCCGCTCGCTTGATCAGTTCGGTGCGCAGGAATTCCTGAAACTGCACGACCTCGGCAAACCACATCTGGCATTGATATTCCCGCTGCATGGAAATGATATCAGCGATGATGAGGTCCGGAACGCGACGGCGGATGGAAGCTTCCACGACATCGAGAATGGCACTTTCCTTGTCATAGGCCCCAACCAATATGGCCGATGGGTCGCGATTGCGATTATTCTTGCCAAGGGATGGGTCGACAGCGCCAAAGAACAACCAGTCCCGATTGATCCGTACCCACCATGTGATGCTCTGGAAGGGATTATCGAGCGCGAGGGGCTTGTTCTGATACTCGCTTTCAAAGGCGGCATGATCGCCCGCACGCTCCTTCATCAGGAAAAGCAAAGAGTGATTGGCCGGCCAATTGAGAACCGCACCCTTGTCCATCGCTTCCTTGTTGGCTGCATAGAAGGCATCAGCCTCCGGCTCGACCTCATTGAGATAGGTTTCTTCCCATGTATCCCAGAGCGCCATGTCATCCGGCCACTGGAGGATGGCGCGGAACTCGGTGACATGCCATCCGGGCTTTTTGGAATAGCGGACGATAACCGCATCAAAGTGCAAGACAGTCCCGGCATAAAGCACATCCATGGAGCCGTCGGTCGGACCGAGCTTGAGAACGGCCTTGGCGATCCAGCTTTCCAACTTGTCGCGCTGTTTGGGGCTGGCAACATTCTCGTCGTTTTCGATATCGTCAAGGATGGCAAGGTCCGGGCGATAAGGACCATGGCGACGGCCACGGATTTTCTTGCCCGTACCGAAGCCCTCCACTTTGACATTGTTACGGGTGACGATATCGCCCTCACGCCAGACGCGGCCCTGCCCAAAGATCTCGGGGAAGTCATATTTGAGGCGCGGATTAACCTCCAGTTCCGCCTTAAGAGCTTCCAGCATCACGGCTGCCTGCTCGAAGGCATCCATAATCAGGACAATATAATGCTTGAGCCCTCGGACGATGCACCAGAGCGGGAAAATGAGACTGATATGGGTGGATTTCGCAGACCCACGCGGCGCGATGACAAGTCGCCTCTGGCCGTCTTTCGTGGTCACCATCATCGGCAGGTCTCCATAAAGATGCTCATGCAACATGGATGGCGCTGAGGTCAGATAGTGCGGGAAATAGGTCTCGGCAAAGAAGCGATAGCCCGCCTCGGCATCCGTAACCTTCTTTTGCCTTTCGGCGCGCAAACGGGGATCAATCGGAAAGGCGTCCACCTCCAGCTCGATCTTCAGGCGGAAGGCTTCCGCCATGTCGGTCAAGCCGTTCAGGAACTCCTTTGATTTGAGCTGCTTCTTAAGGGCTGGCTTGCTCATCCGTAAACCTCGACAAGGCGCTCGCCAAAGGGCTCAAGGATTTCCAGAAAGGCTGCGGCATGTTGGGGGTAGGATTCACGAATGAACTCGGCCTGCCGCTGCAGGACATCGTTGGCGACACCAAGCTCGGAAATCTTCGGCGCGACACGACCGGCACTGGCAACCATCTTGTTGAAGGCATCCGAAAGACTGGCCATGGCCTTGACGCGCTCTTCGGGCGACAGGTTGCCATCATCCTGCAATTGTTCAATGGTGGCTTTGAACAGGGTGACAAATTGCTCGACCACACCGGAGACCACCGTCTCCAGCCCTTCACCCGCCATCATGTGCGCGGCGCGCGCCACATCCCAGTTATCGCCACTCTGCTTGGCGTCTCGCTTCCAGCGGCGCACGGTGGCCTCAGAGACGCCAATAGACAAGGCAATAACCGGAACAGACTGCTGATCCCGGATATAGGCCCTGCGGGCATCGGTCCTTTTTTCGTCTTTATGCGCCATGGCCGGATATCAGATCCCGATCTTGTCTTTGATGAAGGCAAAGCCAATCGAGATCACGCCAGAGGTGATCACCGAATTGGTGATGGAGCGTCTCTCGACCATGCGCAGGCGTTCATCCTGCTTTTCCAGGCGGTGATCGAGGCCATTGACCTTTCCATCGATCCCTTTCAGAAGGCCTTTGATTTCTCCAAGCTGCGCATGGATTTCCTCGGACATCAGGACTTTCCTTTTCGATAGTTGAGGCCGCGAACAACCTTCTCAATTGGACGTGTGACGAAATAGGCAGCAAGGATCCAGCCAGCCCAGTCGCCGATTGGATCGGGCAGCTTGGCAACACTCCACTGGAAGTGGAACAGGCTGTCAGCGATGACTGCGCCGTAATAGGCAATGGTGGGATAGGCAAAGAGCGGACGGATCATGGCCGTGAGCCACCAGCCCTGTTCGGCAATCACAATGTCACGCGCGGCATTGCGGGCTGCGACATCCGCCTTGATCTCTTCAATGGTGACCTGCGCACCAACCTTGGTACGTTCTGTCAGACCATCAGCCTTGTGCTCGAAATAGGACAGCACCCGGTCGACAATATCGAGCCCGAAAAAGGAAAGGAGCTTGGTGCCAAGCTTGACGATCCAGCCAATCATCCCACATGCCTCCAGGTCTGAGCATCCATCAAGCGGCGCTGTTTGATCTGATGGGCAACAAAGATGATGGCGAGGCCGACCAGACCGAAAGCCAGCCACTTGTTGTCAGCAATCAAAGTGAAGAGTGGTGATAGCTGCATCCGAAGAGACTGCAGAGTTGCGGTCATTTGGCCCAGACCATCAAGCAGGCCTCCGGGATCCGCCCCATCCAACCCACCGGCAAGGGTGCCTGTGCCCAGAACAGCACCGCCAAGCCGCGTTAGCCAATCGGCCTTCCTAACGGTGTCGGAACCGGATTTGCGCAAGTCTGCGACCGTCAGGCTATCCCGGCTATTACCGAGCTGCAGATTGATCGGTACAGCGACTTCGAGAGCCGATTGGGTTTTGGGGCCAACCATGCCGTCTGTCTTCAGGCCATGATCGACTTGAAAAGCCACCACGGCTCGTCGGGTGGCAGGTCCAAAATCGCTATCAACCTTGACATGATAACCCAGTTCGCAGAGCCGCTCCTGCAGGGCCTTGACCATGTAGCCTTCCGAGCCAAGCCGGAGCATGTTGAACCGAGCGGATGCTTTGCTCTTCCTTGCCCCTTCCGGTCCGCCAAGGCGTTCATAGGCCTTGCGCATCAGGTTTGCATAATGGGTCACCTGACCGGAGCCATTGTAACGTCGGGCAATCCCCTCCCAGTCTTTCTCCCGCAACTCATCAGCAAGGCCGGAATTTTCAAGGAAGGACAGGAAGGCTTCGACACAATGGGTGCTGGATTGAGCCAAAGACAAGACGAATTCGGAAACAGTACCATAGCCGCAAAGGCGATGATTGAACCCCATCCCCTGAAAGGAAGCATAGGAGGCGGACTTGAGCGCGGCCTCCTCATCAAGGCGCGCCCATTTTTCCATAAGCGTCCAGCGCTGATCTGATCCCTTGCCGCCCAGCCCTTTGTAGTTGGCACGAGACCATTGGCTTGCCGACAAGCGCAAACTCAAGGCCTTCTTGCGCAGGCCCTTTGGCAACTGACGGTTAAAAACATGCTTTTCGGGAAGGATGATCAGGCGGCCCTGATCATCATAGTCATCGCCACCGCTTTCCACCTCAAGGATGGCGCGCAGCACGTTGACCTCGCAGCTGATACGACTGGCAAAGGCTTCAATGGTGGCTGTGATATCGGTGACTTCGCCACCGCCTTGGCGCAACTGGGCAACAACAGACATAACTGGCCTCGTGAAATTCGGGACGAATTTTGAGACCAATGTCTGCTTTTAAATTACGGGAAGCGCCGGAAGTGTTCCTTGGGTGAGATAGTTTTAGATTGCAGAGCAAGCTTCAAAACTTGACCCGGTCAATGCAGTTATTAAAATTGCGTCAAAATTACGCAGTTTTCTCAGACGAAATTTGTTGAATAAGTTCGTTTGCACTGCATGGTTTGCTCCAAAAATATCCCTGCGCTGTTTCGCAATGGAGTTCAGAAAGCAAGTCAGCTGTTTGTTGTTTTTCGACCCCTTCTGCTACGAGGTTTAGTTCAAGCCCTTTTGCCATTGCGACGATGGCTTTTACTAGTACCAACTTCTTCTGATCAGTACACATGCCTTGGATAAATGACTGATCTATCTTCAAAACATCGATCGGGAAATTTTGAAGATAGCTCAGAGACGAATAGCCTGTCCCGAAATCATCAATCGCGATCGACACTCCCATTTGAGATATACGCTCGAGCACTCCGCGGATTGTTGGAGAGTCATCAAGCAGCACACCTTCTGTTATTTCAATCTCTATCCAATCCGGCTGGCAGCCCGTTTTCTTCAGCATCATTTTCAATTGACGGTAAAAGTCTTCGAACTGTATTTGCCGGGCAGAAACATTCACCGCTATCTTAAACGGTGAAATCCTTTCTCTGTTGCATTCAATAGCCATCAGGCAGGCCTGCTCAAGAATGTAGCCGCCAATTGCCACGATCTGTCCTGAGTCTTCCGCGATAGGAATGAAGTCGGTGGGGGCAATCCAGCCCTTGGCGGGATGGCGCCATCTGCAGAGCACTTCTGCACCAACGATCCTACCGGATTTCAAGTCTGTCTTTCCCTGAAAGTATGCCATAAATTGTTTGTTCTTCAGACCTTCGGCAATCATGGCTTCAAGCTCAAAGCGCTTTTCAGTTCGCTCCAACAAGCTTGGAGTGAAAAAGTGATATCCAGATCGGCCCTGAAGTTTTGCTTCATATAGGGCCAAATCTGCAAAGCGATAAAGTTGGTGAGCATCGAGTGTATCATCAGACGTCATTGCGATACCGATGCTCGCATCTAGATGCAGCTCATTGTCGCTGACAAGCATCCTTTGATTGATGTCTTTCCTTATCGCTTCTGCCATCTGGACGAGATCTGATTGGCTGCAGAAAGAAGGGAGGAGAATAGCGAACTCATCGCCGCTCAATCTGAAGACGGCTCCCGCTTCTCCTGTGGTTCTCACCAAGCGCACTGCAACCTCATTAAGTACCAGATCTCCTGTTGGATGGCCGAGGTTGTCATTGATGCTCTTGAAGCGGTCCAGGTCCAGCAGAAGCAAAGCGCATTGCAGTTTCGAGATCCTTGCGCTTTCAACGGCATCTTGCAACGCCATGTTAAAAGCTGGACGATTTGATAGCGAGGTCAAGCTATCGGTGAAGGCCATTTTCTGGAGGTTAGCCTGCAAGTTTCTTTCTTCCGTGACATCCCGCGCCAAGCCTAAAATACCAGTCACCTGGTTTGCTGCATTTCGAATAGCAAGCTTGCGAACCTCATAGATCGCAGTTGACACACCATCAACAGCCGGTGCTTGCAATTCGAATTTGATGGGATGATCTGAAGCCAAAGCCAATCGATCAGTTTCCAGATGCGTGTCCAGAAACTCGCCATCTACAACATCGAAAGCTGTTTTTCCAACGGCACATTCCCCTTTGACTTGAAGCAGCTGGTGGAATTTGTCATTGCAGAGTTTGTATCGACCGTTCAGATCCTTGATCCAGAATACATCCGGCATAATTTTCACAGCGGCGGCTAATTGCTCTTGTGCGTCAAGAAAATCGCTGTTGAGAAGAGCGTGATCAGGAATCGTGCGACCATGTGCAAATATGCAGACCAAGTTCCCGTCGTTTCCGATTTCTGGGACAAAATCGATGAAGCTAATTTCATTGGACAGATGATCGTGGCTCGGAAGCCATATGGACTTTGCGGCCTTTCTCGCAATGACCCAGAGCAGCGTTTCCTGAAATGCCTGCATATCCAAAGGGGTTTGCAGCTCGCTCGGCATGAGCCCGAAAATTTCATCGTCACTGATTTGCAAAAACTCTGAAAAATCAGGGCTGGCGGTAATAAAGCGACCGCCTGTATCTAGCACAGCAACTGTTTCTGAAGGCTTCAGATTATCCGCGAAGCAACCAGTGGCGTTATACGATAGGGTTTTGGCAATCGAGTTTTTAGAAGTAGCGCTCTTCATATTACCGCAGTCCATCACATGACAATCAAGACAGTAAGTTCATTGAGAGCGGAAATGATTTAATACTCGTTTATATTTGCAATGAGAGCTATTCCAATTTCTGCAACAATATAAATATTTATTTAATGTCGGTGCAATTTTGTGGAAATTTTGCAGAGATCTATCAAGAGGGAGGTTCGGTGGTTGGATATGGCATCGATGAAAGTGATATGAAAAAATTATGGAATGGTAATTTTTATATTAATTTATGATGAATCAGAATAATAAAATTGGGCCAAAAGGCATTCATAGTATTGGGGACTCTAGAATGTCTTTTGACCCAGCCAAGAAATCTTCGATACTTGAAGTTTTCAGGTCATTTGTGAGAATGCCTGAGCTCGGGATAAATCAATTCAACTTTGCTTTGCCGCATAGGGTAAAGCTTGCTAATATTAGCAGCCTCCTCTCTAGAAGAATAATTTCATATCGTTTCTGTAGAAACAATGAGATACATCAAAACGATCAATGCCATTGTTATACTTCAGTTTTAAATTTATTAATTTTCATTAGTTGTTGTGGATGACTTAGTTTACATTTTATTAATTTGTAGTTTTGGGCGAGTATAAATAAATTATGGATATTATACTCTATGTTTTCCGCTTTAAACTCAAAGGCCAGAAACAAGGAATGGTTCGCCAGATTCCGTGATGTTTGCCTGTTAGCGGGGGACGAAGTCTAACTAGAAGCGTTGGGCCACATTGCCGCTAGCAAAAAGGTTTGGACTTAAACTGCGAAACTTTGCCTAGCCCATCTCACCTCAGAAAGTCCTCAATATCCATCTGGCGCTCATCAACGCGGCTTGGCAGGGCTTTGCCCGCCAGCAGCATACGGACATAGCGTTCTGATATGCGCAGTGCGAGGGCGATCTCGATTGAGCCCAATCCTTCTTTATGCAAGCGGAGAGCCTCGGTTTTGTTATCGACCTGGCGAAGTCGGGTTGGCACATAGAACTTATCGCCAGGGAATTGCTCAATCAGCAGATCGGCAGTTTCCCGATCAAGACGGGCAAGCGGATTGTCTTCCGTCCAATGCAAGGGAACCTTGATCTCAATCCCCGGCAGTGTGGCCATCAACTCATCGACAACATCGCGGCCTACAATATCGGCAATCATGGCCATATCCTCGGTCAAAAGCTCAGCCATGTCTCTCTCCCGTTCTGAGACGCTTCAGATGTGACATTCTGTTTTTAGTCAAGAGAACCGTAATCACCCGGCCATTCTTGAACACATAGCGCTTGCCTTCTGCTGTCAGAGCATCGGCTTTTGCTTGCACCGCATATGAGGTTTCAGAAGCGATCAGCTCACGGATCGCTTCGATGTCCATGTCGAGCACCCGTTCCATATAGCGAACCACAGCGTGATCAGTGACGAAGTCGGCAGACAATGGTTTGGTCACGAGGTCCTCCGTTCCATTTTCTTGAGGGCTTCGATCACCGGGCTGGCTTGTTCGAACGTCAGCCATTCGGGGTTATCAATGCCGGTCTCCTTCTTCACAAAGGCGCGCAAGGCCTCCTTGAAGGGAAGCTCCCAGTAGCCTTTCGCATCAAGACTCTTGGCAATGGCATACATCAACCGGATATAGGGCTTAGAAGATGATGGGCGGTGTTTGCCGCCTATACTTTTGGGTTTCCAGCCCAGACGCTTAAGCTCGCTCAGCACGACTGCCCGTTCGGTTTCATTCATTCGACCGGAGCTGTCTTTGCCGGTAACACGCAGAAGCAAGGCCCGGTAGGTGGTGTCATCCAAACCCAGTTCCTTCTTCGCAATATGGATTTTGGCAAGCGTTGGCGCACTAGGACGTCCCATACTGGCCTCCATCAACGGTGAGGCCCCAATCACCTTTGGAGGGTTGGCAAACCAGCCCTTTGTTGCAGAGACGATTGAGAGCGTTGCGGGTGAATTCCCCATCGAGACCAGCTCTTGCAGCCACATCCGCCGTCGAGGCCAGAAACTTCTGTTCGTCCGGTTCAATAAGATGCTGCAAACTATGCAGCACCTTCTTCTGAGCATCCGAAATCTGCACCATGGCCATCCCCCTCATACGCTGGCGATATCGAGAGAAACAGGGTTGCGCTCTTCACTTCCCTGCTGGCGCTTGTAGGCGCGGAAGTAGCTCTTCGAGCCAGTCACCCGGAGTGCATCGGAAATGGCTTCCATGGCCTTGAGCCACTTCTCATCCTCGATGTTGAGGCGACGCAGGCCAAGGACACGCCCGGTTGAGATCTTGCCCTGTTTGTCAACCTGAAAGGCATCATCGACCAGGGCGCGCAAATTGGCGTTGGCGTCCTTGCTCCATTCCTGAATGCACTCATCAATCAGGGCTTTTGCGGCTTCCAGCTCAGGCCCGAAGGAAATGCTCTCATTGACAGCCACCACCAACTGGAGAGAGCCGTCATAGCTGTTGAGCGTCACGTTGCCTTTCTTGCCGCCGCGCTTGGCTCCGTATTTCTCGGAAATCAATTCGCGGAAAGCTTCCACATCACCAAAGGCCTTTTGCTTGAACGCGGCCAACTGGGCATTCAGCGTTTCAGCTGCAGTCATGAGATCGCGAACCAGAGCATCCTCCACGATATGCTCCGGCTTGATGGTCTCTATTGGAACCAAAGCACCCTTGGCGTTTTCCATATATCCGTCCGGGATCTGCTTTTCTTGCTCTGACATGATAAAAATCCTTCTCAAATCAGGGTTGGATTCACCCTTCGTTCTCTTTGTGGTTTCGTGCCTTTTCCGGCCATGTCGGGAAAAGGATGATTTTGGGGTCTTCAAGATGGTCGGTGGTCAGAGGAATGGTCTGGGCCAATAGGCCTGCTTCCAGCCGCATCGCCTTCTCCGACTGGGCTCGCAACAGATCGGCAAAGTGCTGGGCAGCCGAGGGCGTAAAGCCATCATTGTTATAGGCGGCCACAAACCATTCCTGCAGAGCGCGGAGATTTTCACTCAACATGCGGTGCTCTCCTCCCGGCACGGATTGAGAGGACAGGTCTTGCATGCAATCCAGCGCTTAAGAAGAGCTGGATCACTGGTGGGAATGCTGGCCGTGCGGCAGTCCTCACAGTCGCCTTGCTTGATGTCGGAGCCCAAATGCGGGCAGAACACCCGGTCACTGTAAGCGGCTATGATCTTGGCTTCCAGCCGATCAACCCGACCTCCTGCCTGTTCGTATTTGTCCGCCAGATAAAGGCTGATCTGGGTGCGGCTGACATCCAGCTCATCTGCAACGGCTTTCTTGGAGCCCAACCGATCCAGTTGTTCTATGAGGAGGTCTTTTGCCGTTACTGACATGGTATGATCTCCCCTCGTTCACCAAGATTATGGTCAAACAGACATCCCTTGTTGGCGCGATAAATCGGGGCAATCGGTCCTGTATCTTTCATCAGGCGAAAGCGTTTGAAGCCGTTGGACGTGAGCTTCGTTCCCCTCACTCTAACGGGCAAAACAGTCAGATAGCGGGCCTTCACCAACGCGCAGAAATAGCGTTGCAGGTTATTGTCTGCATTTTTCTCGGAGCCTGTAGACGCGGCCATTACGATGTCACCAATCGTAAAGGCTCCCGACATGCGCATAGCGTTCCATGCCCGTTGACGAAGGGTTTCGCGTGGTTTGCGGCTCAGTCCGCGATCCGCCCGGATCGGGCCGGAGGTGATCTTCTGACCAGAGGCAATAATTTGTTTGCCGTCGTCGGTCAGTTGATAGCAACCGAGTTCCACGCGTTCGAGCAAACCACGCATGACCAGACGACCTGCGCATTTGACAATCTCGCGCCGTTTGAAGTCAGGCAGGGCATAGTCCAGATGATCAATGGTGTGGCATTGGCCATCAGACAGACGGTGTAGAACCGCGTTGGATAGATCGCCGACGGCCATCACATCACCTCCGGAACCGCAATGGGAAGATTGCGCTGGCGGTCGATGAGCAGGGTCTCGCCCACCATATCGGCCATGGTGAGGCCACCTTCATCCGGCTCATTGCGAAGGCCGAACCGCTCAATGTTGGCGATGGCTTCAAGGATTTCCCGGTTGTAGCCGCCTGAGGCCTTGAGGATGAATTTGGTCAAATCAGGGGCAACCGGCACTTCACAGCGCCCGGAGATCAGTGCATTGACATCATCCTCAGAGCAATTCTCGAACCGTACCTTCTGCGAAACACGAGAAGCAACCTGCGGGAAGCGCTTGAGATTGTCATTCACCTTACCCATGCCAACCAGAATGGTCGGCAGCTCGATCATGTCAGAGATATCGCGAATGGTCTCCAGAATGGGGGACTTACTGGAAACGTGGTCGGCTTCATCAATGACAAGACCAAAGGTTCTATTGGCCATCTGGGCTGAGGCCTGACGGCTCGCCAGTTCCTCCAACGCCGTTTTGTATTTCTTCTGGAATGCATGAGGCGGCGTTACCCGCAGGTTTTCCAACAGCTCGGTCATAAACCAGTTGGGTGTCCATTCCTTCTTTGCCCGGAGATAAACACTTCCGGTCTGGGCAACCCAGTGTTTGAGGGTTGTCGTCTTGCCCAGCCCCGGTGCGCCATCCACGACAACAAGGCAGGCCTCATCAGCGCCACGCTGGCTAAGCCGGTCCAAAGCTGTGAGAAAGCGCGAGACATTGCTGGTCTCGACAAAAACATTCCGCATCTGGTATTCTCCTTTTCAAGTTTTGCTGTCAGGCGGCGGCGCGGAGGACGTTTCGAAGGGCTTCCACGTCGACACCATTGAGGCGGAACAGTTCCAAAGAGGTGCTGCGCTGGAGACATCCGGTCAGCACCTTTTTTCGTGAAGGGGTTAATTCTTCTGGATGTTCGATCACCCAAGCGGCGAGTTCCTCATCGGTTGAGAAAACGCGCTTGCGTGGTTTCGAGGGTGCGATCTCAAGAACAGGCGCAGGCTCAACCAATTCAAGGGATGCATCGACTTCACTCGATGTGGAGGGAAAGCCTTCCAGTATATTGAGATTTTCAGCCGGGTTATGCTCAAGCACCAGGTCCGACCGCAATTGGTCATCAACCTTGTCCATCTTGTCGGTAAGGCGGCGCTTCTGGGCACGAGCCCGTTTTTCGATAGCGGCCTGCTCGTAGGAAACCGAGACATAGCGCTCTTCATTGCCCGCAAACTCGGCGACACAGATCAGGCGACCCGGCAGAAGTTCGCCATCCACCTCATCAATTTTGCGCACCCAGAGTTTGCTGGCATCTTTGACGTCATAGGCAACAATGACCTTATCGCCGTGATACTGCTCCAACGCCTGATGGAAATACTGGTTGGTGTTCCAGTTAATGAGGCACCGGTTGACCGTGCGGATTTCATGCGGTCTGAACAGGTCATCCACTTCAAACGGTTGCACGGAAACCGGCTCAAAGCCTTTGGCCATCTGGGCCGCCCAGAATTCATTTGGCGACATATGCCGCTTTCTGCCGGTGATTGGATCCGCAGTTTTCGGAAGCTCTGAGTGTGGCTTGTTATTATAAACCTCGACCGCCTTTTCGCAGTCGGCCAGAAACTCGTCCCATTCAATGAGAATACGGCTTTTGCCCAGCGTCTTGATTTCGCGTCTGGTAACATCAAAGGCCTTCTTGCGAGCCTCTTTGTCCATATCGCGACCGACATAGGTGACATAGCTGCGCGCCAGAGGGTTCCAGACACTCCCATGGAACCGCTCGATGATGCCGCGTGCTTGCGAATTATAGGCGATTGAATGCATCTTGGAGATGCCAAGACGGCCCATCATGCCCGTGGCGTCAGCATCAAATGTCTTGTTTTTATAGCCAGGTCCGTTATCGACATAGAAAATTGCCGGGATGCCATGCTCTACGCTAGCCCTGCGCAAGGCATCGGCAACAGCGATCACATTCTCTTTCAGGCTGATGGAGAAGCCGACACACTTTCGGGTGAAGACATCCACTACTGAGGTGATTTCTGGACGGAAAGGCTGGCCGGTCAGCAAATGCGCGACCTCGGCATCAAAGGTTTTGCCATCGGCAGTGTAGATCGATGTCGGCATCAATCCTTCCGTCGACCGGCTGACATAGGCCATGCGCGCCTTGATGGTCAAAGCACCTTCACGGCCCCGGACGCGATCCACATTGCCCAGTTTGGAGAGCGCCGTGCGCACCTGCTTGTAAGTTGGTGCGAGATCCTTGTTCTCCAGAGTATTGACATAAGCGCCAAGAGCTTCCGCTATGGTTGGCTTTGAGGGACGAGCATAAAATTTGAGAAAATCACCGAACCATTTGACCTCGTTAAGGGGCTTGGCCCTTTTCTTGATCTGAGGTGCAAGAGCGGTAACACCACCCTCATCGCGAGCCGAAAACCATCCATAGATGGAGCGCAAGGAAAGACTGTTCCGACGTTCAGCAGCAAGCCCGGCGGCTTCGCTAAGGGCCGCATAATCGGTTTTGTCTGGGCGATGCTGATCACTGGTCGGCAACCCGGATCTGTAGAGGGTGAGATCCTCAAGGAATTGCAGAATGGCTTTCCGGCGGGACAGGTCACTAACGATGGTGCGGCGCTCGATTTCAACAAGGAGAGCAGCTCGCGCTTCCATCATGATGCGTTGACGTGCGTTAGGAGCATTGCCATCCTTGACGACAATTGACCTTTTACTTTGCACGGGTTCCTGAGAGAGCTTGTCCAGGGCAACGCGTTTGTTCAGATCAGCCCGCGCAGCCTCTGGAAGCAGATCAATATGATATTCCCAGCCCCCACCTCGGCCAGACCGTTTACGAGCGAATGACGTAGTCTGCCAATTATGTCGCTCTGCAAATCGAATAATTGATTTTCTGTCACTTTGAGGCAAACCAACGAGCTTTAATTCGGCCAATTCTCTTGCACTATACCATTCGCGAGCGGAACCATTTTCACTAACGCAGATAGCTGATGTCATTTGCTCAGCCTCCATTCCTTATCGCGGCTGGCGATGAACTGTTCCAGTGCCTCCTTCTTCTCAAGAGCCAATTCTCGTTCGATAAGGGGCTGATATTTTTGATCGACAACAATCATGTTGGTATCTGTAAGCAGTTCGTTGAGCATCTCTGCGCTGCCCAGAATTCGGGCCAGAGCAAAATAGCGGTAGGCAGAAATGTTGTTGTTTTCCCGTGCCTCCGAGGTCCAGGCATCCATGCTGTCCCGGCTGATTTCTTCTCCGAGAAACTCGGATAGCTGAGCGGCAATGTCCTCTCGGCTCCGCCCATCCTCTTTGAGAGACTCGGCCAA
This sequence comes from uncultured Cohaesibacter sp., assembly GCF_963666525.1. Classification (NCBI taxonomy): domain Bacteria; kingdom Pseudomonadati; phylum Pseudomonadota; class Alphaproteobacteria; order Hyphomicrobiales; family Cohaesibacteraceae; genus Cohaesibacter; species uncultured Cohaesibacter sp. Next base: position 615,988 of record NZ_OY762905.1, read on the forward strand.
CACACGGCAGACTTTCCGGGCAAGGGATGAGGCACGCACACGGGTTTCCTCAAAGCGGGGAGCTACCTTGGGAGGCTCCCAACTGAGAAGATCGCCAGTCATTTTGTCGCCACGTGCTTTTGCCATGAGGAAAGTGGACCTTCAGCGTTTCGGTTTGGGAGGCTTGCTTTTGGTTTGAGCGGCTTCGATGGAGCGGAGTTGAGCCACGAGATCCCCCAGCTCATGGGAGCCAGTCACTTCAAGATCGATCCTCAAGGAGCCTTTGCCGGAAAGGGACCAATTCTTAAGCTGGACCCGATCTCGTGCACTCCAAAACAGAGAGCGGAAATGCAGATCTTCCTGATTGCTTTCGGCTTCGCAATTTGTTGTTTCAGAGGTCATTGACCTAGCCTCCGAAGGATTATCCAGCCGCTGAGAGACCAGGAGCTAAAAATCAAAATGCTCTGAAAAAGAACGAGAGATGAGAACGCCATCAGGTCTCGGAAGGCATTCTCTGTTCCGGAATAGTCGAAGCAACGATAAAACCATTTGATACCGCGAGATCCAGCATCAGTTCCGGCCTGAAACACTGACAAAAACCGCTTCATGCAGCGGCCTCATTGTCAGCTAGAGTTGCAACTTTTTGACTGGTGCAAGGACCGTGACGTCTGCTATCGTAGATGCGATGAGACGTTGCTGATTTGGGGTAGCGATCAGGCCACAGCTCTTTTGCTGGAATACTAATGGCCCATGAAATGGCTTTCTCGCCAGTGGAATTGGGGCGGTCCAGTGCGACGCTGATGTTGGTTCGGTGACAACCGAACCGTTCACCGAGGGCGGTAAAGGTCCAGCCCTGTCTGTGAAGCTCGGCTTTGATGGCAAACTTGTCCCATTTACGCTTCGGCATAATGTCTCCTCGTGAAAAGCGGGCTGCGGGAACAGGCCGCTTTTTTCTGAACCATGCAGTTAGCCTTAGTGGCTGCCTGCTGTGATTAACGAACGAAGACAGAATGTGCTATATTTAGCTCAATGTAAAGCTTTATATAGCCTGCCATTGTTGTATTTTGAGCTATTTTAGCTGGATATTGGCTTTATATAGCTAAATCAAAAACTTAATTAAACAGTGGCTTGTGTAAATAAGGATGGCTTTCGGGCCACTGTTGCTAAAAATGAACAATGGCACTTTCTCGGAACGCTTAAAAAAGCTCATGGGTGACATGAGTAGAACTGAATTCGCCGAGAAGTGCGGCATATCAGTAGGAGCCCTCAGGAATTATCTTGAAGATGGCATGCCAAGTGCCGACAAAGCCCTAAGAATTGCGCGATTATTTGATGTTACCATCGAATGGCTTATAGAGGGCACCGAGCCGATGAGGCTTGATGAGAGTGAAAAACCGAAATCTTGCGAGTATGTTGGCATCCCGCGCTACGATGCATCTCTATCTGCAGGGAATGGCTTCTGGAATATCGAAACAGCCCGCGTGCTTGACCACATTCCGTTTACAGCCGAATTTCTCAGACGACGTTTGGGACGAAGTAATCCTAACGATTTGATCATTTTGACGACCAATGGCGATAGCATGGAGCCGTTGATTGGAGATGGCGACTTGGTAATGGTCGACCAAAAGAAAAAAGAGCTGACCGATGGGATTTTTGCTTTTGTCCTCAATGGCATGGCCAGAGTAAAGCGCCTCAACCAAACTTTGACGGGGGATCTGGAAGTTATGAGTGAAAATCCACTCTATCGTACCGAAGTTCTCAAGAAAGAGGAACTGGCCAACTTCCAGCTAATTGGCAAAGTCGTCTGGTGTGGCCACCATTTTGCTCGCTAGCTGAACATTTCCAACCGTCTGTGCAAAGAAAATGGTCCCTTTGAGTGCCGTTCGCTCATTCTCGTGCAAAGTCGAATTTTTCACGAAACTCAGAATACTCAAATGATTTCAAAAGCCTGCCGTATTCTCGGTGGGCTTTTCTCTGTGCAATATGACAGGTCCCCCCACACATTCCCTTAGGCGCAAGACGGGTGGCCATTGAATATCATGTTGAGGCTCCCAGACAGAGACTGACAGTGTTCGCTTTACGGAAATAGTAGCGACCTCCCAAACCCATCATCAACCAAAATATTTTCTACAAATCAGGGGAGACTTTGGAGTGAAATAAAAATATTTCCCTCTCATCCCTGATATGGGGTCATATTTTTTAAAACAGAAACCAAACTCGCACAACGATATCTTGAGCGAAAAGCCCTGTTGCCGGTATTTTGTCGACCAACATATATCACACTCGAAGGGCTCAAGACCTCATGAAGAAAACGATCCTGGCCGCTGTTGGCGCTGCCCTCCTCCTTACTGCTCCCGCTTCGGCAAGCGATGCACCAAAGGAAATCCTCAACGTCTCCTACGACATCGCCCGTGAACTCTATGCGGCGATCAACCCCAAATTCCAGGCCTACTGGAAAGAGAAATCCGGTCAGGACATTGAGATCAAACAGTCTCACGCTGGTTCTTCCAAACAGGCGCGCGCCATCATGCAGGGTCTGAAGGCCGATATTGTCACCTTCAACCAAGTGCTCGACGTGCAGGTGCTGGCCGACAAGGGTAGCTTTGTCTCCAAGACCTGGCAGCAGGATCTGCCCAACAACGCCTCGCCCTACTATTCCCTTCCCGCCTTCCTTGTGCGTGAAGGCAACCCGAAAGGCATCAAGGACTGGAACGATCTGGTCCGCGATGACGTGAAGCTGGTCTTCCCGAACCCTAAAACCTCCGGCAACGCCCGCTACACCTATCTGGCGGCCTATGCCTATGCGCTCGAAAACAACGGCGGCGACGACGCCAAGGCACGGGAATTCGTCGGCAAGCTGCTAAGCAACGTTGCCGTGTTCGACACCGGCGGTCGTGGTGCCACCACCAGCTTCGTCGAGCGTGAAATTGGCGATGTGTTGATCACCTTCGAGGCGGAAGTGGAAAACATCCGCACCCAGTATGGCACAGACAAGTATGAGCGCGTCGTACCGCAGACCTCCCTCCTGGCTGAGTTCCCGGTAGCGCTCGTGCAGAAGGTGGCCGAAAAGCGCGGAAGCGTCGATGTCTCCAAGGCTTACCTCGACTATCTCTACAGCGAAGAAGCGCAGGACATCATCGCGTCGTTCAACAACCGCGTACACAATGAAACCGTCAAGGCGAAATACGCCGCAAACTTCCCTGAAGTGCGCCTGATCCGCGTCGAAGACGTGTTTGGCAGTTGGGAAGAAGCCAACAAGACCCACTTCGCCGAAGGCGGTGTGCTGGATCAGGTCTTCACAGCCAAGTAATCCTCCCTCCCCCCACGACAAGCCGGTCTCGGGGCAGCCAATGCTCCGGGGCCTTTTCATCTTCAAGCAAGTCACAAGGATCAGGCCCACAATGTTCCGCTCAATTGCCGCATCATCGCCAGCAAGATCGCGACCGATCCGGTTCTCCCGGACTATCATGCCCGGCTTTTCCCTCACTCTGGGGTCAAGCCTGCTGTTTGTCTGCCTGATCATCCTGCTGCCACTCAGCGGCCTGTTCTGGCAGATGAGCCAACTTGGTCTTGCTGACTATTTTTCCATCATCACGTCGGACCGCACCCTTGCCGCCTTCCGCGTCACGATCACGGCAGCGGCCTTTGCCACCATTTTCAATGCCGTGTTCGGACTGCTGCTGGCCTATGTTCTGGTGCGCTATTCCTTTCCCGGAAAACGTCTGCTCGACGCACTGGTTGATCTGCCGTTTGCGCTGCCAACAGCGGTCGCCGGGATTGCACTGGTGGCGCTCTATGACAAGAACGGCTGGGTGGGTGTGCTGCTGGATGCGGCAGGCCTCAAGGTGGCCTACACCTGGTGGGGCATTGCTCTTGCCATGATGTTCACCTCCGTTCCCTTTGGCGTGCGCACAGTCCAGCCCGTGCTTGAAAGCCTCAAGCCCGACACGGAAGAAGCCGCCCGCACCCTGGGCGCCCGTGACTGGCAGGTCTTCCGCCACATCGTGTTTCCGCAGGTCTGGCCGAGCTTCATCACCGGAGCCTCTCTGGCTTTTGCCCGCTCGCTGGGCGAGTTTGGCGCGGTGATCTTCATCGCCGGCAACATGCCCTTCAAGACCGAAATCGCCTCGCTGCTGATCATGATCCGGCTTGAGGAATATGACTACCCGGCAGCCAGCGCCATTGCGGGCACGATCCTGCTGATCGCACTCGCAGTGCTGGTTGCGGCCAATATCGCGCAAGCGCGCGCCACCAGACACCTGCACAAAGGGAGCGCCTGACCATGACCGTATCAACGAGCAGACCGGCGATCACCAACCCTCAGGTTCTGGCGCTGTTTCGCAAGCAGGCCCGCAAACGTGCCCTCTTGATCGCCATCGCCATCACCTTTGCGCTGATTGTCATGGCTCTGCCTGTGATCGCGATCTTCACTCGCGCCTTTGCCGAGGGGCTGGCGATCTACTGGTCCAACATTATCATGCCCGACACACTGCACGCCATCTGGCTGACGGTGTTGACGGCGCTCATCGTTCTGCCAATCAACCTCGCTTTCGGCATCGCCGCGTCATGGGCCATCGTGCATTATCGCTTTCCCGGGCGCCGGGCGTTGCAAACCATCATCGAACTGCCCTTCTCGATCTCGCCCATCGTCGCCGGGCTCTGCTATTTGCTGATCTATGGTTCCATGGGGCTCGTCGGCAGGTGGCTGGATGGCTTTGACATCCAGTTGATGTTCAATCTCACCGGCATCGTGCTGGTCTCGCTGTTCGTCACCTGCCCGTTCGTGGCGCGGGAACTGATCCCGCTGATGGAAATCTCCGGACGGGATCAGGAAGAAGCCGCCCTGACGCTCGGGGCCAACGGCTGGCAGACCTTTCTTCGTGTCACACTACCGAAGATCAAGTGGGCGCTGCTCTATGGGGCCATTCTGGCAAATGCCCGCGTCATCGGCGAATTCGGCGCGGTCAGCGTTGTCTCGGGCAACATCCGCGGCGAGACCATGACGCTGCCACTGCAGGTGCAGCTGCTCTATGACGACTATAATGCCACCGGCGCCTTCGCGGCAGCCACGGTTCTGACGGTGATTGCCGTCATCACACTTGTTTTGCGCTCTGCCATCGAGGCACGCCACCCGCACGAGCACTAGGAAAAGGCGAGGAAAAAGCCATGTCTCTACAGATCCGCGAGATCAGCAAATATTACGGCTCCAATCTGGTGCTCAATGCGGTCAGCCTTGATTTTGAGCCGGGCGAGTTCATTGCCCTGCTCGGGCCATCCGGCTCGGGCAAGACCACCCTTCTTCGCACCATCGCCGGCTTGCAGTTCGCCGAGGGCGGTTCGCTGCTGTTTGATGGCGAAGACATCACCGGGCTCGACGCCCGCAAGCGCCGCTTCGGCATGGTGTTCCAGAACTACGCCCTGTTCGAACACATGACCGTGGCCGACAACGTGGCCTTTGGCCTCAAGGTGCGGGACCGCAAGAGCCGCCCCTCCTCGGGCGAGATCGCCAAGCGCGTCGAAACCTTGCTAGAGATGGCCCAGATCAACCATCTGGCGGATCGTTATCCGGGCCAGTTGTCCGGCGGCCAGCGTCAGCGGGTGGCCTTGACCCGCGCTCTTGCCATCGAGCCAAGACTGTTGCTTCTCGACGAACCCTTCAGTGCCCTGGATGCCCGCGTGCGCAAGGATCTTCGCGCCTCCCTGCGCAGCCTGCAGCGACAGGTCGGCGTCGGCGCCATCCTCGTCACCCACGATCAGGAAGAGGCCTTCGAGCTGGCCGACCGCATCGCCGTCATGGCCGATGGCCGGATCGAACAGTTCGACACTCCGGCCAATCTGCTGAAGAACCCTTCGTCGCCCTTCGTCGCCGAATTCCTCGAAGGCTCGGAAGCCTACAACCATTCCGGCGCAGGCATTTGACGACCCTTGCAGTAGAGCCCCATAGGCAAACTTGCCAAGGTCAAACTCACTACGCTTAACGAAAAGTAAATAAACCATACATTTCAATATCTTAATTGGAACATATTGTCGCAGGACGGAAATGTATAACGAATCTTAGATTTCCATGGTTACAACCATTGATGGCCAGAACCGGTTTCAATAGGGGCTGGCTGAGTGAACCAGAGTATGGACATCAGCTCCGCCAGGCGCACCAGCTCGCAAGAGCAAGTCGCCAGAGACCGAGCTGATGGACGATGGAAGAAGTCAATGGAAGAAGCGTTCGTCAGTTGCCTGAGCGAATATGGCATGGCTCCGGCAAAAGCCTATCAGCAGATTACAGGGGAGTTGGCCGGAGACGGCAATCCCTATCAGGATCTGGGCAGCTTCACCGCCGTCAGGATGCAACCGGAAGCCAACCGCCTCATCTGCGACACCCTAGGCAAGAATCTCGCCAACCAGAATGAATATGGCGAAACGACCAGCATTCACAAAAAGCTCGTCGCCACCATCGCCGACCTTCTCCACGCGCCCGACCCGGCCCATGCAGCAGGCACCTCCACATCGGGCTCATCAGAAGCCTGTGCCATTGCCATGCTCATGCACAAATGGCTCTGGCAGGCCGGAGCCGAGCCGGAAAGCAGCGGGCCGCGCAGAGTCCCCAATATCGTCCTTGGTACCAACGCCCATCTGGTGTGGCGCAAGTTCGCCCTCTATCTGGGTGTCGAAGTGCGCGAAGCTCCCTTCGATGGCATCAACAGTTATCCTCTCGAGACCATGTTGTCGCTCGTAGATGAAAACACCATTTGCGTCGTCGCAGTCATGGGCTCCACCTTCTCCGGCTTTTGCGATCCGGTGAAGGAGATCAACGACGCCCTGATGGAAATGAACGCCCGCAATGGCTGGAACGTCGGCATTCATGTCGATGGCGCCATCGGTGGCTTCATCCTGCCCTTTGTAACCGACAGCCGGAAACCGGTTTGGGATTTTGCCTTGCCGCTGGTGCGCTCGATCAACCTGTCTGGCCACAAGTTCGGGCTGGTCTACCCCGGCCTCGGCTGGCTCATGCTGCGCGATCAGACAATGATCCCCGAGCATATGAACATGACCGCCAGCTATCTCACCGGCAACACCCAATCCTATGCGATCTCCTTCTCGCGCTCGTCATCGCTGGTCATCGCCCAATATTTCAACTTCCTCCATTACGGACGGGCCGGCTATGGCGCGGTGATCGGAAAGTGCCTCAACAATGCCCGTCATGTCGCCTCCGGCCTTGAAGCCATGGGCTGTTTCGAACTGATAAGCGACCTCACCCTGCCGGTGATCGCCTTCAGCTTCACCTCGGGTCTTGAAGGACGGGAAGCGGACTTTACCAGTGCGCTGCGCTCAAAAGGCTGGATGCTGCCCTTCTACCAGATGCCCGCAGGCATAGAGCGCAAGGCGATGCGCATTGTCATCCGCGAAGACATGTCCCGTGAGCGGCTCGAAGCACTGCTGACAGATATCGCCGAAGCTATCGCGACGCTCTCCCCCCAGACCTGTCTCTATCGGCGGGCAGGTTAGGAGGCCAGACATGACAACCTGTTTCCGCTCGCTTATGTCTCATCTGGTTCAGACGCTCGTCTGCCTTTTTCTGCTGCTCGCGCCAAGCAGCGCCGCAGAGCCGACGAGCGCTCCTGCCTTCAAAGACGCCACCAAGGCCAGCGTCGCCATCAACATCAACAAGATCTACGAGTTCAACGAACTCAACGAAACCTATATCATCGATGGCTATCTGGTTGTTTCCTGGAAGGACAAAGCGCTGGCCGAGCGGATGCGATCAGGCGTGGCTCTTCCCGATATTTATGAGAATGACGCCATCGACGATCTCAAGGCCGAGGGCATCCGCATTCCCGCCATCGAGTTCATCAATGTCGTTGGCGACAGGAGCGTTGCCAACCGGCAGGTGGTCACCAGTGCCGATGGCACCGTGCTCTACAACGAGCGCTTTCAGGCCACCTTCTCGACCGCCATGGACTTCCGCAAGTTTCCCTTCGACACACAGAAACTTGCCATCGAGCTGGAGTCTTTCTCCTTCGACAAGACCCACTTCGAATTTGTCAATCCGAAGGTCTATCCGGAACTGGTCAATCAGGAGATGCTGGCCGAGTGGAATATCGTCGACAAACAGGTCGCCGTCACGGATCAGGACTATTCCCACCTCACCGAGGACGGCAGCAAGACCGAATTTTCCCGCTACAATCTGACGATCACCCTTGAGCGCAAGTGCGATTACTATATCTGGAACTTCATGCTGCCGCTGATCCTGATCATCACCTCATCCTGGTGCGTGTTCTGGGTTGATGATTTCCTGACCAATATCTCGATCGCCTTCACACTGATGTTGACAGTGGTTGCTTTCACCTTTCAGGCGACCAGCCTGTTGCCCAGGCTGCCCTACACAACCTTCATGGGCATGCTCACCATCCTCGGTTATCTGAGCATATTTGCCAGCATGGTGGTGATCATCGCCGCCGAGTTGCTGTCAAGAAAATCCGAAGCATTCGACAAGGCCAGGCTAATGCGGATGTCCCGCTATCTCTATCCGCTGAGCATCGTCCTCATCATTGCCTTCGAAGTCCGCTATTTCAATCTCTAGCCCGCTGAGAGTCTGCCCCATGGAAATCATCAAGACGCGCCCCAGACTTGAGGCCATCATCCTCTCAAGCCTTGTGGTTTCCCTGATCTGCTTTCTGGCGTTTCTCATCTACAGCAAGTCCGAGGACGTGCTGGAGAAGGAAATCAAGATCGGCCTGCTCTCCAATGTCTCGGCGGCAGCAACAACCATCAACGGCGATCTGCACAGGACCTTCACGGCTCGCACAGCCCGCACCGATCCCGCCTATCTTTCCGCCATCGAACCATTGGAGAGAATCCGGCAGGCGTCCACCAACATCCGCTATATCTACACCAACATCCTCAAGGACGGTCGGGTCTATTTCGTCCTCAACCCGAGCCCCCAGAACGACAATGATGGCGATGGCCAGCCGGACCAGCCGCCAGCACTGATGGAACCCTATAACGATGCCGCACCGGAACTGATTGCGGCGCTCAAAACCCAGAAAACGGTTGTCTCTGACCCCTATACAGACAAATGGGGCACCTTCATTAGCGCCTATGCGCCCTTCCATGATGCGGAGGGACGCTTTGTCGGCGTGCTGGGCATGGACCTGCAACTCGATGATTTCTACCAGCGGATCTATCCCATACGCCTTGCCTTTGAAAAAACCGCCTTCATCGTCATTTTCATCGGCCTGATCATCGGCCTGCTGACTTGGCTTTCACGCAAATACACTGCCTGGCTTGCGGCAACAAACAGAGCTCTGCGCAAAGAGATGGCCCAGCACGACCTGCGCCTCGCGACAACGACCAAGGGCTTCGTTTCGCTTGTCGAAGCCATCGCCGGGCAGACGAAAGAGACAGAAACAGCCCGCTGGATCAATGGCTGGCTTGCCTATTTCACGGTGACAGCCAACACGTCAACCGATGAAGACAATTTCGATCTGGACACCCTGCTAGCGCGAGTCGCCTCCGCCCCTGTCCTGAAGGGCGGTTTGGAGCTTTCAAGAGATGCCGCGATCCCGCAAGTCCTTTCGGGCGATCGGCTGTGCCTTGAAAAACTTATTGTCGACCTCATCAGCCGTTTTCAGACCGTTAGCAGGACTGACCGGACAACCCTTGCACTTTACCAACAGGCAGAAGGCGTGAACGACGTCCTGCTGCGCCTGACCATAAGCGCCCCCACGCTTGCCCATCCTCTCTCCGAGGCGGACAGGACACTTGCGCCAGACCTCACGGCTGCGGCAAACCACGACCCAGCAGATCTCGACTTTTTCACCTGTATCAAGACCATCCGTGCGATGGGCGGCGTGGTCCAGTGGCAGCAAACGGGGGCAGCGACAGAGCTCGTCATGGACCTCACGCTCCGCAAGTGCCGCGAAACCCCTCTTGATGAAAATGACCTTGCCGCAGATCAGCAAACCGGGGTTGCTGCCGAATGAAACAGATCACACCCTTCATTCTGGTGCTCGCAGCCTTTGGCATTCAACTCTCCTCGGGTATCAACTACATCACCTTTCCGCTGGTGCTGCAGTCGCAAGGCGTGACCAATGCACTGATCGGCTTCGTGATGTCATGCGACATCCTTGCCCTGATTGTCTTCTCCAGCCGCATATCGACGGTCGTCAGAAAATTCGGCGTCATCAACACCATTATCATCTGCTCGATCACCCGCTTCGCCGTGGTCTATTTTCTTTCGGACAACGACATGATCATCGGCTGGATTGGCGGCATGTTTCTCTATGGCCTGACTACCAGTGCGTTGCTGGTCGTCCTGCAGACATGGCTCAACATGGTCTCGGCAGGCAAACTGAAAGGGTTGATCATGGGGCTCTATTCATCGGCCCTGTCTTTGGGTGTTGCTCTTGCCCCGATCCTGCTACGCCTTACCGACATGCACAGCCACATGCCGTTCCTTCTGAGTGGAGCGATCTCGCTCGTGGTGCTGCTTATAATGCTGACCGTGCTCAAGAGCCGCCCCTCCTTCCATACGGACAAGAGGGCCCGCATCGGCTTCGTATTCAGGCATGCAAGGCTGATCATGCTCTCGGCTGTCGTTGGTGGCTTCTGTTTCTTCGGCCTGCCATCGTTCCTGACCATCTATGGCATCAAGAACGGCCTCAAGGCTGAAGATGCCGCGCTGCTGCTGACCATGTTCATGCTCGGCAGCGTGACCCTCGGCATGCTGGTCAGCACGGCCTCCGCCTTCATGAACCACTATCGTCTGGTCTGCATCTGCGTCTGCACTTCGGTCTTCTGCGCCTCTTTCCTGTCGCTGGCCATCTACTCCCACCTGCTGGTGGCTCTGGGGCTGCTCTATCTGTGGGGCGGCTGTATGGGAGGCATCTACGCTCTTGGGCTGAACATCATCGGCGAACAGTTCCGCCGGGAAGACCAGATGTCCGCCAACATGACCTATACGCTGATGGACGCCATCGGCGGCATGGTCGGGCTGTGCATCATCGGAACCAGCATGGATGTTATTGGCGCGGAGGGTCTGTCCTATACCATCGTAATTGCCGCCATGATCTATCTGATCTATCTCTTTGCGGCGCTCGGGTCTCGCCTCAACCCCGAAGGATCAGAGGCAACGGTGTGATCCCATGGCAAGAAGCGGTCATTAGACCAAACAGAACAAAGGGGCCTTGCGGCCCCTCTTGCATTGCGTCTCAAATGAAACCGGCCCCTCTCTCAAAGAGCCTGATAGGTTTCGTCCAGTGCGCTAAGGAACTTGCCTGCATGCTGGCTGAGATCATTGGACTGGCCGCTCAGATGACCGGACCGCTCGGAGACCAGTTTCGCCGCCGCCTCGGTTTCCCGTGCTGACCGCTCGACGCCCTGAAGGGCATTGTTGATCTTCTCGGCGCCGCCAGAGGCCTGGATCACATTGTCGGCGATCTCCTTGGCTGCGGATGACTGCTGCTCAACAGCCGTGGCGATGGACGAGGAAATGTCGTTTATGTGGGTGATCGTGCCAGCAATTTTCTCGATCGCGGAAACGGTCTGGCTGGTTGACGTCTGGATCGCCGAAACCTGCCCGGAAATTTCCTCGGTTGCCTTCGCAGTCTGGTTTGCCAGATCCTTCACCTCTGCTGCCACGACAGCAAAACCCCGCCCGGCTTCACCCGCACGTGCCGCCTCGATCGTGGCGTTGAGGGCCAGCAGGTTGGTCTGTTCGGCAATTTCCTGAATGAGGCGGATGACATCGCCGATGCGGCTTGCCGATGTAGCCAGTTCGCTGACCACATTGGTCGTTGCCTCTGCCTGTCCCGATGCCTCATGCACCACCTGCGTGGAGGTTGAAACCTGTCGCCCAATCTCTTCGATGGATGCGGAAAGCTCTTCGGTTGCGGCCTGAACAGAGCGCATGTTCTCAACGGTCTGATTGGTCAGTGAGAACAGAGCCGAGGTTTCGCCACTGGTACGGCGGGCATCCCCGATCATCTGCTCGGCCGTGCCCTGCAGGTCACCTGCGGCTGTCTCGATGGACTGGGCCACATTGCCGACACTGTTCTGGAAGGTTCCGGACAGAGCCTGAAACTTGCGGTTCCGGTTGAAGGCGGCTTCGCTGTTTTCGGCATCCTGCAAGACGGCACAGGCATAGGGCACGCCATCGATCACGGCGATTGACACGTCGGTCAGCGCACCAAAACTGCCGCCATCGGCCTTGTTGTAGATGGAGCGGCCAGACCACTTGCCACTTTTCCTGATCGCTTCCTCGACCATCCGGGTCATCTCCGACACCGGTTTGCTGCCATATTGTTCCTTGGCCAGAAGTTGTTCAACCGGACGGCTCTGAACCGCCTGAAGAGAAGCAAAGCCGGAAGCCCTCAGAAAAGCCTTGTTGGCATAGACAATGCCTTCGCGACCGGGCGCCAGGCAATTGATATAAATTCCGGATGGAGATCCTTCCATGGCAACCGCCACCAGATCATTCATGGAAGGTCCGGTTTCTTCCTTCTTTTTCCCTAGCCCAAACATCGCTCTACTCCCGCGCAACCGCGCACAATCGGATTGTTTGGGAGCAACCATGCAACTGCACCATTTGACAACAGGTTAACCATGAAGTCGCAAGTTTTGCGATAAACAGAAAAGTACAAAACCATGCCGCGCGTTCTTGACGCAGCGAGTTTTGGCAAGAAAGAGAAAGTCTGAAAGTGATGCCACGAAGCGTCGACACACCCAACGGCAGCGGAAATATGGCAAGGAAAGTGGCTCCGACCAAACGTATCGATGTTTACCCGGCGCTGATAACACGATGGGGTGCACCCGGCACTCTCGCAAAGCAAGAGCATCAAAGAAGCACCCCATCTCCAGTCCCCCCCACGGGAACTCTTAAATCCTGATCCGGCCTTGAAGACCGGCTTCACACACGGCTTCTCCATAAGCCAGCCGGCGCGGCACAAATTTGCAAAACCCACTTTTCTGCAAATTCAGCTAGGATTATTAGCAAAAGAAGGTCAACCGCACTAGTACATTTAACAATGCAACTTTAACATAGAATTTGTGCAAAGCGTCCCAAAAGGACAGAGACTGATGAAATTTCAGCCATTTGGGCAGATATTATGCGGATCCATGCCTGCTTAGAAAGCCGTGCAAAGATGGAGGGAAATGGAGATCGCTATCAGCAGACCAGACGCCGAAGAGCCCTATCGGGACAGCGCATAGGTCTGCATGGCCTCCTCCATCAGCAATTTCTGCTGATACTCGATGACGGGCATCACGATCATGTCAACGATCTCGATGATCTTGGATTTATCCGGCTGCTGCCATGTCATGAAAAACTCGCTCCGCAACAGATCAAACGGCAGATGCTTGAGCCGTGCGGGCAGAGGCTGAGAACTGATTTCTCCACGCTCCACGGCTCTGAAGAGGATCCGGTCGAGCACAGAGTTGCTGGCAAGGATGATTTTCTCCCTCAGATCAGCAGGCCGGACGGAGGTTTCCCGGTAATAGTCGACCAGCTGCGAGGCGAGAATCATCATCATGTGTCCGCGCATGTTGCAAACTTGATCCAGCAGATTTATCAGATCATCCCTCAGCGATCCCTGATCCGGAACCGATGGCCTGTTTTGCTGGAAATAGTGCAGCAGTGCAGCTTCAAAAAGCTCAATCTTGTTGGACCAGCGCCGATACACAACAGATCGGCTGGTCTTGGCGCGCTTGACCACGCCCTCCACCGTATAATGCTGGAACCCGTGAACGACCACTTCCTCCCAGGCGGCGTCCAGAATGGCATGCTCGAGGGCTTCGCCTCGGCGCCTTGTCTTCTTCTCGCTCACATCTTCCTCCGCTAACCAAACACAGCATTGTCACTTTGCGAATGCGACCACCTGTGGGGTAGATACGGTCTGGTTTCCTATATTACAAGATTGTCAAACCCGACAATTTGCGTTCAAAAGCACAAATGCCGACAATGTGATCTTAACCAGCGATTGCTGGTGCCGAAAACACAAAAAGCACGCCACCGCAGCGACATGCTTTTCATCATTGCGCGATTGCTCTGGCTTTGAGGCCAAAGGCTATTGTCTCAAAGCTCCTGCGCCCATGGCGGATTGGCCCCCTTGCGCGATACGGTGACGGCAGCAACTTTGGCCGCAAAGGCCATGGCGTCGGCTATCTGACTGTCGGAAATGCCCTTGAGCGCCACCTTGTCGAGCAGGTCCATCTCGTAGAGCTTGGCCAGAATACCGGCATTGAAGGTATCCCCTGCTCCGACGGTATCGACCACGGCGACCCGCTCGGATGCCACGGATATTTCCCGCCCGTCGGCAAGATAGGCAGTTGCGCCGTCGGCTCCCTTGGTGATCAGAATGATCGATGGTCCAAGGGCTTTCATTTCTGCCACCTGCTCTGACATCCCGTCGAGGTCGGGGAAAAACCACGCCAGATCTTCATCCGAGAGCTTGACGATATCGCTGTGTGAAATCATCGAACGGATGCGGGCACGATAGACCTCGGCGTCTTCAATGAAACCTGGCCGCACATTTGGATCGATCATGATGACATGCCCCTCCGCCTCGCGAAGAGCCAGCGCCTCATAGGTGCGTGCGCAGGGTTCGACGGCCAGACTGATGCCACCGAAGAAAAGCGCATCAATGGACCCGGGTACCGCCCCCACATCCTCGATCGAAAACATGCGGCCTGCAGAATTCTCGTCATAGAAATGATAGGTGGCGTGACCGTCGACCAGCTTGACGAAGGCCAGCGTCGTCGGCCGTTTGCTCAGCTTGCAAAGACTTGCCCCGACGCCGCTTTCATCGAGCGTACTGGTGATCTGCTCACCGAACAGATCAGACGACAGCCCTGTCAGGAATTCGGTAGGCACCGACAGCCGCCCCAGCGCGATGGCCGTGTTGAACACCGCCCCGCCGGAACAGGGCTGATAGGCCAACGCGCCTCCCTCGCCCACGACAGGTATCATGTCGATCAGGGCTTCCCCGCAGCAAATGATCCTCGCCTCTTTGCTCACGATCCAACTCCTCCTTAGTCAGCAGTTTTGTCTTATTATGCGTGATCCTGCCACCCCACGTCATGGAAGCTGATTTGCGGTTCCTGAATGATCTGTGACACTCCGGTCGCGCTTCCATCAAGGATGGATAGCAGGGTCTGCCCCATCAGAACCCCGGCATTTTCGACATTTTCATACATCCGGTCGAGATCAGGTGAGATCTGCTCCAGAATGGCGTTGTTCGTCTTGACCACTGCCTGATAATGCACCTTGCGCCTCAGACCGACACTGCGCAAGCCGGCATTCAGCGCCAGATAGCTCGCTTCGCCCGGAAAGATGAAGCCATGCCGGTCCGTATCCTTGCGATCAGACAGCAGGTCCACGGCCCACGAGCGGATGGCCTCCAGATTGGAATCAAGCGTCACCACATCCGGGATGACATAATCAAGCCCCCCTTCGCGCACAGCCCGCATGAAGCCGTAGCGCAGATGCTGGTGAAAGGTGAAGCCTTCGGGCGGCAGGACGATGGACAGCCGGTTGCAGCCGATCGCAGCGAGCCGGTTAGCCGCCTGATAGGCAAAGGCCTCGTTGTCGAAATCGACATAATTGTGCTGCTGGGAAAAATCCGTCCTGCCATGACTGATGAAGGGAAAGTTGTTTTCCATCAGAAAGCGGATGCGCTCATCGAAGTTGCGGGTCCGCGTCAACACCAGCCCGTCCGCCAGACCGTTCCGCACCACATGCTTGATCGGCGCCATTTCGTCGCCGTTGGCAAACATCGGCGTCACAATGAGATGATAGCCCGTACCGGCCAGCGACCGGGTCAGGCCCTCGATCATGCTGTTGCCAAAACCAAAAAGCTCGTCATGGGGGCTCAGTATCAGGCCGATCACCCGTGTCTTGCCGGTTCTGAGGCGCTGGGCGGCCCGGTCCGGCACATAGCCGATTTCTTCAGCGACCTTTGCCACCTGCAGCCGTGTGGCTTCGGCGATCTTGGGGTCTCCCTTGAGCGCACGGGATACGGTGGTCACCGCCAGTCCCATGATTTGCGCAATGGTTTTCTGTGTTGGCTTGCTAGACCCTTGCTGCATGAGATCCCTTTGACAACGCATGGAAACGGGACGACCGAAAATTAATACGTAACTTTCCAGTCAGGCGGGAATCCTAGTTCATTATTCCGCCGATTACAAACAGTTAGACGCTTATCCCACCTATCTATTGTAACGATACAAAGTTGGCGCCGATTCAACTATACTACGGCCAATTCTGCAATGATCAACCGACCATCCTTGTTTCCGAAATCCTTGAGTTCAGAGAGCTGAGTCCATGAAACGTTCCCACGTCAATGAAATTCTGAAAGAAAGCGACGCCTTCATCCGTTCATTTGGTTATATACTCCCCCCCTTCGCCTATCTCTCGCCGGAGGAAATGCAGGCCACCGACCACAGCCTCTTCGTGGAACGGGCAATGGGTTGGGACATCACCGACTACGGCCAGGAAAAATTCGATGAGCTGGGACTGTTTCTCTTCACGGTCCGCAACGGCATAGCCGCTGACCTGAAGAAGGGCACCGGCATGCTCTATGCCGAAAAGATCATGATCAGTCGCGACATGCAGATTTCACCAATGCACCGCCACTATATCAAGGCGGAAGACATCATCAACCGCGGTGGCGGCAAGCTGGTACTGGAGCTCTGGGCCCCCGATGAAGAAGGCAAGATCGACCGGCAAAGCGATGTCACGGTCCCCATCGACGGCCGCTTGCGCACCTTCTCGGCCGGAAGCCGGGTTCGTCTGGATCCGGGCGAAAGCATCACCCTTATGCCCGGTGTCTGGCATTCCTTCTGGGGCGAGGAAGGCGACGTTCTCATCGGTGAGGTTTCCACCGTCAATGATGACCGTACCGACAACTGGTTCGAGCTCGACATCGGCCGCTTCTCCAATATCGAGGAAGACGAAGCGCCCGCCCATCTGCTGGTTTCCGACTATGACACCTATCTGAGCTGAGCCATCTGTCATTCTGTAACAGCCAGGCAATGAAAACGCCCGCAGATCGATCTGATCTGCGGGCGTTTCCTGTTCATACCTGTGCGTCGCAATGCGCGTACGACACAGACCTTAGAGCGTAATGCGGTAGACCCCGAAGCCATCCTTGCTGGTCTCGCCGGTCGACTCGATCTTCACCGCCTTGACCTCGGCCACAAAGGCAGCAGCCTTCGGCCCGGTCTCGAACAGCACCGTCGTGTCAGCAAGCGGCGCCAGCGACCAGTTTGAATCGGCGGTCGGATTGACGGTTCCCTTCTCGACGATGTACCGCACGATCACATCGCGGTTGGTGTCAGGTGCCGTCAGGATGATGGTGGAACCATCACAGCCCGGGAAATTGCCCCCACCACCAGCGCGATAGTTGTTGGTCGCAACGACAAACTCGGCAGCAAGATCAATCGGCTTGCCGTCATACATCAGATCAACAATGCGGTTGGCGTCCGGGTTGAGCACCTTCTTGCCGTCGGACGAATATTTCGAAGGCTGCGAAACATCGATCTTGTAGGTCACTCCATCGATCACATCGAAGTTGTAGGAAGGGAAGTCCGGATTGAGCAAGGTCTTGTCCTTCGAACCGGCCTCGATCTGATTGAACATCCCTGCAGAGCGCTCGAGCCAGTCCTTGATCTGCTGACCGGTGACCTTCACCGCGCGGGCCGTGTTGGGATAGAGATAGAGGTCGGCGACATTCTTGATGGCAACCGGCCCGGCAGGCACATCGGTATAGTAGTCCGGACCACCGCGGCCACCACATTTGAACGGTGCAGCAGCAGAGAGCAGCGGCAGGTTTTCATATTCCGACCCGGTCAGCATCTGCTTGGTGTACCAGAGCTGGGCGTTGGAAACGATCTGCACGGATGGATCGTCGGCCACCAGTGCAAAGTAGGAATAGAGCGCCGAGGCTGCCTGACCCACCGGGCGGCGGATATAATCAAGGGTCGCTTCGTGGGTTTTCTGCACCGGAGCCAGAACCGAGGCCACACTCTCGACCAGAGGAACATATTTGCGGTTCTCGCGCTTGTAGATCGGCCGTGCTTCGCAAACATGTGACGCAATGGCCCATTTGCCGTTGTCGTTCTTCTCGAGCAGAAGGTCGATCAGCCCCATGTGCGAGCCCCAGAAACCGGCCATCACCGCAGGCTTGCCCATCAGGGTTCCCTTGTCATTGTCAACGCCCTTGATATCGGCATAGTCGCCAGGGAAGACACGATGATGGTGCCCGGTGAAGACAACGTCGATATCCTTGACACCGGCGAGATAGAGCGATGCGTTTTCCATGCCCTCAGAATAGCCGCCACCGGCGATGCCCGAGTGACAAAGGGCGATGATCAGGTCAGCCCCTTCTTCCTTCATCTGCGGTACATAGGCTTCCGCCGTCTTGATGATATCGCGGGTCATCACCTTGCCATGCAGGTTGGCCATGTCCCAGGTCATGATCTGCGGTGGCACGAAGCCGATGAAGCCGAGTTTGATGGCATGGTCCTTGCCCTCCCCGTCCTTGATCATCCGGTCGAGAATGGCATAGGGCTTGATCAGTGTCTTGTCCTTGGTCGGGTCTGCCCCGAGCGTATCCCCCATCGCCAGATTGGCGCAGACAAACGGGAAATTGGCCCCCGCAAGTGACTTGTTGAGGAAGTCGAGGCCATAGTTGAATTCATGGTTGCCAAGGGTCGCCATATCGTAGCCAAGAGTGTTCATCGCCGCCATCATCGGATGGATCTGATCGCCCTCGAAACCGCGTTCATAGGCCACATAGTCCCCCATCGGGTTGCCCTGAATGAGGTCGCCGTTATCCAGCAGCATGGAGTTGGAAGCCTCGGCGCGAATGTCATTGATCAGCGCAGCGGTACGCGCCAGACCGGCCGAATCCGTCGGCTTGTCGCCATAATAGTCATAGGGGAAAATCGCGACATGGATGTCGGTCGTCTCCATGAGGCGCAAATGCGCCTGCCCTGCCTTTGCAAAAGCCGAAAACGGATGCAGGGCGATCAGGGCACTGGCCCCGGCAACGCCTGCCAGAAAATGACGGCGGGAAAGAGAGAGTGTAGACATAATCAAGCGCTCCTTGGATTTGAATAAAGGCTTTGAACAAAACACTTCGAACGGGACACTTCGAACGAGACACAGACAAATCGGTCGCCAGACCAACTGACGGGCCACGGAAGACATTGCCTTCGGGACAACCTTCGCAGTGGCTCCCGCTCCAATACTGAAAACAGGTTGTAGAGTGTATGTGCTTATAGTGTGACGCATACAGCCCTTTGCGCCAATCAAGCAGAAAGTCACAGATAAAAGGTCGATGAGCACGCCGATCGGCCGTCCGTTCGGCAGAACATCCCGCCTTGTTCGCAGACAGGCAACAGGAAGCACGGATTTCGTTATCGGTTGAGGGGCGCACCGTTCAGAAACAGGTCGAGCGCCTGATCGACATGAAGGCGAATCTCGTCGGGCGACATGCCCTCACCGCCCCCCATCAACAGGAAGGTCCGCTTGGACAGCAGCAGGGCGTTGTAGAACTGAGCAAGCCCCTCTGCCCTGCCTTTCGGCACATGCGGCCGCAAATAGGCTATCAGCCTGCCGGACCAGTGGGGCTGCGCCTGAGTGCGAAAGATGTCCCCAAGTTCACTGCTGTTATGGCTCTCTGCAATCATCAGCCGGAACAGCGCCAGATTCCGCGGCTGCATATGGCGAGTTAGAAATGCGAGGCCATAGCGATGCAGTTCCTCTGCTGCAGCGGCCTCGCCAAAGAAAAACTCCATCTCATCTTCATCGAAATGGCCGATAAGCGCAGAAAACAGGGCCACCTTGGAGGGGAAGTATCGATAGACCGTCTGTTTGGTCACGCCCGCCTCATCCGCCACGGCATCCATCGTCGTGCCCATATAACCAAGGCCCAGAAACAGCTGTTCTGCAGCCTCCAGAATGGTTGTCTTCTTCAGTCGATATTTCTCGGCAGCTTTCATGGCGTCAACAATAGTCCTTGCAAATCATACTGACAAGTATTATGTTCAAAAACTTGAAATTACAAGTCAGGAATTTGCAATGACATCTCACGAAAAAGGTCTCACCTATCTTCTGGTGGCGGCGGCGCTGATGAGCCTTGATGCGGTGTTCATCCGCCTCTCGGGCCTACATGGGTTCGCCCCATCGTTCCTGTTCGGCGTCTTCTCCCTCATATCAATGACGGCACTGACCCAAGTCCGGGAAGGCAATGTGCTGAGGGTCGCCAGGGCTGGTGGCTTCATGCTGCTGGTCTCGGGTGCCATCATGGGCGTCAGTGGCACGGCCTTCACGCTGGCAGTGCAAAAGACAACAGTCGCCAACGTCCTGCTCATCATGAGCATCACGCCTATTTTCTCGGCCATCTTCAGCTGGATTTTCCTCAAGGAAAACATCAAGAAGCACACCGGCCTTGCCATCCTGTTGTCGATCATTGGCATCTACATCATCGTTCAGGGTTCCCTTGCCACCGGCGGGCTCGAAGGCGACCTTATCGCCCTTGTCTGCGCGCTGGCTGTATCGATGAACTTCATCGTCTGGCGCAAGTTCAAACAGCTGAACCGGTCGCTGGTCGTCGGGGCCGGCGGCTTCTTCATCGCGCTATTTGCCACGCCGTTCATCGCCGTCGCGGATTTCGACATCAAAGGGGTGCTCGTGATGATGGTCATGGGGCTGTTCACCGCACCGGTGGGCCGCATGTTCAATGCCATGGCAACCCGGATCATCTCCGCGCCTGAGGTCAGTCTCATCTCGCAGATCAAGATCGTCATTGCCCCGCTGATCATCTGGGCCATCTTCGGCGAGGTGCCGGGAACTGCAACCTTCATCGGCGGCAGCCTCATTCTGCTCGCGGCGTTGGGCCAACCGCTTTACAGCCTCTATCTCATGAAGCGGGCACCAGTGCCCGCTGTCGCCGAATAGTATCCGGCCTTATTTTCCCGTGATCCGGCGCCAGCAAGAACCAAGTTCGAGACCAAGAAAAAGCGCAGCAGCCACACGGCTTGCTGCGCTTTTTCTTGAAGGGCTCAGGATTGCGGAGCAAGGGACACCCCGAACCTGTGGCCGTTGGCCTTGGCCTAGCCGATAACAGCTTCTACTGTGACCTTCGTGACGCCCTCGGCTGGTGGCGGCACAATGTCCCCGGCAATCGGCTTACCGTCCACCCGGAGCGAGGTCAGGTTGCCCGCCCCCTTGCGCACCACGGAGATATCGTAGGTGACACCCCGGAACTGCCGTTGCACCCGGAAATCGTCCCAGCGTTCGGGAATGACCGGCGCGATCTTGAGCCCGTCATAGTCCGGGCGAATACCGAGGATCCACTGGGTGATCGCATAATAGTTCCATGCTGCCGTGCCGGTCAGCCAGGAGTTCTTGGCCTCGCCGTGGCTCGGGGCATCGCGCCCGGCAATCATCTGGGCATAGACATAGGGCTCCAGACGGTGCACATCCGAAATGGTTTCGCGCACGGACGGGCTTATCCGGCTGTAATAGTCGAACGCAGCATCGCCATTGCCCAACACCGCCTCTGCGATCACGACCCACGGGTTGTTATGGCAGAAGATACCGGCGTTTTCCTTGTATCCCGGCGGGTAGGTGGAGATTTCGCCATATTCGATATAGTAGCGCGAATAGGCCGGCTGCTGCAGCACGATGCCGTGCGGCGTTGCCAGATGCTTTGAAACAGAATCCAGCGCCTTGCGGGCCTTGCCATCCTCGACACCGACCCCGGCCAGAACGCAGAAGCCCTGCGGCTCGATGAAGATCTTTCCTTCAGCCTGTTCGTTGCTACCCAGCTTGTTGCCGAAATCGTCATAGGCCCTGAGGAACCAGTCACCGTCCCAGCCATGTTCGCTGATTGTGGCGCTCATGTCGGCCGAAACCCGGGCGTAATAGGCGGCATCGCCATCCTTGCCCACGACCCGGGCAATGTCGGAAAGCTCCTTGGCGGACAGCACCATCAAACCGGCAATGAACACGGATTCGGCCACTGTGCCTTCCTTGCTGGTGGTCGTCTGGAAGCTTTCGCCCGGCGTATCCGAGAAGCAGTTGAGATTGAGGCAGTCGTTCCAGTCGGCCCGCCCGATCAGCGGCAAGCCATGCGGCCCCATCCGGTCTTCGGCATACTGGATCGAGCGTTTCAGATGCTCATAGAGCGGCTCTTCCGTGCCCGGCTGGCAATCGAACATCACCGGTTCCTCCAGAATGGAGAAATCGCCGGTTTCCTTGAGATAGGCGGCCACGCCAATGATCAGCCAGTGCGGATCATCGTTGAAGTCGCCGCCAATATCGTTGTTGCCCTTCTTGGTCAACGGCTGATACTGGTGATAGGCGCCACCGGAAGACAACTGCGTAGCGGCGATGTCGAGAATGCGCTCCCGTGCCCGCGACGGCACCATATGGACGAAGCCCAGCAGGTCCTGATTGGAATCGCGGAAGCCAAGCCCGCGGCCGATACCGGATTCAAACGACGAAGCCGAACGGGACATGTTGAAGGTCGCCATGCACTGATAGGCGTTCCAGATATTGACCATGCGGTTGGTGTGCTGATCTGGCGAGGACACCTGATAGACCCCGAGCAGCGCGTCCCAATGGCTGGCAAGCGCATCAAATGCAGCATCGACTGCGGCCGGATCGCAATAGCGGGCAATAATCGGCTTGACGGTCTTCTTGTTCAGGATCTGCGAATTCGGCGGATCGAACTTGTCGGTCTTGTCATTTTCGTGGTAGCCCAGCACGAACACGACCTGACGGGTCTCGCCCGGCTCAAGCCGAAGCTTCACATGGTGCGAGCCGATCGGCGACCAGCCGTGGGCAATGGAATCCCGCGACTTGCCCTCAAGCACGGCAACAGGCTTGTCCCAACCGCGCCATGGACCAAGGAAATCCTCACGCTGGGTATCAAACCCGGCAACCTCTTCGGAACAGGCGAAAAAGGCAAAATGATTGCGCCGCTCACGATATTCGGTCTTGTGGTAGATCACCCCGTCTTCCACTTCCACCTGACCGGTAGAAAGATTGCGCTGGAAGTTGCTCTGGTCATCCAGCGCATCCCAGAGGCAGAATTCAACCGATGAGAACAGAGAAATGTCAGCAGGAACAAGGCGCTCGTTGGTCACTGTGACCTGCCAGATTTCCAGCGTCTCGTCGAGCGGCACAAAATAGCGGGTGGCCGTGCGGATACCCGCCTTCTTGGAAGAGATGACCGAATAGCCCATGCCATGACGGCAGCTATAGTCCTCGATGTCGGATTGCATCGGCATCCAGGAAGGTGTCCAGCAGTCCCCGCACTCATTGTCGCGTACATAGACATAGCGTCCGCCAAAATCAGTCGGCACGTTGTTGTAGCGACCACGGGTCAAGCGGCGCAAACGGGCATCCCGATAGTAGGAGTAGCCGCCCGCCGTTGCGGACAGAATACCGAAATAGCTCTGACATCCGATATAGTTGATCCAGGGAAGCGGCGTATCGGGGCGTGTGATGACATATTCGCGCGCCTGATCGTCAAAATATCCGTATTTCATGGTGAGCACCTGCCCTATGGGTATCTAGCTGGAACTGCGTATCTGGCTGGAGCGCTTGCCCCGACCCGATCATGCAATCAAGACCACGGCAACTCCAATTCTCAGATTGTCGTCCACCTACCACACAAGACAGAAAGTTGGAAGTGAAACGTTTCAGATTTTAATTTAGTGTCTCATTTTTGAAATTAATGGTGTAATTTGCCGATTTCGACTCTATTTTGCTTTCAACCGCAACCGGATGTTGACGGAGCGATTTCACCCGGCTGTTGATATCTTTCATCATGAAAGCGGCGTCACGAGACGGAGCGGTCGCACCGAGCATGGTCGCGAACGGGAGCAAATCGGATGGATGACATAAAGAAAAGGCCCGGGAATCCCCCCCCGGGCCTTATAGATGATCAAAAATCGAAAAGAGACAGCGTTATCCCTTGCAGTCATGCAGAAACATTGGCCCGCCTTTCCAGCGAGGGAAGCCATAGCCATGGATCTCGACCAGATCGATATCCGATGCAGATTGCGCAATCCCCTCGTCAAGGATCGCCTGCCCTTCGCTGGCCATGGCGGCAAGCAGGTTGGCGACGATCTTGTCGGGCGACATCAGCCTTGAAGGCGCGACATGAGCGGACAACAGATTGGCCACCACCCGGGAGGGTTCTGGCGTTCGACTGCCATTAGGATAGTCATACCACCCGCCGTCTGTCTTCTGGCCCTTGCGCCCGGCCTTCACCAAACAGTCGCCAAGCGTTTCGGGCACGGCATGCCCGGCTGCCCGCGCTCCTTCCCGTTGCAGATAGGCAATATCAAGCCCACCAAGGTCTTGCGCCTCGAACGGCCCCATTCTGAAGCCGAATGCCCGCATGGCTGCATCGATCTCGGCAATCCCCACACCATCCACCACCAGAGACTCGGCTGCTGCGCGATAACGCTTGAGAATGCGATTGCCGATGAACCCCTCGCAGATTCCAGCCTCGACCGGCACCTTGCCCAACAACCGGCCAAGTGCAAAGGCTGCGGCAAGGACATCGGACGCGGTTTCCGGCACGGGCACGATTTCCAAAAGCTTCATCACATGAGCCGGACTGAAGAAATGCAGCCCGATGAAACGCTCAGGATGGGCCAGACCTGCCACGATGGCCCGCGGATCCAGATAGGACGTGTTGGTGGCGAGAATGGCATCGGCCCGACAATGGCGCACCAGATCGGCAAACACCGCCCGTTTGACGCCGATCTCTTCGAACACGGCCTCGATTACCAGATCGCACCCGGCAAGCGCGGCATAGTCGGTGCTGCCGGTGATCCCGGCCAGACGGTCCGCCTTGCCAGCACTATCAAGCTTGCCGCGCTTGACGGCCCCATCAAAGATAGATGCGAGATTGGCAAGTCCCCGATCAAGCGCCGCGTCATCCCGCTCGATCAACACAACGGGCAAACCGGCTTCGCGACAGGCGGCGGCAATGCCTGCTCCCATGGTGCCACCACCGATGACGCCGATCGAGGCAACGGAACGTGGTTTGACAGCCCGCAAGGCATCAGGGCGCCCTGCCCCTCGCTCCGCAAAGAAGACATGACGCAAGGCTGCGGCTTCTTCGGACTGGCGCAACGCCAGAAAGCACGCCCGTTCCTTGGCCATCGCCAGGGGAAAGGGATGCTCGGAGCCAAAGCGGATCAGCTCCAGCGCTTCAAGCGGGGCCCGATGACCAGCTTTGGCCGCACGCTTGCCCGCCTCCTGCCAGAAGTCCTCCGGCATCGGCTCGACCGGCCTTTCCGACACAGCAGGGGGCAGCGGACACTTGAGCGCAGAACGCGCAAAGGCAACAGCCCCCGCCACAAGGTCACCGGCAATGATCTCATCGATCAGCCCGACCGATAGAGCCTTGGAGGCATTCCAGGGCCGTCCGCTGGTGACCAGATCCACGGCCACAGAAACCCCGGCGAGCCGCGACGTCCGCACGGTCCCCGAAGCGCCCGGCACAATGCCGAGCGTCACTTCTGGCAACCCGACCTTGGCGTCGGGAGATGCGACGCGAAACCGGCACCCCATCGCCACTTCGAAACCGCCGCCCAGCGCCGCGCCATGAATGGCTGCCACCCATGGCTTCTTCGCAGCCTCGATCCGAGCCACCACATCAGGTAGATGGGGTGACTGGGGTGGCTTGCCAAATTCGCGAACATCGGCCCCGGCAATGAAGGTACGCCCGGCGCAGACCAGAACCACGGCCTTGACCGCGTCATCCCCGTCACAAGCCTCAGCCGCCTCAAGCAACCCTTGCCGGAGGTCCGCAGAGAGCGCATTGACCGGCGGGTTGGTAACGGTGACCAAGGCGATCTCGCCATCCTTGCGGATGCCCACCAGTGCTGTTGTCTTGTCGTCCATATCAAATCCCCAGATAGGCTTCACGAATGCGTGGATCAGCAATGAGATCGGCAGCGGGACCTGACATGGTGACCCGCCCGGTTTCCATCACATAGCCCCGATCGGCGATCTTCAGGGCACCGAAGGCATTCTGTTCGACCAGCAACACGGTCACATCCCGCGCCTTGAGGCTTTCGACCACCTCGAAAATCTGCGCCACCAACAGCGGCGCCAACCCCATAGACGGTTCATCCAGCAACAGACAATGTGGCCGCCCCATCAGGGCTCGGGCAATGGCCAGCATCTGCTGCTGCCCCCCGGAAAGCCCTCCGGCCATCTGGTTGCGCTTCTGCTTGAGGATCGGGAACATCGCAAAGGCATCGTCCATATCCGCAGTCACGCGCTCATCACTGAACAGGAAGGCACCCAGACGCAGATTTTCCTCCACCGATAGATTGGTGAAAATCTGCCGCCCCTCCGGAGACTGAGAAAGCCCGCGAGCCAGCCGTTTGAAGGCTGGTACTGTCGTTATAGCTTCGCCGCGAAAGTCGATCCGTCCCCCGGTAACCGGCTGGATGCCGGACAGGCACTTCAGCAAGGTCGTCTTGCCCGCACCATTGGCCCCTACCACGGTAACGATCTCGCCGGAATTGACCTCGAGATCCACCCCGTGCAGCACTTCAATGCGCCCATAGGCCGAATGCAGTTTCTCAACCGACAGCATGGGCGGCCTCCTTCTCGTCTTCCTCGTCTTGTTCGTCTTGTTCGTCCTGCTCTGCGTCGACCGTTCCCAGATAGGCTGAAATCACCTCCGGATTACGGGACACCTCGTCCGGTTTGCCCTCGGCGATCTTCTCGCCATGATCGAGCACGACAATATGGTTGGAGATGCGCATCACCATTTTCATGTCATGTTCGACCAGCAGGATTCCGATTCCCGTAGCAGCGAGTTCGGCGATGAAGGCGTCGATTTCCTCCGTCTCCACCGCGTTACAGCCTGCAGCCGGTTCATCCAGCAACAGGACACGGGGCGACATGGCCAGTGCCCGCACGATCTCCAACCGCTTGAGAGCCCCGTAGGAGAGATTGCCGGCCACCTGTTCGGCGGCCTTGTCGAGCCGCACACGGGTGAGCAGCGCCATCGCCTTTTCACGCACCTCGGCAGACCGCCGTTTCGTTCCCGGCAGGGCCAGAAGGTCGGCCAGCAAATGGCCGCGCTCAGCCAGATGAAAGCCGACGATAACATTTTCCAGCACCGTCATGTCCTGAAAAATCTGCAGATTCTGGAAGGTGCGGGTCATCCCCATGCGGGCCAGAAGGTGTGGCTCGAAACGTGTCACATCCTGACCATCCAGCATCACCCGTCCCCTATCCGGCAGATAGACTCCGGAAATCATGTTGAACAGAGTGGTCTTGCCAGCTCCGTTCGGCCCGATAACCGAGACGATCTCACCCGCACTTGCGGAAAAGCCCACATCATTGACAGCCCTGAGACCGCCAAAGCTGATCCCGAGCCCTTCGACTTGCAAAAGTGTCATTCGCCCCTCCCCCTCAATTTGGCGGCGATGGAAGGCAGCAATCCCCTTGGTAGGAAGATCATCACGAGGATCATTACCAGCCCCATGATCAACTGCTCATACTCGGCAAAAACAGTGAGCACCTGTGGCAGCAGCGTCAGGATGGCAGCCCCCAGAGTGGCACCGAGCACCGAGTTGACCCCGCCGAGAACAGCCATGGTCACCATCTCGATAGAGTGCATGAACCCGGCCACATCCGGCGTGATGAAGCGGTTCTGCAGGGACAGCAGCGATCCGGCCACCGACGCATAGACCGCCGAAATCACGAAGGCCTGAAGCTTGACCTGAGCCACATCGATTCCGACTGTGCGGGCGGCCACTTCCGAGCCATGCAGGGCGCGCATCGCCCGTCCGGTGGAACTGTTGAACAGATTGAGCGCGATCCAGACCCCGACAATCAGCACCAGCCCGCAGACGAGATACCAGAACTCGCCGCTCGACAGCTTGAGTCCGACGCCTTTCAGAAAGTCGCGCAAGCCAAGCTCAGCAACCTCCATGCCATCCGGCCCGCGAGTCAACGCCCGCTCATTGGTCAGCACCATGGAAACCAGAATGCCGAAGCCGAGCGTGGCGACCGCCAGATAGTAGCCCTTGAGCCGGAGAATCGGCTTGCCGATCAGCGCTGCCATGATGGCCGACACCAGCGCACCGAGCAGCATGGCAAGGGCGGGATGCAACCCAAGCGCCTCCGGCCCCAGCGCGCAGGCATAAGCTCCGATCCCGGCAAACCCCGCATGCCCGAGGCTTATCTGCCCCGCATAGCCGATCAGGATCACCAGTCCGACAACGCTGAGCGCGTTGACGAAGATCAGCGCACCGACGCGGAAATAATAGCCGGACGGAAAGAACAGCGGCAGAATGGCAATCAGCGCCAGCAACACCGCGAGCTGAACCCATTTCGAATTGAATGTCATGGATCAAACCCTCTCGGTTCTCTTGGCGCCAAAAATGCCCTGCGGCATGGCAAAGAGCACGGCCAGAATGACGATGAAGGCCACCGCATCCTTATATTGCGAGCTGAGATAACCCGCCGTCATGGCCTCCAGCAGGCCAAGCAGGATGCCGCCGACAAGCGCCCCCTTGGGATTGCCCATGCCCCCCAGCATCGCGGCAGCAAAACCCTTGAGTGCCAGACCAACGCCGACATCATAGGCAACCAGCGTGATCGGTGTGACCAGGACACCCGCCAGCGCCCCGATGGCCGCAGACAGGGAAAAGGACAGGGTCATCACCCAACCGGTGTTGATACCGACGAGCTGGGCTGCCAGCCTGTTGTTGGCAGTTGCCAATACGGCCTTGCCAGTCAGGGTCTTGGTGAAAAACGCCCACAGACCGATGAAAATGAAGAAGGCGCCCCCGACCACCCAGAGGCTCTGCGGCAAGATCGCGGCCCCCAGCAGGCGGATGGGCTCATCACCCGAGAAGGACGGAAAGCGGTGCAGCTGCTTGTCAAAGATCAGCTGAGCAGCCCCGCGAATGACAATCGAGGCGCCGATGGTGATAATGATCAGCGAGACCACAGGCGCACCGCGCGCCGGCTCGATCGCCAGCTTGTTCAGCGCCACACCGACAAGAGCGGTCAGCACGATCGCGATCAGGGCGGCAAGCGGCAGGGGCAGTCCGGCAGCATGGGCAAAAACGGTGATCATCCCGCCCAACATGACAAACTCCCCTTGCGCGAAATTCACCACGTCGGAGGCGTTGTAGATGATGGTGAAGCCCAGAGCAACGAGCGCGTAGACAGCGCCAACGGTCATCCCGGACAAAAGAAACTGCATCAAGGCATCCATGAGCGGCTCTCCCTTTGTGTTCGAGTCGAAAGAGGCGGGGCAACAGCCCCGCCCGATGCATGCTTATTCAGCAAGGGCCCAGCCACCGTCGCGAATCTCGAGCATCCGGAATGCGCTGAGATCGAGACCCAGATGATCGGTCGCCGAGAAGCTGTAGGTCCCGGTCGTGCCGACAAGCCCTGCGGTTGCTTCCAGAGCATTGCGGATTGCCTCTGCGTCCGCCCCGCCCGTTTTCATGGCATTGGCCATCAGCAGGAAGGCATCGTTGGCATAGCCGCCAAAGGTGGAAACCTTCTGGTCGAACTTGGCTTCAAACGCGGTCTTGTAGGTGGTGACAACCTCCTTCTGCGGATCGCCATCCGGCAGGATGTCGGCAATCAGCAAGGCAGTCCCTGGCAGTCTTACACCCTCGGCAGCCTCTGCTCCGGCCAGCTTGATGAAGCCATCGGAAGCCACCCCGTGGCTCTGATAGAGAGGCAGATCGATTCCAAGCTGTGCCTTGTTGCGGGTGACGATTGCCGGTCCCTGACCAAAGCCGGGATTGAGGATCGCCTGCACCCCCTCGGTCTTGGCAATCTTGGTCAGCTGTGGCGTCATGTCGGCGTCTTGCGGACCATAGGTCTCGTCGGCAAGAACCTCGATACCGTGTTCCGCCGCGATATCATGACACTGGGCCTGCATCGAGGCACCAAAGCCGTCGGTGCCCGAAATCATGCCGATCCTGGTGAGCCCGCGCGCGGCCATGTCGGTGAAGATCTTGGCACAGGCCATGCGATCGGTATGCGGGGTCTTGAAGACATTCGCCCGCACCGGATCGATGATCTGTATGGCGCCGGCAAGCGAGATGAACGGAATGGATTCGTCTTCTGCCACCGAGATGATCGACATGGTGGTGCCCGTGGTGGAACCGCCAATGATGGCCGTCACTTCGTCATCCTCGACCAGACGCGTGGCAAAGGTTCGCGCCTTGTTCGGATCGCCGCCATCGTCATAGAGGAACAGCTTGATCTTTTCGCCGTTGATGCCTCCAGCTTCATTGATCTGCTCGACGAGCATTTCGATGGTCTTGGCTTCCGGATCGCCAAGAAATGCGGCTGGCCCTGTGGCGGACACGCTTGCCCCGAGACGGATTTCGGCAGAAGCCGGTGCTGACAGGCTGATGGCCCCAAGGGCAACCAGCGTCGTCATGCCAGTGGTGAGGGCAGTGGTGATTGCGGTTTTCATGGATAGTCCTCCCTAGATATCCAGTTGATGAATGTGGCCCCGGGCGCTCAGGCGACCTTGGGCCAACGGATCATGACGCGTCGGAAACGCGACGCGACAAAGGCAGTGTCCGTCAGGCAGGCATTGCCGGACGGGTTTGCTCCCGTGACATGGAAGTCGGAAAAGGCAGCCGACTGATTGACAAAGATGTTGCCAACGAGATTGACGGACAGATTGACACCGGCACGGCTGAACGCCTCTACGGCAACCTCGATCAGATCGGGGTCCGTGGCGTAGAGCGCCGCAGTGATAGCCCCCTTGTCCCGGGCGATGCCGGACGCACGGGCAATGGCATCCCGTTCATCGGAACAGGCAATAAAGAAGGATACCGGGCCGAAACACTCCTCCTGTTCGGCCCCGCCTTCCCCGGCATCAAGCGCCAGCAACAACGGGGTGGCGCTGCGGCCGACGCCCGTTTCCCTGCTGTCCCGCACAATGCGTCCGAACCCCCGCGCCGTGGCCACCCGCTTGAGGGTTGCCGGATTGGCAATGGAGCCGCACACCCCAGACGCCCGGTCCGCATCGGACAGCAGCGTGTCGATCGCAGAGGCAATCCCTTCGGCCACAGCATCAAAGCTCTTGTGGCCTTCGTCGGTTTCTATACCGGCTGACGGAATGTAGATATTCTGCGGCGAGGTGCACATCTGTCCGGAATAGAGCGATAGCGAAAAGGCGATGTTGTCGCACATTCCCTTGAAATTGCTGGTGCCGGTAATGGTGATCGAGTTCACGCCCGTCTCTTCGGTAAAGACCTGCGCCTCCCCGGCATGGGCACGCACCCACGCCCCGAACTGCGATGAACCAGTATAATCGATAAGGGCAAAGGCGCCGCTTTCCACCAGATCGCGGGTCATTTCCTGGCCCGGCTCGTCGGCCGCCAGCAGAACCACGTCCGCGGGCAGCTCCGCTGCAACCAGAACCTCGCGCAACACCTTGACCGTCAGCGCCAACGGCAGGATTGCCGCCGGATGCGGCTTGACAATGACCGTGTTACCCGTCGCCAGACTGGCGAAAATCCCCGGATAGCCATTCCAGTTGGGGAAAGTGTTGCAGCCGATGGTCAGGGCCAGTCCACGCGGTATCAGCTTCCACTGTTTCTCCAGCACGATGGACGGCTGCTTGCCCTGCGGCTTTTCCCACGTTGCCTCACGAGCGGTGACATTCATTTCCATCCATGCGGCAGCAACGGCTTCCAGCCCGCGGTCCTGCGAATGCGGACCTCCGGCCTGAAAGGCCATCGGAAAAGCCTGACCCGTGGTGTGCATCACTGCATGGCCCATCAGAAAGCTCATGGCATTGAGGCGCACCAGTGCCTCGAGCAGAACGCCAACCCGCACCTCCGGACTTGCTTCAGCCCAGTCACCTGCGGCAGCTTTCGACGCTGCAATCAAGACATCGGCTTCGGCCGTTGGATAGCTGATCTTGAGTGGCAGCCCCCAAGGCGACTCTTCCATGCCCACACGGTGAGTTTCCGGGTGATCATTCAGCAAAAATCGATGACCAATTAGTCGATCAAACGCAACGACACCATCCTCCCGTGCCGTTTCGCCATAGAAGCGTCCGCTCGGGACTTCTGGAAATGGTGTCCAGAATTCTCG
This sequence comes from uncultured Cohaesibacter sp., assembly GCF_963666525.1. Lineage (NCBI taxonomy): Bacteria > Pseudomonadati > Pseudomonadota > Alphaproteobacteria > Hyphomicrobiales > Cohaesibacteraceae > Cohaesibacter > uncultured Cohaesibacter sp. The sequence continues at coordinate 648,101 of NZ_OY762905.1, forward strand.
CGATTTCAACGCGGAAACGGCGTCATTCAGCAGTGCATGATGGCATTTGAAAAACTCAGACATTGGTCCCCCTCATTTTCTTTCCGAACATAATTGACCGTCCGGACGATTTATTCAAGCGTATAATTGACCGTCCGGACGGTTTATGCAACAAGTCTTTCGTTGGCTCTACAAAAGTGGGCCTTGGGGGAGGAAACATGGAGAAATCCGAGACCGTTCTGTCGGACCTGCGAGACGGCGTGCTCACGCTGACGCTGAACAGACCCGACAAACTGAATTCATTTAACGAGGACATGCATCTCGCCTTGCGGGCACAAATCGAACGCGCCCACAGCGAAGAATCGGTCCGTGCGCTGTTGCTCACGGGCGCCGGTCGCGGCTTTTGCGCCGGGCAGGATCTGGGCGATCGCGATCCGCGCAAGGGCGGTGAGAAGCCCGACCTCGGCGCGACACTGGAACGCTTTTACAATCCGACACTTCGCCTGATCCGCTCGCTTGAAAAGCCGGTTATCTGCGCCGTCAACGGCGTTGCCGCCGGTGCCGGTGCCAACATCGCCTTTGCCTGCGACATCGTGCTGGCCGCCAGATCGGCCAAATTCATACAGGCCTTCTCGAGAATAGGCCTCATTCCCGATGCCGGTGGCAGCTGGTCGCTGACCCACATTCTGGGCGAACCAAGGGCCAAGGCACTCGCCATGCTCGCCGAGCCTCTGCCCACGGAACAGGCAGCCGACTGGGGCCTGATCTGGAAGGCTGTGGATGACGAGGTCCTGATGCCGGAAGCAACCGCCATCGCTGCCCGCCTTGCGGATGGTCCGACAGTGGGCCTTGGCCTGACCAAGCGCCTCATCCAGTCGGCTTCAGCCAACAGCTTCGAAGCCCATCTCGACATGGAACGGGACTGCCAGCGGCAAGCCGGACAGACGGATGATTATGCAGAGGGGGTCACAGCCTTCCTTGAAAAGCGTCCAGCCAGCTTCCGGGGGCGCTGAAATGGACCAGTATCAGGATCAGCATCACGCGATGACCCCGCAAGAGCTGGCGGAGGCCTGTGCCAGGGCCATGTGGGAGGGCGATTCGGCCTCTCAGGACCTTGCCATGAAGCTGGAGCATGTCGCCCCCGGCGAGGCCGTGCTGTCGATGACCGTCTCCAGATCCATGACCAATGGTCACGGCAACGCCCATGGCGGTTATCTCTTCACGCTTGCAGACAGCGCCTTCGCCTTTGCCTGCAACACCTACGACCAAATCACCGTAGCCCAGAACTGTGCCATCACCTTTCTGGCTCCGGGCACCCTCGGCGACCGCCTGACGGCCACCGCCCGCGAGCGATCCCGCTCCGGCCGATCCGGCCTTTACGATGTGCAGGTGACGCGCGAGGACGGGAAGGTCATTGCGGAATTCCGTGGCCATTCCCGCACTGTCAAAGGAACACTTCTGTCGCCTCAGGGCGATGGCGTCTGATCTCGGGGAGGAAACAATGAACGATCTGACACCAATCAAGAGCATTCTGGACCCGATTGAAATCGCATCCCGCGATGAAATCGCAGCCCTGCAATATCACCGCATGCGTCGCTCGCTGACCCACGCCTATGAGAATTCACCTTTCTACCGCAAGCGCTTCGACGAGCACGGGGTTCACCCCTCGGACCTCAAGACGCTGGCCGACCTGTCGAAATTCCCCTTCACCCAGAAGACGGATCTGCGTGACACCTACCCGTTTGGCATGTTTGCCGTGCCGCGGGAAAAACTGGTGCGCATCCATGGTTCGTCGGGCACGACCGGAAAGCCAACGGTTGTCGGCTACACCCGCAAGGATATCGACGTCTGGGCCGATCTTGTTGCCCGTTCGATCCGCGCCTCGGGCGGACGCCCCGGTGATATCGTCCACGTGGCCTATGGCTATGGCCTGTTCACCGGTGGCCTCGGCGCCCATTACGGCGCAGAACGGCTGGGCTGCACCGTGGTGCCGATTTCCGGCGGCATGACCGAACGTCAGGTCACCCTGATTCAGGACTTCAAGCCCACGATCATCATGGTTACGCCATCCTACATGCTGTCGATTCTCGACGAGTTCCGCCGTCAGGGTCTCGACCCGAGGCAAAGCTCCCTCAAGGTCGGCATTTTCGGGGCCGAACCATGGACCAACAGCATGCGCAACGAAATCGAACAGGCGTTCGACATGCATGCGGTGGACATCTATGGTCTGTCCGAAGTCATGGGCCCCGGAGTTGCCAACGAATGCGTGGAAACCAAGGACGGCCTGCACATCTGGGAAGATCACTTCTACCCCGAGATCATTGATCCGGCGACCGGCGAAGTGTTGCCGGATGGCGAAATGGGTGAACTGGTCTTTACCACGCTCACCAAGGAAGGCCTGCCGATGGTGCGCTATCGCACCCGCGACCTCACGCGCCTGTTGCCGGGCACTGCCCGATCCATGCGTCGCATCGAAAAGATCACCGGCCGCTCGGACGACATGATCATCCTGCGCGGTGTCAATGTCTTCCCGACCCAGATCGAAGAGCAGATCCTCAAGTGCAAGGGTCTGACACCGCATTTCCAGATCGAGCTGTCGCGCAAGGACCACAAGGACACCATGGTCATTCATGTCGAAGCGGCAACCGATCATGTGTCGGAAGACGCTCGCAAGGCGTCCGCTGTTGAATTGTCCCACCACATCAAGTCCGTGGTAGGCGTCACGACACGCATTGATGTCAGGGATCCACAGGAACTGGCACGGTCGGAGGGCAAGGCCAAGCGCGTTGTCGACAATCGGCCAAAAAATTAAACCGACCGTATGGTCAAATATACCAAAACTGGTGTATAGGGGGCATATGGAGCCCCCTACTTTCGTCTTCAGCATTATGGAGAATTCTGTCCATGGCCCGAACACGCGCAAACGATTTCGAAGAAAAACAACATGGTTTGCTGCTTGATGCGGCGCGGGTCTTTGCGACGCAGGGGATGGAGAAAGCCTCCATGTCCCAGATCGCGTCTGCGGCTGGCGTGTCGAAATCCCTGCTCTATCACTATTACCCCTCCAAGGACGCCCTGATCTTCGAGATCGTGCATTCCCATCTGGAAGAACTCGATCACGCCCTGATCGAGGCTGACGATACGACATTGAAACCGGAAGAAAGGCTGGAGCGACTGGTCAATACGGTCATCGAGGCCTATCGCGGTGCCGATGATCAGCACAAGGTGCAGCTCAATGCCAGTCAGGCTCTATCGGAAGAACAGAGAGCCGAAATCGTCAAGGTCGAGCGCCGTATCGTCAAGCGCTTCTCGAACATCTTGCGCCTGATCCACCCCACGCTCGATGATCCGGATCGCCCGCTGCTGATGCCGGTTACCATGTCCCTGTTCGGCATGATGAACTGGGTCTACATGTGGTTCAAGGAAGAGGGGCCGATCTCCCGCGAAGACTATGCCCATCTGGCAACAGTTCTGATCCTGGAAGGGATCAAGGCCGTTCGCTAGGCCTTCGGCATGCCCTGCGCCCTTCGTTATGATTAGTGCAAAAAATCGGGATCGACCTCAAAGCCGATCCCGACAAGGCACCGCCAACTATTCTGCTGCTTCCGACATTGTCATTGGCCAGGTCTTTGCCACCATGGTCAGCACGTCATATTGCGCCACCACCTCGTCTCTCTGGTTGGTCACCTGACAATCCCAGCGGACTTCCCCATGGTCGGCATTCTCCCGAGGGTTGATCTCCTTGCAGGTCAGGCGAACCCCGAGGCTATCGCCAAAATAGACCGGCATCATGAAACGCAGATTGTCGACGCCATAGTTCGCCAGCACCGGCCCCGGTTCCGGATCGACGAACAACCCGGCGGCGAAGGAGGCGATGAGATAGCCGTGCGCCACGCGATCCTCAAAGAAGGGATTGGCTTTCGCCGCGTCGCTGTCCATGTGGGCATAGAAGGTATCGCCGGTGAAATGGGCAAAGTGTTCGACATCAGCCTCAGTCACGTCTCGTCTGGCCGTGACGATCTGATCGCCGATGCGGAGGTCGGCCAGCGACTTGCGGAAGGGATGAATATCCTGTTGCGCAGGTGCGCCTTCCACCCATTGACCGGTGACCGCCGACAGCATCGACGGCGGCCCCTGAATGGCAGACCGCTGCATGAAATGCTTGACCCCGCGCATACCGCCCATTTCCTCGCCGCCACCTGCGCGACCGGGGCCGCCGTGGACAAGCGGAGCCAACGGTGAGCCATGCCCCGTGGAGCTTTTGGCCGACGCGCGGTTGCCGATCATCACCCGACCATGGAAGGACGCCAATCCGGTCGCCATTTTGGCAGCAAGACCAGCGTCATCGGTAAAGACCGACGAGACAAGCGAGCCGCGCCCCTTGCGAGCCAGTGTGATGGCTTCCTCGGGGGCGTCATACGGCATCAGTGTCGCCACCGGCCCGAAAGCCTCGACCCCGTGCACAGCTTCAGACGACAGAGGGTTGGCACAGCGCAACAGCACAGGCGCCATGAAGGCACCCGCCACATCGTCGCCGGAGACCAGTGCGCAGCTGTCGGGATCACCGGCAACGATCTCCGCTTCGGTCATCAGTTCGCGGACGCGGACACGGACAGTTTCACGGTCCCGCAGCGAGACGAGTGCCCCCATACGCACGGATGGATCGGAAGGCAGGCCGATCGGCACCTGCCCGAGCCGCGCCTTGAGCGCATCGACCACAGCTGCTTCATGCGCACGGGGCACCAAGATGCGGCGGATCGCAGTGCATTTCTGCCCTGCCTTGGCCGTCATCTCGCGGGCAACCTCGCGCACGAACAGATCGAACTCTGGCGTGCCCGGACCGGCATCTCCCCCCAGCACCGACGCATTGAGACTGTCCGCCTCCATGGTGAAGCGAACGGAATTGGCAATGATGGACGACTTCGCCTTGAGCCTCTGCCCTGTCGTCGCCGAGCCGGTGAAGGTCACAACATCCTGCTCGGTCACATGGTCCAGAAGATCTCGCGGATCGCCAGTGACGATCTGCAACGCTCCATCGGGAAGAAGGCCGGTCTCCAGCATACGCCGCACGACCAGTTCCGTAAGATAGGCCGTCTGGGTCGCTGGCTTGACCAGACACGGCATGCCGGCAATCAGGGACGGCGCGATTTTCTCCAGCATCCCCCAGACCGGGAAGTTGTAGGCATTGATATGAATGGCCACTCCTTCCATCGGCGAGAGAATGTGCTGGCCCATGAAGCTTGCGTCCCGCGACAACACTTCAACCGGGCCTTCGGTCAGCACGCGGGCATTGGGAAACTCCCGCCGGGCCTTGGAAGCGAAAGTCAGCATCGTGCCGATGCCGCCTTCGATGTCGGGCCAGGAATCCGCGCGCGTGGCCCCTGTGGCAAAGCTTTCCTCGTAGAACTCTTCCTTGAGGTCCATCAGCTTTAGCCCCAGAGCCTTGAGCATCAGCGCCCGTTGATGGATCGTCATGGCCCTGAGGGCTGGTCCACCAACAGCGCGGCCCCATTCAAGAGCGCCCCCAAGATCAAGTCCCTCGGTGCTGATCAGGGCATGGACTGCTCCCGTCGCCGCATTGGCCACAGGCTCTCCCTCACCTTCACCTGTACGCCAGGCGCCGGCAACATAGCTTTCCAGACGGCGTGGTGACAGGGTCACGTCCTTCATGCGCTTTCCTTCCATTTCACTTCGATTTAGCGGATTTTGAGAGCAGCAAGCTGCGCTTGGGCAGCTTGGGTCCATTCTTCAAGCTGATCCTTGTTGGAGCGATGACGAAGCCCCATGCGGGCCAGCCGCTCAAAACGCCCGGACCCGACCGCGCCAAAGCTGTCCGCAACCCTTGGGAACCAGTAGTCCACGGAAGCTGTGGCCTCTGAGCGCCCGTCTTCGGTTGCGCAGATTTCGACAAGCCCGACACGCCCCAGTTCCTTGTGCCGCGCCTCGACGGGGATGATGTCCCTGATCTCATCGGCAAGCGGGATATAGGAGACCTGAGCCAGTTCCCTCAGCTGAATACCCGTTGCAAGCCCCATCAAGAGGTTCATCACGCAGGCATCCGTCCAGCTGATCAGCGGTGCGTGAAAGACGGACAGACGCATGTCTCCACCCTGACGGCGCGGGTCGACGTTTGCATCCCTCGGCTGACGGGTGGCCCAATCATGCGCCCGGTTATAGAGCGCCTTGTCGGTACCGAAGTCTTCCATGAGGTCGAGCACCTTCTCGGCACTGGCTGCCTTTTCCAGCACAATCCGGCTGGCGGCGATGCGCTGGGAAATTCCTGGAGCCCAGTTGATGGCATCGGCAAACCCCGCCGATCCTGCCAGCTCGCTGTCGACAAAGGAGGACATCAGCCGCAACAGTTCGGCGCGATAGCGTGGCGGCACATTGTCCGGCGAGGACAGTTTGCCACCCCCGGCCAGATAGTCCTCGATGGACATCGTGTCAGCGTCATTCATCATAGCTCAGCACCACCTTGTCGGATACGGGAACACACTGGCACGAGAGCACATAGCCCGCCCGTACCTCGTAGTCCTCGAGTGCATGGTTGACTGCCATCTCGACCTCCCCTTCCAGAACGCGGGCACGACAGGTCGAACAGACCCCGGCCTTGCAGGAGTAAGGCGCATCCATGTCATTGGCCACGGCGGCATCAAGGATCGAATTGCCGTCCTTGGGCATGGTAAAACTGCGGGTGGCGCCATCAAGCGTCACGGATACCGCACAGCTGTTGCCGGTCACTGAGGTCTCTCTGGAAACCGCCGGTTTCACCGCCCTACCGGGCTGGGAAGAGGCAAACAGCTCGAACTTGATCTGCTCGTCGGCAATGCCATGCTTGCGCAGATTCTCGGCTATGGTCAGCATCAGCGCTTCCGGGCCGCAGATGAAGGCCGTATCCACGCTCTCTGCGTCGATCCAGAGATCGAACAGCGCATCGAGCTTATGGTCATCGATCCGTCCCGTGAAGAGGTCTATCTCCTGTCCTTCGCTCTTGAGGATATGGATCACCGACAAGCGGCCAAGATAGATATTCTTCAGGTCCTCGAGTTCCTCGCGGAACATGATGGAATGCATCTGCCGGTTGGCATAGACCAGCGTGAAGGTCGACTGGGGCTCGCGGGTCAGAATCGTCTTGATGATCGAGATCACCGGCGTGATGCCGGACCCTGCGGCAAAGCCGAGATAGGTCTTGGCAGCAGCCGGATCGATCGGGGTGAAGAAACGGCCCATTGGCGGCATGGCATCGATATGGTCGCCGACCTTGACCTCTTCATTGGCCCAGGTCGAGAAAGCCCCACCCTCAACGCGCTTGATCCCCACCTTGAGGCAGCCGTCATCAACGCCCGAACAGATGGAATAGGAGCGGCGCAGCTCTTCTGCGCCAAACATCCGGCGGAAGGTCAGATATTGCCCTTGCGTGAAGGCAAAGGCCTCGGCGTCGGCCGGATCCGGTTTCAGGGTCAGGACCACAGCGTCGCGGGTCTCGCGTCGCACATCGGTCACTTCAAGCGGAGTAAATCGTGACATGGCAAGCCTCTCCTCTAAGGCTCAGATGCATTTGAAATAGTCAAAGGGTTCCAGACAGTCCTTGCAGCGCCAGGAGGCCTTGCATGGGGTCGAACCAAACTGGCTGACCCGCTCGGTATGGGTAGATCCGCAGCGCGGGCAGGCGACCACCAGATTGCCCTTGCCAGTCATGCGGCGGGCGCGGGCAGCCATCACGCCACTGGCGGATGTTCCGTCAATCGGCGGCGCGATGCCAAAGGCGCGAAGCTTCTCGCGCGCCTCGGCTGTGACCCAGTCGCTGGTCCATGGCGGTGACAGGCGCCGTTCAAGCCGCAGCTTGTCCGTGCCCTTCGCGCGCAGCTTTTCCTCGATGGCGAGATCGATCACCGCTGTGGCCGGGCAACCCGAGTAGGTCGGAGTAACGGCAACAACGAGCGTGTCACCGTCATAATGCACCGACCGGACGATCCCCAGTTCCGTAACGGAGACAACGGGGATCTCCGGGTCAGGCACCTCGGCCAACCAGCGCCAGACGACGTCGACAGTCGGCAGCACCGCGGATGTGTTGAGGGTTGCTGCCATGGTTCTACCAACTGGCTCCCGGATAGGCCCTCTGCAGGAACTGCATTTCGGCCAGAATATAACCAAGATGCTCCGTGTGCCGTCCCAGATTTCCCCCGGTCTGGGCAAAGCCTGCAGGCCCCGGCACATCGAGCGTAGCCTCGGAAAAGACCGAGCGGACCGTTTCATCCCACTCCTTGCGCAAGTCGCAAGGTCTGGGTGCAATCCCTGCGGCCGCCATGGCGTCATCGACGGCGTCAGTCACAAACATCTCGTCCACATAGGGCCAAAGCTGTTCGACGGCGGCCTGCATGCGCCGATGGCTTTCCTCCGTTCCATCGCCAAGCCGGACGACCAGATCCGATGAGCGCTCCAGATGATAGCTGGACTCCTTGACGGCCTTGGCAGCAATTTCGGCCACCCGTGGACTGGCCGATCGCGTCAACCATTCCAGCATCAGGTGATGGCGGGCATCGAACAGGAACTGCCGCATCAGCGTGAGCCCCATGTCCCCATTTGGCAGCTCGCAGAGCAGAAGATTGCGGAATTGCAGCGCATCGCGCAAATAGGCCAATGCGTCCGCGTCCCTGCCCTTGCCTTCCACCTCACCGGCGAGCCCCAGCCACATCTGGGTGTGGCCGATGAGGTCCAGTGCCGTATTGGCCATGGCGATGTCTTCTTCCAGCGCGGGCGCATGTCCGCACCATTCCGATACCCGGTGGCCCAGAATGAGTGCATTGTCTCCCATCCGGCAGAGCCACGCAAAGAAGGCTGGCGCCAGTGCCGCATCGGCGACAAAGGCGTCCTCGACCGGGTTCGAAACAGCTTGCACGGTCGTTTTATTCATACCTTCCGCGCTCATCACATATGCCCCACTTCATCGGGAATATCGAAGAAGGTCGGGTGCCGATAGGCCTTGGTCTCGGCCGGATCGAACAGTGGCCCCTTCTCGGACGGGCTCGATGCGGTGATGTCGTTGGACTTCACCACCCAGATCGAAACGCCTTCCTTGCGACGGGTATAGACGTCACGGGCATGGTGGATCGCCATTTCGGCATCCGGCGCATGCAGGCTTCCCACATGGCGATGGTTCAGCCCGTGCTGCCCGCGAATGAAGACTTCCCACAGTGGCCATTCTTTTCTAGACATGATTTTCCTCCCCAAATTTTCCGATTACTCGGCAGCCGTCGTCGCCACCATTCGGCGATGGGCGGCCTTTTCCGCGTGTGCATAAAGCCCTTCCCGGAACCACTCCCCATCATCCCAGGCCTTGACGCGCGCGCCCAGACGTTCACGGTTGCACGGGCCATTGCCCTTGATCACCTCGAAGAACTCGGACCAGTCCGGCTCGCTGAAGTCGTAACCGCCCTTTTCCTCGTTCCACTTGAGATTTTCGTCCGGAATGGAAAGGCCGAGATAATGGGCTTGCGGCACGGTCTGATCGACAAACTTCTGTCTCAGTTCATCGTTGGTGTTGATCTTGATCTTCCAGGCCATGGACTGGGCGGAATGGACGGACTCGGCATCGGAAGGACCGAACATCATCAGTGACGGATACCAGAAGCGGTTGAGCGCATCCTGCGCCATTTCCTTCTGCGCCGGAGTGCCTGCGGCCATCTTCATCATGATCGCGTAGCCCTGACGTTGGTGGAAACTCTCTTCCTTGCAGATGCGGATCATCGCCCGGCTATAGGGTCCGTAGGAGGTCCGCTGCAACGGCACCTGGTTCATGATCGCAGCGCCGTCAACCAGCCAGCCCACCGCTCCCATGTCGGCCCAATTCAGGGTGGGGTAGTTGAAGATCGAGCTGTATTTCATGGCACCCGAGTGAAGCTTCTCCATCAGATCGTCACGGCTGACACCAAGCGTTTCCGCCGCCGAATAGAGATAGAGCCCGTGCCCGGCCTCGTCCTGCACCTTGGCCAGCAGGATCGCCTTGCGTTCCAGTGTCGGTGCGCGGGTGATCCAGTTGCCTTCCGGCAGCTGACCGACGATTTCGGAATGGGCGTGCTGTCCGATCTGGCGGATCAGCGTCTTGCGATAGCCTTCCGGCATCCATTCCTTGGGTTCGATCTTTTCGCCCCGGTCGATCCGGTCCTGAAAAGCCAGTTCTTCAGGCGACATCTCGTCCCGAGACTTCATTCCTTCCGATTTCACCATCTGAGCATACATGTCCGACCTCCTCTTCAGACGCGTTCCAGAATGATAGCGATGCCCTGCCCAACCCCGACGCACATGGTGCAAAGCGCATAACGCCCACCCGTGCGGTGGAGCTGGTAGGTGGAGTGCAGCACAAGCCGCGCGCCCGACATCCCCAGCGGATGACCCATGGCGATCGCGCCGCCATTGGCATTGATGTGAGCCCCGTCCTCGGGCAAACCGAGTTCGCGCAAGACGGCCAGCGACTGCGCCGCGAAGGCTTCGTTGAGTTCGATAACATCCATCTGATCAAGCGACAGCCCGGCCCGTTCCAGAACCCGCCGGGTCGCAGGCACCGGCCCGATCCCCATCACCCGGGGGGGAACCCCTGCTGCTGCCATGGCGACAATGCGCGCCTTGGGCGTCAATCCATTGGCCTGAGCCGCTGTCTCGGAAGCAACAATCACGCCCGCTGCGCCGTCATTGACACCCGAGGCATTGCCTGCAGTGACCGTCAGCTCGGGTCCGTTCACACCGCGCAGCTTTGCCAGCGTTTCAACGCTGGTGTCCGGCCGGGGATGTTCGTCGGTATCGATGATGATCGGATCTCCCTTGCGGCGAGGGATGGTGACCGGCACAATTTCATCGGCAAAGATCCCGGCCTTCTGGGCAACATCCCAGCGGCGCTGGCTTTCTGCGGCAAACCGATCCTGATCCGCGCGCGAAATGCCATAGTCGGCCGCCACATTGTCCGCCGTTTCCGGCATGCTGTGGGTACCATGAACCTTGTGCAATGCGGCATTCTTGAAACGCCAGCCGATGGTCGTGTCATACATTTCGGCATTGCGGGAAAAGGGGCTGATCGCCTTGGCCACCACGAACGGTGCACGGCTCATGCTCTCGACACCACCTGCCACCAGAATGTCGCCATCACCGGAGCGGATCGTTCTGGCCGCCAGCCCGATGGCATCCATGCCGGAGCCGCAAAGCCGATTGACCGTCGTTCCCGGAACCTCGACAGGCAGGCCAGCCAGCAGCACGGCCATACGGGCGACATTGCGATTGTCCTCGCCCGCCTGATTGGCGCAGCCTAGGATCACGTCATCAACGCGCTCCCAGTCCATTTGCGGATTGCGCTCGAGCAGCGCCTTCAATGGAACTGCGGCCAGATCGTCTGCTCGCACCTCGGACAAGGCGCCCCCATATCGCCCGATCGGCGTCCGCACTGCGTCGCAAACAAAAGCTTCCGACATTCAAACCTCCCCCCCTGAGATCTCGCATCGGCCTCATTAATTAACCGACCGTTCGTTCTACATTAAGGCAAGGAGACCATTGTGCGCAACAGCTTTCAAGCAGTCTTTCGGATGAGAAAGCCGCTCCGCTTACCCAACATTGGTATAAGAAAAATTCAACGTGTTGAATGTATTGACATTTTCCTGCAGCGAAAACGCGGCAGAAAATCCACATTTCTGCCATGGTCGCCCTCAGCCTGAACCCCATGGCCCGCAACGACACATGACGACAGGAACCGTTCAAAAGCGCAGTACCGGGCTTTTGGAAGGCAACAGGCTGCTATGAAAGGGGAATCACGATTGAACGACCGGTCATTCACCAGAACCGTATTTGCATCTAGCGGACTTCCCTTGCCAGCTTGCCAGCAAAGCCAAGCAGCAGCGCTCCGGAGACCGTGCGGAAGACGCGATACCGGCGCTGGGTCAGGAAGCGTCCACGCAACAGCGAGGCCAGTGTCGAATAGCTGAAGAGGGATCCGATTGAGATGGCACAGAATGTTGAAACCAGAATGACCGCCTGCGGCAGGACTGGCCGACTGGCATCCATCACCTGCGGGAAAATCGCCACGAAGAACAGCACCGCCTTGGGATTGGATACCGCCAAGGTGAAGGCCTCGATAAAAAGCTGTCTTGCCGGCACCCCGCGACGCGCCTCGCCTGACAGGTCCAGCTCTTCCCGCACAAAAATCAGCTTCAACCCGAGCCAGACCAGATAGCCGACACCCAACCAATGGAACAGGGTCCAGAGCAGTTCCGACGCCATGACGAATGTCGCCACCCCTCCGGCGCAGAAACCGCCAGCAACGGCCAGCCCGAGCGCATTGCCCAGAATGGTGGGAATGGTTTTTCTCAGTCCCAACTGGGTGGCTCTTCGGATGGTATTGAGAATGGCGGGACCCGGCGTGACGATATTGGTGGTGGCGATGGCAACGAAAGACAGCCAGACAACGAAATCCATTGGAAAATCCCGAAGATAAATCAGAGGTGGGAAAATACCCTAGTTGCAACCATGCCCCATGTCCAGCAGTTTGCCCAGCAGGAAAATGCAGCGGGCAGCGCATGTCGGCATGCCTCGCAAAGGTCGCTGCGGCGGATCCTGTTTCCCTGGTGGCTATTCCCGTTTGACAGGACCGGATGTTGCCGATAAACCCGGCCAACGGTTCCTGATTTGGACGATGTGCAGCGGCTGTGGCAGCTCTGGCACGGAAAGGGTCGACATGGCGATACTTCTCATTCACGCAGGCGGCACCATCGGCATGGTTGAGAGCGACGAGGGATTTTCCCCGGCCCAAGGCGTGGTCGAGGATCATGTCAACCAGCAAGTGGCTGAAGGGCTCTTCCCGCCCATGGACATCATACGCCTTGATCCGCTGATCGACAGCGCCAACGCCACGCCCCATGACTGGCACCGTATCGCCATCACGATTGCCGAAAAAATGGAGGCCTATGATGGTTTCATCGTGGCCCATGGCACCGATACTCTGGCCTACACGGCGGCTGCCCTGACCTTTGCCCTCGAGGGTCTTGCCAAACCCGTCATTCTGACCGGAGCAATGCTGCCGATCGGGGTAGAAGGCTCGGACGGACCGGAAAATCTCGCGGCCTCGGTCTCCCATGTGCAGAAGGCCCCCGCCGGTGTCTGGGTCCAGTTTGCCGGCCGCCATCTGCATGGCTCGCGCGTTCGCAAGTCCCATTCCCGCCAGTTTGATGCCTTTGCTGCCGATCCGGGAGAATATCCGCCGCTGCGCTCTGGCCCGGCCTTTCGCCTGCATCAGCCGCGGCCCTGGAATATCGTCATTCTCGCCGTTGCGCCTGGCATGTCTGACAATGTCGCCCGCTACGCTGCCGAAACCTGTGACGGCATTGTCCTTCGCTGCTATGGCTCCGGCACCGTGCCCCATAGCGAGGGATTGGAGAAGGCACTGGCAACCGCATGGCAAAGAGGCTGCCCGGTGTTTGCCGTCAGTCAGTGCCCGGAAGGCGGGCTGGCGCTCGGTACCTACGCCGCCGGTGCCGTACTCAAGAAATACAACGTCATCGACGGGCGCGACATCACCCTTGAAGCCGCCTATGCCAAGCTGGTGTTCATCCTCTCGCAGGAGGCCAATTTCGACCGTCAACGCCAGATGCTGCAGACGCCGTTGGCCGGTGAGATGCACACGGCCAATTAAGAGGAGCCCCTCGCCTCCCTTCACGCCACCCCCAGGAAACAGCAAAGGCCGGAGAGCATCCCTCCGGCCTTTTTGTTCATCAGCAGTGTCGTTCCTGCTACGGCCTGTTACTTGGCGACCTTGGCCTTGATGGCGGCCACTTCATCAGCCTGCATCATACCGGTGGTTTCAATGGAACCATCCGCAATCTTCCAGAGGCGGAACGGGCCGGTGATATCGCCATACTGGTCGAAGCCAACCGGGCCGATCACGCCTTCATAGCGGATTTTCTCGCCCTTCTTGATCAGCTCCAGCGCCTTCTTGAATTCTTCCGGACCGGCATAAATCGGGGTCCCCTCGGTGCCAGTCACTTCAAAAATGGCATCACGGATCTTGTCAGCCTTGGCTTCGCCTGCCTTGGCAATAGCCAGACCGACGATCGCACCAGCATCATAGGAGCGGTCGGCAGCCGGAGCATCCGGAGCGATACCACCAGAGACGGCAGCGAAATTGTCATAGAAATATTTGGTCGAAGCAGTCTCGTCGGTGCCCGAAGAGGTGCCATAGGCTTCGTTGAGATACTGCGCACCGACTGCCTTGATGAAGTCGGAGGAGTTCATGCCATCATTGAGCAGGAATTTCTGCGGGCCACCATTGGAGATCCAGGCACGGGCGATGGTCGCTCCGTCAACCGGATAGCTGACGAGATAGAGCGCTTCCGGATCACCGGACAGGGCAGCAGTGGCTTCCGAGGAATAGTTGGCCTGCTTTTCGTTATAGGCGGTAACGGACGTGATTTCGCCGCCGAGTGCCTCGAAGGTGGAGGAGAATTCACGCATCATGTTGACGCCAAAGTCATTGTTGACGTGAATGATGGCCAGCTTCTTGAGGCCCTTGTCGATGGCATACTGCGCAGCAGCCGTTCCCTGCAGGGCATCAGAGGTGATGGTGCGGAAGAAATAGCCGCCCGTCTTGCCTTCCTTGCCCAACTGGGTGAGCGTCGGGGAAGAAGAAGCCGGAGAAACCTGAACCACCTTGGCAGGTGCCGTCACCGAGGTGAGGATCGGCAGGGAAACCGAGGAGATGATGCCACCGATGACGACCGGCACATGCTTGATGTTGACCAGCTGCGTTGCCTGATCGACGGCCACGTTGCCCTGGCTCTGGCTGTCACGGGTGTCGGCTTTCAGCGAACAGCCCAGCACACCGCCAGCATCGTTCATATCCTTGAAGGCCATTTCGACGGCCTTGGCACCAGCCTGGCCATAAACGCCAGCTGGTCCGGTCAATTCCATGACCATGCCAACTTCGACATCGCACGCCATGGCGGGCAGCATGGTGCCACCAAGACCCGCCAGAACGGCCAATGGTGCTAAACAGACTTTCTTCATTTCACGCTCCTGTAGGAAGGGCCCTCAAGGGCCGATTGGCGAAGGCTTCTGCCTATTCTTTGTTGAGATTGTATTTCATGATGGATCCGTGCCGCCCGAAACGGTCACGCTCCAATGTATAGACGTCGCCCTCAAGCGGGGTCGACTGATCGAGAATGGACTCGATCCGGGAAAGATCTTCCGGCGACAGCGTAACCGCGCCTATGCCCAGATTGGCATCGAGATGGCTACGGTTGCGTGCCCCTACGATGACGCCAGCCACATGGGGACGGGTCAGGACGGCCGCCGAAGCGATGGTCGAGATGTCGGTTTCATGCCGGTCGGCAATGCTGCGCAGCGTCTGCAACAGCGACTGGAACAGCTCCCAGCCACCGAAATCCTCGATGATCAGCTTGTATTTGGTCAGTGATCGGTTCTCCAGCTCACCCAGAGGTTCCGCCACGCCTAACCAGCGATCGGAGAGGAAACCACCGGCCACCGTGCCATAGCATAGAAAATGGAAATCATGCGCTGCAGCAAGCGAGGCCATGCGCTTCTCCGGGCGGCGGTCCAGCAGCGAATATTGCAGCTGGATTGTTGCCAGCGGCAACCCTTCGGCCTTCATTGTGGCGACGTGATCGCTATCAAAATTGGTGCAACTGAGGAACCTGAGGCGGCCTTCCTGCTGGAACTCATGCAGCCACTGCATCGCTTGCAGCCAGTCTCCCAACTCATAGTCCCACCAGTGGAACTGCACCAGATCGAGCCGTTCGACGCCCAGACGGGCGCGCGAGCGATCAATGGTTTCCTGCAACTGCACACGCGTCAGGCTGGAAAGCTTGTCAAGATCGGGCACACATTTGGTATGGACATGAATGGCATCCAGCGCCTCGGCCCCGTGCCTGTCGCCATAGACCTTTCGAAAATCGCCGATAATCTCTTCGACGCCGGTATAGATATCGGCACAGTCGAAGGTGATGATCCCGGCCTCTGCCGTGGCCAGCAGATCATCGACGGCGGCCTTTCTGTCAATGGCACCATGACCACCGGCCAACTGCCAACCACCGCGGATCACCCGCGATATCTCATAGTCCGGCGTCAGGCTGTATCTTGGAACTCGGGTCATCTCAGGTCTCGCTTTCTGGCGCCTTGGGCGCATCAAGCGGCACGGCTGTTGTTTCCGCATGACTGAAGGTGCGCTTACGGGTGCGCGTGATCCGGAATCGCGTGCTGCAATTGGGATCAGGGCAGGCAACCTCTGCGTCGGTGCTCATCCAGTCGTTGGGGTGCGTGTCGCGTTGTTTGGCTGGCAAAAGAGGCAGAAGCGCCGCCAGCGAATAGATGGAAAATCCCTGTCCGGGAGGCATGTGGATCATCTCGCCACGCAGTTCGAAATAGTCACCAACCTTGGCGCCGCAATAGATCGCCCCGCCTTCGGGTGCCACGACTTCCACGCGGAGATCCCACAATTCAAAGCTGTCAGTCACCGCCCTCTCCTTCGGCTATATCGCTGCGCAACAGGTTGAAGGACTGGGTGATATCGGCATGCAGCGCCTCGACGGCAGCCTCGGCATCTCCAGCCGCTAGCGCCTCGATCAGGGCCCAGTGATGATGCACTGCGGTCAGGGAGGGGTTGCGGCCATAGACAAGCGCCGAAGCGCGCACGAACGGCCCCGACTGCATCCACAGACTGCGCACGATCGGCAACAGAACATCCGAACCGGCCATGCCGTAGACGGTAAAATGAAACTGATAATTGAGCCCTGAGGTTACGCTAACCTGCTCATCGTCGAGCGGTTTCTGGAAAGCAGCCTCGCAGGCGGCAGTCATGTCGCGCAGGCTCTGCAACGTGACAGCATCGGTTTTCGGAGTGGCCAGCCGCACCAGCTCGCCCTCGATGAGGCAGCGGACCCGGGCCAGATCCTCCAGTCGTTCGGACGTGATCAGTGGCACGCGCGTCGACCGGTTGGGCATCATTTCGAGTGCCTGTTCCGAGACCAGTCGCGCCAGCGCCTCACGCACCGGCATGATGGAAACCTGCAGCGTGTCAGCCAGCGCCTGCATCCTCAGCACCTGACCTGCAGCAAAGACGCCATGCATCAGCGACCGGGCAAGTTCCTGATAAACCCGTTCCTGCAAGGATTCCCGTGCAATGGACCCCAGTCCCGGTATCGCCTTGTCATCGCCTGCCTGATCTGCCTTCAGCAAGTTTTTCATGGTTTGGCTGCGTCTCCCACTCTCAGAAAATGGCATTCCCACCTGTATGGGGCTTTTTCTGTTGCTCTCTCTTTTTTTGCTTGCAAAAGCGACTTGTGTCAATAATCTTTGATCAAAGATAAAAGATATAAACCCGTCCGGACCAAACCTAGCGATCACATGCCGGACAGGAAGCACCTGGGGATGTGATGACGCAGACCATGGAAGGCCGACAAAGCGCGCAAGACGCACGGCCATCGAATGAAGAGCCAATTTTGAAAGCCCGGTCTCTCAGCCGCAGCTTTCAGGGCTTCAAGGCAGTGGATGATTTGTCCCTTGATCTCCACGAAGGTGAAATCATGGGCCTCATTGGTCCCAACGGCGCAGGCAAAACCACCATGTTCAACATGCTGGCCGGGTCCCTGCTCCCCACATCGGGCACAATCCATCTCAAGGGGCTGGATATCAGCCGAGAAGGAGCCGAGAAGAGACTGAGGCGCGGCCTTGGCCGGACCTTTCAGATCCCCCGCCCCTTTCCCGAGATGACCGTGCTTGAAAATGTGCTCTGTGGTGCTCAGGGCCAGTCTGGCGAGAAAGCCATCAGTGCCTTCTTCCGCCCGGCCAGAAGCCGCCGCGATGAAGCACTGGCGCTCGAAAAGGCCCGGCATCTGACGGACTTCCTGATGCTCTCCCATCTGGAGAACGAGAAAGCCCGCGTGCTTTCCGGCGGTCAGCGCAAACTGCTGGAACTGGCACGCATCCTGATGGCCGATCCCAAGGTCATCCTGCTCGATGAACCGGCGGCAGGTGTCAATCCGACCCTTCTTCAGGACATCATGGCCCGCATTGTCACCCTCAACGAGCAGGGCGTAACCATCCTGCTCATCGAGCACAATATGGACATGGTGGCGCGGCTTTGTTCGCGGGTCATGGTGATGGCCCTTGGCCAGAAGCTGGCCGAAGGGGCCCCCGATGTGGTCATCCGCGACCCCGAAGTTGTCCGCGCCTATCTGGGAGATGCCGCATGACGCCGGACATTCTCAGACTGAAGCATCTGCACGCCGGTTACCAGCCCGACCTGCCGATCATCAACGGCATCGACCTCACGGTTCGGCAGGGCGAGTTCGTTGTGCTGCTGGGGCCGAATGGCGCTGGCAAGTCGACACTGGTCAAGGCGATTGCCGGGTTGGTGCCGATCCACTCGGGGCTGGTGTTCCTCAGGGAAGAGAACATCACGCATCTGCCCGCCCACATGAAGCTGCACAGCGGCATGACCTTCGTGCCGCAGACGGAAAACATCTTCACTCAGATGAGCATCCGCGAAAATCTGCAGATCTCGGCCCAGATCTTGCCAAAGCAGTTGCGTGCAGAGCGCATCGAGGCGATGTTCGCCATGTTCCCGGATCTGGCAAAACGACCGTCCACACGCGCCGGCGCCCTTTCAGGTGGCCAGCGGCAGATGCTGGCCGTAGCCCGCGCCCTCATCACCGACCCCAAGCTGCTGATCCTTGACGAGCCATCCGCCGGTCTCTCCCCGATGCTGGTCGATGAGGTCTTTGCCCGGATCAGCATGATCAACCAGACCGGCATCACCATCCTGCTGGTCGAGCAGAATGTCCGCGTCGGGCTCAATGTCGCGTCCCGCGGAGTGATCCTTGTTGAGGGCAAGGTCGCCCACGACGCCCCTTCGGCCGAGCTCAAAGGTGATCCGGTGGTCGCCGAGCTTTATCTGGGCGGTGGTTCCGAGGAGACAGCGCAATGACCCTGCAACCGCTCATGGACGGCCTCGTCAACGGCTCGATCATCGGCCTTGGTGCCATTGGCGTCACGCTCACCTATTCCATTCTGCGCTTTGCCAATTTCGCCCACGGCGAACTGCTGTCTTGGGGGGCCTATCTTGCCCTCACGGTCAGTGCCGCGCTCGGTGCGCTGTTGCCCGGCCTTGGCACCCCGATCGGCCCCTTCTCCTTTGGCTGGTCGGTGCCCATCGCCATGATCGCCTCGATGTTCCTCACCGGCCTTGTTGCCCTGACGGTCGACTGGCTGTTGTTCGGGCGACTGCGCAATGCCGGATCGGCCCAGATCATTCTGGTGATGTCGTCTTTCGGTGCCGCCCTTGCGCTACGCAACCTGCTCGAATTCATCTACACCTCAAGCCCTGCCTATTTCACGACGGCGCTGCAGATTTCGCGGCCCGTCCTGCCCGGCCTGCGCGCCACACCGGACCAGTTGCTTGTGCTGGTGCTGGCAGTGGTCATGGTGGTCGCGGTCCACCTGCTACTGACCCGGTCCGCTGCGGGCCGCTCCATGCGGGCGGTGTCGGAAAACCCGGCGCTTGCCAGCCTTGCCGGGATCGACACGCGGGCCGTCATCCGCATGGTCTGGATGCTCGGGGCGGCGCTGGCTGCCGTCGGAGGCATCATGTCCGGTGTTGTCGTCCAGATCCGCCCGACCATGGGGCTCGACCTGCTGCTGCCACTGTTTGCCGCCTCCATCCTCGGCGGCATCGGTTCGGTCCCCGGCGCCATGCTGGCCGGGCTGATGGTGGGGCTGGCGGAGGCCTTCACCGTACAGATCATCGGGGCTGAATGGCGGGCTGCGGTTTCCTTCGTCATCCTCGTTGCCATGCTGCTGTTGCGGCCACAGGGCATCTTCGGAAAGGCTGCGGCATGATCGACCTTCTCTCCTACGGCGCCTTTTTCCTCACCATGGCCCTGACTTACGCGGTGATCTGTCTCGGCCTTAATCTGCAATGGGGCCAAACTGGCCTGTTCAATGTCGGCGTTGCCGGTTTTGTCGCGGTCGGAGCCTATGTTTCCTCGATCCTGACAACGCCTGCAATCGACGGGCGCTTGGGCGGCTTCGATCTGCCGATTGTCATCGGCTGGCTCGGCGGCGGGCTCGGCGCTGGTTTCCTGTGCTTCCTGCTCGGTGCCATCACCATGCGTCTGCGATCGGACTATCTGGCCATCGCCACCTTCGGCGCGGCTGTGGTCATACAGCTCGCCCTGCTCAATCTGGAAGGCATCACCGGCGGTCCCTTCGGCATCGGTTTCATCCCCCGCCCCTTCGGCACTCTTGCCGAACAGCCAGGCCTGTTCGCTGCGGCCAATCTAGCGGTGCTGATCGTGCTGGTTCTGGTCTGCTATCTTGCCTTGCAGCACCTTACGCGCTCTCCGTGGGGGCGTGTTCTGCGAGCCTTGCGTGAAGACGAGGAAGCAGCCAAGGCGCTGGGCAAGGATCCCGTCACCTATCGCCTGCAGGCCTTCGCCATCGGCGGCTTCGTCATGGGGCTTGGTGGCGCCGCACAGGCTCACTTCATCGGTTTCATCGCGCCGGACAATTATCTGCCGACCCTCACCTTTCAGGTCTGGACCATGCTGATTGTCGGCGGTTCGGGCAACATGCGCGGCGCCATCCTCGGCGCGATACTGGTATGGGCGATCTGGGCTCTGTCGGGCAGCCTCGTAGCCAGCGTCTTCCCACCCGACCAGCAGGCCCGCGCCGCCTCCTTGCAAATCGTACTGATCGGCGTTGCGCTCTGCCTTGTACTGCTGTTGCGCCCCTACGGAATTCTGGGCGAGGCAGGCACCCTGCGCGCGCCCCTGCGACGAGCCCTTCGCCGCGCTCCCAATTCTCTCTCTGAAGGACAAAAGACAAATGTCTGACACACCTGATCGCATCGATCTCGCCCCCGGGCTCAACATTTCCCGCCTCGTCTGCGGCTTGTGGCAGGTTGCCGATCTGGAAAAGGACGGGGATCTGCTCGACCCGGCAGAGACAGCCCCGCGCCTTGCCGCCTATGCCGATGCCGGTTTTGACAGCTTCGACATGGCCGACCATTATGGATCGGCAGAACTGATCACCGGAGCCCTGCTGGCAAACAGCCCAAGGGACACGTCGATCCGCGCCTTCACCAAATGGTGTCCGGAGCCCGGCCCCATGACGCCGGAAGTCGTCCGTGCCGGTGTGCAGGAACGCCTTGACCGCCTCGGCGTGGCAAAGGTCGATCTGTTGCAGTTCCACTGGTGGAGCTTTGAAGACCCCCGTTGGCTTGATGCCATGCATGAGCTGGAAAAGCTGCGCGATGAAGGCCTCATCAATGCCATCGGGGTCACCAACTTCGATGCGGCCCATCTGGCGCTGGCACTTGAGGAAGGCATCAAGATCGTTTCCAATCAGGTCAGTTTCTCCCTCGTCGACCGTCGCGCAGCAGGGCCGCTCTCAACACTCTGCGCCAAGTATGGCATCAAACTGCTGGCCTATGGCACCCTCTGCGGCGGGTTCATCTCCGAGAAGTGGCTGGGCAAGCCAGAGCCGGTCGAGATCGCCGACTGGAGCCGGATGAAATACAAACGCTTCATCGACACAGCCGGTGGCTGGGACGCCTTCCAGGCACTTCTGGCGGCGGCTGATGCGATCGCCAGAAAACACTGCGTTTCACTTTCCAACGTCGCCAGCCGCTGGGTGCTGGAACACCCCTCTGTCGCCGCAACCATCATCGGGGCTCGCATTACAGAGGCCGAACATCGGGCCAGCAACCTCAATGTCTTCAAGTTCGCCCTCGATGCTGAAGACCATGCCGCCCTTGATGTCGCCTTTGCCGGGATGACACCCGTCCCGGGTGACTGTGGCGACGAGTATCGCAAGCCCCCCTTCCTGACGGCGTCGGGCGACCTTTCCCACCATCTCTCCTCCATCGCACCGGTCAACCCCTCCGTGCCAGACCCGAAGCTTGATGATCGCGCCCGCGTTTTCTCCGGCTCCAAATGGGAACCTCTGGCGGGATATTGCCGCGCCATCCGCGTTGGGGATCGCATTCTTGTCTCCGGAACAACGGCAACGCACGGCTCCGACCACATCGTCGCACCAAACGACGCAGCCTCCCAGACGACCTATATCCTGGACAAGATCATTGGCGCCATCCGAGCCCATGGTGCCGGACCGGAGCATGTGGTACGGACCCGCATTTATCTCGTTGATGTGGAAGACTGTGAAGCCGTGTCCGTTGCCCATGGCCGCTTCTTCTCTGAAGTCTGCCCGGCCAACACCCTGTTGCAGGTGGCAAAGCTCGTCGGCCCCTATCGGGTGGAAATCGAAGCGGAAGCCGTGCTGCCGCCTTCAAAAGCCTGATTGGGCCAACAAGACCCGGCTCCGAGCCATAGTGGCAGCATCGGACACAAAAAAAGCCGCCCGTCCCCGACTGGCGGCTTTGTCTTGAATGGCAAGCGTCAATCTCTTTGGCCCATCTCATCAGAAACGCGGAGCGGCGCGCTTGATGATCCGAGGTTGACCCGACTGGATCCTGACAATGTCGTACAGCCGTTCCGTTCGACCGTCGCTCAGGAAACGGAACGAGCCGGTGGTTCCCTTGAACCCGGAGGGAGTTTCCAGCTTCTCTCGCGTCATTCCCTTTTTGCCGTTTGCCCTTGCCAGCTGCGTCGCCATGGCGATGATGTCGTAGCCATAGGCCGCGTCCTGAGTGAAAGGTACACCGAATGTCGTCTGATAACGCGAGGATATGAGAGACGTCGCGCTCGTATCTGCTCGCGCCATGACTGCGCCATTGAGCTTGTCCGTACCGTAAGACGCCAGATCACTGCTGATAATGAACATTTCGGATTTCAGACTGCCCGTCGACAAGAATTCTGCGGCGCTAGCAGTGGCATGAGGTCCAACATCTGCAAAGATCACGGCATCGGCGCTCTTCAGCACCTTGAGATTTTGCTTGATCACATCACGACCGCGCTGCCCGGACCTCGTTTCAATCTCAAAAAGGCCATACTCCTCCTCAGAGGACAATTGCTTCAGGGCATCATGAAATGCCTGCGACTGCTGGTCAGGCACAACGGCTACGAGCCGCCGGTCACCACTTAACAGAGCAAAATCCACTCCGGCAACAAGGCTGGTCATGGCGGATGGCAGAAAGGCATATTGACCAGCTGGCGCTGACGTCGAAAGAGAGACGACCGGAACCTTGCTCCGCTGCAAGACGCCATCGACGGCCGCTACGGTCTCAGAGCTGGCAACCAGATTGATGGTGCCGTTGCGCACTTCCTTTTCTATTGTCCTGGAAAGTGCCCCGTCGACCTTGTTGGCAGGCACAATCTGCAAGGTCAGGGCCGCCTCACCGAGATCCGTCATAGCCAGCACGGCACCGTTCCGGAAACCGACAGACCGGCTGTCCGATCCCAGAAGCATCAGGATCTTGGCATTGCCGGAACCGAAGCTCTCAACCGCCAGATTGTTCGGATATTCGGCTGTCTCTGCGCTTTCAATCTGATTGAGACCGACACTCTGGCAGGAAACCGTAACGACAGACAAAGCCAGCAGCATCAATGGAAGCCAGAATTTCTTTGACATTTTGAGCAGTCCTTCAGGTGTCATTACGGTTGCTTGTGAAACAGTGCACTTGCATTCTGGACTGTTTTTGCCCTTAGGCAAACCGGGTAAAACGGCCCACAAACCCGTTCTCCCTCAGCTAGAATTTCAATTCGCCGCGCGGCAGAAGGTAACAGACCAGAACCAACCCTTCATCCTTGGGCATAACGATGGCGTTAATCCGCCCTTTGACGCGCCGATTGTTGATGCTCAATGTCATGCCGACATTGACAGGGCTGTTGCCGCCCAGCTTCAGCTCTTCCACCAGCTTTTCTATCCGCCGGTCCAGCAGCAGTTGCAGATTGGACGCGACCTGTCTGAGATCCAGCATGTCGAAGGCACGGGAAATAAAGGTCAGGAACGGCTGGTTGAAGGCATGGATTCGACGGTCCTTGAACAGCGTGAAGGCTGGTGTCGGACAGGCAAATAGCAGATTTCTGATCACCCGGTCAGAGGTTGATGTTTGCGACAGGTGAACCTGATCAAGGGTCCAGTTCATGCAAAGCACACGCAGGGTGGAGGTCAGGTTCTTGCTGTCCTCGACACTGTCCTCGGCCTCTTCCACCAGTTGATGCAAGGGGATTTTGCGTTGCTTTGAAATCATGTCAAGCGTCAGCCAGAACGCCCGTTCGAGCCGGATTCCACGGCGGCCGTTTTTTGTACGGATGGCTCGAAATTTCGGTATCGATGCCGGATCCTGATTGACCAATTCTTTTGGCACCAATGTGTTCCCCCCTTAATGCATCATCATCATCGTTCGGTCATCGCGACCTGTCTGGCTTTGTTGATCGGCTTCAATAGATAGTTGAGGATCGACTTTCGTCCGGTGATGATGTCGACGGTGCAGATCATGCCGGGCGAAATATTGAACGTCTTGCTGTCCTTTTCCAAAAACGATTTGTCTGTCTTGAGAAGCACCTGAAAATAGGGAGCCCCCGAGGTCGGATCGACCAGACTGTCGGCGGTCACGGTTTCAACAGCACCGGAAAGACCGCCATAAATGGAGAAGTCATAAGCGGAAATCTTGACCAGCGCCTTCTGACCGCTCTGGACAAAGGCGACGTCATTCGGCGAGATCCGCGCTTCCACCAGCAGCTCCTGCGAGGTCGGAACGACTTCTGCCACGACGGTTCCGGACTGGACAAACGCTCCGATGGTATTGATGGCGAGCGAGTTCACGATCCCGTCGACCGGAGAGCGGATATCCGTTCTGGCAACGCGATCCTGCCCACCGCGTGCAGTTTCCTCAAGCACGGCCAGAGAGGCCAGCGTCTGGGTCTTCTCATTGAGAGCTTCCTTCTGCGCCTGCAGGCTGAGCTCGTTGACCTGAAGGGACGCTTCCTCGATGGCACCCTTGATGCGCTCGACAGAAGCCCGCGCCACTTGCAGCTTGCCTTCGCTTTCATTGAGATGCCGCTCGACCCGCAAGAAATCCGTTTTGGCAGCCAACCGGCTTTCGACCAGCGGCTTCAGCAAGTCGCGCTCCTGTTTGGCGAGCTCGACATCGCCCTGCAATTGCTCAATGCTGGCAAGGGTTTCGTCCAGTTCCTTCTCGCGCTGGATCTTCCGCTGTTGCAGCACTTCCAACGTGTTGGTGAAATTGTCCTTGCGCGCCCGCAGCAGCCTCTCCTCATTCTCGCAGATCTGTAGGGATGTGGAGCGGACCGTTTCAGGGCAGGTAAACGCCGTATCGAACAGACCGGTTTGTTCCGCCTCGAGTCGCGCCAGCTTGGCTTCGAGCGCCAGCTTTTGCGCCATCGTCTCCCCCAGACTGGAGCTCATTGTCGTATCGTCAAGCCGCGCAATCAGAGAGCCCTTTTTCACGAACTGGCCGACCTTGACATTGATTAGGTCGACAACGCCCGTCTCGGCAGCCTGGACAATCTGGGTCTTGGAAGCGGGAATGACCTTGCCAGCACCGCGAGTGATTTCGTCCACCTCGGCGAAATAGGCCCAGACCACGGCAGTGACGAGCAAAAGCACAATCGAAACCGAAATGGCCTTGGCGCGAATATAGCTTTGATCTGTTGCTTTTATTCCCACGAAACGGGCTCCCTGACGAAGGTCTCTATTGCTTGTTTTGTGTTCGGGCGACCAGCGCGCTCATGACTTTGTCTTTCGGACCGTCAGCAATGACACGGCCCTGATCAAGGACGATCAGACGATCAACAAGATCGAGCAGAGCGTATCGGTGCGTCGAAATGATCAGCGTCGTCTCACGGTCGAATGCCTGCGACAACGTCTGCATCATCAGCTTCTCCGAGGCAGTATCCATGGCACCGGTCGGCTCATCGAGATAGACAATCTTGGATTTGGCCAACAACAGACGTGCCAGGGCAACGGCCTGCTTCTGCCCGCCGGACAACCGCTCGCCGCGTTCACCCACCGGCATGTCATAGCCGCGAGGATGCAGGGACGCGAAAGCATCGACACCGGTCTTCTTGCAGATCTCAACGATGTCCTTGTCGGTCGCATCGGGGTTGGCGAGCAGCAGGTTGTATTTCAACGTCCCGGAAAACAGATCGGCATTCTGCCCGGCGAAGGAGACCGCCTTGCGCACCTCCTGCGGGTGATACTGGCGCATCTCGATGCCATCCAGCAGCAAGGTGCCCTTGGTTGGCATGTAAAGACCCGCAATCAGCTTGCCCAGCGTGGTCTTGCCCGATCCGATCTTGCCGATCACACCGATCCGCTCGCCAGCCTTGATGGACAGATTGAGATCGGACAGAACCGCATTGTCCGTATTGGGATAGGCGAAGCTGACTTTCTTGAAGTTCAGATTGCCCTTGTCGATCACACGATTGACGAAGCCGATGCTCTGCGGTCTATCCTCGGGCTGCTCCATGATGCGGTCGAGAATCTTCAGTGACAGGAGCGCCTGACGGAACCTGGCGATCGTCATGGTTATCTGGGTGAGTGGCGAAATCGCGCGCCCCGACAGCATGACGACGGCAACGATGCCACCGGTCGTTATGTCGCCGGCCGCGTTGAGATAGGCCCCACCGATAACAATGAAGACTGAGACGAGCTGCGAGACAAGCTGTGTAGCAACCACCGCGCCGGACGAGATCTTCTTGATTTCCTCCGAGGTCTGGGAGGAGTTGGACGTCAACTCACGCCATTTGCGCAAGAAGGACGTCTCAGCCCGCAGACTCTTCACCGTTTCGATCGTCGAGACCGTCTCTACCAGCATCGCATTGCGCTGGGCCGACTCGTTCGAGGCCCTGGCCATCCTCTTTCCAATCCTGCCCTGAGCGATGAGCCCGATGACCACGGCCAGAATGAAGGCCATGGCAGGCACAGCCACGAGAACACCGGACAGGAAGAAAATGACCAGCAGAAAGATGAAAACAAAGCAGAAATCAATCAGCACACTGATCGTATTGGAGGTGAAGAACTCGCGCACGAATTCATACTGATTGACCCGGTTGGTAAATTCTCCGGTCGCCTGCGGACGCAGCGCCAGCTGGGTGTTGAGCACCTTCTCGAAAATGAGATACGAGATCTTTTCATCTGCCTTGCGCCCGACATGATCGATAATGACCGATCGCTGAACCTTAAGGGTATAGTCGAAGATCAGCGCAAGCATGACGCCCGTCGCCAGAACCCAGAGTGTCGACACCGCCTGATTGGGCAGAATCCTGTCATAGACATTCATGATGAAGATGGGTGAGACCAGCCCGATCAGGTTGATGAACAGAGCGGCCATGGCAACGTAGATATAGTTCTGCCACAGCTTGGCGATGGTCCCCCTCAACCAGTGCGCCTTTTCCAGAACCTCCCCTTCTCCAAGCGTCTTTCGCTCGGTGGAATTGGAGTAATGCACGGAAAACGAGATAAACCGTGTGCCGGTAAGTGCCTTGAAATGCTCAAAGGTCAGACCTTTGGATTCCGGCAATGACCCTGAAATGGCAAAACGGCCGCTTTCGAGCCTTTCGACAATTACAAAGGGCGGGAAGTTGTCCGACAACACCATGAAGGGTGGCTCGGGATGATCCTGATTGAACAGTGAGCGACCCCGGATGGTTACATCCAGGCCAATTCTGGCAGCGACATGCTCGAAGTCGTCATCGCTCGGATTTTCGAAATCGATAGGGAGCCCGGAAAATAGAACGGTCTCAGAAGTCGGTCTATCAAAAAAGCGCGCGATATCCTGAAACGCAATGATCAGGGCATGCCTTTTCGAGTGACTTTGGAATTCTACGCGCTCGCTTGCCGCAAGGTGACTCTGATCCATACGCAACACACTCCCCTACCGTCAGGATACACTCCTCCCGTACATCAACCACACAAATTCGCATAAAATACTGATATTAATAAATAATCAGTCTCTACGGATGGGGCTGAGGATATCGAGTGGGAAGTCGTTCACCTGACGTGACGGAGCCCGTTTGTACTCTTTGCGTGTCTCGTTGCGTCGGCTCTTGAACTCATCCCGCGCATAGGCCTCGCTCTGGGCAGGGGCGGCTAGATCAAGGGTGTTCAGCAATTGACCTGTTGCGGCGAGCAACCGGTATTCGGCAAAGCGTGAAGCATAAACCGCTGTCTTGGACAACACGTCGACATTGAACCGGGTGTTCTGTGCATCGAGAACATCGAGCAAGGATCTCTGGCCAATATCAAACTGCTTGCGATAGGAACCGACCAGACGATTGTTCTCGTTGGCCTGACTACGATAGATCTGCGCCAGATTGTTCTGACGAATGCGACGATCCCAGGAGGTCCGAACAGCCTCCTCGACGTCACGATGAGCCTGGCTCCGGATCATGCGCTGTTCACCAGAGCGGCGAATTTGCTCGCGTTCATTGGCCAGCTTGATCCCGCCGCGATAGAGATTCCAGCGAGCGACGACACGGGCCTGAAAATCCGTGGTTCTGCCATCGGCACCGTCCAGATCATGCCCGGTGCGCGCCCGACCTTCAAAGACCACCTCAGGCAGAAAATCTGCCTTTGCTGCATCCACAAGCGAGTCGGCTGCGTCAACATCAGCATTTGCAACCGAGATCCGCGGGTTGCTGCGCAAGCCAAGATCAATGGCTTCATTCAGCGACTTGGGCAGGGCATAGGCAACGGACTTTGGCATTTGCGGACGCGCGATGGACGTTCCGACCAGCTTTCTGAACTGGATATCGGCCGCGGCGAGAGCCTCTTTTGCCTGTTCCACCTTGGCTCGAGCCGCATAGATGCGCTCGGAAACCTGCTGGCGGTCGGCTTCCGTAAGCGTACCGTTCTGAATGCTCTTGGAAATGCTCGAGGCGATGCTCTGGTGAACCCGCAGGTTTTCGTTGGACTGCGCGACGATTTAAGCCTGCAGCATATACTCCAGATACTCACGAACAATCTGCAGACCTACACTTTCAGAGCGCTCAAGCACGCGGAAGGATGCGCTGTCAACGCGAGATGCCTGACGATCGATCTCGGCGCGAGTACGCCCGCCATCGTAAAGCTTCTGGGTGAGAACGAGGCTGACTTCCGAAGGATAAAGCGGATCGTTGTCCAGACCGGAGGAGCGGCGAGACGGATTGTCCAGAGACCGCGCACCGGTACTGGCTTCCAGATCAACCGATGGCAAATACAGCCCCTTGGCCTGCCGAAGCTCGAACTCGATCGCTTCCCTGCTCTCCATCGACTCTCCAATTGTCGGGTTCGAAGTGAGAGCTGTTGAAATGGCTTGCTTCAATGAAATCGCTTCGGACGAAGATGTCGCCATCAAAATCATCGCCAAACTGGCTATTCCGGAAGAAAGAACCAGGCGAGGTCCCTTACTGCGCATATACTTCATTCGTTTCTGATCCCCATCCGGCAGACGCCAGTCCCGTACTGCCTTCAAACATTTAAATATAACAATACTATTCCATGGGGAGAGCTGTAAAGCCAAGAAGAAGGCCGCGTCGTACCTTGGTAAAATTACCGACACGCATGACCCTATCGCGCAATTTTAAATAAACTTTTGAAATAATTTAATTATTGGAATTTAAGCCATCGAGATTCTGATCGTTCAATTCAACCACAAAGTGAGAAGAATCATCTCGCTCATAGATGTTGATAACGTACAGAATCCCGAAAAAATGGTAAACATCGGGAGTTTGCACCTAAATATTTCGAAAAAAACAGAAATATTCAACCACCGATTTAGAGATAAATTTATCACATGGTCCCTTCGCCGGGGAAGACATCACTGAAACCGACGCGGTTGGC
The DNA here is from genome assembly GCF_963666525.1 of uncultured Cohaesibacter sp. NCBI lineage: Bacteria > Pseudomonadati > Pseudomonadota > Alphaproteobacteria > Hyphomicrobiales > Cohaesibacteraceae > Cohaesibacter > uncultured Cohaesibacter sp. The sequence goes on from NZ_OY762905.1 coordinate 677,873, forward strand.
GAGTCGCGCAGTGCCTCTTTGTCCCGTACCAACCGGAAGCGCATGGATCCAGGAACTGTTTTCACTAAAGGAGAACAGCGGACGATAGTGTGCCAAGGCCTTGTCGCTGAGAATGGTGTTGCGGATATTGTCGAGGATGTAGGTCCCCTTTGTCGTGCTGACAGCAAGAACCGCGTGATACAGATCCCGGCTTTCATCCTTGAGTACGACAAGCGACATGCTCTTTGTCGGCACGCCGAGTTCCTTCAGTATCGCCATTTTGAGAATGGCATAGTCCTCGCAATCCCCCTTGCCGATCGACGCAGTCTGCTCGGCGCTCGCCCAGTAGTCAAAGCGACTGTAAAGCTGCCGGTCAGAAACATAGGCAATCGAGGTATTCACCGCGCGATTGACTGCGCGCAACTTGTTGGCGAAGGTTTCACCCTGCAGGCCAGAAACAAGACGGGAGAGGCTTCTCTCGGACGGAGAGCATCTCTGGGCACTGCATCTCCGCTGCAGACCGACAGCCTGCTCGCCCTTGACCCGCATCCACTGCGACTTGCTGGCCAGACCGGAAAAGGCAATCGCCGTGGACCCGAAGATCCCGTGATCAATACCAGTCTTCGTCTTGCGAACGGACCCGGTATAGACAGAACGGTCGATCCCCGATGCATAAGCGAGTTTCTGCATTGGCACGGTGTACACTTGCCGGCTGGGCTGATAGGCTGCAAACCATGGAGAGCATGTGATATTGTCTTTGCAGACGGGTTTCGAGTAGCCATTGGCCGCAATATCATACATCGCAAAGGTATCGAGTTCGAACGCATTTGCGGTAGCCCCCAAGGGAGCAAGACACAGGCCCGCTCCAAGAATAACGGCTTTGATGTTTGAAAAAATTGCCATGATCGCCTCGGCTTTTGTTTTTCAAAACGATAACCGAGGCGGATAAAGTTTCGTTTAACTAAAGTAGTTACCGTTCCATCAAAGTTTTCACTAAATTTATTCTTAAATTCCATCACACCCGAAATCCATGCATAACCCCTTATGCCAACAACTCATCAAAGTGTACTAGTTTAGTAGAATTTGCATAAACTTGTATGCTTATTAGTTAATAAATCGTTGCCGACCACTTCATCCGCATAAATACTTCCCCCAACAGTCAGTTGCAGGCCACAGGTTTGTCCAAAATCCGGCTTGGTCTTGAGAGAGGGTAGTGAGATGAGTATTCGTGACGACAGTTCTTACACATTCCGTAATCTGGAAGATCATAACGAGGAAGCCCAGAGCACACAGGAAGTCGCCAGCCTTCGTCTGGCCCAGACAGCTCAAGAGCCGGAAAACGCCCAGATCACGAATGATGTCCTGCCATCGGATGCAGAACCTGCCGCCGGACCGCAAGCACCACAGCCCCAACAGACGGCAGAGACTGGTATTCTGACAGCCAATGCCAACAATGAAGTCACCCTTCCGGAAGGCACGTCTCTCGAAAAGATCGAAATCTCCGGACAGGACCTGCTCATCACCCAGCAGGATGGAACGGTCCTTACGATCAAGGATGCCGTTCTCAATGTACCGACCTTCATTCTCGGAAGCGTCCAAATCCCGCCGGACACCCTGATCGCCGCATTCCAGTCGAACAATATCAACGTTGCCGCCGGACCGAATGGCAATCTGGTGGCGTCGAACGCCGGATCCAACAGTTCAGGCAACAACTTTGCTGGCAACGTTCCCGACATCGGCGACGCCGGCCCCGTCATTGATCTCCTGCCTTACACCGACCTGCAATTCCCGACTCTCGAAAGGGTCGAGATCATCCCGTCTGAAGACGTTGACAATCCAATTGCCATATCAGCCACCTCTATCACCGAGATCAGCGAGCTTTCCAATGAAGGCGGCCTCGACATTTCTGGTGCTCAGACAGACTATGGCAGCGATGAGGATGCCGATCCAACCAACAACCTGACCAACAGTGAAACATCAGGAACCGGCTCTATCTCCATTGATGCCCCTGATGGCATCGGCAGCATCGCAATCAATGGCACGACCATCACCGGCGTAGGCCAGACCATTGCCGGTACCAATGGCTATCTCACAATTCTGACCTTCGATACCGCGACAGGGCAGATCACCTATAACTACACACTCATCCTGCATACCGATCACCCCCTCACCTCTGACGTCGTAACGGAAGAATTCACGGTACAGGCAACCGATTCCAACGGCGACACGGCATCGACAACTTTCTCCGTCGGCATTCTTGACGACACTCCATCCATCACCCGCAATGCCACCGCCGTCCCGACCCTGGTCACCGACGACAGCGCCCTGGCCTCCGGCAATCTGGATACCGGCGCCGAGCAGACAACCGACAGCGCCGACTTCTCCTCCCTGTTCGACAGCGTCTTTGGCGCCGATGGCGGCAAGGATGATGACGATGATGGCGTCGCCGACAGTGATGCCGTCCGCTATCAGATGGCCATCTCGACCTCCGCTTCCGGTCTCGTCGACAGCCTCACCGGCGAAGCGGTCACCCTCAGCATCAATGCTGCCGGGACCCTCATCACCGGCGCATCCGCAACCGGTGGCACCGTCTTCACCATCAGCCTCGATCCCGACACCGGCACCATAACCCAGACCCAGATCCGCGCCGTCGAGCATGACGACCCGGCCGATCCGTCCGAGGCAACCGCTCCATCCGTCCTCTCCGGCGTCTCCATCACATTGACCGCCACCGTCGAGGATGGCGATGGCGATACCCAGTCGGCATCAACCGACATCGCAGCCGCCTTCACCTTCGAGGATGACGGCCCATCCATCACCCGCAATGCCACCGCCGTCCCGACCCTGGTCACCGACGACAGCGCCCTGGCCTCCGGCAATCTGGATACCGGCGCCGAGCAGACAACCGACAGCGCCGACTTCTCCTCCCTGTTCGACAGCGTCTTTGGCGCCGATGGCGGCAAGGATGATGACGATGATGGCGTCGCCGACAGTGATGCCGTCCGCTATCAGATGGCCATCTCGACCTCCGCTTCCGGTCTCGTCGACAGCCTCACCGGCGAAGCGGTCACCCTCAGCATCAATGCTGCCGGGACCCTCATCACCGGCGCATCCGCAACCGGTGGCACCGTCTTCACCATCAGCCTCGATCCCGACACCGGCACCATAACCCAGACCCAGATCCGCGCCGTCGAGCATGACGACCCGGCCGATCCGTCCGAGGCAACCGCACCATCCGTCCTCTCCGGCGTCTCCATCACATTGACCGCCACCGTCGAGGATGGCGATGGCGATACCCAGTCGGCATCAACCGACATCGCAGCCGCCTTCACCTTCGAGGATGACGGGCCATCCATCACCCGCAATGCCACCGCCGTCCCGACCCTGGTCACCGACGACAGCGCCCTGGCCTCCGGCAATCTGGATACCGGCGCCGAGCAGACAACCGACAGCGCAGACTTCTCCTCCCTGTTCGACAGCGTCTTTGGCGCCGATGGCGGCAAGGATGATGACGATGATGGCGTCGCCGACAGTGATGCCGTCCGCTATCAGATGGCCATCTCGACCTCCGCTTCCGGCCTCGTCGACAGCCTCACCGGCGAAGCGGTCACCCTCAGCATCAATGCTGCCGGGACCCTCATCACCGGCGCATCCGCAACCGGTGGCACCGTCTTCACCATCAGCCTCGATCCCGACACCGGCACCATAACCCAGACCCAGATCCGCGCCGTCGAGCATGACGACCCGGCCGATCCGTCCGAGGCAACCGCACCATCCGTCCTCTCCGGCGTCTCCATCACATTGACCGCCACCGTCGAGGATGGCGATGGCGATACCCAGTCGGCATCAACCGACATCGCAGCCGCCTTCACCTTCGAGGATGACGGGCCATCCATCACCCGCAATGCCACCGCCGTCCCGACCCTGGTCACCGACGACAGCGCCCTGGCCTCCGGCAATCTGGATACCGGCGCCGAGCAGACAACCGACAGCGCAGACTTCTCCTCCCTGTTCGACAGCGTCTTTGGCGCCGATGGCGGCAAGGATGATGACGATGATGGCGTCGCCGACAGTGATGCCGTCCGCTATCAGATGGCCATCTCGACCTCCGCATCCGGTCTCGTCGACAGCCTCACCGGCGAAGCGGTCACCCTCAGCATCAATGCCGCAGGGACCCTCATCACCGGCGCATCCGCAACCGGTGGCACCGTCTTCACAATCAGCCTCGATCCCGACACCGGCACCATAACCCAGACCCAGATCCGCGCCGTCGAGCATGACGACCCGGCCGATCCGTCCGAGGCAACCGCACCATCCGTCCTCTCCGGCGTCTCCATCACATTGACCGCCACCGTCGAGGATGGCGATGGCGATACCCAGTCGGCATCAACCGACATCGCAGCCGCCTTCACCTTCGAGGATGACGGGCCATCCATCACCCGCAATGCCACCGCCGTCCCGACCCTGGTCACCGACGACAGCGCCCTGGCCTCCGGCAATCTGGATACCGGCGCCGAGCAGACAACCGACAGCGCCGACTTCTCCTCCCTGTTCGACAGCGTCTTTGGCGCCGATGGCGGCAAGGATGATGACGATGATGGCGTCGCCGACAGTGATGCCGTCCGCTATCAGATGGCCATCTCGACCTCCGCTTCCGGTCTCGTCGACAGCCTCACCGGCGAAGCGGTCACCCTCAGCATCAATGCTGCCGGGACCCTCATCACCGGCGCATCCGCAACCGGTGGCACCGTCTTCACCATCAGCCTCGATCCCGACACCGGCACCATAACCCAGACCCAGATCCGCGCCGTCGAGCATGACGACCCGGCCGATCCGTCCGAGGCAACCGCACCATCCGTCCTCTCCGGCGTCTCCATCACATTGACCGCCACCGTCGAGGATGGCGATGGCGATACCCAGTCGGCATCAACCGACATCGCAGCCGCCTTCACCTTCGAGGATGACGGGCCATCCATCACCCGCAATGCCACCGCCGTCCCGACCCTGGTCACCGACGACAGCGCCCTGGCCTCCGGCAATCTGGATACCGGCGCCGAGCAGACAACCGACAGCGCAGACTTCTCCTCCCTGTTCGACAGCGTCTTTGGCGCCGATGGCGGCAAGGATGATGACGATGATGGCGTCGCCGACAGTGATGCCGTCCGCTATCAGATGGCCATCTCGACCTCCGCATCCGGTCTCGTCGACAGCCTCACCGGCGAAGCGGTCACCCTCAGCATCAATGCCGCAGGGACCCTCATCACCGGCGCATCCGCAACCGGTGGCACCGTCTTCACCATCAGCCTCGATCCCGACACCGGCACCATAACCCAGACCCAGATCCGCGCCGTCGAGCATGACGACCCGGCCGATCCGTCCGAGGCAACCGCACCATCCGTCCTCTCCGGCGTCTCCATCACATTGACCGCCACCGTCGAGGATGGCGATGGCGATACCCAGTCGGCATCAACCGACATCGCAGCCGCCTTCACCTTCGAGGATGACGGGCCATCCATCACCCGCAATGCCACCGCCGTCCCGACCCTGGTCACCGACGACAGCGCCCTGGCCTCCGGCAATCTGGATACCGGCGCCGAGCAGACAACCGACAGCGCCGACTTCTCCTCCCTGTTCGACAGCGTCTTTGGCGCCGATGGCGGCAAGGATGATGACGATGATGGCGTCGCCGACAGTGATGCCGTCCGCTATCAGATGGCCATCTCGACCTCCGCTTCCGGTCTCGTCGACAGCCTCACCGGCGAAGCGGTCACCCTCAGCATCAATGCTGCCGGGACCCTCATCACCGGCGCATCCGCAACCGGTGGCACCGTCTTCACCATCAGCCTCGATCCCGACACCGGCACCATAACCCAGACCCAGATCCGCGCCGTCGAGCATGACGACCCGGCCGATCCGTCCGAGGCAACCGCACCATCCGTCCTCTCCGGCGTCTCCATCACATTGACCGCCACCGTCGAGGATGGCGATGGCGATACCCAGTCGGCATCAACCGACATCGCAGCCGCCTTCACCTTCGAGGATGACGGCCCATCCATCACCCGCAATGCCACCGCCGTCCCGACCCTGGTCACCGACGACAGCGCCCTGGCCTCCGGCAATCTGGATACCGGCGCCGAGCAGACAACCGACAGCGCCGACTTCTCCTCCCTGTTCGACAGCGTCTTTGGCGCCGATGGCGGCAAGGATGATGACGATGATGGCGTCGCCGACAGTGATGCCGTCCGCTATCAGATGGCCATCTCGACCTCCGCTTCCGGTCTCGTCGACAGCCTCACCGGCGAAGCGGTCACCCTCAGCATCAATGCCGCAGGGACCCTCATCACCGGCGCATCCGCAACCGGTGGCACCGTCTTCACCATCAGCCTCGATCCCGACACCGGCACCATAACCCAGACCCAGATCCGCGCCGTCGAGCATGACGACCCGGCCGATCCGTCCGAGGCAACCGCACCATCCGTCCTCTCCGGCGTCTCCATCACATTGACCGCCACCGTCGAGGATGGCGATGGCGATACCCAGTCGGCATCAACCGACATCGCAGCCGCCTTCACCTTCGAGGATGACGGGCCATCCATCACCCGCAATGCCACCGCCGTCCCGACCCTGGTCACCGACGACAGCGCCCTGGCCTCCGGCAATCTGGATACCGGCGCCGAGCAGACAACCGACAGCGCCGACTTCTCCTCCCTGTTCGACAGCGTCTTTGGCGCCGATGGCGGCAAGGATGATGACGATGATGGCGTCGCCGACAGTGATGCCGTCCGCTATCAGATGGCCATCTCGACCTCCGCTTCCGGTCTCGTCGACAGCCTCACCGGCGAAGCGGTCACCCTCAGCATCAATGCCGCAGGGACCCTCATCACCGGCGCATCCGCAACCGGTGGCACCGTCTTCACCATCAGCCTCGATCCCGACACCGGCACCATAACCCAGACCCAGATCCGCGCCGTCGAGCATGACGACCCGGCCGATCCGTCCGAGGCAACCGCTCCATCCGTCCTCTCCGGCGTCTCCATCACATTGACCGCCACCGTCGAGGATGGCGATGGCGATACCCAGTCGGCATCAACCGACATCGCAGCCGCCTTCACCTTCGAGGATGACGGCCCATCCATCACCCGCAATGCCACCGCCGTCCCGACCCTGGTCACCGACGACAGCGCCCTGGCCTCCGGCAATCTGGATACCGGCGCCGAGCAGACAACCGACAGCGCCGACTTCTCCTCCCTGTTCGACAGCGTCTTTGGCGCCGATGGCGGCAAGGATGATGACGATGATGGCGTCGCCGACAGTGATGCCGTCCGCTATCAGATGGCCATCTCGACCTCCGCTTCCGGTCTCGTCGACAGCCTCACCGGCGAAGCGGTCACCCTCAGCATCAATGCTGCCGGGACCCTCATCACCGGCGCATCCGCAACCGGTGGCACCGTCTTCACCATCAGCCTCGATCCCGACACCGGCACCATAACCCAGACCCAGATCCGCGCCGTCGAGCATGACGACCCGGCCGATCCGTCCGAGGCAACCGCACCATCCGTCCTCTCCGGCGTCTCCATCACATTGACCGCCACCGTCGAGGATGGCGATGGCGATACCCAGTCGGCATCAACCGACATCGCAGCCGCCTTCACCTTCGAGGATGACGGGCCATCCATCACCCGCAATGCCACCGCCGTCCCGACCCTGGTCACCGACGACAGCGCCCTGGCCTCCGGCAATCTGGATACCGGCGCCGAGCAGACAACCGACAGCGCCGACTTCTCCTCCCTGTTCGACAGCGTCTTTGGCGCCGATGGCGGCAAGGATGATGACGATGATGGCGTCGCCGACAGTGATGCCGTCCGCTATCAGATGGCCATCTCGACCTCCGCTTCCGGTCTCGTCGACAGCCTCACCGGCGAAGCGGTCACCCTCAGCATCAATGCTGCCGGGACCCTCATCACCGGCGCATCCGCAACCGGTGGCACCGTCTTCACCATCAGCCTCGATCCCGACACCGGCACCATAACCCAGACCCAGATCCGCGCCGTCGAGCATGACGACCCGGCCGATCCGTCCGAGGCAACCGCACCATCCGTCCTCTCCGGCGTCTCCATCACATTGACCGCCACCGTCGAGGATGGCGATGGCGATACCCAGTCGGCATCAACCGACATCGCAGCCGCCTTCACCTTCGAGGATGACGGCCCATCCATCACCCGCAATGCCACCGCCGTCCCGACCCTGGTCACCGACGACAGCGCCCTGGCCTCCGGCAATCTGGATACCGGCGCCGAGCAGACAACCGACAGCGCCGACTTCTCCTCCCTGTTCGACAGCGTCTTTGGCGCCGATGGCGGCAAGGATGATGACGATGATGGCGTCGCCGACAGTGATGCCGTCCGCTATCAGATGGCCATCTCGACCTCCGCTTCCGGCCTCGTCGACAGCCTCACCGGCGAAGCGGTCACCCTCAGCATCAATGCTGCCGGGACCCTCATCACCGGCGCATCCGCAACCGGTGGCACCGTCTTCACCATCAGCCTCGATCCCGACACCGGCACCATAACCCAGACCCAGATCCGCGCCGTCGAGCATGACGACCCGGCCGATCCGTCCGAGGCAACCGCACCATCCGTCCTCTCCGGCGTCTCCATCACATTGACCGCCACCGTCGAGGATGGCGATGGCGATACCCAGTCGGCATCAACCGACATCGCAGCCGCCTTCACCTTCGAGGATGACGGCCCATCCATCACCCGCAATGCCACCGCCGTCCCGACCCTGGTCACCGACGACAGCGCCCTGGCCTCCGGCAATCTGGATACCGGCGCCGAGCAGACAACCGACAGCGCCGACTTCTCCTCCCTGTTCGACAGCGTCTTTGGCGCCGATGGCGGCAAGGATGATGACGATGATGGCGTCGCCGACAGTGATGCCGTCCGCTATCAGATGGCCATCTCGACCTCCGCATCCGGTCTCGTCGACAGCCTCACCGGCGAAGCGGTCACCCTCAGCATCAATGCCGCCGGGACCCTCATCACCGGCGCATCCGCAACCGGTGGCACCGTCTTCACCATCAGCCTCGATCCCGACACCGGCACCATAACCCAGACCCAGATCCGCGCCGTCGAGCATGACGACCCGGCCGATCCGTCCGAGGCAACCGCACCATCCGTCCTCTCCGGCGTCTCCATCACATTGACCGCCACCGTCGAGGATGGCGATGGCGATACCCAGTCGGCATCAACCGACATCGCAGCCGCCTTCACCTTCGAGGATGACGGCCCATCCATCACCCGCAATGCCACCGCCGTCCCGACCCTGGTCACCGACGACAGCGCCCTGGCCTCCGGCAATCTGGATACCGGCGCCGAGCAGACAACCGACAGCGCCGACTTCTCCTCCCTGTTCGACAGCGTCTTTGGCGCCGATGGCGGCAAGGATGATGACGATGATGGCGTCGCCGACAGTGATGCCGTCCGCTATCAGATGGCCATCTCGACCTCCGCTTCCGGCCTCGTCGACAGCCTCACCGGCGAAGCGGTCACCCTCAGCATCAATGCTGCCGGGACCCTCATCACCGGCGCATCCGCAACCGGTGGCACCGTCTTCACCATCAGCCTCGATCCCGACACCGGCACCATAACCCAGACCCAGATCCGCGCCGTCGAGCATGACGACCCGGCCGATCCGTCCGAGGCAACCGCACCATCCGTCCTCTCCGGCGTCTCCATCACATTGACCGCCACCGTCGAGGATGGCGATGGCGATACCCAGTCGGCATCAACCGACATCGCAGCCGCCTTCACCTTCGAGGATGACGGGCCATCCATCACCCGCAATGCCACCGCCGTCCCGACCCTGGTCACCGACGACAGCGCCCTGGCCTCCGGCAATCTGGATACCGGCGCCGAGCAGACAACCGACAGCGCCGACTTCTCCTCCCTGTTCGACAGCGTCTTTGGCGCCGATGGCGGCAAGGATGATGACGATGATGGCGTCGCCGACAGTGATGCCGTCCGCTATCAGATGGCCATCTCGACCTCCGCTTCCGGTCTCGTCGACAGCCTCACCGGCGAAGCGGTCACCCTCAGCATCAATGCTGCCGGGACCCTCATCACCGGCGCATCCGCAACCGGTGGCACCGTCTTCACCATCAGCCTCGATCCCGACACCGGCACCATAACCCAGACCCAGATCCGCGCCGTCGAGCATGACGACCCGGCCGATCCGTCCGAGGCAACCGCTCCATCCGTCCTCTCCGGCGTCTCCATCACATTGACCGCCACCGTCGAGGATGGCGATGGCGATACCCAGTCGGCATCAACCGACATCGCAGCCGCCTTCACCTTCGAGGATGACGGCCCATCCATCACCCGCAATGCCACCGCCGTCCCGACCCTGGTCACCGACGACAGCGCCCTGGCCTCCGGCAATCTGGATACCGGCGCCGAGCAGACAACCGACAGCGCCGACTTCTCCTCCCTGTTCGACAGCGTCTTTGGCGCCGATGGCGGCAAGGATGATGACGATGATGGCGTCGCCGACAGTGATGCCGTCCGCTATCAGATGGCCATCTCGACCTCCGCATCCGGTCTCGTCGACAGCCTCACCGGCGAAGCGGTCACCCTCAGCATCAATGCTGCCGGGACCCTCATCACCGGCGCATCCGCAACCGGTGGCACCGTCTTCACCATCAGCCTCGATCCCGACACCGGCACCATAACCCAGACCCAGATCCGCGCCGTCGAGCATGACGACCCGGCAGATCCGTCCGAGGCAACCGCACCATCCGTCCTCTCCGGCGTCTCCATCACATTGACCGCCACCGTCGAGGATGGCGATGGCGATACCCAGTCGGCATCAACCGACATCGCAGCCGCCTTCACCTTCGAGGATGACGGCCCATCCATCACCCGCAATGCCACCGCCGTCCCGACCCTGGTCACCGACGACAGCGCCCTGGCCTCCGGCAATCTGGATACCGGCGCCGAGCAGACAACCGACAGCGCCGACTTCTCCTCCCTGTTCGACAGCGTCTTTGGCGCCGATGGCGGCAAGGATGATGACGATGATGGCGTCGCCGACAGTGATGCCGTCCGCTATCAGATGGCCATCTCGACCTCCGCTTCCGGCCTCGTCGACAGCCTCACCGGCGAAGCGGTCACCCTCAGCATCAATGCCGCAGGGACCCTCATCACCGGCGCATCCGCAACCGGTGGCACCGTCTTCACCATCAGCCTCGATCCCGACACCGGCACCATAACCCAGACCCAGATCCGCGCCGTCGAGCATGACGACCCGGCCGATCCGTCCGAGGCAGCCGCTCCATCCGTCCTCTCCGGCGTCTCCATCACATTGACCGCCACCGTCGAGGATGGCGATGGCGATACCCAGTCGGCATCAACCGACATCGCAGCCGCCTTCACCTTCGAGGATGACGGGCCATCCATCACCCGCAATGCCACCGCCGTCCCGACCCTGGTCACCGACGACAGCGCCCTGGCCTCCGGCAATCTGGATACCGGCGCCGAGCAGACAACCGACAGCGCCGACTTCTCCTCCCTGTTCGACAGCGTCTTTGGCGCCGATGGCGGCAAGGATGATGACGATGATGGCGTCGCCGACAGTGATGCCGTCCGCTATCAGATGGCCATCTCGACCTCCGCTTCCGGCCTCGTCGACAGCCTCACCGGCGAAGCGGTCACCCTCAGCATCAATGCTGCCGGGACCCTCATCACCGGCGCATCCGCAACCGGTGGCACCGTCTTCACCATCAGCCTCGATCCCGACACCGGCACCATAACCCAGACCCAGATCCGCGCCGTCGAGCATGACGACCCGGCCGATCCGTCCGAGGCAACCGCACCATCCGTCCTCTCCGGCGTCTCCATCACATTGACCGCCACCGTCGAGGATGGCGATGGCGATACCCAGTCGGCATCAACCGACATCGCAGCCGCCTTCACCTTCGAGGATGACGGGCCATCCATCACCCGCAATGCCACCGCCGTCCCGACCCTGGTCACCGACGACAGCGCCCTGGCCTCCGGCAATCTGGATACCGGCGCCGAGCAGACAACCGACAGCGCCGACTTCTCCTCCCTGTTCGACAGCGTCTTTGGCGCCGATGGCGGCAAGGATGATGACGATGATGGCGTCGCCGACAGTGATGCCGTCCGCTATCAGATGGCCATCTCGACCTCCGCTTCCGGTCTCGTCGACAGCCTCACCGGCGAAGCGGTCACCCTCAGCATCAATGCCGCAGGGACCCTCATCACCGGCGCATCCGCAACCGGTGGCACCGTCTTCACCATCAGCCTCGATCCCGACACCGGCACCATAACCCAGACCCAGATCCGCGCCGTCGAGCATGACGACCCGGCCGATCCGTCCGAGGCAGCCGCTCCATCCGTCCTCTCCGGCGTCTCCATCACATTGACCGCCACCGTCGAGGATGGCGATGGCGATACCCAGTCGGCATCAACCGACATCGCAGCCGCCTTCACCTTCGAGGATGACGGGCCATCCATCACCCGCAATGCCACCGCCGTCCCGACCCTGGTCACCGACGACAGCGCCCTGGCCTCCGGCAATCTGGATACCGGCGCCGAGCAGACAACCGACAGCGCCGACTTCTCCTCCCTGTTCGACAGCGTCTTTGGCGCCGATGGCGGCAAGGATGATGACGATGATGGCGTCGCCGACAGTGATGCCGTCCGCTATCAGATGGCCATCTCGACCTCCGCTTCCGGTCTCGTCGACAGCCTCACCGGCGAAGCGGTCACCCTCAGCATCAATGCCGCAGGGACCCTCATCACCGGCGCATCCGCAACCGGTGGCACCGTCTTCACCATCAGCCTCGATCCCGACACCGGCACCATAACCCAGACCCAGATCCGCGCCGTCGAGCATGACGACCCGGCCGATCCGTCCGAGGCAACCGCTCCATCCGTCCTCTCCGGCGTCTCCATCACATTGACCGCCACCGTCGAGACCGCGGCCGATCCGTCCGAGGCAACCGCTCCATCCGTCCTCTCCGGCGTCTCCATCACATTGACCGCCACCGTCGAGGATGGCGATGGCGATACCCAGTCGGCATCAACCGACATCGCAGCCGCCTTCACCTTCGAGGATGACGGGCCATCCATCACCCGCAATGCCACCGCCGTCCCGACCCTGGTCACCGACGACAGCGCCCTGGCCTCCGGCAATCTGGATACCGGCGCCGAGCAGACAACCGACAGCGCCGACTTCTCCTCCCTGTTCGACAGCGTCTTTGGCGCCGATGGCGGCAAGGATGATGACGATGATGGCGTCGCCGACAGTGATGCCGTCCGCTATCAGATGGCCATCTCGACCTCCGCTTCCGGTCTCGTCGACAGCCTCACCGGCGAAGCGGTCACCCTCAGCATCAATGCTGCCGGGACCCTCATCACCGGCGCATCCGCAACCGGTGGCACCGTCTTCACCATCAGCCTCGATCCCGACACCGGCACCATAACCCAGACCCAGATCCGCGCCGTCGAGCATGACGACCCGGCCGATCCGTCCGAGGCAACCGCACCATCCGTCCTCTCCGGCGTCTCCATCACATTGACCGCCACCGTCGAGGATGGCGATGGCGATACCCAGTCGGCATCAACCGACATCGCAGCCGCCTTCACCTTCGAGGATGACGGCCCATCCATCACCCGCAATGCCACCGCCGTCCCGACCCTGGTCACCGACGACAGCGCCCTGGCCTCCGGCAATCTGGATACCGGCGCCGAGCAGACAACCGACAGCGCCGACTTCTCCTCCCTGTTCGACAGCGTCTTTGGCGCCGATGGCGGCAAGGATGATGACGATGATGGCGTCGCCGACAGTGATGCCGTCCGCTATCAGATGGCCATCTCGACCTCCGCTTCCGGCCTCGTCGACAGCCTCACCGGCGAAGCGGTCACCCTCAGCATCAATGCCGCCGGGACCCTCATCACCGGCGCATCCGCAACCGGTGGCACCGTCTTCACCATCAGCCTCGATCCCGACACCGGCACCATAACCCAGACCCAGATCCGCGCCGTCGAGCATGACGACCCGGCCGATCCGTCCGAGGCAACCGCACCATCCGTCCTCTCCGGCGTCTCCATCACATTGACCGCCACCGTCGAGGATGGCGATGGCGATACCCAGTCGGCATCAACCGACATCGCAGCCGCCTTCACCTTCGAGGATGACGGCCCATCCATCACGATCTCGCTCAACCAGTTGGCACCGCTTGCCACTGACGAGTCGGTGGGCGAAGACGACGGTCTTGTCAACTTCGCGGCTCCTGACGATGAAGACGGGGAAACCGATCCGTTTGGCCTCCGTCCAACCATGATCGGCTATGCACTACTGGTCGCCAGTGCCATATCTACGTCCGCCAGCTATGGTGCAGACGGATCGGACGGCAATGCTCCGGTACTGACGCTGACCGCCTCTGATGGCAGCGGCCTGAACGGGACGGCAACCGGCCTGACCGATTCTGCCACGGGTAGAGCCATTCATCTGTTCACGGAGCTTGATGGCTCCATCACCGGCCGCGTTGCGAACGGCGATGGCACAGCCAACTCATCCGGTGTGATTGCCTTCGTGGTCGGGTTCGACCTTTCAGGCAACATCGTTCTGGTGCAGTATAGCGCGCTCCATCACCCGGATTCTTCCAACCCGGATGACTTTGTCTCTCTGACAAACATCTTCGTAACGGCAAGCATCACTGATGGCGATGGTGACTCGGCTTCGTCAACCACCGCCAGCGCTCTTGACATCGTCTTTGAAGATGATGGCCCGGCAGCGATCCAGACAGAAAATGCCTACCTGCTCAACTCGTCTGGAGCGACCTTCACGGGGGATCTCGATCTCGACGTCAACATTGACGACAATGTCGGTCAGGATCAGCTCGGCTCCATCACCTTCGCATCGGGCATGAACGGTGCCAACAGTGGCTTCACCTCGGGAGGGGCTCCGATCTACTACACGCTGATCAACGGGTCCCAGACGCTGATCGCCTACACCGGCGCAACGGTTCCGACCACAATCGCATCGGCTGGCGTGGTATTCTATGTCACACTCGACACCGACGGAGCTTTGGCATCGGCCAGCGATACCTACAGCGTCACGATGGTGGGCACGGTCGATGGTGGCGCAACGGAGATTTCCTTCACGGACGGAGGATATGATCCTGCGGGCGGCAACCTCGACTGGAACGGTTTTGTTCCAACCGGCGATGTGCTCACGGTTCCGAAGAAGGCAGGAGACCCGCAACCGGTCGACAACAACAGCTCGGATCTGCTGATCACACCGGTAGCAACCAATCCTGCGACCCCAAGCTACCCATATTATACGACCATCAACAACACCGCGAACGGCTTTGGCACCGGCGGCGGCGGCGGCGGTCAGAATATCGGCTCTGGCGAAGGCATCAGGCTTGATTTCGTCACCGATCTGGTTGGCAATCCTGCCAGTACGGCAGGCGACTACACCACAACAACAAACCAGGATCATATGTATGACGGCCACTATGGTGTAAATGGTGCATTTGTTTCCTTCGGTTCCATCGGGACGTCGTCAACAGTTCGCTTCTACACAAAGATTGATGACGACAGCGATCTTCCTGCGGCCCCAGGAACCTATCCGACTGTTGGCGATGGTGCAAACGAGACCATCATGAGCATCACGGTCAGCCACATGACCAACAGTCTGACAACACCGCCGACTTACACCACGATGACATTCTATCGTTCGGGCGGGGATCTGACCGGTGTTCTGATCGGAACCCAGAGTTACGACATCACCTGGAATGGTGATGGCTCGGTTGATGTCGCCGGCTTGTCTTCTCCGTCGGTCAGCGGCACCTCCTATGGAGACAATGTCTCGATCAATACGGCAAGCAACTACAACAGTCTGGAAGTCCATTATGTTTCCGGGGACGCGTTCGTGCTGTCCGAATTCGGCGCCACGGCCATTGATCCCGGTGCAGCAGTCGACATCCAGCTGGATCTGAGCCTCACGGATTCCGATGGCGACATCTTCGATGGAACACTCAATCTGTCCATGTTGCCGCCGGATCCATTGACCACAGCCAATTTCACGACGAGTGCTTCGACCACTTACATCCTCGGCACAGAACAGCACGCAATCGGTTCGTATTTCGACGACACGATCACGGGCAATGCCGGAGATAACGTGATTGCTGGCCTCGACGGCATCGACACACTCTTCGGCTTGGCGGGGGATGATGTCCTTGATGGCGGATATGGCGATGACATCCTCGACGGTGGTCTTGATGATGACCTTCTGATCGGCGGAGCCGGTGAAGACACGATGACGGGCGGTGATGGAGCCGATACCTTCGTTATCGATCTTGACAGTCTGGATGCGTCGATTACCGATCTCATCACCGACTACGACAAGGCCGAAGGGGATATCGTGGATCTGTCTGCGGTACTGGAAGCGCTCGGCACGCCACCAATTGACGCAGCCTCAGCTGACGCCGTGGTCGATCTTGCCTATGACGGCGGCAGCAATACAACAGCGGTCATCGTCGACTACAATGGTACCGATGTGGAAGTCGCAACGCTGAATGATGCGCATGCGACGATCTCCATCCTCTTCAATGATACCGATGCTCCGACGGATGTCTCATAACTCCGCCAGCATCACCAAGGCCAAATAGGTGAGAACGGGGAGGTTCCTGACATCAGAAGCCTCCCCGATGCTGCATCTAAGGGCCGCCACACCATTGGACATCTCCCCGGGGTCGCCCCATGGCATGGATCACCTGGCCGAAGCCAGGCACATTCCGCTTGAAATCCATTACTCACCATCACCAAAACACCACGTATTCTTCCGTATTTGACAGGTTGGTACAGCTATGTGATTAATCGATTAATCTAACAACATGAACCAGTGTTGGAATTGAATGTTAGGAGCCTCCATGCCTGATCGGACATCCGCAACTGCCTCCCCCCTTACCCCACAGGTCCTTCAGGCACTGACCCGCATACCGATGCCGCGCGGCTACAAAACCGGAAAGGCAGACCGCGTCGAAGATATTGATGGCTATAGAATGGCGATCTTCCGCTGTCAGTCGCTGGTACTGGGATCCGGAGCCGCTGGCCTGCGCACCGCCTGCGAGCTGAAGCGCCGCGACCGCGATGTCATGGTGGCGACCGGTGGCATGTATATGGGCACATCGGCCTGCTCGGGCTCCGACAAGCAGACCATCCACACCGCCTCCACGAGCCGCAATGGCGACAATTTCGAACAGCTCGCAAAGGATCTGGCCGCAGGAGGCTGCATGGACGAAGACATTGCCTATGTGGAGGCAGTCGGGTCCATCAATGCCATGGCCGGGCTGCAATATATGGGGCTGGATCTGCCCGAGGATCAGTTCGGTGCAATCCTGCGCTACCAGACAGACCATGACGACTATGGCCGCGCAACAAGCTGCGGGCCGCGAACATCCCGCCTGATGGTCAAGGTGCTTCTGGAAGAAGCCATTCGCCTCGACATCCCGTTCCTGACCAGCTCAACAGGGCTCAGAATTCTCACTGCAGGAACAGCCGGGAACAGGCACATCACCGGCCTTGTGGTCGCCAACAAAGACTTTGAGCACAACCCCTTCGGACTTGCAGTGATCGAATGTGACGAGCTGGTGATTGCATCCGGCGCACCGGGCGAGATGTATCGCGACAGCGTTTATCCCAAGAAGTGCTTCGGCTCTCTGGGCATGGCCCTTGAAGCCGGGATTGCGCTTTCCAACCTCACCGAGAGCCAGTTCGGCATCGGCTCCCCGAGGGAAACCTTTCCGTGGAACCTGTCTGGCACCTATGTTCAGGTCATGCCCCATGTCTTTTCCCGCGATGCAGACGGACGCGAGCATAACTTCCTTTCCGATTACTATCGCACCACGCGGGAAATGGTCTCCAACGTCTTTCGCAAAGGCTATCAATGGCCGTTTCATGCAGGCCGGATGATGGACTTCGGCTCATCGCTGGTGGACATTGCCGTCCATCTGGAAATCAAGAAAGGCCGTGAGGTCTTTCTCGATTTCCTGCGCAACCCGTTGCCGGTGGAAGGGGGGGCACCATTCAGCCTTGATGATCTGGATGACGATGTCCGGGCCTATCTGGAGAATAACGACGCGTTGGCAGACTTGCCCATAGATCGACTGACGAGAATGAACCCTCTGGCGAACGAGCTTTACCGCATGAACGGCATCGATCTGAGACACGAGCAACTCAGGATGGCCATCAACAACCAGCATATGAACGGCGGGATCGACATCGACCGTTGGGGCGCAACCAATCTTGATGGCGTCTACGCGGTTGGAGAGGCAGCAAGCAGCCACGGGGTCACCCGACCAGGTGGGTCGGCTCTGAACGCGGGTCAGGTGTTTGGCCTGCGGATCGCCAAACATGTGGCATACAGGGGCAGGTCTCATGCAGGCAGCATTGATCTTTCAGCTGTCTCTGCCTTGTTCAGGGAACTGGAACAGGCAAAGGCTGGCTCCTTGTCCATCGCGGCTGTGAAACTGACCATTCAGGCCCGGATGAGCGACAGCGCCGGCTTTGTGGTTGATGGCGTTGATGTGAAGGCAGCCTATGGCGAAGCGCTGGGCCTCATTGAAGCCATCCAGAGATCCGGCCTCCAGCTCAGAAGCGATAGAAGGGTGGCGGACTATTT
Source organism: uncultured Cohaesibacter sp. (assembly GCF_963666525.1). Classification (NCBI taxonomy): domain Bacteria; kingdom Pseudomonadati; phylum Pseudomonadota; class Alphaproteobacteria; order Hyphomicrobiales; family Cohaesibacteraceae; genus Cohaesibacter; species uncultured Cohaesibacter sp. Next base: position 696,566 of record NZ_OY762905.1, read on the forward strand.
CATCTGGAAGCAATTGGCCCTCACCTCGGCGGCGGTTCTTGCTGCCCTTGATCACTATATCGCCAATGGTGGCGGCAGCCGCGGCGCAAGGGTCATCCGGGATCCGTCATCTCCCCTTGTCCCACAGATCAGCTCAGGAGCCCTCTCGGACTTCGCCTACCGCGAAGAACAGGAATGCGACAAGAACAGAAAGATCATTGTGACCTACGATGGAACGGCGCTTTCCTGCCGTGAACGCCCGATCCGCGTGCGCGACTCCAGCCCCGTCTATTTCGAGAAGGGATGGGGCGCCTTCCTCAGGGAAGAAATATTCGAAACCGGGGACAGCGACAGACAAATCGGCCCCACCCTCTGACACCGGCTAGCCAGCAACAGAAAACGTGGATTTCCGTTCGATCAGCTTTGGTTCAAGACGAACGGTACGGTGCTTGCCCGTGTCCCCGTTGATCCGCGAAATGATGAGCTCTGCCGCAATTTTGCCGACGGAACGGGAGTAGGTCTCGACGCTCGTCAGCGGAGGGTTCCAGATGCCAGCCTCCGGCAGATTGTCACACCCGATCAGCGAGAGGTCCTCACCAATCACTCGCCCCCTTGAAAGAAAGCCTGCGGTGGCCCCCATGGCAACGATGTCATTGTGGCAGAAAACGGCTGTAAAGGGCGCGTCTGTTTCGGCCAGATCAACAGCCGCTTCCCGACCGAAATTGCGACTTTGCGGCCCCTGCTTGACGACAATGGAGTGATCAGGAATATCCGCCTTGCGCAGCGTATCCACGAACCCCTTGACGCGCAATCGGCCCGTAGAGGAGCTTTCCAGCCCACCGATCACGGCGAACTGCGAATGGGCATCCTTGAGAAACTGTTTTGCTGCCAGTTCGCCACAGCGATAGTCATCGATGCCTACAAAATCAAAATCCGCATTCGCGATTTCACGGACAAAGGTGACAACCGGTATTTCATGCGCGAACGTCCGCTCCAGATCATCCACTTCCGTGTTGGCGCTTGGCGAGACGATGATACCGGCCACCCCGTGTGCAATGACTTCGGCGAGCAGAGTGGACTGGCGCTCCTTGTCTTCACCGATATTGGCAATGATCGGCAAATATCCCTCATTGGACAGGGCCGCCTCGAAGCTTGCCGAGAATTCGCCATAGAACGGGTTGGCTATGTCCTGAACGAGAACGCCCACCAGACGAGACCGGCCCGTGCGCAGCTTGGCTGCGGTGTAATCGCGCACAAACCCCAGCTCTTCCATTGCCTGTTTCACCTTGACACGGGTCGTTTCAGACACCCGCCCGGTACCATTCATGGTATTGGAAACAGTAGCGGTGGAAACACCCGCCCGCTTTGCAATATCCGAGACTGTCACCTTCTGGCGATTCTTTGCCATGCTCTTCCTGCGTATTCAAAAGCCAATGCTGCCGGATCAGACAGGATCCGAACCTCAAGTCTCCACCAAATCCTCAAAGAGTCCATCGGTATATTGAGTGCTCTCAAAATTTCCTCCGACAGGCAAGTAGTTTCTTTTGAACAAAATCGGAAAGACAGGCATCCGTTCCTGTCTTCCCGTCTTTCGGGGACCGTTGGAGCAATCAGCGATAACCCTTCCTCTCACGACCATAGGAAAACCCGGTTTCCAAGAAGGCAAGGCATGTCAGACAGAGGCTCAGCGCGCCAGACGGGGCCCATCCGGCGCGATGCAGCAATCAGTTGATCAGTCCGAACATTCTGGGCAGGAAAAGGCTCAGCCATGGGACATAGGTGATGAACATCAGCGTGACGATCAGCACAGCACAAAAAGGCAGGATCGCGCGGATCACGCTTTCTATTTTCGCACCACTGACACTGCAGCCAACGAACAGGGCCGTGCCGACCGGTGGCGTTGCGATCCCGATGCACAGGTTGAAAACGATCATCATGGCAAAGTGGATCGGATGCATACCGAGCTGGACCGCAATCGGCATGAAAATCGGCGTGAAGATCAGCAGCGCAGGCGTCAGGTCCATGAACATCCCGATAATCAGCAGTATGATGTTCATCATGATGAAAATGATGATCGGATTGTCGGAGACCGACAGCATCCAGTCGCTGATCATGCCCGGCAGTCCGGTGAAGGCCATGGCCCATGACATGATCGAGGACGCTCCAACAAGGAACAGCATGATCCCGGTGATTTCCGCCGTCTCCTTGCAGATGGTCCACATGTCTGACATAGAAAGCGACCGATAGCAAAGAGAGAGGCCGAAGGAATAGAGGACCGCGATACACGCCCCTTCCGTTGCCGTGAAGACACCACCGATGATTCCGCCGATCACCACGACAATGAGGCCAAGGCTCGGAATGGCCTGCCAGACCACCTGCAGGGCGACCTGCACGCTCGGGCAGCTGTCGGCCTGATTGCCATAGCCACGCTTTCGAGCGATGACATAGGCAACGACCATGCAACTGAGGCCCATCAGAATGCCTGGAATGTAACCCGCAACGAACAGGGCAGCCACCGAGGTGCCACCGCTGACGACCGAGAACACGATAAGCGAGTTGCTCGGCGGGATCAGCAGACCTGAGGGGCACGAGGCGACATTCACCGCCGTCGCAAAGGACTTGTCATAACCGTCCTTCTCGAACTCCGGGGCAACGGTCTTGCCGACGGCCGCCGCCGCTGCCACCGCCGAGCCTGAAACAGCCCCAAACAGCATGTTCGACAGAATGTTGACATGGGCGATGGAGCCCGGCATGCGCCCAACCATGAGCTTGGCGAAATTGACCAGTCTTGCGGCAATACCGCCGGAATTCATGATGTTACCGGCCAATACGAAAAACGGGATCGCAAGCAGACTGAAGCTGTCCACGCCAGTCACGAGCTTCTGCCCTGCAGTGACACTCGCCACCTGCACTGGCAGCACCATGAACATCACTAGCAGCGAAGACAGGGCAATGGCCACGGCAATGGGGACGCTGAGCGCGATCATCAAGGAAAACAGACAAAGGAGCCAGGCTCCGACAGAGATATCCATGGCCGCTTACTTCTCCCCGGAAGACTTGGTGTTGAGGGCTTCCGCTTCTTTGTGCGGAAAGAGCAAATCGATGGTGTTGAGCACCACATAAATGCAGATCAGGAAGGCCGAGAGCGGCAGAATGCCGTAGACGTAGCCCATGGGGATGCGCAACGCTGGCGAGATCTGGAACATGGTGCGTCCCATAAGCGCAATTCCGCCGTTGATCATTGCCAGATAGGCGAAGGCAACAACGAGAATGCCGATCACGATTTGCAAGGCGGCATGCATCTTCGGAGAGAGGCTGTCCGATAGCAGCGTGATCGCCAGATGGCCGTTTTTGCCAAACAGGAATGACGCCCCCAACAGACCCAGCCAGATCATCATGAAACGAGCAATCTCATCGGTGAATGTGCTCGGGTTGTTGAGGATGTATCGGCTGAAAACCTGCCATGATACGGCAGCTACGAGGAGTATGATAATGACTCCGCAAAAACTCAGTAGCAACTGATCAAGGCATGCTCTGAACTTCTTTAAGAACGCAAGCATTGGCCACCTTGTTTCTTTCTTTTGTGAGACATTCGGCGCCACCAACCATGCCTTGGGAAGGCGATCTTGTCACTGGCGCCGGTTGGGTCAAAGATCAGTGAAGGTCCTGAATCCGACGAACATAATCGCCAAGCTTGGGGTCGTTCAAAGCATCATCGATCATCGGTTTCACAGCCTCGCGGAAAGCCGCCTTGTCGACATCGTAGAACTGGACGCCAATTTCCTTGGCCTTCTCGACATTGGCCGCTTCATTGGATGCCCACAACTCGATTTCCTTGTCCAGAGCTTCAAGTGAGGCATCACGCAGGACCCCCTGCTCTGCTTCGCTAAGAGAAGTCCAGGTCGCTTCCGAAATCAGGATGATGTCAGGCGTCATGGTGTGCTCGTCCTTAGAGAAGTGTTTGGCCACTTCGGCGTGACGGGCCTCGACAAGGCTGGAGATACTGTTCTCGGCAGCATCCATGATCCCCTGCTGCAGGCCAGTATAGATCTCTGTCCACGGCATCGGCGTTGCGTTGCCGCCCAACAGTTCGATCATGCGCATGGAGGTCTGAGATTCCGGTACGCGGATCTTCAGGCCTTTCAGATCTGCGGGGGTATGGAATGGCTTGTGACCATAGAAGCTGCGCGCACCGGAATCGAGGAGCGAAAGACCGATGAATCCCTTGCCCTTGCTTTCCTGCATCAAGTCCCATGCTACATCGCTGCGCATGAAGGCGCGCTGATGGTCGGTATCGCGGAAGAGGAATGGCAAGCCCATGACCTTGAGCGTCGGTTCAAAGGATTCGGCCAGCGACCCGTTGATCTTCGCCATATCCAGAGCACCATTGATGACCTGCTCCGCCTGATCACGCTCCGAACCGAGCTGGGCATTCGGAAAGATCTGAACGGTCAGCTCGCCGTTCGACTTCTCTTTGACGAGGTCGGCAAAGACCTGCATCCCCTGATGCTGCGCATTGTCCGTAGACATTGCGTGGCCAAGAGTAAGATTGCGGGCCTGGGCTGACGTGAGGGCCACAAGGCTGGAGGCCACAAAAGCCAGAATCAACTTGTTCATTTTTCACTCCCATTGTCGCCACGCCCGTTTCAGACATTCCGGAGACCTAAATTTGCTTCCTCTCATCCGGAAGCATCGTGATCAGGCATATGGCTCAGAATTGTTTTCCATGCGCGGATTGCCGATGGCTTGGTTGCACGGCCGATTTTGAAAAATGGCAAGACCACCTTTCGGATCCGACTCCATCAACCCTTGAAATCCACTGCATACCCTCATGATTAAACGATTAATCAATGAATTCGTAGATGTGGAAAATACCTAACCAGATACTCTTTTGAGGATTTACCTCCCGGCCGCGTTGCCCTCTCGCACAAAAAGTCCTCTCTGGCTGGCTGGCATGACAACCCAATCGGAGCAGTCCGACAGCCCGCAGATCGAAGCCAACATAAGGAAGAGAAACGCCAAAATCCGCTTACCTTCCCCCCGCCAACGGCGCGACAAGAGCATGGTAATGGACAACACCGAGCGGATCATTCACCGGATGAAAAATGGCACGACAACGATGAAAAAAGAGGGAAAACAAGAACCAAAAGGCAGCACAATGTCAGATCATCTCAGCTGACGGGGCGTGCGCTCCATGCGGAAACGCCAGCTCGCACCACAGCCTGTCAGAAACTTTCAATTCACATCACAGAAAATTCAGAACGAATATTTCAGGCACAACCATGCAATCCTCATCTTGAATCGGGACAGATATGAAACGTGGAGCAACGTCATAGAGCGAGGTTGGAGGAGGCTTCTTCCAAGCCGACGGGTCTGGCACCACGATTTGTGGGCAAGCAAAATTGATAGACATCCGTTCTGGCACATAGCAAGGGCCGTGAACCGCCTCCTCGGGATCGCCCCATTGCGTTAACCGCCTCGGCTTTGCCAGCCACCCCCGCAGAAAAGCGAGAAAACAGAGGCTTGTTGGTGGCAAAAGCTGGTTGGCACCCGAAGCCGCAGCGGAAAAGTAGAAGTTAATTTATTTCATAAACTCCTTGAAACGGAATATAAATTCCATATAGTAGAACGGAAAGGCAGCGACGACTGAAATTTTGGCCGACCGAGACGTTCTTTGGAGGAATGGTTCGTTCAAAATTCACCCTGCATGAGCTAGGAAACCAAGTCGCTTTGCCACAATTCGGGAAGAGAAAACGCCTGGTGTTCCCTTGTGACACCAGCCTACATGAATATTGAGGGGGGGATTTGGATGAAAACCCTGAGACTGACGACTGCCCAGGCTCTGGTGAAATTTTTGAACCAGCAATATGTGGAGATCGATGGCGAAGAACAGAAGTTTGTTGAAGGCGTCTTCACCATTTTCGGACATGGCAACGTGCTGGGGCTCGGTCAGGCCCTCGAACAGGATCCGGGTGACCTGACTGTTCATCAAGGCTGCAACGAGCAGGGAATGGCCCATGTTGCGATGGGCTTTGCCAAACAGAACAAACGTCGCAAGATCTACGCCGTAACATCCTCTGTTGGCCCAGGCGCTGCCAACATGGTGACAGCAGCAGCCAACGCTTCAGCCAACCGAATTCCGGTCTTGTTCCTGCCTGGCGATACCTTTGCCACCCGACAGCCAGACCCCGTTCTGCAGCAGGTCGAGCAATTCCACGATTTCACCCTGACAACCAACGACTGTTTCCGCCCCGTTTCCCGCTACTGGGATCGAGTCAGTCGGCCCGAGCAGCTGATGACAGCGATGATAAACGCCATGCGGACGCTTACTGATCCGGCGAACACCGGCGCAGTCACCGTCTGCCTGCCACAGGATGTTCAGGGCGAAGCCTATGACTACCCCGAATATTTCTTCAAGAAACGGGTCCATCGCTTCGACCGCCGCCTGCCGACGGCTCCGAGCATTGCCGATGCAGTGGCACTGATCAAGGGAAAGAAGAAACCATTGCTGATCTGTGGTGGCGGTGCGCGCTATTCCGGCGCTCATGACGCCTTCAAGGCCTTTGCCGAGGAATTCAACATTCCATTTGGCGAAACTCAGGCGGGCAAGAGCACGATTGTCGCCGATCATCCGCTCAACTGTGGCGGCGTCGGCACGACCGGCTGTTTGGCCGCCAACCTCATCGCTCTCGAAGCGGATGTGGTGATTGGCGTCGGCACCCGTTTCACGGACTTCACTACCTCCTCCAAGACCCAGTTCCGGGGCGAAGGCGTCGACTTTGTTACGATCAATGTCGCTGAATTCGACGCGATCAAACTGGATGCCGTACCGATCGTGGCTGACGCTCGCGCCGGTCTGGAAGCCCTCGGAGATGCCCTGCGCGCAATCGGCTACAAGTCCGGCTACAGCGACGAGATCGTCAAGGCACGCAACGCCTGGCAGGAAGAGCTGGATCGCCTGTTCGGTATCACGGTGAATAATGACTTCGTTCCGGAAGTCGCTGGCCATCTCGATGACAAGCTCGATGAATATGCCCAGACTTTGCAAACCCGCCTGACCCAGACCCGCATCCTTGGCTTGCTTGACAAGCATCTGGAAGACGACGCCATTGTTGTCGGCGCCGCGGGCTCCCTGCCCGGAGATCTGCAACGCATCTGGCGCCCCAAGCAGCCAGACACTTATCACATGGAATACGGCTATTCCTGCATGGGGTATGAAGTTGCAGCATCCGTCGGGGCAAAGATCGCATGCCCCGATCAGCCGGTCTATGGTTTGCTGGGAGACGGCTCCTATCTGATGATGCACTCGGAACTGCAAACCGCCGTGCAGGAAGGCATCAAGATCACCCTGCTGCTGTTCGACAACGCCAGCTTTGGCTGTATCAACAACCTGCAGATGGGCAAGGGCATGGGCAGCTTTGGCACCGAGAACCGCAAACGGGATCCTCAAACCGGAAGACTGACAGGACCACTGGTTCAGGTTGACTTTGCCAAGAACGCCGAAAGCTATGGCTGTGCAGGGTATTCGGTACACACTGAAGAAGAACTGATCGCGGCTCTGATTGACTCTAGGATGCAGGATCGTCCGGTGCTTATCGACATCAAGGTGCTGCCAAAAACCATGACCCATGACTATGAGTCCTGGTGGCGTACAGGCCCGGCACAGGTGGCAGACAAGCCAGCCATCGAAGAGGCCGCAGCCGACGTCGTGGAAATGATGCAGAAATTTGGTCGCCAGTATTAGGAGATGACCTCCGCAATATGGATCAAATATTGCATTTGGGAATTGAATCACCTTTTTGCTCTGCAGTAAAAACCGGGATGCTCTTCCGCACTTTCAGACTGCCCGCAAGTTCATGACAGAGCTTGCGGGCCGTTTCATTTTTGCCAATTTGCCATTCCCTTCCCACGCTTTTCGTCAGGCTGAGCAGACAGACGACAATTCACCGAGATTAACCGGCTGAATCAATGCATTTATTTCAAACCCTTCCAATCTCGCCGAATTCTTGATCCCAAGCCAGACTTTGACACGGCCCAACGAATGGCCGCTTTCTCTTGTTTTGGAATGCCAAATAACTCCCGCCCGAACAAAATGGAATGAAATGGAAAATTGGGAATTATCGTTCCAAAAACACTCTACAATAAAATTTTTGAATTGTTTTTTCCGGTGATGTGTTTATAGTGAAAGCCATAGGAGGACATCGTGGAGAAGCACTTCTGCACGATGCCAATTCGGCGCCTTTCCAACCACGAACCAGTCGGGCCAATGGAAAGACATCATGAAGTCAAAGTGTGTCGAAACCAGTGTCGACACGGGGGAGTGAGATGTTCAAAATTGCATTGTTTGGTGCGGGGCGCATTGGTCAGATCCATGCTGCCAACGTGGCAAACCATAGTGACAGCGAGCTATATTCTATCGTCGATCCATTCGGTGATAACGCTGAAATTATGGCGAAGAAATATGGTGCAAAGATTCAGACTGCGCATGAAGCGTTTGCTGATGAAGAGGTTGACGCCATTGTCATCGCTTCGGCAACCGACACCCATGCCGATCTGATCGAGCGCGGCGCCAAGGCCGGCAAGGCAGTTTTCTGCGAGAAGCCGATCCATCTCGACATCGAGTGCGTTCGCAACTGCCTGAAAGTAGTCGACGATCACAAGGTGCCGTTGCTTGTGGCCTTCAACCGTCGCTACGACCCTCAGTTCAAGAAAGTACGTGACATGTTCGCGTCCGGCGCCATCGGCAAGGCCGAAACGCTGGTGATCACGTCGCGCGATCCTTCGCCGCCGCCAGCATCCTATGTCAAGGTATCCGGCGGCATGTTCCGCGACATGATGATCCACGACCTCGACATGGCCCGTTACATCATTGGCGAGGATCCGATTTCGATTTACGCCCAGGGCAGCTGCCTGGTGGATCCGGAAATCGGAGAAGCTGGTGACATCGATACCGGTTTTGTCGTGATGAAATTTGCTTCTGGCGCTATCGCCGCTATCACCAACAGCCGCCGCTCCGGTTATGGCTACGACCAGCGGCTGGAATTGCACGGCGAAAAGGGATTGCTGAAAGCGGACAACATCCTCGAAGACGCAGTGCAGCTTTGGAGCGAACCGGGATGTGTCGGCGCCAAGCCGGAGCATTTCTTCCTCCAGCGCTATGCGGCAGCCTACAAGGCCGAATGGGACCATTTCACTCAGGTGATGGCAGGCAAGGTCCCGGCAATGAGCACTGGCGACGATGGCTTGAAGGCCCTTTACCTGGCTGACAAGGCAGGTGAGTCTCTCAAGCTTGGCAAGGAAGTCATGCTCTGATCACGACCCAGAACAAGAGCGCCCCTGTGCAACACCGGGTCGCTCGACAAGGGGATGGATTTTCGGAATGCCGAAGCGCTACCGCTTGCAGAGACGGCATCAATCTAATGTCACCCGGATTTGAAACCTGAAATCGGCATTTCTGCTTTCAGATCCGGCCTCTTCCCGGCAGCATTCTTGCAGACCGAAGACTTGCACTTTGTGTTCCTTCCAGAACCTTTTCCGGAACAAGGACCAGGAGCGTAGTGCCCCCCTGAATGATTCAATGCGCAGTCGGACGACTTCGACCTCGTTGGATCGGGAGGAAAAGTCAGCTGATCGGCCATGCAGTAAAGGACCTCACTGCAAATTTACGGCGATCTGCGACAGGTAAAAAGAGAAAGTCAAATGCTTGATGTCATTACGATTGGCCGCTCATCGGTTGATCTCTACGGAGCCCAAATCGGGGGGCGTCTTGAAGACATGGCCTCCTTCAACAAGTATATTGGCGGCTCGCCCACCAATATGGCCGCAGGAACCGCCCGTCTGGGTTTGAAATCCGCCGTTATCACGCGCGTTGGCGATGAGCATATGGGGCGCTTCATTCGCGAACAGCTCCAGGCTGAAGGCGTCGACACCCGTGGAGTGATCACCGACCCGGAGCGCCTTACCGCATTGGTGTTGCTCGGCATTCGCGATCGGGAACAATTCCCGCTGATCTTCTATCGCGAGAACTGCGCGGATATGGCCTTGTGCGAAGATGACATTGACCCCGCTTTTATCGCCGAATCCCGCTGTGTGACCGTAACCGGTACCCATCTTTCCCATCCCAATACGGAAGCAGCTGTATTGAAAGCCCTGCGTCTGGCTCGTGAAAATGGAGCCAGAACCGCACTCGACATCGACTTCCGCCCCAATCTCTGGGGTCTGTCAGGCCACAATGACGGCGAGAACCGGTTTATTGCGTCCGACAAGGTGACGGAAAAATTGCAATCCACCTTGCATCTCTTTGACCTGATTGTTGGCACGGAAGAAGAATTCTTCATCGCTGGCGGCAGCACGGATACCGTGACAGCCTTGCGGGCTGTGCGCACCAAGAGCAACGCGACCCTGATCTGCAAGCGCGGTGCAAAAGGCGCTTCGGCCTTTGTCGGCCCGATCCCAGATGATCTAGACGAAGGGCTGACCGGCCCAGGCTTCCCCATCGAGGTATTCAACGTACTGGGCGCAGGCGACGGCTTCATGTCAGGATTGCTGACCGGCTGGATGCATGATGAGGACTGGCCAACAACGCTCAAATATGCCAACGCCTGTGGTGCCTTTGCCGTATCCCGGCATGGCTGTACACCAGCTTATCCATCATGGACGGAATTGCAGTATTTCCTTGAAAACGGCTCGCCCCACAAGGCCCTGCGCAAAGACCAGAAGCTCGAACAGATCCATTGGTCGACCAACCGCAAGGGCGAGTGGCCTGACATGCATGTATTGGCTTTCGATCATCGCATGCAGATCGAGGAAATTGCCGACAACGCCGGGGTATCTCGCGACAGGATCGGACCATTCAAGCAGCTTTGCCTGCGCGCCGCAGAGAAAGTTGCCCAGGGACGGCCAGGGTATGGTCTGCTTTGTGATGGCCGTCTTGGACAGGACGCCCTGTTTGAAGCAGCCGGCAAGGGCCTGTGGATCGGACGCCCGGTCGAACTGCCCGGCTCAAGACCCCTTGAGCTTGAAATCGGGCCAGATCTCGGCACTGACTTGAAGGAATGGCCCGTCGATCACGTGGTCAAGGTGCTGTGCTTCTATCATCCGGACGACGATGCAGCAACCAAAGCCGATCAGGAAGCGATGATCATTCGGCTGGCTGATGCGGTACGAAGCAACGGACTGGAATTCCTTCTGGAAATCATCCCCTCCAAGGTCGCTCCAATCAATGACGACACAGCGGCAATGGTGATGGAACGCTTCTATGATCTCGGCGTCTATCCTGATTGGTGGAAACTCGAGCCGATGAAAAGCGATGCGGCCTGGGCGAAGGCCAGCGCTGTGATCGAAAAGCATGATCCATATTGCCGTGGCATCGTTGTCCTGGGACTGGATGCCCCCAAGGAAGCACTGCGCGACAGCTTCGCGGTTGCCGCCCGCTTCGAACGTGTTAAGGGCTTTGCCGTTGGCCGCACCATCTGGGCCGAGGTTGCCCGTCAGTGGTTTGCAGGCAAATTGGACGATGAACAGGCGCTGGCCCAAATGGCAGACAACTTCTCGGAGCTTTGTGAAATCTGGGATGCGGTGAGCAAGAAGGGGTGAAATCAGGTGAGGAGGCCGAGTGACTTGCCCAAGGGGTCTATACTCGCCTTCTCACCGCCCTCCCCGGCTCGCACTCAAAGATCCTTTATAAGTCAAAAATGGCATTCAGGTTCAGCCATTTGCTGACCTGGTTTGAATGGAGGAAACGAATTGATCTATTTCGGCACAAACCCGATCGCTTGGGCCAATGATGACGACCAGACCCTTGGCGCCGACATCCCAACCGAACAAATTCTGCGTGAAGCTTCTGAAATCGGCTTCGATGGCATTGAAAACGGTCACCGTTGGCCAAACGACCCCAAGGAACTCAAGGAGCTTCTTGGCGGCTATGGCCTGAAATTCGTGTCCGGCTGGTATTCCCTCAACCTCCTGACCCAGTCGGTAGAAGAGGAAAAGAAGGCGATCCAGCCACATCTGGACAAGCTGAAATACAACGGCTGCAAGGTCTGCATCACCTGCGAGACGTCAAACTCCATTCAGGGACTCGACGAGCCACTGTCAAACAGCCCCAAACTGACCCCTGAAGAAATGGTCGCCTTCGGCGCAAAAGTGGAAGCGGTTGCGGCCTTCTGTGCAGAACAGGGTATCGCTCTGGTCTATCATCACCACATGGGAACCGTCGTTGAAACCCCGGAAGAAATTGATGCCTTCATGGCAGCAACAGGTCCGGCCACACGGTTGCTGTTTGATGCCGGTCACTGCTATTTTGGTGCCAACGGTGCTGATCCGACCCCGATTCTGAAAAAATATGCAGACCGTCTGAGTCACTTCCACGCCAAGAATGTGCGTCCGGCCGTGATGAAGGAAGTCCGTGAAAAAGGCATGTCCTTCATGGATGGTGTTCGGGCAGGCGTCTTCACAGTACCGGGTGACCCGGAGGGTGCTGTTGATTTTGCCCCTCTGCTCAATCTGGTCAAGGAAGTTGGCTACGATGGCTGGATCGTGATTGAGGCTGAACAGGACCCGGCCGTAAGGAATCCGTTCAAATATCAGTCCATGGGGCTCAAAACCCTGAAAGATCTGGCCAAAGCAGCTGGTCTTGAAACAAAGGAAGCATAATGTCTGATCTTCTTGTCAAGCCACAAGGTACCTCTGGAAAAGTTCTCGACATCACCCCGGAAAGTGCAAACTGGGGCTATGTAGGCTTTGGACTTTACAAACTGGCTGAAGGAGAAGTCGCCGCAGAAGCAACCGGGGACCGCGAAGTCATTCTCGTTCTGGTCGAAGGCAAGGCGGAGATTTTTGTCGAGGATGAATCCTTCGGTGTCCAGGGCGACCGAATGGATGTATTCGAGCGCAAAAAGCCCCACAGTGTCTACGTTCCAAACGGATCGAACTGGAAAGCCAAGGCAACCACCCCATGTACGCTCGCGGTCTGCAGCGCACCGGGCAAAGGTGGCCACAAGGCCCAGGTCCTCGATCTGGAGGAACTCACTCTGGAAGAGCGTGGCAAGGGTGCCAACACGCGGTTCATCTACGCCATCGCCATGGAAGGGCGCGATGTGGCCGACAGTCTTCTGGTGACAGAAGTCTTCACGCCACAGGGCAACTGGTCCTCCTACCCTCCACACCGTCATGACGAAGACAATTTCCCCGACATGACCTATCTGGAAGAGACCTATTACCATCGCCTCAACCCGTCTCAGGGCTATGGCCTTCAGCGCGTCTTCACCGAAGACGGATCCCTTGACGAAGCCGTGACATTCTCCGATGGGGAAGTTGTCCTGGTTCCAAAGGGCCACCATCCGGTCGGAGCGCCCTATGGCTATGAATCCTATTATCTCAATGTGATGGCAGGCCCATTGAGAAAGTGGCGGTTCAAGAACCATCCAGATCATGACTGGATTGCCAAGAGAGACGCAGGTTAAGGCAGCCCGCACGCCTTTACCGACAGGGCATATCGCATTTTGGTTTCAGAATGCGATATGCCTTTTGCTGTTTTGAAGCCAATTCTGGCAAGCTGGCACATGCTCCTTCGATCACCATCGAAACAGGAGACAAATTTCTTCTGTCATCTTCGGTGCTCAGGCTCGCCCTCCCCGATCAAGTCTGCCCTCGTCGTCCAGCACCTCTATCTACAGCCACCATCCCGTTGAAATAGACCACACAGAAACAACTGCGGGTCTGAGGTGGCTCGGTTCCGGAAGGTCACCAGTCGATCACAAGCGCAGCTGCTCACTGTGCGGCATGGACATGAAATACAAATTCCTGAAAATTAAACAATTGATATATAAATTCCAAAAACAGCAACATTTCCCAACACGACCATCACGCTTTACTCTGAAACTCTCACAGCCAAAGAAAATCCCGTTCTACTTCAAACTGATAAAACAGCTCTGCCAAGTTCCAGAATCGGAAAGCCCGGAAGCATTGGCAATCATCACAGGTCATGACGCATGAGGCCAGAAAAGGCGGGATTCGTTGAGAGATGAAGGCGATTCCAGACCAGGTTTCGCCAGAAATTTCAAAACCCTTGAAAACTATCAACAGGCCACCTGCACTGAATCGCTTCAAACAATGAAATTATATGCTCCGTTGTGGGTAAAAATTGTAGTTCATTAGGATAATGTACTTTTAGAACTCAGCTAAACGTATGCTTCCACCTCACTTAAAATCTCAGACTTTCCACTGATATATAACTAATTTTTACAATTATTGCGCAATTCTTGGTTCGCATTGTGAAGGTGTCAATCCAGCAGAAGGCCGACTCTAACAAACATAAAAATGAAATGGGCATTCAAATTTCAATTTGTTTGGGCTATAATTTGCAAAAATGTGGATATTTGCGAGCAACATTTCATTCCAATAAAGTTTGCATTTGCTCCAATTGAATACATGAACCAGGGGCAGGAAACATGGAAAATTCCGAGCAGTCACAGCCGCCATCCGAATTTCAGGCCCTGCGGGATCTGATTATCAACTCGAAAGAAAAGTTGCCCAAACGTCTTTCTCAGGTGGCAGTATTTGCCGTGGAATACCCTGATGAAATTGCATTCGGAACGGTAGCCAGCATCGCCAAACAAGCCCTGGTGCAGCCATCCACGCTGGTTCGCTTTGCCAAAGTGCTCGGCTATAGCGGCTTCAGCGAGATGCAGGAAGTCTTTCAGGAACGTCTGAGAGATCGCTCGTCAAACTATGATGAGCGCATGAAAGTTCTGGATAATTTCTCCGATGGCCCACCAAATTCGACAGCTCTCTTTGAGGGCTTCGCAGGGATATCCATTCGCTCGGTGGAGCGACTGAGAGACCGCATCGACGTTGCCGTTCTGGAACAGGCAGCCCAAACCATGGCACGGGCTGAAACCATCTACCTTGTCGGGCAGAGACGCTCCTACCCGATTACATCCTATATGGCCTATGCCTTCAGCAAGCTTGGAATCAAGTCTGTGCTCCTGGGGTCCCCTGCCGGTATCGACCAGGAGACGCTGACCTTTGCCACCAAGAAGGATGTCGCCTTTGCGGTGAGCTTCACGCCCTACGCTTCTGTGACCGTAGACTTCACGCGCCAGCTCGCACAACAGAACGTGCCGCTGATCGTGGTGACAGACAGTCCCTTCAGCCCTCTGATTTCAGATGAAAGCATCTGGTTTGAAGTGGTCGAAACCGACTTTGCCGGCTTCAGATCCATATCGGCCACGATGACTCTCGCCATGGCCCTGACCGTTTCGGTTGCCGAATATCGCATGGTCAACGAAAAAAAGCGTTCTCTGCAGGCGGCCATTTAAGTAATCACACCAAATGACAATGTTTCATCTGACAGGGAAGCCATCAAGGCCCGTCTGTCATTGGCGAGCGACCGGTTTCGGGCAGCGTGACGAATGTTGCCCCTTGGCAGGTTACGTATCCTAGGCAGGCAGACCGACCAACCACAGATCGTGCAGATCTGATTCCTTTTGCCAGATCTCCAGCCGAGTCCGGCCAGCGCTCTGCCCACTGCAATTGCCGTTTTTTGCCCTTTAGCTGGTTGAAACAGCCTTGACCGAGCAGAGACGAACCATAATTCCAATTCTACGGCACTCATTTTCTATTTTCTTCAGAATCGATGGAATACGGAAAAATAATAGAACAAAAATTCTCAATTTCCATTGTCGCGAGCCTGTTCTATTTTTAACAAAAACAGCACGAAACATTGGAAATTTTATCTATTATGGGTTTGATATAGGCCAAATTAGCCAACATTACATACAAAAGTATAAGATAGCTCCACCCCACCTTAACTCCAAGCGATATGGAAAAGGCTTGACAGCCCAGCCAATACATGGAATTTATATTCCAAATGATTGATAATCCCACTTTCCCTCGGGAAAGATGCTGGATTGGGAGGTTCTGCTTACGTTTATCGGTCATTCGAACGGAGGAATCGGGGCCAATTCTGGTTGGTCCCGAAGCGCTCGAGTTTTTGCTCTGGCGCTGAAATCGAGGTGAAATCATGTCCACCGAAAATAAGATTCTACTTAAAGTCGAAGGCCTTACCAAAAGGTTTCCAGGCGTGTTGGCGCTAGACAACGTATCGTTGCAAGCTCACGCCGGGGAAGTTGTTGGTATTTGCGGCGAAAACGGCGCCGGAAAGTCAACATTGATCAAGATGCTGACCGGTGCTTACACGCCGGATTCCGGGACGATTACCTTCGATGGCAAGACCTACAAGTCCCTTGACCCACGCACTGCCATGGCTGCTGGTATTGCCTGTATCTATCAGGAACTCAATCTTATCCCTCACATGACTGTGATGGAAAACATCTTCCTTGGCCGCGAATACTTCATTGGCGGCAAGAGCGACATTCTCGACCGCGCTCGCATGAACGCAAAAGCGAAAGAACTGCTCGCTGATCTTGATCTTTCCATCAAGCCGAGCACACGTCTTGGAAACCTGGGTGTTGGTCATCAGCAGATGATCGAGATCTGCCGTGCCATGCTGTCCAACGCCAGGTTGATCATCATGGACGAGCCAACCTCTTCCCTTTCGGAAAAGGAAGCTGAAGACCTGTTCCGCGTCATCGCTCAGATGAAGGAACGCGGAGTGGCAATCCTCTTCATCTCACACCGGCTCGACGAAGTTCGCATGAACTGCGACAGCGTCACCGTGATGCGCGACGGGGCAACGGTTTCCAGCTTTGCCATGAAAGACAGCTCTGTTGCCAAGATCATCCAGCACATGGTTGGTCGCGAGATTCAGAACAAGTATCCCAAGGAAGTTGCCGAACACAAGAACGTAGTCCTTTCTGTGAAGCATCTGGAAAGCAAGGGTTTGCTGCACGACGTGTCCTTCGATCTCAAGGCTGGTGAAGTGCTTGGCTTTGCTGGACTGGTTGGGGCAGGTCGAACGGAGACCATGCGGGCCATCACCGGCGCGGACGGCTTTGACTCCGGCACCATCGAGGTCAACGGCAAGCCGGTCAAGATCCGTGAACCGCTTGACTCGATCAACGCTGGCATCGCCTTCCTGACCGAAAACCGCAAGGAACAGGGCCTGATCCTGATCCAGTCGGTCGCGTTCAACGCAACCATGGTCAAGATGGAAAAATACTCTTCGAGTGGTTGGCTCAATGTCAACAAGCTCAAGAAGGCAGCCAAACGCGTTTGCGATGACATGCGCCTCAAGACCGCTGGCATGGAGACACATGTTGGCAAGCTTTCGGGGGGCAACCAGCAAAAGGTTGTTATCGCCAAGTGGCTGCTTTCCAACGCCAAAATCTTCATCTTCGATGAGCCGACCCGCGGCATTGATGTCGGGGCGAAAGTCGAAGTCTACAAGCTGATCAACGAACTGGTCGCCAACGGTGCTGGCGTCATCATCATCTGCTCTGAAATGGAAGAAGTGATGGGGATGGCGGATCGCATTCTGGTCATGCACGAAGGTGCAATTACCGGCGAACTGTCTCGCGAAGAAGCAACCCAAGAAAAGATTATGTACGCAGCATCAGGTTTCAGTCAGGCCTCCTGAGCGCCGACATTCCCTCAACCCTGTTTGCTACGAATTTGAATTGTTTCCGTGGGAGGAAAAATCAATGACCAATTTAGCTCTGTCCAATAATGCGTCGGAGGAACCTCCAGTAGACAAACCCATGATGTCGGAAAGACTTTACCAGTTGGGCGTGCTGCTCAGCCTGCTGCTTCTGTGCGCCGTCATGGCTATCCTTTCCCCGCGTTTTCTGGCCTTTGACAACCTGATGAACGTTGCATCCCAGGCGGCCGTTATCGCGATTATCTCGATCGGCATGTTCCTGGCCATTCTGACCGCAGGTATCGATCTCTCTGTAGGCTCGGTTCTGGCCCTGTCCGCCATGATGCTCGGCATCGCTTCCGACCGTTGGGGCTTTGGACCATTCCTGTCGATCGTTGTATGCCTTGGCACCGGCGCGCTTCTCGGGTTGGCCAACGGTCTGTTGCTGACCAAGCTGCATCTGCCCCATCCGTTTATTTCGACTTTGGGCATGCAGAAGATGGCCCGCGGTATTGCGCTGTTCGTTACGGCCGCCATGCCAATCAGCATGTTCCCCAGAGAGATCCAGTTCCTCGGAAACGAGTCCTTCGGTCAGGTCCCTGTAAGCTTCATTCTGGTGGCCCTGCTCTATGTTGGCATGTATTTCTTCCTGAACCGTACCGCGACTGGTCGCTACATCTATGCGGTTGGTGGCAACAAGGAAGCTGCCCGCCTTTCCGGCATCAAGGTCAACTACATTCTCAATCTGGTTTATGTCATTTCCGGCTTCATGGCTGCACTTGGCGGGCTCGTTCTCGCAGGTCGTGTGAACGCGGTCTATCCGCTTGCCGGGCTTGAATATGAAACAGACGCCATCGCCGCAGTGATCATCGGTGGTGCCAGCTTCTTCGGCGGCATCGGCTCGATCGGCAACACGATCATCGGGGTGCTCCTGATCGCAGTGCTGCGCAATGGCCTCAACCTGCTCAACGTCGACAGCGCATTCCAAACCTTCGCGATCGGTGCCGTGATCGTGGTTGCCGTTGCCGTCGACGTTTTCCGGCAAAAAGTGATGAAGTCCGCGAATTGAGTGAAAGACCGCGGATTTCATTGACAAGAACTTCGTCCCGAACAGGAGGAAAGTCGGGACGAAACCAAACTGACTTACAATTATTGAGGCTTTCAAGACAATGGATCTTGATTGATTAGGGAGTGAGAATATGAATAGAAGAACTTTTGTTTCCTTCATGATGGCCGGCGCAATGTCGTTGTCCGTTCTGCCTGCTGCCGTCAGCTTCAGCACCCAGGCTGCAGCCGCTGAACAGAAGACGATCGCCGTGGTCTTGAAGACCCTGTCCAGCCAGTACTGGAAGATCGTTGCTGCCGGCGCACAGGCTGCTGCCAAGAAGTACGACGTCAACCTCATCCTGCTTGGCCCTCCGACCGAAGACAACGTTCTTCAGCAGATCAACATGGTTCAGGACGTACTGGCCCAGAAGCCGGATGCTCTGATCTTCTCGCCATCCCAGCCTGCAACCGCGATCAACGTTCTGACCAAGGCCAAGGAAAAGGGTATGCCTGTCCTGCTGGTTGACACCGGCATGCCAGAAGGCTTCGATGCCTATGACTCCTTCATCGGCACAGACAACTTTGCAGCGGGTCAAGCCGGTGGCGCAGCTCTGGTCAAGGTTCTGAAACCGGGCGACAAGGTTCTGCTTCTGGACGGCGCTCCTGGCAACCCATCCATGACCCAGCGTTGTGATGGTGCCAAGGAAGTACTCGAAGCAGCCGGCATGGTGATCGCATCCCGTCAGCCTGCCTATTCTGACCGTGAAAAGGCTTACACCACCACGCAGAACGTCCTGCAGACGACCCCGGATATTGCTGGCGTCTTCGCTGGTAACGACGAAGAAGCTCTGGGGGCCCTGCGTGCTCTCAGCCAGGCTGGCAAGAACATTCCGATCATTGGTGTAGACGCCAACTCCGATAACCTGAAAGCCATGCTGCAGGGCGACCTTTATGGGTCCATCGCACAGGGCAACTACGACATGGGTTACCTCGGTGTTGAAAAGGCTCTTGATGTGCTCGCTGGCAAAACCATCGAAAAACGCATCGACTCCGGCGCAACGCTTGTCACCAAAGACAATGCTCAGAAAGTCCTCGATTTCCGTGCATCGATCAAATAGTTGAACTCGGCTCGACAGGTCCGACCATGTTGGATCTGTCGACCATCCAAAGGCGGGCCCCAGGCCCTGGACGTGCGTTCACGCTGACTCTTGACCTACCCTCGATCAGTCTTTCCACCCCGTACGCCCGAGCATGGGGCCTTTACTTGAAGCGGTCTGTGCCTCAACCGGTCTGACCGCTTCTTTTTGGCCTGCCGATCACGAGATCGCGGCCCCATATCAACGCATTTGCTTTTTCAAGGAATCCACCATGTCCCAAGCAGTTCGCATCGGCATCGCCGGTCTGGGAAGACTCGGACGCCGTCATGCTGAAAACCTAGCCTTTCGCGTTCCAGGAGCGGAGCTCGTGGCAGCAACCAGTCCGATCAAGGAAGAGCAGGATTGGGCCACGAGCACTTTCCCCGGCCTGACAGCCTATGCCAGCTTGGGTGAGATGCTCAACCATCCGGATCTGGATGCCGTCTGGCTTGTTACCCCCACTTCCTTGCATGCCGAACAGACCATTGAGGTCATCGAGGCTGGCAAACATGTCTTCTGCGAAAAACCTCTGGCGCTCGAAACAGCAGACTGTGACCGAGTTATTGAAGTCGCCAAAAAGCATGCGGACCAGCTGGTCATGGTCGGCTTCATGCGCCGCTTTGACAGCGCCTATGCGGAAGCCAAACGGATGATCGACGCCGGTGAACTTGGCGACATCTTCTCCATTCGCTGCTCCTCTGAAGATCCGGTTGATCCGAATGGATTCTTCATTCGGTTTGCCCCGACATCCGGCGGCATTTTCCTCGATTGCTGCATCCACGATATCGATCTCGTCCGCTGGATGCTGGATGGCGCCAAAGTGACAAATGTCAGCTCTGCCGGCAGCCGCGTGATGTATCCGGCACTGGCCGATTGTGGCGATGTCGACAACGCATTTGCAACCGCCAACTTCGAAACCGGAGCGGTTGCGACCTTCCATGTCTCACGGACGTCACACCGTGGCTATGAAGCCAACATGATCATCGCGGGAACCAAGGGAACCGTTGAGATCGGCAAGGCAATTCCCCGCCAGCCGCTGACCCTCGAGCGTGACGGCAGCCGCACGATTTGCGGACAAGTGGACTTCTTCGAACGGTTCGACGAGGCCTTCCTCAATGAAGCGCGCGCGTTTGTAGAAGCCGTTCGCAGTGGCGGACCGACGCCGAGCAGCATCGAGGACGCCCGGGAGGCAACCAGCCTTGCATGTAGCCTGCGGGATGTCCTCACTGTTTCCTGAGATGCAAAGCGCGTCCCTCGGACAGGATGCATCGGCACACCTCCGTCTTACTGGGCTTGACGACAAGGGAAACCATCTGACGCATCGCAGCTGTCTGTAGACCCTTTTGAAAAGGTCGATACATTTCAATTCTGCTTGGGCGGATCCTTCGCCCAAGCGTCCGCTCTCTGGCTCCGGGCCCAAAGGCATTTCTGCCACCTGCCTGATCGGCAACTTGCCGACATCTGCTCTCGCAACATCAAGCATGGACTTGGCGGAGTAGCCATCATCAATCCCGACTGTGCCTGCCCCCTCCTGCACTCTCCGTATTTGGGAACTCGCATACGGTTCGACGGCCAGCAATGGCTTGGGCAAAGGCAGAGTAACCTTCTTCTCCAAAACCAGACCACTTATCTCCACCAGCTTGCCGGAAAAGACGTCCAATCAGACATCCGTTTGGAATGGCGCACTGTCCGCAAGTCGAGGCAGCTCAGAAAACATCATTTGGGATGTAAAGAGCAAGCGAAGCCTTTATGAGCTTCGTTTATCGGCTACTGCGGGAGAAATCTTGGTGAAACAAGCCCTCAACCACCCCAAGAGCGAAGTCGGGCAGCATCGCCCATATGTATACCAATTACCTATTTACACCCTATTTTGCCGCAACTCAATTTTTGACATGCATTTCATGCATATCTACTCAAAGTTCTTGTATCTGGTGAAAACTGCAACTTTTGAGTATTTGTATGTACATCAAGTCCAATCTCTCAAACCGGAACAAGGAACCAGAAAAATGATCAATCTGAAAAAAATCCTGAACGTGTTTCAGATCCCGAGCGAAAAAGAACGTCATGAATCCATCCTGAATGGTGCCGTCGATCTTTACGATCTGGAATTCCGCATGCGCGAACTCGACAGAGGCTCCATGTAAAACTCTTGCTTGGGTTGTTGAGAAGAAACTGCGAGACTCGCACTTTGAACCGTCCGACATCAAATGTCTTGTAACAACCGGGCGCAAGAATTGAAGGAGGCTTCAGCCCATCTGGAGCCCTGATTTGAGCCACTCGGCGATATGTTACAAGCATCGATGTTGGGGCGTTTGCGAAACTTCACCCAACCCAAAACATGTCATTTTCACCAAATCGACATCATCCAGCGCAAGGTTGATCTGTCTTTCTCGCAATCGGAAGCGCTTGTGATGCCCAGTGAATGTGGCAAGCTGCTTTTCCTGAGCTGTCCAGAAGAAGAGACTTCGTAGGGACCTGCTTCCCTAGCATTTGATGTCAATGCCCGATGACCTGACGTTTTTGTTCGGTAGGGCAAGACGGAACCGCCAGTATACGAATAGTGGCGGAGAATGCCTTCAGAAGCCATGTTGACTATCAACATGCCGCTTACAAGCGTCCACTTCGCGCATTATTTATTTCAGCTTCAACGTTTGAAATCATCAGTGTCTGGAACCTGAACAGCAAAGCGGTTCCTGCTGTTTGTGCGCATTCATGATGCGCCCCGAAATTTCCCGTCATATCTGCATGATACTGCCATAGAAAACCACGCGCCTTTTCCATGGAATATCCGGCCTGTCGGAAGCGGTGCTTTCCAGCCAGATGCCCAGCATCCCGGACCCCATGCTTGTCGCCTCTCCAGATCACGACAGCAATTCGTCAACAACTGTTGGCGCTCGCTGGCCCGCGGCATGCCATTCAGGTTGGGTTGGGCAAGACCTTTCACGCACTATCGCGTATGACGATGTGTCCCTTGAAGCTGTCATAGCGGTCCAGTTTCTGATCATCTTGCAATATTTCGACCAAGCCATCTGCCATGGCAGTGATCGGCTGGCTGTAAGTCGTCAATCGATAATTGAGGCTCGCTGCTTGCGGAACATCATCAAAGCCGACAACAGCCATGTCTTCGGGAACGCGCAAACCAACCCGGTAGCGGACGGCATCAATCGCGCCCATGGCCAGAGCGTCATTTTCGCAAACCAGTATATCGGGCAGAGCGCCCTCCGACAGGCTCTTCAAAAAATCGGCCACATGGTCGCAGGATGATAATGGATCATAAGCGGGTATGGAGATGGAAGACGGCGTTTCCCTAAAGGTTTCAAACCATTTATTGCAGAAGCCTTCCTTGCGCAGCAAACGGGCTGACCGCGCCTCAGGCCCGGCGATGAACAGCGGTTTCCTGTACCCCTTCCCGATCACATAGTCGGCCATGGTTGCCATTGCTCCCATGTCGTCACAGCAAATCGAGATGGTATTCCGATGTTCGGACTTGCGGGCAAAGACCACCAGCTTCCGGATGCGTCGCGCACCTCTCGCCGTATCCAACACCTGATCGTTGAAGTCGACACCAATCAACACAGCAGCATCCACCCGCCTTTGGCTCACATTGAGCAGAGCACGCGGCGCATCTTCCTCATCCAGCATGTTCACCAGCAGAGTGTCCCAACCATTCCGGCGCAATACACGGGTCAGCCGCTCAAGCATCAGCAGCTTATGCGGGTTGGCGAAGTCATCCATGATCAGAGCAACCAGATTGCTTTGGCCGGATTTCAGGCTGGATGCGGAAAGATCTGGCACATAGCCGAGCGTTTCGGCCGCTTCCAGGACCTTCTTGAGACTCTTCTTCGAGATGGATGCATCGCGGCGAAAAGCCCGATTGACGGTCCAGCGCGATACCCCTGCCAGAGCAGCCACGTCGTCGGCTGTGCTTGCCTTGTGGGTCTGTTCTGCAACATCTTCCGTCATTTTCCACTCCTTGAACTCAACACAATAGTGCAAGACTGCTGTTAACACCAGAAATTTTGCACTCGTGTGCAAATCAATATTGCTCTCGAGTGCAAAATGCGCTCTCATATAAACACCAGATGGGCAAGAAGACTGCTTGGAGGCAGTCACGACAAATACGCATCTGGCTGAAATCGGGCAGATCAATTGAGGAGGACCCAGATCTTGACACCCTTTACCCTCGCAGTCTGTGCGGAAATGATATGGCAGGAGAAACCGATCGAATGGCGCTGTTCGCGCCTCAAGGAAATGGGTTTTCAGGTTGGACTGTGGAACTGGCCAGACCATGATCTTAGAAAATTGGAAACCACAGGGGCTACATTCTCTATCATGAATGGGTACTTGACCGGGCGTCTGGCGGACGATGACGGAGCAGACGAACTGTTGAGGACAGCTCGGCAAACGGCCCAAATCGGCAAACGCCTGGGCGTGGCACGGCTCAACCTGCACGGCACAGGATTGGGTGAAGGAGGTCTTCCCGCTTTACCCTGTGAAGTCGTGACTGGCCCCATGTGGCTCAAGGCACGCGATACTCTGGCGCGCGTTGCAGATATGGCCGAAGAGGAAGGCGTGGTCTTCACACTGGAGAATCTCAACTTGCCTGTCGATCATCCCGGCACCCCGTTTGCACGGGCCGAAGACACTTTGGCACTGGTCTCCTCAGTCAACCATCCCAGACTCCGCCTCAATCTTGACCTCTACCATGTGCAGATAGGAGAGGGAAACCTGATCGAAACCTGCAAGGCCTGCCTGCCGTGGATCGGGGAAGTCCAGGTGGCTGATGTGCCCGGTCGTTGTGAGCCGGGAACCGGCGAAATCAACTATCCTGCCATAGCCCGGGCGCTCGCCGACATGGGTTATTCCGGACCGGTCGGCATGGAGGCCTTTGCCAAAGCAGATGTTGAAAAGGCACTGGAAGCCTTCAAAGCAGCTTTCACGCTCTAGGAGGGATCTCCAACCAGCATCACCGCATTGAAAAGGCAGGAGTGGGCACCGACAGTTATGAAAACCATCCGTGGGTCTGATCAGCCCCGCGTGAGCTATCCGGCTCGAAGGACAGTGGATCACTGGCCTTCGAGCCATCGAAAGAATGGTTTCGGATGCAGGCGACGAAGGCCCCATGCACGTCGAGGCCATGAGAAGCAAAACTCTTCATGCTGATCGACCGAAAAACTGGAAGGCAATGACCAAGGAAGGGTTTAACGGCCCAGAGCAACCGACAGGGAGAATCCCAAGTGCCCGCGAATACCGTCTTGGCGACGGCCCTGCGACAAGTTGAAATTCCGGCTAAACGTTTTAGAAAATAAAAAACCCGCAAACTCATTGAGTTAACGGGCGAAAATTGGTTGCGGGGGTAGGATTTGAACCTACGACCTTCAGGTTATGAGCCTGACGAGCTACCGGGCTGCTCCACCCCGCGATAAATCCAGTTCACGACACCAACCTTCGAAAGACCATTCGGTTTCCGTTCAGAACACTTCAAGACTGATCCTTGAAATATCTTCAGAAGTTGGCTGCGAGGGCACACTATGGTGGCATCCCTGCATATCGCTCCAGCGTTTGACGCTGCGCACCTTGTATAAGCTAAATCACCAAGATGCAACAGTTATTTCTCATAGTGGATAACCACCATATCACAGTAGCCCAGACTTGCTTCCCAGCTTTGGATCCCACCGCCTCACTGAGGGCACATCTGCGCCAGATTAAATTTTCTCGGAGCTGAAGAGTCGCCAATAAGGCAATGGCCCCAACTCATCGCTTGACCGCCCGCCCCCGGATCAGCTCTACTCCCCCTCACCTACCTCAGCGGAATATTCCCCCCATTGTGCAGGTCCTCGTTCTTCCGAGCCTTTCGGGCGGACACATGAACAATCGACAAATGAGAATAGCCATGACCGAAAAAGCACTCCCCTATGATGAGAAACGGGCAATCAGTTTGCTGAAGACCGTAACCACTGCGACACTGACCACCATTCTGATCAAAAAGGGTCTCAGGAGTGTCTGGATGCGGAATGCGGGGCCTCTCAAGTCCGGCCAGACCCGGGTTGTAGGGCGGGCTTTCACCATGCGGTTCATCCCGGCAAGGGAAGATCTGGCAAACCCCGACAGCTGGTCGTCCCCGACCTCGACCCGTGCGGCCATCGAGGCGATGCCGGAAGGGGTGATTGCCGTGTTTGATGCAATGGGGGTGCGGGATGCCGGAATTCTCGGCGATATCCTCTGCGCACGCATGGCGAAACGCAATGTTGCTGGTCTCGTATCCGATGGGGTCGTGCGCGATGCCGCCGGCATTATTGAAACGGGATTGCCGGTCTGGTGCGCAGGCGTTGCGGCCTCGCCAGCCATCGCCAGCCTCACCTTTGTAAGCTGGCAAGAGCCAATCGCGTGTGGCGGGGTGGCAATCTTCCCCGACGACCTGATTGTGGCCGATGATGATGGGGCCGTGGTCATTCCGGCAAAGCTGGTCGATGAAGTCGTTGATCTTGGCATCGAACAGGAGCGCTTCGAAGGCTGGATCCTGCGCGAAGTCAATGCAGGCCACGCCCTGACTGGCCTCTATCCCGCCAACGCAGAGAACAAGGCTCGCTATGAAGCCTGGCGTGAGGAACACATCGGAAAGGGCGATGGAGCCTCCCGATAGGGCCAGCCTTCCCACAGAATAGACCATGAAAAAGGCAGGCCACCGGACCTGCCTTTTAATATCGAACGAATAGCCCGAAAGCAGATCGAGACTGCCCCGGAATGCGTGATCTACTCGGCTGGTTCAACCTTCAGATCAGCATCGATGACAGCCGTTTTGTGATTGCCACCAACCAAAGGCTTGCCCATCGGCAGGATTTCGCGGCCATAGACATCCTTCAAAATCTCACCCGCCATCATGTACCAGGCATTGGCAGCACAGAAGAGAAGAATGACGGCGGCGACGGTATTCATCACCGGAAAGCCGAAGTGACCGATTGCAAGGCCGGCAAAGCCCAGGAACAGCGAAATAAAGGTGGTTGCCATGGCCATGTGGACGCGTACGGCGCTGAGAACCATCAGCCCCGTGTAGATCCCCCAGCCAAGCAGGAACCAGCCGATATCGGTCGCGCTGGATTCGTAGATGCCAAAGTGATTGCCGATGAAGATCAGGCAAAGCGCAATCCAGAAAGCACCATAGGATACGAAGGCGCTATAGCCGAAGCTGTTGCCGGTCTTCTGTTCCTGAAATCCGGCAATCATCTGGGCCAGACCACCGTAAAGCAGACCTGTCCAAAGAACGGGGCCGATCTCCATAAGCCCAAGATTGTGAATTTGCAGCAAGAATGTGGTCAGGCCAAAGCCAGCCAGACCAACGACGGCCGGATTGGCAAGTTTACCGGAATGAGCGGACATAAGTGGGACTCCATAAGCGGGGAAGCACTTCACCAGAAATGCAAATAATACTTATGGCCTAGATACATAGTCTAACAAAAAGATCAAGCGACCAGAGGTTCTCTCCAGTGGCTCTTAACAGATGTCTGACAAAAAACCTCAGCAAGACAAGAGGATATCAGTGTTTTCATGTAGACACATGCTCCGTGAGAGAAGGGCAGAAAGCAGAACACTGTCATGCAGCGTCGAGCGGGTGCCCATTCACTCACGATGCCAGAAATCCTTTCGTCAGATACGGAAGCTAACCGTCGTCAGCCCCTCATTTCATGGTGTTTCTCTGGTCGTGCATTTGCCGGATCTGGGCTGGCCAGCGGCTTTTGATGTAGGAGAGTGCAGCAATGATTTCCTCATCGCTCAGAACATCCTTGAACACAGGCATATCAGTCTGATAGTCCGGCATATTGGCGATCTGGGCCAAACCATATTTGGTAACCCCGAACAATACCTCGTCCGCATGATGCCAGGTGTGACCCGTTTCATCATGCGGCGGCGCTGGCAGGCGACCATTTTCATTGGCCTCGCGCCAGTTGGGCTGGCCTTCGAGGCTATTGCCATGACAGGAGGCACATTGTTCGGCATAGATGGCCTTGCCTTGTACCACAATCACCCTGTCATCGGGGCGCAACAGACCGGCAGAACTCCGGTCTGTTGCATAGAGCATCCCGCCAAGGCCTGCAGCAAGAACGCCCGACAGGATGGTTGCCAGAACGACAACGTTTGGCATGGAACGTTTCGCGCGGCTCGTCTTCTTGCTTGCCATCAAACCACCTCGAACCACGTTGTCATGCCGGCTGCGGCGTGTTCGAGCATATGGCAATGAAGCAGCCATTTCCCTGGATTGTCCGCAACGAAGGCGATTTTTGTTGTCTGACTGGGGCCAATCAGAAACGTGTCCTTCCACGGGCGCCCTTCATCGATTGTGCTGCCCTCGCGCTCCTCAATGCGGAAGTGATGGCCATGGACATGCATCGCATGGGGCCAGACGGTATCGTTGACCATTTCAATGATGACCGTTTCCCCACGCTTTGCGGTGAAGAATTGCTGCTCTGGCAAATTGGCAACCCCATTGAAAGCCCAGAATTGCCTGCTCTGCATCATGCTTTCCCGGCCAAGGGGCTTGCCTTCAAAGGTAATGCCGTCAAACCGCCCCATGGCACCGCCGGTGATCAGCAGAGGATGAACCGTTGCCTGCGCCAGATCCGGCTCAGCAAGCGGGTTGGGCTTGAGCTTCGGAACCATGGCTGACCCGGAGCCCGTTTCTGTGACGTGGAAGGTGAGGAAAGGAAAAGGCGAATTGCCGGAGAGCTCTTCCAAGGCAAAATCCTGCCCCAGTTTCGGAATGACCAACAGATCGACGCGCTGGGCCGAGGACAGCAGATAGGGCTCATAGGGCATGGCAATCGGCTCTGGCAACGGCTGACCGTCAAAGGCCAGGATCTTCGCGTCGAAACGGTTTGGATCCAGCTCCAGGGTACGGGCATTGCAGACGTTGATGAGACGCAGACGATAGGCCTCCCCGGCTTTCAGGGTCAGCTCCGGGTGGCTGATACCATTGACAGTGATCCAGTTGCCCAGCCTGCCGCCGTGGCTCCAGTCCATCATCATGCCCATCGAGCCTTCATCGAACTGGCCGTTCTGATTGAGCAGCCAGTCATCGATAACCAGCGTCATGTCATGCTCGGCATCAAATGCCGGGTAAGGCTCCTCCACAATCAGCGGGCCGTAAAGCCCCCGCCCGACCTGATTCCAGCTTTTGTTGTGAGCGTGATACCAATAGGTCCCGGCATCGGGCACCACGAAGTCATACTCGAAGCGCTCGCCCGGTCTGACAGCCTCCTGTGTGAGGCCGGGGACACCATCCATGGCGTTGTCGATGCGGATTCCGTGCCAGTGGATCGAGGAAGGCTCCTCCAATTCGTTGATAAAGCGAACCCTCACCCGCTCGCCCTGTTTGACGCGGATTTCAGGGCCGGGTGCTGTGCCGTTATAGGTCCAAAGGGTTGATGTCGGGCTATCCGGATAGAGCGATTGCGCGGCTTTCACGGCCCGGATTTCCAGAAAGCCGTCGTCGGCAAGGGCAAAGTGATAGGGGGCAAGGACAGTCGCCGCCGTGGCGCCAGCACCGAGCCGGAAAAAATCTCGTCTGTTGATCTTCATGGGTCTATTCCAATTGTAGATCGCAGCGCGGGAACCGGTTCCGGTTCATCCGATCGCTGCTACCGCCCGCTTTGCTTCTGGCAAAGCGCGACGGCAATCAATATGTCGATTAAAATGCGAAGGGTCCGGATATCAGGGTTTTCTGGCTCGAAATGCGCTGTGGCAGGCTGCACAGGTCTCGACGAGCATCGAATAGACACCATCTGCGGGCATTTGTCCTAACACGTTGGGGTCTGGGGTGCTGCTCCCCATCATGCCACTCATATGGGCCTTGCCATTCATCATGGAGCCGCGCCCTTCCATCATCAAGCCATTGTCCGCAGCCAGTTCAAGGCCACTGGCAAGATTTTCCAGCTGGTTTGCCAGTTGCGAAAAGCGATCCCAGTCCGTCCAGATTTCCGGCTTCGCATGGGTTGGTTCCTGAAGCGATCCTTCGGGAAACTGTTTTGTGAGCTTCCGCCCAGCATGCAGCTTGATGATCTTGGCCTGCTTGCGAACATCGTCGGCACTGTAGCTGTCCTTGTCTGCCATCATGTCCTTGAGGCTGCGCGTCGCCTTGCCCATCTTCTTCATGGCATGCATGCGCGTCTCGACGATGCCTGTCGCCCCTTCATGGGCCGATGCTTGCAGAGCAATGGATGTCGGCGCCACAGCCGTCAGGGCTGCTGCAACCGCTAATGATTTTCTCATGTGAACTCGCCTTTGATTGAGATTGGATCCGAGGTTTCAAAATCAATCAGGCGTTACGAGGAGGCGGTGGATCGGGTGTAAAGATTTGCGCGATCAGATCGCGGACTTTATGCGCGGGGACGTCATAAGGGGTTGTCGGCCGATGGGCAGAGATCTCGATGCCTAGGACCAGGATCGGAGCGCCACAATGCATCTGGTGCTCATCCTTCATTGTCGGGCAGTCCTGACAAGGCAGGGCATCCTGTCTGGTCACCTGGTTCGTGTGATGATCTTTCTCCATCATCTGGCTTGCCATCTGGACCTCGCCGGCGTGCGTGAAGCTGCCACCCGAATAGACAAGACAAACCACGCTCACCACAAGGAGCGTGTATCCTATCCATCCAAATCGAGCCGTAAGGCGCATCATTCCAATGGTCCTGTTGCCTGAACTGCCAGCATCATGCCATAAAAAGATGCATGACAAAGTCACAAAATTGCGAAGACCTTAAAGGCTCCAGCGGCAGGAAGGTCAAGCCCCGGTTTTCCAGCCTCTCGCCGTTCTGGACTAATCTTCTATGCAATTGAACAGATTGACATAATTGACCCTTTGGCAAGATTCCTAAACAAGCTGTTTCGCAATCTTGGCTTATGGAAAACTCAACAGGAGAAGTCTTGTGAAATCATTTCTGATCGCTCTTTTGCTCCTGATGATTCCAGGGGCAGCCACCGCCCAACACAGCCATCAAGCACATGATATGAGTGCCTCTGGAACAGATATGTCCGGGATGACGGGCATGAGCGGCATGCATGATACAGCCATGCACGCGGACGCCACGTCAGGAACCGGTGCGATGTTCACGCCGACCGAGGCTGGTCAGGGAGCTTTTGCCACCATTGCCGAGATTGTCTCGATCCTGCAGAGCAATCCGGCAACCGACTGGTCGAACGTGTCGATTGATGCGCTGCGTGCGCATCTGATCGACATGAGCGAAGTCACCCTCAATTCAAAGGTTGAACGCACCACGACAGATCAGTCGACTGTATTTCGGGTCACTGGCGAGGGCCGCACCATTGCTTCCATCCAGCGCATGGTGACCGCCCACGCGCCCATGCTGTCCGCCGATACCGGCTGGTCAGTCGAAACCGAAACCATCGATGACGGCGCGACCATGACCATAACGGCATCAGAGCCGACTGACTTGGCAAAGATTGCTGCGTTGGGCTTCTACGGAGTGATGACCATCGGTGCGCATCATCAGATGCATCACCTGATGATTGCCGAGGGCCATGATCCGCATTGAAGAAGAGACCGGATAAAAGCGATCGAGTGTCACTTCAGCAGATATTTGACGAGGGCGGCGATGATCAGAATGCCGATGATCAGGACAAGCCACATCCCGATACCGCCAAAGCCGAAGCCCATTCCAAATCCCATTCCGTTGCCATACATGATTCTATCCTTTCAGTTTTCTGCTCTGGCTGCATGACATGACACCCTGCGGCTAGAGCTTGACCCGCCGAAGTCGCAGGGCATTGGCAATCACCGAGACGGACGACAGGCTCATGGCCGCGGCCGCGATCATCGGCGAGAGCAGCAGACCGAACACCGGATAGAGGATACCGGCAGCCAGCGGCACACCCGCCGAATTGTAGACAAAGGCAAAGAAAAGATTCTGCTTGATGTTGCGCAGCGTCTTTGTCGCCAGCTTTCTCGCCCGCACGATACCGGAGAGATCGCCACCAAGAAGGGTGATACCTGCGCTTTCCATCGCCACGTCTGCACCGGTCCCCATGGCGATACCGACATCGGCCGCCGCCAGCGCCGGGGCGTCGTTGACGCCGTCACCAGCCATCGCAACAAAGGCGCCCTTCTTGTGAAGCTCCTCGACAAGCTCCTTCTTGTCTTCCGGCAGAACCCCTGCCCGCACTTCATCAATGCCAAGCTTGCTGGCCACTACCTTGGCCGTGCGTTCGTTGTCGCCGGTGGCCATGATGACAGTCAGCCCCAGCGCATGCAGGTCCTCGATGGCCTTCGCTGTCGTTTCCTTGATGGGGTCGGCAACGGCCACGATACCAGCGAGTTTGCCATCAATTGCCACGTACATGGCGGTCTTGCCCCCTTCCTGAAGTGCTTCGGCCTGTCTGGGATCTTCACCCGTTGCAATCGACAGGACATCAAGCATGGCGGCGTTGCCAAGGGCTACCGACTTGCCCTTCACCGTGCCTTTCACGCCCTTGCCTGTCATGGCCTCGAAGTCGCAAGACTCAAGCCGTTCCGCACCGCGTTCCCTTGCGCCGCTGACAATGGCCTCCGCCAGCGGATGTTCCGATCCTCTTTCGAGAGCGGCTGCCATCGCCAGTACGGTCTCCTCCTCAAGGCTGCCCAGCGACACCACATCGGTGAGTTTCGGCTTGCCTTCCGTGAGGGTGCCGGTCTTGTCAACGATCACGGTGTCAACCCGCGCCATGCGTTCAAGCGCTTCGGCATCCTTGATCAGCACGCCAGCCTGCGCGCCACGCCCTGCTGCCGTGGTAATCGAAATGGGGGTTGCCAGACCAAGAGCACAGGGACAGGCAATGATCAGGACCGACACCGCCGCAGCGATGGCAAAGGCCAGTGCGGGATCTGGCCCAAAGATCAGCCAGATGACAAAGGCCAGCAAAGCCGCCGCGACAACAGTCGGCACGAAAATGGCCGAAACCTTGTCCGCCAGCCCCTGAATGGGGGCACGGGATTGGCGAGCGCTGGAAACCATGCCGACAATCTGGGACAGAACGGTCTCTGCGCCGATATGGGTGGCCCGGACGGCCAGCGTACCGTTCTTGTTGATCGTGCCGCCGGTCACCTTGTCACCCTCGTTCTTTTCGATTGGCACCGGCTCGCCGGTGAGCATGCTCTCGTCAATCAATGAGTGCCCCTCTGTCACTTCACCGTCCACCGGAATGCTGTCACCGGGGCGGATGCGCAACAAATCGCCCACCACCACATTCTCCAGAGGCGCGTCATATTCGCTGCCATCGGGCAGGATGCGTCGTGCCGTCTTGGGGGCAAGATCGAGCAGAGCCCGGATGGCGTCGCCCGTCCGCTCGCGCGCGCGCAGTTCGAGCACCTGCCCGACGAAAATGAGGGCAACGATGACCACTGACGCTTCGAAATAGGTGTCGACCCCTTCGGCGCTGCGATACTGCTCAGGAAACACACCGGGCAGGAAGGTCGCAAAGAGCGAGTAAATATAGGCAGCACCAACGCCGAGCGAGATCAGCGTCCACATGTTGGGCGACGCATTGCGGATCGAGTCCCAACCGCGTTTGAAGAAGGGCTGGGCTGCCCAGAAGACAATCGGTGTGGCAATCACAAATTCAATATAGGCAGCCAGCTGGTGCCCGAACCATTCCCTTACCGGAATGCCAACCATGCCGCCCATGGTTAGGATCATCAGCGGAATGGCTGCTGCCACACTGATCCAGAGCCGACGGGTAAAGTCGACCAGTTCATCGGAAGGTTCATCCGAGGGAACCGTAGGCTCCAGCGCCATGCCGCATATGGGACAGGAACCAGGCTCGTCACGGACGATTTCGGGGTGCATCGGGCAGGTCCACTGGGTACCCTGCGGGGTCTGCTGGCCGACCTCTTTGGCATGCCCTGAAGCATAAAAATAGGGATCAGCCCTGAACTTCTCGTGACAACCATCTGAACAGAAATAGAAGCTTTCACCATCATACAGCTCGGAACGCACGCCCTCCTTCACCGTCACCTGCATTCCGCAAACCGGGTCCGTCGCGGTTTCTGTTCCCGGTTCGGTCGAACCATGATGATGGTCATGGTGCTGGTGGCCATGGGTATGCCCATCATGGTGGTCGTGCGCGTGGGAATGGACGTGCCCATGCCCATTTTCGTGGTCATGATGGTCGTGGTGGTGTGTATTGTCCTGGCTGGTCATGACAGCCTCCTGTCATTCTGTTTTCGATAAAGGATGTGTGGCGCCTCCCTGCCTCATCTCCGTCAAGGGCGCGTCAGGCGGCATCGCTTTCTTGCGCGGCAACGGTTGCCGGAAAGCCGAGCTCATTGACAACAGCGGCAAGCTGTTTGGGATCGGTTCGCCCTTTCCAATATTTGACGGTTGCCTTGCCGTCAGCGAGCTCCAAACTGGAATGCAGAACCCCCGGCGTGGCTTTGAGGGCGCCTTGCACCTTGCTGGCACAGCCATTGCACTTCATCCCGCTGATGGCGAGTTCAGTGAGCGACGTGACGGCGGAATAGCCAATCGTGTCGAAAGCTTCCAACAGTTGGCTTTCATCTATGGGATGGTCAAAGGAAAGGGAAATAGTCTGATGGTCGAGGTCGACTGTGGCACTGGAAACACCATCGATGTGCTTGGCAACTTTCTCGGCGTGCCGGGCGCAGTTTCCGCAGGACATACCCTGCAATTGGTAGATGCCATTCGATGTCTGAGTCATGATGATCCTCTCCATCCCTTGGCAGGCAGCGGTCTTGGCATTTTGCTTCGGGATATGGCTGACTGGGCCTTCCGAAGCGGGATTCGCACCGTCGCCTCAAAAGGGTTTCTCGTTCGATGACACCAACATGGTGCTTCCAGTAACTGGAAGGTCAATGGTGCTGAACGCAAATTGTTCCAAATAAAATGCCGATAGCCCCTTCTGAGGCAGGAACCTTTGTGCTGGCGGATGAAAGAAGCTGTTTGAGGCGGCGCGGCCTTTTCTGCTGCGCAAACCCGCTTGCACGCTGTGTCGGCGGTCCGTGGCTCGCCTCCTCGACGCCTCTTTGAGCGTCGCAATTTGGGTCTCACAGTCGCGTTCTTGGATAG
The DNA here is from genome assembly GCF_963666525.1 of uncultured Cohaesibacter sp. Classification (NCBI taxonomy): domain Bacteria; kingdom Pseudomonadati; phylum Pseudomonadota; class Alphaproteobacteria; order Hyphomicrobiales; family Cohaesibacteraceae; genus Cohaesibacter; species uncultured Cohaesibacter sp. Next base: position 731,335 of record NZ_OY762905.1, read on the forward strand.
ACTTTCGATGTGCCAAGCCCTGCCATTGGCCAGCAACCCGATATAACAATCCCGAACATCGACCGCCCGAGGCCCTTCAGGTGTCAAATGCCCGAAATGAGACACACGAAAGAGACCGTCCAACGAGCATGCGAGGCGATCAGAAAACTGCACTGTGAAATGGATAAAACCTACCAAGGGAAAGGAAGCCGGTAAGACAAGGAATCCTTGGACGTCTTGCAGTACTTCCTCTTCACTCAACCCTTCATTCAAAAGAATGTAGGGGAGCTTTGGTTGCGGGGGCAGGATTTGAACCTGCGACCTTCAGGTTATGAGCCTGACGAGCTACCGGGCTGCTCCACCCCGCGTCACCGAAGTGTCATCTTTATAGAAGTCTTTCCGAATTATGGAAGCCCAAATTCGGGTTTTCCCCTCCTTTAAAATACCCTTGGCTTTGAAAAGCTTGCGCGGAAATAAAAAAGAGGGAAAAATTCGCGTCCGCAATTTGCGGCTAAAACCGGCTTTCTGCGGGTTCAGCCCTTGTCGCGCATCAAACGGGCCTTGTCGCGCTGCCAGTCCCGCTTTTTGGCATCCTGACGCTTGTCGTAGTTTTTCTTGCCACGTGCGACCGCAACAGCCAGTTTGGCGATGCCCTTGTCATTAAAATAGAGCTTGAGCGGCACGATGGTCATGCCATCGCGCTGGACAGCCTGACTCATCTTGGCGATTTCGCGTTTGTGCAACAGCAGCTTGCGCGGACGGCGAGGATCATGGTTGAACCGGTTGCCCTGATCATATTCCGGTATGTTGGCATTGATCAGGACAATTTCGCCGTTCTCGTCAGACGCATAGGATTCGGCAATGGTTGCCTTGCCGGTACGCAGGGACTTCACCTCCGTACCGGTCAGAAGCAATCCTGCTTCTACAACATCACCAAATTCATAGTCGTGTCGCGCCTTCCGATTCTCCGCGACAACGCGGTTGTTCGGATCGCTTTTCTTTTTCTTCTGTGCCATGACACAAGAGATAAGCAATTTAGATCAGACCTGCAACCTTCATTGCAGCATCGATTTCAGCTTTTACCGGGTCCGTAGCAGCCATCAGCGGCAAACGAACGATATTTTCGATCTTGCCAAGGCGAGACAGACCATATTTGGCCCCGGCCGGGTTTGGCTGAAGGAACATCGCCCGATGCAGAGGAGACAGAAGATCGTGCAACTCCAGAGCCTTGTCCCACTCACCGTTCATGCAGGCGGTCTGGAACTGGCTGCAGAGCTTGGGAGCAACGTTGGCGGTTACTGAAATGCAGCCATGGCCGCCCTGGGCATTGAAACCGAGCGCGGTTGCATCTTCGCCGGAAAGCTGGATGAAGTCCTTGCCCATGGCCAGACGCTGACGGGTAACACGCACCAGATCGCCAGTGGCATCCTTGACGCCAACGATGTTCGGGCAATCCTCATAGAGACGTGCCATCGTCTCGACGCTCATGTCGATCACTGAACGCGGCGGAATATTGTAGATGACGAGCGGAATGGAAATCGCCGATGCCACTGCCTTGAAATGCTCATAGAGGCCGTTCTGACAAGGCTTGTTGTAGTAAGGTGTCACGACCAGCACACCGTCCGCCCCGGCCTTTTCGGCAAACTGGGCAAGATCGATCGCTTCCAGCGTGGAATTGGACCCGGCGCCAGCTAGAACCGGAACACGTTTGTTGGCAACCTTGACGCAGGACTCCACGACCTTCTTGTGTTCGTCATGACTGAGAGTGGGGGATTCACCGGTCGTTCCAACCGGGACAAGCCCATGAGTGCCTTCGTTGATCTGCCAGTCCACAAAAGACTCAAAGGCCTTGTAGTCCACGCCGCCCTCATTGAAAGGAGTTATGAGTGCAGTGCAAGATCCTTTGAACATGTCCGTTTCCTCATCTTTTCCATGCCTTGTGCATGGTATTTCCGTTATTTTCAAAAATTAATCCGGCATTTTGCTGGAATGCTACTGTTTTCCGACAATTTGCCGGGATTTGAGGCCCATATCACCACGTTTCATCGAAAGATGCAATGTTTCTGTCATTTCATCCCCATCGACCTGCAAAACAGGTTTGCAACCGTGATAAGCCCGAGATGACCGAACCTTCCCGATGACCATCACATTGCTGTGATAAGCTTATGAATTCGAAAAGAGAGCCGGTTCTAAGGAATTTCTTCACCATAATTTTGCAACAATAATGTCTTCTTCATGAAAAGCCGGTTTTTCCTCACATTTTCAGACAATATGATTAGAGCACCCTTCAAATCCGCCATCGCAAGCCTCTGCCTTCTGGCAACGACAAATCTGGTCGTCGCCCAGACGCTTCCGCAAACCGTTCCCGTGCCGAGGGCCCGCCCCGCATCAGGACCAATGGCGGCACCAACAGTTTCAACGCTGACACCCGCCCCTGTTTCTCTCGTCCCGGAGCGACTGCCCGAGCCAGCCCAGACAGCCAATGAGACCACAGGGGCCAACGCCGGGACAGCCGCCGAAGCGGGCACAGACACCGCCATGCTGCCGGCCGATCTCACCGTTCTACCCAAGAACCGGACAGACCCGATGGTGCCGGTTGCGACCGTGGGATCCGGCGCGACATTGCAACCGCCCAAAGCGGCTCCAACTGCGCAAAGTGCAGCAAGCGCCCTGCCTGCGGTTGAACGCCACGACAACGGCATCAGTGCCGAACGCGGCACCCTGAAAGAGGCACTGACTGCCCTTGACAAGAACGATCAGAAAACAGCGCTCGCCATTCAAAAGGGCATGAAGCCCTCTCTTGACCGGACCTTACTGACCTACATTCTGATCATCGGCGGCTATCATGATCTGCCCGCAAGTGAGATTAAGGCCTTTTACGAACAGAAAACGGGGTGGCCGAGCCGCGATCTGACGAAACGCCGCATTGAAGAAGCGGTTGCCCGCGAAACGACCTCCGGCGCAGAAATGGTGCGGGCATTTGGCAACAGCATTCCGGCATCGACATCAGCAGCCATCGAGCTGGCCATTTCGCAAGCGATGGTTGGCAACAAGGCACAGGCCGCCAGATTGATCAGTCCGATCTGGCGCGAGCAGGCGCTGAGCGATGACACGGAGAGCAAGATCCGCTCCAGTCTTGGCAGCGTCCTGACCAACGCCGACCACTATTACCGGGCAAGTTATCTGCTTTACAGGGAGCGGGCCAACGGAGCCTTGCGCCTCAAGGGCTATTTGACGGATGCCCAGATGAAGGTCGTCAACGCCCGTGTCGCTGTCATTCGCGGCGACCGCAATGCCGCTTCCCTGCTTAACGCAGTTCCCAGTTCGCTCCGCAACGATCCGGGGTATATCTTCTCCAAGATCCAGTATCTGCGCCGCGCCAACAAGGAGACAGAAGCCGCAGATTTGCTGCTCAAGGCACCGCTCGACGAAGACCGCCTCATCAACCATGATGTCTGGTGGGACGAAAGACGATTGCTCGCCCGCATGATGCTCAACAATGGCGATGCCAAGCGCGCCTACAGGATTGCGGCACGCCATTCGGCAGAATCAGGGGTCGATTTCTCGGAAGCGGAATTCCATGCGGGCTTCTTCGCCCTGCGCTATCTCAATGACCACAAGACCGCTGCCGTTCATTTCGAAAACAGCTGGAAACGGGCAACCCGTCGTCAGGACAAGGCACGCGGTCTCTATTGGCAGGGCCGCGCCTGGGAAGCGGCAGGAGATCGGGCAGGAGCGGCTAAATTCTATCAGGCCGCAGCTGATCCAACCGTCTATTACGGCCAGTTGGCCCTTGAAGAGCTGGGGGCCAAGCATCTCAATCTGCGCACTCCTCCTGCAGCAGGCTCGGCCCAGAAGAGCCGGTTTGAACGGCGCGAGTTGGTACAGGCCATCAAGCGGCTGAAGGCCGTGGGACAGGAAGAAAGAGCCGGCCCACTCTTCCGTCATCTTGCCAACACGCTTGACGATCCATCAGAAATCGAACTGGCACACAAGCTGGCTCAGAGCTATGCCCTGCACCAGAATGCAGTCCAGATCGGTCAGCTCGCACTCAACCGCGGCCTGCCGGTAGACAAGCTTGCCTTCCCGCTGCATGCTCTGCCCAGTGGCGTCAACACCAATGGCCTCGACATAGCGCTGATCTATGCCTTGACCAAGCAGGAGAGCGTGTTCAACGTCAAGGCCCGCAGCCACGCCAATGCGCTTGGCCTGATGCAGATGCTGCCCGCCACGGCAAAGAGTACGGCCCGCAAGCTCGGCGTCTCCTATTCCCAGTCGCGCATTACCAGCGATCCCAAATACGCAGTCCTTTTGGGCAGCGCCTTCCTCAAGGAAAACCTCGAGCGCTTTGGCGGTTCATACATTCTGACCTTTGCGGCCTACAACGCCGGACCGGGACGACCACCGGAATGGATCGAACGCTTCGGCGACCCGCGCACCAACGAAGTCAGCGCCATTGACTGGGTCGAGCGGATCCCCTTCTCGGAAACCCGCAACTATGTCATGAAGCTGATCGAGAATTTGCAGGTCTATGAATCGCGCATCCATAATGAGACGCTCGATATCAGCAAGGACCTCAAGCGAGGTCAGCCATAAGCAGGGGGCCTTAGATCACCCCTTGGCGAAGCGGCCAAGAGACTGTAAGTATTAACAATGAGCCCGCCAGGACACGCCGGACTCAAGCCTTGCAGTATCCTGTTCGGGAATAAGTGCCATGCAACAGATCGTCAGACGCTTCGAAGTGACCACCAGTGATGGCTTGACCCTGCGCGGGGAAGCCTTTGGCGACCACACAGCAAGAGGATTACCTGTTGTCTGCCTGCCGGGGCTGGCGCGCACCAGCCGCGATTTCCATCAGCTCGCCGAGCGCCTGACTTCCGATCCGGACCATCCGCGCCTTGTGCTGACACTCAACAGTCGCGGCCGCGGCCCTTCGGATTATGACAAGGATCCCCGCAACTACGACGTGATGACCGAGGCCCGCGATGTGATTGATACGCTTGTGGCAGCCGGTCTGCCGGAAGCGGCTTTTATCGGCACCTCACGCGGCGGTCTGCTGATGCTGGCCATCGCCGCCATGCGCCCCACGCTCATTGCGGCAGCCGTCTTCAACGACATCGGCCCGGTAATCGATGCCATGGGTGTAGCACGTATCAAGACCTATCTCACCCGCTCCGAACCGGTTCGCACCTGGGATGATGCCGTCGAATTCGTCAAGACAGCAAACGCCCACCATTTCACCACCCTGTCGGAACGGGATTGGGAGAGGGTGGCCCAGATGACATTCCGAGACGAGAATGGCCTGCCCGTCAGTGACTTCGATCCCTATATCATCAAGGCCCTTGAAGGCGTTGACGTCAGCGAGACCACGATCAATCTCTGGCCCCAGTTTCTCGCCCTCTCCCATTGCCCGACACTTGTCCTGCGCGGCGACCTCTCGGACATTCTCCCCCTGTCCGTTGCAAGAGAGATGACCAGACGCCATCCCGATTGCGAGCTGGTGGAGATAAAGGGCCATGGCCACGCACCGCTGATGATCTTTGACGAGGTCAACGACCCCATTGCCGCTTTTCTCGCGAGAGTGGATGCAAGGCGGACCGCCGACGCGCCGAAAGCCTCCCCGGAGTGGCTGCCAAAAGACGAGATCGTCTATCTTGATGACGTCGCCCGACAGGTCGAACGCAACAAGGCGCAGCTCGAGGCAACCCTTTCTGGCCAGCCGATCTGAGCATGCGACCACGCCCGGGTCTCGGCACCACCCGATGCCAGGGACTGTTCAACGGATATCGACCAATTGTGATTGAATTCCAGGATTGTTGCCACTAGTATGACGCCCGTCCCGGGGTGCCTGTTACCAGGCTGAGATGCACGAGGTGCGAACCCGTCGAACCTGATCCGGATCACACCGGCGGAGGAAGCGACGAAGATTGGGTCAAAACCAGCCTTCTTCCACTCTACCCAATCCGGTCAATAGCGAGAGCATGCCCGTCTGCCATGGCTTGGCAGCATCATGTTCTGAACCATACCAGCATGGCGCCTGCTCTTGCCGGCAGAGCGCTATCCTTTGGAGGAATGATATGAAAGCTTTGACCCCAGTTCTTCTGGCAGCGACCGGCATGGCCATCGTCGCCAGTCTCGCCGCAACGCCGTCCGCTCTTTCAGCAGCCAAGCCCATCCTGACCGTCTATGCCTATGACTCCTTCAACACCGAATGGGGTCCCGGTCCGGCCATCAAGGAAGGCTTCGAGAAAACCTGCGACTGCGTGGTTGAATATGTCGCGCCGGGCGACGCCACCGAGACCTTCAACCGCCTGCGTCTTGAGGGCTCGTCGTCAAAGGCAGACGTGCTGCTCGGCCTTGACTCCAACCTTGTGGCCGATGCCGACAAGAGTGGCCTGTTCGAGACCAACAACATCGCCGTCGACAGTCTCAAACTGCCCGTTGTCTGGAACAGCAGCACCTATGTTCCCTTCGACTGGGGCTATTTTGCCTTTGTCTATGACAGTGACAAGGTGAAGTCCGTTCCAACCAGCTTTGAAGAGCTGGTCAATGCTCCCGAAGGCCTCAAGATCGTCATCGAGGATCCTCGCTCCTCGACGCCGGGTCTGGGCCTGCTGCTGTGGGTCAAGAATCTCTACGGCGAAAGGGCCGATGAAATCTGGCAGAAACTCAGCCCGCGGATCGTGACCGTTACCAAGGGCTGGTCCGAGGCCTACGGCATGTTCCTTGAGGGGCAGGCCGACATGGTGCTGAGCTACACCACCTCCCCCGCCTACCACATCGAAGCTGAAAACAAGACCAACTACAAGGCCGCCATGTTCAGCGAAGGTCATTACATGCAGGTGGAACTGGCCGCCATCACCAAGTCCAGCCAGAACAAGACGCTGGCCAACCAGTTCCTGAGCTACCTGATCGGCCCGGAGGCGCAGAAGGTGATCCCGACAACCAACTGGATGTATCCGGTCGCCCTGCCCGATGCCGACTGGCCAGCCTCCTTCAAGGATCTCGCACGACCGGGCAAGGCACTGCTGTTCGACACCGGCAAGGTGTCCAACATCCGCAAGGTCGCCCTTGACGAGTGGCTCGGCGCCCTCAGCAAATAATGACAGACGGCCCGCCCGTTCCAGGCGGGCAGAGCCTATCGACAGGGACGAGGGATTTTTCGGTGCTCAAACTGGCCAGACGACAGTTATTCGCCTTTGGCATTCCAGCTGCATTCGCCTTTCTGGCACCGCTCATCCTTGTCCTTGCCAGTCTGGCCGCACTCTGGTCTATGGCTACCCCCGATACAGGAGCTGATGCTGCGGGCGGCGGCTTTCCGCTCGCTGTTTTCGATGACATCTATGTCCGCCGCGCCATCAGCTTCACGCTCATGCAGGCTGCACTGTCGGCGATCCTGTCGACGCTTCTGGCCCTGCCCCTTGCCCGGGCATTGGCCAGCCGGGACTTCTTCGGCAAGACCGCAATCCTGTCGCTGTTTGGCGCACCGTTCATCCTGCCGGTAATCGTTGCCATCCTTGGCCTGTTGGCCGTCTGGGGCAAGACCGGTCCGGTGCACGGGCTCGTCACGAGCCTCGGCTACGGCGATTTCTCCATCTACGGTCTTTCCGGCATCCTGCTGGCCCATGTGTTCTTCAATCTGCCGTTGGCTACCCGCATCCTGTTGCAGGGATGGCTGGCCATCCCCCCCGAACAATGGCGCCTTGCCACCCAGCTCGGCATGGGGTCCGGTGCCATTGCCCGCCACATCGAATGGCCCATGCTGAAGGAAAGACTGCCCGGCGTCTTTGCCATTGTCTTCCTTCTCTGCGCCACCAGCTTCACGGTCGTGCTCGCCCTGGGCGGAGGCCCCAAGGCAACCACCATCGAACTGGCGATTTATCAGGCCATCCGCTATGACTTCGACCTGCAACGGGCGTCCCTTCTGGCCTTCCTGCAGATCCTGCTTTGTGCCGGGCTTGCCCTCGTTTCCCGGCTGATCGCCCGCGACCATGACACCGGCGAAAGCCTTGGCGGCTCTGTGCCGCGCGGTGACCGGACCTCCCGTCTGGCGCGCATCTTTGACGGCGCGGCCATAACCCTCACCCTCGTCTTTCTGGCGCTGCCGTTGCTTGCGGCCTTCATCCGCGGTCTGCATGGGCTCCTTGCCTATGATCTGGAATTCTCGGCCCTCCTGCCAGCAACAGCACGTTCGATCGCGGTCGCGCTCGGTTCCTGTGTTGTCATGGGACTGATCAGCCTGCCGCTGGCCCAATTGTCCATCCACCTCCAGGGCAAGACAAAACGATTGGTGGAACTGCCGGGATTCGCCATCATGGTAGCCCCGCCGATTGCATTGGGAGCCGGCCTTTTCATCCTGCTCAATCAGCACATCCCCATCGACAGGCTGGCCCTGCCCCTCACTGCCCTGCTCAACGGGTTGCAGGCCGTGCCCTTCGCGCTCATCCTGATCGGCCCGGCCATGGGGCAGATCAAGCGCGACCACGGCCGCCAGATCCAGCAGTTGGGCATGTCCCGTCGCACAGCCATGCGGCTTGTCCACTGGCCGTTGATGCGCAAGCCCATTGGCCTCAGCCTCGGTATCACTGCAGCGCTCTCCATCGGCGATCTGGGCGTGATTGCTCTGTTCGGCTCGCCAACGGCCCCGACGCTTCCTCTCTATCTCTATCAGCAAATGGGAGCCTACCGCATGGATCAGGCCTATGGCTCAGGCCTCCTCCTGACGGCGGTTGCCTTTGCTTTCTTCCTCCTCTTCGACAAAGGACTGGCCGGCCGTGATCAGACTTGACCATCTTTTCATCGCACTCGATGACTGGCAAATGACCGTCAGTCTTGAGGTTGCCGCAGGCAGCTTCTGTGCCCTCATTGGCCCTTCCGGCGCTGGCAAGAGCACCATCCTCAATGCCATCGCCGGTTTTCTGCCCCACGACAACGGCCAACTGTTCATCGATGGCAGGGACATGGCCTTCCTCGCACCGGCTGACCGCCCGGTGTCGATGCTGTTTCAGGAGCATAACCTGTTCAACCACATGACGGTGGAACAGAATGTCGGGCTGGGGGTCGATCCGTCTTTGAAGCTTGGCAGGGCAGAATGGCAGCAAGTGGAGGAGGCTCTGGCACAGGTGGGACTCGACGGCATGGGCAAGCGCCTGCCGCGGGCCCTTTCAGGCGGCCAGCGCCAGCGGGCGAGCCTTGCCCGCGCCATCCTTCGCAGGCGGCCGGTGCTGCTTCTGGACGAACCTTTCGCAGCCCTCGGCCCCGCTCTGCGCAAGGGCATGTTGCAGCTGGTGCGAGATCTGGCAGAAAAAAACGGCCAGACCATCATCATGGTCACCCATCACCCCGATGACGCAAGGCTCGCGGCCGACCAGATCGCTCTGGTACAGGACGGAACCATCGCACAGGTTGGCAAGGCGGACGCCTTTTTCGCCAACCCGTCCGATGCCTTGAAGGCCTATCTGGGCTAGGCAGCACACCGGTCCTCAAGCAACGATTGTCAGATCGTCGATAACCTCGAAGCACTCGAGCACCGGAGGGCCGGCATAGTCCACGGTCTGCTCGCTCTTCGGCTTGCCATGCGACGCACGGAACTGCTGCGACTTTGTCCAGTCCGCAAAGGCCTCCTTGTCGCGCCACAGGGCATGCGAGGCAAACAGCACATAGCCTTCCTTTTCAGCGCCTCTCAGCAGATCAAAGCGGACAAAGCCATCCCGCTCCAACAGCTTGCTTTCACGCGACCGCCAGATTTCCTCGAAGGCAGCTTCCGAGCCGACTTTGACGCGAAACCTGTTCATCACCAGATACATTCAAAACTCCCGTTGCTTTCAATCATACGGGAAAAACCATAGGCGCAAGGCAAGGGTAGCGGCAAGTTACAGTGCGTTCATCTGTTCTGGTCGCCCCCCTCAAGGCACAAAAAAGCCCGCCGGAACACCGTCCGGCGGGCTTGAATGCCAAACACGAAAGCAGTATCAGGCGGTTGCCTTGCCTGCCAGCACGCGTTCACGAATGGACTCGATGCTGGTCTTCGGCGTCGCTGCCAACAGCGTCCTTGTGTATTCATGCTGCGGATTGGAGAAGATCTCGTCCCGCGTTCCGCTTTCCACGATCTCGCCGAAATACATCACCATCACCCGATCGGCGAAGTATTTCACGACACTGAGATCGTGCGAGATGAAGAGATAGGAGAGATTGAACTCTTCCTGCAGGTCTTTGAGCAGGTTGAGAATCTGGGCCTGAATGGACAGATCGAGCGCCGACACCGGCTCATCGAGCACCAGCATACGCGGATTGAGCATCAGGGCGCGGCCAATGGCGATGCGCTGACGCTGGCCGCCCGAGAACATGTGCGGATAGCGGCCGAAATGCTCTTTCTTCAGCCCCACCTTGAGCAACATGTCCATAGCCTTCTGGCGCCGTTCCTCGGCGGACATTTCCGGATTGTTGATCTTGAGCGGCTCTTCCAGCACGGCCCCGACCTTCTGGCGCGGGTTGAGCGAGCCATAGGGATTCTGGAACACGATCTGGATCCGCCGCCGCATTTCCGCCGAGACCTTCTTCTTGGCGATATTCACCGGATTGCCCCGGATCAGCAACTCGCCGGAGGTCTGGGCGTCGATAAGCGTCAGAATACGGGCAAGGGTCGACTTGCCGCAGCCGGATTCACCAACCAGCGCCAAGGTTTCACCGCGGAAGAGATCAAAATCGATGCCCTTGAGCGCATGCACCGTCTCGGCCTTGCCAAACAGCCCCCCCGGGGTCACATAATCCCGGGTGATCCCGCGTACGCTGAGAATTACTTCCTTGTTATCGCTCATAGCGCTGCACCGTCCTCTTTGCTGTAAGCTGATGCAAAATCGCTCACCGTCGGCAGGCGATCACCTTCAGCGCGCTCCGGCAGGGCCGAAAGCAGTGCTCTGGTGTAAGGATGCTTGGGAGCCTCGAACAGTTCGAGGACGCCCGCTTCTTCCATCTGCTCGCCGTTATACTGCACGACCACCCGGTCGGCAGTCTCTGCAACCACGCCCATGTCATGGGTGATCATGATGAGGCCCATCTGGCGCTCGGCCTGAATGCGCATCAACAGGTCCAGAATCTGCTTCTGGATGGTCACGTCCAGCGCCGTCGTCGGCTCGTCTGCAATCAGCAGCTTGGGCTGACAGGCAATGGCCATGGCAATCATCACGCGCTGACACTGACCGCCCGACATCTGGTGCGGGAAGCTCGTCAGGCGTTTCTCTGGCATTGGAATACCAACCGCCTGCAGCAGTTCGATGGTCCGGGCACGGACCGCCTTGCCAGTAAGGCCAAGATGCGTCTTCAGCACCTCGCCGATCTGGAAGCCGACCGTGAAGCACGGATTGAGACTGGCGATCGGCTCCTGAAAGATCATCGAAATGTCCTTGCCGATCACCTTGCGCCGTTCCTTGGAGGACAGGGTCTTGAGATCCCGACCGTCAAAGGTCATCACGTCGGCGTTGACCGTGGCGGTCTTGGGCAACAGGCCCATGGTCGCCAGCATGGCAACCGACTTGCCCGAACCGGACTCGCCGACGATCGCCAGAACCTCACCCTTCTCGACCGTATAGTCGACCCCCTTGAGGGCACGGAAAGGTCCCGTGGCGGTATCGAATTCAACGGTCAGATTTCTGATTTCCAACAAACTCATATTGCAAATCTCCCTATGACCGCTTCAGTTTCGGATCCAGCGCATCGCGCAGACCGTCACCGATGAGGTTGATCGCCAGCACGGTGATCAGAATCGACACGCCCGGGAAGGTCACGACCCACCAGGCCCGGAGGATGAATTCGCGTGCCTCGGCCAGCATCGTGCCCCATTCCGGGGTCGGCGGCTGGGCCCCCATGCCAAGGAAGCCAAGCGCCGCGGCGTCGAGAATGGCGTTGGAGAAGGACAGGGTCGCCTGAACGATCAGCGGCGCGGTACAGTTCGGCAGGATTGTCAGGAACATCAGCCGCAGCGGACCGGCACCGGCAACCCGGGCAGCCACCACATATTCACGTTCCCGCTCGGCCATCACTGCCGCGCGCGTCAGACGCACAAAGTGAGGCTGCAGGACGATGGCAATGGAAATCATCGCATTGACCAGCCCCGGCCCGAGCACCGCCACCAGCACGAGCGCCAGCAGCAGGGACGGGAACGCCAGAATGACGTCCATGATGCGCATGATCGTGGTGTCGACCTTGCCGCCATAATAGCCGGCAACCAGCCCCAGAATGATCCCGCCGGTCAGGGCGATGACCACGACGATCACGCCGACGAACAGCGACAGACGCGAGCCCATGATCAGACGAGACAGAATATCCCGGCCCACCGCATCGGTTCCCAGAAGGAAGGAGCTGTTGCCCCCATCGGCCCAGGCGGGTGGCAGCAGGAAGGCTTCGCGATACTGCATGTTGGCATCATGTGGTGCTATGTATGGCGCAAAGAATGCGATCAGCACCAGTGTCAGAAACACGAACAACCCGATGACCGCGCCACGGTTGACGCTGAAGTAGAACCAGAATTCCTTCAGAACCGCTTTGGTGGACTGGCGGGAGACAGTTTCGATTGTGTTATCAGTCATTTCCCTCTCCCTTCTATCTGTGCCGGATGCGTGGGTTGATCAAGCCATAGAGCAGATCGACAACCAGGTTGACGACCATCACCAGCATGGCAATCATCAGAAGCCCACCTTGCACGACCTGATAGTCGCGGCGGGAAATACTATCAACCATCCACTTGCCGATCCCCGGCCAGGAAAAGATGGTCTCGGTGAGAATGGCCCCAGCCATCAGCACACCGACCTGCAGGCCGATGGTCGTGACCACCGGAATGAGTGCGTTGCGCAAGGCATGCATGCCGACGATCCGCAGTTTGGAAAGCCCCTTGGCCTGAGCCGTTCGCACATAATCCTCGCCAAGCACTTCCAGCATCGCAGACCGGGTCTGGCGCGCAATCACGGCCATCGGAATGGTCGCCAGCACGATGGAAGGCAGGATCAGATGGGAGATGGTGGACCCGAAGGCACCGCTCTGATCGGACAGCAGAGAATCGATCAACATGAAGCCGGTTACCGGTTCAAAGAAATACATCACCGAAATCCGGCCCGAAACCGGGGTCCACTGCAACCACCCCGAAAAAACGATGATAGCCAGAAGCGCCCACCAGAAGATAGGCATCGAATAGCCGACAAGCGCACCGGTCATGACCGAATGGTCAAAGAACGAACCGCGCTTCACGGCGGCGATCACGCCTGCCGGGATGCCGACAAGAACGGCGATGATGATGGCCACGAAGGACAATTCAAGCGTTGCCGGAAACAGCGCGAAGAACTCGTCCCAGACCGGCCGCCGGGTCACCATCGACATGCCGAATTCGCCATGGAACAGCCCCATGAGATAATTCAGATACTGGATGATCACCGGCTGGTCGAAGCCGAAGGAATGCTGCAGTTCGGCATAGCGCTCGGCGGAAATCCCGCGTTCGCCAGCAAGCAGCAGAATTGGGTCACCCGGCAAAAGCCGAATGAAGAAAAACGCAACTAGCGTCACGCCGATAAAGGTCGGAATAAGCATCCCAACTCGGCGCATGATAAAACCAAACATAGATATTGCCAGCCCGGTTGAGAGAAGGTCTTGCGCCCTTCCCTGTCAGTGTAGCAGCCCTCTTGCACATCTCTTTTTCTGTATTCGCACGAACAAAGTGCCGCGCTTTTCTGTCGAGAGGCAAGTCTTCAGGCCATCTTTTAGCGGAACAATCCCGAATATTCCATAGGCCTGATACAAAAAGGGTGAAGGCGGGAATTCCCGCCTCCACCTGATACCGGATTATTTGTCGATATCCACACCGTAGAAGATGTGGCCGCCAAACGGATCAATCTTGTAGTTCTTGACCTTGCTGCTGATCGGCATGAAGACAACCGAGTGAGCAATGGTAGCCCAAGGTGCTTCGCGCTTGAAGACAACCTGAGCCTCTTCATAGAGCTTGGTGCGTTCGGCAACGTCAGTGGTCTGCTTTGCCTTGACCAGCAGATCATTGAATTCCTTGTTGCACCATTTTGCACGGTTCGCACCGGACTCGACGGCATCACAGCCAAGCAGGACATACATGAAGTTGTCCGGGTCGCCGTTGTCACCGGTCCAGCCGAGCAGCACGGTATCGTGTTCGCCAGCGGAAGAGCGCTTCAGATATTCGCCCCACTCGTAGGAAACGATCTCGGCATCCACACCGATAGCCTTCCAGTCAGCCTGGATCAGTTCGGCCATGCGACGTGCGTTCGGGTTGTAAGGACGCTGAACAGGCATTGCCCAGATGTTGGTCTTCATGTCGGTGACGCCAGCTTCGGCAAGCAGCTTCTTGGCGGCTTCCGGATCGTAGGCATCGTCAACGACCTTGTCGTTGTAGGACCACATGGTCGGCGGGATCGGGTTCTTGGCAACCTGACCGGCGCCCTGGAAGACTGCGTCCAGAATGGCCTGCTTGTTGATGGCCATGTTCAGGGCCTTGCGAACGCGCACGTCCTTGAACTTGTCTTTCTGGTTGTTGTAGGCCAGATAGCCAACGTTCAGACCAGCCTGTTCCATCATGTTGATATTCGGATCGGCCTTCATGGATTCGATGTCAGCCGGGTTCGGATAAGGCATGACGTCGCATTCGCCAGCTTTCAGCTTCTGGTAACGGACAGAGGCATCAGGCGTGATGGCAAAGATCAGATCGTCGATGGCAGCCTTGCCACCCCAGTAGTCGGCGAAAGCCTTGTAGCGGATGACGGCATCTTTCTGGTAGGCGACGAGCTGGAAAGGACCAGTGCCGACCGGATTCTGGTCGAGCATGTCGAGATTGCCGGCCTTTTCAACCTGGGCGGCATATTCGGCAGATGCAATGGAAGCGAAGTCCATGGCCATGTTGGCGATGAATGGCGCTTCAACCTGGCTCAGAACGAACTTGACGGTATAATCGTCTTCCTTGACGATATCCTTGATCAGGCTGTCCATGGACATGCCGCCGAAATATTCGTAGGTGCCGCCGGAAACCTTGTTGAACGGATGGTTCGGATCTTTCTGACGCATGAAGGAGAAGATCACGTCATCGGCGTTGAAATCGCGGCTCGGAGTAAAATCTTTGGTCGTGTGGAATTTCACGCCCTTGCGCAGATGGAAGGTATATTCCAGACCATCTTCGGATACATCCCAGCTTTCTGCCAGTCCAGGAACAACATTCGTGCTACCACGTTCAAACTCGACGAGTTTGTTGTAGATGGTGTGGGAAGACGCGTCAAAGGTCGTACCGGCCGTGTAGAGTGCCGGAGTAAAGCCTTCCGGGCTACCTTCGGAGCAGTAAACCAGTGTCTTCGCCTGAGCTGTCGTAGACAACACGGCCGCAAGAGCGGTGGCAGCCAAAGCCTTGGTAAGCAGCTTCATTGTTTGAATCCCTCTCAAAATTTTTTCATTAATAGGTGCTGGCAAAAAGAAGTGTGTCTCGTCAATCGACGGACACATCTCATCTGGCCTGACGTCTGCAGAGCCGGTCAGGAGCCCCCCTGTGGCTGCAGCAAACAGCACGCGCAAAAGTCGAATACAAACTGAAGAGAAAAGCAATCACTTATTGAAAATTATTCACCTCATTTAGAACAAAATAATCAAATTGGCGTGAAATACAGAAATAAATTTTCCAGAGCTGGTGGCGGGCTCTGTAATTTTGATAATTGATGAACTTAATAATTGTAATTTTTGCCAAGATACTTGACAGCCAGGTCACATTTCAGATGTAGCACTGATGCGCGATAGCAAAAACTGTGAAAGCATAAGAAGCCGTGGGCAGCGAATGGTGCCCTGCCCCAGCCAATTCTTCAGATCATCAACGGATACCTCAACAACTTCAATATCTTCGTCTTCATCCTGCTGACGATCTTCCGGATGCTGCTGACCGGACTGATAGCTTGCCAGAAACAGGTTGGCCTTTTCCACCATCTGCGAGGGGTTGATGAAAACCTGCGCCACCTGTTCCAGTGTGCCAAGCGTCACCCCAAGCTCCTCGGCGGCCTCCCGCCGACAGGCTTCCTCGACCGACCCGTCAGATGCCTCGATCCCGCCTGCGCAGGCCTCCAGGATCATGCCCTTGTCGCGCAGAAAGATCGCCGTCCGCATCTGTCTGACCAGCAATACCGTCCGCGTCTCTGCATCATAGGGAAGCACGGCAATCGAATCCCGGTCCGACCAGACCGGTTCGGAAATGACGTGTTCGCGCCCGTCACCATGCACCGTGCGCACCGTCGCCTGATCAATGGTCCCCTTGTCGAGGATGAAAATGGTTTCTCGCGCAAGCAATTCGTGGCGATCAGACATGCAGTTCTCCAATTCGTCCGTTCCTGACAATAAACAATGGCAAAGGTCATGCACCCGCTGGCGCAATCTTTCAAGGCAAAGGATCCCGCAGGGTATCCTCATCACCTGTTGGCATGGTCTCCGCCCGAACCCAGTTCATGAAACCGGGCAGTCCCTCTGTCACCGGCAAGGCGACCAGCGCCGGCTCCTCATAGGGGTGCAGCGACCGATATAGTCGCGCCACTTCATCCCAGACGCCGCGTCGGCTCTTGGCGATCAGAACAACCTCGCTGCATTCCTCCATCTGACCCTGCCATTGAAAGAGCGCCGTCATTCCTGTTAGGATGTTGACGCAGGCAACCAGTTTCGCCTCAAGCAGGGAACGGCCAATGGCGCGCGCCGTTTCACCATCGGGACAAGTTCCATACAACAACAAGATTTCATCATTTTTCATGTTTGCCATCCCCCTCTCGTCATTGGAAATCATCTACATTCGTGCTACTCCACTAAAGCATAATGTGTCCAATACTACGGGAAGTGGACAAAGAATATAGAAATCGACAGCCCTGACCGATGCTCCGGCAGAGGATCCAGGCCAGCAATTTTGATCCCGCAGCTGTCGGGACGCCGCACAGGCGGCGAACAAAACGGACAGAGCAAATGTCACGGCCCTTTCAGAAAATTGCCTTCATTTCCAGCGGAACCGAAGAGTCGCTGGAGGCGAAAGAACGGCTGACCCACATTTACGGCTCCGTCCCTTCCGATCAGGCTGATGTCATTGTTGCCCTCGGCGGAGACGGCCTGATGCTGCAGACCCTGCACGGCAACATGAACAGCCAGATCCCCATCTACGGCATGAATTGCGGCTCGATCGGCTTTCTGATGAACGAGTATTCCGAAGACGGGCTGCTGGATCGGCTCGACAATTCCGAGATCTCCGAGATCCGACCGCTCATCATGCGCGCCCTGACAGCGGACGGCACCGTGCACGAAGGCATGGCCATCAACGAGATTTCCGTGTTCCGGCAAACCGCCCAGGCAGCCAAGATGGAAATCCGCATCGACGGCAAGGTCCGCATGGAAGAGCTGATCTGCGATGGCGCCCTGGTGGCAACCCCGGTCGGCAGCACCGCCTATAATCTGTCCGTGCACGGGCCGATCCTGCCCATCGATTCGCCGCTTCTGGCTCTTACGCCCATCAGCCCTTTCCGTCCTCGCCACTGGCGCGGCGCACTTTTGCCCAACACCGCAAAGGTCAAGCTGATCGTCAAGGAGCCGAAGAAGCGCCCGCTGAGTGCGGTTGCCGACCACGCGGAAATCCGTTCGGTGCTTGAAGTCGAGATCACCGAGAGCCGCGAGAAATCCTGCAAGATCATGTTCGACCCGGAACATGGCTGGGCCGAACGCATCCTGACCGAACAGTTCCGTTACTGATCGCAAACCTGTCACGCCCTGCCCTTGCACCCTTAAATCGCTACAGATCAAGACTTTGCTCTGCGCTGGCGCAAAGCAAACGGCAGTGACATTGCAGCGTCATGGAAAAATCTCGCGCAATGCCCCTTCCGTCCCGAAGCCGCCGCTTTTTGAAGGAAATCCTTCATTAACTGTCTATCGTTATAGTAAACGCGATTTTCTCCGCCTTCGCACAAGCGCGTGAAAAATCAGAGAAACGACGGACAGGGCCTAACAAGATGATCAAGGTTGACCTCTCACAATTGCGTTTTCTGATTGTGGAAGACAACGCCCATATGCGACGTGTCGTGCGCACGCTCATCAACAGCTTCGGAGCAAGAGAGATAACCGAGGCAGAAGATGGTGCGTCCGGTCTTGAGATGTTTCAGACCAACTCGCCCGATATCGTGATCACTGACTGGTTCATGCCTATCTTCTCGGGCATCGACTTGACGCGCATGATGCGCCACCCTGAAACATCGGCCAATCCGACGGTTCCGATTATCATGTTGACAGGACATTCGGAAAAAAGAAAAGTGATGGAAGCACGCGATGCCGGCGTGACGGAATTTCTCTGCAAACCAATTTCCGCCAATGCCCTGTATGCCCGTGTTGCAAACTGTGTTGTCAACCCGCGTTACTTTGTGAAAGCGGGAGGGTTTTACGGACCTGATCGCAGGCGTTTTTCGAACCCTTCCTACAAGGGAGCTGAACGCCGCGCATCCGAAGCTTCTCCTGCCCAAAAATTGGCGGGTTGAGCGTTTATACTCCTTTGTAATCCGACAAGAGACCTGAACCTGAAGGACCAATCCTATGGCCGACTATGAGATCATCAAGCCCAAAGTCGACTTGAGAAAGAAGATCAAGATTCTGCCGAACAGCAGTGGCTTTGACCCTGTTGCCAAGGCTGAACAGGCCATGGAACGGCTGTCCCTCAATTTTGGCAACTGGATGCGCGACGAAATTGCCAAGCTCCAATTCTCCTGGGAACAGGCCGAGAAGGCCGGTCTGTCAGAAGAGAATCTGGACAAACTCTTTCGCTCCTGTCACGACATCAAGGGGCAGGCCCACACCATGGGCTTTCCGCTGGCAGGCCTGATTGCCGGTTCAATGTGCGACCTGATCGAGAACATCCCGAGCCCGGAAAAGTTGCCCGTCGAGCTGCTGCGCAAGCATGTTCAGGCCATCACCGCCGTGGTCAAGGAAGATGCGCGCGAAGAGGACAATGCCATCGGCAAGCAGCTCGCCGAGAAGCTGAGCGTGCTGGCAGCAGACTACATTGCCCAGAACACGGAAACGGACCCATCGAAAAACGAAGGCTGACCATCCCGCCGGATCGGCCAGCCCTTGCTTGATACCAGCATCTTTTGTCAGACCAAAAGATGCGCACCCTGCCCACGTTCAATCGCTTTGGCAGGCTTTCCTTCTTTCCTCCAGCATCGATTTTGCGCCTTGAAGGAACCGTACCGGGAGCGTGCTCAGGCAGCGGAAATCTGCTTGTAGCGAGCCGTCAGCGCTCGCGCCTCGTCTCGGGCTATCTGGGTCGCAAAGCGCCGCAGCAGGGCCAGAAGATCATCAAGTTCATCCTCGGCATAGTCGTTGTAATCGCTCAGAATGCGCTCGACCATCGCCCGCCCGAAGCGGCTCGTCGTGGTATCGCTATCCATGCTGCCTTGCAGTTGGCGATAGGAATCCAGTGCCGACAGAATGACCGGAGCAACCCGCTCGGAAATTCCGGCCTTCTTGCACAGTGTCACCACCAGCGCCTCCGACGGATCTGCAACGCATGCCCGTATCCGCTTCTCGCTGATGTCGGTCAGACTGACCAGCGCCTTGACGAACATCTCGACGTTGCCCATGCAAAGGGCCCGGATCAGCAGATCGGCCGTCAGCTGGCCAGACAGCCTCAGATGTTCCACCAGAGCCTCCAGCTCGTCGCCATGCGCACAACAGGACGCGAGGTCGATGGTTGCCTTGTCACAGGCATCCTTGACGAGGGACGTGCGCCGTTCGGAACTGACGAAGGACTGCACCAGATTCAGTTGCTGCAAGGCATCACCGAGCTGCACGATCAACATCTGGCGAATATCGATCGGAAGGCCGTCAAGCGACAGCAGCATGTTGCGCACGGCGGGCTTCTGACCAAACCGTTCGGCAAGGCGACGCAAGCTGAAAACGGCAATCTGAGCACCGGGGTTTTCCAGCATCACACAACAGGCATCGGCTTCGGCAACCTCGGACATGGCAGCACACAGTGCCGGGCTGACCGAAGGGCGCGATGCGACGGCACACTGGATGGCAAGGCCACGATCAGCCACCAGATCCACCAGCTCCGAATCGAGCAGAACAGGAGAACAGGCAATGACGGGCATGGCGACGCTGTCGATATCCTGCACCAGAGACAGGACAACCTGACGGGGAGCATAGGGAGACTGCCGGAGAGCCTGCGCCAGCGCTTCCCTTACCACGGGAGCCGGATCGTCAAGGAGAATGGTCAAAGCCGTTTCAGCCGCCGCCTTTTCGTCTTTATCAAGCGGTGAATAGAGGTAGGCCCGCGCAAGGGCGCTCGTCGCTTCAGCGCGACGATCAACAGGCGCGGTCTCTATCCAGGAGAGAAACTTCGCTACGATCATTACAACTCGTCCCCGCTCCATCAGGCCACTTCTAGAGCGGTCCTTTCAGAGCCAAAACATGCACTACAAAAACGGGAGCAACAGCCCCCATACGCTTGCAGTCATTCTGGACCAGCAACTGTTAACGATCGGTTCACCATAAATGGAAAAGTGGTTGAGGGACTGCGTCAAGGCCGTTGGACAGGGTCAGCTCTTGTCACGCGAGTTGAAGACGTCGCCATTGAGAAAGGAACTGAGATCCATGGCACCTGCCCGCTTGATTGCAGAAGCCGGGGGCCGCTCGGTACGGGTCAGGTCCAACGGAACGCTGGTCGCTGTTGTTGCCGAGGCTATAGAGGCCCGAGACCCTGACGACTGTGTGTCCTGAGCCTTGATTTGCGGCTTGTCCTGCGGCATGGCGCCGTTGAGACTGTTAACATAGACATCCGCCGTTGTCGGCTTGCGCCGCGGCAATGGCATGTCGGAAGCAGAAGCATCACTTGCGGCAACGGCTGTCGCCTCATCACCGCCCTGACTGACATAACGACTGGCCAGCACGCCGCCATCCGATTCATTGACCGCTCTCTCTCCGTCATCCCCTGTCGCATAACGCGACGCGCGCGCAACGGCAGACACGGAACTTTCGGGCATATAGCTCAGACCATAGCGGGAGGGCAGCGCTCGCTGCAACGGTTGGGAGAAGAAGGACTCAAGGGATTCCTGACTGTCGCTGATCACAGGCGTGCTCGCCTGAGCCTGCTGCAGCTGCACCACATGTTGCGTCTGCATGGTCGGCGTTTCCGGACTACGCGTCAGTTGCACCTGCCGGGTTGATTCCTTGGCACTGAACAGATTGCCCAAACCAAGCATATCCAGCAGCCCCTTCTTCTTCGTGGAAGCGGGTTCGGAGGATGCGGTGGAAACCAGATTGTCATAGACCTCGGATACGCTTCTGGCGTTGCCCTGCCGATCATAGAAGATATTGCGATTGGCCTCGGCCTGTGCGGGAAACACGGCCGCAGCTGTCGTATCCGGAGCTTTCTCGGCGAGAGTGATCAGCTTGCCGCTGCCCTGTGCTCCAAGGAAATGCGCTGCGTATAACTCACCCTGCGACGGTGTCCGGTTGAGCTGTTCGCTCAGTTGCTCACGATTGCTCTGGGCATAGGCCCCAGCCATCAGGGCGGCGACCTTGGGGTCGTTACGCATATCCAGAATCTGCTGCCGCATTTCCGGATCCCGAACATAATATCTGTCACCGGACTGGGAGATCTGAGAAGCCACATTGCCAAGGCCAAGTTCGGGGCCGGACTGCTTCATGGTCTCAAGCCACGTTTGCTCGACAAACTGGAACAGGCCGGAAGCGGAAGACGTTGGTGCCTTGGCCGAGGCATTGAAGTTGCTCTCGCGCTTGGCCGTGTTCAGAAGAAACTCGAAGTCAGTACCGGTCGTCCGGCTCGCCTCTTCAAAGGCTGCCTGAAATCTGATCGAGTTGTTGAACGAAACAGAGCTGGCCAAGGGGTTCTCCAAGAAAGCGTTTAACGTGCCCAGATTGCATTTGTTCGCGATTGCATGCACCGCACCGGATTTGTACAGACTCACACCGTTAAAACTTGATTAACCATTGTTTTCCGAAATAGTTAACAGACTGTTAATATGTAAATCGAGAAGTAAACGCGAAGCGAAAATGCCCACGTTTATCGATGGGCATCGCTTTTGGAAATCGGCATGAAAAGCCGCTCCCTACGTCGACGCTCAGCCCGACACAAGGCGGCCTAAAGACCTTCAGACTGATGCGCCGGAGGACCGAATCGCATTTAAAGAATAAATATTTTATATTTAAATTCAATGCCTTGGTCAAGAAACCCGAATCAGTTTGCAAGCAACATGAATCATTGTCGCAAGTCATTGAATCACTTTCTCAAGAAGGTGAATCAGTTTCTCAGCAAAGCTGAACAAATACCCGACCAGGATTCCCCGCAAGGCTTCATCACCAGCACCACCTTTTACTCGACATTTCCACGAAGGCACCCGGGCCTCGATCCGCAATGCCACTGATTCCTTCCAGGGCAGCCAGCAAATCAGCCAAGCAGCCCCTGTTCCGGATGCGCCTTTTTATCAGCCCGCGCCCTCAAATAACCACGGTTTTTGGATTTGCTATCGGGCAATCAAATGCTACACAAAGCGATGGCTGAGCTTGAGACTCACCTCGCATCCGATGATATTGGCGCTACGCAAGGACAGATCTGTGAACTCCATGAACCAAACCGGTCAAACGCTTCCGCACAGGCTTTTGCAGGCTCTTCGCGTCTCCCTGTTTGTCGCCCTTGGCACCCTTTCGCTGAACGGCGCCATGGCTCAGGGCACACAGGCCCCTCTCAATCTTGGAACCATTATCGAGAAGAGCAACAACGAGCGACCGGTCTATCTCAAGCTGCCAGAAACAGTCCCGGTACCAGCCTCAAACCCGATCAAGAACGATGCAGCAGGAGCCGGAGAGACGAGCCCGCAGCCCGACACCGAGACTGCACCAGCCGCTCCGCAGGAAGCCACCACACAGACAGATTCACCTCAGCCAGCCAGTCCAGCAACCGAGGTTGACGCCGAGGCCGAAACTCCCGTGACAGCAAGCGCCGCAGAGTCGGCGGAAGCCCTGGCCGCGAAGCAGGAGCCAGAAAAGCCGAAGATCGAGCCCGGCGGCATTGCCCGCCTTGAACTGACCGCCCTGCTCTCCGACGATGAGCAGATCCTGCAGCGAGGCATCAACTGGCGTATCTTCAGCGACGAAAAGGATGCCGAAGGCCACCTGCCGATGCTGAACAATGTCGAGGGCGGCCCGCTGGAGGTTGACCTAGAGCCGGGCAGCTACATTGTCTACGCAGGCTATGGCTATGCCAACCTGACCAAGCGCGTCATTCTGCCCAAGGCAGGCGATTATCGCGAGAGCTTCAACCTTCACGCCGGAGCCATGCGCCTCAACGCCGTGGCCGCAGGCGACATTCCGCTCGACAGCAACATCCTGAAGTTCGACATCTACACCGGCGAAGATACCGACACCGGCGCACATACGCTGCTGATCAAGAACGTCAAACCCGACCATGTCGTCAAGCTCAGTCAGGGCGTCTACCACGTGGTCTCGAACTACGGCACAGCCAATGCCAAGGTCCGCGGCGACGTCGAGATCACCGAAGGCAAGCTGATCAACGTAACCATGATCCACAATGCCGCCAAGGTGACCCTGCGTCTCGTCTCGGAACCGGGTGGCGAAGCCCTGGCCAACACTATCTGGACCGTGTTCACTCCCGGCGGTGATGTGGTCAAACGTGCCATCGGCGCCTTCCCGACGCTGGCGCTGGCCGCCGGAGACTACACCGCCATCGCCAAGCAGGGCAACGAAGTCTATAACCGCGACTTCTCCGTCAACCCCGGCCTCAATCGCGATATCGAGGTTCTGGCCACCGCCCAGTAGGGTTGCCCTCTTCTATACGCCAGCCCTGCAGCAAAGGACTGACCTGCGATGAGCTCACCGACAGAAGACGACAGCAAGCCGATCATTGCCGCCCTGCCCGAGCAGGAAACCCGATGGGAGACCATCCGCCATCGTCTCCGTGCGTTTCTTCGGTCAGAGCCATCCTACGATCCGGCCACACCACCCGGCCCGCCGCCGGGTGAGCCAGCAGGAGAGGAGAGCTTTCTGACCAGCCTGTCGTTTGATGCGCTGTTTGATGGCCTGGAGGTCACCTGCCGCTTCCAGTATCACTACGACCCGGCCTGCTGCCTCAATGTGCTGATCTACACAGAGAAAGGCTACATTCTCTATTCCTTCGAGACGCGCGCCTACAGCTTCCAACACGCCCTTGCCCATGTCGCCCAGTCCAACCGGCACATGCGCATTGCCATCCCCGTAGCAGGTCTGCACCCGCAAGCCAAATGGCGCTCGAAGGAAAGAACCTGCGACACGGTCTCCCTGCCCGACATGCCGGACAGTCACCCGCTAGCGCTTGTTGCCAGCTGGCAAAGGCAATGAATCACTTTCTCACCCGACAAGAGAAAGCCCCCTGAAATGACTCAAGAATTCCTCCCACCTTAAAGTGATGAATTGCGCCCGTTTCTTGAATCATTTTGTGAAGAGACCTACCAGCCGCATTTCTCCCGACTGACTGCAGGCGACAAAAAAGGCGGCACCGTAAGCGGCACCGCCTCTTTCAATCCTGATCCTGAAACCGCCTATTCGGCAGCCTCGATCTTGTCGGCTTCCATGGCACGACGCATGTCCGGGGCAATGGCTTCATCTACCAGCGAAGCAATCGCGTCGGCAAGCGACATGGAGACCTGATTGTTGGATCCGAGACGACGGATGGAAACTCCGTGCTCTTCGGCTTCCTTCTTGCCGACGACAAGCAGGGCCGGGACCTTGGCCAGCGAATGCTCGCGGACCTTGTAGTTGATCTTCTCGTTCCTCAGGTCGGTCTCGACATTGAGGCCAGCCTTGGTCAGCTGCGCTGCCACGTCACGGGCATAGTCATCCGCTTCCGACGTGATGGTCGCGACGACCACCTGCAGCGGCGCAAGCCACAACGGGAAGTGACCGGCGTAATGCTCGATCAGGATGCCCGTGAAGCGTTCCAGCGAACCGAACAGGGCGCGGTGGATCATCACCGGATGCACCTTGTTGCCATCGGTATCGATGAAGAAGGCACCAAGGCGACCAGGCAGGTTGAGGTCAACCTGAACCGTACCGCACTGCCAGTCACGCCCAATGGCGTCACGCAGCACATATTCGAGTTTCGGGCCGTAGAAGGCACCCTCACCCGGGTTCAGCGTCCATTCCTGACCGGCAGCATCAATAGCCGTCTTCAGAGCATTTTCAGCTGCATCCCAGACCACATCCGAACCGACGC
Source organism: uncultured Cohaesibacter sp. (assembly GCF_963666525.1). Taxonomy (NCBI): domain Bacteria; kingdom Pseudomonadati; phylum Pseudomonadota; class Alphaproteobacteria; order Hyphomicrobiales; family Cohaesibacteraceae; genus Cohaesibacter; species uncultured Cohaesibacter sp. Next base: position 756,599 of record NZ_OY762905.1, read on the forward strand.
GCTTTTCAGGACGGTCGGAGAATTTGACACGAATGTCGGTGAAGCCGAAGTCATGATAGATCGACATGATCTGCTGATGCAGGTCGACGCAGACCTCGGTGATCTGATCTTCGCCACAGAAGATATGGGCATCATCCTGCGTGAACGACCGAACACGCATCATGCCGTGCAGAGCACCCGACGGTTCATAGCGATGAACCTTGCCGAACTCGGCCAACTTCAATGGCAGATCGCGGTAGGACTTGAGGCCGTTCTTGAAAATCTGGACATGACCCGGGCAGTTCATCGGTTTGCAGCAGAAGATCCGCTCGTCCGGGGTCTGGGTGGTGAACATGTTCTCACCGAATTTCTCCCAGTGACCGGACTGCTCCCACAGGGTGCGTTCCATCATGTCAGGGCTGTTGACTTCCTTGTAGCCCCAGCTCCTCTGACGACGGCGCATGTAGGTGATCAGGTTCTGGAACAGGGTCCAGCCCTTGTCATGCCAGAACACGGACCCCGGAGCCTCTTCCTGGAAATGGAACAGATCCATTTCACGGCCGAGCTTGCGATGATCGCGTTTTTCCGCTTCTTCCAGACGGGTCAGGTGATCTTTCAGATCCTGCTCCGATGCCCAGGCCGTGCCATAGATGCGGCTTAGCATGGCATTGTTGGAATCACCGCGCCAATAGGCACCGGCCACCTTCATCAACTTGAAGGCCTTGCCGATCTGGCCGGTCGAGGCCAGATGCGGACCACGGCACAGATCAAGCCAGTCGCCCTGACGGTAGATCTTGACGTCTTCCCCTTCAGGAATCGCGTCCACCAATTCTACCTTGTAGCTTTCCCCCTTGTCGGAGAAATGCTTCTTGGCCACATCCCGGCTCCACACTTCCTTGGTGAAGGGTGCGTTGCGATCGATGATCTCAGCCATCTTCTTTTCGATCAGGGCGAGATCTTCGGTCGTGAAGGGTTCATTGCGTGCAAAGTCGTAATAGAATCCATTATCGATGACCGGCCCGATGGTGACCTGGGTGCCTGGGAACAGTTCCTGCACGGCTTCAGCCATCACATGGGCAGCATCGTGGCGGATCAACTCCAGCGCAGCTTCATCGGTGCGCGTCACGATTTCGATTTTGGCATCGCTGGAGATCGGATCGGCCAGATCGGCCAATTCGCCATTCAGCTTCACAGCCACGGCTTTTTTTGCCAGAGATTTGGAAATGCCCTGCGCGACTTCGACGCCACGAACGCCGTCGTCAAATGCACGAACAGATCCATCAGGGAAAGTCAGATTGACCATTGTAGTCTCCTGCTCAACTCCTGCCTACAACGCAGGTAAGCTGTCGGGTTCGAAACCCTTAGGTTTGTCTTGAATACGAAATGTAAAATTGGTCCGTCGAAGCCGGCGAGAATACATCATTTACGCTTATCCAGACGTGTCTCCGGATCAATGTGATCGCCGCCCCAAAGGCCATAGGTCCATGGTTTATACCAGCACGCGCCCTGAGGCAACTGTCGAGGCACAGGATCAAACCCGCTATGCCCGAATGGATGACAACGCAGGATGCGCGCAAGCCCCATCCAGCCCCCCGCCCAGAAGCCGAACCGGCCAATGGCCTCCTCCGTGTAGCGCGAACAGGTCGGCTGATAGCGACAGGCCCGCCCGATGAAGGGAGACAGGAAAATCTGGTAGAGCTTGATGAGCCCGATGGCGAGATATTTCATGATGCCGGTTCGATCTGCTCAAACGCATCGACGACGGCATCAAACACCAGAAGGGTGGAGGCATGACGCGCCGGATAGTTTCTGACCGGCTCGAGATACTGCAGGTCTTCCCATTTTCCGGCAGGTGGTGCCCCCTCCTCCTTGAGCATGGCCCGCATGGTTTCGCGCAGCTGTCGCAACTCGGCAAGATCCGAACCGATGATCTGGCGCCCGACGACAGAGGAAGCCGCCTGTCCCAGGGCACAGGCGTTGACCGTCTGGCCATAGTCACTGACCTTGCCATCGGTCACCACAAGATCGACCTCGATGGTTGATCCGCACAGCTTGCTGTGGGCCTTGGCGGACGCCTGCGGCTGCTCGAGCCGTTGAAGACGGGCGATATTTCCTGCGAATTCCAGAATCTTCTGATTGTAAATGTCGTCCAGCATGGAAATTCTCTCTTTTGCCCTGGCTTGCGATCCAATACTCGCATTTACCCCTATAATGCCTATATAGGAAGAAAAACAAGGAATGCAGGTTCGATTCCTTGGGAATCGTTGACAGGTAAGGTTATAGTGTAACATAACCCACCTACTATGATTTCCTGCTGACAAATTGGAAAAAAAGTGCATGATGGCGCCACCGAAAGATCAGGTTCGATCGCAATCATGCTCCGTTATGAAAGGCGCACAGGTCTGTCATGGATATGATTGTCGACCCCAGCAATTCCGCTGGCGAAAAGGCTGAAGAGGGGCAGGATATCGCCTTGAAAAACAACAACAACCAAACGCAGCTACAGGCAGTGGCCAAATCCGGTGATCAGGCAGACGACTGGGCGCTGGTAAAGCGACCATCCCGCCATGAAGCCGAGGAGGCCGTGCGCACGCTGATCAAGTGGATCGGCGACGACCCGGATCGCGAAGGCCTGCTCGACACGCCAAAGCGTGTCGTCAAAGCCTACGAAGAACTCTACCGCGGCTACCGCGAAGACCCGACCGAACCCCTCGCCCGCACCTTTGAAGAGGTGAACGGCTATGAGGATATGGTGCTGCTACGCGATGTCGAATTCTTCTCGGCCTGCGAACACCACATGGTGCCTTTCGTTGGCAAGGCTCACATCGCCTACTATCCATCCAACGGCGTGGTTGGCCTTTCGAAACTGGCACGCGTGGTAGACACCTTTGCCCGCCGCTTGCAAACGCAGGAAAGCTTCACGGCGCAGGTCATCGACACCATCGAGGCCACCCTTGCCCCACGCGGCATCGCGCTTCTGGTGGAAGCCGAGCATATGTGCATGACCATGCGCGGGGTCCGCAAGCGCGGTGCAAATACCGTGACCATGCGCTTCACTGGCGTATTCCAGGAAGATTTCGAAAAGCAGAACCGCTTCCTCAATCTGGTGGGTGAGAGCCGCTGATTGCGGCGCCCCACTCAGCATTGCCCTCCCCGAGAACCCATTCAGCACAAGAGGCCCCGGCCATGCCCGTCATCTTTTCGGATCAACAGGGAAAAAGCCATGACGAGATCGAGCTGGGGCAGGACTTCCTGCCCAAATTCGACGACAAGGGCCTCATTGCCTGCATCGTGACCGACGCCGATAGCGCTGATGTGGTGATGTTCGCCTATATGAACGCCGAAAGCCTCGGCCTCACATTGCAGACCCGCCAGGCCCACTATTGGAGCCGCTCTCGACAGGAGCTGTGGCACAAGGGCGCGACAAGCGGCAACATTCAGGATGTCATCGAACTGAGAACCGACTGCGATCAGGATGCGATCTGGATCAAGGTACGGACCCGCGGCGCCACGGCCAACTGCCATCAGGGCTACAAGTCATGCTTCTATCGCGCAGCCACGCTGGAGAAAGACAGGGCCAGACTGTCTTTCAGGGAAGACAAGCCGCTGTTCGACCCAAAGGAAGTCTATAAGAAATAGCTGGGCGGGACAGCCCCCCTACGCTTGCCGAACAGTCTCAAAATCCATAAAGCGAAACGGGCGGCAAAACCGCCCATCTGAAAAGAGACACGCATCCGTCCCAGGCCGCTGTTTTATGTGACGAAACGGCAGAACAACTCGGTCCGCCCGATGCCTAGCCTGCCGCGATATAGGCGCGCATGTCTTCCGCCTCGCGTTCGGTTTCCTCGATGCGAAACTTCACCACGTCGCCAATCGACACCAGTCCGGCAATCTTCCTGCCCTTGACAACCGGCATGTGACGGAAACGGCCCGTAGTCATGCGCGACATGACCGAAACGATCGTCTCGTCCTCGGAGCAGGTCATCACGTCCTTTGTCATGAATTCACTGGCTGGCCGAAGCAAGGCCGAACCACCATGATTGCTGAGAGCGCGAACGATATCGCGCTCCGAGAGAATGCCGCACAGTGTCTCGCCCTCGGCAACAAGAATGGCTCCCACGCCCTTGTCGCGCAGCATCTTGACCACCTCGACCAGTGTGGTGGCGGGATTGGTCTTGAATACCTCTCGTCCCTTTTGATTGAGTATGGTGGCAATCGTCATTAAACGGGTCTCCCTCTTGAAAGGTTGGCTCAAAGCACGCTTTGCGCCTCATGCGCCCGCGGGCCGAGGCAAATGCATGTCTTTGAACCTTAAAGTGTGCGACATGTTGAAGCGTCTGACAAGCGCGACAGGCCCAGAACTTAAGCATAACAGCAAGGCATGCCCGGCCTGACCTTGGGGCACAGCACCACCGCCGTGCGAGCGAGCACCAGCAAAAAGACAAAGAAAAAGAGGCAGTTTCCTTGACGGAACATCTGCCTCCTGACCTTATTTTCTGTTTGCCCGAGCTGTCGCTAGGTTGTCGCCCGCGCAGCCTCTACTTGATCACTTTAAGGTGATCTGGCCGCTTCTTGGGAGGATCCTGCCTCGGCGGCTTCGGCTTGCGTGGGGTCCGCGAATAGGGATCCAGATAAGGAAAGACCAGCAATCCGGCGATGAAGCCGCCCAGATGCGCTTCCCATGCGATGGATGCTCCGCCGCCCAGAATCGCGAAGACACCGAACACCAGGTTCAGCACCAGCCAGATGCCGATGAAGCCCATGGCCTGACGGTTGCGGCGCAACGCGGAAAGGCTCTGGCAAGGATACCGGTTAAGCCCCTGCAGGCCGGCAAAGCCCATTCCGCTGCTGAAGGCAAAGCGCGCCGAGGCGGCCATGGCACCGGACAGAACCGCCGACACGCCAACCAATGGTGACTGGCTGCCGAAGTGGATGATCAGATGCACCAGAGCACCGGCTGCGGCTGTGATGATGAAGAACAGAGCGAAGTTGAACGTACCAATGCGCCGGACGATCACCGTCGCAAAGATCATCATCCAGACAACATTCATCAGCACATGCCCCCAACCGCCATGCAGGAAGGCATAGGTGACGAATGTCCAGATATCGCCCAACACACCGCCGGGGAAGGTAAAGAGTCCTGCCGCAGCACCAAAACGAGCTGGCAGGAAAGCGAAGGTCAGCAGCAGGAATTCCCTTTGATCAAGCGAAAGGAAATAAGATTGCGCAGCCTGAATGGCAATCATGATGCCCGCCAGAACCAGAACCGGGGTCGGCAAATTGAACATCGGCTCTCTTGGAGGCTTCATGCCCGGGGGCATGTGCCATGAACCACGCGGTTGCAAAGCCATGGGGGATCCTTCTCTCTTCTTTGATCTTCAGTCCCTAGAAATAAGGCGATGGGCTGCCCAGACAAGCCATAAGGCGGCAATAAGGCAATCTGCTGGCGAATATTAAAAGAAAGAACGTTAACAGCAGCGCAAGAATGCCAGCACAACCGACAAAAAAGCGACAGACAAAAAAAAGCCATCCGAGGATCTGTTGATCATCAGGATGGCCGGCGTTCCCGAATTCGGGAAGTCTTAGAAGAGCCGTGGCACCAGACTAATGGAGTCCGATCCGGCGCCAGTGGATCTGTTAATCCCATTTTTACACTATTCCACGATTGCCCACAACGAAAACCCGTCATTAACCTTAACTGCACTGTTGGAAATGCCCGCCCCCGATTTGTCCGGTTCAACCCCAACGTTTGGCACGTCCCCTGCTTCGTATCAGTCGCAAGACAAAAACGACCCCTGTTCTGCCCCATGATGAAACAGATTGGATGCGGAACTGCCCCAGATAGAGACTCGACATGAAACATCAGGTAACGCGCGAACTGTTTTCCTATTGGGATGGACTGAGAGGCGGACGAACTGCCCCTGAGCGCAGCGATATTGACCCGGCTGAAATTCACCAGATCCTTGGCGACACCTTCATACTGGAATATGATAATGAAAACAGCCTGACTTTCCGTCTGGCAGGCACTCGCCTGTGTGGCTCCTTCTGCCGCGAACTCAAAGGCCGCAATTTCTATGACTTGTGGAGCACGGAAGATCTTTCGAGCATGAAGCTGTTGTTGACGGCTGTTGTCGAAGACGAAGCCGCGGCCGTCATAGGGTTCAAGGGCAAGACCGAACGCAATCAGGAACTGGAGTTTGAAGCGATCCTGCTGCCGTTGCGCCACTACGGCCAGCCAAGGAGCCGGCTGCTCGGTGCGGCCAGCCCAGTTGACATGCCATACTGGATCGGCATCTGGCCGGTGCGGGAACTGTCCATCTCCTCCATGCGCCTGATCTGGCCTGACGAACGGCCCGCCTTCATGCGCACCCAGGAGCAGCCGCCCAAGGCTCAGCACAACTTCGGCCTCACCCCGACCACCTCGATCCTGTCGCCAGTCGTCGGCCATGCCCACATCCGACCGGAGCGCCGGATCGGCCATCTGACGGTCATCGAAGGCGGTCGCAGCGATTGATTGGCACCACATCCACAACACAACCCTAGGGTATAGTGATTTATTTACGATAGCTTTGAATGAAGCATGCTGACACAAGGCTTTGTTAACCATGCGGGGAATAGGATGGCGTAACGTTCGTCCATCGTGTCCAACCCTGGCCGGGAAGCAGTCTGTCCTTATGTCGGCAATAGCGAGAAAATCTGTTCTACCGCGCATTACCGAGCGCCGTCGTCATCAACGCGTGAAAGTGAACCTTCTGGGTCGCTTCATGCTTGAGAACAAGACGGAGTATCCGTGCCAGGTCATCAACATGTCGCCAGGCGGCATGGCCATGATCACGCCGATCCGGGGTGAAATCGGTGAACGGGTGATTGCCTATATCGACCACATCGGCCGCATTGAAGGCAAGATCGTACGCAAGATCGAAGGCGGCTTCGCCGTCACCATCGATGCGACCCTGCGCAAGCGGGACAAATTGGCCTCTCAGCTCACATGGCTTGCCAACCGCCATCTTCTGGACCTGCCGGAAGATCGCCGCCATGAACGTCGCCAGCCAAAGCATCCGATCACCAAGCTGATCCTTGCGGATGGCTCGGAACACATCTGCCGTGTACTCGACCTGTCCCTCTCCGGTGCTGCCATCAAGACCACTGCTCGCCCGGCAGTTGGCAAGGAAGTCAACATCGGCAAGATCCGTGCCCGCGTGGTTCGCCACCTCGAGGATGGCCTGGCTGTCGAATTCTCAGCCGTACAGGATAGCTCCGCGATCGACCGGAACCTGCGATAGGCAGGCTCCCCTTCCCCTGCTCATGTTAAGGGATCGGACTTCCTATTGAGGTCCGACTAAAGGCGTTTGCCTGCCCCAAAGGCATTCCCCGAGCAGTATCGGCAAAGTTATTCGCCGAAATAATGCAACAAAAATCGGCTTTTTCAATTTTTTTGCCGCCAGAAACAAGCAGCAGCACAACTCTTTTTGCGATAAATTTTTCACAGCGCAAATCTATTGGTGCAATTCCATTTGCTACCACACGTGCCAAACAATGCTCTGGACGCTCTCCTTCCATGACAACGCAGCCAGCTTCCCTGCACACCCAAGAATTCAAAACATTGATATTTATACGTTTTTTATCATTACAATTTTAATTGAAATTGACTCTGACTTTACGCAAATTAACATCGAATTAAAACTCAATTTCATTCAAATGCCATTAAAATAAAAATACAATTCAATTTAAATATAAGTAGAATTTTACTACAGTTTACAAATTTTTTTACTCAAATTTCGCAGCGAATATTCGATAAATATCAAATGAATACTTCTAATAATCTCCCATAACGACGGGAGATAAAAATGAAGAAACGCATTTGGGGATTTGCTTTTTTCAGCCTTGCCTGCCTTGCCATGCCTTGGGAAGCGGCGGCTGCCAGTTACTCACCATTCATGACCATTACGGGCCTGACGTCGGCTCCGATCGGGCATGTCAACTTCTGCCGGAATTATCCGTCGGAATGCAATCTTTCATTCAATTCGGATCAGGCCGTGAAGCTGTCCAAGGCGAGCTGGACCAAGCTGATCGAGATCAATACCTATGTGAATGACTCTGTCCGACCGGTGACGGACGAGGAACAATACAAAACGGAAGAGCTGTGGACCTATCCCGGGGCAGCAGGCGACTGCGAAGACTTCGCCCTGCTCAAACGGCGTATGCTCATCAAGGCCGGTTGGCCTACAACCGCACTTCTTATCACGGTCGTCAAGGAAAAGAACGGCAATGGCCATGCAGTTCTGACCGTGCGCACGGATAGGGGCGATCTCATCCTAGACAATCAGGATCCGCGGATCCTGCCATGGGACAAAACCCCCTATCACTACATCAAGCGCCAGGCTGCGCTTCACCCCTCACAGTGGACCGCCATTGCTGACACTCGCTAATGAGGAAGAGCCCTCGACGGCTCTTTCTTGCTCACACTTTGCTTTGCAAGCCTGATCGCGTCCCCACATCCCGTCCATTGCGATCAGGATGGGCCAGTCGTCCCCGCGACTGGCCCTTTTTTTCGTCCATTGCGAAAGGGACTGGATCAGAGCGGCTTCAGCTCCGCTGCGAAGCGTTTCCAGTTGAGCACATAATTGGCTGCTGAGCGCCGCAACTTGTCGATCGCCTCTTCATCGAGCGTCCGCACGACCTTGCCGGGCATTCCCATGACCAGCGAATTGTCCGGAATGACCTTGCCCTCCGGAATCAGCGCCTTGGCACCGATAAGGCAATTGCGGCCGATCCTTGCGTGATTCAGTACCACCGCACCCATGCCAATCAGCGAATTGTCGCCGATCGTGCAGCCATGCAGGATTACATTGTGACCGATGGTGCAATCGGCGCCAATGGTCAGAGGCGCGCCCATATCGGTGTGCAGGGTGCTGCCTTCCTGAATATTGCTTCGGTCACCAATCGTCAGCGGTTCATTGTCACCCCTGAGGACTGCGCCGAACCATACGCTGGCGTCCTGACCAAGAATGACCTTGCCGATGAGGCTGGCGTTTGGTGCCACCCAATAGGAACCATCCTCCGGCACGCTTGGTTTGAACTCTCCGAGTTGATAAAGGGTCACGGCTTCCACCTTTCAGAACTGTCTGGCTATCGTTGCGTCAACTGATAGCCAGTGTCGACAGCGAGATCAACTCATTGCGTTGGCAGCAACCGAAAGAACGTTGAGCAGCAGCACCCCGGAACAGGCGCTCCAGACACTGGCAATTGCAGAAGAGCCAAAAAGCCAGCCAATCGGCCGGTTCTCAAGCCGCCGCCCGCGCAGAGCATTGCGCATGATGATGAAGGGACCGGCAAAGGTGCAGATGATCACCGAGGCAAACACCCCCGGCCAGCTGTTGATTGTCACGCGGAACCCGGCCGGTCGCCGCGCCATGATCTGATAGAGGCTGGCCAGAATACCGGCGCAGACAAAGCCCACCGAGGTGACATAAACAAGTGCGAACAATTCAGGTCCCACGACTTCCATCCTTTTCTGGTTGGGCCAGGTGCCAGGTGCGTCGCATACCAGTCGCGCCAGATGCCAGTTACGCCGAAAGCAGGGCAACCAGTGATCCGATGGTCCGCGTTGCCCTTTCCAAATTGGGTCAATTCTGCGTCAAACGGCAATCCCGACGGCCACACTGTCCCATTGTGACACAAAGGCCAATTTCCTCTTAACAAAGGAGCAAGACTTGTGCCGACAGAAATGTCGCCCTTGCTGTCTGAGCGTCTCTCCCCGGAGACAAAAGCAAAGCGGTTGTGTGCGTAGTTCCGTTTGGATGATTGAAGCTTTGCAGGGGATTGCCTAGAGTCATCGCGAATCCCGGCGCACTTTTCCTGCCCATTTCTGCCCATGACCAAAATGAGAATTCGATGCAGCATCAGACACCGGAAGAACAGGGTTCGGCACAGCGATGGATCTTCTTCATTCTGATCGCCGGCCTGATCGCTATCACATTTCTCTATGTGCTCAGTCGTGTCTTTGAATATTCAGGCCCAAGCCTGATCAACAGCCCCTACAGCTTCGAGACTTCGCCCCGCCAGATCACCATTGGCGAAAGACGCCTGTCGGTGCCGGAAAACGTCATCAGAAGTGCAGACCAGCGCGCCGCAAATACCCTCAAACAGCTTGATCTGGTGTTCCTTTGGCCAACATTGGAAGGCTTCAGTCGCGAGAAGCAGGTCGCCTTCAGTGACGCAACCGAAGCCTCCAGCCTGCTCTTTGTCTCGCTCAGTCAGCCCAAGGAGCTATTGCAGAGCTCCGAACGACTGTTCAGCGTCTACAGCCAGTTTTTCACAGGTACGCCGATCAAGGGGCCAGCCACACTCATCGGCTTCGAAATGGACAAGGCATCCGGATTTGGCGGCGAGACCATCTATTTCAAGCCGGAAGCAACCGAACCTTTCGTCGCCCGCTGCATCGCCTCAAACGACAAGGAGCCGGCCTTTTGCATGCGGGAGATTGCTCTTGGCGGCAGTCTTCAGGTGAGCTACCGGTTCCGCCCACATCTGCTCAACTATTGGAAAAGCCTAGATGCAGCACTGCTTGAGCGATTGAACCGATTCCTTCTGCCCTAGCGTAAACCGTCAGCGTAAACCGTCGGCCAATGACCAAAAAAGGCTGCCGCCCCGGAAGGGGATCGACAGCCTTGAATTTTGGATCGGCTCTACGGCTTGATCATCGACACGGTAACAGGGCGTTACCATGCGGCATCAGGCTTCTTCCAGATCGTAATCGAGAATCGCCATGGAGAAGTTATAGGACAAATCACCATCTTCCTCATCGCGGAACAGCACGCCGACAAAATCGTCTTCTACATAGACCTCGGCGGAATCATCCTTGCGCGGACGGGCGCGCACTTCGAGGTTGGCAGACTGAAGGGTCTTGCGCATGAAAGCTTGAAGTTTTGCCAGTTCGGTCTTGTCCAAAATAGCCTCCTGCAGGTTACACAACACTGATCATAATAGACCAATCCAGGATTGATCAAAAATCCGGCGGGGGTAAGACCCCACCTGGAACTCATGACCGGTTGAGTGGCATAGCACACATGCAGAGTAAAGCCGGTTTCCACATGATTTCAAGTTTTTCTGCATGGATAAGCGGACAAATGAGCACACAACCACCGTTGAGGCTCAATCCGTGTCCCGAAGAATCTGATCCATGCTGATGGCTGGCTCGGCGCAACCGGCCTGTCCGACGACCTTGGCCGGAACCCCGGCCACCGTGGTGTTGTGCGGCACTGCCTTGAGCACCACCGAACCGGACGCCACGCGGGAGCAATTGCCGATCTCGATGTTGCCCAGCACCTTGGCTCCGGCACCGATCAGCACGCCATGGCGGATCTTCGGATGCCGATCTCCGTCCTCCTTGCCCGTACCACCCAGTGTAACGCCCTGAAGGATAGAGACATCATCCTCCAGAACCGCGGTTTCGCCGATGACGATCCCGGTCGCATGGTCAAAGAAAATGCCCTTGCCGAAAGATACCCGCGGGTGAATGTCCACCTGATAGACCTGGGAACTGACGCTCTGCAAATAGAAGGCAAAATCCCTGCGGCCGTTCTTGTAGAGCCAGTTGGCCAGACGATGGGTCTGGATCGCATGGAACCCCTTGAAATAGAGGATCGGATCGACAAACCGCTCGCAGGCCGGGTCACGATCGGCGACAGCCCGAATATCGGCGCGCATCGCTTCGGCTATGAACGGGTCAGCTTCGCAGGCTTCGCGATAGGCCTGCCGGATCGCTTCCGAATCCATGGCAGGATTGTGCAAGCGATCGACAATGCGATGAATGACCGCGTTTTCCAGCCGCTTGTGACTGAGGATGGTTGAATAGATGAAACTGCTAAGCACCGGTTCGGTGCGCACGATAGTCTCGGCTTCCGCACGCACGCGCTCCCAAACAGGGTCGATGACGTTGGGCTGTGTGTAAGCGCTGTGGCTAAGGCTTGCCTCTACCATAATATCTCCGTTTCCCGCATCCGGGCGAAACGACACCATGTCGAAGTGCGCCCCTCGTGAGCCGCAAGGGGCATCATTGTCAGTTGCTCATCGGGTCCACTGAGATGGACCTGTCTTTCTGGCATCCCCGGCAAAAAGGGAGTTTGCCGAAATCACCTAGTCCGTTCGCATGCCTTTTGTTTGGCATACAATCCCGCTACAGATAGGCTGCGTAACATGGGTCTTCAAGAATAAAAACCCACTCTTTTAGGCCTTGAGTAAAAAATTATCCCACAAAGTTAGCACACATATGACCGACACCCAAAATTCAGACAAGATCCTGATCGAGCGCAGCGGTGCCATCGGCCGCATTGTCATCAACAACGAAGCCAAGCGGAACGCCGTTACGCTGGCCATGTGGCAGGCCATCCCCTCCGCGCTCAGGGAGCTTGATGCCGATCCAGCCATTCATGTCATCGTCCTTGAAGGACGTGGCGACAAGGCCTTCGTCTCCGGCGCCGACATTTCCGAATTTGACACGGTGCGCAAGGATACCCCTTCGGCAGCCCACTACGACGACGTCAATGCCGAATGCTACCGCGTGGTCCGGCAGGCATCCAAACCAACCATCGCGCTCATCAAGGGCTTCTGCATGGGAGGCGGCTTCGGCTTGGCGGCAGCCTGCGACCTGCGCCTCTCCAATGAAGCCGGGAAATTCGGCATTCCCGCCGCAAAACTCGGGATCGGCTACCCCACCCGCGCCATCGCCGACGTGGTCTCCATCGTCGGACCGGCCAACGCACGGGAGATCTATCTCACGGCAAAGGTCTACAGCGCCGCAGAGGCCCAGAGGATCGGCTTTCTCAATGGGGTCTTTGCCGACGAAAGCTTCGACGCAGAGGCTGCGGCCTATTGCCAGTCGGTCGCCCGCCTCGCTCCGCTCAGCGCCAGCTACCACAAGGCAGGCATCAACAATGCCATTGCACAGGAAGGCTGCATTTCCCTTGACGCACTGTTCGCCATGGCCAGCACATGCCTTGACAGCGAGGACTACAAGGAAGGACGCCGTGCCTTTGCCGAGAAGCGGGCTCCCGTCTTTGAAGGCAGATAGTCCGGCCCGCAGCACCAGAAAGTGACGCCGACCGGAAACATAAGAAAGGGAACAGCGGCCAGACCGTGCTCCCTTTCTTGCTAGCCGATAGTGCCTTGGGAGCGTTACGCCTCGGCGAAGAACTCCAGAACGGCCTTCTTAAAAACCTTGTCCCCGACAGCGACCATGTGGTCCCGCCCGGGAATATCGCAGATGCGGGCATCCGGCAGCACATCCGCCAGCTCCTTGGCTGTGCCCGCAATGGCATCACGCGTGCCAACGGCCACCAGCGCAGGCACCTGCAGCTTGGACAATTCATCGACCGAAATCTTCTGACGTGCAGACCCCATGCAAGCAGCAAGAGCCAGCCGATCGCTCTTGGTCTGGTCGGCAAACTGGCGAAAAGCCCGCCCGACCGCACTGGTCGCCTTGGCTCCGTCTTCTGCCTTCAGTGCATCGATGATCGGTTGCGGGTCGCCCGTGCCGTTGATCATGCCACCGCCAAGTCCACCAAATACCACCTTCTTGACCCGCTCGGGGTATTTCAGCGATAGGAAGGCCGATATTCTGGCCCCCATGGAATAGCCCATCACATAGGCCTGCTCGATACCGAGATGGTCCAGCAAGGCCCGGGCATCTTCTGCCATCAAAGGCGACGAATATAGCGCCGGATCATAGAGCTTCTGACTCTCCCCATGGCCGCGATTGTCAATCGCCAGCACACGATAACCGGCGCGGGTCAGGGTCTGAACCCAGCCCGGATTGACCCAGTTGACCATCTTGTTGGAAGCAAAGCCGTGAATGAGCAGAACCGGTTCGCCAGCTCCCTCGTCGAGATAGGAAATCGTGTAATCGTCTGATTTGAAATAGGGCATGTCAAAATTGGATTCACATTGAGAAAAAAAGAAAGCTGTCGCTCACACCTGAGTCTTCTTAGCAGCTTGGCAAAAAAGCGCAATCGCGAAACGAGGCGATTGGAGCAGCCCCTGCTGGAAAAGCCGCAGAGAATATACGTATATCTTTGGATAGGGGCAAGGTTTATCCGGACAGACAATAGGAATCTCTAGCGCAAAGCCTTATGGTTATCGGCATACGGAATCCATTGCAAAAGAAAGCGGTTTACAATGGCCAGCTCGAATATTCCCCATTTCAAGAATGATCAGGGCGTACCGGTGATCCATATCGGGTCGAAGGAATTCCAGTGTATTGGCGCGACGCCGCCTCAGGATCACCCGCACATCTTTCTCGACATGGGCGATGCGGAAGAAATCCTCTGCCCCTATTGCTCGACCCTCTACAAATATGACGAAGATCTCGGCCCGACCACGACCCGTCCTGTGGGCTGCTTCCACGAAGACTGATCCCTCGTTTCCCGCGTGTTGCAGCACGTTGAAAAGTTGCAGTTGCCGGCACCTCAATCACCAATCTGGGGACGAGCAAGTGTGACGCCCATATGACACGGGTACTTTTGTTTTTGATCAAGACCACCTATAAGGGGGCCGACTAACGTGCCCGTGGCTTCGTCAGAGTCTGTTAAAAAACGCAATCTGCTCTATCGGATAGCCTTCTCGCCGCCTATTGTGGAAAGAAGCCTTGATGAAGCCCTTGCCCGTATTGGCCCAGCGCCAAAGTGAACAAGAGGACCAGTTCGAAAGATCCTGTCATGACCGAACGACTGCCGATCATTGTTGCAGGTGCTGGCCCGGGCGGCCTGTCCGCAGCCCTTGCAATCGCCTGCAAAGGCTTTCCCGTTCTGCTGCTTGAGCGCAACAGGATCCCCACCGAGGTGGGCGCAGGCATCCAGATTTCGCCCAATGCGACCAACAGTCTCAAGGAATGGGGCGTCTGGCCCTATATCGCCAAGCTGGCCGTAACTCCTGACAAGATCTGCATCAATTCCGGCGTGACAGGCGCCAGACTGTCCGAGATCTCCACCAGCGACATCTCACACCGCTTCGGCTCGCCTTACATGGTGATCCACCGCGCAGACCTGCAACAGGCGCTCTATCATCGCGCCAGCCAGTCCGACCTCATCGAAATGCTCGATGAACGCGAAGTGCGTGAGATCACCGAAACCGAAACCGGCGTCGAAGTGCGCTGCAAGCTGGCTGATGGGGAACAGATCTTCTACCGCGGGGCGGCGCTGATCGCAGCGGATGGGGTCTGGTCGCGCATCCGGACGGATTATTTCGGCAACAGCCCGGCTGCCTATAGCGGCAAGACCGCGTGGCGCGCCACCCTGCCCATGCAGATGGTGCCAAGCAGCATCGACAGCGACAATGTCGGCCTGTGGCTCTCGCCCAAGGCCCACCTTGTACATTACCCCATCGTTTCGGGCCACATGATGAATATCGTGGCAATTGTCGATGAAGACTGGTCGGAACAGGGCTGGAACACCAAGGGCGACGCCGCCTGGCTCAACAAGCGCTTCGCTCGCTGGCCGCGCGAAGTCAGGGATCTACTGGCTGAGCGCGAAGACTGGCTGAAATGGGCGCTCTGCGGTCAGGATCCGACCCAACCCTGGGTGCGCGGCAAGGTGGCCCTTCTGGGGGATGCCGCCCACGCCATGTTGCCTTTCATGGCGCAAGGGGCCGTGATGTCCATCGAGGATGCCGCCATTCTCGCCCGGGCGCTGGACGAGGTCGACGGGTCAATGGAAGATCGGCTTGCGGCCTACGAACACGCCCGCAAGAAGCGCGTCTGCCAGATTGTCAACCGGGCACGCCAGAACGGCCGCATCTATCACATGCGAGGCCCGCTCGCCATGGCCCGCAATCTGGTCATGCAGATGATGCCTGCCGGACAGATGCTCAAGCAGTTCGACTGGATATATGGCTGGCAACCGGAAGACGTGAAATTCGGTCTCTGAACCGCGGCAAGCCGATGGGCACCAATGGAAAAGGGGCGCCCTGATAGCGCCCCTCATAACATTTGATGTTGCATTCTCCGATCTGTGCCTCTTTGGTCCCTATCGGGTTTCCCCTGCCTGCAGCGCCTTCGACAGATCCAGTCGGCCAAAGCCGAATTGCGGATCGCGACCTGCCGGCCCGAGATCTTCGGTGCTCTGCGACAGACGAGCCTTGATTTGCGCAAGCCCAAGCCCCGGCTCCTTCTGCAACAGAAGCGCAATCGAGCCGGAAATATAGGCAGTCGCCATCGAGGTTCCCGACTGCAGCGCAAAGCCTTCGTCCCCGGCAGCCACCAGAACATCGACACCGGGCGCAGCAAGCTCCACCTTGTCCCCCTGGTTGGCAAAGACATAGAGCGCATCGGCATCATCGGTAGCGGTAACCGCGATCACCGACGGATAGGCAGCGGGAAAAGCCACCGGGGCCTCGCTGCCTTCGTTGCCTGCTGCGGCAACCGACACGACGCCCCGCTCGGACGCTTTGGCAAGCGCCGCTTCCATGAGCGCATCCCGGCCACCGGCAAAACTGAGATTGAGGATCTCGGCCCCCTGCTCGACGGCCCAGTCGATCCCGCCCACGATGTCGTAGCTGTCTGCCACCATGTTGCCCCGTTCATCGGCCCGGAAGACCTCGGCGGAAAGCAGCGACACCTTCTCGGCGATGCCGCGCATGCCCGATCGCGCCGCTATGATAGAGGCGATCGCCGTGCCATGTGCTGGCACCAGCTCCCCTTCGGCGGCATCGGGAAAGGCCGAATAGTGCGCAGCAACCACACCGGCAACAGCCGGATGGGAGGCATTGACGCCACTGTCGATAACAGCAAGCCGCACCCCTTCGCCACTGACACCATCAGCCATCTGCCCTGTTCCCAAGCCCAGCCGGTCAAACGCATATTGCAGCCCGGCAAACGGAGGCTGCGGCACGGAAGTGCCATCATCGGACGGATAGTAGAAATAGTCAGGCTGGGCCCTGAACACCCGCTCGTCACCGGCCAGCTGCAGGATATCCCGCACCGACATGCCCTCCGGATAGGCCAGCTTCAGAACATATTGATCCAGAAGCTTGATCTTCGTCTGCTCAATCAGATCCAACCCATAATCACTGAGGAAAGTTGCCACATCGCTCTCGGACAGACCGGGATTGAGCGTCACCACAAATTCGGTGTCACTGGCCCACGGCTTGTCTCCGATGGAATAGACCCGCGGCTTTGCCGCAGCCACACGCAGGGTTTCTGGCAATTCAATGCGCGGGGTTTCTCTGGGCGGCCTTGGCGAACGGGCCTGTTGCGACGGCTTGCGCGGTGCAGGTCGATAGCCCTGCCTTGGAGGCGGCGTCTCGGGTGGCGCATAGTCGGGTGGCGGCTGACGCATCTGGTTCTGCCGACTGATGCCGTCGATGATGGTCAATCCCAATCCCAGCCCCACGCCAAAGGCGGCACCAGACCCGATCCCGCGAGACCCGCGGCGATCAGGCTCTGTGCCACGCCGTGGATATTTCGGGATGTAACGCTGATCCGTGTAGGTCTGGGCACCGGCAGCTCCGGGCAGTGCCACAACAGGCACAGCCAGAAGTCCGGCGACTATCAGGGCTATAGCTGACTTCTGAAAGCGCATGCGCATGCTCGTCTCCCCGGCTGATCCGCAGCTACTGGCTTGCGGATGCGAACTGAACCACGTCATTTCTTGCCTTGAGCTGTTCCAAAACAGCTTGTGTTCCTCCCGCCGGCAGATGCCCCTGAGCAATCACGATCTCATAGAACCCGCCCGCCTTGGGACCGTCCTTGATAATCGCGCCAAGCTCCTTCAGCAGCCCATTGACCGCCTCGATGCTGGCATCCTTGCGGAAGGCCACAAGCAAACTGCCCGATGGCATACCGGCTTGCGAAAGCGTTTTCGCCTGAGGCCCGGCAGCAGTGGTAAAGGTGCTGACAGACGGAATGTCCGTCGTCTGGCTTCCGCCATGAACAAGATTGCCGATGATCACGGCCTGAGCAACTATCACGACAGCAACCGCCGCAGCGACAAATTGCATCGAAGGGGTCGAAAGACCGGCAAGGAAATCACGGATCCAGCCGGACAGCCCGCGCCCCGCACGGCCAGAAGCCGCGACAGATGCCGCAAGGGAGGCTGCCGGTCCGCTTTTTGCTTCAAGCGCATCGATCGAGCCTAACAGACGATCAAGCCCGCCAGCAGAAGGTGCGCCAAGCGCAGCATGCTGCTGCTCCACCGCCAGGGTTTCCTCGGCAATGAGGCCGAGCTGCATGTGCATTTCGGGGTGAGCGGCGAGATAGGTTTCCACCTTCTCGCTATCATCAGGCTCCAGCAATCCCTTGGCAAACCAGGGCAGGAGCTTTTCGATTTCCGGATCGTAGGTCATGTCTTTTTCCTCAACACTGGTATCCAAGGGCTTCATTGATCCAAGGGCCTCATGGCCAGCCCCGGTCGATGCCGGATTTGGCCAGAAGATCTGACAGTTTCTTGCGTGCATGGAACACCCGCGTCTTCACCGTGTTTTCCGGAACGGACAGGATCACGGCAATCTCCTTGATGGCCATTTCCTGATAGTAGACAAGATCGATCACTTCCCTGTGTTCATCGCTGAGCCGGTCGATACACAACCGCATGGCAGCCGCCTTGTCCTGCTTCAGCGTGGTAACCTCCGGCGTGTCCGTATCATCTTCAAGCCCGGAGGCATAATCGTCATCAAGCGCGGCATCCGATCGCTTGCGCAACTGGGATATCGCCTTGTTGCGGCCAATGGAAAGGATCCAGGAGGCAACCTGTGAGCGCCCCTCGAACTTTTCCGCGGACCGCCAGACATCGATGAAGGTCTCGTTTACAAGTTCCTCTGCCAACGCCTCGTTCTTCACGAAGCGCAGCAGAAAGCGGTAAAGCCGAAGATGATGCCTCTGATAAAGCAGAGCAATGGCCTTGCGATCATTTCTCGCGATCAGCTCCAGAAGGGCAAGATCACGGGTGTTTTCCGCTCCAGACATGCATTCCTCAATTTCACTGTCATACCTGTGTCGTTTGAGCGCGCCGTCAGGTTCAAATTTTTTTGCAAATTTTCAGCAGGACAAACGCGCCCCATCTTGGCACAGCTCTCTTCTTTGAACCAGTCAAAGAAGGTCAAGGCCAACCTAAGCGGGACAACCACTGGAAAACACCGGAAACAAAATAAACAAAATATATTGGAACCATGTCTCTCCATGGCCGTTTATTTGACAATATCGCCATTTATGTAAAGCAGATACAAATCAGAAAAACTGAAAACCAGCGAAGGAGAACACCGATGATCCGCCACAAGTTAATGACACTGGCCATGATTACAGCTCTCGGTATGACCGCCGCCGTTACTGGAACGGCTCCACAGGCCCAGGCAAAGGACGGCAAGAACGCAGCTCTCGCAACAGGTATCATCGTCGGCACGGTGGCAGGGGCCATCGCCGTCAATGCGGCCAAGGACAACAAGCGCCCCGTAACAGTGCACCGTGCGCCTCCACCGCCAAAGCACTACGCCCCGGCACCGCGCAAGGCCTATGCTCCGAACCCACCACGGCATTACGCGCCAAATCCGCGCTCAATCGTCATGAGCAGGGAACAGATCAGGCGCTGCTCCGAACGCTACCGGTCCTTCAATCCCAGAACCGGCTATTACACCGGTTATGACGGCAGAAAGCACCTGTGCACGCTGCGCTAACACGAGCAGCCTTGTAACGACAACAGACCCGGCCCGATCACACAGGGCAAAGGGATGAACGGAACGAAAATAAGCCGCCGACAAGGCGGCTTATCCGCAACAGGAGCGGGGAAGCCCCGACTGCCGCCGATTTTTGACATTGGTAAGCCATTGAAATTGCGTCACTTACGAAAAATTTCGAAATTTTCAGAACTTTTTTAGAACCAACTCGCACCCCACGGCGACTGATGAGTATGAGCGCAACAGACAGCGCACCGAGTTAAGCCAGACAAAGCAAAACGACAGCAACAGTCGAGAAACCCAACGGAGAGAGACCATGTTCAAGAAAACCATCGCAGCTTTCGCAATGATCGCAACCATCGCAACGACCGCAAGCTTGGCCGTATCCACCACCGAAGCCGAGGCCGCAGGCGGACGCCACGCTGCCTTCGCAGTTGGCGCAATCACCGGCCTTGCAGTCGGAGCCATCGCAGCCAACGGCAACTATCACCGCCCATATTATGGCCCGCGCGGCCCGGCACATGGCTACTATGGTCGCCCGGCCCCTTGGACGCCAGCCTGGTATCGCTACTGCTCGAACCGTTACCGGTCTTTTGATCCGCATACCGGCTACTTCGTGACCTATGGTGGTCACCACCGCTTCTGCCGTTAGGCTCTGCGGTCTCTGGTGAAAGCCGGCAAAGAGACCTCCGCTTCAAAGGTCGCCATCCGGCGGCCTTTCCCTCTGTTGCCCGGTCATTTCCCGGACATATCCAAAGAGGCCGCCGGCCACTCTTGCCCCCCCCTAAAAAGCCGGTGGAAACAAAAAGAAAAAAATCAAATCACTTTGAAGTGTTTTGAAAAATTACAATTCGGAAACAATAATTCTGCCATTATTCAATGCATACTCGCAGGCATTGACTATTGGTTGCGACAGTCCCACTCTTGGAGCATTCAATGATGAAACACAAAATCAGTATCTATCTATTGCTTGCAGCCTTGTTGCCTGCAATTGCAATGACGATGGCGACGCAGAAAGCCAACGCCAGAGATGGTCGGAATGCAGCCTTTGCGACAGGGCTGATCGCAGGGGCCGTTGGTGGTGCTGCAATCATGGCGAATGATCGCTACTACAACCCGCCACGCCGCTATTACCGCCCGGCTCCGCCACCACCACGCTACTATCGTCCGGCACCGCCGCGCTATTATCGCCCAGTAGCGCCGCGTTACTATCGTCCGGCTCCTCCACCGCGCTATTATGGCCGTCCGGCGCCCTGGACCCCTGAATGGTACAGCTATTGCCATTCCAAATACCGGTCCTTCAACCCGCGTACCGGCTATTTCACAACGTATGGCGGACAACAGAGATTCTGCCGTTAGGCCTTGATGACCCGAAGACCCTCCTGCCTTGCATGAGGGTCTTTTTTTGCCCATCTTCTGCTTTTTGTTCATGCACCGTAGCCTGCATCCCTTGTATATCGGCCACATAAAAAATGGTCTGACTTTTCATCGAGCGCCTTTGCCTTTATACCTTTGGCAATCGCACTCAACCGAGGTGACCCCGGCCTGTCCAACAAAGCCGGCCGAGCCATGGCAGCGCACCTTCTGGCCAACCGACAGAAAAGCGGACGGAACAATGGACATCGATACAATTGCAAAAATCTTCCTCTCTGCCATGTTCAGCCCTCCCGGCATTGCCAACTTCGTGGTTTCAACCGTTCTGAAGAAGCGCCTGCATGCAACGGCTGCCGCCTTTATCGCTTCGGCTGCGCTTGTGTTCATGAACAGCAAGGGCCTCGCCACTATCCCTCTGGGGCAATATGTCACTGTCGTCATTTGCACTGTCATCGCCATGATGATCGTCGCCCATTTCGCTTTCACCATTGGCGAAAAAGTGAGAAGCAAGAAATAGCGGAGGTTCTGCCTCAGGAGCAAAGAGCGCCGGCATCGGCTGACATCGCCACTTGACACGGCCACAAGCGATACATCCAAGCCATTGAAATTAAATATTATTTCTGATTTTTCTTTTGCGAGCGCCTCTTCCCCGGCGACCAGCAGCCCACCTCGATTTTGCAATTCGGGCACTGGCAGAACCCCTCTCCACATGCCCGCATCAGCAGTTGTGCGGGCTCCGGTTGCCGGAAGAATCCTTTCCAGATCACAACTCAGAGGCGGCACACCGAATGACATCATTAACATTGATATTTTTCAGGAGTGATATCTTTTTACAAAATTAAACACTCCTGTCGTAAAACGTTGCAACTTTTGAATACAAGAAAACGTGCAGAAACCGGAATGATCGAAAATTTGACAGAAGGCCAGGAAAGAGCCGAATACGGAACCTTCGACGCTTCCCTTCTTTCAGGTGGTCTGATTGCCCGCAGTGAGGCCGATCGACTGGACGCCCTCAGCGATCTCAACATCATGGACACGCCGCCGGACGAACGGTTTGATCGCGTGGTTCGCCTCGCCACGGCCTACTTCGGCATGCCGGTATGCAAGATCACGCTCGTCGGCAAAGATCGCAACTGGTACAAGGCCTGCGCAGGGACCAGAGAGACGGACGCGCCCCGATCCAAGGCCATCTGTTCCTACGCCATTCTGTCGAACGAACCACTCGTGGTTCCGGATCTGACAGAGCATCCCCGTTTCCGCACATATCCAGCGGTGACAGGAAATGGCAAATTCCGTTTCTATGCCGGAGCCCCGATCACTCTGGAAAACGGCATAAGGGTTGGGTCATTCTGTCTTATGGACACCAAACCTCACCCGGAATTTGGCGAAGAGCAGATCCGATTCCTCACCGACCTTGCGCAGATCGTCGCCCATGAACTGATCCTGCATCGCGATGTTGAGCGCGCGGGCGCAAATCGTGAGGAACGGGACGCACTGACCGGCCTGCTCAACGCGGTGTCCATCGAGCGCGAATTGCAAATCGCCATTGATCACCCGATGGCCGATGCGCAGGGCATGGCGGTACTCTATGTCGACATCGATGACTTCGGTGAAGTGAACAACGACTATGGAAAACATGCCGGCGACCTGCTGCTGAAGGCAACCGCGCGGCGACTTGAAGATCTCGCAGGGCAGGACCTGGCCATCGGGCGCATCTCTGGTGACAAATTCCTTGTCATGGTCAAGTCCGTGCAATCTGCTGCAAAGCTGCACAGACTGGTCCGCCAGGTGCAACAACTGCTCTCTGCGCCGGTGCATATCGGTGAAGGCTTCATTCATCCAACAGTGAGTATCGGAGTGGCGCTCGGTCCGCCTTCAGACGGCAAGGCCACCACTTTTCAGCGCCATGCCAGCTGGGCGATTCAGGAAGCGAAATCACTGGGCATCAACCAGCTGAAATTCTTCTCCGAAAAAGAGTATGAGCGCAATCAGGACGACCTGCGCCTCGCAACCGACCTTCGCAATGCCATCGCCAACAACGAGCTGGAGCTCTATTACCAGCCCTTTGTCGATCTGAAGAACGGTCGGGTCGTAGGGTATGAAGCGCTGTTGCGCTGGCATCATCCCGAAAAGGGCATGATCATGCCGAGCAAGTTCATTCCCATCGCCGAGCAGACAAGGCAGATCAGTGCACTAGGCACATGGGCGCTCAACCGGGCTTGTGAAGATGCTATGAGCTGGAACGAGAACCTGTTTGTATCAGTCAATCTCTCGCCCTTGCAATTCAAGCGGCAGGACGTCACCGAAGTCATCAGCACTGCCCTCAAAAGCAGCGGCCTGCCCGGTCATCGGCTGGAAATAGAAATCACCGAGAATGCCCTCATTGATGATTTCGAGGCGGTCAACGACAAGCTGCAAGCCATTTCTGCTCTGGGCGTGACCGTCACTTTGGACGATTTCGGCACGGGCTACTGTAATCTGAACTATTTGGCATCCCTGAAAATCGACAAGCTGAAGATCGACAAGGCGTTCATCGGCAGCGTTGAACGGGACGACCGCACCCGCACGATCGTAGCGATGATCGCCAACTTGTCGCGCTATCTGAATACGAGTGTCGTCGCAGAGGGGGTGGAACTGCACACCCAGCATGAAATTGTCCGTATGATCGGTTGTGATATCGGACAGGGGTTCCTGTACGGCAAGCCCCTGCCCAAACAGCAGCAGGACGCCAACCGGGTCTATTCCTTCGCCTGAGGGCCACCAGCCGCCAGTCCCGGGGGCAGTCAGTCCCGGGGAGAGACCCTACCGGCAGCTCTTGAACTTGTACACATTGACCGGCAGGGCCATGCCCGCGATGAAATCGTCTGGCCGTGCCATGTGCCAGTCGGCAACCGTGTCAAACTGCTCGTCGTTCATCTTCATGCTGGCCAGTGTCTGACGCAGATGGGCAAAGACGTAATACTTCACCTGACCATCTTCCAAGATTGTCTCGACAGGTACATCGACGGGCTCTTCATCTGTCGTCACGACCTGCATCCAGCAGGCCGAATTGCCGTTCGAGCAGCCCTGCTCCGCCTCAATGGTCCAGACAGCCTGCCCATCGGCCTGCTTTTCGAGCACAAAGGGATCTGAGGGGCCTGACGTTTTCAGCATCTGCAGATTGCCGTCGGTATCTTCGGCTTGATAGAGGGCACCATTGGCGCATTCCTCTGCATGAGCGGTGGCAGACAGCAACAAAAGGGCGGGAAGGATATAGCGGATCATGATGGTCGTCTTTCCTTGGATTCGCCAGCATCTTTTCACACTGCAAGTTGAAACAAAAGGAATTTCAGATCTGCCCACAGGGTCAGATATGCTTGTAGATGACCGAGTCCGTGGCAAGATCGATCCGTTTGCGAACACCGGCATCGCGCCAATACAGCGTCTCGTAGATCGTGTCGGCAACCGAAATCTGGCTGATAACCGAAAGCCCCGATCCGCTGGTGATCGGACTGTCCGACGCCACGGCAAGCAGATGGTGTGAACTCAGATCGGCCACGGCATTGCGCCGCCGCCCTGTTATGCTGACAATCGAGGCCTTGGCACGTTTGCCGATCTTGAGCACATCGATGATGTCGCGCGTGCCGCCCGAAGCCGAGAAGGCGATGATCATGTCCCGCTCATCCACGTTGGAGGCAAGCATGGTTGCCAGATGCATGTCCGTTGGACGATGGCTCATCAGCCCAGCCCGCATCAGCTTGTAATGCATGAAGGTCGCAGCAACGGAGGAAGCACCCACGGCTACGATGATGATCCGCCGCGCCGATACGATCAGATCGGCAACCTTGTCGATCTCCTTGAGTTCCAGCAGGTCCCGCGTCGCCTCCAGCCCCTTGAGATAATCCGGGAACCGATGGGTATCATCCTTGCCCGCACCGGTCTCCGCATCCGGCTTGAGGGCATTTTCGACCGAGATCTCCTTGGCAATCGCCAGCTTGAGCTGGGAGAAGGTCTGATATCCGAGTTCGCGGCAGAAGCGATAGATGGTCGCCACGCTGATGTTGGCACTGGCCGCCAGCTCATCAACAGACATGGTTGTCACTTCAACGGGATGCAGGTTGATGAACTGGGCAATCTTGCGCAGTTTCGGCGTCATGTTTGCGCTGTTGAAGCGGAGTTCCGAAAGAACTGGGGTCGTGCCTTGGTTCATCTGTTCAATTGCCCGGTATCAGAGTGATGGGTGCAGAATCGGGTTCTGCCATTCTGAAGCAGTTGCTTCATCTGCGAAAGATCCAAAAGACTTGCAGGATCAGTTTCCCTTTCCCGCACGGCAAGAAACAGGCCAGGGTGAAACCGAGGAAAAGGCCGCAACGCCGCACTTCTGGTAGCCAAGTCTATTGGAGCTATTTTAAAATAGCAAAATATTGTCAAACTAATTTATTTTGAAAATAGATTATTGTCAAAATTATTTTTCCGCGATATGGTCAACCCAACCGGGCATCCCCGTGCCACTCAATATTTGAAATGCTTAGGAAACCTGATGACGGGAACAGCAATCGACACCAAGGCTGGAATTCTGAAGGCGCTGCAAGATGGCCTCATTGTTTCAGTGCAACCAATTGATGGTGGGGCAATGGATCGCGACGAGGTCGTTGTGGCCATGGCTTCGGCTGCGGTGGATGGAGGCGCTCAAGGACTGCGGATCGAAGGCGCCAGCCGACTGGCCGCTGTTCGCGCTGCATTGCCAAACACGCCAATTGTCGGCCTCGTCAAACGGGACTTCGAAGAGTGGCCCCTGCGCATCACCGCCCTGATGGAAGATGTCCACGCTCTGGCCAAGGCCGGTGCCGACATCATCGCCATCGACGGCACCGATCGCCCCCGCCCCTATCCCTTTGCCGAGCTGGCAAAGGCAGCCCATGACCATGGCTGTCTCGTGATGGCCGACCTGTCCACCGAACAGGAGGCAGACAACTGCCTCAGGGACGGCGCAGACATCATCGGCACAACCATGTCCGGCTACACGGGCGAAGCCCCGACACCGGAAGAGCCAGACTTTCCCCTGCTCGAAGCTGTGGCTAAAAAAGACTGCTTTGTCATTGCCGAAGGGCGCTTCTCGACGCCAGACCTCTGCCGCGCTGCCATCGAACGCGGCGCAGACTGCGTGACCGTCGGCTCCGCCCTCACCCGTCTGGAAATCATGACCCAGCTGTTTTCCAACGCGGTCGCAGCCGCGCGCAAGGATCACCGGTCATGACGACTTTCCTGCCGATCCTCTCGAGCTTCAACGCCAGCTGAAAGCGAGTATGACGCCATGATCGCCAATCATCTCAGTGGGACGGGCCTTGATGTCGGCGGAACAAAAATCGCAGCCGCCCGCTTCGAAAGTGGCCAGATTGTCGCCCGAGCCCGTGCCGAGACGATAGGTCAGGCGGACATCACCAGCCAACTCGATTGCATGGCCGGCCTTCTGCAAGAAGTGGGGCATGTGAGTGGAAGCCCCGTCGGCGTGGCGCTGACCGGGCGCGTGACCCGCACCGGCGACTGGATGGCGGTCAACCGCTCGACCCTGTCCAACCTGACCGGCCCCAATCTCCAGACTCTCGCAACCGAGCGTTTCGCCGGCCCGGTGTCGCTGATCAACGATGCAGCCGCTGCGGCCCTTGGCGAATACCGCTTCGGAGCGGGAGTCGGCTCCAACAGCATGGCTTTTGTCACCGTCTCAACTGGCGTCGGCGGCGGTCTTGTGCTCGATGGCAAGCTGTTGCAGTCCGATGATGGCCTTGCCGGACACATCGGCTTCTCCAGCGCCCGACAAGGCAATGAGCGCTGCGGCTCCGGGCGCATCGGCACCATGGAATCCATCGCCAGCGGAAGGGCGATCGCCCGCTACGGCTCGCAGCTGGCGGGCAAGGACGTGGACACCCCCGAGATTTTCGCGCTGTGGCGTCAGGGCACGCCGTGGGCAACCACCGCCGTCGAGCAGTCAGCCCGCTCCATTGCAGAGCTTTGCGCCAACCTGCGCGCCATTCTGGGCCTGGACCGGATCGTCATCGGCGGCAGCGTGGGGCTTGCTGCCGGCTATCTGGATTGCGTTTCGCAGTTTCTTCAAAGCGAAGAGCCAGCCCTTTTCCATGTCGACCTGAAGCCGGCCGAACTCGGCCAGGACAGCCCGCTGTTCGGGGCCTTGCAGTTTGCTGCGGATCGGGCGTGACCATGACTGACTGAATTTCCCTTCCGGATGCGATCACCGACGGAACACGGATGATCACGCTGCAGGGGATGGGACTGAATTGAGCAACAAGTCATAAGCAACAGAGGAGAATAAAATGAAATTGCGATATCTGTTACCAGCAGTGCTTCTTGGCGCCCTGAGCACGGCGTCCATGTCGGCTCAGGCCGCTGTCACCGTTCTGGGCTGGCCGGGCGGGCCGGAAGAAACCGCCTTGCGTGCCGCGGCCAAGGCCTACAACGCCCTGCCGGACGTCACCGCAGACAACAAGGTCGAATTGCTGTTCTTCAGCCGCGACGGCTTCTATGACAAGCTGGCCGCCGATCTTGCCGCCAACACCGATGCCTTTGATGTCAACCTGATTGCCACCTATTCGATTGGCCGGTATGCCCCCTTCATGGAACCGGTAGACCTGGGCGCTGGTGCAAAGGACGTCTTTGGTGACGCCGTCCTCAGCACCATGCAGTATGAAGGCAAGCAGTTTGGCGTTCCCACCGACCTGTCCCTGCATTTCATGTATTACCGCAGCGACCTGATCGATGCCCTGTTGTCCGATGACGCAGCCAAGGCCCGCTATTCCGAAATCGCCGAAAAATATCTCGGCAAGGCAATGCAGCCCAAGAAGCCGGAAGACTGGAGCTGGAACGACTGGGCAGCCACAGCTCTCTACTTCACCAAGGCAGTCAACAGCGACAGCCCGACCCGCTACGGCACCGTTCTGCAGATGAAGAACCTGCTGTTCAACATGATGGTCTTCCAGTCCTTGCCGCGCGCCTATGGAGCCGACTGGATGGATGCCGATGGCAACATCACCGTTGATTCCGACGCCTACAAGACCGGCCTTGAACTCTATCGCAAGCTGCTGGATGCCGGTGCAACGCCGAAGGATTCCCTGTCCTACGAATATCCGGAAGCCAACGCCGCCTTCGGCTCTGGCCAGGTAGCCACCATGCTGCAGTGGAACGCTGCCGCTGGCGATCTGCTCAGCACCGAGAAAAACCCGGTTGTTGCCAGTGTCACCAAGACCATGGCCCCTCCGTCCGGTCCGGAAGGCCGCTTTACCCATGTGCATGGCCTGGGCCTTGGCATCAACATGTCCGGCAAGAACAAGGAAGGTGCCCAGAAATTCCTGCAATGGCTGGCAACGGCCGACGCCATGGAAATCTACGCCAAGGCTGGCGGTGCTCCGGGTCTGACCGGCCCTGCGCTTGATGCTGTAGCCGCAGAGCGCCCGGATCTGGTACCATTGGGCAGCTACGCCTCCCAGTATGGCTATGTAATGCGCGGGGCAACCTCTGCATCGGCCCTCTCGGTCTATGAACTGCAGGCCAAGGCCTTCACCGGCTATTGGGGCGACGTCAAGAGCCTCGACGACGCACTGGCCGAAGCCAAGTCCGGCATGGCCGAGCTGTTGAAGTAATCATCAAGATCGACCGGAGTACGCCCTCTCCTTCCCGGGGCGCACTCCGGCCTTCCATTGACGAGGAAATGCATAGTGGCCAATGAAAGTCTCAAGGAAAACCGGATCCTTGCAGCGCCGGTCGTCGTCTTTCTGTTGGCGATGCTGGGGTTTCCTGCGGTCCTTGACCTGATCTATTCCGTATCGACCGTCAGCTTCGAGA
This sequence comes from uncultured Cohaesibacter sp., assembly GCF_963666525.1. NCBI lineage: Bacteria > Pseudomonadati > Pseudomonadota > Alphaproteobacteria > Hyphomicrobiales > Cohaesibacteraceae > Cohaesibacter > uncultured Cohaesibacter sp. The sequence goes on from NZ_OY762905.1 coordinate 785,444, forward strand.
ATTTGCGCGATCCGACCATCTCGGGCTTCGGCAACTATCGTGCGGTGCTCGGCGATCCCTATTTCTGGAGCGCGGTCAGCTTTTCCACCCGCTTCGGCCTTCTGACCGCAGCACTTGAGACAGCGCTTGGCCTGTTCCTTGCCGTTTTCCTCGCACCGCTGATCCAGAGGCGCTTCTGGCTGATGGCCATCTTCATGATGCCGATGATCATCGCCCCCTCCATGATGGGCCTGATGTATCGTCTGGTGCTGCATGAATTCGTCGGCCCACTGCCCTACTATCTGTTTGAATTCTTTGGCGAGAGCCCGGCTTTCCTGAGCCCGCAGCTGGCCTTCAGGACGCTGGTGGTCATCGAGACTCTGCAGTGGACGCCCTTCACCCTATTGCTGTTCTATACAGCCTATTCCTCCATCCCCAACGACATCCGGGAAGCGGCCAAGGTGGACGGCACCCGTGGCCTGAGGCTGTTCACCCACATCGAGCTGCCCGCCCTCCTGCCAACCCTCGTGGTGGCCTTCGGCATCCGCTTCATCGACGGCTTCCGGGTATTTGACAATATCTACGTCCTGATCGGATCCGGCGCCGGTGGTTCCAGCACATCCCTGTCGATCTATATCTACACCGCCTTCTTCAAATCCGCCGACATCGGCAAGGCGCTGGCGGCTTCAGTGCTGCTGTTCGTTGTCGCCTTCGGCCTGCTCTGGCTGGTCGGCTGGTTGCTGAAAAAGAGGAGACCGGCCTGATGGTCATGAATGCAATCCGCTGGCTGGTGTTTGCCATTGCAGCGCTGGTGATGAATTTCCCCGTCATCGCGACAATCGTCACCGCCCTCAAGACCCCGGCCGACGTCATCTCCAACGCCAGCCTGATCCCGCGGGCCATAACCCTCGATAATTTCGCAGCCGTCTTCACGGTCAGTGAGCGCCTGAACATCTGGAAATATCTATGGAACTCGCTGTCGGCTTCGCTGATCGGCACGATCCTGCCGATTTTGCTCTGCCTGCCGCTGGCCTATGCCATTGCCCGGCGCGACTTCGGCCGTGACCTGCTGCTGCCGCTGGTGGTCAACCTGCGCGCGATGCCGCTGATCATCTTCGCGATCCCGCTCTACATGATGTACCAGACTCTTGGCCTGCTCGACACGCGCTTCGGCCTCGGGCTCATTCTGGCGGTGATCAACCTGCCGCTGGCGCTGGTGCTGCTGACCAACGCGGTTGCCGAAATTCCGCGTGAGCTTGACGAGGCCGCAGGCATGGATGGTGCACGCACCGGACGCATCCTGACAAGGCTGACCCTGCCCTTGATCCGTCCGGCCATCGCCACCACCTTTGTCTTTGGTTTCATCACCGCCTGGAACGAATTCCTGTTCGGCCTGATGCTCACCACAAGCAAGGCGGTGCCCATGACGGTCGGCGCTTCCTTCTTCTTCTCGGCAGGCGGCGGCGGCGTTCAGTGGGGCGTTGCGGCGGCGGTCATCGTTGTGGCCTCGGCCCCCCCTGTCATTCTCGGACTTATCATGTATCGTCAGATCGGCCGGTCGATGTTGGCTGGCGCTGTGAAAGGATAACCCATGGCTACTATTCTCATTCATGCCGACGCCAAAGCCGCAGAAAACGCCACCGCAAAACGCCTGCTTGACAAGATCGCGGCAAAACCGGACGCAACGCTGGGGCTGGCCACCGGCGGAACGATGGAACAGGTCTATGCCATTCTGATTGAAAAGGCTCGCGAACTGAACCTGTCCTTTGCCGGGCTGAAGAGCTTCAACCTTGATGAATATATCGGCCTGAGCGCCGATCACCCCCAGTCCTACCGGACCTATATGAACAAGCTGCTGTTCGACCATGTCGACATCAAGCCGGAGAACACCCATCTGCCCCGCGGCGATGCCGCCGACCCGGCAGAGGAAGCCCGCCGTTATGAGGCCATGATAACAGAACAGGGTGGCATTGATCTGCAATTGCTGGGGATCGGCATCAACGGCCACATCGGCTTCAACGAACCATCCTCGTCGCTCGGCTCCCGCACCCGGATCAAGAAGCTCGCCAGTTCCACCATGGAGGCCAACCACCGCTTCTTCAAACCCGGTGAAGCCGTGCCGACCCACGCCCTGACCATGGGCATTGCCACCATCATGCAGGCCCGCAAGGTCATTCTGCTGGCAACAGGGGCTGCCAAGGCCGACGCCATTGCCGCCGCGCTCGAAGGCCCTGTCAGCACCGCCTGCCCGGCTTCGGTCCTGCAGTTTCACCCCGATGTCACCGTCATCATCGACGAGGACGCGGCCTCGAAGCTGAAACTGCGCGACTTCTATGAAAGCATCCACCCCGGTGGAGAAGAGGTGTATTTTGTCAAGTAAGCCCGACTTCGTCATCGATGCCGAGCAGCTCTATCCCGGTCATGGAGCGCCCGCCGAACGGGGGCGTTCGGTCCTGATCCGCGATGGCCGGATCGAGGCTGTCGCCGACGTGGGCGCGTTCAGCGGAGAGACAAGACACAAGATCGCAATCCTCGCCCCCGGTTTCATCGACATCCAGATCAACGGTGCAGGTGACCGCCAGTTCAACGACACCCCGGATGCAGACAGCCTCGCCATCATGGCGAAAGCGGCGGCGCGCGGCGGCGTGGCCCATATCATGCCGACCTTCATCACCGCCATGGACAAGGCCTATCAAACGGCCATGACCGCCGTGGAAGAGGCAACTGCCAAGACCGCTCCCGGTGTGCTCGGCCTGCATCTGGAAGGCCCCTTTCTGAGCCCGGAGAAGCCCGGCATCCATCCGCTTGAGGCCGTACGCCCGATCGATGAAAGCGACATGGCGCTCCTTGAAGCCAAAGCCTGTTATCCGCGCATCATCACATTGGCTCCCGAGGAAACAACCCCGGACAAGATTGACCGGCTGGTCAAGGCTGGCTGGCGAGTGTTCGTGGGGCACAGCGCCGTCAGTTATGATCAGCTAAGGGATCTCAAGGGCCATGGGCTGGCCGGGGCGACCCATCTCTTTAATGCCATGCCGCCGTTGATGGGGCGCGAACCAGGGCCGATCGGTGCCGTGACCGACGGAACCCTGCCCTTTGCCGGCCTCATTGCCGATGGCATGCATGTCCATCCGGCCAACCTGCGCATGGTTTTTGAGCACGTTGGCCCGGACCGGATCGCACTGGTCACCGACGCCATGCTGACGCTCGGCGGCACGGTGACCGAATTCGATATCGGCGAAAAGCGCGTCTATCTCCGGGACGGACGCCTGTGCGACGAAACCGGTCGCCTAGGCGGTGCCCATCTGTTCATGGACGAAGCGGTCCGCAACATGATCCGCTTTGCCGACGCCCCCGTTGAAGCAGCGCTGGCGATGGCAGGCTCAACCCCGGCCATGGCGCTCGGGATCGGCAACGAACTGGGACGGATCGCACCTGGCTACAGGGCCAGCCTGACTCTTCTGGACAATGCCCTGTCTGTTTCGGCAACGATCAGCGACGGCACATTCCTCTTCAAGGCCAACGACAAACACACTGCGAAGGAAAAGTGATGGGTAGCATCCAACTGAAAGACCTCAGGAAGTCCTTTGGTGACCTCGAGATCATCAAGGGCGTCAATCTGGAGATCAAGGATGGCGAATTCATGGTGTTTGTCGGCCCGTCCGGCTGTGGCAAATCCACCCTGCTGCGCCTGATCGCCGGGCTTGAGGAAGTGACCTCTGGCACCATCATCAGCGACGGACGCGACGTGACCAGATTGCAGCCCTTTGACCGCCACATGGCCATGGTGTTCCAGTCCTATGCCCTCTACCCCCACATGACGGTCCGGCAGAATATCGAATTCGCCCTCAAGACCATCAAGTTACCCAAGGCCGAGATCGCCCGGAAGACGGCAGAGGCGGCACGCATCCTCAAGCTGGAGCCCTATCTTGATCGCAAGCCCGCAGCCCTGTCCGGTGGCCAGCGCCAGCGGGTGGCTATCGGTCGGGCCATTGTGCGCGAGCCATCCGCCTTTCTGTTCGATGAACCGCTCTCCAACCTTGATGCTGCTCTGCGCACCGAGACCCGCATCGAGATCGCCCGCCTGCATGAGACCCTGTCCGGCACCATCATCTATGTAACCCATGATCAGGTCGAAGCCATGACACTGGCTGACCGCATTGCCGTGTTGTCCGATGGCCAGTTGATGCAATGCGATACGCCACAAATGCTCTATGAGCGCCCGGTCAACCGCTTCGTTGCCCAGTTCATTGGCAGCCCCAAGATGAACCTGCTGCCCGCCAACGGCGAAGACGGCAAGACCGTCATGCTCGCAGGGGGATCAAAGGCTATCACCGTTGAAGGTGGCTATATGGGCAGGGTTGCCGAACTGGGTCTGAGGTCCGAGCATTTGAGGTTGGGCAACGCCGCAGACGCCCCCCTTACCGGCACTGTCTCCCACGTCGAATATCTGGGGGCCGATGCCAGCATCTTCGTAACGTTGACAAGCGGTGAGACTCTCAACCTGCGCGGCATCGGCCGCGAACTGCCAGAGGTTGGCTCTGAGGTCGGGCTGTTGTTCGAGCCATCCGACATCCACCTGTTCGATGCCGACGGGCTGGCTCTGCGCGAGTATGCCTGAGGGCCAGCTCCCCTGCTCCCCATGGCTCAGAGCAGCAGCAACTGACAAGTCATCCAGATATAAACATGCCCGCGCCTTGCGGCGCAGGCATGCTGCATGGTCTCTGGCATCAACGGTGCGGGGCCTGTAGCTCCTCTGCCCCGTCACAACCTCGGGCCGGGTGAACCCGGGTATCACCCAACCTCTTTTTTCATCGATTCATTGGCAGCCTTGGCTGCTTCCATGAACAGGCCGATATCGCCCGGGCCAGCAAGGAAATTGTGGCCACGATCTTTCAACTCGCCAAAGCTCCAGCGAGGCCGTTTGACCGTGCCCATATACTTGCCTGCAGCCTTGATCTTTTCCTCGGCTTCCGCAGCCAGAGCCTCGGCAGCATCTTCACCCAACTGTTCCAGCAGACCGATGGTACCGGCGAGGTCATTGGGGCCGATGAACAGCATTTCGATGCCATCAACCTGGGCAATGGCTTCAATGTTCGGCAGGGCATCCTTGTGCTCGATCTGGCCGATGACAAAGACTTCCTCGTCAGAGGTCTTGAGATAGTCGGTCTTGGCACCATAGTGAGACGCACGGCCACAGGGAGCGGCATAGCCACGGGTTCCTGTCGGAGGATAGTGGGTTGCAGCCGCAGCTGCCTCAGCAGATTCCTTGTCGCAGATCATCGGGATCATCAGGGATTTGATGCCGAGTTCGAGAATGCGCTTCAGATAGACCTGATCATTCCACGGCACACGCACGATCGGGTGACCGCCAGCGGCCTCGACAGCACGGACCATGTTGACCGTGGCTTCCAGATCAGCCGGGCCATGCTCGTTGTCGATCAGGACACAGTCCCAACCAGCCCAGACGGCGGCTTCGGCTAGTGCCGGAGACGCCAGTTCCAACCAGATACAGCGAACACAACGCCCACTTTTGAGTTGTTCACGCAACCAGTTCATTTCACACCTTCTTTCAGTTACAGGCACGCGGTTCCTTGGCTCTTGACCCGTGCCAGAAAACTCAACCTTGCAACACATCCGGTTCGGATGTCTGCGTATCTTTTTTCCGGGAATTTGCAGAGGCTCTTTCCCGCTGATCGCCAGCGATCATCTCGCGTACGGCCCGGATGATGAGCAGGGTCCAGATGATCAGCGTCAAAATGCCCAGCACGAGAGAATAGGTCCGTTCGAAGAATGCCAGCAGATCGCCCTGCGCCTTGATGATCGAAACCATGAAATTGTCTTCGATGATCTTGCCCAGCACGATACCGAGAATGGCCGGTGCCAGCGGAATCTCCACCACTGCCATCAGATAGCCCACGAGGCCAAGCACCAGCACGATCCAGATCGCCGTGACCGTTCCGGAAATGGCATAGGCCCCCACCAGCGAGAACAGCAGAATGACGGGCGCCATCACGGCACGGGGGACCTTCAGGATGTATGTCGAGCAGAAGATGGCAAGCATCCCCACCGGAACCATCATGATGTTGGCCACCAGAAACGAGCCGAACAGTGCCGAGGTCAGCTCCGGCTGATCTATAAAGATCCGCGGCCCGGGCGTCATGCCCTTCAGCAGCAAAACGCCAATGGCGATGGCGGTAACGGAGTCGCCCGGAATACCGAACACCAGCGCAGGCGTCCAGGCGCCACTGATAGCGGCATTGTTGGCCGAACCACCCGCAGCGATGCCATCCATGCTGCCCTTGCCGAAACTGTTTGGCTCCTTTGAGAAGCGCCGCGCAAGAGCGTAGCAAATCCAGGCCGCGATATCGGCCCCCGCCCCAGGCAGAGCTCCGACGACGGTACCGATCAGCGACGAGCGCAATATCGTAACCGCAAAGCGGCGAATGGCTTGCAATGCACCTGCCAAGGCAGAGAAAAACGGTTCGGTGATGGTCTGTAGTTGCGCCTCGTTCTTCTTCAACGTCTGAACCGTGCGCAACACCTCGGAAAAGGCAAAGATCCCGATCATCGCGGGAATGAAGGTGATCCCGTCCATCAGGTCGTCGACCCCGAAGGTATAGCGGGGATAGCCGACGGCCACGTCGATGCCGACACAGGCAATGGCCAGACCAATGAACAGGCTGGCAAAGCTCTTTGGAACCGATCCCCCGCCGACGAACACTGCGCAACTCAATCCCAGACAGGCCAGCCAGAAGGTTTCATAGCTTGAGAAGCTGATTGCGATATGCGCCAGTTGCGGAGCGACCAGCATCAGGATGATCACCCCGATCACGCCGCCAATTGCAGCGGTGGAGAGAGAAATCAACAGCGCCGTGCGCGGCTTTCCGTTTTGGGAAATGGTGTGGGCGTCATCCACATAGGCTGCAGAGGCAGGAGTGCCGGGAATGCGCAGCAGCGTGCCCGAGATGTCGCCGGCGAAAATGGCCGTAGTCGTCGTCGCGACAATCGCGCTGATCGCCGGAATGGGATCCAGGAAAAAGGTGAATGGCACCAGAAGGGCAACCGCCATGGTCGCTGTCAGCCCGGGAACGGCTCCGATGAAGCAACCGTAGATCGTCGTAAGAACGATGATCAGCAGATTGTCCGGCGCCAGCACCGTCATAAGAACATCTGTCAGCATATCGGCCTCACCACGCGATCGGTTCCAGCAGTCCCCATGGAAGCGGAACATGCAGGAATGAGTAGAACAGGAAATGGACAAGCATTGTCACACCAAGCGCCAGCAGCACCGACTTCCACCAATTGATGCCGAAGAGCAGCAACAGTCCCAACATCAGCGGCAGCGCCAGAAGATGGAAGCCGACTGTGTCAAGAAAAGCGGCGAACAGGATGACACCCAAGACAAGACAGATGGAATTGATCCAAGCCTTGGGTGAAAGACGCGGCATGAGGCCGAACGAAGCCTGCCCACTCCCTCCGGACCGAACCATGGACAGAATGCCCGTGAGCAGAACCAGAAGTCCGCAGATTGCCAATCCGCTTCCGGCAATTGTCGGAAAAAGACCTGGACCAAATTTCATACCAGCAAGCGAGGGAAAGTCCCGTGCCTCCCAGGCTGTCCAGACCCCAGCGCCTGACAGGATCACTCCTGTCAAAATATCCTTGCTAAACATGAAGAATCTCGCGTTTCTCGACCTCACACCGTCAAGCGCGGGGTCTTTTTCAAAGCAGCTGAATGCCAACGGGCAGATCACCAGCCTGTCGAACGGCCCATCGACGGAGCCTGTCGGTATCTGGCTGGACATGAACCGGCCGTCTGGTGCCCCTCGGCGTCCTGACAGACGCGCAGCGGTCTGCCCTATTGGGAAAGACCTGATCTGCTGCGCGCCCGATTGGAAAGATCAGCCCGTTTTATTTGGCCAGACCGATCGCCTTGATGGTTGCTCCGAGGCTTTCGTCGGATTTGGCCAACATGCTGGCATATTCATCCGAGCCCATGAGCACAACATCAGCACCGCGGCTATCCTTGAACTCGGCCCACTGCTTCGTCTGCATCACCTTCAGGGCTGCTTTTTCGTAGGAGCAGGCAATTTCCTTGTCCATACCGGCAGGGCCAGCCAAAGAACTGAAGGCAGAGAGGGTCCAGCCGGACTTGATCTGCTCGACAGTTGTCGGCACGTCAGGCAGAGCCGGCATGCGCTTGTCGTTCATGTAGGCAAGCCCCTTGAGCTCACCCTGCTCGATCAGGGACTTGGCTTCGGACTGGGCAACCGTAATGACGTCGACACCGCCAGCCATCAGTTCCTTGATCGCCGGTCCTGCACCCTTGGATGGAACCCAGCGGATCGCTGCAGGATCCATGCCCTCGGCATTGAGCAGGCCAGCCAGAGCAAGATGCCAGATGCCGCCCTGAGCGGTACCTGAACCGGTCAGCTTTCCGGGTTCTGCCTTGGCTGCATCGAGAACTTCCTGAAGATTCTTGTAGGGAGAATCCTTGGCGACGGTAAATCCGGCGGGCACCATGTCGACCATGGCGATTGGCGTAATGTCCTTGTAGGTAAGATCCGTAAGACCGACCCAGTGCATGGTATTGATCTCGACCGTTGCAGCACCGATGGTGTAACCATCCGGTTTGGCACGCGCCAGTGCAGAGTGCCCGGTAACACCGTTACCGCCCGTGCGGTTGACTACGTTGAATGGCTGCCCCATTTCCTCGCTCAGCAGGCTGGCCAGCATGCGGGCATTGGCATCGGTTCCGCCACCAGCGCCCCATGGCACAATGTAGGTAACGGCGCGCTCTGGTTTCCAATCGCATTCGGCAGAAGCTGCCGTAGCGGCCAGAGCCCCGATTCCCAAAGCGGTTGCCCCCAACAGGGCAGTAATCATTTTTCTCGTCATCGTGTCCTCCTACTCGATGTAAAAAACAGAAATCCTCCCGGATTCTTTTGAATGAAACCAGCCAGACAAGCCGCCCCCGCGGCAAGTGTCTGCACCGGTCCTGCATTTCCTGCGTGCGGTTGACGTCGTACGCAGGAGAAGCTTTCAGAACGGATCAACCGGCGGCCTGCGCCTGCATGAACCCGTTGAATTCGTCGGCAAGAATACAGGCGACCGTACCGCCCGCATCCTGCAACCCGCGTGACTTTTCCTGAAACGCTGCGGCCTTGCCGTGCTGGGCTACCAGCTCCTTGGTGGCTTCCAGAGCGTCAGCGGCAGCTTGGGCGGCAGTCGCACAGGCAACCTCCAGAGACGCACCCTTGCCAGCTTCGGCCGCACAACAGCGCGCAATCGGATCAAGGACATCCAGCACGGTCTTGTCGCCGAGCGCCGCCTTGCCGCGCATGGCAACTCCGTTGGCGTAGGCATCCCAGAAGGCCGCAAGCCCCGCCACATCAAGCGCTGCAGCGCCATCCAGCGCCTTGGACCCGCGCAGGAAGCCCGTCGCCATCAACGTCCCCATCGTCGATGGGGCAGCCTTTGCAATCGCGGCGCCGGCCGTTTTCATCTGGGTCGACAGATCGGGAGCGTCCAGCGCCCCGACCGCTTCACTTGCCGCGCGAAAGGCTTTCGCCATTGTCAGCCCGAGGTCGCTGTCGCCCACCTTGCTGTCGAGTTCGATGAGCGCATCCCGCTCCGCCTCGAAGCGGGCAGCCAGACGGGGAAAGAGGCCGGCAACGGTCTTTGCATCCAGAGTCTGCATCGCTTCCTCCCTCAACCGGCGAAATGCTTGAAGAAAGGCGTGTCGACTTCCGCAGCGATCAGCGGTTCCAGCTCGTCGTCCAGTTTCAGAATGGAGATCGAGAAGCCCGCCATTTCCATGGAGGTGGCGAACTCGCCCAGCCAGACATGGCGGATCTTGACGCCCTTGTCGTCCAGCAACTGGCCAAGACGCCGGTAGGCAATGTAGAGTTCCTCAAGCGGCGTACCACCAAGGCCATTCATCAGCACGGCCACCTCATCACCGGCCACATAAGACTGTTCGGCAAAGATCCGATCAGCCATTTCCTTGACAACAGCATCCACCGGCTCCAGCGTCTTGCGCGTGATACCTGGCTCGCCATGGATGCCCATGCCGATTTCCATCTCGTCATCGCCAATCTGGAAACTTGGCCTGCCCACTTCTGGCACGATGCAGGGAGACAGCGCGACACCCATGGTGCGCACCTGTTCCTTTGCCTTCTCGGTCAGTCGCTTGACTTCAGCCAGCGGCTTCATCTGGGCTGCAGCCGCACCAGCCACCTTGTAGAGGAAGAAGATGCCGGCAACCCCGCGCCGCTTGTGTTCTTCACCAACCACCGACGAGGCAACATCATCATTGCCTACGACGGTTGCTGTTTCGATGTCGTCCAGCTCGGCCAACTCGCCAGCCATATCAAAATTCATGATGTCGCCAGTGTAGTTGCCATAGAGATAGAGAACGCCAGCACCCTGATCGACATATTTGGTAACCGAAAGCAGCTGGTCGGAACTGGGCGACTGGAACACGCCACCGACCCCTGCCCCGTCGAGCATGTTCTTGCCGACATATCCAAGGAAAAGCGGCAGATGGCCGGAGCCACCACCCGTGACAATGCCCACCTTGCCCGGAACGGGATTGGCGGTGACGAAACACCGCATGTCACCATCGGCAAAGGTTACTTCCGGATGCGCACGATAAATGCCTTCCAGCATCTCATCGACAAAATCTTCGGGGTTGTTGAGGAACTTTTTCATTGGACTGGATCTCTTCTTGGAACAATGGGCAATATGAACCGGGTGCATGACTGCGGCCACAAACCGTTGTTGTCTCACCCTCAAAAAGGGAAAAACGGGCGATAGTCGGAAATGGAGAAAACAAGTCGCACGCGCAGCTGGTCGGCAGCACACTCACATGGAAACCGGCAGCATTCGACGGCCTTGTTCCATCAATGAGCGACTCGTTGCGGTCTCATATTCCAATCGGGCTATAGGGAAAAAGCCGACGTAGCGTCTGGCCTGTCAAATCTGCGCGTTGACGCGCCAACCCACCCCGGCAATTGGGGTGGTAAATATCAGTGCGCATTGCTCATCCTCCCTGTTTAGTGAACATTACGACTTTATTAGTAAACAGATATCATGTAATTTAGTGATGTTCAATAATTTTTTCCAATTGCCCCTTGGCAGACTGTTGTCTTATTGGTAGGCCCTCACAAAACCGCCATGCCAAAAGAGAAAAAGAAAGAGGAAACCACGGCACATGGATTCTGCACCGAAAAAGAACGCTACGCTCAGACAAGTCGCAGACCACGCTGGTGTTTCTGTCACCACGGCTTCACTGGTACTCAATCGCAAGGGGGAGATCTCCGAAAGCACGAGAACAAATGTACTGCGTGCCATGGATGAGTTGAACTACACCCCGAGAGGGGAGCGCAGCTCGGCAGAGAATCTTGCCTCTGATGCCCAGAACGCCGTCCGCTTCCTCAAAATCGCCCGCCACGGCCAGACCGTGAACCGGGACCACAATGTCTTCATTTCCGACTATATAGACGGCATGTCCTTCGAAGCGACCCGACGCGATTACTCGCTACAGGTCGTCTCTCATGAAGCGACTGATATTTCTACGATAATTGAAGAAATATCCACCTCTGACCTGCGCGGCATCGTTGCCCTGGGCACCGAGTTGAGCGACGAGGATATCCGCCTCATCACCAACTGTGGCATCCCCAACGTGATTGTCGACACCTACCGCCCGTTCGTCGATGGCAATTTCATCGACATGGACAACGACCAGCTTGTGCATCTAGCCCTCGATCATCTCATCTCGCAGGGCTTCAGCCGAATCGGTCTGGTCAGCAGCTATTCCGAGGTGAACAACTTCAAGCTCCGCCATGAAGCCTATCTCAGGGCCATGAATGCCCACAAGCTGGTGATCGAGGAAGAAAACATCCTCTCGGTCTGCGCGACCAGCGAAGACGCCTATGCTGATTCTCTCAAGCAGTTGGCAGGCATCAAGACCCTGTCGGACGCCTATTTCTGCTCGAACGACGTAATCGCCTTTGGCTTCATCCGCGCATTGCGCGAGATGGGCTACTCCGTTCCGGCTGACATTTCGGTGATCGGTTTCGACAATTTGCCGATGGCCAACATATTTGACCCGCCACTAACTTCACTAAACGTTCCCAAACAACGCATCGGTGCCATGGCGATCCGCATTCTGGACGACCTGATCGTTGCCAAGGTCAAGCAGCCCTCAGTCAAGGTGCTGGTGTCGGGCGACCTCGTCATCAGACAGAGCGTCAGGCTGAAAGCTGATTAGACCGATGTCCGATCGCCAGATCGGACGCATCGCGTGGAGGTCGGCACATGCTGACTTTCTGCGCTCCGTCCCATTAGTGTTATTGCGCATCGCGCCCTTATCCCTCAGGCTCTGAATACCCATCTCTAAGGCATATGCCCTTTGCACAGCAGAACGGCGCACGCCTGACATCGCCGCCCGGACCAAAGCCAGACTTGCTACCGGGCTGCCTAGAGACAGCTCAACAGACCCAAAGGATACACGACATGAATGTGACGACTTTCGCCCAACTTCTTGCCGTTGGCCTGATCGCTGGAACCAGCCCTGCCCTCGCCCAGTCCTTCAATGCGGCCCCGCCCAATGCGGAAAGACAGCAACCAGCCTTTGCGGGGCAGACGAGAGCACCCATCCTTGCCGATAGCATCACCCTGGAACGGACAGTCATCGCCCGAGGCCTTGATCACCCATGGGGAATGGATCAATTGCCAGATGGCCGCTGGCTTGTTACCGAGCGCTCGGGAACTCTGCGCATCGTCGGGGCCGATGGCAGCAAATCCCGCGCTATTGCCGGTCTGCCGGAGGTTGACGCCAGACAGCAGGGCGGCCTGCTCGACGTAACGATCCGAGATGATTTCACCTCCTCGCGCCGGGTATGGTGGAGCTATGCCGAGCCGCGCGGCAACGGCACCAACGCAACAGCGGTGGCGACCGGCACCCTTTCCTCCGACGAACAGCGCATGGAAAATGTCGAGGTCATCTTCCAGCAGCAACCCGCCTGGCGCTCGGCCAACCATTTCGGCTCGCGGCTGGTCTTCGACAAGACTGGCGCCCTGTTCGTGACAACCGGCGAACGCTACTACGAAGCCTCGCGGCAACTGGCGCAGGACTTGGGAACAACCCTTGGCAAGGTTGTTCGCATCACCCCCATGGGCGGCGCAGCAGCGGGCAACCCAGAGCTCCCCGGCGGTCTGCCGAAAATCTGGTCCTATGGTCATCGCAACATCCAGTCAGCAGCACTCGGGCCGGATGGCACCCTGTGGACCGTGGAACATGGTCCCAAGGGAGGCGACGAGCTCAACCACCCGCAGGCAGGCCGCAACTATGGCTGGCCGATCATTGCCTATGGTGAAAACTACTCCGGCACTCCGGTTGGCGAGGGATTGACGGCGAAAGACGGCATGGAACAGCCGGTCTATTACTGGGACCCGGTGATCGCCCCTTCCGGCATGGTCTTCTACGATGGTGCCATGTTCCCCGAATGGCAGGGCGATGCCCTCATCGGCGGCCTGGCAAGCCGGGCTCTGGTCCGCCTGAAACTGGACGGGGAAAAGGTCACTGGTGAGGCCCGTTATCTCGAAGGGCGAAGCCGCATCCGCGACGTCGATGTCGATGCCACCGACGGCTCGATCATCATCTTGACAGACGCGGCCAACGGAACCCTCACCCGCCTGACGCGGCGATAATAGCAGACTGGGATCGTCTCCCCCGCCCCAGCCGGGAGCGAGCAATATCGGGGCACTTCCGCCAGATTAGGGGATTCACCGGAAAGACAGCGTGCAAGGGCAGTTATACAAGTAAGCCACATATCGGAATTTGATCCATTCCTTTTCATGCCCTTGTGCCAATTCTTTTCAGGTTTGTTCCATGCATCGCTTCATGATCCAGCTCACCAGAGCCTTACTGCTGATCGCAGCCGTCGGGCTGTTCGTCCTGTCCATCACCAATCTGATCGATGGCTTCAATCTGGATGGCGATGACGTCGAGACCTGGCCGATTGTTGCCAGCACCTTGCTGTTCATTCTGGCTCTGGTCGTGCTGCAGTTCTCCGATCCGGGCCTCTACAACAAGTTCAACGACACCGTAAAGCTGATCATCAATACGCGCGGATCAAGCCTTGAGGAGATTTTCAAAGCTTTCAAGGATATGGACACGGCCTGGGGCAAGCCATGGATGGGCAGGATCTCCACAATCGGCAGGGATGTCATTATCCTCGGCCCCAATGCGGAAGAAGAATATGTCTTCATCCGGCCGCTTCTCGGTATCTTCATCAGCGTGAATTTCGGCCATCTGACGTCCTTCCTGCGCCCGGGCAGCGGCGAGGAATGGCGCCTTGAGAAAACGGAGAAGCCGGCCAGCACAGCAGACGCCATCCGTTATTCCTTCGGCTCCGCCTGCCTGATGCCAACCCTGATCGACAGACTGCAGGGTTATTTCAACACCGGAAGAGCAGACAATTCAACGCTCGGCATGGACAGCAAGGAAGAGATCTTCCTGTTCAACGAAGAGTTCAAATGGACCGGTCAGGACTTCCATCTGCTCGATGTCACCATGAAACCGCGCCTGACCATTTCATCGCATATTCCCTGCAAGACCTTCCACATCAGTGATGCCCGGAGCGGCAAGGAGCTTTTCATGCTCACCAAGCGCCTGTTCCACATCTTCACCTCCTATGACCTCTATCAGGGTGGCGTCAAATTCTGCCGTCTGAAGAGAAGGCTCGTGCTGCATCACACCTATTTCTCGGGCGATACGAGAGAGGGCAAGCTGGAGCTGATCAGGATGAACGCCATGTTCGGCTCCAACTATCAGGTCAAGCTGGCTGGCAAGCAGATCGGCACCATTGCGCGGAAGCTGAACGCGACCCTGTCCAACGTCGTCTTCGACAATTTCATTCTCTCGGTGGCGGATCCCAGGTGGCTGCCGCTGATGGCGGGGATGAGCGTCATGGCCGCACGACAGGCCCAACGGGAGAAGGTCAGCGACGCGATATCACTCTCCGACACACTGGACTGAGGGCCGGGTCGGCAAACCATCTCGCCCATCCTCCAATGGCAGTGATGGCGCGCCTTAGCGCTCACCATCCTCCGCGCCGGGGCTGGTTTCGATAACTTTCTGCATAAGGGCAACAAACTGTTGCTGTTCAGCTGAGCTGAGGACTGACAGCGCATCCTCATTTTCCGCAAGTGCTGCCGATATCGCCGGGGCACGCAAAGCCCGGGCGCGTTCGCTCAGCCACACCCGCTGCACCCGCCCATCGCTCTCGTCCTTCCTTCGCGAAATCAATCCGTCCCGCTCCATTCGCGACAGGGTATTGGCCATCGTCGCCTGTTCGATGTCGAGCCGCTCAACCAGCTGTTTCTGGGTCAACCCGTCCGTTTCCCATAACTCCAGCAACGCCGGAAAGGTCCCGGTCGTCATGCCAAGCGGCTTGATCCGTGCAGAAAGGCCGCGCGCGAAAATGCGGGCCAGATGATTGAGCAGATAGCCAGCAGATTGGTTTTTTCTGAATTCCATGCCATCAGGATAGCACTTGTATAGCAAGCTATGCAATGTTATATAGCTTGCTATATTGTTTTTTTTGGAGATAACCTGATGATCAAGAACCTTCATCCCGTTGCTGGCACAACAGCCCTTATCCTGATCCTCGCTTTCTGGTCTTCAACGGCCCTGTCGGAACTGTTTGCCGAACCCGCCACGGTAATCATGGTCAAGACACTGATCCCGTATGGTTTCATTATTCTGATCCCGGCCATCATGGTGGCAGGCGCCTCCGGTTTCCGGCTGGGCAAGGGCTGGCGGGGGCCTGTGATCACACGCAAGCAAAGGCGGATGCCATTCATTGCGGCGAACGGCCTCTTGATCCTCATTCCGTCGGCCCTCTACCTCTCGGCCAAGGCCGAGGGTGGCACCTTCGACACCGGCTTCTATCTTGTCCAGGCTCTGGAGCTGATCGCCGG
This sequence comes from uncultured Cohaesibacter sp., assembly GCF_963666525.1. NCBI lineage: Bacteria > Pseudomonadati > Pseudomonadota > Alphaproteobacteria > Hyphomicrobiales > Cohaesibacteraceae > Cohaesibacter > uncultured Cohaesibacter sp. The sequence continues at coordinate 801,416 of NZ_OY762905.1, forward strand.
GGCCATCAACATAACGCTGTTGACACTCAACATGCGCGACGGGCTGCGGCTTTCGGGAAACCGGCGTACCCGCCCACAAGACTGACAGGCGCATAAAAACCGGCCCTGCCCGTTGATTTGGGCAGAGCCGGTCGATGAGGCAGCTTCACGCTAATGCGCAGCGACTAGTTTTCCTGCTGCTGCTTGATCAGGGCGTCGATCATCTGCTTGCACTTGGCAGAGATGGAGTTTTCATTATCCTTCAGGCACATCACAAGACGCCCACCCCCCGGTTCAACCGATCCGCAATAGGCCTTGACGTCGGCCTTGCAGGCAGACTTGATGTCCCGCATCTGCGACATCGACATCGAGCCTTGCGCAAAAGCACCAACAGAGAGCAACGAAAACACTGCGACCAGAGCGGCAATGGCGATCTTTCTTGTCATGACATATCCCTTTCCTGTTTGTCATGGTTGACTGAAGGGAGTTCTAGACGGTGCCCTTTGCCGGCGTTTTTCTCTGCAATTTCATTTTGTAAAAACAGTTAGCGCTCTTGGGGCCCGAGGCGATCGGAAAGCGGCGGCAGGCTTATGACAACCCGCCCATGCCCCTGAGGCGTTGCCGCAAGCGTGATCGTGCCGTTGTGAGCACCGAGCAAGGCCTGGGCGACAGCAAGCCCGAGCCCGGCCCCGCCTGTCTTGCGTGCCCGAGACGGCTCGGCCCGTGTGAAGGGTTCGAGCAACAGGGCACGTGCGCCCGTATCCTTGCTGAACCCGAGCCCTTCGTCGTCGATCGTGATATAGACACCATCGGCTTTCTGCTCGGCCCGAACATGCGCGCATCCGCCATATTTGATCGCATTGTCGATGACATTGACGAGCACCCGCCGCAGGGCAAGCCGGTCTCCCAGTACAAGAATTTCCTCACCTGCAGGCACCAACTCCAGCGCGACCCGCGCTCCAGCCTGCCGGAAATCGGCCAGTTCACCGCGTAGCAATCCACCGATATCAAGCAGCTCCTCATTGAGCGCTCCCACCTCGGCACGGGAAGTCATCAGCGCATTGTCAAGCAGCTCGATCATGTCGCGGATATCGGCAGTCGCCCTCTGGCGATCCTGCTCATCCGGCAGTTTTTCCACCCGCAAATGCAGACGGGTGGCAAAACTGCGAATATCATGCTGGATCCCGCCAATCAGCGCCACACGCGACCGCGCCAGCGTGTGCAATCGCTCCTGCAGCCGCGTGAAGGCACCTGCCAGCGCGGCGACCTCCGGCGTTGCCGACCGGAACTGCGGCAGTTCAACCATATCCCCGCCGGGGTCAATCCGCTCCACCGCCTTTGCCAGCCGCACGAGCGGCCTGATCTCCCGATGCAGCAGGAAGAAGGCCACCGCCGACAGGATGGCGCCCAGCAAACCGGCATAGATGCCCGCTGGCACTCCGCTCCTCGTTGAAATGAAGGAAGCCTTCATCTCGACGACCATGAGACTGCCATCGTTGAGCCTGATCCAATATTCGAGTGGAAAGGCTATCCCGGCGAAGAACCGCGCTCCCGGACGCCCCTTCAGGATAGCGTTGGGCTGGATACGGACCAATCGATCCCCCAAGACCTTCCGATAAGCAGCCATGTTCGCACGGCCCGTCAGGTCGGTGTCCATACGCATCTGTTCGGTCTGATCATGGATGCGGATCGAGATCATCGCAGATGCCGTTGCCGCTTCCAGCATCGGGTGCCCTTCCGGGCCAAGCTGGTTGGCCAGGTTCGTCAGGGCCAGCAACTGCTGCGGTTCGGGGTTGACCTGCCGTTCAATGCCGTTGCCCGACCAGTAGAAAGACACGATCAGCACGATCCAGAGCACGACAAACAGACTGGAGCCGATGGCGAGAAGGCGTGTCGTGAGCCCGAAGCGCATGGTCAGGACACCTGTTTGACTGGCACGGCGAGAAGATAGCCGCCATTGCGCACGGTGCTGATCAGATCGCCGCCACTTTCGAGTGGCCCCAGCTTCTTGCGCAACCGGGACACCAGAATGTCGACGGATCTGTCATAGGGATTGGCCTGCCGCCCGTGGGTAAAGTCCAGAATCTGGTCGCGGGAGAGCACCCGCCTCGGCCGCAGGATGAAGCAGGCCAACAGCTCGAACTCGGCACTTGTCAGCGCAACGAGTTCCTGATCATTGGCAAGCAGCTGACGCGCATCCAGATCGATGACAAACCGGTCGAAGGCCATCCGCCGCGTTTCCAGCACCGGAGTCGAGGGCCCGCCAATCCTGCGCAACAGCGCCCTTGTCCGCGCCAGAAGCTCCCGGCTGGAAAAAGGTTTGACCACATAGTCATCTGCCCCGATCTCCAGCCCGACCACCCGGTCCAGTTCCTCGCCCTTGGCAGTCAGCATCAGGATCGGCAGGGAATGACGCGCTCTCAGACGGCGGCAGATCGACAGCCCGTCCTCACCGGGCAGCATCAGATCGAGAATGATCAGGTCCGGAAATGTCCGGTCCATGATCAGATCCATTTCCAGACTGTCCTGTGCAGTGGACACGGCATAGCCCTCCCGCTCGAACAGCTCGGCAATGAGGGAGCGGATATCGTCGTCATCATCAACAATGAGAATGCGTTTGCTTTGAGAGTCCATGCTCGTCTTCGCTCATCTGTTGGGTGTCGGTCTAATTCAAACCGGCCCTGTCAAAGGACCCTTGCTGCAGCGAAAGGTCGGCGTTCGGGAGGTTTCGGCCATATGCTGGTCTTCCCGCCGACGAAAATCAATCAGTTTTCCTTGCTGGTTACAAAACGAAACATTCCAGAAACAAACTGGAACAGCTTGAAAAGGCTCATTCATTTTGAAGAAAACTGCAGCATGCATCCTCTGTTCACAGGCTGCCCATCAGCATTTGCACCCCAAAACGAAATCCAGACAGAGGCCAGATAGAGGCCAGATAGAGGATCGAATATGAGCAAGAAACTGACAACCGCATTGATGACGGGCATGATTGCCCTTGCAATGGCGAGCCAGGCAAATGCCTGGACCCGCAGCGGTACGGTCACAGGACCTCGCGGCACCTCCAGCGTACAGGCCTCGGGCAGTTGCGCCAATGGTGCCTGCAGCCGTCAGATTACCCGAACCAATCCCTATGGCCAGACCAGCACCCGCACCGGTTCAACGGCATGCGCCAATGGTGTCTGCTCCGGCTCCTCCACGACCACCGGGCCCTACGGTGGCACCGTTACCCGGCAGGGAACCATCAGCCGCTGAGGCCCTGCCCGCCCGGCAGATCCCCGTGCCACACACCAAAATCTGCCGGGCCACCCTTTTGAAAGCTCCCCGCAATGTTTGATACCACCCCCGATGAGAGCATGAAGGACAACCGGTTGCCGGATACACAGGATCCCGCCTTGCCCCCGCTCCTTGTCGGCCCGCCCATGAAAGCAGAGGGACAGCCCACGCTCGATAATAGGCAAGCCGCTCGCTCTCCCGCCCCTGCTCCCGCCAGAACCGGCAAGAACAGCGACAGCCTGCCATCACGCCCGCCATCGAGGCGGCGAAACCGCAGGCGGGAGTTGCTGCTTGGCGCCGGTATCCTGCTGCTATCGGTTGTCGGCTGGCTGGGCTGGCGCTATGGGGCTATCCATACCATGGCGTTGACAAAGGCAGAGGCGACAAGCTTCCAGCCCGAAATCACCGGCCCCGGCACACTGGATGTCACACGCAAGGCCAGCATCTCGAGCACGGTTCAGGCGCGCCTTCTGCATTTGGCAGTCGAGGAAAACGACAGCGTCCGTGAAGGTGAGCTGCTGGCCGAGCTCGACGACGCCGAGGCGAAAGCCCAGCTTGCCTCTCTGGAAGCCAGCGTCGAGGCATCGCGTCAGGCGGTTGTCATGGTCAAGGCAGAGCTGCAACAGGCTCTGGTCGGACTAGCCAACGCCAGGGCTGAATTCGGGCGACAAACCCGGCTGTTGGAAACGAACACCACCAGCCGCTCGTCCTATGAGACAGCAGAAACAGCCCTTGCCCGGTCCGAGGCCGACAAGGCCAAGGCGGAAGCCAACATCCAGCAGAGCCAGTCCCAGATGATTGCCTCAGCCAAGAGCGCCGAGGCCCAAAGAGCCCTGCTCGACAAATACCGGATCCATGCGCCGCTTGCCGGCATCATCGTCGACCGCAGCAAGGATATCGGCGACACGCTGACGGTGGGCAGCAGCTTCATTGAGATTGTTGACCCGGACAGCATTGTCGTCACCACGCGGTTTGATGAAAGCCTGATCACCAGAGTCGATCAGGGTCAAACAGCCTACGTCACCTTTTCCGCCAGTCCGGACGATCCCGTCTTCGCCGAAGTCACACGCGTTGGACGTCAGGTCGATGAAGAAACCCGCGAATTCGAGGTCGATGTCAAACCAGACCGTCTGCCCGCCCATTGGGCTATCGGGCAGCGGGCAAATGTGGTGGTGAAGCTCGCCCCACAGGCTGCAACAATCACCATTCCAACCACTGCGCTCAAGCGGGTGGAAGGCACACCGGGGGTATGGCTGTCCGATGATGGGCGAGCCAGATGGCAGCCGGTCACCGTTGGCGCGGTGGCTGGAGAGCGCATCGATGTGCGTTCCGGGCTTGCCGCTGGTGACATCTATGTGACCGCTCCGACCCGCCTTTATCGCGGCATGCGCATCCAGACGCAGACCGATCTGGCGGGAGGCAAGGAACGCAAATGAATCTGGCGATCAAGGATATCCGCTACAGTCTTGGCCGCTTTCTGCTGACGGCAGCAGGGGTCGGTTTCCTGATCACAGCCTCCATCGGCATGGTCGGGCTCTATCGCGGCATCGTCGCAGATGCACTGCTGCTGATCGAGCAAATCGGCGCCGACCTCTGGGTCGTACAGGGCGGGCATTCCGGCCCCTTTTCGGAAAGCTCGGCCATTTCGACCGACATGGATCGCAGGGTTGCTGGTGTGGTCGGCGTTGCCGCCGTGCGTCGCTTCACACAGACCAGCCAGCAGGTGAGTTTCAATGACAGGAGCGTTCGCGCCACCATCACCGCAATCGACTTTCCGAGCGACACGGGCGACTGGATCAACCTTACGGCAGGGCACCATCTGCGCAATGGCCACTATGAGGTGATTGCCAACGACAATCTCGGCCTTGCGCTTGGCACCTCCATCACCGTGGGACGTGACCAGTATCGTGTGGTCGGGCTGACCTCCGGCATGGTCGACATGGGCGGTGACGGCCTGATGTTCATGAGCGTCAATGACGTGATCACCATCATGAAGCGCCGGACCAACGAAGAGATCCTGCTGGCGCGCAACTCCGATCTGGCGTCAGGCCTTGCTACCGGCAGCTCTGGTGTCAATGGCGGCTCCGTGGATGGCGCGCTCGACAACCAGAAAATCGCTGCCGTGCTGGTAACCCTCAGCCCGGCGGCCGATGAACAGGCCGTGCGCGAAGCCCTGCTCGCATGGGGCGATGTCAATGTAATGAGCGGACAGGACCAGAAGGATCTGCTGCTCAACCAGCGTCTGCTCCGCCTGCGCATCCAGATTCTCGCCTTCACCGGCGTTCTGCTGGTCGTGATGGCCATCGTCATCTCCCTCATCATCTACATGCTGACGATCGAAAAACTGCACCAGATTGCCATGCTCAAGCTGATTGGTGCCCGCAACAGTGTGGTGATCAACATGATCGTGCAGCAGGCCTTTCTGATCGGAGCGGGAGGCTTTGCCTTCGGCATCGGATTGGCCCGCCTCATCTTCCCGCATTTCCCACGCCGGGTGGTGATGGACCTTCACGATCTGGGCCTCTTGGCAATGACCGTTGCGGTCATCTGCGCATTTGCCAGTCTGATGGGAATTTCGCGCGCCCTCAAGGTGCGGGCCCAGGAGGTCCTGTCATGACCGCAACACCTGTTCTGTCGATCCGAAACGCCAGCCGCCATTATCAGAGCGGCGACAGCATCGTCAAAGCGCTCGACGATGTCTCGATGGACATCATGCCCGGCGAGGTCGTCGGCATCCTTGGCCCCAGCGGTTCCGGCAAGAGCACTCTCTTGCTGATCGCCGGCCTCCTGGAGCCGCCGACCCTCGGCGAAGTCTATATCGGTGGCGAGCGGGTATCCTATCCGGACGCCATGCTGGAGGGTCTGAGAAGCTTCCGCCGCCACAATATCGGCTTCGTCTTCCAGAAGGCCAATCTCATTCCCTTCCTCACCGCGCTGGAGAATGTCGCTCTGGCACTGGAGATCGATGATGTTACACCGCGCGATGCCCGGGACTATGCCCGATGGCTGCTCGGCAGCCTCGACCTTGCTCACCGCCGCAACAACCTGCCCAAGCAGCTTTCCGGCGGCGAGCAGCAGCGGGTGGCCGTTGCCCGGGCGTTGGCCAACGATCCCCGGCTGATCCTTGCCGATGAGCCGACCGCTGCCCTTGACGGTGAGCGCGGAAAGCAGGTGATACGGCTCTTCCGGCAGATCGCCACCGAGGCCGATGCTGGCGTCGCGGTCGTTACCCATGATCCGCGCGTGCTATCGCTGTTCGATCGCAGTTATGAGTTGCGCGACGGCAGGATCGTAAAAGGCCACCACCCTCGTCAGGAAACAGCCTGACAGAAACCGGATCTGAAACCAACTGGAGACCAAAGAATGATCAGAAGACTTCTGCTCGTGCTGGCCCTGACCCTTTTCGGCAGCAAGCTGGCCATGGCGGCAACGGCCTCGGTCGTCGTCACCAACCTCAATCTGCGGGCGGGTCCCTCGACCAAGTTCCCCGTCGTCACCGTCCTGCCCGCCGGCGGGCGCGTTCTGACCAACGGCTGTCTGGCCGACTACAGCTGGTGTGATGTGAGCTTTGGCACCTATCGGGGCTGGGTTGCTGCGCGCTATATCCAGGTCGTCTATCAGGGCACCCCGGTGATCATCACACCGGCCGTTGCACCGCGCCTCAGCGTTGCCGTTGTCCAGTTCAGCCAAGCCTACTGGACCCGTTATTACAGTGCCTATCCATGGTATGGCCGATGGGGTGTCTATGCCCCCTATTATGCGCCGCCGCCTCCACCGCCAGCCGGAACGACTGTCAATCGCAGCGGTAGCTGTGCCAATGGCTCCTGTAGCGGAACCACCACGGTCACCGGTCCGGCGGGCTATAGCGCCACCCGTTCCCGCTCCGGCAGTTGTGCCAACGGCGTCTGCAACGGAACTCGCACCGTTACGGGCCCGGCCGGTTACAGCGCTACGCGCTCCCGCAGTTGCAGCAGCGGCGATCGGTCCTGCTCGGTCACCCGATCCGGCCCGCGCGGCGGCAGCTATTCCGGCACGCGCACCTTTAACCCTTGAAGCTGATTTGCCCTGAAACCGAAAGCCCCCGGACAATGTCCGGGGGCAATTCCTTCCAATACTCACGCGACAGAGCTAATTGTTGCCCCGCGTTGGAGAACGTCCCGGACGATTGGGGGAATCATCATTCCGATAGAGCGGAACGATCTGGTTGTCCGGCATACGCGATTCCACATACCCAACGGTGCATTCCGCCATGTCAGCGGTTGGAACACGGTAGAGGCTGCAAAAGTGATAGGTGGCATTCTCGATGCATGCCCGGCGCTCGAGCTTGCTGAAAACGAGCACATATCCTCTTTTGCCCCTGATCGGGAATCCGACCAGTACCGAGCCTCGGTCAAGGACCAGCCTCTTCATGTATTGGCAACTATTACTGGGGCTCCATACACGTTCCGCAGCCAGAACAGCTTGTGTGCTGAGAATTAAAGCTGAGGCCATAAGGAGCTTGCTGATCAGTTTCATTACACCCTCCTCTTTCAGGTACCTTGCTTTGTCTTCCCCCCATTATCGCACATTGTCATAAATAACGATATTGATCATTAGAAGTCTGATTTGACACTAGAAAACGCAACGCACTCGCTGGAAACACCCCCTTAGGTTGCCTACCGGCACTGCGGTTACCCTTTGAGAAGAAAACAGAGCTTCCCGCAGCGAAATCGAAGATCCTTTGCCTTATCTAAGCGCTGCCGCCAGACAGAAACGCCGGAGGCCTGAACCAGACCACCGGCGCCGATAGATGCTCGCCTTGGAAAGCGACCCTATACGATCGAGTACACCACCATTTTAGAAATGGCGGAACCACTTGAGATTGGGCGGCATCGATTCAACATAGCCAATTGCGCAGCTTGCGGTGTCGGATGTCGGCACTGTGAAAGTCTTGCAATAGTTATAGCTCGCATTCCGGATGCACTGCTGGCGTTGGTATTTGCTGAACACGAGCGCGAATCCATTGTTGGTTCTCAATGGAAAACTGACCAGAAGTGATCCGCGATCAATGACCATTTGTTTCATGGTCTGGCAGCTGTACTTGGGGCTCCATACGCGTTGGGCAGCCAGAGCCGAATGTGTGCTGAGAATTAAAGCCGAGGCCAGAACGAGCTTGCCGATCTGATTCATTAAACCCTCCTATTTCAGGAACCTTGCTTTGTTGTCACCCCATTATCGCACACGCGCCAAAGCTGCGCCACTCTGCCTGCTCGCGTTGCCCCTGAGAGGGCGGCGGCGGTGATCGATCACAACACGATTACCATTCACCGGGGTGGCCCAAATGGCGGATGATCCCCGCTGAATGGGTCCGAACGATGCGGGAATCTCTCAGGGAAATTACTTGCTCATCTTGTTGATACATGCAGTCCGAATGACCCCGTGGCCGTCCGTCGTGACGCATGTCGTCTTGGTTTCGCCACATTCGTCAGTCTGGCGGATGACCCCGCCAAGCCCCGTGCATTCAGCGACGGTCAGGGGAACGGCAACGACCTTCCCTTGTGTCGGAGACATCGGAGCCCTGTTCGCCGGGCGTGGATTGGCGGGCTTAGGTGCAGATTTGGGAGCATTCTGGGTGGCAGAGGAAAAAGAGGAAATACAAACCCTGAAGACGGAGCCATCCTTGCCGGTCCTGCGGCAATATTTACCGGAAGAGCAGACACCGCCACTCGTGTCGTTTCTGACATCACCTCCCAGTTGGGTGCATTCGCTTGGCGAAAGAGGAACCGCCTTGACGCGATGATCGCGGACGACGGTCGAACTGGTGCGATGATCCCTCACATTGGCATTGCTCTGAGCATCGGCGTTTCCACTCACAAGCAAGCTGGACGCCAAAACGGCGCCGACGATGGCGAGATTGAGTTTCATGGTTCCTCCTGTTTTTGTGTGCGAATTAGACCAGCTTCATCAAAACTCCATCCTTCTTGACAGTCGCTATAAGTGCGACATTTTGACACAGATTGAATACATTCACAATCGCGAATCCATATCGGGCCCCCATAGCAGCCGCAGGCCACTCCGCAACAGACAGACCTGGCGGCCCTGCTCTTGAAGGTCGCAGATTTCATCAAATGATTTGAAAGGAAGGGATGTCTGGTACGGGCGGCGGGAATCGAACACAACACTATCCAATTGAATTTAATACATATATTTATATTCCATAAATTGAATGATACCCATTTTGATACTCATTTTGATACGCAAGTTGGTGCGGAAAAATCAAAAATTTTCCTTTGTCAAAACAGTTAGGGAATGCTGATTGGCGCCGAAGTTGAGAATCCACTGCTCCATCTTCGAATTCACACTATGCGGACATTTCGGACCTTGGCAGCAACGCCACAATTTAGTGGCTACTGAGTGCGTGTCTGGCTAACGGGGCGGGAAGTTGCCATTTGCTGCAGGTGCGAGATCTGTGGTGCTGCAGGTGGAAGCGGACATTCGAAGGTTCTCGAAGCTCGTCCTGTCCATCACGGCCCGTTCGGGCGGTATGGCCATCGGACGTAGAGCTATTGCTTTAGTGCTAGATGCCCTTTTTAACAGAGGCCTTTGCCTGCCTTGAGCGATGAGATGGTTGGATGCACATGATGCTGTGGGACGATGCCTATGCTCTCGAATTAAGAATGTTGAGGGCAATGTTGAGACTTTTATATCTGGTTTCTCATTTTTAAAATTAAATAACTGTAGAATATTCCTATTGTTATTATAACAGCTGCGGCAAAAATTAAAAAAATAAGTTTCATCGTATACTTGTCTCCAAAATTAATACTTTCCACAAAGTGCATAATTATTTTAACGATAAACAAATGCGGACTACTACTTCTCATAGTATACACCCTAGATGGAATAATTATTATCTTGATTCTGAAAAGATCCGAAAGAAAATCTTTCTTGACGTGCTTGGTGCCAATTCGATCAGATTATTGCTTAGTGCCTTGCCTATGTCCGGTTCGAGCCCAAACTCGACATTGGAAATGGTGGGGCGATGGGCCGAAACTTCTATTCGCTTGCATGGCTGACCGTTTTCAATTGGTGATGCGCTGCATCAAACCACTCCGCCTCTGAGCAGGGACATCGGTAATCAACGGGTTTATTGGCAAACTGCTCTGCATACTAAACCTCGTGTTGTAGAGTGAGGTTGATTGAGTTATTCAACCATTAATACGCATTAAAATTTTACAACAAATAAGATTGCCTAGCCAGATTGGGTTCAATCATGGCGTGGAGGTTGGGTTCCTTGCTACTCACGCAAAAATAATGCCGGTCCAGCGGAACGCTTAATTTCAGGCGTAGACAGTATGACCCGACGGGCCAAGATCGTCGAAGTCTGAAATACTTATCGAGGATATTTGCCAGTGTCTAAGTTTCAAGAAGCAGCAATAAAATGGGGTGATGGTGCCCGTTCGATGCGAAGGGGCGAATCCAAGCAATTCGATAAGCTTGACGATTTTTTCTGGGTCGTGGGGTGGTTCTCTTTGATTGTGTGCTCCTACATTTATGCATGGATATTGGGACCGAAACTTCAGAAAGTATCAGATTGGATTGCTGAAAACTGCACTATTTTTGCGCCCCGTATTCAGCTTCTGGAGAATTATGATCACCATTCTCATCTGATCTATTCGGCAACCATTCTGTCTTGCGCATCCCTCTTACCTGTATTCCTCATTTTGCTAGCAGTAGCTTATTGGAAGACTGTCGTGGCAAAAAGGCTTTGCGAAAGTGTAAGCAAAAGAAGAACCCCCACCCATTTATTGTTTACAATGGTTGTAGTTTTTACTTTATTTTACTTTTTTTTCATTTTTTCTTACTTCGATATTGATCCACGATATCCAGGGAATATGAGAGTATTTCTTTGGCCTCTCTCTCCAATATTTTTATCTCTCTGCGCATATACTTCCACTAGGTTTTTGTTCTCGATCTTGGTCGGCATCATGAAGTTGGCTTTTTTACCAGGAGGCCATCATGGCTGATAAAAACAAGGTTATTTGTCTCTATAAGTGGTTGGCCTAGCGGTTGCGAGCCTTACATTTGATCAGTTATATTGTCTTGTTGATCTGAACAGTCATTCCAACTGGATCACTGGATTTCGATAGAATAGAGAAAAATTCACCAAATATTGTATATATTACCATAACAGCCTCTTAATTTATATTTGATTTCTCATTTTTAATTTTAAATACATATAAAATATGCAGATAGCCAATACAATAAAGACAAAAATCATATTAACAATAAATTTTAAAGTGTAATTGTCTTTAAAATCAATACTGTGAAGGATGTATTGCAATATTTTTATAAAGTAAAGAAATGGAGTATTACTGTTCACAATCTAAACTCCAGATAAATTTATTATAAAATTTGCTTCTTTTAATATCCAAAAGAAGGTCCTCCTTAATGTGCAAAGCGCCTTCACATCTACTCCACATAATTCCCTCCAAGGGTCTTGAAGCCCATTTTGCACACCTTCTCTTCGCTTGAAGAGATGTCTCCAAAATAGCTCTCTTCATGCGCATTCTTGCTAAAGGCAATCAGAGTGTCCAGAGCAAATATCGTTGCCTGTCGCAAGGTAGCGCCAGACTTTTGAGGGCTGTGCTTTACAGCCTCTCCTTGAGGGACAGCCACGTATGCCTGCTTTGTCCGCTCACCCGTCGTCTGATGGCTGAGAATGCTGCGCTTCATTCGAATGACAGCAATGGGGAAGCGGGCTTGCCGCATAGATCCGCTCGCGAACGACAGCTTTGGGCCGCGATTGCAAATCGCCGACCAAGATTGCTGGCATTTCGTGACGCGCTGCATCAGACTGCTCGGAGCCCAAGGTGGACGTTGGTCAGACAGCAGCGAAAGATCGCTCCTTCAGACGACCTCTAGAAAGTCGTGGAAGCTTTCGGTTTTCAAGAGGCTGGTTTTGAGGAAGCCTTCTGAGAAACGGACAACTCGCTCCGGTTTTGCCGTCGTCAAGATTTAAGTATCTGATATTGATTTTCATTTCATGATGATAATCATCATGGCGTGACGACCATAGTTGGCATGATTACGATGGCGACCATGATTAACTTGATTTGTACGGCGAAAAGACGTACATATACGTTCACGAGGGAAAGGAATTAACCGATGTTTGCGATGATTGAACCCGTGGATACAGGCGAACGTATGACTGCCCGCAAAGAAATTCGTATGCGCCCAAGTGACGAAAGCCGTATAAAAGCTGCAGCCGCATCCGTTGGCTTGAACGAAGCTGACTTCATCCGTCAGGCTGCGCTCCTACAAGTAAGCGAAGTGGAACGGCGTTCAACGATGGCGCTTTTGCCTGTAGAAGCTTTCGAAGCATTCAAGAGCACCGTTTCGGCGTCAGGCAAAGTTATTCCGGGCTTGGCCAAAGCTGCTGTTCAAGCGGAGGGTATCCTGAAGGATGCCTGAAACACAAGTCAAAGCGGCTGAACTGACAATCTCCCAATTCGACAAAGCGCTGCATAACCGCAGCGCTTTTTCATGTGGCTTTGAGCCAATTGACAAATTTCTCAAAGAAGCACTGACCGATCATATCAAGACTGGATACCTCACAGCGTTCATGGTGACTGAGAAAGGGCAGAAAGAGGTAATCGGCTTCTACACCCTAAATGCGTTTGCAGTTAGTCCCAACCACATCGAGACTCCTAAACGACCGCGACCACCACAGACCATCCCTGCTACTTACATAAAAGCTGTCGCAGTGCATAAACGTCTACAGGCCAAAGGAATAGGAAGGGCTCTCATGATCCACGCACTACGACAGGCAATGGAGATATCCGAGAAGGTCGGCTCTATGGCCACTGTTCTAGACGTCTTGCAAGATGAGAACTTCGAACGCCGTTTAGCGTTTTATGAGAGCCTCGGGTTTCAGCCAATGAACGACCCGGACAACACTAACCGTGTCTACATAAGCATGAACGACATACGGGCCACGCTGGGCTCATAAGGCCAGATATGTTTTACTTTTATCCACTAGTCTGCTGAGTTGTCCGGGTAGTTTGACATCTCTGCAACAACAAAGCGGAAACTTGATCAAAAACGCTCAGGCAAGCCTCCTCTCCGGCGTTCCCGCCAATCCCTGACCTTTACCATCAGATCCAGCACGTTTCTTGCCAGCAATACGCAGGCCGTCAGAACAGTGATGACCAGCAGCAGATGCTGCAATCCGGGCTCTATCCAGTGTTGCCACCAATCCACCAGCCAGGCGCCACCGACGACGCTCACAGTAGGCAGTTCATTCTTGTTGATCACATGCCTTCTCCACTCTTTTGGCAAATCTGTTCATCGGGTTGAGAGAGAGGGAGCGCCCCATTCTCCAAGGCGCTCCAGGGCCACGCCACCGAAGCGGCATTACGGCAAGGTCCGGCTTCATTTTCTGCCCCATCCGCAATCCAGACCATTCTTGTTGTGTTCAAGGATCTGCTGCACGAGGCTGTCCGAGATAATCCGGGCATCGTGCTTTGTCGGATGGATCGCTTTCCAGCCGTCGCATTTATTGGCTCCAGTCGTCTGACAGGCGGCGACGGCGCTCAGTAGCAGACATGCGAGCAATAGCCTCATCGCTTTTCATCCTTTCCCTGAGGCGCTTGAGGGCCTCTTGTGTCCGTTTGGCTTGCTCTGCCTCTTTGCCCTTGGCGTAGAACCGGGCAGCAAAGACAGACAGAGACGCTATGACAAGCAGGGCGATAGAAACCCACCGCCCCGCCTTCGAACCTGCCAGCCAGGCAACCAGCCTGATCAAGAGAACATTTCCTTGAAGCCCGGGCGCCCTGCATCATCCCAACGAGCATAGAGCGCCAGAAGCGCCCCAAAGACCGCCAGCAACCCGATTAGCATCGGGAGCACTCCGCCTAGGGAAATTGTCTGCAAGCCGTCCTGCGTGCCGGAAATTGCGTCCTGTGTGGCTTCCACGGCAGTACCGACACCAGCAGCAGCGGCCACGGTCGATCCGACAGCCGTGCGAGACTTCATGAGCCGAACAGGATCCCGAGAAGGCATACCGGTTACGATCCAGCGATATTCACCAGATGCATCAAAACAGGGGCATGCCTTGGCAGCATAGTCCCGGTGCCCGGAAATCTTCTTGATGCCATAGTCTCGAACCGCCTCTTGCGAAAGCCGGATCATGGTTGCCTTCTGGGCGTCCGTGCGCGTGTCCTTGGGGTTGCCGCTCTTGTCCAGTCCACCGACATAGACATAGCCGATGGTGCCGCGATTGTGCCCCTTGACGTGCGCCCCCATGGTCGCGATCGGTCGACCGTTTGAGACCGAGCCGTCAAGGTGCACCACCTTGTGATAGCCGATCCCGTTCCAGCCGCGCTGCTTGTGCCAGCGGTCAATCTCGGCAACGGAAACTTCCCGCCCTTCCGGGGTGGCCGTGCAATGCCAAATCAGTTCATTGATGCTTCGCATTCTCTTTCTCCATAAAAATGGCCGGCTCAAATGAGCCAGCCAATAAAAAAGCCGCCTTACGGCAGCCCGATCAGTTCAGATTGTGGTTGGATTTAGGCCGCGTCCGGCCAGTCTGGGGCGGGCAACTCTGCGATGAGAGCCTCTATGGTCGGCTGTTCCCGCTCCCCTGCCATTACGGCATCGAGCTGGGCGTAGGCGTAGAGCCAAACGGCATCACGCCATTGGACAAAGGCTTGTGCTTCCGCCGCCCAGGTCGCATTCGTTGAGTTGACGTAAGTGGCCATTGTCGCCCCGTTCGAATACCGGCGCTCAGTGGCCGCTGTATCGAGCATCGACTGGATTGATGCCTCATAGTCAGCTTCTGTTGGCGAGGATGAGGAAGCTTCCGCCCACTCACCCAGTTCAAAGTCCCAGATTTGAAGTGCTGATGTTGGAGCCAAGGCAACTTCAATAGCACCATCCGGAGGCTCTGCTCCCGCGAAACCTCCTAAATAGACACCGTCGAGAGTGACATAGTGTTTCGTAATCTGTTCAGTCATCCTCCTACCTCCAGGCCTGTAGCACGAGACGCCAGTTTGCGTTGGTTAGGGTTCTTGCGGAACCGGACGAATAACTAAGAGGATGGAAAACGGCCGCCCCCACACAAAATTTTACGTATAGCTTGGAGCTATCGACAACCACCACATACCCGTTTGAAAATGTTCCGCCACCCGAGAAGGTGTTTGGATTCATTGGCACAATGTCGCCCACTGAATAGCCTTCCTCAGCGATTTTGCAGACCAGATATCCTGATACCAGTTTCGGTGTGGCTCCAAGCCCATGCGCCAGCGTTAAAAGCCCGCCAGATGTAATGGTTTGCTGGGCAGACGTGTATTCAGACGAGAGGGAAAAATCACTAGCATGTTTCCCGTCGAGCTTGTCGCTGTCAGCGGCTTTTGCCGTCTTCCCGAGGAACCGGCCATCGGATGTGGTCTTGTTATAATAGCCGGATGACAAGCTGGCTGCCGACGCAAAGTAGCTCGCCAACTGTCCGCCCAGTTTGGTCGCATTGGCGGCAGTCGCTGTTTTGCCAAGGAACCGCCCGTCAGAGATGGATTTGGTGTAGTAGCGATCATCATGGGTGTGATTGCTGGCCGATCCGGCCTCAGCAAAGAGAGCCCATTTCGTTCCAAGAGATCCCGGAGGCGCAACGTTGGCGGATGAGGCAAGCGCTATGTAGGTTGACCCGTCATACTCCGCCAGATCATTGACCACGTAAGCAGTCGCCGCAGACCAGGTCCCGCGCCAGATAGCGCCGCGATCTCCTTTCGGCCCCTGAGGGCCGGTTGGCCCGCTCGGACCAATTGGGCCTTGAAGGCCGGTCGCACCCTTGACGCCCTGAATGCCCTGCGCTCCTTTGGGACCCACGACTCCCTGCGCCCCTTCCGGTCCCTGCGGGCCTTCTGGCCCCCTTGGACCTGTCGGCCCGGTTTCGCCCTTGACACCCTGTGGCCCTTGAGGTCCGGCAACGCCTTCTGGCCCCAGATCGCCCTTTTCTCCTTTGACGCCTTGCGGACCCTGAGGTCCTTGCGAGCCTGTCGGGCCGCGACCAAACGCGATGCCATCGGTCCAGTGGGCAATCTCGTTGGATTGCTTCCAGTAGATCTTGCCTTCATCAATCGCCAGATAGGACCACATGTAGGGCTTGGTGTCATAGTCAGCACGGTTCTCTCTGAGCCCCATGCTGTCAACCTCGTAGCTTTCGCCCATCGGGCCTTCGGCACCCTGAGGTCCCTGGGGGCCCTGGATACCAATCGGTCCCTGAACACCTTCCGGCCCGCGCGGGCCAGTCGGTCCCTGAGGTCCGACAATCCCCTGAGGGCCTTGTTCTCCGGCTGGGCCTTCCGGCCCTATCGGACCACGTTCCCCTTGCGGGCCTTGAATGCCGATAGGCCCCTGCTCGCCCTGATCCCCTTCCGGTCCCTTCGGGCCGATAGGCCCTTGTGGTCCGACCGGGCCGGTTGGTCCTTCTGGTCCCTGATCACCATCGGGGCCTTTTTCTCCCTGAGGGCCAGCAATGGCAGAGCGCTTCAGGACCCACCCCAGAGTGGCCGCTTCATCCTCCTGTGTCGGTTCCGGCAGATTGCGGATGGAACGCCCGGCTGCATCAAACTGCCCGTCGGAGGCTTCATGCAGCGTCTTCTCATCGATCTGGCTGGCGACCTCCTGTTCAACCCAAGCCTTGTTTGTCGCGTCGCCCCCCTTTGCGGGAGATGCCACATTCTCAAGCCGAAAGCCCCTTGCATCGAAAGCGGCGGCATCATCGCTCACCCCATCCGGGATAATCAGCGCCCGCTCAACCTTGTTCTTGAGCACCTGGGCTATGAGCGTAAGGCGATCAAGGCCGCGTTCGATCAGATTGAGCGCAGCCGCCCCACCACCAGCATTCGGCAAGTCAAGCAACTGCACAGCAGCAGGGTCGATTTCCCGGATGACACTCACGCCATCATCTGGCGCTTGCGCAAAAACAACGGCACCACCCGTTGCATTTCCTGCACCTTCAACAGTGAAGCCACTTGTTGCCTTCACACCATCAAGATAGACGGAAATGTCGGCGATGCGATCAAACTTTGCCTTGATCACAAATCGCGTCGTCTCTCCGTCGCCAATGGCTTCCCATCTGTTTTCTTCGTTGGTTACTGCCATTCTTCAGTTCCCATAAAAAAGGCCCGCCGAAGCGAGCCTGTTGCACGATATTCGATCTTTCATCTCAACGAACTGCATCCTTGAGCGATGGCATCACGCCATATTCAAGGATTGACCGGATCCCCGGCAAAGTGCTGTAGGGCACCAAGCGCCGGATCGCGGCCACATCTCCCGGCGTCAGGTCGCCTTGATTCATTGCGTAGAGAAGACGGGCAAAATCTTCTGCCGGTCCCATCGAAGGCCCAAGCATTGATGAGACCACATTGCGCGATGCATAGCGGGACGCCCTGCCTGTCTGATCCAGATCCGGAAACGCCTTTTGCAACCCGCCATAGATCCCGGTACCGCCCACCTTCTCATAGATATTGTTCATCTCGAAAAAGACAGTCAGCAAACCGGATCGGTCTATGCCCTCAGCAATCCATGTCCCCGGATTATCCGAAAGGTCGCGATTGCTCTCGATATTCTTGAAGGCCGAAACCGCAGCCCCGATGGTTGTCGCAAACACCATGCCCGCCGTCAGGCTCTTCGCATCTTCCTGCATGCCCCGCATCAAAACCCTTTGATGTGAAGCAAGCCCGAAGCTCTTGAACTGGAGCAGCAGGCGTCCGGTTGGAGTATGGGCAAAGACCGGCACATCACCAATGCCCTTGGTCACGATAATGGAATCAACATCCTTGTTCAGTGCCGCCCGGAACATCCGAACCGCATGCTTGTTTTCCCACTTTTCGGTGTTGGCCACCCAAACCCCGTCAATCTTTTCGGCATGGCGGCCGATTTCCTTTTTCAAGGCCGAACTGGTCGCCTCATCGATCCCCAGATAGGCCATGTAGGACCGCTCTTTGTCATCCAGCTTGGAGATGGTGTGCATATTCTCGATCAGGCGATTTTGCGTCATGACCGAAGCCACCGATTTCATGAAGTCATCCCAGTAGGTCAAACCATTGACCTTGGAAAAGACGCTGGCCGCGTTCTGCATGAAATTCTCAAAAGGCGAGAATTGAGCGTAAGGGTCGGCAATCTCACTCCAGTTCGCCAATCTCGACTGAAGCGTCTTTTCTACCACGGTCCCCGCAAGGTGAGCTTCCTTGACGGACATCCTCCAAGCCGTCCGGTGCGCCATGAGAGGCTTGACCCCGTCTTTCATGTAACGGGAAAGGCCGTGCACCATCATGGGCCGGGCAATATCCGGCAGGCTCGAAATGGTTACACCACCGAGCGTGCGCATATAGTTGAAAATATTCGCCAGGTTCACGATCCGGGCAAAAGTCGTTGCCTGCTTGTCCGGCTCGAACTGGCCGCGCAACAGATCCCGCATCGCATTGATATCATCAATGTCGCTTTTCTCCCGCTTGCTCAGTGCTTGCCTTTTTTTAAGGTCTGGCTCCAGAGCACGAAGCTTTTCATAGTCATCCGAAATCTGCTTGACCAAACCTTCCATGTTGGCTGTACCAAAATTCCGGGTCAGCTCAATATCGGCAGACATGACCCGTGCATAGCGTCGCGCAACCGCTTCCACGTTGTTTTCAAGCCAGGGCTCAAGCGTAATGTCGTCGATATCAAAGGTTCGGGATTTCATTGGCCCGCGCCTGCTTTCCGGCAATCGCCTTCTGAAAGCCGTAAGAGCGGTTTCTTCTTCCAGATCAGGCCGACCGGTCACCTTGCGCCAGATGCTTTCAACGACATGTTCAACCTCTTCTTCCAGCTCCATCTTGGAGAGATCGTCAAAGTCAATGTCGTCTTCCATCCGGGGCCGTTGGCCAAGCGTTCCTTCGATCTGGGCCAGGCGCTCTTGCAGCTTGTGGATCCGCATTTGCATCTGATGCTTTCGCGCATCGACAAACCGACGCAACACGCTCTCCGTTGCCAGATCCTTGTTGACATTCCGAAAGCGCTTGAGTGGATCTTTTTCACCGACATTGATACCCAGCTCATCCAGCGCACGAACCAGCTCATCGTAATTGTCTGCCGCCTGTGCCAGTTCATCATCGGCTTGACGCACCACGCGGCGCATACCGGAGAAGTCATCAGACAGAGCGTCCAGAAACTCGGCGACGGTCGGGCGATCAGGCGACCGGATGAAGCCTTCTTCCCATGCCATACGGGCAGCGGTATCAAGATCCCAGCCGCCCTCCTTGCTCATGGCTCCCCGACGCTCCTTTCGCAGAAAGCCCGGCTGACTTTTGTGGTTGATCCCAAGGGCAATCAACTCCCCGTCAGGATCATGGAGCCCACCCCGGCGCCGCAAGAACTGCATAAGCGTTTCGGGCTGTTGTGGTCGCGGCCCTTGAACCAGATTGAGCATGCCTTGCAGATCATCCGGCTCCAACCCATCAGGCAGGCTTTCGGGTTTGCGCTGCTGGCGTCTTTTAAACGCCTCTTCTTCGCGCATCTGGTTGACTTTCAGCTCCTGAATTTCCCGGTCAACATCCCCAAGGCGCCGGTCCCCGGCAGCGCGAGCCCTTCTGATATCGTCCCGCACAGCACCATTGGCCCAATCGCGCACCATCCGCTTGAAACCAGCTTCATCAGCCTCGATCAGCGGTTTGTTGTAGACGCGCGAGAGATAGGAAATCGCATTGGCTGGCTGAACATCTTCGGGCAAAAGACCGGCCTGAATAGCCATGTCTTTCAGTGGATCGAAAACCTTCTCACGCCAGACCTTGGCCGCCTGCTCGACATGAGGATCGCCTC
Source organism: uncultured Cohaesibacter sp. (assembly GCF_963666525.1). Taxonomy (NCBI): domain Bacteria; kingdom Pseudomonadati; phylum Pseudomonadota; class Alphaproteobacteria; order Hyphomicrobiales; family Cohaesibacteraceae; genus Cohaesibacter; species uncultured Cohaesibacter sp. The sequence goes on from NZ_OY762905.1 coordinate 821,501, forward strand.
CGGGATCAACATCACCGCGCCGCATGGCCTTTGCTACCCGCTCCGCAAAGTCAGCCTGGTTCAATTGCCCTCCGGCTCGGCGGTGCGCCTTGTAAGCCCCTTGATACCCCTCCATGCCTTGGGCCAGTGCGCCACGGTCCCATTCCTTGATAGCGGTTTCGACCGCCAACATGGAAGCATGGCCATCCATGTTCTTTTGCAGATAAATCGGGTTTTCAACCAGCTTGGTAACAGCATCCCGAACCACTGGGCTAGGCGACTGAAGCCCGCGCAAGAGCGGATTGGAAAGGGTCAACTTGGCAAGCTTCTGCGCCGCCTTCCCGGCAATGGTGTTATTCTCGATGCTCTCGATGCTGTTGGCCGCTGCACCAACAGACCTGTTGCCATTCACATAGCGGGAAATCTGCTCACCGATATCTTCCCCATCAATCTCTCCCTTGTAGATGTGATCCTGCAATTCCATCGCCAGAGAATTGATTTGATGGTTGTTGAGATATTTTGCCATACCGCCACCGAGCAAGGCACCCAACAAGACCGAACCACCAATGGCCTCAGCACTTTCACCAGTGCTCCGGTCAATCTGGAACTGATTGAGCGCTACTTCATCAATGGCAGCAGCGGCACCCGCCCAGGCACCAACCGAAAGAGCAGACTTGCCAGCGGACAAACCAAGTTTGCCTGTCTTCACAAGAGCACCGCCAGGAAGAAAGGAGGTTGGTGACAGCATCCCCGCACCGAATTGGGCAACGAAGGCGGAAAACCCGCCAGCCGCGAGGGTACGCTCGTCTCTCTGCTTCTGCTCATATCGGGTCACCCAGATATCAAAGCTTTTCTGATTGCGGATATGCATCACATCGTCAAAGTAATCTTCAACGCCAGCTTGTCTGGTAGCCTCGACGATATCGAAACCCTCCTCAACCCGATCCGGCTCATAGCCGTCTTGAAAGCTCACATCCGTAAAGAAGGCACCAATCGGGCTTCCAGACCTGATCGCAGCACCTCCTATTGCGCCATAGGAGGGACTTTCTCCTTTGCTGGTATCATCGGCCATACTGACCAGTGATTGCCCCTCTCCGGCCTTCAGGACCGCTCCATTCTGCAATTCAATCGCCATGCTTACTTGTCCTGTTTCCCCGAACGGTGTTTGCGGCGCTCATAGCGCGATCTGGTCGGCGCACCTGCGGGCTCCTCGGCTGCTTCCTCTGGCTGTTGCGTGGTTGCTGCGTCTGGTGCGATATCTGTCAGAGGCGCAGCTTGAACAGCGTCAACCCGTCGCCTGATTTCCTCGCGCGTTGCGTCCTGTTCCGTCAGCTTTTCGCGCCAGCCCGCTTCCTGTTTCTGCTTGGCAGCCTGTTCATCGAACCGGAAATAGGCCGGGGTTGTCTGGATATAGTCCTGACCGTCTTTACCCTTGAGCCGAACCACAAGCCGATATTTCGGCTTCCCGGCCCGGATTGCCGCTTCTGCCTCACCATCCACCACGAAGCCTATGTCTTCGCGCTCGATGCCTGTTCCAAAAACCTCAGACGCATCCGAGGCGGCTTGTTCCGCTATCTCTTCAATGCTGCCGCCGTGGGCAAGAAACTGCGCATAGACTTTTTCAGGTGGGAACCGCATCACCGCCTTGGAGCCATTGATTTCAGTCACCCCATAGAGGCCGGTCGGGCCTGTCAGATCCTGTTTGGCAAGGTATTGTGACAGCTCCCAATCACCCGTATCAAGAAAATGCTCGGCCACGGCTTCCTTATAATCGCTTTCAATAGACAGGCGCTGGCCCTCGGTGAAACCAACATCCGGATTGCCGAAAAAGCCTCCAAATTCTCTGGAAACCTCCTTCTTGCCCAAGGTTGCAAGATAGCCGGTCCTGCCATTGAGCAATGTCTCTCTACGGTCCCGTTCACGCTGAAACTCAGGCGTCAGCCGCTGCATATAGCGGGCGGTTGCCTTCTCGGGCGACATGCCAAGGTGGTTGACATAAAAGTCATATTCCCGGCCCGCCTGGGCAAGGGTCGAACCGCCATCGCGTGCCTTCAATTCGACCTCGTGTCCTCTGGCGATATGGGCTGCAATCTCCAATCCACCTTGAACATTGGAGGCATCATCGGAAGCCAGCATCTGGCGCGTTTCCGCAATAGCGCCCTTTGGAACCAAGCCGGTCTGTTCGGCCAAAGACAGAACAAAAGCCATTGAAGCCTTGCGCTTCTCTGCATCCTTGCCATTCATGCCACCCGAAACCTTGGTCTGATATTCGTAAAGGTCGTCTATCGCCTTCTGATCATCACTCAGGAATGGATTGAAGGGGGCTCCGTCCGGATCATCCAGCCTCTTGACTGTCGCATTGAGCGCGATCTGTTTCTTGTTATCGGCTGTGACACGCCGGATCAGCGTAGCTTTCTGGCTGTCCGTCATCGCCTTGTCTGCGTTGATATCCGCAACGCTCACCACCTCGCCGTTAGCGACCTTGAGATCCAGAGCGTTGAACTGTTTGAGCCCTTCCTCTGTCTTTTTGCTCTCTGCCGCAGAGATTGCCTTTTCGGTAAGCTGTCCCCACTGCCCCATACCGATCGTCTCACCCGCATCACTATTGCCAGCCTCATGCGTTGGCACATCGGAGGAGGCAGAGCCATCTCCCTGCTTCAGGATTTCGACCTGACCAACCTTGAAGCCTTCAACCCGCTCCATTGCATCCAGCATGGATTCACGCTGATCGGCTGTAAGATCCTTGACTGGCGTTGAGGTAGGCACCCCGACGGCCTTGGCCACCGCAGAATAATAGGCTCTGGTATTGTTTTCGCTTGGCGGTGCATAGCGGCTAATCACACCCTCAATGCTCTTGTTCTTGTAAGCCTCGCTTTCGAAAATCAGGGATGCCTTGGCTTTCCTACCGGTTTCGTAATCGGGGAAAACAGCAAAACGCCCGTCTGTCCCTATGGCACCATGCGCCTTGGCGAATTTGCCATATTCGATATTGCCGGGATTGTTATTCCGCCAGTTGCGCGCACCCTTGTATCTCGCTACAGATCCATCCTTGTGGCGGATGGTGGTGTAGCCCTTTCCGGCTTCGACAACACCGAGCCCGTTGCCATGACGGACAGAGGCCGCCTGCTGCGAGACATTGTCCTCTGCATCCCACTGTTTGGCGAGTGTCCGTGCGTCTTCCTCCCGCCCAGACTGTGCCAATCCTTGCAATGCCTGTGACCGCAAGAGCTTGCGCACCTCTTTGCGAGCCTTCTCTTTCTGCCAGCCGGGCAGCCCGGTCTGATCCACCATCTCGGCCAAAAGGCTTTCCGTCTCGTCATAGCTGTCCGGGTTCTGCAGAACGCCATTCTTGAGCCGATCAGCCATGTCGTTGATCCCGTCGACATAGAACTGATTGCGCCGGGCAAATTGTGTGCGAGAGGCTTTTTCAGCCACATCCCCACGCAGTGCCTCAAGCTTTGGAGCGTAGGCAGCTTGCATAGCGGGCGGCAAAGTTTCGAGAAACTTCTTGGATTGTGCGCCAAAGTCAGCCAATCGCTCCTCGGCAAACTTGCCACCATCGGCAGGCATGCTTTGTTCGGCCTCCAGCATCGACATGTTGAGGTCATTGCCCAGCTTCACGAAGCCCTGCTGTGCCTTGAAGCCCATCAACTTGGTTTGTTGCCGCTCATACATGCTGGCAACATCGCCCGCCGCCTCGGCAAGACTGTTAATGCCTTGCGCCAGCATGGGCGAGTTGCTGATACGAGGCATTGTGCCTGCACCGGTATCAAGTCCACGACCGGCATTCACTTTCTGGAGTTTCATTCGTATGCACCTCCACCCATAAATGTCTTGCTAACCCCTTTGATGATGGGAGAGATTGCGCCAAAGACCCCGCCCGCCATGGCCTGCCTTCCCTGCATACGGCTGACATCGGCCTGCATTTCGTAGTTCGTGGCGTTCACTTCTGCGCCGTAGCGGATCGCCTGAACATCGAGCGCGCCCTCAACCGCGTTATCGGCAATGACATCTGCTGGCGTACCAACCAGCGCCAAGCCATTGGCAAGCGCTGTCGCCCTGTTCTTGCCAAGCGTGCGTGTCAGGGCCTTGTCCTGCAGTCCAGCCTCATACTCGCCCTTGTCTCGCTCCATTTGAGCTTGCCGGTCATAAACCGCCGCCTGAGCATTGGCCGACTGCGCAGCCATAGCCCCTTGCATTACCGAAGCCGCAGCCCCGATAATTGCGCCAACAATCGCACACATCCTAGAGATCCACCGTTGTTTTGATTGCCCTGATCCGGCAAGGCAAAGGCTTGTCTGACCAGAAATGGAAAGATCCGGTATCGCTCCATCCGTCCTGACTGACAGAAAGCAAACCGGTTTGGAGCCGCACCGAGTTTGAAACAAGCTCGTCGCCTTCCATGGGGGTCAGCTCTTCAAAATCACCCGTTTCCAAAGCCTCGTCAGGCTCACTTTGCGAGACTTGCAAATCTGCGGTCCGGATCACGTCCATGCCGATCTGCTGAACGCGCTTCCGCTCACCCATTGCGGTGCCGTCTGCTCGGCCATCAACAATCTGCAAAGTCTTGCCATGAGCCCGAAACGGAAAGCCGAAGTGAATTTTCGACGCTGTCTGATTGTTCGGAAGCGTGAACTTGTTTCCGGCCACCATTTGCCGCGGCATAACAACACCATCAGCAAGGATCGCGACTTCTTGCCCCTCGAACAGATCAGGAAGATTGGTGACTTCATTGATCGGGTCGCCTTCATAGGTCATGCCACAATCCATAAAGAAGCCGTCTTCAACCGCCTGATCTTCAAAGGGAGGGTCAAGAATTTCTATCGTGCGGACCTCTTCCCCGTTGAGGGTACGAACCACTTGCAGCCATAGCTCATCACCGGTCTTTCCCGGTTTGGTGGCCACAGCTTCAACCTTGCCACCACCGCCAAGCTCGATCCCGACAGCACCAACAATCTGTTGGTCCCGCTCATAAGTCAGGGCCACGAAGGTTCTGTTTTCCATCCTGATCCAGTCGATGGAATCTGGCAGCTGCTGAAAAGCCTGTTCGGCAATCCCGGAGCGGAAGAAATGCTCATTGACCACCGTCAAATCAGGCGCAATGAACTTATAAGCGCTGGAATCATAGATATATTCATGCAGGTTCCGTCCATAGAACCCCACATAGAGCAGCGCATCACCCACTTGCACCGGCTTTACCGCCCTTGAACCGTAAGTGGCTTGTCGCTTCTGGCGGCTGTTGGTTGGCCCGAATACCTCGGAGCTGTCAGAAGGTCCAACAATCCGGGCACTCGTCGCCGTGCCGACAAGCATTTCCTCACCTTCTGCAATCCAGTTTATTTCATTGACCTGCCCGGCAAGGATCGAGAGATACATCGCGTCATCGGCGGCCAGCTCTCCCGCCTCACCGGTATATTTCAAAACCTTGAATGCACCCGACTTTGAATAGGCAATCCCTTGCGGGTCGGATTTCCAATTGGCAAAGGTAATCCGCTCGTTGAAATAGCAGACATGTTGTGGCCAGCTCTCTTCGCCCCACCCGTCTATCTGACTGTCAAAGGTAATAGCAGCAAGGCTCCAATCAACATCACCGTTACGCTTTAATTCAGACGGCTCGTGAGACCCGTGCACGAGCGTCAACACATCGCTCGACTGGGTATAGTCAAACTCGCTCAATTGGCCCTGGTCGAAGCTGTTGGCGATCTCATAGGCACCGGACCCATCGGAGGCTTGCAGTTGCGCTTTCTCCGAATAAAAGCGAATGAAACCCGTTCCGAATTCCAGCATGTAATGCTGTTTCATCGAGAAGACGAAAGGCACCAGCCGACACGCGGCATTCTGGTTTCTGGCCAGATCGACAAAGCGCGTACCCGAGCGCTTGTAGATCCCGCCATGACGCATCAGAATGTAATTGCGGCAGATCTCCAACCCCTTACGAAACTGCTCAAGGTCCGATCTGGAGTGCAGATAAGGGGAGATTTCCCCTTGCGACATGATGACTTGAATAAACTTGATCGTCATCAGTAGAGCGCCTCCCGGGGCGTGCTCTGCTGATCTTCAAGCGCGGTGTTCTTCTCGAATGCGTCGTCAAAGAGCAATTGCATTGTTTGCGCATAGGAGTTTTTGCCCGTCACCTTGTGCGCCATGCCAAGGGCCAGATAAGGCACCAGACAGTTGATGAAATACTGGTTGAACTTCGCCGGATCATCCAGCCGCTTGATGTAGTGAAACTGCAACGGCCCCGCATGATTGGTCAGGATTTCATCCCCTTCATACTCGACCTCGATTTCTGCACCGCCATCATCATAGATCGGTATGCCAGACAGAAAATCTTCAGGAAGCCGATAGGCATAGTCCCAGCCAAACGCAGGCTTTTCGGCAGCTTCAGGCAAAAGCACACGCGAGCGGGCACAGTTCCAGGGATAAAGGCTCAACAGCTCGTTGCGATAGTGAGCGTAATTGGTCTTGAACCATCGCGCATTGCTATTGCCGGTCTGATCAAAGTCAGCAATCGTCTTTTCATTGAGATGACCTAAAGCCAGATTGGCGATGGCAGTATCCGTGTACCCGCTCGCCATGGCCTATTCGCCCCCTTCAAGAAGGGCTTTGGCCTCAGTGATCCAGTCGGCATCAATCGAAAGGGCTTCGATCTGCTCCGGGCTGGCATTGGCAAGAGCCGCCAGATCGGCAATGCCCCCTTCCGTAAGCCTGGTTGCCTTGGCCGGACCAATGCCATTGATACTGGTCAGATCGGGCAAGACAGGAACAGGCGCAACAGTCCCGGCCAATTCGGTTTCAGCCATAACGATGGCGAATGCCTTGCGGGCCTGCTCGATGTCATCACCCTTGAGCGTAGGGTTTTCCATGATCTGCTCAAGGGTCACGGCAGCATTCAGAGCCTCGGACGGCAGAGCCCCATTCTCTCCAACGCTGTCATAGGCTGCTTTCAGTTCCTTACCGGCCAAAGCAACCTGTTCTTCACGCGCTTCATCGCGCTTTCTTGCCGCCAATGCCTTGCGGCGACGGGCCTGATGGGCTGTTGCACTCATCTGCATGTCTCCAGATACGACAAAGGCCGCTCGGAGGCGGCCATTTGTCGAGTTGGGTTAGAGGGGAAATCGCAGCTTAGGCAGCGATCTTGTGTTTCAGAGCAACCATGCGGATGTTCTTGGGCTCATAGACGCGGTTCCAGTTGGCTCCGTCCGCAATCTGCGCATCGGTCGGGCTGGTATCGTTGTCAGGAACATTGGTTTCAGTCCAGGCGACGCCACGCGGGTGCATGACGAAGTGGCTGCGGCTGATCAGCAGATCATCGCCCGCGAGCTTGTCGCGATCGGTCTCGAGCGCTTCATCATCTTCAAGAGATCGCTCCTGATAGCCGAATGCCCCTTCCCCAAAGAGCAGAGAAGTGTAGACACCGCCAACCGGCTGAAGCGCGTCGGTGACGATCACACGCTTGCCCATATAGAAAGGCACCCGATCCGTCTTGCCCTCGACGGTCTCGTATTCAATGGCCTTGTCCTTGGCCAACTTGGCCTCAACAGCCGAGTGCATCAAATAGCCAGTGACGTTGCTCTTCTGGTCGCCGAGCTTCTGACCGGCATCGACGCTCGATGCAAAGTCGATAAGAGACGCCCCGGCAGCAAGAGCGCTGATATCGTGGGTCAGCACAGCCATGGAAGCGGATGCAAAAATCCCCTTGATGGTCTGCACAAGGATATTCTGGCGCTGATCAACCCAATATCCGGCAACCTCGGTTGCAATCGCCTTCATCGGATCATCACCGGCCAGATACTTGGACAGGTCGTTGGATGACCAGGCATCACCCAGCATATGCAGGCGTGCCATATCCTTGCCCGAACCGATCTTGCGAGGGACAAGCGGATCATTGTCAGAAAGACGCTGGGCGGTCATGCCACTGTTGCGCAAGTTCAACCAGAACGGCATCTTGAAGAGGAAGCCGCCACCGGACAGATTGAGCCCGTCGATCCCGTTTGACACGATACCACTGGCAATCAGGGTATCCAGTTTCACCGACTGTTCCAGAACGTAAGGATTGAAGACCTCCGGAACGATCACATCACTAATTTTCACCTTCGCCATAACTTTTATCTCCCGCTATTGACGTTGCTGAGGTTGGTTTGTTGCCTTGCGCTTACTTGCGTTTGGCCTTGGCGGCGGCTTTCAATCGTTCCGCCTTTTCAGGGTTTGCCTTGTAAATCTCACCCTGTTTGGTGAGGTTGAACGTATCGGCATCCCACGGGTTTTCATCCGCCTGGGTGTCGCCGTTCAAATCCCCATCTTCCGAGTAAAGGGTCTGGCCAATGGCCGCGAGCGCCTGCGCGAAATGCGGCATCAGAACCGCACCATCTTCGGCAAAAACCCCGTTGCTCTTGAACTCTTCCATGAGCTTGCCATCAGGCACCATCTTGCTCAGTGCCCGATTGGCAAGAGCCAGATTTTTGTTGTAGCTCTCGCTTCCTTCCTTGCCCCACGCCTTGACAAGGGCATCATGGGAGGCTTCGGCCTTGGCAGTCTTCTCCGCCTCGGCCTGTTTCTGACCTTCCATCATCGCAGAAGCCTGTGAGCCGACCGCTTCCATCTGGAAATCATGCAGGGCCTGCGCCTGGGCAGTTGTAAGCCCGAGTTCCTTGGCCTTGGCCTTGAAGGAAGCCGCCAGCTTTTCGTCATACTGGACGTTTTCCGGCATCTTTTCGGGCAGATTGAACTGATAGCCGTCTTCCGTATCCGGCACCCCGAGCGCCTTGGCAAAGGCGGCCCGGTCTTCATCGCTCGCATCCTTGCCGGGAATACGGATCATGCCTTCCAGCCCCGCCCGCTGGTCCTGATAGGCCTTCACAGCATCATCCGCGCTCTTCCAGCCCTGTTCCTTGGCAAAGTCGGAATAGCCCTCACCGGTCAAACTGGACGCAAAGGCATTCTCTTCACCCGCCCCTGCATCGCCCGTTCCCGTATCACCACCACCAGTGCCACCATCTTCCGGCGCATAGGCAATCATGCCACCCAAATTCAAAGCCCAAAGCCCTCTGTTCATTCTTCAATCCCTTCTTCTGCTCTCGCCTCTTCCAAGGCGGCTTGTGCAAGGCCAATTCGATCAGCCCGCGTCATGGTCAAAAAGGAAAAGGCCCGCCCGAAGACAGACCTTTTTCCCTCATTAAACTGTGCTTCCGCATTATCGGGCGGATGGTCGCAATAGCGGTCCCAGCCGCTAAAATTGGCCAGGTCAACCATGATGATTTCAAAATCATCCTTGCTCGATTTGCCTTCACGAAAGCGCCTCCACGCATCAACCAGCCTTAGTCTGGCTTGCAGCGCCGCCCGGTCTTTACTGGCTCTGTTCCATAAGCGCATTCAATTGCTCCATTGCCGGTGCTCCCTTGTTCACCACGTCAGCCGCCTGACCGGCCATATCCAGACCGGCTTGCATCTGCTGCATTTGGGCCATCTGTTCCTTTTGCTGGCGCTGTGCTGCCATTTCCTCTTCGCTGTAGAAGATCTTGCGGGAAGCGCCGCGAACATCGGCAACCAGATCACCAACTTCATCTTCATTGATCCGCTCAAGCAGCTTGGTTTTACCAGCCTCGGCAAACTTCAGAGCCGTATCGACTACATCATTGGCCCCGATCAGTTCCTCTGTCCGGCGCAAGCGATCCATCGGCGAGGTTGAAGACGCCCGAATGTCATGATTGTAGATGCTGTCTGGAGCTTCCAGAGCGGCGCCAGGATTGAAAGCCTCCTTGCGCTCCAGGATTTCAAGCTCCCGGTCGACCTGAAGCGAAGAGGATTGCTGAAAACTCGTGCCGACAGGGCCGAGAAGATCCCCCTTTTCCTGTGCTCGCTGCAAAACCTCGGTCGCTGTCATCTGCGGATTGTCAACGAGGATCTGGAACAGGTTGATGTAGAGCATGTCCTGTATCTGGCGGCGCTTTGCCTCCTGAATGGACAGCATGAAGCTCAGTGCCTGCCCGTTGTTCTCCAGCATCGGTTTGGCATAGAGCGCCCCTGACGGATCAAGGTAGCCCTTGTTGTTGGCACCCGGTGCAAAGTTCGGCGGCCGCAAGGGGGCTTGCTTGCCGCTGATCTTTCCGGCCACCGTGGCGATAGGGGGGCGTCCTTGCTGCGAGACCCCACGCGCAACGTCTTCTTCAATGATCTGGGAGCGCACGATTTCCCGCATGGCCAGCATCACAGGGCTTTCCCCATAAGGGCTATCTGCCCGCCTCACCCAGCGATGAACCACATAGGGGAAGGTGAAATAGCCGCTCTCCTTGACAAGCTTCTTTTCACCCACCTCGACCCAGTAGGATGCAACAGAGCTGTCCCGATTGCTTGAAGCGTGGCTTCCGGCTTCTGCCCTTGGCATGGCCGCATGGATAAACTGGAAGGTCGTGTCTTTGTGCCGTGGATCATTGGCAGCATCGAGCAGTTTGGAAGAAACATGCTTCTCCCCGAATTTCTGGACGGCCTGCCGCGCCTTGTAATTGACCAGCCGGTAGTTGGTATCGTGAATTCCCTGCGCATTCTGCCCAAGAAAACACTCAGCCAAGGGCGCATAGCTGTATTTGAAAGGCATTTGCGCTTCCTGCGTATGGGCATCTCCAAAGCTCTCTTCCAGAAAGATGACCCCGGTTCCCAGCCCACAGGCTGCTTTGACCGCCATCTCATTGACCGACGCAAAACCCGCCCTTGGCGTGTAGCGCACCGCGAACAGATAGTCGGTCACACGACTGCACCAGTTTTCTGCAGCCTCATCAAGATCCGGTGCCAGAGGATCGACAGACCCCAAGCCATGCCACTTGGATGATTGCGGCATGGTCAGGCTCAGAATGCCCGCTGCCAACCGCTCAATCGAGTAGATCGCCGTGCCATCAAGCAATTGGGTTCCCGCTCTCTTGGAACGCGGCCCTTGTGTCAAAAGGCTTTCGGCACTGCCGAGCCGGTTCATGCCAGAGATGCCCTTCTCATAGGGCAGCGCAAAGCGAATGACCGCATCCCACTCGCTTTCCCACGGCAGCCGATCCGAGGCCAATTGCGTTTGTCGATCAAGAATGTCCTGAACAAGTCCCATCTCTTAGGCTCCTGCCTGCCCCAACTTGGTGACCTTCAAATTCTGCCCGTAGTCCGAAGCGCCCGACATGCTGGTGAGGATCGTTGAGCGGCGCCCCTGTTGCTCCCGCGTCTTGCGTTCCTCTTCTGCCTTGCGCGCCTTGACTTCCTTGTCATCCTCGGACGGAGTGGAAGGCGCTGGCTGTACCTTGGGTGTACTGAAAAAGCACATGGTCTATTCCTCGTTGATCCACGCATAGCGATAGAATGTTTCCCCGCCCAACCCCAAAGAGGGCATGACGGCTTCTCTGTGAGCGCCCAATCGTTCAAGCCATTTATGGGCATTGGTGTGAGTGGAAAGCGTGTCGGCGTGAATACGATTGATCCCGCTATCAACACATGCAGGCTTGACCACATCGAGCATGAAGCGGGTGGCTTCTGGAAAGGCGCGAAGCTTACGCGCCGTCCCCCATGCCCAGGCAAGGCCGAGGCGTGAATGCATCAGGCCGACGCCAAACGCCAACACCGGTTGGCCATCGAGCCAGGCCACATAACGCCACAAGGGAGAGCCCTGATAGGCCATCTCCGCAATCAGGCGATTGTCCGGCTTGTCCATCTGACAATGGATTTCGGCCTGATCCTCATCGCTCAGATTGGCAGCAACAAAACTCAGGTCTCGCCGTGTGGCCGGTTTGATGACAACACGGCTCATTCTGTCGGTTCCCTGATAAGGTCGCTCATCTCATCAGACAGCACCTTCAGCGCGCCAAGCATGGCGTAGCCGCCCTGAGACCCCGCCCGCCATCGGCTGCATTTATCTTCAGCGTGATATGCGATGCAGGCAAAGCCCTGAAGATCACCAGAACGGGCACAAGACAGAAGGCCTTCGAGCCTATCAATTACCTCTTGCTGCACTTCTCCGGCTAAAGGGACTGGCCCACCGTTGATAGAAACCACCTTATCGTCACTCACAGCCCCACCCCCAACCACAAAAGAAAGCTGAAAGGCATCACGGTCAGAATGACACTCACCCACATCAGGCTCACTTCATTGAGCATGTCCGCCAGATAGGCCGCAGCGACCGCAAGAATGGACACCAGAGCCACCAGAAAATAGCGGTGATCGACCGTCACGGCCAAAGCCAGAAAAAGCAAAAGGCCCATCAGATTGATGAGCCTTCCATTCGAAGCAGCGCTATAAGCCGCCGCCAATTCATGCAAGTCGTGTCTGTTCATCGCCTATCCAACATCTCCAAGGGCGTTCCATTCTTCCTCTTGGTCATCAATCAAGGGCTTGATCATGCGATACTGCGCAGCATCGCGCAGATCCCAAGCCATAATCACGGCATCCGCTTCATCAGTCGAAGAGCCGAGGCGCTTCCTTACCTCGTCCTTCTCTTCGATCTGGATCACCCCTTCATTGGATGAGCCCCCGGACTTGACCATCCAGTGAACCGCCGTCAGTTCCGCAAAGAGCTTCTTGCTTGGAGGCAAGGCAATCTTGTGCTCGCTGTTCGGGTCCAATGCCTCGCGGAAACGCCACCAGAGCCGCGCACGCTCGTTTTTGAAACCCAATGACCCGTTGGCCTGCTTCTCTTTCGTTCCGCGTGAGAACACCACCGAATAGGCCGTTATGTTGTTGTTGGTCTCAAGGTGGTCCCGCGCCGAGTTGCCCCAACCGCCTGTGCAGTCAATTCCAATATCGGCCCCGTCCCGGCGCTCCTTGAGGATCAGGGACGCAACGATTGGACCGTTCTTGGTGTCAATGCCGCGTTCCGTAGTCAGACGCCCGAAGCACTCGTTATAGAGCGGGGCAAGGGTCGTCTTGTCTCCGCCGCCTTGCGCCACGTCAACACCCATCGCCCACATACGACCTTTGAGGTGCGGGTGCTCTTCACTCCAACGCTCTTGCGCCAGCCGAACCCACTCGGACGGAATGACCTGCCAGGCGTGATCCTTACGAGCCATCATGAAATTGCCCGTCTTCAGCGCCGTGCGGAGAGGTTCGGGCAGCTGGTCAAGCTGGCTGTCATAGTCCGTATTCCGCAAATAGGCATTGTCAGCCAATGATGCAGGAATGAAGGTGCGCGACTTCGGCGTTCTCACCTCTCCCTCAATCTCGACCGGTTCCGGCCCATCCACCCAAACCGAATGCATTTCCTCTTCATCACCAACAAACACAGCCCAAAGCAATTGTCCGGGCTTGGCCGGGTAGAGCGGGTGCATCGGATCAAGCCAGGGGGCGAACCATTCAATCAAATGGTCACCATCACCGGACAGAGGCGGATTGGAGGCAATCACCACGCGGCAGCGCTGATCAGGATCAACCGAGCGAACCCACCCCATCAGGAAGATCTGCTTCTTGGCCTGCTGCTGCGCACCCTCATCGAAGCCAAGGAAATCCTTTGGCTGGCCTTGGTGGCCCTTCTCTGCTCCCGGCTTCTCCAGATAGCCAAACTGGATCCGCTGATCACCATCCTTCCAGACATGATCGGAATAGTTCATGCGGCCACGGTCGCCGACAATCTCCGACAAGCGCTCTTCCATCGACTTCGCGTCAGATAGCTTCTGACGGAATATGGCCGACTTCTTGTGCGCATTTACAGCTAATCCGAGTAACAAATCACTCTTGCCACCTCCGGCCTGTCCTCCGTACAAACACATATCCGCTTTAGAATAGTAGGCCTTGGTCTGTGGTCCCTCTTGCGGTTTCCAGAGCCGATTGAACAATGGAGAAAGAGAGGCTTCCAAATCTGCACGCTGCTGCCCGGAGAGATTTTCAATCCACTCCGTCAGCGCTGCATCATTGTCAAAACTCATTTGTCTTTCTTCGCCTTGCTTTGCGCCATCAACTCAATGATAGCCGCCTTGATTTCTTCGGTAGACCGAGGCTTGGCCGTTGCGCCGTCCTCGTCAGCGTCTTTCACCAGCACCATTTGTGCCGGAACCCCGTATTTCTTGGGCTTCAGCTTGGAGGCTTCCCATTGGCGGGCCTCAATCCGAAGCTTGGAACGCTGGATGTGCTCGTGATCAACTACCGTGACCGTGTCACCGCTTGAAGTCTGGCGCTCCATCCAGTCATTGGTCCCATCGTCTGCAATATCGATGATCTCATCCAGCCTTGTCTCCAAGCGGATATCGCAAGCGAATTGGTATTCTTTCTGCTTCTCAGGATCCTTTGCCAGTGCCTTGTAGACGGTCGCAGTTCTCGGCATCCCCTCGCCCTTGCAGATACTGCTCAGGCTTCGGCCTCCCATGATCTCAATGAGTATCTCCTGCCACTTTGCCTTTGAAAGAACATAGGGCTGTCGCGGCTTTGTCTTCTTCACCATATCCCGACACCTCGTTTCAGATGGAGCCGCGCGCGTGCGCGTTAGCTGTCAACTTTTGCAAAGCTCCCTCATCGCGCCACATTGAAAAGCAGACAGGTGTCACCAGCCAACACCAGCCGATGGCAAACACCGGTGCAAGGCCTTCCCGTCTGCTCATCAATCCAGAGCAAGCAATAAAAACCCGGCAGCCGTTTCCAGCTCCGGGGATACTAATTCTCTTAACCAACCACACCAAAGGTTGTGAAATGCAACTTCGCATTAAAAGTTGCTTCTGAGTTTTTCTCTACAATTGGGTGCAAACCAACTCGTTAGGTGCACTATGAACTTTGATTATTTCTCACCCGAAGCTCGTGACGCATATGTCAACCTGCTTCTCTTCCCGTCGCTCATCATCTTTGCTTTGGTGGCAGCACGCATATTCTTCAGCAAATCTCATGTTTTGAGCTTCACCAACATCCTGTTTTACCTGTTCCTGCCCGCATACATCGGAATGTGGCTGGCCGTGGCTGGCTGCCATTCTCGCGAGGGCATTTGCTCCATAATCGGAACCGGACTGTTTGCCCTGTTCAAGCCTGCCGCTTTTCTCGATCTGGTTATGAGAGCATTCTTTCCGCCCCTTGCATTCGCACTCGGCGCTCCCGCGGGCTGGCTAGTCGGGGCCATTTTGAGACTATTCAAACGATCCCCTTCTATTTCAGCTGAGCGACAAAGGCATATTTTAGATCGCTAGCGCTCGTCGCCGGTTGCATGAAAAAGCCCGGTAGCCGTCACTGGCTCCGGGCGCATTTCTTGATTGTTCGGGAATGATATCCTTAAGGTGTCACCCTTGGCAAAAATGCTCCGCACTGCTGTGAACAGATATGCAGGCACTTGCAATGCTTGCAGTCAATACTGCCTCACAGACAGCGTTATCACCCTCATACGGATTGCCGCATCCTTGGGCGTGGATCTGGATGACATCGGTTGAGTTGACTCCCCAGCGGACAGCCCAACATTTATCTGTGCGGAATGACTCCATTTAGAACATAAAGGGAACAAACTATTTGCCACCTGAGTCAACCTGTGCCAAGGTGTCAAAAAATGACACAGTTTTAGATTCGGGATTACGGCATTGAAAATCGACACAAAAACCGAGTTCACACGGCTACGGGAGCTTGCTGGCTTGACACTTGAAGAAACTGCCGAAATCACAAAGGTCTCACTGCGTTCTGCTTACCGGCACGAAAACGGAACCTGCTCACCTTCCCCTCTTGCTCTTGATCTGCTTGAAAAACTTGCCAATCAAAAGCGCAAGGCAACGACCCCAGAGCGGTTCCGGTTTATTGACCTCTTCGCAGGTATAGGCGGGCTGAGGGTCGGCTTCGAAAATATCGGCGGGAAATGCGTTTTTACCAGCGAGTGGGACAAGTATGCTGCAGAAACCTACCGGAAGAATTTCCCCGAAGATGAGGAGCATGTATTCGCAGGAGATATCCGTGAATACACAGCAGACGAAGAGGCACTCTCCCGCATTCCCGCCCATGACGTCCTTCTGGCCGGGTTTCCATGCCAGCCATTTTCGATAGCAGGTGTTTCAAAGAAAAACGCCTTGGGAAGGCCACATGGCTTTCTTGATGCAACTCAGGGAACCCTTTTCTTCGAAGTCGCCCGGATCATCAAACATCACAGACCCAAAGCCTTTTTGCTGGAGAATGTGAAGAACCTCCAGCGTCATGACAAAGGCCGCACATTCGCAACCATTATGAATGTTCTGGAAAACGAACTCGGCTACAAGATTGAAACCCGGGTATTAAGCGCGAGACCTTGGGTTCCTCAAGGCAGGGAACGGATCTTTATTGCAGGCTTCCTCGACCACAAAACCGGTTTTTCCTTTGATGACATCAGTTTCCCCGAAGGACCAGCCCCGACGATGGGTAGCGTTTTACTGCCGGAGGTCGATGAAAAATACACCCTGTCTCCGAAGCTTTGGCAATATCTTCAGGACTACAAGAAAAAGCATTCAGCCAAAGGCAATGGATTCGGCTTTGGGCTCGTTGGGACTGGCGATGTAGCAAGAACACTCTCTGCAAGGTATTATAAGGATGGTTCCGAGATCCTGATTGATCAGGGCAAAGGCAAGCGCCCGCGCCGCCTGACACCGAAAGAATGTGCCCGCCTTATGGGGTTTGACCGCGGAAACAGAGTCTGGGAAATTCCTGTTTCAGACACGCAGGCATACAAACAATTCGGAAATGCTGTTGTTGTTCCCGTAGTGGAAGCCATTGCTGAAGCAATGAGCCCTTGGTTGCCACGAAGTGAACCTGCAGAAGCTGAACAGGAAAAATCCGTAGCAAATGGCTGACATTGTATCTGCCGATGTGCGAAGCCGGATGATGTCCGGCATCAGGGGCAAGGATACAAAACCAGAGCTTTTGGTGCGCAAGGCATTACACAAGGCCGGTTTTCGTTACCGCCTTCATGCGAGAGACTTGCAGGGGAAACCAGACATGGTTTTCCCGAAGTGGAATGCGGTCGTGTTTGTAAATGGCTGCTTCTGGCATGGACACGATTGCCACTTGTTCCGCTGGCCTGCAACCCGGACTGATTTTTGGCAAGCCAAGATTTCAGGTAATATCGAACGCGATCAGCAGGTACAGAAAAACCTGCAGGCGGCGGGCTGGCGTGTTGCGCTTGTGTGGGAGTGCGCGCTAAAAGGGAAAACGAGACTCGATATCGAGGAAGTTGCAACTGCTCTGGCTCTATGGCTTCAGAGCGATGCCAACAAATTCGAGATAAGGGGAACCGCGGCATGATCGACACCCTTGAAACGCTTGGCGGCTTAATGCGGCAAGATGGCGCCACGCTGATCTACGCGAAAAAGCTGGCTCCAAATGACAATTCCAAGAACCAAGTCTACCTGGGCGGGGATTTTTCAGTCCTGAACATCATTCCGCACGGAGAAGTCCAGACGGACGACAACGATGTTGCCAGCAGTGTGCGGGATCGCGCAAAGGCACCTGTCGATTTCTATTGGATTGACGAAACCGGAAAGCACAAGGCTCCAAATGCCCAGCTCATCCTGTATCCCAAATATCCCGAAGTTCGCATGTCCGGTTTTCTAAAAGGATGCAAGAACTCTCCCGGCGATATAATGCGGGTAAGGGATGAGGGACGCGTGCTTTTTATCGGCGTTACTAAAGACGGCAAGGTTCTGGGATATGCTGCGAAGGCGGGCAGTGCTTTGGCCAACGCCGTTTATGCTCAGGATGACTGGGAAGAAGCCGGGGTATTCCTCAAGATTCCTGATGCTTCCCACTTTGGAAACACACGCGAGCAGCTTCTGGAGGCTCTGACAGGCATATACCGGAAACACTGGATACCATCACAAAAAATTGGCCCCGATGGCCTCCCTCATCCTTACAGGGCACGCAACGGAGGGGGGTACACGTTGGAGGCGGAGCTTGGGATTTCTCCAAACGGATATTCGGAACCGGATTATCTAGGCTGGGAAATCAAGCAGTACGGCGTGAATGACTTCGAGACGTTCACGCCTAAAAGCGTTGTAACGCTGATGACGCCCGAGCCAACAGGCGGGATTTACAGAGAAAATGGTGTAGCCGATTTCCTTCGCCGCTATGGATATCCGGACAAAAAAGGCACGCCGGACCGGATCAATTTTGGTGGTGTCTATTCTTGTACCCGCCCGGCCCATGCAGAGACAGGCCTGAAGTTGCGGATGGTCGGCTATGATGCCACCACGTCCAAAATCACGGATATGAATGGCGGAGTAGCCCTTCTCGACCAGAACAACGAGGTTGCTGCACTATGGAAATTCACAGGCATCATAGACCATTGGAACAGAAAGCACGCGCAAGCTGCATATGTTCCTTCCCTGTTTCAAAATCCCCCCCCCGAGTATCGGTTTGGTCCGAGAATCTTGCTTTGCGAAAAGACTGATCTGACACTATTCCTGAGGGCAATTTCAGACGGAGTTGTGTATTACGACCCCGGCATCAAGCTTGAACAGGCCTCATCAGCAAACCCCGTGGCCAAAAAACGTAGCCAGTTCCGTATCAGGCATGGCAACCTGACGCAGATGTATCATCAGCATGAGATTGAAGAACTGGAATTGCGCTAGAAGAAGCTATGCTGCTCACAAAAACAGGCCGCCCGAGAGCGACCTGTTTCAATGGTATTCGAGTTCTGAAAAGACTGGCTTGGCACATCAGCCTCCTGACATGCCAAACTCATCCGCCACACAGTTCAACCCTCTCTGCAGAGCACGGCTTGCATAGGCTCTCGCTTCCCGGCTCACACCGCCATTCTTGAGATCATCCAGAGACACAGCAAAGTCCATCGCCACCACGGACAGGGCCTCGCCATATCCCGCCACCCGGCGCACAATCGCCCAGCCTTCCTTGCCCATTTCCACCTCAACGGCCTTTTGGGCACGGCGCAAGGTTTCAGCGGCTTCCAGCATGTAAATGGCAGGATCGCCAGCCTTGCCACCATCCACGCGAATGCGCGCAGGATCAATGGAGCCAATATTGGCGCCCATGCCCTCAACCGCTCGGCGGACCATATGCGCCGCCTTGTGCTGGGCATCGTCCAGCTTGCCCTGACTGTAGAGATTTTCAATCGGATCACGCACACGCTTTGTGACCCGTTCCATGGAACCATTGCCATCAGGGTTTTCTACCGTCACCCGCGTCAGATCCCGTTCACTGGCCAGCACTGCATTGGTTTCTTCCACCTGTCTGCAAGATGGCTTGCGCATAGCCTTTTCGCGAGCTGCCTTGCTCTCTGCATCAGCCCAATCAAGCATGGAAAGGCTCCTGCTGAATCTGGTCTTTAGGTTCTGGAAACTGTCGATAGACCACACGCGCCCGGGTCTCAATGTCACTGCAGCAAACGCCAAGCCTCTTGGCGATAAGTTCGTAAGGCAGGTCTGACGCCCGCATCCTGAAAAGGTCGGGGTCATAGTCTCCGCGCCGCAGTTCCTTCGCCCTTGCGCGGTAAATCAGGTCTGAGGGCGTTGCCCCCCTTCTTTTGCTCTTCATGTTTTCCCAAGCCTTCTTTTCGATGGTCTTGGGTGAGCCGGTTCCGTTTGTCTTTGCCAGGCGGGCTTTTTGCCTCTTCCCGGTTTTTGCTTCTGGCGCGTGCCGCGTCGTCAGCCTGCTTGTTTCGTTTCAGCCTCATAGCCCGGAGGCCAGCGGGAGCGCTGGAAGCACCCCTCTTTCCGGAGCTCAAAGTTGAAGCTGGAGAAGATCGCCGTCACCCCCTTGTGAGAACTCCAGGCTTCCCATTCCGGTGTGCCCTTCTCGATGAACACAAACTGGCTTGCCTGCTTCTTAAGCGCCGCCTGCTCGTAGCTCTGCCAGCGCTTCTGGCGAATGTAGGTCGTCAAATGTGCCTTTGGCTTGTCCGTCTGAAATGCCTTGGCGTGCTTCAGGGCCAGCCCCTGATCAGCCATGGACAAACGAGCCCAAGGGCGTCTTGCCCGCTCGAAACTGTCGCCCAAAGCCAGGGTCCAACCTTCACAAAGCTTTTCCCAATCCCCATCGATCAGCGAAGCGCCTCCCCCCACCCGGGGGGTTAGGGGGGTATTATTTGTTATATAATCCTTCTTTAGTAAGGTGCGGGTTTTCAGGTCACCTGATGATCTGGTCACCAGATTTTCAGGCTGCTGATCGACGCACGCACCCGTTTCCTGTTCGTTCTGGTCCGGTTCTGTCTTGTTCTCATCAGCAACCGGATTTTCAGGCAGCAGAGTATCTTGTGTTTCATAGGTTTCTATCGGTGTATCGAACACATGATATTGCACGGTCCCAAAGGTGCTTTCGTCCTCGCTGCGCCCCTGTCTGCGCTCAACATATCCCGCAGCGATCAATTCCCGCATGATCCGCTGAAATTTGTCACGCCCAAGCCCGAACCGCTTTTTAAGGTGGCTCTGATTGACCTTCCAGTCTCGCGGGCGAGAAATCAAATAGGTCAGCAGTCCAAGGGCTTCCATGGAAAGCTCTGCATGCTCGAATATCTCATTGCGCAAAACAGTGAAATTCTCTCGCGGTGTCCCTCGATGAATCGTTACCTCATTCATTGGCACCACCATTTAGGCCCGTCTGGCCAGCGCCGGGCGAGACGGTTTTGGACCAGCCATTCGCCAGCATCTACACCGCCAACAGAGACCGTCACCAAAACCCGCCCATAGTATCCGCGACCATAGCTGCGCAGATGAAGCCGCCCGCGCCCCAAAAAGGATCCTAGAGCCTCCGTCGCCTTCTTGGCCAGTCGGCGCTCATTGCGGCACTTGCCGTGCAGCTCAGGCGCGTCCACGTCCTTCAGGCGGAGTTTCTCACCATTGAGCCAGAAGGTGTCCCCATCGACCACGCATGTGACCCGCTTTCCCTGCCCACAGATAGGCATCGCAGCCGCAGGGGTGACCAGACAGAGAGACAGAACCAATAGTGCAGCCTTCATCTTCCAAACCTCCCTTCAACTGCTGCCATAGCCAGCGCATCGACAAACCGGCTACACATTCCCGAAGATAAAAACGCCAGAGCCAGAACCTCTCTGTTGCCAAGCCCGCTTTGCTGATAGCTCAACGTCAGAATCGGACCACATGTTTTGACGATCCGAGGCGCAAGGCAAGAGCGCCACCTCTCGAATGCATCAGAAATGCCATCACAGACGACAAGCTCGCGCTTGTAGGCCTCCTGCCGGAATGGTCGCTCATTTTTCATTGGAACCAGCCCCGCACCGGCGCTAAGGTAACGCGGTTGCTCTTGCTCATCCCAATAGAAAACAGGATCTGCGGCCGCCCACGATCATCGTGCCGACGCTCTTCCTTCCAGTGCTGACCAACGAAACGGGGCTGCTGAGATTGGGACAATTTTCCTTTAGCCATCGTTTTCGACCTCCCGCATCCGCTTGATGTTCCGATTTGCTTTCTCTTCGATTTCAGCAAAGGCGTCCTTGGCGTCGGCGGCTTCCTTCTTGATCGAGCGCCACTCCTCCAGCGTCAGGATGCCGTCTTCTTCGGCTTCAAGGATGGTCTCATGCGCACCGGCGCTCTCCTTGACGCTGCGTTGCATCAGGCAGAGCAGGCTTTCATTCCGCCCCGCGTTCCGTTTCACCAGGTCATAACCCTGCATGTCAGCCAGCCAGGCCGTCAGAGATGGATATCCAAGAAGCACCTCCATCTCCGCCACAATATCAACCGGGATGATCAGAGGATCGCCCTTGTCCTCATAGCGCTTGATCTGGGTTTCAGAAACACGCGTCACTGCGGCCAGGGCCTTGCGCCCCTTGTGGCCCCCATGACGACAAAGGCGCATCAACTGCGCTGTCTTCTCGGAGATTTCCTCGACATCTTCCAGCGAGATCAAACGCTCGCTTCCATCCGGATTCTTGATTGCCGTCATGGGCACCACCGTTGCTTTCTGGCGAGAGCGTGCCGGTGACTGGCACACTCTCGCGTGGGATAAAAGCTCAGGCCCCAAACGGGTAATTTGTGGCCTGAGAGTTGGAGGGAGTCATGCGGAACCGGCTCACCTCAAATCAAAAGGTCCGGCAGAGTGGCGGGAGGACAAAACCAATCCGCCGGACCAGCGCAGGCCTCAGGCCCGCCGCATTCAGAATTTGGTTGATGACTATGCTGCAGAAGCATCTTCCCGCTCCGCCACCGATGGGCGGGGGATACCAGAAGGCCATTCCAGATCACTCGGCCAGTTCGCATCGAAATAGGCCAACGCCGCCTGATAGCGAGCGGTTACGAGATCGCGCCCCGAACGAAGGGCTTCAATCTTTCTGGCGTCCTTGAATAGACGGTTCGAAAGCGTCGCAATGGAGATTCCGCTCGCATTACAAAACTGATCGCTCAAGGCTACGATTTGGTTTGGCATCATCATCATGCCAAACACCATAGGTGTTAAATAACACCATTTCAAGTGTTATTTAACGAGAAGATCATTGGAGTTATTTGGTGTATAACTGCACTATGAGTGAAACACTTGCAGACAGAATCCAAGAGCGCTTAGACGACCTAAGTTTGTCCATAACTGCGGCAGCCGGGCGCGTTGGGAAAAAGAAAGATCTGTTTTACAATTATATTCGCGGTCAGTCGTCTGAACCGCGCAGGGCTACGCTTGCACTCATGGCTCAAGCGCTAGAAACCTATCCAGAATGGCTACTAGAAGGCAAAGGGCCAAAGGAAGCCACCGACCGAGTGGTTCCAACCAATCACGATCATTTCTTTGAGGAACAAGTAACATTGCCACGTCTCGGCACCGTTGCAGCCGGGCTGTGGCGTGAATATCAGAATACCCAGGAGTTACCGGGAGAGCATCGCTCACACATGTCTCCCAACCCAAACTATCCGCTCAACGCGCAATTCACCGTCATGGTCGAGGGGAATTCGATCAACAAGCAATACCCGCATGGCTCAGAACTGCTCTGTGTGGAATTGGCTGGATATGGCACTGGCATTGAAGACCTGAAAAACAATGATCTGGTAATTATTGAGCGCCACCGGGAAGATGACGGCACCTTCGAATACACAGCCAAATATGTCTTCCTGAACTTTGAACTGAACCGGATAGAGTTCCATCCTTGGTCCACAGACCCCCATTACCAGAAGCCGCTTGTTCTACCAGAGCACTACCGCAACGCCCCCGACAAAGAACAGCTCATCCAGGTCAAGGACTATGAATCGGTCTTCGTGAAAGCCATCGTGATTAGCGGCATTGTTCCAGCCAACGCAGCTCGCCCATTTGGATAAACCGACCAAAAACGAACTTTTTGCGATTCATCAATCATTACGTCAACGTTTCCAAGGCACAGACATCACATCACGACTTTAAAAAGTGCTAGAAGGATATGAAAGGGTGCTGTCTGGGGCTTAAGTGTGAGCCTAGATCTTGCACAGTTTATTCGGCGTAGGCAGACGAATGATGAAGCGCTCTGCCTGCCGGCCGCGAGTATACAGCATCCGACAACGCCACTAAGTGTAAATTCTAGCGTCAATCAGCTTTTCAGCATCCAGTACAAAGATAAACTCCTACAATCTTTAAATAGAAATTTTTTTGATACTAATTTTTAAAACCTCAATGTAACTGAAAAAGTTTCTTTGATCCAGTCTTTATCACTTGGTTTCAGAGAATACGATATTGCTTCACGAAGATTTTTCTTTCTGGTGGCAATCAAATTCTCACGAAATAGAGATAGAATTAACAAATTCAAGCCACGGCAAACGCTTTTACTTCTGGTTTCCCACTTCTGCAAATCTTCCACTTTATTGCCAAAAAAACGCGGCTCATCATCGACTGACATTCTAAAAGATACGGCGGATGCATGCACCGCCTTTGAAAGCGTTGCATACTCTTTTTTTATAATGTCTAGACCAAACTTACTTTGAGCAAGGCCCGTATGCTTAGGATGCTTTCCAAAATAATCAATTAACTCCGAAAACTGATTTCTCCGTTGGCCTAACTCCCAAAGCTTCAACTCAACTGGATGATCCATAAAATAGAGGCAATTTAGATAGTTCTCTATCGCGGCGCGAAGGGACTGTAGAGCAGAACGCCATTGCCCTCCCCTAGCCAGCAAATAAGAAACCAGCAAGTCGTTTTGGCCTTCGAGCGCAAACTGAAGAACGGATTTGCTCAGCAGATCTTGAAACAACTCTACCTTCCATGCCTGAAAGGATACCAGACGAGAGTATGACCTCATGTAAACTTCATTGCCAGACAAGCTATCGATACAAGAAATCAACTCATCCCGCCATTTTTGCTCAAACCTAGTCTGGTTTTCACGCACCTCTGGAGTCATGAATTTCCTCTAAGCAGAATGCTGAATGCACTATTCAATCTATTCGATGAGCCACCCTCATCTACAACACTTTCACGTACTCGCTTCATTTCAGATTCATTTTCAGCGAGATAACTCATTATCTTCCCCATAATATTTCTTGAAGAATCTCTTTCATTAAAATTTATCGGAATTTTATGAGCTTCAGCGAACTCAATCCACTCCGCCTTAGAGTATTTAGACAGATGAGCCATAGTAGTAATTCCCATACCCATCTCTTTTCTTTGAATTGAAGACTGAGATTCCATCTTAAGAAGAGAACTTATATTCTTCGTTTCAACATTCGGAGCACTAAGCAATGCTTCCCCTAGGGCAATCAGTTCTCTAGCGAGAGAGTGAGACTTCATATCTACACCTCCATTTTCTTCAGAACTTGTCTACAAATACTTTTGAATTCAGCTTTTGTGGAGGTATCTCCAATTTCAAACACAGACTTCGCCTCCTCAGCTGCCTCGGCCACTTTTACTCTCTCAGTAAGCTGCCCATTAAGAACTTCTCCGGGAAAACCTTCCCTAATCGATTGAATGGTTTCAGATCGCTTCCTTGCAGGTCGCCCCACTCTCGAGAGAACGATTCCTGCCAACTCAATTTCATGATCAAGTTCATCGCAGAAATCTGAAACTCTAGACTTGAGCAAGGCTATTCCAATAGCCGACAGAAAGTCTGGAGAAACAGGAACTACGAAGTGGGTAGAAGCGGCTATAGCATTTTGCGTGGGTATTGTTAAGTTGGGGGGGCAATCACAAACGATAATATCATATTCGTCACCCTGATCCTTTAGAGCCTTCTTTAACCGCCCTTCTCTATTCGGCTTACCCGCAAGGTCTAAATCAACTGTAAAAAGATCTAAATGGGAAGGCACTAGGTCAAATCCACTAAGAACATCCCGCACAACAACATCTTCAAATGTTTTCCGTTGACCATCAGCAGTATTGTAATCTCTTGCACCTAAAAGATCTGCGATGGTACCGCACTTATCCTTATGCTTATCCCATTCATCAACCCCCATAGCCGAAAAGGTAGCATTGGTTTGCGGATCAAGATCTATAAGCAATGTTCGCAGTTTCTTTCTGGCGCAATAGTCAGCAAAAGCTACAGACAGTGCCGTCTTGCCCACGCCACCTTTCAAATTGATCATAGCAACGATTTTAGCCATCACTTTCCTCCACGCTTCTAAAATGAAAGCTAATGTACATCGCGCTCGCACAATTAGCAGTTCTGCACGCATGCTATGGTTTCACGAAGGGAAAGCCAATTACTTTTCCAACCGCTCTCCCTAATTGCACCCGGATGCGGTGTGCATCCTGAGTTCATTATAATAAAATACGTATAATAGCCTATTCGCCAATGTAGGGAGCGCGATCCCAAGCCATGCGCGATCCAACAAATTTACACCGAATCAGAATTAAAGCTCACCATAAATGCGTCGTTTTATCTGAGCTCAATTTGATTGGAGTTATTTAACGAAATTCTATTTGACTGGTGTTATTTAACACCGTAACATATCCTCATCATAAACAACCGATGGGGATCAAAATGCTTGCCGCAGTCGCTGCCGAACAGACAGCTGAAAAGCTGGTCACGAACCGGTCTGAATTCTCCAGAAAAACAAAGGCTGAAGCCTTCCTGCGGGATGGTGGCTGCTGCGTGAAATGCGGTGCCAAGCTTCACCCGGATACGACCGAGTATGACCACATCAAGCCTTGTGGTCTGGATGGCGACAACTCCCTCGAAAACTGCCAGTGCCTCTGCTGTGACTGCCACAAGGGCAAAACCAAGGACGACGTGAAAACCATCGCCAAGGTCAAACGCATGCACAACAAGCATGTGGGCGTAGAGACACGCCGTAAGCAGAAGATCCCTTCTCGCCCCTTCCCCGGCACGCGCGCCTCTGGCTGGAAAAAGAAGCTGGATGGCAGCGTAGAGCGCCGCCGACAGCAAACGCCAGTCAATCGCGCCAGCGAATGACGAGAGCGAAGAGGGCACCAATCCCCCGGCAGGGGAAACCCAAAACATCAACTACGGCTAAAGCGCATTCCGCGCCCCCTCTGCCGGGGCCACCAATCAGGAGACAGGCATATGAACCGCCAGAGAATGAAACCAGCAATGAATGAGGCACAGGAGCTTATCGCGTCCTTGCGCTATCTGCCTGAAGCTCTCTTCGCTTTCTTTGGCCCTCTTGCCTGCCTCCTGTCCGTCTTTCTTTTCACAGGAGCAATCTGATGCAAGATCCCTATACCTTCCGCACTTTCTCGGAACTGCTGCAATTTCTCGAAGACGGGGAACTGCATCAGGATTTGAGCAACACGGTCAAGGAAATCAACGACGCCTTGACCAACTATGTTCTGGAGCATGGCGGCAAGCCTGCCGCAGAACTCAGCCTGAAGGTCAAATTCAAGGTTGATAAGGGCGTGGTCACCATCACCCCCGAAATGAGCAAGAAGCTGCCACCGAACCCCAGACGCCCAGCCATGGCTTGGCAGACCTCCGATGGTTTCAGCCCTCAAAATCCGAAGCAAATGCACATGTTCGACACCACCCCGCGCGTCGTACCGCAAGGGAACAGCAACGTGCGCACTGTTTCAACCAACTCTAACGAATAGGAATTGAAATGGACATTTCAGCAGAAGCACTCAAGCATCTGGAAGTCATGGCCAACCGGAAACAGAAACCGGAACTCATCACCGTCGACCATCCATCAGGCGAAAAGCTCTCGTTCCTCGTCACCTACGATGGCGATGGCGGCATGGAGGCCAGAGACATCACTTCCTCGCTCAGCCAGTTTGATGAAACTCCTTTGCGCCGAAAGGGCAACGCCAGCTTTGAAACGCTGGACAGCTTCATTGATCATGCGAACCGCTTTCAGAATAGCAACAGCGCTCTGTTTGCTACCAAGCTTTCTGGCGACATCTCAATCCAGTGCGTGATTGACTATCATGATCGCGTCAACGATCTGGACGGGGAAGAGCATGCCGACGCCAAGCCGCGCCACGGCCAGCATCGTGGGCGCCACGACTTCCCTCTTTCCGAGGAATACAAGAAATGGCTTGCCGTGAGCGAACGCAAGGAACCGCTTGATACGCGGGAGTTTTCCTACTTCCTCGAAGACAACATTATTGACGTGATGTTCCTGCCAGATTTCCTGCGCCCGGATGGCAAGGCACCAGAAACGCCCGCAGACCAGGACTTGCTTGCCCTCATCCAGAAGCTGGAAGGAAAGCCTTGTGGCCCTGAAAAACTGATGAACCTGGCCAAGGGCCTTCAGGTCAATGAAGACACCAAGATCAAGGCCTTCTATGACCGCAACAGCGGCCAGAGCAAAATCGGCTTTGAATCTGAACACACCGACGCAGAAGGCAACAAGCTGGATGTGCCGAACATGTTCCTGATCTCCATCCCTGTCTTCAATGGTGACCAGCACTACCGCATCCCGGTTCGCCTGCGCTATCGCCCTCGCGCCGGTACTGTCGTTTGGATGATGGAACTGCACCGGCCCGATATCTTCCTTGAAGACGCCTTCAAACTGGCGTGCAGCAAAGCAGCCAAAGAAACCGGCCTTCCCCTCTTCTACGGAAACCCGGAATAACCAATTCCCCGCGGCGGGCGGCTCAATGATTGTTTTGCCGCATCAACGCCTGTCGCGGGGTAGCCACCGAAAACCAGTCATATCGAATGCGACAATGAAACAGCAGGAAGAAATCACGGCAGAGCGGATATATGCCGCCATAGTGAAGCTGGCTCAGATCCACAAGATCGACCCGCATCCGGCTCACTATTGCCTGCTGGAAAGACTGGAAAAGGAATACGCGGCCAGAACTCAGGATCCGTTCAACAAATATCTTTGAAGAGCGCCCGGTCAAACGGAAGCTCGATCTTTTTCACCGCCTCCCATTTTTTCTTCAGACTTGCAAACGATCCATACTTCTCGCGATCAATCTCATGGCCCATGAGGTACTTGCGCATTTCCACGTCCACATCAGCTTCTTTCATTCGGTCTTCGAAAGAATGGCGAATGCTGTACATGGATTGACCCGGTTCAAAGAAGTTGTTTTCACGGCAGAACTTGTTGAGCGCCGTAGAGAGCCCTTTCCTCCTGGGGCGATAATGGGGGAAGCCACCGACCTTTTCAGCGATCTTTGCTGCTTCCAGTGAAATCCCGACCAGAGGCAAGATCCTGTTGGAGTTGTCAGTCTTGAGAATGCGGCCCTCTCGCTCAAATATCATGACGTGGGGGTAGTCACCCTCCAACCTGAAGTCTTCGGCTTCCAGAGTGGCAAGCTCGCTCATTCTGGCACCTGTTTCGATCATCATGTAGGCGATGAGACGTGCTTCAAGGTTCATCTTCTGAAACGCACCTGGCTTCAGGAACAACGTGTCAATCTGAGATACCCTAAGCGGGATCCTCTGCCCCTTCTGCTTTTCACCAAAAGAGAGACCGTCAAAGGGGTTCTGGTGGTCTTCGCCGACATGAGCCCAATAGTCCTTCAGCAGCGAGCGCAGATTGCCAATATGGCGATTTGCATACTTGCCAGTGATCTTGGCCCCGTCCTTACCGAGAACGCGCTCCTTCCAATAATTGAAGAATGTGCGCCCATCCTCTCGGGTGATGCTTCCAATTGGAATGTCGCCACAGACCTGCACAAACAGATCAATGGACATCTGCTTGAGCTTGGTCCAGTCCTCTTTGCCTTCCTTGTCTTTGCTAGCCAGTTCATCGGCTCGTATTTCATCACGCAGGACCTTGAAGGCATCGGCAAGGCTGACATCCGGTTTGGGGACACGACCAAGCAGGGCGTCGGAGTTCGCCTTGCTGTAGTCCTCTCCAGCGGGCAGCTCTTCCACCCGTTTGACGATCTCGGCGAGGTCAGCACCGGCTGCCAGCTCGGAAGCTGGAACGTATTTGTAGCTTAGTGCAATGGCCCGATTGATCGCCTGGTCATAGCGCCGCGACGCAACGTCACTCGCCTGCCCTTCCATTCTCATGTCAGCCCACAGAGCATCATCAGCATGCTCCATCGCATCCCGCCTGATTCTAGCCTCAGCCAAATCAGACGTTTTCAACCGCTTGCGGATGTATTTGGCAGAATAGTGAGCAGTAAGGTCGATAGGAACGCGGCGAACATAATACCAGCGCTTCCCTCGCAACTGCAGAAATCGGTCGTCTCGCTCCACTTTTCGCACCCTTGATACCCAAAATGATACCCATTTTGATACACAGAAATTCGAGACGACGCAAGACACAAAATCAATCACCAAACATAAGTTATTGATTTTAATAAGAAAATAGCGATTTCTGAGAAGAGATTTTGGTACGGGCGGCGGGAATCGAACCCGCACGGCCTAAGGCCTCAGGATTTTAAGTCCTGTATGTCTACCAATTCCATCACGCCCGCGAAGAATGGTCCGATCATTGCTAATGCGCAAGCCGAGCAATTGCAAGCAATGGCCACCAGACCATCCACAAGCCCCGGCAAAAGAACAGGACGGCAGCGGACAGACCGACCATACTTTACGAAAAAGGGCAGTCCCTATCTGGACTGCCCTTTTGTCATCAGGAATGCCAACTGAGCCGATGGAAAGACCATTTGGCCCGCCTAGGCCATGGACACAAACCACGGCCCGCGCCCGCTATTTGGCGATCGGCGCCTGAAACTGCAGCCCCATGTCCCATGGAAAATAGATCCAGGTATCCTGCGACACTTCGGTGACGAAGGTATCAACCAGTGGACGGCCCTTCGGTTTGGCATAGACGGTCGCAAAATGGGCCTTTGGCAACATGGCGCGCACGACCTTGGCGGTCTTGCCCGTATCGACCAGATCATCAATGATCAGAACGCCCTCGCCTTCACCACCTTCCACATCGATGACGGTCGCATCGATGGGCTTGAGCACCTGCATTTCGCCCTGACTTTCATAGTCATGGTAGGATGCGACGCACACGGTGTCGATCATCCGCACGCCCAGTTCGCGCGCGATGATGGCAGCCGGCACAAGGCCGCCGCGGGTGATGCAGACAATCGCCTTCCACTCGGAAACGCCTTTCAGACGCCAAGCCAGCGCACGGCAGTCCCGATGGAATTGTTCCCAATACACCGGGAATGCGTTGGATGATGGTTCGGACATGGTGGTGTTCCTCTTGTTTTTCTTTTCAAACGCGTATGAACGTGGAAATGGACAGGACTAGGCCTGATGTTGCTTCTGCCCTTTGAGGGACTCTAGCATGTCATGCACCGCCTTCACAGCCTCGTCCAGATCCTCTC
Source organism: uncultured Cohaesibacter sp. (assembly GCF_963666525.1). Taxonomy (NCBI): domain Bacteria; kingdom Pseudomonadati; phylum Pseudomonadota; class Alphaproteobacteria; order Hyphomicrobiales; family Cohaesibacteraceae; genus Cohaesibacter; species uncultured Cohaesibacter sp. Next base: position 851,984 of record NZ_OY762905.1, read on the forward strand.
GGGAGCGGCTGCGCATGACGATATTGGTGGCAAACAGATCCTGACGCATATAGGGATAGGAGCCGATGACCACATTGGGATGATCCTTGGCGAGCTCGGCCAGAGGCCCGGCGACCAGCCCTTCCCCGATGCCGCTGTCAATCGTCTCGCTCATCACCTTGCTGTTAGTCTTGAGGGTCGGGGCGATCGCATCCATCATCGCCTGCATAACAGACGGCACCCCGGCCATGACATGCACATTCTCCAGCCGGAAGCCGGGTGCGCTCGACACCTTGTTCTCGATAAGATCGGCGCCGAACGGAATGCGTGCCATCCGCTTGCGGGCCTCGTTGAATTCCATGTTGGGCGATTTGGCATAGTGGGCTTCAAGAATGGCCATGGCACGCGGATCGTGATCAATGCCGACACCGAAAGCTGCCGCCATGGCATCCGCGGTGATGTCGTCATGGGTCGGCCCGATGCCACCACTGGTAAAGACATAGGTCCACTTGGCGCGAAGGGCGTTGACCGCCTCGACAATCGCATCCTGATCATCGGCGACGACACGGACTTCCTTGAGGTCGATGCCCATCTGGGTGAGATAGTCGGCAATGAACCCGATATTCTTGTCCTTGGTGCGGCCTGAAAGAATTTCATCGCCGATAACCAGCACCGCTGCTGTAATCATATCCTTGGTCATTACCCTGTCTCTCTCATCTTTGCTCAAGGCCCGAGATGCACCAGTGTCACAGTCGCTGAAACAGCAGCATGCACAGGCACACCGAGCCTGCGACTTGCTTTAGCCCATGGCGGAATGCAGCTCAAGCGGATGCGATTTTGCTGGCCAAACTGCTCACAGCAAGATAGCAAAACCGTCAAGCATGGTTATAGTGCGAAGACAAAGTGACCGAAAGCCCAAAGCTGAAGCAACATGAAATTTGAAACAGCTCTTATTCCCGGCCGCCTCATCCAGCGTTACAAGCGCTTTCTGGCCGACGTGGAACTGGAAGACGGAACCATCATCACCGCCCATTGCGCCAACCCCGGCTCCATGCTGGGCCTCAAGGACCCCGGCTCCCGTGTCTGGCTGTCGCGTTCGGACAATCCCAAACGAAAGCTGGCCTACAGCTGGGAGTTGCTTGAACTGGACGATGCCATGATCGGCATCAACACCAGTCACCCGAACCGCATCGCCGAAGAGGCTATTCTTGGCGGCCGCATCGAGGAACTTGTGGGCTATGAAACACTGCGGCGCGAAGTGAAATACGGCAAAAACAGCCGCATCGACCTTTTGTTGCAGGATGCGGCCCGGCCCGATTGCTATGTCGAGGTGAAGAATGTGCACCTTCTGCGCGAGCCGGGATTGGCGGAATTCCCTGATTCGGTCACCAAGCGCGGCGCCAAGCATCTGGACGAGCTCTCCGACATGGTAAGGGCTGGCCACCGGGCCATCATGCTGTATCTGGTGACCAGAACCGATGCCGACCGTTTTGCCCTGGCCGCAGACATAGACCCCGCCTATTTCGAGGCCTTCGGGAAGGCTCGCGCCTGTGGCGTCGAGGCGATTGTCTATATCTGCGACATCTCGCAAGAGGGCATGGTGCTCGCCCGCGCCCTGCCTTTTGCCTGAGACCGCCCTTTGCCTGACGGCACCCAACGGCTCGCTTGCTGCAAAACCTGAGATTTCATAAGCTGCGCACAAGGGGACCACGACGCAAAAAGTGCAATTCCGGTTTGCACATTGCGGCATTGGGAGATATCCATAGAGAAACAACAAAATTTCGGAAAGACCTGAGATGGTAAATTACATTGACGCCAAGAGTGCTCCCCTGCGCAACACCGGAGATATCCGCCTTTATGGAGAAGAGGGTTTTGAAGGAATGCGCCGCGCCGGACAACTCGCAGCACGGGCACTTGATGGCGTTGCGAAACTCGTCAAGCCCGGCGTCCCGACCCAGGTCATTGATGACTTCATCCGCGATTTCGGCGAAGAAAACGGGGCCCTGCCTGCCACCCTCAATTATCGCGGCTACAGAAAACATACCTGCACGTCGATCAACCATGTGGTCTGTCACGGCATTCCCAACGAAAAGCCCCTCAAGGAAGGCGACATCGTCAATGTCGACGTGACCTATGTGCTGGACGGCTGGTATGGCGACAGCTCGCGCATGTATCCGGTCGGAGAAATCAAGCGCGCGCCGGAACGCCTGATCGAGGTCACTTATGAATCCCTGATGATCGGGATTGCGCAGGCAAAACCAGGCAACACCACAGGCGACATCGGCGCCGCCATTCAGGAATATGCCGAGGCCGAGCGCTGTGGCGTCGTGCGCGACTTCTGCGGCCACGGCGTCGGCCAGCTGTTTCACGATGCCCCCAATATCCTGCATTACGGCAGCTGGGGCGAAGGCATCGAGCTGAAGCCGGGCATGATCTTCACCATCGAGCCGATGATCAATCTGGGCAAACCTCACGTCAAGGTGCTCAAGGATGGTTGGACAGCCGTTACGCGGGACAAGAGCCTGTCTGCCCAGTTCGAACATTCCATCGGCATCACCGAGACGGGGTGTGAGATTTTCACGCTGTCACCGGCAGGGTTGGACAAGCCACCCTACAACGTGGACTAACAGGAGACGTCCGGGTTATGGGCGAGCTGAAGGACGCATCAGGCCAGCCCCACTATGTGGGCCACCGGGAACGGTTGCGGCAGAAATTCCGCGCTTCGGGTGCCGATGCCCTGCATGATTACGAATTGCTGGAACTGATCCTGTTTCGCGCCATCCCGCGCAGGGACACCAAGCCACTGGCCAAGGATCTGCTCGCCCGCTTCGGCTCCTTCGCCGAGGTCATTGCTGCGCCGGAACATCTGCTGATGGAGTTTGCCGGCGTCAAGCAATCCGTCGTCACCGAGCTCAAGCTGATCCACGCCGCCGCGGCCAAATTCACCGAAGATCGGGTCAAGGAACGACCGGTACTGTCCTCTTGGAATTCCGTCATCGACTATTGCCGCACCTCGATGGCCTTCAATGACATCGAACAGTTCCGCATTCTGTTTCTGGACAAGAAGAACGCTCTCATCACCGATGAGGTGCAACAAACCGGCACCGTTGATCATACACCGGTCTACACAAGGGAAGTGGTCAAGCGCGCACTGGAGCTTTCAGCGACAGCCATCATCATGGTGCACAATCACCCGAGCGGCGACCCGACACCCTCACGCGCGGACATCGACATGACCCAGCAAGTGTCGGACGCCTGTGAACGGCTGGGCATCACGCTGCACGACCATATCATTGTCGCTCGGAACGGCCACACGAGCTTCAAGGGACTTGGCCTCGTCTGAGCCCGCCTAGTGGCCACAGCCTTTGTGCGGCTCCACCAGATCCTTCAGTATCGCGCAGTCGGCATCGTCGTCGCCCCGGCAGGCAGCAACCAGCGGCGCCAGATCCTCCCGCAATGCCTGTAATTCGGCAATCTTCTGATCGATTTCCATGAGATGCGCTTCAGCGATCCTCTTGACGTCAGCACTCGCCCGGTGCTTGTCCTCCTGCAGGGAGAGAAGGTTCCGGCAGCCGTCGATATTGAACCCCAGCTTGCGGGCCCGCCCGACAAGCCGCAGGCGCACGAGCTCCTCGGCACCATAGTCCCGGTAGCCGTTGGCCTTGCGCTGGGGAACGACCAGACCGATGTCTTCATAATAGCGAAGTGTCTTGACTGGCAGGTCGGTCTTCGCTGCTGCTTGACTGATGTTCAAATCACTTCTCCTGTCATCGCTGGCCTAAATCTGAGGCACTGCCGCCAAACTGTCAAATTTGACGAGGATCGCCCAGATATGCGCACACATATAAATAATATCATTATTGATAAAGAAAAGAACATGCATATTTTTCAATCAAAAATACAATGGGTCGACAAGTTTCACAGCAAAACTGCACATTTTCAAACCACACCAACAAGATTATCCCACAAAGATCGACTATTACGCAGCCAAACCCTCTGAGACCCCCAGATTTTCAGCCTACAATTCCATCAAAATTGTCGTTTTTGATCAAAATTTCATCAATTCGTAGAGCTAGACGCAATAATGACCAAATTTTAGAAGGAAGCAATTGTATCCAATTCGACTTCTTGCTAGAAATTTTAGCGAGATGAAATCTCGGACAAAACAAACAACAACATCTTCCTATCTAATAAGCGGTAACTAAGCCGCAGGGAGTTTAGGAACAGCGAGTCAAATGGAATATTTTATTCAGCAGCTGATTAATGGCGTCACGTTGGGGTCGATCTACGGCCTGATCGCCATCGGCTATACCATGGTATATGGTATCATAGGCATGATCAACTTTGCCCATGGTGACATATTCATGGTGGGTGCATTCATTGCATTGATTACACTGTTGGCGGTTGTGGCAATGGGAATTACCTTCCTTCCACTCGTCCTGCTTATCGTTCTCATTGTTTCCATGCTCATGACCTCGGTCTGGGGCTGGAGCGTCGAGCGCATCGCCTATCGTCCCTTGCGCGGATCGTTCCGACTTGCGCCGTTGATCACGGCGATTGGCATGTCGATCGTGCTGCAGAACTTCGTTCAAGTCGTTCAGGGCGCACGCGTCAAGCCGCTGCCACCACAGATTACCGGCGGCATCACCATCATGGAAAAAGACGGCTTCCTGGTTCAGCTGTCCTACATGCAGATCCTGATCATCGTGACCACCGTGCTGCTTATGGCTGGCTTCACGATGCTGATCAACAAGACCTCGCTTGGCCGTGCCCAGCGCGCATGTGAACAGGATCAGAAAATGGCGTCTCTGCTGGGCGTCAACGTCGACCGCACCATTTCTCTGACCTTCGTCATGGGCGCCGCCCTTGCATCGGTGGCTGGTGTGATGTTCCTGCTCTACTACGGCGTGATCGACTTCTACATCGGCTTCCTCGCCGGCGTCAAAGCCTTCACCGCAGCCGTTCTGGGCGGCATCGGCTCACTGCCGGGCGCCATGCTCGGTGGCTTGCTGATCGGCCTGATCGAAACCTTCTGGTCTGGCTACTTCTCTGTGGAATACAAAGACGTTGCAGCCTTTTCGATCCTCGCAATCGTGCTGATCTTCATGCCTTCCGGCCTGTTGGGCAAGCCAGAAGTGGAGAAGGTTTGATATGGCGGACTTTTTGAATACGCGCGTCGGAGCTGCCCTGAAAGATGCAGTCCTCGCCGCGGTGGTCACCCTGCTGCTGACCTCCATCATGGTCGGCATCAAGACAAAAACCGAACAGGGTGGTCTGGGAATTGAAGGAAACTGGGTCCTTGTCGCCTGGATGGTGCTTGCCGTCCTGGTAGGCCGCTTCGCCATGAGCTTGCTGGTCTGGCGCGGCCACAATCCGGTCGCCAACGCCATGCAGTCGATCCTGCCCAAGCAGGAAACCGTCGGCAAGATCGGCAAGTTCGTCGGTCCGGCTCTGCTGGTCTTCGCCCTGACCCTGCCTTTCTACGGCAACCGCTACGTCATCGACATGGGCATTCTGGTCCTCACCTACATCATGCTCGGATGGGGCCTCAACATCGTGGTTGGCCTTGCCGGTCTGCTCGACCTTGGCTATGTGGCCTTCTATGCGGTGGGTGCCTACTCCTATGCGCTGTTTGCACAGTATTTCGACCTGTCCTTCTGGGTCTGTCTGCCGCTGGCCGGCATTCTGGCATCCTTCTGGGGCATGATCCTGGGCTTCCCTGTACTGCGTCTGAGGGGCGACTATCTGGCGATCGTGACGCTCGCCTTCGGTGAGATCATCCGCGTCGTCCTGCTCAACTGGTATGACTTCACCGGTGGACCAAACGGCATCTCGCGCATTCCGCGCCCGTCCTTCTTCGGCCTCGAATTCGAGCGCAAGGGTGGTTTCGCTGATTTCTTCGGGATCCCGTATGACTCAATGCACCGGGTCATCTTCCTCTTCTATCTCATTCTCGCTCTTGCACTGCTGACCAACTTCGTGACCATGCGCATGCGCAAGCTGCCGATCGGCCGCGCTTGGGAAGCACTGCGCGAGGACGAGATTGCCTGTCGCTCGCTCGGCATCAACACCACCAACACCAAGCTCACTGCTTTTGCACTGGGCGCGATGTTCGGCGGCTTTGCCGGTGCCTTCTTCGCTACCCGTCAGGGCTTCATCTCGCCCGAGAGTTTCACCTTCATGGAATCGGCCATCATTCTGGCCATCGTGGTTCTGGGTGGCCTTGGTAGCCAGTTGGGCGTGGTGGTTGCCTCCATCGTCATGATTGGCGGCTTCGAAGTCTTCCGCGATCTGCAGGACCTGCGCATGCTGGTCTTCGGCCTCCTGATGGTGGTCATCATGATCTGGAAACCACGTGGCATCATTTCAAGTCGGGCACCGTCGGTCTTCCTCAAGGAAAAGAAAGCCGTCTCTGGTGATCTCGTAGCGGAGGGAGAAGGATGAGCAGCTGGAAAGAAAATCCAATCCTGACCGTTGAGCATCTTACCATGCGATTCGGCGGTCTGGTGGCTGTCGACGACCTCTCCTTCGAGGTAGGTCGCAGCGATATCACGGCCCTGATCGGCCCGAACGGCGCCGGCAAGACAACCGTCTTCAACTGCGTCACCGGCTTCTACAAGCCGACCCAGGGTCGCATCACCATGAACCGGTCGAACGGTCAGAGCTACCTGCTGGAGCGTATTCCGGATTTCCAGATTGCGCACCATGCCAAGGTTGCCCGTACCTTCCAGAACATCCGCTTGTTCGGCGGCATGACGGTTCTAGAAAACCTGATGATCGCCCAGCACAACAAGCTGATGAAGGACTCGCTCTTCTCCATAGGCGGCATCTTCGGCATCAGCAGCTTCCGCAAGTCGGAGAAGGCTTCTGTCAAGAAGGCAACCGAATGGCTCGAGCGCATCGATCTCATCGATCGTGCCGACGACCCGGCAGCCGACCTGCCCTATGGCGACCAGCGTCGTCTCGAGATTGCCCGCGCCATGTGCACCAATCCCGAACTGCTGTGCCTCGACGAGCCGGCAGCCGGCCTCAACCCGCGTGAAACGCAGGACCTCAACGGTCTTCTGCGCTCCATCCGGGAACTGGACAAGACCGCCGTCCTGCTCATCGAGCATGACATGTCCATGGTCATGGAAATCTCGGATCACGTCGTCGTTCTCGACTATGGCGTCAAGATTTCCGATGGCGATGCCGCGTTCGTCCAGAATGACCCGCGCGTGATTGCCGCCTATCTCGGCGTCGATGACGACGAGGTCGACGAAGCTGAAGCAGAGGCGAAGGTTGCAAATGCAGAGGGAGTCAAATCATGAGTGATGTCCTCCTGAGCCTCAGGGGCGTTAAAACCTACTATGGCAAGATCGTCGCCCTGCGCGGCATAGATCTTGATGTCCATCGCGGTGAAATCGTCACCGTGATCGGCGCCAACGGGGCTGGCAAATCCACCACGATGATGACCATCTGTGGTGTTGCCCGTGCCCGCGAAGGCGAGATCATCTACAACGGCGAAAATATCACCGCCCTGCCGACCCACGAGATTGTCCGCAAGTCGATTGCCCAGTCTCCCGAAGGGCGGCGTATTTTCGGCCGCATGACAGTGCTTGAAAACCTTCAGATGGGTGCTGCAGTCATCAACTATGCCCATTTCGATGAAGATCTGCGCATGGTGTTCGACCTCTTCCCGATCCTGGAAAAGCGCCAGAGTCAGCGCGGTGGCACCCTGTCCGGTGGCGAACAGCAGATGCTGGCTATTGGACGCGCCCTGATGGCACGCCCCAAGCTGCTGATGCTGGACGAACCATCGCTGGGTCTTGCCCCGCTGGTGGTCAAACAGATCTTCGAGGTCGTCAAGGAACTGAACGAGAAACAGGGCCTGACCGTTTTCCTTGTTGAGCAGAACGCCTATCACGCTCTGCGTCTGGCCCATCGCGGCTACGTCATGATCAACGGTCAGATCACCATGTCGGGTGGTGGCCAGGAGCTTCTGTCCAATCCGGAAGTTCAGGCTGCCTATCTCGAAGGTGGACGGCATTAAGAAGGAAAAGAACAATGCTTTGGGAAGTTTCTTTCGGGACCTTTTTGCTCGTCACCGTCTGTCTGGGCGGCGGCGCAGCATGGATGGCTGGCCGGGCAATCGCCAACACCTGGAAACCAAGGTCGCAGATCGTTATCTACATGATCCTTTTGTCTGCAGGTGTGCGATTCTTGCATTTCGCCCTGTTCAAAGGCACTCTGCTTTCATTCCACTTCTATTTCGTGGACCTGATTGTATTGCTGATCATTTGTGGACTCGGTTTCCAGTTCACCCGTACCAACCAGATGGTAGACCAATATCATTGGCTTTATGAGAAAGTCAGTCCTCTTTCATGGAAAGAGCGCAAGGGCTAGGCCGATCATGAGACAAGATTGATAGTGACGGTTTGCGCCACTATCCACCCGCAGCAATCAACCGGATTTTCCGGACTTGCTGATGGGAAAATGGGGGAAGAGATTTCATTTCATAGAAGAATAGAATCCCGAACTCTAATGACCGTAAGGTTCAATAATAATCACACCAGAATAGTTGCGCCAAACAAGGTGCAACGGAACGCAGCAAACATCTCAATGGGAGAGTTTTATGAAAAAACTACTTTTGGCAGGCGTCGCACTCGCAGGTTCCATCGCTATGACCAGTGGTGCATTCGCTGAAATCGTTATTGCGACCGCAGGTCCGATGACCGGCCAGTATGCTTCTTTCGGCCAGCAGATGAAAATCGGTGCCGAGCAGGCTGTTGCCGACATCAACGCAGCAGGCGGCGTCAATGGCGAAATGCTGAAACTGGAAATCGGCGATGACGCATGCGACCCGAAACAGGCCGTGGCTGTTGCCAACCAGATGGTCGGCAAGGGCGTGACCTTCATGGCCGGTCACTTCTGCTCCGGCTCTTCCATTCCGGCATCCGCCGTTTATGCTGAAGAAGGTATTGTCCAGATTTCTCCGGCTTCCACCAACCCGAAATTCACCGACGAGCGTCCTGGCCCGGGCATCTACCGCGTTTGCGGTCGTGATGACCAGCAGGGTTCTGTAGCTGGCCAGCTGCTCTGGGACGAATACAAGGACAAGAACGTTGCCATCATCCAGGACAAGACCGCTTACGGCAAGGGTCTGGCTGACGAAACCAAGGCAGCCTTCGAAGCTCTTGGTGGCAAGGTTGCCATGTATGAAGCCTACACCGCTGGTGAAAAAGACTACACCGCTCTGGTTTCCAAGCTGAAGCAGGCCCAGATCGACGCTCTGTATGTTGGTGGCTACCACACCGAAGCAGGCCTGATCGTTCGTCAGATGCGTGAACAGGGCATGGACACCGTCCTGATCTCTGGTGACGCTCTGGTTACCGACGAATACTGGTCCATCACCGGCGACGCTGGCGAAGGCACCCTGATGACCTTCTCTCCTGATCCGTCCCTGAACCCTGAAGCAGCTCCGGTTGTTGAAGAATTCAAGGCAAAAGGTCTGACCACCGAAGGGTACGTTCTCTACACCTATGCTGCCATCCAGGCTTATGTTGACGCTGTCAAGGCTGCCGGTTCCACCGACTATGACGCTGTTACCGAAGCACTGAACTCCGGCGAATTCCCGACCGTTCTGGGCAACCTGTCCTTCGACGACAAGGGTGACGTCACCCTGCCAGGCTATGTCTGGTACAAGTGGAGCAAAGGCAAATATGCCTACAAATAAGACGGCACAGCCTCTTATTGACTCTTGAACAGGGCGCCATAAAGCGCCATGAAAAGAACCGGAAAGCCCTTCTGACCCGTCAGAGGGGCTTTTCAGCATTCTCCTCCCGCCTCTCCCCCTATGAGTGCCCCCATGAAAGCCTATCTTGCGCTCGCTGCAGCCATGATTCTCACCGGCATCAACGTCGCCATCGGCAAGGTCATTGTGGCCGACATCCCTCCGACCTCCTTTTCGATGCTGCGCTTCGTTCTGGCCAGCCTGTGCCTGGTTCCGCTGGCCATGTTCGAGCCGGGCGGGTTGGCGAGTCTTGCGCGGCTGTGCTGGCGTCAATGGGTCGAAATCATGCTGCTGGCGCTGTTTGGCGTCGTTGGCTTCACCACATTCATGCTGGTCGGTCTGCAATACACGTCGGCCATCAATGCGGGCATCATCGCTTCTTCATTGCCGGCGATCATCGCCCTGCTCAGCCTGCTGGTCCTCAAGGAATCGATTTCACGGCGCAAGGTCCTGTCGATCGGACTGGCTGTGCTCGGCATCGCCTGCATCAATCTGGCAAGGCCCGATGATGGCAGCGGATCGTCAGACTGGCTCGTCACCCTTCTGGGCAACAGCTTCGTGTTGATGGCGGCGTTTTCCGAAGCTGTCTTTGCCATTCTCACGCGCCGCTATTCGAGCATCATCCCGCCATGGACGCTGACCATGATCGTTCATCTGGTGGCGATTCCGATCACCCTGCCCATTCTTCTGTGGCTGGACGGCGGCTGGCAGCTTCCGCTCGGCGGGCCCCTCTCCTTCTGGCTGCTGGCGGTCTACTACATTTTCGCGTCCAGCATCCTGTCCTTCTTCCTGTGGTGCATCGGCATCAAGTCGGTCACCGCCTCCTCCAGCGCGATATTCACCGCCCTCGTCCCCACCACCACCATGTTCGTTGCCGTCTTGGCATTGGGCGAAAGCATGGTTACTCTGCAGGTCATGGGGCTTGTGGCCGTCTTTGCTTCACTGGGCCTCGGCCTGATCGTGCGACCGCAAGGACACTGACATGAAGAATCTCATCACCGACATCGACGGACTACTGGTAGGCAACGCAACTGACGAGACATTGAAGTCGGGCACCACGACACTGGTCTGTCGGGAGGCCATGGTCGCCTCCTATGCTGTTCTTGGCGGTGCTCCGGGAACGCGGGACACCGATCTTCTCAATCCTGATCAGACCGTCGAGCGCATCGATGCAATTACCCTTTCTGGCGGCTCGGCCTTTGGACTTGATGCCGCAGGTGGCGCCCAGGGCTGGCTCAAGCAGCAGGGCCGTGGCTTCGCCGTCGGGCCAGTCCATGTACCGATTGTTCCGGCGGCGATTCTGTTTGATCTGGCCAATGGCGGCGACAAGGACTGGGGCGACAGATCGCCCTACTGGGATCTTGGCTGGCAGTCGGCCCAACAGGCGTCTACACACTTCGAGCTTGGCAGTCACGGCGCCGGAGCAGGTGCCCTGATCGCCGGACTGAAAGGAGGGCTGGGCTCGGCCTCAACCCGTACGGCGTCCGGCATCACCATCGGTGCCCTCGTGGCCGTCAATGCGCTTGGTCAGGCGACCATGGGCGAAAGCGCCCATTTCTGGGCAGCACCCTTTGAACAGGATGGAGAATTCGGAGACCTCGGCCTGCCCGGCTCTATGCCCGCCCACGTTGACCGGCCCTTTACCAAGCTTGACACCACGCAAGAGGCAAGCCCTGTCAATAGCAACACCACCATCGGCATCATCGCAACGGATGCCCGCCTCACCAAGGCTGCAGCCAGACGACTGGCCATCATGGCCCATGACGGCTTTGCCCGTGCGCTCTGGCCCTCGCACACCCCGATGGATGGCGATCTGATCTTTGCCCTGTCAACCGGAGCACGGGATCTGCCCGACGATGGTGCCGCCTTCATTGAACTGGGGGCGCTCGCCGCGGCCACCATGGCCCGAGCCATTGCTCGGGGGATCTATTGCGCCACACCAAGGGCCAATGACCGCTTCCCGACATGGCAGCAGAAATTCGCCGCGAAAAACCGCACCTGAGACCGGAACCAGTCCCGGCTCATCCAGCAACGGCGGTGCTCCTCAGCCCGTTGCCCCGCGCGTTGCCCCACTCTTCTTCATGCCAGGGCCCTTGGAAAAACAGAATTTTTCTCCTTTTCTACAGCGCCGCCAAGATTGATATATACAAACCCGTATTTTCTGAGTAGTTTTGGAAGAATTCCTTCTCAAGAGAGTAAAAAATGGAAAAAATGACACTCGATTCCGGGGACCTCCGGATCCTGAAGGTATTGCAGGACGATGCATCGCTTTCCATCGCGGAAATCGCCAAGCAATCCGGCATGTCCCAGACCCCGTGCTGGCGCAGGATCAAGAAGCTGAAAGAAACCGGCGTTCTCAAGCAGATTACCGCGATTGTCGACCGCGAAGCGGTTGGTCTGGGCTTCGTTTCCTATGCCTTCGTCAAGTTGACGGTTCCCAGCCGCAAGAACATGGAAGAATTCGACCGCCTGACCCAGCTGTGGCCCGAAGTCGTCATTTGCGAACGCATCACCGGGGCGGTTGACTATATGGTCAAGGTCGTCACCGAAGATATCAAGTCTTATGACAACTTCCTGCGCAACAAGCTCTTGAACTCCGAGCTGGTGTCCGATGTGCAATCTCGCATCGTGGTCTCCACTGTCAAGGACACCGCCTCACTGCCTCTGGAGGAATAGATCCGACGAACGGCGCCACCCCGCAACAAAAGCGCCGTCCGCCACTGCCCCCCCTCATTCAGGGATCGGTCCGACCGAGGACAGCCCCTTTCTCGAAGATTTGCGCCCAAAAAACTGCATCCGACAAGACGAACATCTAAGGCTCTCTTCTTGCCCATATGAGCACAATGTGCTACCGCGTGGGCATCAATGAGATTAATCAAGGACAGCAGACATCATGGTGCGACCGATCAAAATCGCCCCGTCCATTCTCGCCTCCGATTTTGCACGGTTTGGCGAAGAAGTTCGGGCAATCGACGAAGCTGGGTGTGACTGGATCCATGTCGACGTCATGGACGGCCATTTTGTTCCCAACATCACCTTTGGCCCCCAGGTCGTTCGAGCCATCCGGCCCCACACCGACAAGACCATCGACACCCACCTGATGATCGCGCCCGCCGATCCCTATCTTCAGGAATTCTCCGATGCCGGATCCGACATGATCACGGTGCACGCGGAAGCCGGCCCGCATCTCGACCGCTCCCTGCAGGCCATCAAGGCCATGGGCAAGATGGCCGGCGTCTCGCTCAACCCGGGCACCCATGAGAGCGCCATTGAATATGTGCTCGACAAGGTGGACATGGTGCTCATCATGAGCGTCAACCCCGGCTTTGGCGGCCAGTCCTTCATTCCCACCACCCTCGACAAGATCCGCAAGGTCCGGGCGCTGATCGGCGACCGCGACATCGACATCCAGATCGACGGTGGCGTGACCACGGAAACCGCTCCGCTCATCGCCGCCGCCGGCGCCAATGTTCTGGTTGCCGGTTCCGCCGTGTTCAAGGGCAACTCCGTTGAAAGTTACCGCGAGAATATCGCACGCATCCGTGAAGCCGCTGAGAAAGCCCAGGCCTAACGGTTCCTTTTTGACGCGCATCACAGCATTGCGCGCACCAACTAGCAAGAACAGGCAGACAACATGATCCCTCGTTATTCCCGCACCGAGATGACCTCCATCTGGTCCCCGGAAACCAAGTTCCGCATCTGGTTCGAAATTGAAGCCCACGCCTGCGACGCGCTGGCCAAATTGGGCGTCATTCCGGAAAGCGCCGCCAAGACCATCTGGGAAAAAGGCGGTTCGGCAACCTTCGATATCGACCGCATCGACGAAATCGAACGCGAAACCAAGCATGACGTCATCGCCTTCCTCACCCATCTGGCCGAATTCATCGGACCGGATTCCCGTTTCGTGCATCAGGGCATGACCTCTTCGGACGTTCTGGACACCTGCTTCAACGTCCAGCTGGCCCGCGCAACCGACCTGTTGCTCGCCGACATCGACGCCCTGCTGGCCGCCATCAAGCGCCGCGCCATGGAGCACAAGGATACCGTCTGCATCGGCCGTTCCCACGGCATTCACGCCGAGCCGGTCACCTTTGGCCTCAAGATGGCTGAAGCCTATGCCGAATTCGATCGTTGCAAGTCCCGCCTCATCGCAGCCCGCGACGAGATTGCCACCTGCGCCATCTCCGGCGCCGTTGGCACCTTTGCCAACATCGACCCGAGCGTCGAAGAGCATGTGGCCGAAGCCATGGGACTGAAACCGGAGCCGGTCTCCACTCAGGTCATCCCGCGTGACCGTCACGCCATGTTCTTTGCAACGCTTGGCGTTGTCGCCTCTTCCGTTGAACGCGTGGCAACCGAAATCCGCCACCTGCAGCGCACCGAAGTTCTGGAAGCCGAGGAGTTCTTCTCCAAGGGTCAGAAAGGCTCTTCGGCCATGCCGCACAAACGCAACCCGGTGCTGACCGAAAACCTCACCGGTCTGTCGCGCATCGTCCGCTCGGCCGTGACCCCGGCGCTGGAAAACGTTGCCCTCTGGCACGAACGCGATATCTCCCACTCCTCCGTTGAGCGGATGATTGGCCCGGACGCCACGGTGACCCTGGACTTCGCTCTGGTCCGCCTGACCAGCGTCATCGACAAGCTGCTGGTCTATCCGGAGCGCATGGTCGGCAACATGGATCGCCTTGGTGGCCTCGTCCATTCCCAGCGCATCCTGCTGGCTCTGACACAGGCTGGTTCCTCCCGCGAGGACGCCTATCGCCTTGTCCAGCGCAATGCCATGAAGGTCTGGGAAAGCTATCATCATGCAGGCAACGCAGAGGTCGATTTCCTCACCGAGCTCTTGAATGACGCCGATGTGCGCCAATATCTGTCAGAAGATGAAATCAAGAGCCGCTTCGATCTGGGCTATCACACCAAGAATGTGGATGTGATCTTCAAGCGTGTCTTCGGCGAAAGCTGAACCGGTCGCAAGCGCGAAAGAGAGGCAGATAAATGAAGGCGTCTGAAGCAGACATTTTCATTATTCCCGGGTTGGACAACTCCGGCCCGGACCATTGGCAATCGCGCTGGGAAGACAAGATCCGGTCTGCGCGCCGCATCGAGCAGCAGGACTGGGCGAACCCGCAGATGGAAAGCTGGGTAAGCAAGATCATTGCCGATGTGGAACAGGCGACGCGGCCAGCGGTGCTCGTCGCCCATTCCCTCGGTGTGGTCGCAACGGTCAAGGCCGCGGCGGCCATCAAGCCGGGCATTGTCCGGGGTGCCTTTCTGGTGGGTATGCCGAATGTCGAGAGCGATGATCATGTCCCCGGACATATTCGCCATTTCGCGCCGATCCCCGAAGAGCTGTTGCCCTTCCCGTCGATTCTCGTGGCATCCCGCAGCGATCCCTATTGTGCCTTTGAAACCGCTGAGCATTTCGGCAGGAAATGGGGCTCGACCTTTGTTGATGCCGGGGACACCGGCCACATCAATGAAAAAAGCGGACAGGGCCCATGGCCGGAAGGCCTGATGACCTTCGCCAATTTCATGACCACGCTGTCCTAGACGAGCGGGCACGAAGTCACATGTGAAATGAACAAGGGCCTGACACTGTCAGGCCCTTTTTGCTGGTCCCCACTCTAGAAGTCTGCCTTGCGCTGATCCTGGTCCGGATCATGCCGTGGCAGCTGGTCCCTTCGAAGAGATCATCGCATCCACCCTTTTGGCGACGAACCAGGACACCGGCAAAGCCACAACGACTCCAGCTACGACGAAGGCTAACAGCAGCCCCACATTGATGGAGAGCGTCCCGGACATGGTCAGAGGTACGAGCGCAAAGATCCCCGCAAGTGTCGGTGCAATGACGATAAAGAACAGAGCCACAAGTTTGAGCATTTTCATCCCCCCAGATGATACCTGGCCAACAATGCTGCAACGGCTTTCTTGCTTCCTGCCCGCTGCATTGGTCAAAACCCGGCATCAGGATGAATTCAAACTTTCTTATGTTCGATGATATGGATCAATAAAGCAGTATATATTTTGCCTAATTCTAAACTGCGTGCATCGAAGAGCCTGCACCGGTTGCGCAGGCCCTGCCAGTTGACACACATCGGGGCGGCAGATAGCCCCGCCTAGCCCTTGAGATCGGCCGCCACCTGCTGCATACCCGCCGCCAGATAGCCGCTGTCACTGCCCACGGCAATCAGATTGAAGCCGAACCCGGCATAGCGCTTGGCATAGGCCACACTGAAGGCATAGATCCCCGAGAATTTGCCCGCCTCGGCTGCCTTGTCGGCAACAAGCTTGTAGGCCTTGTTAGACATCTCGCAATCCATGTCGACCCGCTCTCCCTTCATCAACGTCAGAGACAGGTCTGCCGGACCGACAAACACGCCATCAAGGCCTTCGACCGCAAGAATGTCATCAAGATTGTCAAGCGCCCGTTCGGTTTCCACCATGGCAAAGACGAGGCAGGCACCATTGGCCTTGGCCGCATAGTTGGCCGCATCGGTTCCGTAAAGCGAGCAGGCGCCGAAAGGCCCGAAGCTTCGCTCTCCGACCGGGGTGTATTTGGCTGCATTGACCAGAGCCTGCGCTTCGGCAGCAGTGTTGATCATGGGAGCCACGATGCCCTGAACCCCGAAATCCAGCGCGCGCGAGACGAAGGCAAAGTCACCCACCGGAATGCGCAGCAGCGGAACCTTGTCCGCTTGATGAATGGCAGCGGTCATGGCCTGAGCCGCAGCGAAATCCATATGACCGTGCTGGGCGTCTATCAGAACGGCATCAAACGGACCACTGGCCACGGCACGGGCAACCAGCACATCGGCAAAAAGGCTCCAGGCGCTGAACAGGGGTTGGCCCTCGGCCTTGGCACGGGCAAGAGCAAGAGAAAAGGAAGTAAACGGCTCGGTCATTTAGCTCTCCGGTATAAACTTGATAAATTACAGATGGTTAGCGCATCAAATCCAATCAATAGCTCTTACGCCGCGAAGAAGCGACGCGCAACCAAACCAATGGAGAGTAGCTGAGTTTGTCACAGCCCCGCACAGGGCTGCCCATAGCTTCCCGAAAGAGCCGAACATACGGCAGAAGATCGAATTCCCCGGCAGGAATCAAGAAGGAAGACAAGAGGAAACCGCACAGGCACCCCGTCGCCGCATCATGCGCCCGCAGCAACCTCTTCCTGAGCCATCGACATGAAGCGGCTCAGCTTCTGCCGGATGCGGTGTTCGGAATAGCTCAGATCGATGGCGCGGAAGTCCTGACTGATCTTCTCGACGACATCATCATCGTCGGTGCGTTTGAGGCTGTGTCGGATCATGTCCGAGGCATATTGCTCGGCGTCATCCCCTTCAATGCCCAGCTTGCTGGCCGCCCAGTGGCCGATCAACTTGTTGCGTCGAACAATGGCCTTGAACTGCAGGTCCTGCTCATGTGCAAATTTGGCTTCATAGCCAACTTCCCGATTGTCAAACGTGGTCATGGTACCCCTCCCAAAAGTGCCTTGCCGAATGAACAAATTTACAAAGACCGATCAATTTTCTGACAATTGGAACACGCCCTCCAAACATCCCTCACCGCCCCCGTTTCGGTGAAACAGAATACGCATCAAACCTTAGGTATATTCTACCATAGTTTCTACCAATTACAAAGTAGACGTAATCGGAAAACCGCCCGTCGGTGACCACTGCCCACCCTCCTTTGGACGCATTTGGTTTGCTGCCAACCGACGACTGATGCCACGAAGTCAGCACTTGACAAAGAATAAGCGAAGAACGACAAAAATCTGTCTCCGAAGCCGTTTCAAAGATTGTGTAACTGGCAGGAATTCGCTATTCAGCGGCCAACGGATTGCACTTGGCGGACTGCATGGCTGGTAATTTTTCGGAGGATGGACCAGACCATCAGCAAATAGGTTATAGTGCAACAGCAAATGGCCTGATTCTCATCGCGCACAGTGCCGCCTCCGGCAGGGGCACAGCACCTTGGAACCACGCGCCGGACGAAGTCCAATTCAAAAGCCTCGCGCAGAACAGCAATTTCTGTCAGGCTTTGCCCCCTGAAAACAGCCCCTTTGGGCAGAACTGAATGGTAATACGCTCATGAATCGTCGTCGCAGGATCTACGAAGGAAAGGCCAAAATTCTTTATGAAGGCCCGGAACCAGGAACCCTTGTTTGCCATTTCAAGGACGATGCCACCGCTTTCAACGCCAAGAAGCACGAAATCATCGACGGCAAGGGCGTGCTGAACAACCGCATCTCCGAGTTCATTTTCACGGCCCTCAACGACCTTGGCATTCAGACGCATTTCATCAAGCGCCTCAACATGCGCGAGCAGCTGATCAAGGAAGTGGAAATCATCCCGCTTGAGGTCATCGTGCGCAACGTGGCCGCCGGCTCCATTGCCAAGCGTCTCGGCATCGAGGAAGGCACCCAGCTGCCTCGCTCCGTCATCGAGTTCTGCTACAAGATGGACAGCCTCGACGACCCGATGGTCTCCGAAGAACACATCACCGCATTCGGCTGGGCCTCTCCGCAGGAAATCGATGACATCATGGCCCTTGCCATCCGCATCAACGACTTCCTCTGCGGCATGTTCCGCGCCGTCGGCATCCGCCTCGTCGACTTCAAGATCGAATGCGGCCGCTATTTCGAGGGAGACACCATGCGTGTCATCCTGGCTGACGAGATCTCTCCTGACTCCTGCCGTCTTTGGGACATCAACACCAACGACAAGATGGACAAGGACCGTTTCCGCCGCGACATGGGCGGCATGATCGAAGCCTACCAGGAAGTTGCAAAGCGCCTCGGCATCATGATCGAGACCACCCCCGAACGTAAAGGCCCCGGCCCGGTTCTGGTCAAATAACACCTATGACAAGGCAGGGCGATGTGTCCTGCCTTTTCCATTGTCTCTTCCCGGCAGGCATGCGCAAGGGCCGGAAAAACAAGGATAGCATGAAGATGAAAGCACGCGTCACCGTCACACTGAAAACTGGCGTTCTGGACCCTCAGGGCAAGGCCATCGAAGGCGCTCTTGGTGCACTGGGATTTGACGGCATCGGCTCTGTTCGTCAGGGCAAGGTGATCGACATCGAGCTCAGCGAAACCGACAAGACCGCTGCAGAAGCCAAACTGGCCGACATGTGCGAGAAGCTGCTGGCCAACACTGTCATCGAGAACTATCACATCGACATTCTCTGACGGAGATTGCACGGAGCACCCCGCCCGAAACCGCAAGCTTCGGGCCACTGGGGATCAAATGATGGGAGACAGGGGTTTCATGGCTGAGAACGACGGACAGATGGCTGCAGACGCATCCCACCAGCCCGTTTCCTCAAATGCCCCCGAGACAAATGCCTCCCCGGCGCCAGACACTTCGATGTCAGACACTTCGATGTCAGACACCCCGATGTCGGCCAGCGAGACACCCTATGATCACCAACAGGAAACCGCAAAGGCAATCCGCTTCATGGTGATCAAGGCTGCGGTCTTCATTCTGATCCCAGTGATAGCCTCCGTACTGGCAATCCTCATCCTCTTGTAACAGGACGCCGCTAGGCCTCCCCATTTCGTCAAGGAGCAGGACTTATGAAAACTGCGATCCTCGTATTCCCCGGAACCAACCGTGAGCATGACATGGCCGCTGCCGTGCGCTCCGTTTCCGGCAAGGACCCGATGATGGTCTGGCATGCCGAGACCGAAATCCCTCAAGCCGATCTGATCATTCTGCCCGGCGGCTTTTCCTACGGCGACTATCTGCGCTCCGGCGCCATTGCCGCCCGTTCGCCGATCGTTGCCGACCTTCTGGAAAAGGCCAAGCAGGGCGTTCGCATTCTTGGCGTCTGCAACGGCTTCCAGATCCTCACGGAAACCGGCATCCTGCCCGGTGCCCTGATGCGCAATGCTGGCCTCACCTTCATCTGCAAGGAAACCAAGCTGCGCATCGAGCGGGACGACACGATCTTCACCTCGTCCTACAAGAAGGGTCAGGTGATGCGCTGCCCGGTTGCCCATCATGACGGCAACTTCTTTGCCGATGACGACACCCTGAAGATGCTGGAAGACGATGGTCGCGTCCTGTTCCGCTATTGCGATGCCGCTGGTGAAGCAACGCCTGAGGCCAACATCAACGGCTCGCGCAACAACATCGCGGGCATCATGAATGCCCGTGGCACCATCCTCGGCATGATGCCGCATCCTGAAAACCTCATTGAAGACCTGCACGGTGGCCTTGACGGTCGCGGCCTGTTTGAAAGCCTGTTGGAGAAGGTGGCATGAGCAAGAACGAACCACAGATCACGCCGGAACTGATCGCCGCTCATGGCCTGAAACCTGAAGAATACAACCATATTCTCGAACTGATCGGCCGTGAGCCGACCTTTACCGAATTTGGCATCTTCTCGGCCATGTGGAACGAACACTGTTCCTACAAATCCTCCAAGAAATGGCTCCGCACCCTGCCGACCAAAGGCCCCCGCGTGTTGCAGGGCCCCGGCGAAAACGCTGGCGTTGTCGACATTGACGATGGTCAGGCCGTTGTCTTCAAGATGGAAAGCCACAACCATCCCTCCTATATCGAACCCTATCAGGGCGCTGCAACCGGCGTTGGCGGCATCCTGCGTGACGTCTTCACCATGGGTGCCCGCCCGATCGCGGCCATGAATTCCCTGCGCTTCGGTGTGCCTGAACATGAGCGCACACGCCACGTGGTTTCCGGTGTCGTTGCCGGCGTTGGCGGCTATGGCAACAGCTTCGGCGTTCCGACCGTTGGCGGCGAAGTCAACTTCCACGCGTCCTACAATGGCAACTGCCTTGTCAACGCCTTCGCAGCCGGCCTTGCCGACAGCGATAAGATCTTCCTCTCGGAAGCCAAGGGCGTCGGCATGCCTGTCGTCTATCTCGGTGCCAAGACCGGTCGTGATGGCGTCGGTGGAGCCACCATGGCCTCTGCCGAATTCGACGATGACAGCGAAGAGAAGCGTCCTACCGTTCAGGTTGGCGACCCGTTCAGCGAAAAGCGCCTGATGGAAGCCACCCTCGAACTGATGAAGACCGGCGCCGTGATCGCCATTCAGGACATGGGCGCCGCTGGCCTCACCTGCTCCGCCGTTGAAATGGGTGCCAAGGGCAACCTCGGTATCGATCTGGACCTCGACAAGGTGCCAAATCGTGAAGAGAACATGACCCCTTACGAAATGATGCTGTCCGAATCCCAGGAACGCATGCTGATGGTGCTGCATCCTGAGAAGCGCGAAGCAGCCGAAGCCGTGTTCCGCAAGTGGGAGCTGGACTTTGCCGAATGCGGCATGACCACCGACACCCTCCGGTTCCGCATCTTCCATCAGGGCGAAATGGTTGCCGACCTGCCGATCAAGGAACTGGGCGACGAAGCGCCGGAGTATGATCGCCCATGGGTCGAAACGCCGAAGGCTGCCAAGCTGGACAACGCCACCGTCGAAGCGCCAAAGGATCTTCTGGAAAGCCTCGTGGCTATGGTCGGTTGCAAGAACCTCAGCTCCCGCCGCTGGGTCTGGGAACAGTATGACACGATGATTCAGGGCAACACCAAGCAGCGCCCGGGTGGCGATGCCGGTGTGATCCGCGTCGATGGCGGCACCAAGGGCCTCGCCTTCACGGTCGACGTGACCCCGCGCTACTGCAAGGCCGATCCGTTCGAAGGTGGCAAGCAGGCTGTCGCCGAGGCATGGCGCAACCTCAACGCCGTTGGCGCCGAGCCATTGGCCACCACCGACAACCTCAACTTCGGCAATCCGGAAAAGCCGGAAATCATGGGCCAGTTCGTTGGCTGCATCAAGGGCGTGGGCGCAGCCTGTGAAGCCCTCGACATGCCGATCGTCTCGGGCAACGTTTCGCTTTACAACGAAACCTCCGGCGAAGCCATTCTGCCAACCCCGGCCATCGGTGCCGTCGGCCTGCTGCCGGACGTCATGGTCTCCGTTGGCAACGGCTTCGTGGCTGATGGCGATGCCATCCTGCTGGTTGGCGGTCATGGCTCGGAAATGGGCCAGAGCAGCTACCTCAGCGAGCTCCATGGTCGCGAGGAAGGGGCTCCTCCTCCGGTTGATCTTGCTATCGAGAAAAAGCACGGCACCTTCGTCCGCGAAGCGATCCGCGCCGGTGAGATCAACGCTGCACACGACATTTCCGATGGCGGCCTCGGTGTTGCTGTCGCCGAAATGGCAATCCGTGCCGGTCTGGGCTGCACCATTGAACTGCCTTCCGAGGATACCCACATTGCTTTCTATGCAGAAGATCAGGCTCGTTACCTGATCACCTGCGACAAGGACGGGGTGGAAGCCCTGATCGCCAAGGCGAAAGCTGCAGGCGTTCCTCTGGAGCAGATTGGCTCGGTTGCTGGAGAAAAGCTGACAGTTGCCGGACAGGGCTCTGTCGACGTGTCCACGCTGGCTACCGCCCATGAAAGCTGGTTCCCCGCTTACATGGCTCAATAAGGGCTGGAGAAGGTCAGGTGCGTAAAGTTTAGACTGGTGATTGTCCGAATTTTCAACTTGACCAACCCCCTCCTGAAAGAGGACGCTTGGACGACGGATCATCCCGCCATCACCTAAAAAGGCGGGATGAACCAAAGAATTGCCTGAAGCGGAAATACGAACAATTGCGTATTTCCGACTTCTCTGACAATATGTTCCTCGAGGAGACCAGCATGCCAATGGACGCACGCGAAATCGAAACCCTGATCAGAGAGTCATTGCCGGATGCCAAGGTTGTCATCCGCGACCTTGCAGGAGATGGCGATCATTTCGCCGCTGAAGTCGTCTCAGAGAGCTTCAGGGGTAAGTCTCGCGTCCAGCAGCATCAGCTGGTTTATGAAGCCCTGAAAGGCAACATGGGCGGCGCTTTGCATGCTCTGGCGTTGCAGACGTCTATACCAGACTAGGCGCAACAAGGCTTCTGGCCCTCCGCACAGCTGCTGACCGACCCACGCGTCAGGACTGTGTAAACAGCAAAGTTTGAAGGACGGACATATGAGCGATATCCAGGCCTGGATTGACAATGAGGTCAAATCCAACGAAATCGTGCTTTTCATGAAAGGCACGCCCACCTTCCCGCAGTGCGGCTTCTCCGGTCAGGTCGTCCAGATTCTGGACTATCTCGACGTGCCATACAAAGGCGTCAACGTGCTGGAAAATGACGATCTGCGTCAGGGCATCAAGGACTATTCCAACTGGCCAACAATCCCACAGCTCTATGTGAAGGGCGAGTTTGTTGGCGGCTGCGACATCATCCGCGAGATGTTCCAGAGCCAGGAACTGCAGGAACTGCTCGGTTCATCCAAGACCGTGGCCTGACGGTTCGTTCAGAGGTTTTCAATATTCAAATATTCAGGAATATTGAGTCTTGTGAATCGCTTGGCGGCAGTCTTTGACAAATTGATTCAAGAAAACCCGGATGCAGGCATCCGGGTTTTGCTTTTTCTGGTTTTGGAAGTGGGCTGAATCGCTTCGAGGCATTTGTTGCCAAAGTGAGTCAACTGAACTCGGAGCGCGTTCCGTTAAATCGACCTCGAATTAACGAAAAGAATTCGCGCCCAAACAAATGGATAGAGCAAGTCAAGTGAATGCAAATGAACGCGACAAGCTCTAGTCTTCGTGCATTTGCAGAAAGCTGCTCGACAGAGCTGATACGGCGGCGCAACCTTCCGCATCGTCACTGTCATCCCCGGCCCGATCATCCTCCAGCGACAACCCCTGAAAATCGAACAGCTTGGTGTCCAGCATGTGGGACGGGCGGATGTTGGACAGCGCCCGGAACATCACCTGTGTGCGCCCCTTGTGCTGAGCCTCAAAGCCCTGCAGCATTGCCTTCACCTGCTGGCGTTGCAGACCATCCTGCGAACCACACAGGTCGCACGGAATGATCGGGAACTGCATCAGCTCGGCAAACTTGGCCAGATCCTTTTCCTCGCAATAGGCAAGCGGACGAAACAGCATCAGGTCGCCTTCCTCGTTCTTCAACTTAGGCGGCATGGTTGCCAGACGTCCGCCATGCAGCAGATTGAGGAAGAAGGTCTCCAGAATGTCGTCGCGGTGATGGCCCAGAATAACAGCGTCACAGCCATGCTCCCGCGCGATGCGATAGAGGTTGCCGCGTCTGAGACGCGAGCAGAGAGAACAATAGGTGTTCCCCTCCGGGATCTTTTCCTTGACGATGGAATAGGTGTCCTGCCGCTCGATATGATGGGGAATGTCATGCAGCTCGAAGAAGCGCGGCAGCACATCGGACGGAAACCCCGGCTGCGCCTGATCCAGGTTGCAGGCAAGCAGCTCGACATCGAGCAATCCACGCCATTTCAGATCAAGCAGGAGGGCCAGAAGCCCGTAGGAGTCCTTGCCGCCAGAAAGACAGACAAGCCATTTCTGCCCCTTGGTCTGCATGTTGTAATCATCGATGGCCGCCCGCACATTGCGCAACAGCCGTTTGCGCAGTTTCTTGAAGGACACGGAATTGGGTGCATCCCGAAACATGGGATGACAAAGATCATCCTCTTCCGGTAGGGCCGCGAGCCCGGCAGCGATCTGGTCTTCAGGGATGGACGTGGCGATGTCGCTCATGGTGATGGTTTCCGGTGAACAGTTTGCCCTGCCTTAGCAAATGCCAAGGCAAGGCTCAACAGCGCATTCGATGCTTTCCGAAGAAGAAAAGGCCACTGCGCCTGAAACGACAAAAGGCTGCCACTGGGGCAGCCTTCTGAAAAAGACGGACAATCCGTTTCCCTTAACGGGAATAGAATTCGACCACCAGGTTCGGTTCCATGACAACAGGATACGGCACGTCGGCCAGCTGTGGCATGGCTTTGAAGGTAACAACCATCTTGTTGTGATCAGCTTCGATGTAATCAGGAACATCGCGCTCAGCCATCTGGGAAGCTTCCAGAATGATGGCGAGCTGCTTGGAGCGATCACGCACTTCGATCACGTCACCAACCTTGCAGCGGTAGGACGGGATGTTGACGCGCTGGCCGTTGACCTTGAGGTGACCATGGCTGACGAACTGACGAGCAGCGAACACGGTCGGAACAAGCTTGGCGCGATATACGATGGCATCCAGACGGGATTCCAGCAGACCGATCAGGTTTTCCGAGGTATCGCCTTTCAGACGGTTTGCTTCCTTGTAGATGCGCAGGAACTGCTTCTCGGAGATGTTACCGTAGTAGCCCTTGAGCTTCTGCTTGGCGCGCAGCTGCAGACCGAAGTCGGAAAGCTTGCCCTTGCGGCGCTGACCGTGCTGGCCCGGGCCATATTCACGACGGTTGACCGGGGACTTCGGACGGCCCCAGATGTTTTCGCCAAGACGGCGGTCAATTTTGTATTTCTGAGAATGGCGCTTAGTCATTCGCGTGTTTTCCTTGTTTTCGTTTTTAAGAAAACGCGCCCCTCCTGGGATCTTGGGCCGAAGCCGGATCCGACAGAAGACCATGGTTGCGCTCCTTGGTCTTCACGGGTGCGTCAAAAATCAAAGGGGGCCAACAACAGGCCCCGCAGAGATTGGATGGTGTTTAGAGCCTTTGCCCCGGCAAGTCAAATCGAATCCGCGGATTTTGGCGCAGAATCATGAATTTGTTCCACAACACGACGCCTGATCGGCTTTTTCCTCAACCAGAGCCTGCCAGGCCCGGCTCAACCGCAGCGCTTCGCCCCCAGTTGCCATGAAGCGAATGCGCCCCCTCGCCTCGACCTGCGCCGGAGAGGCACCCGCCAGACAGTCCTGCCACTCCTGCTCAAGCAGATGCATCACCCGTCGGGCCACCGCATGGGCTGGGTCGATCCACAGCACCGGGCGCGGCGCGACGGCCTGCAGTACCGGCATCAGCAGTGGATAGTGGGTACAGCCGAGCACGATGACGTCGACATCATCCCCCCGCTCGCCCTCAAACACCGCGCGCACCTCTTCATACACAGCCGCTTCGTTGCGATCCCCTTCCAGCAGATAGACTTCTGCCAGTCGCGCCAGTCGATTGCAGGCGACCAGATCAACCAAACAGCCCGAGGCATAATCGCGGATCAGATCTCGTGTGTAGGAGCGCCGGATGGTTCCCGGCGTGGCAATGACAGCAAAGTGGCCGGTGCGGGTCGCGTGGGCCGCAGGTTTGATGGCCGGAACAATGCCAACGATGGGAAAGAAAAAGCGGGCCCGTAACGCCGTCAGCGCTACTGTGGAGGCGGTATTACAGGCAACCACCAGCAGATCCGGCATGGTGTCCATGCAAGTGTTTTCGATCAGGGCGATCAGCCCCTCGATGAGCTCCTCGTCGGACAGATCTCCGTAGGGGAAGCGCGCGTCATCCGCCAGAAACATGTAGTTGGCAAATGGCAGCGTGGCCGTGAGAGCCGACAACACCGAAAGCCCTCCAAAGCCGGAGTCAAAAACCAGAATATTGGGGTCTTTCTTCCTGACCATCTTCGTCACTCACATCGCCTGAGCCGACTTCAGACCGGGCGACTATTGCCGAGGCCGCTCATGCCGGCGCTGAAGCGCCGCAACAACCCCGCGCAAGGTCCGTACTTCCTGCTCGGCCCAATCGCCCTTCTGCAGGATTGTACGCAGATTCTGGACCATGTGCTGGCGCTTTTCCGGCGGGCGGAAAAAGCCCACTTCATCGAGCGCCTCTTCGAAATGATCAAACAGCCGCACCATGTCTTCCTTGCTGGCACGCGGCACATCCGGTGTTTCGAACGGCAGGGCGGCTTCGCGGTCACTGCCTGACATGCGCCATTCATAGCAGATGATCAGAACAGCCTGGGCGATATTGAGGGACGAAAAATCCGGATCGACCGGCAGCGTCAGAATCTCGTTGGACAGCGCAACTTCATCGTTGTTGAGGCCCCAGCGCTCGCGCCCGAACAGGATGCCGACCTTGCCACCACTGTTGATGGTCTTGCGCATGATCTGGGCGGCTTCAACCGGGTGACGCACTTCCTTGAGCATGTCGCGCTGACGTGCGGTCGTCGCATAAACAAAATCCAGATCGGCAACGGCTTCCTCGACGCTTTCGAAATTCAGGGTCTTGGCGATCACATGATCGGCACGGGAAGAAGCATTGCGCGCCTTCTCGCTTGGCCATCCATCACGAGGCCGAACGAGGCGCAGATCAGTAACCCCGAAGTTCGCCATGGCACGCGCTGCCATGCCGATATTCTCCCCCAATTGTGGCTCGACAAGAATGATGACCGGATCCATCTCTTCTTCTTTCATTTATCCGAAAATCACCTGCCCTCGCCCTGCCGGACAGAGTAGAGCAGACAAAGAAAACACGAAAGCTATTGAAAGCGTGGGGGAGTAGTGGCGCAAAGTTGGTGCGATTGCAAGGCCTGACGCCCAATTCCCTGTGCTTGAAGACACGTCGCCTGTCGTTTGCCGACAAAGCACTCGTCATCCAAGGATCTGGCTTGGAGAGAACACACCTTCATCCCACAATACGAAGGCTGATATGGTCGACCTTGAATGTCAGGTGCATAGCGAGAAAATAAACAGGCCCGACGATCAAGCGGTGCGCACTACGTTGGCCAGGCCAATCAACCGCAATGATTAGAAACGATTCAGGTTTTCAAAACCCGAACACCAAAAGTGAAATCGACAATATTGGTAATTTAGATATTGTTTAATAACGATGATTAAGTGTGGCTACCTAATCAATCAAGGTGGTGGGCAAGCGGGTGATCAGGTAGCCACTGGTCTCAACGACCAATATATTGGTACCGAAAAACAAAACTTGGGTAAATAGACAACACTATACTTTTCCGAGACTATTCACTTAATAATTCTAGATGAATATTCTCGTCGTCACGTCATACTAAAATGCGAAGAAAAAAAGTCAGTCATTTCAGCATGTCTTTTGTTAGCATCAACTCAACAAAACCTTCAACCTTGGCCACCGCTCTCTTTCCACAACCATTCATCACATTGAAATGCCACGCATTTTTACAAAAATACGTGGCATTCACAAATTTCTATGTGTGATCCGGAAAGAAAATGACCAAAAAGATCACCAATGCGGCATCACGTCTAAATCAAACAAGCAGGGCCTCAATGGCTGCAATGGCTTCATCAGCCTTTTCACCATCCTTGCCGCCAGCCTGAGCCATATCAGGACGACCGCCGCCGCCACGACCACCCAGTGTTTCCGCAGCAACCTTGACCAAGTCTACCGCATTGAAGCGATCCGTCAGATCATCGGTCACTCCGACCACGACACCAACCTTGTTGTCCTCCGATACGGCAATCATGACGACAACACCAGAGCCGATGCTTTCCTTGCCCTGATCGACCATGCCCTTGAGGTCTTTCGGAGAAATGCCTTCTGCGACGCGCGCGAGGAATTTCACACCATTGACCTCTTTGACTGCATCCCCGCCTCCAGCGGAACCGCCCATGGCGAGTTTCCTGCGCACGTCGGCCAGTTCTTTTTCGAGCTTGCGTCGATCGGCAACCAGCGCTTCGAGGCGCTCAAGCAGATCATTCGGAGCAACCTTCAGAATGCCAGCAGCATTGCGGACGCGCTCATCCTGCTGGTGCAGGTAGGTGCGCGCTTCCTTGCCCGTCAACGCTTCGATACGGCGAACACCTGAAGCAACAGCGCTTTCGGAAACTACGGTTACCAGCCCGACGTCGCCAGTCCGGCTGACGTGGGTACCACCGCAAAGCTCGACGGAATAGGTCTTGCCGGCCTTGTCGCCATGGAGCGCCTTGCCCATGGAAACCACACGCACCTCATCGCCGTATTTCTCGCCGAACAGAGCCATTGCACCAGCTTCGATGGCGTCATCGACGGCCATGATGCGGGTTTCTACCGGACTGTTCTGCAGAACGATCTCGTTGACCATTTCCTCGATCTTGCCCAGTTCATCATCGCTGACCGGCTTTTGATGAGAGAAGTCGAAACGCAGACGTTCCGGCGTCACGAAGGAGCCCTTCTGGGCAACATGATCGCCAAGCGTTTCCCGCAGGGCTTCATGCAGCAAATGGGTAGCAGAGTGATTGGCGCGGATGGCCGACCGGCGCCCATGATCAACAACCAGTTCCAGTGCGTCACCGACCTTGAGGTTGCCAGTGACGAGTTTGCCCATATGGACAAACATGCCGTTGTTCTTCTTGACCGTATCGCTGACTTCAAAACGAATGCCGTTGGCGATCATCACGCCCGTGTCACCAACCTGACCACCGGATTCGCCATAGAATGGCGTCTGGTTCAGGATGATTCCGGCTTCATCGCCCGCCTTGAGGCTGCCAACTTCGGCTCCGCCCTTGACGAGTGCCACGATCGCGCCTTCGGTGCGTTCACGCTCATAGCCAAGGAAATCGGTTGCGCCGACCTTTTCGCTGAGGTCGAACCAGATCGCTTCCGTGGCCGCTTCGCCCGAACCGGCCCAGTTGGCTCTGGCTTCCGCCTTCTGACGCGCCATCGCCTTGTCGAACCCGCTAACATCAACTTCGATGCTACGCGCGCGCAGAGCATCCTGGGTCAAATCGAGCGGGAAGCCATAGGTATCATATAGCTTGAAGGCCGTATCACCATCAAGGCTGTCACCCTTGCCCATCCCGTCAGTTGCGTCATCAAGCAACTGAAGACCGCGGCTGAGGGTCTTGCCAAAGCGAGATTCTTCCAGCTTGATGGTTTCGGTGATCAGGGCTTCAGCACGGACGAGCTCAGGGAAAGCCTGGCCCATTTCGCGCACCAGCGTCGGCACCATCTTGTAGATGATCGGCTCCTGAGAACCAAGCAGGCGCGCATGACGCATCGCGCGGCGCATGATGCGACGCAGCACATAGCCGCGACCATCGGCAGATGGCAACACACCATCGGCAATCAGGAAGCTGGTCGAACGCAGATGATCGGCAATGACGCGATGGCTGGCCTTGGCCGCCCCCTGCTCTTCGACGCCGGTCAAATCCACACTGTTCTGAATGAGCGAGCGGAAGAGGTCGGTTTCGTAGTTGTCATGCGTGCCCTGCAACACAGCAGCAATTCGCTCAAGCCCCATGCCCGTATCGATCGAAGGCCGAGGCAGATCGATACGCTCATCCTTGGTAATCTGCTCGTATTGCATGAAAACGAGGTTCCAGATCTCGATGAAGCGGTCACCGTCTTCCTCAGGGCTGCCCGGAGGTCCACCCCAGATGTGATCGCCATGGTCATAGAAAATTTCGGAGCAAGGACCGCACGGACCGGTCTCGCCCATGGACCAGAAGTTGTCACTGGTCGGAATGCGGATGATCTTGCTGTCTGGCAGACCGGCAATTTTCTTCCACAGACCAAACGCTTCGTCATCCTCGTGATAGACGGTGACCAGCAGCTTTTCCTTTGGAAGGCAGAATTCCTTGGTGATGAGGTTCCATGCAAATTCGATGGCATGTTCCTTGAAATAGTCACCGAAAGAGAAGTTGCCGAGCATTTCAAAGAAGGTGTGATGGCGAGCAGTATAGCCGACATTGTCGAGGTCATTGTGCTTGCCGCCAGCGCGCACGCATTTCTGCGACGTCACGGCGCGCCTGTAGTCGCGCTGTTCCAGACCTGTGAAGACATTCTTGAACTGCACCATACCCGCGTTGGTAAACATCAGGGTCGGATCATTTCTAGGAACGAGAGGACCGGAATCAACGATGGCGTGGCCATGACTGTTGAAGTAATTCAAAAAGGTAGACCGAATTTCATTTACACCGCTCATGACACACCAACTTTTCCTGCCCCCGCAGAGGCTCAGAACCTTTCGTCCATTTCACTTTCTGCCGCCGGGAAGCAGCGACAGACAATTCTAGTGACCACCATGACACGCAGAAGGCCTCACCGGGAGACCAACAGGACAGAATGATCAAGTCACGCCACTCATCAACACCATGGAGCGCGACCGGGAACACTCGCCGAAAAGGGAAAAAATCACGCTCTTCTTTGGCAAATTTTGAACATACTCCCGGCGAGTTTTAGCGAGCATCATTGCGCCTGTCTATCACTTTCGCTCAGAAAACCCAGAGCTATCATCAGCTTCTGTCAACAATTGCCCACATATTGCCCGCAATCCGTTCCCCACATGCAAAAGGGCCACCCATGGTGACCCTTCAACAAGATTGCAGCCGAGTGAGTAATCAGAGCCGGAATTAAACCTTCCAGCAGCTTTCCTCATTCCTCATTATCGGCATCGCCGTCTTCACTTGAAGCCTGATCGATGAGGTCAGGCTTGAGCCCGGCACTCTGGCGGATAGCCACCTCGATCTCATCGGCAATCTCCGGATTTTCTTTCAGGAAGGTCTTGGAATTTTCACGTCCCTGACCAAGCCTCTGGCTATCATAGGAGAACCAGGCTCCGGACTTCTCGACAACGCCTGCCTTGACGCCAAGATCAAGCAATTCGCCAAGCTTGGAGATACCCTCACCGTAAGTGATATCGAACTCGACCTGCTTGAAAGGTGCGGCAACCTTGTTCTTGACGACCTTGACGCGTGTCTGGTTGCCAACGATTTCGTCCCGATCCTTGATCGAACCGATACGGCGAATGTCGAGACGAACCGATGCATAGAACTTGAGCGCGTTGCCACCAGTGGTGGTTTCAGGGCTGCCAAACATCACACCGATCTTCATGCGGATCTGGTTGATGAAGATGACCATGCAGTTGGTACGGGAAATGGACCCCGCCAGCTTACGCATCGCCTGGCTCATCAGACGGGCCTGAAGACCGGGCAGAGAATCCCCCATCTCGCCTTCCAGTTCCGCACGCGGAGTCAGCGCAGCAACGGAATCGACCACCAGAACGTCAATGGCACCGGAGCGCACCAGCGTATCGGCAATTTCCAGCGCCTGCTCGCCTGCGTCCGGCTGCGAGATCAACAGATTGTCGATATCCACGCCAAGTTTGCGGGCATAGATCGGATCGAGCGCATGCTCGGCGTCAACAAAGGCGCAAATGCCACCCCGTTTCTGCGATTCAGCAATCACATGCAGTGCCAGCGTCGTTTTACCAGACGATTCCGGACCATAGACCTCAACGATACGGCCTTTGGGCAGACCGCCAATGCCAAGCGCGATGTCCAGCCCCAGAGAACCAGTTGGAATGGACTCGATTTCGACCACCTCACGCTGGCCCAGTTTCATCACGGAACCCTTGCCGAATGCGCGATCAATCTGCGACAGGGCGGCTTCCAATGCTTTTGTCTTGTCCATGCTGCTTCCTTCGACCAACCGGAGACTATTTTGTGCCATTTTGGGTTCCATTCTTCATAGCGGACACGCTTGTGCAACTGCGATTAATGTACACAGTTTGTTCTCATTTTCAAGAAATCATTCAAGCCACTGATCTGAAAAATTAAATTGCAGTTTGTTCACATCCTGTTCCAAGGGGAAAACTTCCAGCTTATCAAGATCTTGCAGAACGGCGGACACAGCCGCCTTCCAAGATTTGATTCGTGGAAAACCGTTCGCTTTGCGGATCGCAACGGAGCGGCCGGAGATCAAGAGGTCGCCCCCCCCTTCAGTGGCAGACGCATTGCGAGAAACGTTCCCCGGCCGTCACCAAACAAAAGCCTCGCTGCAGCTTGACCCGCAGAGTCTTCTGCTCCGCCCCAAGTCTTCACGACATGCGATGATTGGCGTTGGCTCGCCCAGAAAAAGGCGACATCAGCGCTTGTCGCAAAGCCGCCAAATGTGCTTGAGGCTTGTCGGCATCGTGACAAAACTGTTTCCACAAAGCGAAAAATCTCTCCGTTTTGCGCAACACTATACCCAATTGACACTTGGCACAGGATTTGCTCTCTATTGTTTCAAGCGATATGAAGTTGAACTACATAACGATGAGAGCACCCCAATGGCCAACCAGCCACAATCCGTCCGCCCTGTTCTTTCTTTCCTCGACAAGGCCGGCCACCGCGCCAGCGAGGAGCGTTTCCAGCTATTATCCGAAATCGACCGTGAAGGATCAATCTCGGCAGCGGCCAAGCGCCTCAATATAAGCTACAAGGCTGCATGGGATGCCGTCAACGCTCTCAACAACCTCTTCAGCACCCCTCTGGTCGACGCCCAGCCCGGTGGCCGCAAGGGCGGCGGTGCCGTCCTCACCGATGAGGGCCACAGGGCACTTGAAGCCCACCGCCATCTCACCGACCGCCTCAACCAGTTCATCGCCGAGATCGAGCGCGAGATTTCCGGGAACCCGGGCGCCACTTCCCTTTCAAATCCGCTTCTATGGAGTTTTGCCATGCGCACCAGCGCCCGTAATGTCTTTCACGGCATCATCGAAGAGATCATCCCCGGCGCAGTCAATTCTGAAGTCTGCCTCAGGGTATCCGACCGCACTGTACTGACGGTCATCATCACCAACAAGAGCATCGAGTCGCTTGACCTGCGCAAGGGCGCCGAGGCCTTCGCTCTCATCAAGGCCTCCACCCCCATTCTGATGGCAGACACCGAGACGATCCGGCTGTCCGCCCGCAACCAGATTCAGGGCACAGTGATCTCGCTGGAAATGGGGGCAGTGAACAGCGAGGTGCTGCTTGATATTGGCAACAGCAAGACCCTCACCGTCGTGATCACCAAACAGAGCGCCCTGTCCCTCGACATCAAGACCGGAGACAGAATGTGCGCCATGATCAAGGCTTCCCAGATCATTCTCGGCGTCGAGTAGATCCCTCCGCCAATCCACAGATCAATGAACCAGGTACGCCAACTCCATTCATGCAAAAAGGACTCTGTTCCATGAAGCAATCGATCCAATCCCTGCTGTCCGCCTCGATCCTGGCCCTTTCGCTCACCGTCGGCGCCTCGGCTCAGGCGGCCGAAACGAAAGTGGCTGTCGCGGCCAACTTCACCGCCGCCGCCAAGCAAATCGCGGCGGCCTTCGAGGCCGAAACCGGCCACACCGCTGTCCTCAGCTTCGGCTCGACCGGCAAGATCTACACCCAGATCGCCAACGGCGCCCCCTTCTCGCTGTTCCTTGCCGCCGATCAGGCCCGTCCGATCAAGGCCGAAAAGGAAGGCCTTGCCGTCGCAGACACCCGCTTCACTTATGCTCAGGGCAAGATCGTGCTTTACAGCACGGACCCGGCTCTCGTCGACAGTGAAGGCGATGTTCTGCAGTCACCGGACAAGTTCAACAAGCTGGCCATTGCCAACCCCAAGACGGCCCCCTATGGCACGGCAGCCATGGAAGCTCTCGCCAACCTGAAAGTTCCATCCGCCGTCATGGATGCTCTGGTGCAAGGGGACAGCATTTCCCAGACCCATCAGTTTGTCGCCTCCGGCAACGCCCAGCTCGGGTTTGTCGCCCTCTCTCAGGTGGTGGACAACAAGGAAGGCTCGCAGTGGGTCGTGCCGTCTAGCCTTTACACCCCGATCAAGCAGGACGTCGTTCTGCTAAAGACCGGTGCCGATGATGAAGCCGCCAAGGCCTTCCTTGCCTTCCTCAAGAGCGACACGGCCAAGGCAATCATTCTCAAATTCGGCTATGGTGTCGAATAACCCATTGCCGATTCCTGCCTGACACGGCCGAGGAAGGGAGAAACACAGTGCTGGAAGCAATCACTCTGACACTGGAGCTGGCGGTAACCGTCACCATTCTGCTGCTGCTGATCGGCACACCCATCGCCTGGTGGCTGACCCGATCGAAGAGCTGGTGGAAGGAGGTGGTCGGAACGCTGGTCTCCCTGCCTCTGGTGCTGCCACCAACCGTCCTCGGCTTCTATTTGCTGCTGGCCCTCGGGCCAAACAGCCTGCTGGGGCGCTCCATCGCCTCGGTTATCGGCCACACCCTGCCCTTCACCTTTGCAGGGCTGGTTGTGGCCTCCATCATCTATTCGCTGCCCTTCATGGTGCAGCCGGTGCGCAATGCCTTCGAGGCCATCGGCGAGCGTCCGCTTGAGGTGGCCTCCACCCTGCGCGCCTCGCCGCTGGACTGCTTCTTTTCTGTCGTCCTGCCGCTGGCAAGACCGGGCCTCATCACGGGCACCATTCTCAGCTTTGCCCACACGGTGGGTGAATTCGGCGTGGTGCTGATGATCGGCGGCAACATACCCGGCGAGACCAAGGTCCTGTCCATCGCCATCTATGACTATGTCGAGACACTGGAATGGAACAAGGCCCACATTCTGGCAGGCGGCATGCTCGTCTTCTCCTTCCTCGTCATCTTCAGCACGACAACAGTCGAGAAGCGCCTGAGGAGGCGCATGCAATGAGCCGCACCCTCACCCACCAGCCAGAAATGATCACCGCCCGTTTCAAGGGAGTTCAGGGGTCCTTTGAACTCGATGCATCCTTCAGGCTCTCGGCGTCTGGCGTCACCGCCCTGTTCGGCCCATCCGGCTGCGGCAAGACCAGTGTGCTGCGCTGCATTGCCGGTCTCAACCAGATGAAGGAAGGCTATTTCTCGCTCAAGGGCGAGGTCTGGCAGGATGGCGAAAGCTTCCTGCCAGCCTACAAGCGCCCTGTCGGCTATGTCTTTCAGGAGGCAAGCCTGTTTCCCCACCTGTCGGTCGAGCAGAATCTCATCTACGGCCAGAAGCGCAGCCGCTCGGCCCCCACCCCGGACCAGACCGTTCTCAATCAGGCCGATGTGGTCGAGCTGCTCGGCATCGGCCCGCTGCTCAGGCGCTCCCCCAACAAGCTTTCTGGCGGTGAACGCCAACGGGTCGCCATTGGCCGCGCCCTGTTGTCCCGCCCGCGCATCCTGCTCATGGACGAACCCATGGCGGCGCTGGACCGCTTCAGCAAGAACGAGATCCTGCCCTATCTCGAGCGCCTGCATGACGAACTGAAAATTCCCATGCTGTATGTCAGCCATGACATCACCGAGGTCGAGCGGCTCGCCGACCAGATGGTGCTGATGGAAAGGGGCAAGGTGAAGGCCGCAGGCTCTCTGCAAACGCTGCTGTCCGACCCGAGCCTTTCCCTCTCCAGCATGCCCGAAGCCGCCTCGGTCCTCACCGGCACCCTCACCGCGATGGACGATGCCTTTGGCATCAGCACCATCGTAGTGTCGGGACAACGTTTTCAGATCCCCGGTGTCAAGGGCCCCATCGGACGCTCCGTGCGCCTCCGCATCGAAGCCAGCGACGTGGCCCTGTCCCGCCACATGCCGGAGGGAACATCCTCGATCCTCAACACACCGTCGGTGACCATCGAGACGATCCAGCCCTTTGGCCAGCACATGACCAACGTCTTCCTCGGACTGGGGGAGGATCTAGACCGCCAGACCCTCATCGCCCGCATTTCCAGAAAGAGCCTTCATGCCCTCGATTTAAGGGTCGGAGACCGGCTGCAGGCGATGATCAAGTCCGTCTCCATGGTGAGAGACGTTTAAAAGAGCGCCGATCGAGAAGACCAAAGCGAACAGTCCCGGAAACAGAAAATGCCCGCGCCTTGCAAGAGACGCGGGCATTTGATTTCAGACCGGATCCTGCGATCAGAAGTAGGGTTCGGTCACCCACGGAACGCAGGCCACGATGATCACCGACACGAGGATGGCGAACATGTAGGGCCAGATGGCTTTCATCGCCTTGTCGGGTTCGATGCCACCAATCGCACAGGCCTGATAGAAGCCGATGCCGAGAGGCGGAACAAACAGGCCAAGGCTCATGGACAGAACCATCATGATGGCATAGTGCACACCACCGATACCGAGTTCCAGAGCAATCGGGAACAGCAGCGGAGCAAACACCACGACCGCCGGGATGCCTTCAAGCACACTGCCAAGGATCGCAAAGACCACGATCGACAGCGCCATGTATCCGGCGGCACCACCAGGCATCTGCTCCATCATGGCAGCAAGCTGATGGGAGAAGCCCGACTGGGTCAACGCCCAGGCCATGGCAGTCGCCGTACCCAGAATGATCATGATCGCGCCAGACAGCGCCAGCGAGTTGCACAGCATCTTCCACATTCTGGCTGCCGGGAACTTGCGATAGAGCAGGATCGAGACCAGCAAGGTATAGACGATACCAACGGTTGCCACTTCGGTTGCCGTCGCGATACCGGCCACCACCGCCACACGGATGACCGCCAGCAGCAGGAAGGCAGGAAGCGCGTTCAGCAGGGCAAACAGGATCTGCTTGCGGCTGGCCCGCTTGGCTTCCGTGACGTCTTCATCACGAGAGCGGAAGTAGGCAACGATCAGCAGGCCGATGGCACCAAGAGCTGCCGGGATCAGACCACCCGTAAACAGGGCCGCAATGGAAACACCCGTTACCGACCCAACGGTGATGAGCACGATGGACGGCGGAATGGTTTCACCCATGGCTGCAGAGGAAGACAGCAGGCCAATAAGCTCGCCCGGTTCCTTGCCACGTTTCTGCATTTCAGGCAGCAGCACCGGAGCAATGGCGGCCATGTCGGCAGCCTTCGAACCGGAGATACCGGAAACCAGATACATCGCACCCACGAGCACATAGGACAGGCCGCCCTTGAAGTGCGCAACCAGCGCTGCCAGCACGTTGACCAGCGCCGCAGCCAGCCCCGTCACTTCGATCAGCAGACCAAGCAGCACGAACAGCGGGATCGACAACAGCACGAAGCCGGACATGCCCTCGTCCATGCGACTGATCACGATGACCATCGGCATATAGGTCATGAACTTGAGATAGACGACCGTGGCCAGACCAAAGGCAACCGCAATGGGCGCCCCGCCGAACACCAGCGCAGCAAGGCCGATGCCGAAGAAGATGATCAGGTTGAAGTTTTCCATTTCCTCAAGCTGGGGCAGGAAGACTGTCAGCAGCACACCGCATGCAGCAATCACCACAGCACCAAAGATCAGATCCGAGATTTTGGCCTTCTGCACGAGCTGCAGAATGGCAACAATCATCATCAGAGTCAGACCGACGAACATCGCCGCCGAGCGCACCGTGTCCGGCAACTGCAGGGCCGGAGTGGTGATCATCATCTGACCTTCGGCATGTTCCAGGGCGGGTGGTACGAGCAATCCCAGGAACAGGATGACACACATGGATGCCAGGGTGTTGATACGGGATTGCCAGCGTTTTGGCGCCAATCCGACAACCACAGTCAGATGCATGTGGCCACCCTTGTGTTGAGCCACAACGGCCCCGAACATGCTCAGCCACAAAAACAGGATGGTAGCCAATTCATCCGACCAGACCAGTGGGGAATGCAGGGCGTAGCGAAATGCTACGCCTGCAAAGAGAACCACGACCTCCAACCCCAGGAAAATGGCCCCGGGGATTTCGACAACAAGCGCAATCCATTTTTCAAGCTTTGCGCAAAAGTCACGAAAAGAGGACAGTCCATCTTCCGAATTCGTTTCAACGATAGTCGACATAATCTATCCTTAGCCGAGCTTGCCAGAGTATTTTTCAAGAAGGCTCCAGGCCTTGTCACCAAACTTCTCTTGCCACTTGGAATAGAAGTCGGTCTTGTTCAGAGCTTCAACGAACGGTTTCGGATCCGGCTGCGTGATGGTCATGCCCTTGGATTCCAGATCCGCACGAACAGAAGCGTTGAGCTTGGCGATATCATCGCGCTGCTTCAGGCCGCAATCGTTGAGGATGTCTTCTGCAATCTTCTGGATGTCAGCTGGCAGGCGCTTCCAGGTCAGACCACTGGCAACGAACAGATAGCCGTCCCAGATGTGGTTGGTCAGCATGGCATATTTCTGGACTTCATAGAGCTTGGCGGTCTGAATGATCGGCAGCGGGTTTTCCTGGGCGTCCATGACATGCGTCTGCAGGGAGGTGTAAACCTCGGAGAACTGCATGCTGGTCGGAGCAGCACCCAGCGCTTCAAACAGGCTGATGGACAGCTGGCTGACCGGCACACGGATCTTGATGCCATGCAGGTCTTCCGGAGAGTTGACCGGAGCCTCGGAGGTGGTCAGCTGACGGAAGCCGTTGTCCCAGACCGTGCGCATCATGTGCAGGCCGGCCTTTTCGATCTCTTCACCGACGAACCCGCCAAGGTCGCCATCCATGGCAGCCCAGACATGGTCATAGTCAGGGAATGCAAAGCCCACTGCGTTGATCGGAGCAACAGGCACGAGCGTTGCAATCACGAGAGCAGACGGGGTGAAAAAGTCGATCGCGCCGAAGCGGACCTGGTTGAGCATGTCGGTGTCACCACCAAGCTGGTTGCTCGGGAAAATCTTGATATCGAAATCGCCGTTGGTTTCCTCCTTGATTCGCTTGGAAGCCTCGGCAGCGCGCACGTTCAACGGATGAGACAGAGGAAGGTTGTTACCATATTTATAAACAAACTTGGATTTTGCCTCTGCACGGATATGCGGCATTGCCAATGTGGCCGGAACGGCCAGGGCTGCGGACTTCAACAGATTTCGTCTGCTAATGATTGCCATGTTTTCTTCTCCCTAAATAAGGCATCAAATATGGGTTCAGTTCGCAACTGCGTGACGCCTCTAGATTTGTAACATAATATCTGTTACGTTCCTTGTCCATAGATGTTTTATTCTCTCGGGAGTTAAAAAATGAGTAGGTTCTTCGGTGAGGTCCGCCAGATCGGCTATGTCGTCAAGAATATTGAAGAAGCAATGGAGTTCTGGTCCAAGACACTTGGCATAGGCCCTTGGTTTTACGCAGAAAAAATCGCTGATAAGGATTTCTACTATAAAGGAGAATTGTCCCCTATCGAGCGTTCGGTTGCCCTGGCAAATTCTGGGTATATTCAAATGGAACTTGTGCAACAGCTCAATGATGCACCTTCCATGTACCTCGATTTTCTCAATGCAGGCCGCACAGGAGCGCAGCATTTCGCCTATTGGACGCGCAATTACACCGAAGATCTGGCCCGCCTGACCAAGCAGGGACTGACCGTCGGCATGAACGGCGCCGTGGGAGATGACGGCCGTTACTGCTACTTCGAAACCGAGTTTCATCCGGGCACAGTCATTGAATTATCTGAGGTAAACGGGCCAAAAGGTACGCTTTTCAAGACAATTCGCGACGCCAGCATCGACTGGGATGGCAGCGATCCGATCCGTCCGTTCCCGGATCTTTCCACACTGCCTTATACCGCTCCGGAAGACTTCCCGATCTAGGTTTGAGAAGCCCCAGAAAATCACAACAAGCCTGTTGATAAAAAAGCCCCCTCAAACGCCGTTTGAGGGGGCTTACTTAATTCTGACTATGGTAATATCACATATTTAGCGTGACAAATACCAATATCTCACACATCACGTGAGATCGAAGAACATCACTTAACAGGCTTCATGCGACGCGCCATGGCAATGGCAGCCTTCATGTTGCCGGGACGCGCCAGACCACCCTTCCAGGCAATATCAAAGGCCGTACCGTGATCAACGGATGTCCTCAAAATCGGCAAGCCGGCAGTGATGTTCACACAGTCATGGCCACCAATCAGTTTGGCAGGGATGTGCCCCTGATCATGATACTGGGCAACGACAATATCGAACCGTCCCTCGATTGCCTGTTCAAACACGATATCACCCGGAATCGGCCCTGTCACATTGATGCCCTCAGCCCGTGCAGCTTCAATTGCCGGGATCACCTGGGTATCGTCCTCAGTGCCATAGTGGCCATTTTCTCCGCAATGCGGGTTGATGCCAGCCACCCCGATCCGCGGCTCGGCAACGCCAGTGGTCAGCACATGCTGAT
This sequence comes from uncultured Cohaesibacter sp., assembly GCF_963666525.1. Lineage (NCBI taxonomy): Bacteria > Pseudomonadati > Pseudomonadota > Alphaproteobacteria > Hyphomicrobiales > Cohaesibacteraceae > Cohaesibacter > uncultured Cohaesibacter sp. The sequence continues at coordinate 892,324 of NZ_OY762905.1, forward strand.
TCGCGATCCGAATGGTTTCCAAGACGGTTTCCGTCGTGCAGTAGCGCACGGCATCAGCCAGCGAGATGTGGGTGGAAACGTGGATAACCGACAGTTTTGGCCCAGCCAAAACGGCGAAATTCTTCTTCACGCCAGTGAAAAGCTTCAGCAATCCGGCGTGGCCACTGAGATTGTAGCCAGCTTCCCGCAACGCGGTCTTGTGCAGGGAAGCCGTGCAAACCACATCGATTTCCCCGGCCAACGCCATATCCACCGCCTTTTTCACACACCGGCAGGCAGCCTCCCCCGCATCCGGCTGTATCTCGCCTGGACGGATGGATTCGGCATTTGGCGCATCCACCTGCACCAACGGAACATCGCCGCTCGGGACCTCGCCTTCCGAGACAAACTGGAAGTCCGCACCGATCATGTCGCGGGCCCGTTCCATGAACAGACGATCACCGATAACAATCACCCCGGCACGTTCTTCTGCCGTCATATCCTGCAAGGACTTGCAAATGACCTCTGGCCCGATGCCCGCAGGATCGCCCATAGTCAGACCAATCTTGTTCATATCTTCAACTCCAAACGTTGCCACTCGCCCGCAAGGGACATGCCTCTGACTGCATTATACACACCCTGCGATGATAAACATAACATGATATCTGTTATATTTTACGCCAAGCCTGTTGTCTATCGTGATTTTTGTGATACAAATCGATTATCCAAGGCGTGACAATCGCCTTCCTTCTTTAATGCAGAGGCCTATTCAGATCATGACAGTTTCAGGCAAAAAGCAGGATTTGCTTCTTTCCTTTTATGGCGACGATTTCACCGGTTCGACCGACGCACTGGAATCCGTCACCATGGCAGGCATTCCGGCCATGCTCTTTCTGTCCCCGCCCACAGAGGACGATCTGAAAGCCTACCCGCATATCCGCGCCGTCGGCGTTGCTGGCACCAGCCGCAGTCAGTCACCGGCATGGATGGACGTTCACCTTCGCGAAAGCTTTGTCGGACTGAAGGCCCTCGGCGCCCCGATCTGTCACTACAAGACCTGCTCGACATTTGATTCTGCACCAACCATCGGCAACATCGGCAAGGCGATCGAGCTGGGCCATGACATTTTCGGCGCTGCCGTACCGGTCGTCGTCGGCGTGACCCGCCTCAAGCGCTATGTGGTCTTTTCCAACCTGTTCGCCGCCGCCAGTGTCGCCGGGGACAGCGAGGCCTTCCGCATCGATCGTCACCCCACCATGAGCAAGCATCCATCCACGCCGATGAATGAAGCAGACCTGCGGCAACATCTGGCGCGCCAGACCGACCGCAAGATCGAAGGCATGGATTTCCGCCGCATGCTGGCCGACAACGCTTCCGAAGCCTTTGCCAGACTGTGCGAGGACAATGACGCCGTCATCCTCGACACCTTCGATGATGCCACGACCACCAGAACCGGACAGCTGCTGCATGAACGCAGCCTGCTGCAGCCGACCTTCGTGGTCGGGTCTTCAGGCGTTGAATATGCGCTGGCCGACTACCTTACCAAACAGGGCACCCTGCCACTGGTCAAGCCACCGCTGCCGCGCGGTCCGGTTGAACGCACGATTGCCATCTGTGGCAGTTGCTCGCCGACCACCGACCGGCAGATCGAGTGGGCCAAGGCCAACGGCTTCTTCGTCAGCGCGATCGATACGGTTGCTCTGGTCGAAAAGGGAGAGGAAGAGGAGAAGCGGCTGGCCGAAGAACTGGTCCGGCTCACCTCAGAACACAAGGGCATCGTCCTTCACACGGCACGCGGCCCGAATGATCCACAGATTGCCGCAACCCGCGCAGCCCTCGAACGCAAGGGCCTGACATCAGCGGACAGCTCCCCCGTCATGGGCTCTGCCACCGGCCGCATTCTCAAACATGCCATCAAGGCAACCGGCCTAAAACGTACCATTCTGGCAGGGGGAGACAGCTCGAGCCACGCCGTCTCGGCCATGGGTATCACCAACCTCGAAGTGGCTGGCCCGCTTGTTCCGGGTGCGCCGCTCTGCCGCGTCCATTCCGCCGATAGTGCTATCGACGGCACCGAGATTTCTCTTAAAGGTGGCCAGGTGGGAGAAGATAACTTCTTCGGACGCGTTATGAGTGGGAAATAGTCATGGCCAATTCCAAAGCACCATCCAGTCGGGAAGCCGAGTATCAGGACGCAGACGGCAAGCAGCCGATGAAGGCGGAAGATCGCCGTCAGCAGATCCTGACGATGGTCCAGAGCCAGAAGACCGTTCAGCTGGATCATCTGGCCAGAGAGCTGGGCGTCAGCCGCATGACGGTTCACCGGGATCTGGATCTTCTGGAAAGCCGGGGGCTTCTGCGCAAGGAGCGTGGCGGTGCGACCGCCGAGAGCTCGCTGCTGTTCGAAAGCAATTTTCACTACCGCCGCCAGACCGATGAAAGCGTCAAGCGGGAGCTGGCCCGCGCCGCCGCCGAACTGATCGAGCCGGGCAGCGCCATCATGCTGGATGACAGCACGACAACCCTGTTGATGTGCGAGCATATCGAGTTGATCGAGAATGTCACGGTGATCACCAATTCCCTCGCCGTATGCGAACGGCTCAAGGGATCGTCCAACGTCCAGCTGATCGTGACGGGCGGCAATTACAGCGACACCCACAAGAGTTTTTCCGGCCTGATCTGCGAACAGGCGCTCAGCCAGCTTCGCTCCGATTGGGTCTTCATGTCCGCCTCATCGGTCATCGACAATCGCCTGTTTCATCAGGATCAGGAAATCGTCCGCGTCAAACGCGCCCTCATGGCAGCATCCGAACGCAAGGCGCTCCTGTTGACGTCACGAAAATTCAAGACACGTGCACTCACCCAATTCGCCGATCTCACTGAATTCGACAAGCTTTTCATAGACCGCCAACTGGATGACGCCACAAAACAACGACTTAATCTTTCGAGAATTGATTTCGATCTCGTTTAGCAAGGATAAGAGCAATGCTTCAGAAACTGGGCCAGCAAGTGCGCCTCTCCCGCATCCTGAATCCGAAAACGCAACGCGGCTTCTGCATCGCCTTTGACCATTCGTTGCAGTTGGGAACATGCAAGGGAATGGACCAACCCGAACTGATGCTCGACTACATGGCAGAAGCTGGCGTAGATGCTGTCATCCTGCCTCTCGGCTCGGCCCTTCATTACGGTCCACGTCTGGTGCGCAATGGTGGCCCGGCCCTCATCCTGCGTCTCGACCAGACCACCATGTGGCGCGAGGGTACCCCGCTGGCCTACAAGGATGGCTACACCCGCCTCATCGCCTCGGTTGATGACGCCGTTGCCCTCGGCGCCGAAGCCGTGATCACCTATCTGTTCGTTGGCCATAACGACCCGGATGTGGAAACCGCAGCTTTCCGCGCCAATGCCGACGTCAACACCGCAGCCCGCGAGCGCGGCATCGTCCATATCATCGAAACGATGGGGGCCCGCCACGCTCTTGCTGCCGACATCAACGATGGCGAATTCGTCGGCTTCCATGCCCGTATCGGCGTCGAAATGGGCGCAGACATCATCAAGACCGACTGGCCGGGCAGCCCCGAGGCCCTGAAGACCATCACCAGTCAGCTGCCGGTTCCCATCATGCTCGCCGGTGGTCCCAAGACCAACAGTGACTATGGCACGCTCAATCTGGTTTCCCAGATCGTCAACGCCGGTGCCGCAGGCATCCTGTTCGGTCGCTCGATCTTCCAGTCCGACGACCCGCTGGCCCTGATGAAGGCCTGCCGCTCCGTCATTCACGACAATGCTTCAGCGGATGAAGCCGCAGAACTTGCCAAACTGCGGTTGCCGATTGCCTCATGATCGCAACTTGCAGCAAACTCAGGACCGCGTCCCCACCCCCGAAACCCAGAGTGTCCTGAATGGCACGAAGCCCGCAAGTGCAGGACTTGCGGGCTTCTTTTTTGCTCCGATCTCTGGGAGGAGATGGCCTGAGCCAGCCATTTTCCTTTTTTGGGGGGAGACAGGCTCACGCGAGGGCAGTGCCATCGGGCAGACCGAAGCAAAGAGCGCCATGCCGCCGGCCGGCCAAACTCGCAAAAGCCCCGGCCGACAGCAATCCCGATATCTCAGTCGTTGCCCGGAATGACCGGTTTCTGAACGAGAAGACGTTCAAAATAGACCGAAAGCTCGGTGAGAAGCCCGTTGGAAATGGTCTGTCGTTCGCCGCCTGCCGACAGTACCTTGCGATGGATCCCTGCTGCTTTCTCGATGGTCTCGACAAGGCCGAAGACGGAGTCCGGCGTGGCTTCCGAGGCAAAGATGCCATGATGGGTCCAGGAGATGATCCGACCATGTTCCATTTCCTTGACCGAAGCATCGGCAATGTCCGTGGTACCAGGCAGCATCGGCGGAACGATACGGACGCCATCGGGAAAGATCACGATGCATTCGGGCATCTTGGTCCACAGGGCCTTGGTCAATTCGGCACTATCCAGCGGCAGAATGTAGCTGAGCGCGATGAATTCCGGTGCATGGCAATGCAAGAGAATCCGTTCGCGGCCCTTGGATACACGCTTGCGCACCGCATGACCGGCAAGATGGGTGGCAAATTCCGAGGTCGGACGCCCGCCGTTGCTGAAGCCCCAGACGGTCTGATAGGCAGAGCCACCTTCGACGATGCGGACAATACCGAAAACCTGGTCGGGGAATTCTGTTGCATGGCGGAAATACTGACCGGTGCCGGTGACGATGAAATATTCCCCGTCCAGCGTCGGCTGCGGCTGAGGCAGCTTGACGGGCTCTGCCGGTGTCACATTCGGATAACGGCGCGCCAGAACGCTCTCCACTTCATCGGTCGGCAGACGCCAGGAGATGTTGCCACCGTTGGCTTCGTTCCAACCCATTTCCCAGCACAGGCGTGCCAGTGAAGCGACTTGCTGAACAAAGGGGATCGGGTGCGAAAATACTGTCATGGTGCGAAATCCTTATCCGCGAGCGGCCACACTGGCCTGATAGCTGTTGAGGTCGGCGATCAACGCCTTGCCTGTTGGTACGTTGTTGCGCGAGCAGAACTCATCCCAGATCACGCCATAGGGCAGATCCTTGAGTTCCTCGGTCATCAGGAAACGCTGGGTGAAATCGAGTTTCGCCTCGATCGCCTTGAGTTCGGCCTGTGGCATCAGGAGAGCCCGCAGCAGCGCCTTCTGCATGTTGCGTGTGCCGATCACCCACGCAGAGGTCCGGGCGATTGTCGCGTCGAAGAAATCGAGCCCGATGTGGGTGCGTCCCAACAGATTGCCAAACACCAGTTCCTGTGCCATGGCCAGAATGTCGTCATTGAGCAGGATCACATGGTCGCTGTCCCAACGCATCGGGCGACTGACATGCAGCAGGATTTCCTTGACCGACAGCGAAACCGACGACAGTTTGTCGGCGATATTCTCGGTCGGGTGGAAATGGCCCATGTCCAGGCACAGCAGCGTGCCCTTGCGGATGGCATAGCCCATGTAGAATTCATGGCTGCCCACCGTGCAGGCCTCGACGCCAATGCCGAACAGCTTGCTTTCGACCGCATCCAGCATGTGGGCTGGATCATATGGCGTGGCGATCATTTCATCGATAGCACTTTCCAGCCGCTCGCGGGCCGCCAGACGGTCGATCGGCGTATCCTTGTAGCCATCCGGCACCCAGATATTGTCAACGCATGGCGTGCCGAGTTCTTCACCGAATTTGGCAGCGATGGCGCGACAGCACTGGCCATGACGGATCCAGAAATCGCGGATTCCCTTGTCCGGGTGGGAAAGCGTCAGATTCTCGTGCACCTTGGGATGGGAAAAGAAGGTCGGGTTGAAATCGAGCCCGAGGCCGTTGTCCTTCGCCCAGTCCACCCAGCTGGCAAAGTGGCGATAATCGAGTTCGTCACGGGCCGGCTTTTCGTCCGTGTCGAGATAGCTTGCATGCAGGTTGAGACGGTGCTTTCCCGGAATCTTGCCATAGGCAAATTCCAGATCGGCCCGCAATTCGGCGGCGCTGCGGGCACGGCCGGGATAGTTGCCGGTGGCCTGAATGCCCCCGGCACTGCCCCCTTCATTGTCTTCAAAGCCGACAACGTCATCTCCCTGCCAGCAATGCATGGAAATGGGAATTCCGGCCAGGGTTTGCATGGCGGCTTCCGCATCAACACCCCATTCCGCAAAGGTATCGCGGGCGGCATCATAGTCTAGGCGAGTCATTTGGCCTGTTCCTTCTGTCTGTCAAAAAGCGCGTGATAACGCTGGCGAATGTCTGTCTGGTCGCGCGAGGTCTGCGGCTGATAGCGCGGCAGATCCTCACTGTCGCGAATGATCCGGCGGCCTTCATCAAGATCGGCAATCCAGCCAAGACCGATCATCTGCACCACCGCGTTGCCCAGTGCCGAGGCCTCGAATGGCCCTGCAACAACCGGCTTGCCAAGGAAATCTGCCGTCAGCTGGCACAAGAGGGCATTGCGACCTCCGCCCCCGACAATGTGCAGTTCGGGGATAGGCTCGCCCTTGGCGAACTCTTCCAGCACGTCGGCGAAGTTGAGCGCCAGACTGTCGAAAATGCAGCGAGCCAGCTCGCCCCGACTGGTCGGAACCGGCTGGCCGGTCTCGCGACAGGCTGCCTGAATTTCCTCGACCATAGACAGGGCACGAAAGTAACGGTCATCCATCGGATAGATCAGCGAACGCCCCGGCTCAGCCTGTTCGGCATCGGCAACCCAATCGGCAAATTCACTGTCCGGGGCCATTTCCTCGCGCACTCTCTGGATCAGCCAGAGCCCGGAAACGTTGCGCAGCTGGCGATAGGTATCGAACACGCCGCCTTCGTTGGAAAGACCGTGCCGGTAAGCATAATCCGACAGATCCGGCACCTCGGCCTCTCGCCCCACCAGAGCCCATGTCCCCATGGAAATGAAATACGGGCCCTTGGTCAGGGACGGCAACGCTGCCACCGCAGAGGCGGTGTCGTGGGTGCCACACAACACGACCTTCGGTTCCTGCCCTTCCTCTCCGGCAAGGCCCCACGCCACGCGCCAGTCCGCCTTGAGCGGTCCCAGCACCTCCCCTGCCGTGCGAATGCGGGGCATCGCCCGTTGCGGCAGACCGACCTGTTGCAACAGATCCGGATCCCAGTCGCGGTCGTGCACACTGAGCATCTGGGTGGTCGTCGCATTGGTATATTCACTCGACCAGATGCCGGTCAGTTGGAAATGGATCCAGTCCGGCAACAGCATGAAGCGATCCAGCCGCCGATAGCTCTCCAGTGGCTGCCCCTTGAGGGCATAGAGCTGATAGAGACTGTTCAGTTCCATCGACTGGATTCCGGTCCTGCCGAAAAGTTCGTGATTGCTGATGCCGCTTTTGCGGTAGAACTCCGGCATGATGCCTTCGGTGCGAGCATCGCGATAGCTGACAAACGGCAACAGCGCCTTCCCGTCCGCATCGACGGGCACAAAGTCCACCGCCCAACTGTCCACTCCGATGGCGGCAATCGATGGCGTCTCGGCGAAAGCCTTGGCCAACCCGTCGCGAATGCCGCCCCACAGATAGTCGAGATCCCAGCAAAGATGATCCCCGCTGAGGGTCGGTCCATGCGGGAACCGATTGACCTCCTCCAGCGACAGTCGACCATCCGCAAGCGTGATCCTGACCACCCGCCCGGACGATGCGCCCAGATCAACCGCAACAACGGTTCCAGAGCCCATGATTTCCTCCCTGTCTGCCTTGCGGCAGGCTATTCCTCTTCCGTGCTGCGAATTCACCATGAATGGCGTCGGAGAGACAGGGTTGAAATGGGTGGATTTTTCATTTTGATGGCGTAAAATGACCAGTACACACCATCAGAGTCATCGGCCTCAGGCAGAACGGACACCCGATGCTTTCCCAACTCCACCTAGACATCGCCTTTCCGGACCGACTGACAAAAGTCACCCGATCGCGGTATTTCCATAACCTTTGGCTGCCGATCCAGATTTCCCGCAGGGACCCGCAGCCACTGTTTCCCCTCCACAATCATGACTTCGATGAGGTGGCCTATATCATGAAGGGCCACGGGGTAACCTTCATGGACGGTCGCTTCCAGCTGCTGCTGCCAGGCAACGTGACTTATCTGCGCGCCGATGACGCCCACGCCTACCCGATGGTCTCGTCATTGCGACTGCTCAACATTTTCTTCGAACATGAGCGACTGATCGAAAGTTTCCCCAAGCTCACAAGCCTCATCGAGGATTTCCACGCATTGCAGTCTTCGCGCAGCCAGCTGTTCACCGACTATACCGCCTACGCTCGCCTCAAGAGCCTCGCCGACCTGCTGGACATGGAAACCTTCCGCTCCGACGACTATTCCGAATACACGGCCATGGCACATCTGGTGGAATTTTTCGTTCTGGTGCTGCGCCAGTATCAGCGGCAGGGCGAGTTCACCCTGACCGATCCGGAGCATCTGGCCCGCAACAAGATCCTGACGATCTTTGCCGATCCGCATCTGGCCGAAGCAACCAACCGCATGGCGCTGGAGGAGCTGGTGCGCCAGCATTCCCTGTCGTGGCGCAGCTTCGAGCGCATCCTGCCGGAGATGGCAGGCCTCACACCGCACGATCTCTGCGTCTGCAACCGCTTCATACGCCTGCTCAACCTGCTCATGGACGCACCGGACCGAAATCTCGAAGAGGCAAGCCTTGCCGCGGGTTTCCCGGACTACCGCTCCATGGCACGCAACTGTCGCCAGTTTCTCGCCCTGCCACCGAAAGCGGTTCGGGACAGGATCCAGCTGTTCAAGGAGAAGCCGCCGGCAGTGGCGCACCTTGCCCATTACGAGCCCGATGCAGACCAGCCAACACCCCCCGCCGGGTTGGCCCTTGCGGGGCGGCAGATGGCGTTGGAATGAGCCCCCGGCGGAGCCGCATAAAGGCGCAGCGATGAAGAACCGGGGAGCGCTGTCTCAGAGGATGACCTGATGTTCAGCCTGACCGACAAAGTCGAGTTCTGTGGCAAAGGTAGCTCCGGCCAGCGGCTGCTGCTTCAGTTCTTCCTGCGATGCGCCACTCCGGGCTGTGGTCACAAAAAGTGTCCTTAAATCCTCACCGCCAAAGGCGGGGCAGGAAACGCGGCTCACCGGATAGGTCTCTTCATGCAGGATTGAACCATCCGAAGCATAGGCCCTGACGGCATGGATACTCCAGTGGGCAATCCAGATCATGCCATTGGTATCGCAGACAGCCCCATCGATATTGATATTTTCTCTGCGGAAATCGAGATAGACCTCGGGGTCGCCCACCGGCCAGCCATCCTTGTCCAGCGCCACCCGGTGCATCAGACGGCTGCGGGTATCGGTGAAGAAGGCCGATTTGCCATCGACGGAGAAGCAGGTGCCGTTGCTGACGGATATGTCCCCATAAAGCTTGCGCAGCTCGCCGCGATAATAGCGATAGAAGGACCCTGCACCCTGCTCTGTCTTCAGCCCCATGGTACCGATCCAGAAGCCGCCATAAGGGTCAGCGCGGCCATCGTTGCTGCGATTGCCCGGCATGTCTTCTTCCAGATCGCACAGCCGCTGCTGCTCTCCGGTCTCCAGGTTAAAGACGAACAGACAGGTCGAACTTGCAATCAGGATTCTGTCGTGATCAACCCAGCCACCGGCGCTGACATAATCGTCAAAGTCCCATTGCTGCGTCCTGTCGCCGACGCGGGTCAACAGCGCCTTGCCCATGATGTCGAACCAGAACAACTGTTTGCGCAGCGGGTGCCAGAGCGGCCCTTCCCCAAGCGAGCAAAGGCGATCATCAAAAAGCGGCATGGCTAACTCCCTCAGAACGATGGATTGGCGACAGGATGCAACGAGGCAGGAAACGCAACGGCCGTGACCTCACCCGGACGGCAGCCTCCCACCCATGGCGATCCATGGCCTATGGCTTACCTATATCTCATGGGCCCCCATCGGGCCACCCTGATCGCTCCTGTCGGTGGAAGGAAATCGCTGCCGCCTAGCCAAGCGCGTGATAGGCCTCAAGTGCCGCGTCCCGGCTGGCCTTGAGATCGACAATCGGCAGAGGATAGGTGTCACCAAGGCGAACACCAGCCTCAGCCAGAACATCCCTTGGGGCAGTCCATGGCTGAAACAGATACTTGTTCGGCAATTGCGAGAGCTCCGGCACATAGGTGCGGATATAGAGGCCATCGGGATCGAACTTCCCGGCCTGCAACACCGGATTGAAAATCCTGAAATAGGGAGCCGCATCTGCGCCACAGCCTGCTACCCATTGCCAACTCGCCGCATTGTTGGCCAGATCCGCATCCACCAGCGTATCCCAGAACCACGCCTCACCGAGCCGCCAGTCCGTGCGCAGGTTCTTGATCAGGAAAGACGCAACAATCATCCGCACCCGATTGTGCATGTAGCCGGTCTGCCAGAGCTCACGCATGCCCGCATCGACAATCGGAACACCCGTCTGCCCCATCTGCCAGGCTGCAAGCACCTCAGGGTCATTGCGCCATTCAAGGTCGGCAAATCTCGACTGTAGCGGCACATGGGTCAGCTCTTCGTTGTAATAGAGCAGCGAATAGGAAAACTCGCGCCAGGCTAGCTCACTGCGGAAATGGTCCACGTCCGAGGCCGGGATACCATCGCCCTCAATCGCTTCCAGCGCGTGCCAGATCTGGTTGGGAGAAACATGCCCCCAATGCAGATAGGGTGACAGGCGGGACACGTTGGGCTGTGAGGGAAAATCACGGCCCGACTTGTACCCGCGCAACCCCTCATCCAGAAAGCGCCCCAGCGCCCTCTGAGCCCCATCCTCGCCGATCTCCCAATACGGCTCCATCTGCTTGTGCCATGGAATGTCCGGAAGCAGGCCGAGGCCTCCGAGCGGCACGGCACCATCTTCTTTCGCCTTGGCAAAGGGGATGCCCTCGGGCCCATCCATGGGAGCAGCCGGAGGCGGAGCCTGCAGGCAGCCCTTGCGGAAAAAGGGAGTGAATACCTTGTAGGGCCCACCGTCCTGCTTGCGGATCGCCCAAGGCTCCCACAACAGCGATCCATTGACGCGAACGCTAGCACATCCCATGGCTTCGAGGCGGGCAGCGATCTCCTTGTCGCGCTTCACCCGCCAGGGCTCATAGCAGCGCGTCCAGCTCACTGAGCGTGCGCCATAGACCTCGACAAGAGCTGGAACAATGATGCGGGCATCTCCCCTGAAGACGCGCAGATGCCCGCCCAACTGCTCATTCAGCACCGAGAGGGCCTCATGCAGCCACCAGCGGCTCGCCCCGCCCATGGCGTCGCGCCCGGCATTCCCGTCGTCGAGAATGTAGACCGGCAATACCGCCCCCTGCTCGATCGCCTTGCACAGCGCAGGATTATCGGACAGGCGCAAATCCTGCCGAAACCAGTGAATGGCAATGTCGCTCACGGCTCAATCTCCCTATTGACCTTCACGCCGGACAGGGTCTCGCACAACCGAGGGAAAAGCGCGCAAGACTATCCGGTCGGCGACCAGATCAGCACGCTGAAATCTCCCGCGCCACCTGCGCCCGGAAAAATATGTTCCATAACAATGTCCGATTTTCAGCCTGCCACCAGACCCATCATATGCCGATGATCGGCTGCAACAGACGGGTGATCACCCCCTTGAACTCAAGCGGAGCGTCGGTGCAGACCAGACAGATGCAATCCTCTTCGGTGTCTGCAATCGGCTGATGATGCATATCTTCCTCGGCATCGTGAATATCGCCAACCCGATAGCGGCCAGTGTCATCGGAGAAAGACCCCTTGAGCACCAGTGTCAGCTCGCTGCCATGGTGACTGTGATCGGGCGTCACAAAGCCTGGCGACAGCTTCAGAAGCCGCACCTTCTCGCCTTCCGAGCCCTGCAGGGGCAAGAGATACTGCTTGATCCCCGGCCCGGCTGTGCGCCAGCGGACGGCATCGAAGTCATTGCCGATCATGTTGGCCAGCAATCGCGGCACCCGCGCTCCGGTTGGATCAAACAGCATCTGGTCCTGTTCCGGAACAGGGGCCAATGGACCTTCCGGCTCGGGAAAACTCTGGCCTTCGTTGACATCCAGCATGATCTGCTCGAACAGCTCATCAGCCACCGGACTGAGTTCGACCTCGTCGATCATCGCGCCACCGATCACCTCGGCCTCGGCCACACGGGCCGCGCAGTCGGGACAGAGATCCAGATGGCAGGCAACAACCATGGCCTGCCCGGCGGAGAGGCTACCTGCAGCAAAGGCCAGAATCATTTCATCGCTCAAGTGATGGTGAATCATGCTTCCACCTCCGACAGGATATTTCTGAGGCGCGCAAAGGCCAGTCGCATGCGGGATTTCACCGTACCAAGAGGCAGGGAAAGCGTCTTGGCAATCTCGGCATGGGTTGCGTCATCATAGAAGGCCATGCTGACGATTTCAGCCTGATTGCTGGGCAGCAGCGACAGGGCCTTGGACACGCGCTCGACCAGTTCGTTGCGATGCACCTCGGTGGTCTGGGCTTCGTCCGATACAAGTTCCGCCGCGAAATAGGCCTGATCCTTGTAGACAAAGCTCTTTTCCGAGCGTAGCCGGTCGATGCGCTGATTGCGCGCAATGGTGAAGATCCAGGTCGAGGCAGCGGCCTTCTCCGGGGTGTAGAGATGAGCCTTGCGCCAGATCTGGGTGAAGGTTTCCTGAACCAGCTCTTCCGCCATCTGCGGACTGGTTCCGGCTTTGAGATAGAAACTTTTCAGGCGGGGTGCGAAATGATCGAACAACTGCCGGAAGGCATCCCGATCATGCGTTTCCCCCAACGCAACAAGCAAGGCACTGAGCTGGCCAGCGGTCATACTCCCGCCTCCCTTTGAACTTTTGCAGAGAGCTTGCACCATTGTCATTGTCAAATCCATCCAAAAATTGGTCTCATGCCTTCTACTGGTTAAGGGAAAAAACGGATCACAGAAAGTCAGACCTGATCATGAAAAAATCTGGTGTAGGATGAATCATCATCGCCCATCGGATGTGATCCACTTGCACGGCTCATACGAACAAGAAGAAAAATCGCGGAGTTCACCATGCAGATTGCAGTTATCGGATCAGGGATTTCCGGCCTCTCGGCGGCCTGGCTTCTGTCGCGGAACCATACCGTCGACATGTACGAGAAGGACGACCGGCTCGGCGGCCACGCCAACACCCAAAGGGTCATGACGTCCAGCGGGCCGGTGGATGTGGACACCGGCTTCATCGTCTACAATGAGCAGACCTACCCCAATCTCACCCGCCTGTTCGATCACCTTCAGGTCGACACGGCTGCATCGGACATGTCCTTCTCCGCCTCGCTGCGCGACAGTGATCAGGAATATAGCGGCCAGGGTCTCAAGGGTCTTTTTGCCAAGCCATCCAATGCCCTCAACCCGCGCTTCCTGAGAATGCTGACCGACATACGGCGCTTCTATATGGAAGCCCCGCGCGACATCCTCTCTCCCGCCTCCGGTCAGCAGGACCCAAAATCCATGACGCTTGAGGCCTATCTCAAGGCCAATCGCTATTCGGATGCCTTCATCCACGATCATTTGGTGCCCATGGGCGCGGCAATCTGGTGCATCCCTTCCGAAGAGATGATGAAGTTCCCCTTCGAGGCCTTCATGCGCTTTTCCATCAACCATGGCCTCGTGCAGTTTCGCAACCGGCCGCAGTGGCGCACCATCCCCGGCGGCTCAAGGCGCTATGTCGAAAAGATCTCGGCACTCGTCTCGGGTAACATTCACCTCAACCAGGCAATCACGGAACTGGTCCGCCGCCCCGGCTCGGTGACCATCCGCACGCGTCAGGGGCTGGAAAAGCGCTATGACCATGTCGTATTGGCCTGCCACGCCGATCAGGCACTACAGATCCTCGGTGCGGGACAAGGCGACATCGATGAGCAGGAGCGCACCACTCTGGCTGCCATTCCCTATCACAAGAATCTCGCCATCCTGCACAAGGATCCTTCCCTGATGCCGCGCCGCCGCGCCGCTTGGGCCAGCTGGAACTATATTCAGGATAGCGGCGCCCGCTCCGACGCGGAAGACACCGCTCCCCGGCTTTGTGTGACCTACTGGATGAACAAGCTGCAACCGCTGGCCACAAAGGACGATCTGTTCGTCACACTCAACCCCATTGCGCAACCGGCAGAAGGAACCGTTCTGCGCACCCAGCTCTATCATCACCCGGTCTTTTCCATGCAGGCGATCGAAGCCCAGAAGAAGATCTGGCGCCTGCAGGGCAACCGGCGCACCTGGTTCTGCGGCGCCTATTTCGGCTATGGCTTCCACGAGGATGGCATTCAGGCAGGCCTTGCTGTCGCAGAACAGCTCGGCGGTGTCAGCCGTCCATGGTCGCTGGACAATCCCTCGAACCGCATCTGCGTCTCCTCCCCTGCGCTTACGGGCCCGGACAGGTCGGGCTCGTCGGCCCGCAAGGCGGCAACAGCATGATGGCGGAACAGGATCTAAGATTTGCCCCCGATGTATGCCTCTATGAGGGACTTGTAACGCATGTGCGCGAGGGTGCCGTCAGCCATCGGCTCGCCTACCGGGTGACCTCACTGCTATTGCCGCTTGATGCCCTCGGGGACGCGGACAGGCGCTCGGCACTCTTTTCCGTCAACCGCTTCAACCTGATCAGCTTTCACGAGACCGATCACATTGAGGGCCCGTTTGACAGCCTCGGCGATTATGTCGCCGACCTCATTGCCAATTCGGGGGCGTTTCCCGATGCTGCCGAACGCCCGACCCGCTTCAGCATCCTAGCCTTCCCGCGGGTGCTCGGACGAGCCTTCAATCCCCTCTCGATCTTCTTCTGCTGCGATGACAGCGACAGGCTCAAAGCCATTCTCTATCAGGTCAACAACACCTTCGGGGAGCGTCATCACTATCTCTACCGGTTGACCGAGGAGGATGCCAGTTTGTCACAATCCGCCCGCCTGCGCCACAAAGGGAAAAAGAAATTCTACGTATCACCCTTTCTTGACATCAAGGGGCAGTATGATTTCTCCATCCGCCTGCCACACGACAAATTGTCCTACCAGATCACCCTGCATGGCGATCAGCCATCCTCCCTGATGGCCTCCTTTGCCGCAAAAAAAATGGCATTTAGCACTGGTAATCTGCTTGTCACATTTGTTAGGCTCTTGCAGAGCGGTTGGAAGATCCTGGCAGCCATACACCTTGAGGCCCTGAAATTGTGGCGCAAGGGCGCTCCATTCCACAAACGCCCCCCTTTGCCCACCGACCCCGTTTCAGCTCTTCACCGCTCGGTAATTGGTAAAGGATTGCATCAATGAGTCTGCAAAAGAACTTTTCGCATACTGAAGTTGATCGGTCTGGTTCCTTGTCAGGTCCGATTGTGCCCGCCATGCAGCGTCACGTCTGGCAACGCTTCCTGAGCCCGATTTTCTCCGGTCTCGACTATGGACGCCTGGAATTCACACTCCCTTATGGAGAAACGCTCGTTTTCGGAACCGGCAACGAACGGGAACCATCGGTGCACGTTCATATTCATCACAATCGCACGCTCTGGAGCATCATCAGCGGCGGAATGCTCGGCGTTGCCGAAAGCTTCATGTCGGCGCACTGGAGCTGTGACAATCTGGCGAAACTGTTCGATCTGTGTCTGAAGAACCGTTCGATCTACAACAATCTTTACGCCCATGGCAAAGTCGCCCGCTGGATCGCCCATCTCAAGCATCTGACCCGTGCCAACAGCATTCGCGGCAGCCGCCGCAACATCTCGTTCCACTATGATCTGGGCAACGACTTCTACCGGCTCTGGCTCGATCCGACGATGACCTATTCATCGGCCTATCGCACGAGCGAGAGCGAAACGCTGGAGCATTCCCAGATCCGCAAACTGGATCGCGTGCTAGAGCTGAGCAACGCCCGTGCTGGTCAGACCATTCTGGAAATCGGCTGTGGCTGGGGAGCCTTTGCCGAGCGCGCTGCCAACATGGGCTGCAAGGTAGAAGGCCTCACCCTGTCGACCGAACAGCTGGCCTATTCGGTCGACCGCGCCAAATCCGGCGGTTTCGAAGAACTGGCCCGCTTCCATCTGCGCGACTATCGTCATGAGACGGGGCAGTATGACGCCATAGCCTCCATCGAAATGATCGAGGCAGTCGGAGAAGAGCACTGGCCGACCTATTTCCGGCAACTGCATGACAATTTGCGTCCCGGTGGCCGCGCCGCCCTGCAGGCAATCACAATCGACAAGAAGGGCTACGAGCAATATCGCTCCGGTGCAGATTTCATCCAGACCTTCATCTTCCCCGGAGGCATGCTGCCAACCGAGGATCATCTTGACCACCACGCTCGCAAAGCCGGACTGATACCGGTTTTCAAGGAAACCTTTGCCCCGGACTACGCCAAGACCCTCGCCCGCTGGAGCAAGTCCTTTCTCGCCCAGTGGCCGCAGATCGCCAAACTCGGCTATGACGAGCGGTTCAAGCGCATGTGGCTGTTCTATCTGGCCTATTGCGAAGCGGGATTTGCCAATGACACGATCAATGTCGGCCATTACTGTTACGAGCGACCGGCATAGGGGCTATCGACGGACTGATCGATAAGAAAAAGCAAAAGGGGCCTTCAGGCCCCTTTTTCGTATCGACAAGACCGCCTCTGCCATCCGATTGCTTTGCCCTAAAGGCTCGCTTTCTGCGCCACCTTGCGCAACAGCCAGCCGATGACCGGCAGGCGGGCATAGAAATGCCGGCTCGCATCCCAATAATCATAGTGTGCGCAGATGACATCATCCTCGTTGAAGCGGATTTCGGTCACACCGCGCACCGCCCAGTCACCAATGACCGGCGCCTTGCAGGAAAAATCCCAGCGCATCAGACAGAGATCATTGCTCTGCTCCGACCATGACAGGTCCAGAATGTGAAAGCGCGGCTCTTGCACATCCTCGAACATCTTCTCGATGATCCGGTGAAACGTCTCTCGGCCCTGCACATCATTGAACGGGTCGACGAAATGAACATCATCGCTGATCAACACATCCACATCGGCAATGCTCTCTGGCCGCAGGGTTTCGAAATAGTCGGCATAGCGCCGAGCGACTTTTTTTCTGTGAGACAGGTCGGTGGTCAAGAGATCAGTCTCCTCATCAGACGGAAATACAGGGAATAGGGCAAGGAACGCAGCAGGCGCAACGCCAGAGCCATGGGAAAGGGAAAGGCGATTTCGAACGCCTTTTTGCGAAGCCCATCAAACATACGCTGTGCGGCTGCTTCATCGGACATCAGGAAGGGCATGGGAAAGCTGTTACGGGCCGTCAGCGGCGTTTTGACAAAACCGGGATTGATCAGATGCAACACCAGGCCCGCGGCATCGAATTCCGGCTTCAACGTTTCGCAAAGGCTGGCAAGCGCCGCCTTCGTCGGACCGTAATGAGCGGCCATAGGAAGGCCGCAATAGGAGGTGAGCGAGGAAACGATCGCGATCCCGCCGCGTCCCTGTTGCTTCAGTCTGGGAAAAAGTCCGGCAATCACCCCGACCGCACCGAGATAGTTGACCTGCATGTGGCGCGCCGCCTCGTGATGGCTTAGCGCCTCCACGCCGCCCGGCTCGTAAACCGCGGCACAATAAACGGTGAGGTCAGGCAGTTGGTCATTGCTGGCAAGCTGGTTGATGGCTTCCGCGACCGCCTCGCCATTCTGCACATCCAGCGGCAGGGCAACCATGCTCTCGTGGGACCGCGACAGCACCTCAAGTTTGTCGGCACTCCGGGCACTGACGATCACCTCTGCACCGGCCCTGGCAAACAGCTCTGCCAGCCGCGCGCCCATGCCCGAGCTCGCGCCGATAATCCAGACCCGCTGCCATTTGCCTTGGTAGGATATTGTCATTCCGTCCTGCCTCCTTTTGAGAGACATACGGGCAACCGGCGGCTGTGGATCACTCCCATCTTGTGGGGAAGGCCCGCCATTGGACAACTAAAACCCTGCTCCCCTGAACGGATGAACAGGAGAGCAAGGCAATCAAGCCCCAGGATACGCTGGATACGCCGGATCAGCCAACCATCAGCTGCTTGAGGCGGAGGGTTTCGAACTCCACTTCCTTGACCCGGTGCATGACGATGTCACGGATGGAGATCACCCCTTCCAGCACATGGCCATCAACCACAGGCATGTGGCGGAAACGACCTTCGGTCATGATCCGCATCACATCGACGATCTTGTCTTCCCGTGAGCAGGTTGTCGGATTGCGCGTCATGAAGTCCTTGACTGGGCGAGCCATTGCGGTTTCCCCAAACTCGCCTATCGCCCTCATCACGTCTCGTTCGGATATGACCCCCACCAGACCCGCATTGAGGTCAACCACGGGCATGTTGCCGATCTTGTGAATATCGAGTTCCGTAATCACGGCAGCAAGGCTCGTTGTCACGGTGACTGAGAAGACAACACTCTCCTTCTCGGCGAGAAGTTCCCTGACAGTTGTCTGGGAGTAGGCATGTTCAAACGCGATATGGGCGTCCTGTGACATGCTTTTTTGGCCTTGATGTTCAGCGCGAGGGCCTTGGTATGAAGTAGGTGCCATGGTGTCTCTCCTTCGGCCTCACACAATGTGCTCGTGGGACGAGCGCCCTGTGAGGACTTTGCTTCTGGAAGGAAATCGTAGCAAAGGGTGCGACAATTGTGCAATTCACCCTTCGCTTTAGGACGGCCCGCCCGAGATCACTTTCTGTTGAAGAGCCAGCCAGCGGAAGAACCTGTGTGCAGAGCTCGACCAGAGGTGCTCTCACAATTGCCAGCCGACCGGACGCCTCGCCGACCAGCCATAAAAAAGCCCGCCGGACAGCGCCAATGGGCAACCGTCGGGCGGGCCGGATGATGGACAGGTCAGCCTGTCACCCCTCAGCCACTGCCGATGATGATACCGGCTGCCAGCACGAGGGCACCGCCAAGCACGACCTGGAAGGCGGCGCGCATGAACGGGGTTTCCATGTATTTGTTCTGGATCCAGGCAATCGCCCAAAGCTCGATGAACACGATAGCCACGGCGATGATCGTTGCAGTCCAGAAATAGGGGATGAGGTAGGGCAGCGCGTGACCGAGGCCACCAACCATGGTCATCACGCCGGATGCGATGCCGCGTTTGAGCGGTGAGCCGCGACCGGAGATCTTGCCATCGTCATGGGCAGCTTCCGTAAAGCCCATGGAGATACCGGCACCAACTGCGGCGGAAAGACCGATGAGGAAGGTCGACCAGGTATCCTGCGTCGCAAAGGCCGCAGCGAAGATCGGCGCCAGGGTTGAAACGGAGCCATCCATCAGGCCAGCCAGACCGGGCTGCACCCATGTCAGCACAAATTGCTTGTGCTCGTGGCTTGCCTCGTCGTCCTTGACCGCATCGGGTGTGTGTTCGTCCTGAAGCTCGCGGGCAATGTCCTCGTGCCCTTCTTCGGCCAATGCCAGATCACCGAGCAGCCGACGTGTATCGGCGTTGCTGACCTGATCGATCGCGGCACGATAGAAACGGGCGGACTGGTCTTCCATCGCAATCGTCTCATTGCGAATCTTTTCCAGTGACAGCGACTTCATCAGCCAGTCGGGCTTGCGATCATAGAAGCCCCGGACATGATCGCGACGAATCAACGGAATGACATCGCCAAACTGGCTCTTGTACATCTCGATGAGATTGCAGCGATGCTGATCCTCGACGGCGGCCATGTCTTCGTAGATCTTGGCGGATTGCGGATAATCGGCGCGTAAATGCTCGGCGTAAGCCCTGTAGATGCGCGCATCGTCCTCCTCGGAGGAAATTGCCAGCGCCAACACTTCCTGCTCGGACAGGGACGTGAAGGACCGTTTGCTGTTGGTGAAAAGACTCAAGACCATGTGCGGATAACCTTAATTTAGAATTATTCTAAATATGACTTCTGGACCATTCGGTTGTCAACCATGTATTGCCATCGAAGGCATTCGAAAGCGACATGACTGCGCAGGCGGGGAAAATGCAATAGGCATGCTATTGAAAAATAGCGCGCTCCTGCTCGACAAGACTATAAACAAAATCGGAAACCGCTTTGATACGTCTCAACTGCCGCGTGCTTTCGTGATAGACGGCCCAATATGCCCGCTGAATTCTGTGTTCAGACAGGATTTCGACAAGCTCGGGGTCCTCGCGCGCAAGAAAGCCGTGCAGGATTCCGATTCCCAGCCCTGCCCGCACCGCTTCGGTCTGCCCCAGTGCGCTGGCGCATTCGAACCGCGGTTGATGGCCGCGCAACATTTCCCCCTGATAATTGAGCGACGGCGAATAGATGAGATCTTCCACGAAGCCGATGAGGAGATGCTGCTCCAGTTCCTCCCGCGAGCCCGGACACCCATGCTGGGCGATATAGGATCGAGAGGCATAATAGCCCAGACTGTAATCCACTAGCTTGCGTGCCACCAGACGCCCCTGCGCGGGCCTCTCCACCGTAATGACAATGTCTGCTTCCCGCCGGTCCAGTGAGAAGGACCGCGGCACCGGCACCAGTTGCACCGTCAGATCGGGATATTGCTCCAGCAGCGGCACCAGACGCGGAGCCAGAAAGGCGACACCGAAGCCATCCGGCGCACCTATGCGCACCACTCCGGACACAGTGACGTCGGTCGCCCCGATATCGGCGCGGGCAGCCAGCATTTCGGTTTCCATGCGCTCGGCCGCCAGCAGAAAGGTTTCCCCCTCCGGCGTCAGCTCGCATCCCGTGGTGTGCCGCTTGACAAGCTTGGCCTGCAAATCCTCTTCAAGCGCCGTCAGCCGCCGGGCAACAGTGGCATGATTGACCCCCAGTCGCCGCGCCGCCTGCAGGATCTGCCCTGCCCGGGCCACTGCCAGAAAGATCCTCACATCGTCCCAGTTCATGCACACACTCCCTGTCACCGCGGACCAGACGTCCTGCCTCACATGACTTCAATATTTGCACAACGGATACGTTTTTGCGAGTGTTGAAATTCGAAAATTATTGAGACACTATGGTGCCAACCACAACAATCCCCACATTGGGAGGATCTTATGACTCGCGAATACGGCCATTATATCAACGGCAAACACGTCCCCGGCACATCAGGTCGCTTCACCGACATCTACAATCCGGCAACCGGTGAAGTCCAGGCCAAAGTGGCTCTGGCAACCGTTGAAGAACTCGACGCCGCCGTCGAGGCTGCTGCCAAGGCACAGATTGCCTGGGCTGCAACCAACCCGCAGCGCCGCGCCCGCGTGATGATGCGTTTTGGCGCCCTGATCAACGAGCACATGGAAGAGCTGGCCGAACTCGTCAGCCTCGAACACGGCAAGACCATTCCCGATTCCCGCGGCGACGTACAGCGCGGCCTTGAAGTGGTTGAGGTCTGCATGGGCGCCCCTCACCTGCTCAAGGGTGAATACACCGACAACGGCGGCCCGGGCATCGACCTTTATTCCATGCGCCAGGCCCTCGGCGTCGTGGCCGGCATTGCCCCGTTCAACTTCCCGGCCATGATTCCACTCTGGCAGATGGCTCCGGCTCTGGTCTGTGGCAACGCAATGATCCTCAAACCGTCCGAGCGGGTTCCCTCCACCTCCTTCCGCCTTGCAGAACTGCTCAAGGAAGCCGGCCTTCCCGACGGCGTACTGCAGATCGTCAATGGCGACAAGGTTACCGTCGACGCCATCCTCGACAACGAGACCATTCAGGCTGTCGGCTTTGTCGGCTCCACCCCGATTGCCCAATATATCTATGGCCGCGCTGCAGCCAACGGCAAACGCGCCCAGTGTTTCGGTGGTGCCAAGAACCACATGATCATCATGCCTGATGCAGATATGGACAAGGCCGCCGACGCCCTGATCGGCGCTGGCTACGGCGCAGCCGGCGAACGCTGCATGGCCGTTTCCGTTGCTGTTCCCGTTGGCAAGAAGACCGCTGACATCCTCGTCGAGAAGCTCGTAGAACGCATTGCCAAGCTGAAGGTCGGCGCCTACACCCAAGGCGAGGACATCGACTACGGCCCGGTCATCACCGCTCAGGCAAAGGCCCGTATTCTCGGCCTCATCGGCAGCGGTGTTGAACAGGGTGCCAACCTTGTCGTCGACGGCCGTGACTTTGCTCTTGATGGTTTCGAGAACGGCTTCTTCGTTGGCCCATCCCTGTTCGACAATGTGACCAAGGAGATGGATATCTACAAGGAAGAGATCTTTGGTCCCGTACTCTGTCAGGTGCGCGCCGAAACCTATGAAGAAGCCCTGAAGCTGGTGATGGACAATGCCTATGGCAACGGCACAGCCATCTACACGGCAGATGGCGACACCGCCCGTGACTTTGCCCACCGCGTGAATGTCGGCATGGTCGGCATCAACTTCCCGATTCCGGTGCCGCTCAGCTACTTCACCTTTGGCGGCTGGAAGAAATCCGCCTTTGGCGATCTCAACCAGTATGGCCCGGATGCCTTCCGCTTCTATTCCAAGACCAAGACGGTCACCGCCCGCTGGTTCTCCGGCATCAAGGAAGGCGGGGAATTCAACTTCAAAGCCATGGATTAAGAGCAAGCTCTGAAGAGCCTCTTTACAATCAGTGCCGAAAGGCACTATATCCCAAGACAGGAACCGACCGCCGCTCACCCAAGCGGCGGTTTTCTTTTTGCGAGGCCCGGTCCCATTCTTTCCTCGCAGAAAGCCTGCAAGTCTGATATTCCTGCCTGCACTGAAAAGAGCTTGATGAGAGCATGACGTCCGATCCCTTCACACCTGATATTTTCGTCATTGGCGGTGCCCATATCGATCGCATCGGCCGCTCCACTGCGCGTCTGGAACCGGGGCAATCCAACCCCGGAGCCCTCAGCCGCAATGTTGGCGGCGTCGCCGGCAACATCGCCCGCTGTCTGGCCAAGCTTCAGTGGAACGTTGCCCTTTCGACCATTTCGGGTCAGGACGATGACGCGACACTGCTCAAACAGCAGTTGCAGGATGCCGGGATCGACATCTCCCTGCTGCTAGAAAGCCCATCCCATCGCAGCGCCACCTACACGGCGATCGAAGACAGCGACGGCTCTCTGGTCGCCGCCATTGCCGATATGGCGATCTACGAATCCTATCCTGTGGAAGAGATCATCGGATGCCTCGGTGCCCTGCCTTCTGGAACGCGGCTCATCGCAGACACCAACCTGTCGGCGGCCGCGCTTGAGGCGCTGGCACTGCACAAGGGCACCCACCCGCTCGCCATCAGCGCGGTCTCCGGCCCCAAGGCCAACCGGGCACGCGATATCCTCAAGCACATCGACCTGCTCTTCTGCAACGAGGCAGAGGCGGCGATTCTGGCCGATGAATATGCAGACCTTGCCGCCCTGCCGGAAATCCTCATGGAGGCTGGTGTGGCCTCGGGGATCATCACCAAGGGCAACGCAGGTCTCAGCGCCTGGAAGGATGGCCAACAATGGTCCCTGCCTGCGCCGCCAGTAAAAGTCAAATCCACCAACGGAGCGGGCGATACCCTGACAGCCTGCGTCCTGCACGCCCTGCTGCAGAAAGCAGCCTTTGACAAGGCGCTCAGATATGGCATGGCGGGCGCAAGCCTGAGCCTGATGAGCGATCAGGCCGTTCCCGACATATTGAACAGACCCGTTCTGGAAGCCTGCATTGCAGACATTCCCCAAAGCTGAACAGAAAGCCAACGACGCCATGAGCATTGATTCCTCCACCTTGCCGATCATCTACAGCGAAGAAGTCGCGGCAGCCCGTGCGGCAGGCACCCCCATCGTGGCCCTCGAATCCACCATCATCACCCACGGCATGCCCTATCCGGAGAACGTCTCCACGGCCCTTGAAGTGGAAGCCATCATCCGCGAAGAAGGCGCCTGCCCGGCGACCATCGCCATTATGGACGGTGTCATCAATGTCGGTCTAACGCAGCAGCAGATTGAAGCACTGGCCCAGCGCGATGATATCCTCAAGCTCTCCCGCGCCGATCTGGCCTATGCGCTGGTGGCTGGCAAGAGTGGCTCCACCACGGTCGCCGCAACCATGATCTGCGCCTCCCTCGCCGGGATCGCAACCTTTGCCACCGGTGGTATCGGCGGCGTCCATCGCGGGGCCGAGGAAACCTTCGACATCTCCGCAGACCTGCAGGAACTGGCCAAGACTCCGGTGATGGTCGTCTCTGCCGGTGTCAAGGCACTGCTCGACATTGCCAAGACCCTCGAAGTGCTCGAAACCCTCGGCGTGCCGGTGGTCGGATATGGCACCGACGAATTCCCGGCCTTCTGGTCGCGCGAAAGCGGCTTTGACTGCCCGCTGCGTCTGGATGCCCCCAAGGACATCGCCGCTCTCTACAAGATGCGCAAGGCACTTGGCCTTGAAGGCGGCATGATCGTGGCCAATCCGGTGCCGGAAGCCGCCGAGATCCCGCGCAACGAGATGGAAACCTTCATTCTGGAAGCCATTGCCGAAGCCAATCGCCTCAACGTTCATGGCAAGGCTGTCACGCCCTTTGTGCTCTCTCGCATCAAGGACCTGACAGACGGTGACAGCCTGGTGACCAACATCGCACTGGTCAAGAACAACGCCCGTCTGGCCGCCAACATCGCCAAGGCCCTCTAGTCCCCAATCCTGCCGACAAGGCAACAAAAAGCCCGCCAGTCTCTAACGACTGGCGGGCTTTTTCATGGCTTCACAGATGGAGCGGCAAGAACAGCCTCTGTGGCTCAGCCATCCAGCATTTCCTTGATCTTGGTAGCCAGTTGCTTGAGCGAGAAGGGCTTGGGCAGGAAGCCGAATTCTTCATTGTCCGGCAGGTTCTTGCGGAAGGCCTCTTCCGCATAGCCGGACATGAAGATCACCTTCAGCTCGGGCCGGATCTTGCGCAATTCGCCCAGCATGGTCGGACCGTCCATTTCCGGCATGACCACATCGGAAACAACCAAATCGATCGGCTCATCAATCTCATGGATGATCTCCAGCGCCTCGGCTCCGGAGCCAGCCTCATAGACCTGATAGCCGCGGGAGGCCAGCGCACGGGCGGCGAAGGCCCGCACAGCTTCCTCGTCCTCGACAAGCAGAATGGTGGCACTGCCGGTCAGATCGGTGACAGCAGGCGGTGTCTCGCTGATGACCTCTCCGGCGTCCACAGCCAGCGCCTGCTGATCAGACTCGCCGCCAGCGGCGTCTCCCGCTGCCTCGAGGGCCTTGGCGTCTTCCACATAGCGCGGCAGGAAGATGCGGAAAGTCGTTCCTTCTCCCATCTCGCTCTCAAGGAAGATGAAGCCGCCGGTCTGCTTGATGATGCCGTAAACCGTCGACAGCCCCAGCCCGGTCCCCTTGCCCACATCCTTGGTGGAGAAGAAGGGCTCGAAGATCTTGTCGCGGATATCGGCAGGAATGCCAGTACCGCTGTCAACAACTTCAAGCAGCACATACTCGGCTGTCTCCAGCTGTTTGTAAGGCATTTCGGCAGCTTCTTCAGCAGAGAGGTTGCGCGTCTGGATGGTCAGATGACCACCCTCGGGCATGGCATCGCGCGCATTCACAGCAAGGTTGACGATCACCTGCTCAAGCTGGTTGAGGTCGGCTTTCACCGGCCACAGATCGCGACCATGGACAAGATCCAGATCCACCTTCTCGCCGAGCAGTCGGTCGAGCAGAATGGACAGATCTGCCAGAACGTCACCAAGTGCCAGCACTTGCGGGCGCAGTGTCTGGCGGCGGGAGAAGGCCAGCAGCTGACGCACGAGAGAGGCGGCGCGGTTGGCGTTCTGCTTGATGTTCATGATGTCCTGGAAGGCCGGATCGCTCGGACGGTGGCTGGTCAGCAGCAAATCGGAGAAGCCGATGATGGCAGTCAGAACGTTGTTGAAGTCGTGGGCAACGCCACCGGCAAGCTGACCGACCGCCTGCATCTTCTGGCTCTGCGAAAACTGTTCTTCAAGAGCCCGCTGCTCGGTGGTCTCGAGTGCATAGACAATGATCTGTTCGTCATCCCCTTCGCTGTCCTCGACACCGGAGAGGAAGAAGCGGACAGTGCGGTTCTTGTCTTCGGCAAGCTGGCTCTCGACCGGTACGATGTTGCTCTGCCCCTGCAGAGCCTTCTCGATGGCCTCGCTCAAAGCTTCCCGCTCCTTCTCGACAATCAGATCGAGGATCGACGGCGCCTTGCGTTCACCATCCTCTGTCTCGACCTTGTCCGGATCGACAGGCGCATCGGCTTTGAACATCCGTGCGAACGGAGCATTGGTCCGCAGAACCTGACCTTCTCCGGTCAGAGCCGCAATCGCAATCGGGGTATTGTTGAAGAAGCGCGCGAAGCGGACTTCGGCAACTCGCAGTTCCTCGGAAATGTCCTCGCCCGGACTGCGGTTCAGCACCAGTGTACGCGACGCCCCCGGCGTGCCGTCGGATGCCATGGGCACCCTGTGCATCAGCCGCACCGGCAGCCCCTGCCCGTTGCGCTTGACCAGATCCAGATCAATCATCTCGGTCTTGGGCATGCCAGGCGCCCTGATGGCAGCATCCAGCAAAGCGGTACCGTCACCGGGTACCAACTCGGACAGATTGAGCTGCCGTGGCTCGAACTGGGCCAGATCATAGCCCAGCCAGTCGGCCAACGTGGCGTTCATGTAGATCACACGGCCATCCGGTTCGGCCGAGAAGAAGCCGGCAGGGGCATGATCGAGATAGTTGATCGCCAGCTGCAGCTCCTGAAAGATGTTTTCCTGCCGTTCCCGGTCTCGCGTGATGTCGCTGACCTGCCAGACATAGAGGTCCTCGACCTTGCCGCTGACCCCGACATCGACCATGCTGCGCACGCGGATGCGAAACCAGCGCGCCTGCGGCTCCGGCTCGCCATCGGCAGCACCACTCGGTGCCCGGAACAGCCGGAACTCTTCCATCGCCGGTCGGCCGGACCGCACCGCTTCCGACAAGCGGTAAATGGCTTCGGCGGCATCGGGCTCACCGGCAAAGCTGCGTTCGATGGAACGGATGGAGGCCGACCCGTCAGCACCGGTAAGCCGTCCGTATTCGGCATTGGCATAGACAATGCGGTCCTTGGCATCACAGACGAGGATCCCCTCGTTCATGCTATCCACAAATTGTCGCGTCAAATGCTGCTCGGGTGCCTGATTGCCCATCTGGATGAGCCCGGCGGCAAAGCCCAAAAGCGAGAGGATTCCCAGCCCGGCCAGAACGCTCAGAAACACCAGCTGGATCTCGCCACCGATCTTGCCCTTGAACAGGACCAGGGCAACTGCCACGCCAACAAGGAAAAACGCAAGCAACAACAGCCACTTGATGCTTCCAGATCGTTCACTCTGATCGATCATGGCCGGTTCTGTCTTTTCCTGACCTGTCAGCTTGCCCATCTGGTGTGTCCCTGCCTTTATTAGCGGCCTTGCCTTCTCGAATCGTTGCTTCTCAAGTTGCCTGAAAACTTCAGTTGCTGCTAGACCAACTCGACCGATTTTTCAGTTTCATAATGTAACTGATGACTTCAGCAACAGCTTTGTAGTGTTCTTCCGGAATGACGTCATCGATTTCAACCGTGGCATAAAGAGCACGTGTCAATGGCGGGTTCTGGACGATCGGAATGCCGTGTTCGCGCGCCACTTCGCGGATGCGCATCGCCGTGTCGTCCACGCCCTTGGCCACGCAGACCGGCGCCGCCATGCTGCCGGCATCATATTTAAGCGCCACCGAATAGTGGGTCGGGTTGGTCAGCACCACCGAAGCCTCTGGAACAGCAGCCATCATGCGCTTGCGACTGCGCTCCATGCGCACCTGCCGCAGCTTGGCCTTGACCATAGGGTCACCTTCCTGCTGTTTGTACTCTTCCTTGACCTCCTGCATCGACATCTTCTGCTTTTCGTACCAGCGATTGCGCTGGTAGAGAAAATCGATACCGGCAACCACGGCCATCAGCAGGATGACCCCGAGAACGAGCTTGATGGCAAGGCTCTGCACAAGCGACAAAAGCGCGACCGGCTCCAGCCCGATGACCAGATCCAGTTGATCCCTTTCCGGATAGAGCAGCATCCAGAACAGCGAGCCGACAGCGCCGAGCTTGATGAGACCCTTGGCAAAATTGACAAGACTTTCCTTCGAGAACAGCCGCTTGAAGCCGCTCAGCGGGCTGACCTTGGACAGCTTGGGCGTGATGGGCTCGGTGGTAAAGACAAACCGGTGCTGGATGAGATTGCCGATGACCGCCAGCGTGACGAGCGCCAGCATTGGCAGGATGATGACCCCAAGCATCGCATAGCCGACCTTGCTCCAGATCTGGGCAAGTAGCGATCCATTGAGCGACAACTGCCAGGAATGCTCGATAAAGCCGCGCAAATTGTCTGAAACGCCCCGCGCAACAAAACCCGCCAGCAAAGCGATGACCAGCCCGGTCCCCATCATCGAGAACCAGGCGGACACTTCCTGACTTTTCGCCACATCACCCTTTTTGATCGCGTCATCAAGACGCTTTTGAGTGGGCTCTTCCGACTTTTCTGTGTCGTCGTCACTACCGGCCATGACAGTCTCCTGAACCAGTCCGAACGTATCAATTCCAACGGCGCGCCATGCCTCTCCATTGCGGGAGAGACCCCGACATCACCGGATGATAAACTTCCCGAGCACGTCTTCGACATGCCCCATATACCAGGTCATCATGGTGATCAGCAGTACCATAAACAGCAACAGCCCGACGAAAATATTCGCAGGCATCGCCAGAAAATAGACCTGCAACTGCGGCATCAGGCGCGACAGCAGCCCAAGTGCGAACTGGAAGATCAATCCATAGACGATGAAGGGCGAGGACAGCTTGATCCCGATGACAAAGGATTCGCCCAGAATGTCGGTCGCATATTGTGCGATATCACCGATGGCGATCGGCTGATTGACGGGAAACAGCTGATAGCTGTCATACATGGCCGCAATCATCAGATAGTGCAGGTTGGTGATGAAGATCATCGCAATGGCCAGCGTGCTCAGGAAAGTGCCGATCTGCACGGTCTGCTGGCCCGATGACGGATCAGACCCCATGGCAAAACTCAGGCCCATCTGAAAGGCGATGGTCGTTGCGGCAATCTGCAATGCCGCCATCACCAGCTTCATCGACAATCCGATCAGCGCAGCAATGATCATCTCCCGCCCCATGGCCACCAGAATCCCGGCCAGCGTTCCAGGTACCACCCCATAGTTGGCAGCAACCATCGGATACATGAGCAGGCTTGTCATAAGCGCGATCACAAGCCGTAACCGGGTCGAAATCGCCTGTTCGGAAAAGGCGGGCAGTAACATGAACAGCGTTCCGATCCGGGCAAAGATCAGAATGAAGATATAGGCGGTCTGTGGGAGAAAATCGATCAGCAGCATGAGCAGGTCGCACCGGCACGAGCCCCAGGAGGGGCATCGCTACCCGGAAATGGCGCGCTCCATCAACATGTGCATGTAGCCGCTCAGGGTTGCTCCGAGAAACGGCATGGTGAGAAGAATGGTCACGAAGATGGCGATGATCTTCGGCACGAACACCAGGGTCATTTCCTGAATCTGTGTCAGGGCCTGGAACAGGGCGATAACAACACCGATAACAAGCCCCACGAGCATGATGGGAGCGGCGATCTTGATCAGAACCCAAACCCCTTCCCGAGCAATATCCAGCACTTCCGGACCCGTCATTTCGCTTCTCCTTCACACGTGGAATTGATGAAACCGACAGGCCCGAAGCACGGATTGTCATTCATGCTCAGATCGGCATCTGCATGATCGACTCATAGGACGAAATCACGCGATCCCGGATAGAAACCATCGTCTCCAAAGCCACTTCCGTTTCAGCAACCGCCGTCACCACATCGACCACATCCGCCTTGCCGTTGATCATCGAGGTAGCTGTTTTCTCGGCAACATTGCCCTTGTCGAGAACACCCTGCACCCCGTCTTTCACCATAGCCCCGAAATCGGGTTTGGCATCGGCAGCTTTTTGCAGCGACTGATCTGATTGTGTCTGATTCGTGAGCTTCTGGGCTAGATTATATGCGTTCGCGGCGCTCAGGGAAGTGTTGATCATTGTCTAACTCATCAGGCCAGTCACGGCCATTGGGGGTAAAAACCGGTTGGAATTCGTTCAGGCCTTGAGAATGTCGAGCGTCTTGGTGACCATCTCTCGGGTCGCCGTAATCACATTGAGGTTGGCCTGATAGCTGCGCTGCGCCTGCTGCAGATCGGTGACCTCCATCAGGGAATTGATGTTCGGCATCTTCACGTAGCCATTGGCATCGGCCGCCGGGTTGCCCGGTTCATATTGCATCCGGAAATCGGACTTGTCGGGAAGAACTCGCCCCATTTCAACCAGATTGGCCTCGACCTTCTTGTCAAAATGCGAACGGAACGTGGGAACCTGCCGACGATAAGGATCGCCACCCGGCGTACGGGCCGTTGAATCCGCGTTGGCAATGTTTTCCGAAATCACGCGCATACGACCGCTTTGCGCATGCAGACCGGAAGCCGCAATCATGATCGATTTCAGAAAATCCATTCCGTTTCCTTTCATTCCATTGTGCCATGGCCAAGACAGTACCAACTGCCTGAGGCAACCGTCAGCTCTTGCGGACGGCAGTGCGTATCATGCCCAATCCCTTGGTGTAGAGACTGGCGACGGCCTGATAATCCATCTGGTTGGCCGTCACCTTCATCATCTGCTCTTCAAGGTTCACGTTGTTGCCCGAAGGGGTCATTTCGAACCCGTCCATCTTCTTGCCAACAAGATCTCCATCGGGAAAGATTGACTTTCCCTGCAGATGAAGCTTGTTGGTCTGACGGGTTTGAAGGCCCCCGGCCTTTTCCAGCTTGAGAATCGTGTTGAAATTGATCGGTGCGAGGTCCTTGGCAAGATAATCGGGACTGTCAGCGTTGGCGATATTCTCGGCCAACACCCGTTGCCTCGTCTGATGCCAGTGCATCTTCGAGCGAAGCATTTCGAATAATTTCAGATCACCGATTGCCAACGACTTGCCTCTTCAATTCGATTGAGCGAAGACGATGAGGACGTATCCTTGACGACCTCTTGGGCAAATTTTGCCTATCAAATGGTTAACAAGATGTTAACGAAACAAAGTGACGGGAAAAATATGGCTGAATTCCGCAGATATTGCCAAAAATAACGACGGGTAAAAATTGCATTTTGCGTATAAAAACCGCCCAAAATATTTCAATATCGCTAAGATGCTTTGATACATTCAGATTCGCCCGAGGCAAATTCCTTCCTTTGGCGCATGAACGGGCCTTCTGGTGGAAGAGTGCGGGTCTGAAGTGCCAATGACAGCTTAAAGAAAAGACTGACAGTACAAGAACAGTATAAGACAAGATTGGAAACCCCATGTTGAGCATTGAAAGCGGCGTGCTTGTTCAGGTCCTGATCGGCTTTGGTGTGATCCTGATATTAATCTTCCTTCTGACCTGGATCATGAAGAAGCTTAATCTGGTTTCGGCACGCATTGCCCGGCAAGGAGAAGATCCAAGACTGTCCATCAAGGAAGTGATTGCTGTCGACCACAAGCGTCGCCTGCTTCTGGTACGCAGAGACAATGTCGAGCATCTGCTGATGATTGGCGGAGAAGCCGACCTTGTCGTTGAACAGGGTATTCCGGCCCCGATGTCCCTCCCTCATGTGGCAGCAGCTCACGGCAAGGCAGCAACCATCGCACAGCCACCGATCGCAGCAGCGCCGGCAGCCCAGCCGCATCACCCTGCGCAGATGCCAGCAGCGGCAGTGCCACAGCCCGCGCAACAGGACCTGCCGCAGCCGCCGATACAGCCGCGCATGGCACCTCCTCGCCCCCTGTCAGGGCAGCCCTATTCACCAGCGACTGCGCACCCGTCAGGACAGGCACCGATCCAGTCTCCGGCAGCGCCGCAGATGGCTCCGTCCTACGGCAATCAGCCAACTTCATCGGCTGCACGTCCGCACGACGCACCGCCGCCCTATGCCCCGGCAGCCAGCTACACGCGCCCGACCCCGCCGCATTCGGCAATGCCACCCAAGGGGCCGAAACTGCACCAGCCGCAGCGCAGCGAAGCTTACGGACGTGACCCACAGGCTTCTCCAACGTCTCAACCGGCCGATTCCAGACAGGCCCCTCGCTATGGCCGTCCGGCAGCACCGATGACCCCGCAGCCCGTTGAGCAGGCCCCGACCCAGAGCGAAGAAGCCGGCACAGGGCGCATCCGGCCGCAGGTCGCACCAGAAGCCTCATCGCAGCCTCGGCCTGCCTCGGAGCCTTCAGCAGCAAACACAGCTGACCAGCCAGCACCTTCGCGTAGAGAGCCGCAGACGCCAGCTCTCAAGGATGCCCCATCGCCAGACACCGTCCCATCTGAGCACCCATCCCCTGTGGCAAAGCACACAGGACCGGCGCAGCCGACAAGTGGCGCAGATATGGACGAAAGCAAGCCGTCCGCCCCCGGTTCAGATGAGGTGAAGGCGCCCGAAACGGAAAAGCCCAGCGCCGAAAGCTCTTCAAAGGAAACCGCCAGCGAGCAGAAACCCGTAGCCGACCAACAGGCCGATCAGGACCCAATTCCCTCTGAGGCCGCCAACCGTCCACATCCGGCCCGGTCCGAACGGCCTGCCCACGGCTTGAGGCCCCTTGCGGAATCTGCATCCTATGATGACGAGATCAATCGTCTCCTGAACGAGCTTTCGAGCGAAATCAAGAAATGAGTTGTCTCCACTCGCAAGAGGTCTCGCATCAGGCAACCACACCGGCCGCGACAACGCCAGCCTCACAAAAGGCCGCATCGTCGCTGCGGTCCCTGTGGCTTTCGGTCATGGCTGTCATTGCCATGGCTCTGGGCCTTACGGTTCTGGCCAATCCGGCCCTTGCCCAGCAGATGAGCATCGGTTTTGGCGATGATCTGACCCTGACTGAACGGGCCGTACAGCTTGTCGCGCTGATCACGGTGCTATCGCTCGCCCCATCCATTCTGATCATGGTGACCTCGTTCACCCGGATCGTTGTCGTGCTGTCGCTGCTGCGCTCCGCGCTCGGGCTTCAGACCTCACCGCCCAACACGGTAATGGTCAGCCTCGCCTTGTTCCTGACGGCCTTCATCATGCAGCCGACCTTCGAGCAAGCCTACAATACCGGCATCAAGCCGCTGGTGGATGGCACCATCGAGGCACCGGAAGCATTCGAGTTGACATCAAGGCCGTTCCACCTTTTCATGCGCCAGCATGTGAGAGAGGAAGACCTCACACTGTTTCTCGACATGGCCAACCAGGAAACACCAGACACCCCGGAAGACATAAGCCTGCGCGTGCTGGTACCTGCATTCATGATCAGCGAACTGCGTCGAGGGTTCGAGATCGGCTTTCTCATCTATCTGCCTTTCATCATCATCGACCTTGTTGTCGCCTCCATCCTCATGTCGATGGGTATGATGATGCTGCCGCCAGTGGTGATCTCCCTGCCGTTCAAACTCATCTTCTTTGTGCTGATTGATGGCTGGAACCTGATTACCGGTTCACTGGTGAAGAGCTTCCTGGGCGGCTGACCCGCTGCAGCCCTTGAGGTCAGGCCGCCCAAGGCGCAGACCACCTTCGAGGCAGAGTGTCCAATGACACAACACAAGCAACAACGGGCCGCTCGCGGCCCGTCTGTTCATGCCCTGTCTCAAGTTATGGCTGGGTACTCTTTCCCTTGCCTTATAGAGAAATCACGCTTTGGATCAGGCCTGCGGAGCGCCCCCGCCATTCTGTGGCCCGTTGTTCGCACCGCCCGGCGCAGCCGTGTCTGCCAGATTACCCGAATCCGGCTGCAAATAGCGGTTCCGGTATTCCTTCAGAAAACGTTCCATGGTGCTAATGCCGGCAATTTCCTGCGCGATGGCTTGGAACTGTTGCCCGTCCCGTTGCTCGATCGGCAGTGTTACCACATCAAAGGCCCCTGAGACCGGCGTATCCGACATCATTTTGGCATATTTGCGCCGCAGACGATCCAGCCCCAGACGATCATCCGACAGGCTGTAGGCAATCCCGGCACGCAAGATGTTGGTCTGTTCATCCTTGTCCAGCGGATCTGGTACGCTCCACCGGTCGCCCATCATCTGTTCGATCTGTTCGGCCACATCCTGCCAACGTTTAGCCCGCCACAGTATATCGGCGCGCAACTGTTCCACATCAGATCCCTGCAGCGGCTTGATCAGATCAAGCGCCAGATCCACCTTGTTGAGCTCTGCAAGCGCCCGCGCCTCGACAAGACGCCGCTGGCGTTCGAGCGACAGCGGCAACTGGGCCTGACGGGTGCGGCGCAGCACATCCAATGCCATGTTCGGCTTGCTGTCGAGCATATAGATCACAGCCAGATCGGCAGCAATCTGAGACCGGGCCGCCCCCTTCAGGCGATTGTCGACCTGATGCTTGAGCAGTTCCTCGGCACGATCCAGCAGATCCACCTCGACCAGCTTGTCGGCCAGTCTGCGAACCATTTCATCGCCGCGACGCCCAACAGGCGTCAGCTCGCGAAAGTCATAATAGAGGGAAAGAGCCTTGATGGCGGAGAGCTCGTCCACCTTGCCATCGAGAAACAGCGAGGAAAAGACACCGTTCATTTCCTCCTGCAGAACCCGCGTGACGTCGGATGCCGCGTTCGAACTGGTCGCTGCCTTGAGCGTCTCGAATGCGTTGCGATATTCGCCTTTGTCAACATAGAGATGAGCCAACGTGCGCAACGCATTGAGCTCGACCTCGTCGCCGCGCCAGATCGTGGTCAAGCCTTCAAGTTCATCAATGGCTTCATCATTGGAAATGTCGTTTTCCTGATTCTTCAACTTGATTTCTTGCAGCCAGGCATCGGTCGCAATCGGCATGTAGCGGGTTTCCCGCGCCGTCTTGAAAGCATCGAGCGCCTCGGCTGGCTGGTTGCGGGCCACGGCAATCTTGCCCCGCAGCAAATTGTAGCGGGCAACCCCTTCCTGATCCAGATAGGCCGGATTGACTTCGGCGAGCGCTGCTGCGGCACTGCCGAACTGCTGATCAAGCAGGGAGATTTCCACTCCGTCGAGCAGCATCATGTTGCGGACATGGACGCTGTAGTCCTGCGATACGGTCGATGCAAGATCAAGCGCATCCTCGGCTTCGCGCCACCGCCCCGATTGCGCGGCTGCCAGCCCGCGCCAGACCGAGGCATCCGCATCATTGTCGAATTCGGGATGATTGAGGCGCTGAAACGCCGCATCCGGGCGTCCGGCAAACAGCTCGGCCGCAGCAAAAAGCGTTCGGAAACCACGCCCGCGAGCAAACTCTGGTGCAGAATCCTCTATGATCTGAAGATGCCCCAGCGCTTCAGTCCCATAGCCATTGGCCAGAAGAAGCTTGGCCAGTTCCATTTCGCTCTGGATCGCCATCAGGTCGTCATACTGCGACAGCTTGGCCTCAAGCGCCTGACGCTCACGGGTAAAGGCGGTGGGTGAGCTTGCGACCAGAGACTCAAGATTGAGATAGGTCTCCCGCACCTTTCCACTGCCATTGGTCAGACCACTGACATCAGGCTTGGCAGCCGCCGTGCTCGACAGGGTCAATCCCTTTCCAGAACTGATATAGATGAAGCCACCATCCCGTGCGACCTGCAGGTCATCGACATTCTCGGTGATCGCTATGCCATGGGCAGACACAAGGGTCGAGAAATCAACCAACTGCTGGGATTTGACAAATCCACGCGCAGGCCCCAGACCGGTGACCACATGGAGGTTTTCACCCGTCCCCGGATCGCGCAGCTTGAGAATGCTGCCAGCGCCTTCAAACTTCACCCGTACGGCCGAACGCCCTCCACTGATCTTGGTGCGGGCCATGTGCAGCGGCTTGGTCGGCTCGACGACCATATCGCCAATGGTCAGAAGCCATCCGTAGCCTTCGGGCGAGAAGGTCACCAGCCGCGAGTTCTTGAGTGGAATCCGCAGAACCGCCGTCCGCCCCGACCGCCAGACCTCCAGATCATCGGCGATGGCAGCCAGTTGACCACGGGCACTGGAAATGTCCAGCCCAAGCGCGGTATCAAAGACGGCCCAAATGACGCCATCCTTTTTGAAAACGGCAGAGGCCGTCGGATCCCTGAAAGGAAAGAACAGACGCACCGAGCGCCCGAAGGCCTTGGCCTCGACAGGCAGCAACTGGGCGGTCAGGTCCGAAGTCACCCCAGTCAACCGCTCGGCGTTGCTCTCGCCGGAAATGCGATCTTCGCCGGGCAGGATATTCTCCTGCGCCGGATCGGGCTGCGTCGGCGCAAGCAGATCGGTCTGCAAGTCGCCAATGGACGGCGCCTCCGCAACCGGGCTGGCATCAGGCATCGGCAAAATCGGGTTTGCAGGAGCGGCAGGAGCAACGGTAGCCGCAGGCTGCGTCGCTGCAGTCTCCGTCGAAGGAATGGCAGAGGGCCGGGTGTCGGCGGAAACCGGCTTGGGCTCGGCACCTGCTGGCGGTATCGTCAGATAGGCATCATTGACCGCAGCGTTCTGCTGATTGGCCTCCGCCTGCCCGGCATCGGCCGCAGACGTTGTGTCAGGATTGATCGGCTCGGCAACCTGCGCGTTGGCAAACAGTGCACTGCTTTGATCTTCGCCATTGGGCCCCGGCCCGAGAATGAGATCACCACTGGCAGCCGCATCCTTGGCATCCCCCCAGGTATCGGCGGAGCCAATCCTGTTGTTGGCACTGGCCGGACCATTCGCAGTGGAATTATCTTCGCTAGTTCCTTGGGAAACGACAACGCCGGTGTCACCGCTGCTTGTGATGGCCCGCGTGATGTTCTCTTCCGCTCCCTTGGCCTCGAACAGCACCTTGTCGCCGGTGATGTCGACGACATAGGACCCTTCCTCGCGGAAGGCACGAACATCGGATGTCGGGGCGACATCAATCAGAAACTTCGTTCCGCCACCGTCATAGGAAACGTTGATATCGTTGACCAGGGCAGGCAGCTCGGCGCGGATCTTGGAAAGATCGACATCCGCCTCGTGATTGAAATCGACCCGCACCTGAGCACCCTGGCGCTCGAAGGTGGAATCAAAGGGAATGTTCCAGATGAAGGCAACACGGGTGAACGTCGGGTGATCGCCAATGCGCAGATCAAGCTTGGGACGCACACGTGTTCCGGCCTTGGCCTGTTCAAGAGACTTCGCCAGACGCAGAGCCTCCTCGGCCCGCTTGGCCAGTTCCTGTACCACATCGGCCGGCAGTGCGGGCGGCAGGCCGCTCCAGCTGGTTGGCAACAGATCGACAAACAGCTTCTCACCCGCTTCCATGGTATTGATCCGCACATCCGGCTTGAGGGCGATGCGAATGCCCTTTCCATCGGGATCAAGGCGAGCGACGGTGATGTAATCGGGTAGAATGGACGGCAACGACAAGACGGAGGTCGAATTCATCGGATCGTCGAACCGGATGACGAAAACGCTGTTCTCCTGCTTGATGGAATGCCCCGGCAGCAGATTTCGTCCCTTGAAATTGAGGAGGATACGGCCGTAGCCCTCCTCCTTCGTAGTGACGATTTCCAGTTCGCCCTTCGGTGACGAGGTCGGCTGTGCCATGGCCACCGAATGGAGGACCAAAATCAGCAATGGCAAGAGGAAAACCGAGACAAGAGCCCGATAAGCGACGGCGTAACGCCAGGCCCGCACCCATTGGCAGGCCTTGAGGCATTGCAACGAAATCTGCCGTGCCACATTCGACATCAAAGGTCTCCAGAACCGAGAAACACACCAAACATCGACAGACAAGCGTCCCATCGAGCATTCATCCTGGAAACCAGACTAGATGAAAATGCTTTCTCGTGAATTACCAAACCCGTTAAACACGGCCCAAAACAGACATTCAAACAGATCAATTGCCGATTTGTGGCAGCTGATCAGACGAACTCGACTGCATGGTCTGTTCAAGTGAGTTACTGTTGGCAATCGCCGCGCTCAGAGCGCTGGCAGATTCCGCTTTCATCTCGCCCATGATCGCTGCGAGCTTGCGGGATTTCATGGCCTTGACAATATCCAGCAGGATTTCCTGATCCATCACTTCGAAGATCTGGGCGGCCTGCTTGGACTTCATCGACGAATACATGGCAACCAGACGATTGACGTCCTGTTGCTGTTCCTCGGTGCGCTTCTTGGTTGCCACTTCGATCGACTGTTCGATGGTCTTCAATTCGTCCACCCGCTGTTGCAGGCGCTTTTCGGCCGCTTTCAGCAGAGCCTCACGCATCTCGATGCTCTTTGCCCGATCATCCAGTTCCTTGCGACGATTGGCGAGGCGTTCGAGAATGGCCAGCTCGGAGCGGGATCCTTGCGTCGGATCAACCTTCATGCCGTCAACGAAAGCAGGCGGCTCGTCACCAAGAGAGGGCGCAGACGGGTCAGAAGCAGGGTCTGCAAGCGCTGGCGCATTATCGGCACCAGCAGCCATGCCCCCGTTGGCAGGAGCAGCAGCAGGGGCCTCCTGCGCCTGGGCTGGAGCAGTCGAACCGCCAGCAAAGTCGCTATAGACAACCAGATGGGCCACCTTGATACACAGCAATCCAACCACGGCAATCAGAACGGTTGGAAGCAGACGAACCTGTGTCATGCCGCAACGCCCCTCTTCTGCCGGATAGCCATCAGACGTTCGGATGTGGCAGCAGCAGCATCCTTGAGGCTGCGGGGCGCTTCGATGGCTTCAACGAGCGGCGCTCCGGCATCCCTGTCAAGCGTTTCATAATGGGTATGAGCGGAAACACCCCGGCTGTATCCGGCAGTGTTGACACGGGTGTATCCGTTATCCTGCGCAAGAGCCGGGCGAGCCGCCAGTTGCGGCTGTTCCACAGCCACGGCACCGC
This sequence comes from uncultured Cohaesibacter sp., assembly GCF_963666525.1. Taxonomy (NCBI): domain Bacteria; kingdom Pseudomonadati; phylum Pseudomonadota; class Alphaproteobacteria; order Hyphomicrobiales; family Cohaesibacteraceae; genus Cohaesibacter; species uncultured Cohaesibacter sp. The sequence goes on from NZ_OY762905.1 coordinate 931,102, forward strand.
CGCGCACGGCATCGGAAATCTTGACCAGCCGCCCAACGACCCCTTCCCCTTGCGAGACATAATACTGCAATTCCGAAGCCAGCCGTTCCGCTTCCATCAAGCGATGGGCAAGGTTCTTGTCGCAGTCGCCTGCGGTGGCCTTGAGGCCAAGAATGGCCCGCTCGGCAATCTCGGTTGCCGTGATAAGCTCGGCAATGGTGGCACGCAGGGCTTCCTCGTCATTGCGCAGGCGCTTCAAGCGACGGTTCAGCGTCATGCAATAGCCGATCGTCAGAACGAGCAAAAAGGCGACAAACAATTCAATCATCATTCCAGCAGACATTTCTACTCACCTTTCCCTGATGCGCCCTGTGCGGCTTTCTCAAACGCGGTTAGCGTCATTTTTGGCTTGGCCAACTTGTTGGTGACCTGTACGGAAATATTCCCATTGTGCTGCCCCATGACACCCTTTGTCAGATAGACCCCGCCACATTTCAGACGAACGGGATCGTTCGGCCCGCTCTCCAGCATCAGGGTCTGGCCGACATCGAGTTTCATGATTTCACTGAGCGACATCTTCTTCTCGAACAGAAGGGCGTCGACCTGGATCTCCGAAAGGAACACTTCCGTTGCCAGATGCCCCTCCCAGATGGGATCACGGCCGAACTTTTCGCCCATGAACATCTGCAGCAGAAGATCTCGAATCGGCTCGATTGTAGCATAGGGTAGCAGCATTTCGATCTTGCCACCCCGGTCTTCCATATCAATGCGCAATTCAACCAGGATTGCCGCATTGGCAGGTCGGGAAATGGCGGCAAAGCGCGGGTTTGTTTCGAGACGTTCCAGTGTGAAGTTGACCGGAGACAGAGGCGCAAAGGCTGCCTCCGCATCCTCCAGAACAATCTCGATCATCTGGCGCACAAGGTTGAGCTCGATGGTCGTATAGGGACGCCCCTCGACCCGAATGGCAGAGGTCCCGCGACCGCCCCCGAGCAGCACATCGATGATCGAATAGATCAAACTGGAATCGACCGTGATCAGTCCCAGGTTGTCCCACTCCTCCGCCTTGAACACCGTCAGGATGGCGGGCAGCGGAATGGAGTTGAGATAGTCGCCGAAACGAATGGAGGTAATCGAGTCCAGGGACACTTCGACGTTGTCCGAGGTAAAATTGCGCAAACTGGTGGTTGTCATGCGAACCAGACGGTCGAAGACGATTTCCAGCATCGGCAGACGCTCATAGGAGACAATGGCAGAATCGATCAGCGCGCGGACGCCGCTGCGCTCTCCGGCAAAGCCATCATCAAGACTGAAGCCGAGCAGATTATCGATCTCTTCCTGATTGAGCACACGATCAGCACCGCGCGAGGACCCGTCTTCCCCGTCCATCGGCTCATCGATCATCGCCGCCCATTGCGCAGCCATTTCGTCGGCGCTACCGGCGCCCTGCTCTTCCAGAGCGGCGCCCCAATCGGCCATAAGGTCTACGCTGTCGTCATCGTCCGCCATTTGAAGCCCTATCGAAAGTCCTACTGAATAAGGATTTCCTTGAACAGAATGTCATTCACCTTGACTGGATAGATCGCATCATTGATCCGCTTCAGAAGCTCCCGCTTCAACCGGAACAATCCCGCCGATCCCTCAAGATCCCGCGTCCGCAACTCCCTGAGATAGACCTGGAAGGCATCCAGAACCCGCGGCATGAACGGCTCGATCTTGTGCGCCTGTTCCTGACTGAGCAGCTCCAGCGAAACCTTGAGGCGCAGATACTGCGCCCGGCGGTTCTGCGAGTTCAGATTGACCGTCATCTCCGGCAAATCATAGAAGTAGGCCTTGCTCTCAGGCTCGGCGTTGGGATCATTCTCAGGCTCGACCACACTGCTGGAGGAAGAAGACATGAAAAAATAGACACCACCACCGATGCCGGCAACCAGCACCAGAGCAAGGGCAATCATGATGATCAGCTTCTTTTTGCCACCACCAGACCGGCCTTCTTCTTCGTCATTTTCAACTTCATCCGACATCTAGGATCCAACCTGATAACGATTCATCAACCATGGTTAATAACCCTTAATAAATAGCGCAGAAAAGGTTAACAAAACCTTTCCAAATTTTGGACACAGCCAGATCGGCAACTTTTTCCCACTGGGCATTTTTAAACCCCGAATCCTTTGCCTTCGCCGCCACCATATATCATCAAGCCATTGAAATATATATGTTTCGCATTTTGGCACACTTCATGCTTAACACAATCTGAACGCATCACGCTGGGGAGCAGAGATGCGCATCATTTGGGAGCAAAGTGGTTAACGCTTATGGAGAACCTACAACTCATAGGTCTTACGCGGCAGATGGTTCTGCGGCGCAAGATGGATGTCATCGCCAACAACCTGGCGAACATCAATACGGCGGGCTACAAGTCCGACAACCTGTTGTTCAAGGAATACATCATGCCGGTCGCGGAAATGGACGATTTCCGCGCTTCCGACAAGAAGCTGTCCTATGTGCAGGATGACGTGATCGTAAAACAGTTCGAGCCCGGCGCGATTGTCGCCACGGGCAATCCTGTCAATGTCGCGATCAACGACAGATCATCCTTCATGGTCGTCAACACGCCAAACGGGGAACGCTACACCCGCAACGGCGAGTTCGACATCAACAATCTGGGCCAGCTAGTCACCACCGACGGATATGAGGTCATGGGCGCAGACGGCCCGGTCACATTTACGCCGGAAGACACCAACATCAACATCACCCGTGATGGCCTGATCACCTCCGACCGCGGCGAGGTCGGACGACTGCGGGTCGTAACCTTCGACAACCTGCAGGCTCTCAAGAAAGAGGGCACATCGCTCTTCATCGGCGAAAACCCGACCCCAGTCGAGACACACAACCTCATGGGCGGTCACATCGAACAATCGAACGTTCATGGTGTCGTTGAAATCTCTCGCATGATCGAAGTCTCCCGCGCCTACGGCTCCCTTGCCAATGCATTGAAGGCCACCAATGACCTTCGTGAAACCGCAATCGACAAACTCGGCAGATTGAATGCCTGACGCTGAATAGAACAGGAGATCGAACATGAGAGCACTCCACATCGCATCGACCGGCATGATGGCGCAGGAACGCAACGTCGAGGTCACGTCGAACAACATCGCCAACATGCGGACCACCGGTTACAAGAAGCAGCGTGCCGAATTTCAGGACCTGCTCTATCAGGACCTGCGCCGCGCCGGATCCAGCACCTCGGCCCAGGGAACACAGGTTCCCGTCGGCGTCCAGATCGGTTCGGGTGTCCGTCTTGCTGCGACGTCCCGCGTCATGTCTCAGGGCGAACTGGAAAACACCGAGAAGGATCTAGACGTCGCCATTCGCGGCGAAGGCTACTTCCAGGTTTCCCTGCCGGATGGCCGCACGGCCTATACCCGCGACGGATCCTTTGAAATGGACAGCAACGGCCGACTGGTAACCGCTGATGGGTATGAAGTGCTGCCCGGCATCACCTTCCCTGACGATACCAGCGACATCACCATCAGCAGTGACGGCGAGGTGCAGGTCACCCAGAGCAACAGCACCACGACCAACACCCTTGGTCAGTTCACTCTGGCCCGTTTCATCAACAAGGCCGGCCTTGAGCCGATGGGTGACAACCTGTTCCTCGAAACCGGAGCCAGCGGTGCCCCTCAGGTCGCAGTTCCAAACGATGACGGCTACGGCAACCTGCTTCAGGGCTATCTGGAAAGCGCCAACGTCAACTCGGTTACCGAAATTTCCGACCTGATTGCCGCCCAGCGCGCCTATGAAATGAACTCTCGTGTCATTCAGGCCGCCGACGACATGCTGTCTGCAACCTCTCAGCTAAGCTAGGCCCCATAAGATGAAACGCACATTTCTCGATATGGCAAAACGTCCGGCAGCTCTGGGACGGATTGCAAGAACTGTCTGTCTGGCCATCCTTGGCTTCACAGCCGCCCTTACCGGCAGCCAGACTGCCTTCGCTCTCACCATCGACACCGACACGGCCATCCTCAAGGCCAACGTCACCGTTGAAGACCGGCTTGTCACGCTGGGCGATCTTTTCATCAACGCCGGCCCCCTTGCTGGCACGGCCGTATTCCGCTCACCGTCCCTGGGACAGAGCGGCAGCATCAAGGCAGATCTTGTCCTTGAGGCTGCCCTGCGCGCCGGCCTCAACAAGGTCACGGCCAACAACATCGCCGTCGTCAATGTGGCGCGGGCTTCCGAGCTCGTCACCGAGGCCGACATTCTTGGTTCGGTCGCATCCCAGCTGCAAGCCAAGGGTTACGTTTCCGCAACGGCGCAGCTCGATGTCGAACTCAACAGCCACATCACCGATCAGCACGCTGCCGTCGGAGGGTTCACTCCATTCGAAGTCCGGAACCTGCGCTTTGACCGCGCCAGTGGACGCTTCATTGCCAACCTGACCATCTATGGTCGCGAAGACCTCGGCATCGTGCATCTCAACGGCCGCGCCGTCGAAACCGTTATGGTTCCAGTTGTCTCCCGCACCATCCGCAGCGGAGAAGTCGTATCGGAAAACGATATCACCATGACACCGATGCCGCGCCAGCGAGCCGAAGCCAGCAACCCGGCAAACCTTGCCGACGTTATCGGCAAGGCTGTCAAGCAGTCACTGCGCCCAGGAACCATTGCCAGCGCGGCCTTTTTCACCGAACCCGACATGGTCAAGCGTTCCGACACGGTCACCATCATGTTCAACGCGGGCAACCTGAACCTGTCGATCATGGGCAAGGCATTATCTGACGGCACCAAGGGCGACATCATTCCCGTCCAGAACGCCCAGACAAACCGCATCATTCGCGCTCAAGTCGTAGGCCACGGCCTGCTGCAAATCACTACACCGAACCAGAACGTCGCCTCACTCGGAGCCAATTGACCATGAAAACCATCCACGTAATCTCAATCTGCTTGATGGCGTCTGCTCTGAGCGCCTGCGGTGCAGGTGAGCGCCTCAAGAACATCGGCAAGGCTCCGGCCCTGTCGGCAATCGACAATCCGACGTCCCAGAAAGGCTACAAGCCGGTGCAAATGCCGATGCCGACAGTGGAAGCGGCGGCCTACAGCCCCAACTCCCTGTGGCAGACCGGATCACGCAAGTTCTTCAAGGATCAACGCGCCAACAAGGTCGGCGATATCCTGACGGTTCAGGTCAGCATCACCGACAGCGCCAAGATCGACAACTCGACCTCGCGCAGCCGCAGCGGCAGTGACAGCGTCGGCATGTCGGGCTCGGTCGGCAACGCTCTGACCAGCGCCCTTTCGGGCCTAGGTGATATTGACGCTTCCTCGCTGGCAGACGCCTCCTCGAGTTCGTCGTCCACCGGTACAGGCGCCATCGACCGGTCTGAAACCATCACCACATCTGTCGCCGCCGTCGTACTCCAGGTTCTGCCCAACGGCAATCTGGTCATCGAGGGACGTCAGGAGATCCGGGTCAACTTCGAAGTCCGTGAAATTCTGGTCGCCGGCATCGTCCGGCCGGAGGATATCGCCTCTGACAACACCATTGTATCGGAAAAGATTGCCGAAGCCCGTATCGCCTATGGCGGCCGCGGCCAGCTCTCCGATGTCCAGCAGGCTCGTTATGGCCAGCAGGTCATGGACATCATCCTGCCATTCTAACCGCGAGGCGGGCTCCGGCCCGCCACTCCCAAGCTCCCCACCAGATCCCGAACCACTGGATCTGGCATCGGCGAGGTCCGCTCCCAATCTGGCCTCCCGATCCGTGATCACGCCATGCTCCCCAATTTGGCATGATCACAAATAAAAGGCGCGGATCTCTCTCCAGGATCCGCGCCTTCTAATATTAAACTTAAAATATAAAACCGTTTCAGAAAGAGGCAAACCTGAGAGCCTTAATCATCCCGGTAGACTTTTTCTCTCCGCTCGTGACGTTCCTGCGCCTCAATGGAAAGAGTGGCAGTAGGTCTGGCATCAAGGCGTTTCAGTGAAATTGGTTCCCCGGTATCTTCACAATAGCCGTAGGACCCGTCCTCAATCCGCTTCAAAGCCGCATCGATTTTGGATATCAGTTTTCGCTGCCGGTCACGTGCGCGCAATTCGATCGCCCGGTCGGTTTCCGAAGAGGCTCTATCCACCAGATCAGGATGGTTGGAGCTTTCATCCTGAAGATGCTGCAAAGTCTCACGGCTTTCTTTCAGAATTTCGTCTTTCCACTTTTGCAGTTTGAGACGAAAATATTCAATTTGCCGTTCGTTCATGAAGGGCTCACTGTCTGAAGGACGATAGTCATCATCTATCTCGATCGACATGGGCTTACCCCTTAGTTCCCTGGAAAAGACGACCGTTATATAGAGGGTGCAAGACTGACGCACAACTACTCTTTATAAAAAAAGTATAAAGAGATTAATTTACGTGCGATATTCCATATAAACGATCTTAAATGAGCAACGGATACTCAGTTTTTATGAAGTGCTTCCAGTTTTGCGACTTCAACCTGAGCCCTCAGGGAGATTTCCTCAAGAAGTGCATCGATTCGCTCGTCGCCACTGGCTTCCGATTCCGCAGAAAGTCGTTCCAGTTGCCGCAACACCGCAATGGACAAGCTGCCACAGAGAATACCCATCCTGATTTCTTCAAGTAGATCCAGCATCTTGTTACCTTTGCGCACGGCTTTTCTTTTCTTGCCGTGCAAGGCATCATCCACCGACTGAAGGGCAATCAGCGCCGAAACGTCCTGAACAGCCCCACTCTGTACTGTCTGCTGGGACCGCGAGGCGCCTTGCGTTTCTTCCGGAACGGAGAAACTGCTTGATGATGACCTCGAAGCACCCGACGTCCCTGACTTGGAAACCTGCTTGCTTCCTGATCCACCCTGTACTCGCATTTCAACATCCCGTCTTGTCTGACCCGTCAAACCATCATCATGGCACTGCGGAAGATCCCGAAGTCGCGCCAGCCTGGCGTCTTAGGAAAAGATTAACCCAATTGGTTAACAAAGCGTTAACCTACCCGGCAAATTCTGCACCCCTCCCAATGCAAACCCATTGAGAAAAATGCCAGAAACAATTTAAAGGCTCGGAATTCCGGCAAAAATGACCGGAAAACTCGTAATTTCGAGTCTGGCACGCGCCTTGCAATGGTCTATGCAACAAGTCTTGCAATTTGACAAACTCAACGCGTCAACGGCCTGTATCAAGAAGGTTTTCGAAAATGTCACTCCTTACCCGTATCCTGATGGTCTGCGCTGCCCTCATTATCGCCACGTCCTCGGCGATGAGTGCATCCCGCATCAAGGATATCGTTGACTTCGAAGGCATTCGCGACAACCAGCTGATCGGCTACGGCCTTGTCGTCGGCCTCAACGGCACCGGCGACTCGCTGAACGGAGCCCCATTCACCAAGCAGAGCTTGCAGGCAATGTTGGAAAGAATGGGTGTCAACATCACCGGCACCAACCTCAACACCAAGAACGTGGCCGCCGTCATCGTCACGGCAACCCTGCCTCCCTTCTCGGTGCAGGGCTCCCGGATCGATGCGACAATCAGTGCGCTTGGCGATGCCAAGAGCCTTCAGGGCGGCACCCTGATGGTAACCCCGCTGATGGGTGCTGACGGCGAAACTTATGCCATTGCGCAAGGACCGATTGCCATCGGCGGCTTTACCGCCCAGGGCGATGCCGCAACCGTCACTCAGGGCGTTCCGACTTCCGGGCGCATTGCAAACGGGGCCCTCATCGAGCGCGAGCTGTCCTTCCAGCTTGCCAGCATGACCACCCTGCGTCTTTCGCTGCGCAACCCGGACCTGACCACCGCCCGCCGCATTGCACAGACCATCAACGACCTGATCGGCCAGCCCGTGGCCGAACCGCTGAACCCCACCGGCGTTCGCCTGACCCTGCCGCACAATTTCAATGGCAACATCGTCGACCTGATCACCGACATCGAACAGCTCAACGTCGAGCCTGATCTGCCGGCCAAGATCATCATTGATGAAACCACCGGCATCATCGTCATGGGACAGGACGTCCGGGTCAGCACCGTCGCCATCGCACAGGGCAACCTGACGGTAACCGTCAGCGAGAGCCCGCAGGTCAGCCAGCCCAACCCGCTCGCTCGCGGACAAACCGCTGTCGTCCCGCGCTCGAATGTCGGCGTCCAGACCGGAGCAGAAAAGAAACTGGCCATGCTGGAAGGCAGCGTACCTCTGCGTGATCTTGTTTCCGGGCTCAATGCCCTGGGCGTAGGCCCACGCGACATGATTTCCATTCTTCAGGCCATCAAGGCAGCAGGTGCCCTTCAGGCAGAAATAGAGGTGATGTAATGACCACCGTCAACTCCACCCCTTTCTCCATCGCCCAGAACCACGGCATCCAGGCCAACCTGAGCAAGGAAGAACAGGCCCGTCAGGCCGCACAGGAATTCGAGAGCGTGTTTCTCTCCCAGATGCTGTCCGGCATGTTCGAGGGAACCGGACAGGATGAATTCGGCGACTCCTATGCTCAGAACACCTATCGCAGCCTCCTCACAGAGACCTACGCAGACGAAATAACAAAATCCGGCGGCATCGGCATTGCGGACTCCGTAATGCGCGAATTGCTCAGCGCACAGGAAGTGGAACAATAATATGACAGACTCCCAGAACGGCAGCCAAAATCCTGTCACCCAGGCCGCCGCGCTTGCCAAGACCCCGATCGGCGGCGCCGAAGATGTGCAGCGCCTGCTGGCTGCCATCGAGCAGATCATGGATGCGCTGGACTCTGTCCTGATCGAGGAGACGGAGCTGCTGCGCAAGGGCGAGCTGAAACAGGCTCTGGATCTGGTTGAAGCCAAGAACCAGCTCTCCATTCAGTATATGCTGTTGCAGAAAGCCATTGCCGCCAACGCCTCCATCGTCAAGCAGTTGGCTCCCCAGGACGCCGAACAACTGGCCCGTCGTCACCAGATGTTCCAGAACACACTGCAGGCCAATCTGGCCGTCATCGCCACGGCCCGCGAAGTATCATCTGAACTGGTGAGCGACATCAACGAGCAGATGCAGAAGGGTGCAAAGGCAAAGACCTACGGTCGCGCCGGGCAAGCTCCGGTCAAGGCCAATCAGAAACAGGGTATCTCGATCGATACCAAATCGTGATCTGAGCCATTATACTGCTTGCGACTTCAAGCTTTTGCAAAGGAGCGTTCCTCACGGATCGCTCCTTTGCTGTTTCAGGACATAGAGAATTCGCAACGACTTATGATCAGCACAATTTGGACGCCATTATACGATACGAAACCATACCCCTTTGCCGAATCGCCAGTATTGCCAATCTGTTTTACTGCAAAGGGGTCCCGCACGACGATCGCTCCACCCCTCTACCGATAGTTATAATTTTCAGAAACTTAACTTCAATTTTAGATAGGAAAGTCGTCCAGTATGACAAACGCTGAATATTAGGCTATACTTACCCTGTTCAGCAGTTTGTTGACTTAGAGGCGACCGATGGATTTATCCGTGCAGAAAATGCAGCCGCCCGCCACCGTGAGAGGCAAGACCGCGGCGAAGCGAACCACACCCGGCAGCGAAAGCGAAGAAGCCGTTGAGAATGCCATGCGTGATCAGCATGTGGAGTTCAAACACGGCAACACCGGATATGAAGCCATCGATCCGGACGAAGAGAAGGCCAGCCACAAGGACAAGGATGAGCGGCAGGGCCGTCGCAAGAACCGTGAGCTGTTGTCTCAGGATGATCTCTCGGAATTGACCGCCTCCATGGACGAACGTCAGCAGGAGGAAAAGCTGGCCGACGGGCTAGCCCAGTTGCGCGCCTATCAGGCAGCCCCCTCCACCGGCAAGAAAGACGACAACCTGCCCCATTTCGAAGTCAACATCTAGGCGGGCAGCCCTCCCCTCGAGCCGCTCCAGGATCATGGCCGCACCCGTTGCGACCATGGAGGTCTGTCCTGCGCCCCCTCACAGCACCATCCAAACATTGCTAAATCGCAGGACAGAACAACCGCAAGGCGCTCTGGCTGCTTGTGTATATTACCGCTCGCCCTCAAGTTTTTTAAAAATTTTACAGACTGCGGGAAGGTCTCACTCAGGTTTTGCGAGCTTCTGCCGAGCAGATGCCGTGATATCCTGCAATCGATTTAACGCCTTGTTAATTTTTGTCAGCAGAAAGCAAAACATCAAACGACTGGCAACATTGATGATTCAGCGTTGCACCAGGAAGCATCTACACTTTGGTAACCATAACCCCGCATCGCTAACCCGCCATTAACCCTGACAACCGTTAACCATATAATTTTACTAATGATTCTCAATTGGAAGTCATTCTGCCCCTGACCACGAACGGTCATAGTCCAAGAAGGACGACGAGTACTAACCAGAAAGGTTATGGGGAAATGTCAGATATCACTCTCTCCGCCGGCGTACGCGCCAACTTGCTCTCTCTGCAGAACACCGCAGACATGATGGCTTCCACGCAGAACCGCCTCGCTACCGGCAAGGCAGTCAACTCAGCGCTGGACAACCCATCCAACTTCTTCACTTCCAAAGGCCTGAACGCTCGCGCTGGTGAGTTGAACAATCTGATGGACTCCATCGGCAACGCAACCAAGGTTCTTGAAGCTGCCGATAACGGCATCAAGGCCATCACCGACCTGATCGAAAGTGCTCAGTCCACGGTTAAGCAGGCTCAGTCTGCCAACTCTGATGCTGCTGGCACGAACATTCAGAGCGACTCCAACATCGACACCACCGGCACCACCGGAGCAACCACCAAGGCCCGCGTAGAATCGCAGACCCTGACCGCTCTTGGCATGACCGGCGTCGGCAATGGCGGCGCAGCAGACTCCAACCTGGTCATCACCTCCACTTCGGAAAATGGTGTCACCAGCACGTTCGACCTTGACGCTCACTTTGCAGCAACCGGCAAGGCCCTGGACGACGCCAACGGCGACGGAACCACCGGCGACAACTACACCATCTCGGATCTGGTTGACGACATCAACGCTTCCGGCGTTGCCACCGCTTCCATCACCGAAGACGGCCGCCTTGACCTGAAAGCCAGCGGCAACTCTCAGCTGTCTCTGACCATCACCGACCAGGACGCCACCGATAACACCACGCAGGACGGCGCAACCGGTACCTCAATCGCAGCAGCCTTCGGCTTTGCGGCATCGGCCTCTGAAGACCTCAGCTCTCCGGCTGACGGTGACTATGTCGACGCTGGCGAAACGGCCGTAACATGGGCAGACGGTGCAGCAGCGGGCGACGTTGACACCCTGACCATCGTAAACCAGGCCGGTTCCACCGATGCCGACAACTCCGAGCTGGTTTCCCAGTTCAACTCGATCATGGATCAGATCGATGAATTGGCTCGTGACGCCAGCTTCAACGGTATCAACCTGATCAACGGCACTGGCAACGACCTGACCGTGGCCTTCAACGAATACCGCGACGACAACAAGTCCGAACTGACCATCGCGTCTGCCGACTTGAGCTCCAGCGGTCTGTCGCTGACGGATGCTTCCTCGTTGAGCTCGGAAGAAGCCAGCCTGAAGCTGGACTCTCTGTCCGAAGCCCTGACGACCCTGCGCAGCCAGGCTTCTTCCTTCGGTTCCAACCTCAACACGGTTACGATCCGCGAAGAGTTCACCAAGAACATGATGAACACTCTTCAGACCGGTGCAGACCAGCTCGTTCTGGCCGACACCAACGAAGAAGGTGCCAACATGCTGGCCCTGCAGACGCGCCAGTCGCTGTCCACCACCGCCCTGTCGCTGGCTTCCCAGGCAGACCAGGCCGTGCTCAGCTTCCTGCGCTAATAGACAACACAAAATCAGTCATTGGAAACGGGGCCATTCGGTCCCGTTTTTTTTAACTTTTCGAGCCCATCAGTAACTCAAAATTAAGTTTCTGCACATTTCCAAGTTTCTGAAATTACAAAGAAAAGGATCTTTTCTCTCAAACTGGAAATGTAACACTTTGTTTAGGTTAATACGAAAGGACTGGTTAACCTTAAATTAGGGTTTAAGCGCGACCATCAGATCAAGCCTCAGAAGGAGGCTAATAACAATATCTGTATGCGAGTACCCAGAAAGGTAACCAAATGTCTTCGGATATCACTCTCTCCGCCGGCGTGCGCTCAAACCTCCTGTCCCTGCAGAAAACTGCCGACATGATGGCTACCACGCAGAACCGCCTGGCAACTGGTAAAAAAGTCAACTCCGCGTTGGACAACCCAACCAACTTCTTTACCTCTGAAAGTCTCTCTGCTCGTGCAAACGATCTGAGCAATCTGCTGGATGGCATTTCCAACTCGATCAAGACGATCGAGGCTGCCGACAACGGCATCACGGCTATTACCGATCTGGTGGAAAGCGCTCAGGCAACCGTACGTCAGGCGCAGTCCAACAACAACAATGCGTCTGCTACCCACATCCAGAGCAGCTCCAACATCGACACCACCGGCACCACCGGCACCACCACCAAAGATCGCGTCGAGTCCCAGACCCTGAGCGCTCTTGGCATGACGGGCGTCGGCGCTGGCGGCGCAGCCGACTCCAACTTCGTCATCACCTCCACGTCAGAAAACGGCGTAACCAAGACGTTCGACCTTGATGCGCATTTTGCCGCTACCGGCAAGGCGTTGAACGATGCGAACGGTGACGGCACCACTGGCGACAACTACACCATCTCCGATCTGGTTGATGACATCAACGCTTCCGGCGTTGCCACCGCATCGATCACGGAAGACGGCCGCCTCGATCTTCAGGTCAACGGCAACCAGAATCTCAGTCTGACGATCACTGACGCTGACGCCGCCGCTGGTACCACACAGGATGGCGCAACCGGCACTTCTATCGCGGCAGCCTTCGGCTTCGGCGGTTCTGCTTCGGAAGACCTCAGCTCCCCTGCTGACGGCGACTATGTCGACGCTGGCGAAACGGCTGTAACCTGGGCAGACGGTGCTGCTGCTGGCGACGTCGACACCCTGACCATCGTTAACCAGGCCGGGGATTCGGACGCTGACAACAGCCAACTTGTCACCCAGTACAACGAGATCCTTCAGCAGATCGACGAACTGGCCAACGACGCAAGCTACAACGGCATCAACCTGATCAACGGTTCGACCAATGACCTGACGGTGTCCTTCAACGAGCATCGTGACGAAAACAAGTCCGAACTGGTGATCGAGTCCGCCGACATGACCGCATCCGGTCTGGCCCTGACCGAAGCTTCGTCCCTGAGCACCGAGGAATCCAACCTCAAACTCGACGCTCTGGCCGACGCACTGGTCACCCTGCGCAAACAGGCAGGCACCTTCGGTTCCAACCTGTCCACCGTGCAGATCCGCAAGGACTACACCAAGGAAATGATCAACACCCTTCAGACCGGTGCTGACAACCTTGTTCTGGCTGACTCCAACGAAGAAGGTGCCAACATGTTGGCCCTGCAGACCCGTCAGACCCTGTCTACCACGGCTCTGTCGCTGGCATCTCAGGCCGACCAGGCTGTTACCAGCTTCCTCCGCGCCTAATAGCAGCTTACAGAAACATGAAGAAAGGCGGGGAAATACTCCGCCTTTCTTTGTATTTACGGACACGTCTTCCTTTCTATTTGATCTTTCCAAGACAATCGGATTGCTTTAAAGCAATAGCCGCCAAGTGGAGTTTCACATCACGATTTATCGGACAGGAACAACTCGCGACCGTTTGTTAATACGATGCGCCGACCATTATCCCTGTTGAGAAAGTCGAGCAGACGCAGAAATTCACTTATGTGAACAGAGGAATAAAGATGTCTCTTAAAATAGAACTACGTCCAGGCGAGCGAATTATTATTGGAAACAGTGTTATTACCAATGGTGACCATCGTACACGCTTCTTTGTTGATGGGCAGGCACCTATTTTACGTGAAAAAGACATCCTGACATCTGAGACCGCAAATAGTCCCGCAAAAAGAATCTATCTGTGCATACAACTCATGTATCTCGCACAAGATATAGCGGGACATAAGGACATGTACTTCACTTTGGTAAATGATTTTTTACACGCTGCCCCCAGCTCATTAACGCTGATCGACAGCATAAATAACAAAATTTTAACCAGTTCCTTTTATCCTGCATTGAAAGAAGCAAAAGCTCTCATAAAGTTCGAAGAGGAGTTACTTCGGAATGTACAATCATTCAGCGGCTAGAGCTTATCAGGACGCCAGCTCCCACGCAGGGTCTCCCAGGGAACGCGAAGCAGCCTTGTTGATCAAGGCTGCGGCCAAGTTGCAGCGGACCAAATCCCCCGAGTGCACACGCGCGCAGCTCGATGAGGCGTTGACATTCAATCGCAAGATCTGGACTCTATTCGTCGGCGAGCTGATGAGCGAAACCCATGAAATGCCAAAAGAATTGCGCCAGAATCTGGTCAACCTAGGCATCTTCACCTTCAACCACACCCTGCGCATCATGACCGAACCTGACAAGGCGTCCGTTGACAGCCTGATCAACATCAACCGGAATATCGCAGAAGGCCTCCGCGCCGACGGTTAAGACGACCGGGACCAGATCCCCTCGCAAATCGGAAGACAACGACCACGACAAGCGCCACCCGGAAAGGACTGGCGCTTTTTTTGTTACCCTGCCTTTGAGCCGGTTATTGAGGCCATCGATCTTTGCCCCGCCACAAAAAAAGCAGCCTCGAAGGCTGCTTTTTTTCTTTCAATGGTTAACGCCGCAGGCGCCAGCGCCGACCCAGTTCCTAGATAAAGTTGGTGAGCGAGAGGTTGTACATCATTGATGCGGCCTGATAGGAGGCTTCGATTGTCGTCTTGATCGTCATGATCTTGGCAGCAACCTCTTCGTTATCGATACCTTCCTTGTCCGACAAGGTCGTCTGCAACATGCTCTTGGATGTCAGATGACGGGAGTTGGCATCTTCCATCGCCTTGTTGGCCACACCGATTTCGGTGAGCGTCGTCTTGACCACGTCACCCTGGTTGACACTCGCCAGACCAGCAGAAATGGCGTCCGCAAAATGGGTGTACCGGGCCTTGTCGGTATCACTGTTCTGATCATAGGTCGGCAGCGAAAAGGCCGTCATGTAGGCGAGCTGCCTGGCAATGCTGTCCTCATTCGCCCGAGCACCGTAGGAAACGCTCAGCCGGTTGTCGATCATCACCTTCGCCGTATCGCGCGACCTGACGGTCGAATTGTCACCCGCATACCAGTTGAGTGTCGGCTTGCCCGCAGCCGTCGCCGTATCCAGCGTGGTTGCCGTCTCCGGCGTTCCGACCACCCGCTTCGGTTCTCCATCGTTTGAGGTCATGAAGAAATCAAGCGAAGCCTGAATGCGGGACGCAGCCTCCCCTTCCGTAGCGACATTCTTGCCCAACTGGAACGCCAGTACATCACGAATGGATGCCGCGACCACATCGGGAGCTCCGTTGATCGAGAACTGCCCCTCAGAAGCATCGGTCGGGCCATCCTGTCCGGTGAGCTTGATGATTTCAATGGAGCCATCCGGCATGTCGAAGGTAAAACTGAGCACCTGCCCGGCTTCTGGCGCTCCGGTTACTGTCACATCGATACCGGCCGGGCTGCCTGTCGGCCCGTTGACCGTCACATTGCTCAGGGTACTGGTCACGGCACTGAGCTTGTAGCCAAAGTCGGTTGCCTGCTCGGCGATCGTGAAGGTCGGCCCCGCCGCCGTCAGATCAAGCCGCCCCAGTCCATCCGCGCCGGCATCGGCCCGAATGCGCTCGTCGGTCACCGTCAGAAGACCATCCTCGCCGCCATAGCCATAGACGATGCGGTCATAGCTGGAGGCAGGAACGACATCGGTCGTGGTACCGGAAAAGACGAAGTCGCCATCCACTTCCGTGTTCAGGAGCCCGATCATTTCCCTGACCAGCGTGCCAGAGGTTGCCTGTGCCACCGACTGGTTGTTCGAGGTGATATCATACTGGGTGCCGGTTGCCGAGCCGCTGACATCCGCCCCCATGTCCACGATCCGCTCCAGCGCCACATTCATCATGTTGATCTGAAGCTGGGCTTGCTCGATGTTGGTCTGATAGCCAGAAATGGCACTTATCTGGCTGCGCAGATCGAGCGTCAGGCCGACATCACGACCCAGTCCGCCATAGGTCTGTGATTTCTTGCCCGTACTGAGCTGGATGGTAAGATCCTGCATCAGGCTCGAATTGTTCTTCAGTACATTCATCATCACAGAGGACGAATAGCCGTTCAGTGTACCGATCATGATGTCGTTTCCATTTCCAGTCGACCCTCAGCGATTACATCCGCATCAGGGCATCCATCATTTCCTTGACCGCGGTCATGACACGCGCGTTGGCCGAATAGGCCGTCTGAAGTTCCAGCAGCCGCGCCAGCTCCTCGTCCACGTCCACGCTGGCCGATTCCTCGAAGCGCGATAGAACGTTGTTCATGACAATCTGCTGGCCGTCATAGCGAATCTGGGCCGTTTCAGCCTGTTGTGACTGGAAGGAGATCACCTGACGGGAAAATTCATCGACAGTCATGCTGACGGGCGCCCCACCAGCCTGATAGGAGAAGGTCAGCTTGGTATCGGTCAGGGCAGAAAGCAGCTCCGAAGGGCGCGTCTGATCGGCAATCCCCGTGCTGGCGCTGTGCCGCACCAGCAGGGTTGGATCATCGAACAGCGCCTGGTTGACCGTTATGCGCCCGGAGAAACCGGTCTGCTGAACCTGCCCGTCGACACTACCCGAATAGATGTCCGGTCCTGCGCCTGCATCAACGAAGAACGGCAGCGCCCCGGCCGTCTGCTGCAGACCCGTTGCAGTGGCCCGCGCATCGAACGACTGGATGGCCACCGTATTGGCCGCTCCGTCATCCAGGATCCGCAGATCGTTGCCTGCCGGGTTGCTGACCGTGAAGGCGCCGCCCAACGCGGTCTGCACCTGCGCAGCGACGCTGGCCATGCCTCCGGAGAAATCGATACCGACGACAGTATCGTCATTGCGCGCCGTGACATCATCACCAAGCGGCAGGGAAGTTGCCGAGTCGACCCGCACGAAGGTCACCGTATTGGTCTCGCCTGTCCCCACATCCTGATAGGTGAAGGTGAACTCGTCGCCCGACTGAAGGTCCGAAAGATCCAGATCAAAGCCATCCTGCGCGCCAACCGTGAGGGCGTTGCCCTCGACATCGAACTTGCCGAAGGCATCAGCCAGACCATCGGCCAGACTGTCCAGCTGCTCCTGCGCCTCGACCAGCACATCGTCGCGCAGTTCCAGCAATGCCCCGATCCGGCTGCCGCCCAAGCCCCCGGAGAGGGTTATGTCGGTCAGTTCACCGGTGTTTGACTTGAGGTAGACCGAGCCCAACTGGTTGTCTGTCGCCTGACTGTCCCATTCCGTATAGGGTCCAACCGTACCGTAAGCGGTGAAATCGAGCTGAACGGCTTCGACATCGTACAGCGTGAGGCCGCTGGTGGTCGAAATCTGAATGGAGTTGTTATCCCGCTGGGTCACCCGCACCGGCACCAGCTCTGCCAGCTGCGTGACGAAGGCATCGCGCTGATCCATAAGACCTGCGGCAGACCCGCCAGAGCTCAGCGAGATCTCCTGGATCTGCTGATCAAGCTTCTGGATGTTCTGCAGAATGTCATTGGCACTCTGGACCGCATCCTCAAGGGCGAACTCGGCATCCTGACGCAGCGCCTGAATGGTTTCGGATGCATCATTCATGGCCCGCGTCAGCACCGATGCATCATTGAGCACCTGAAGCCGCGTGGTAGCATCATCCGGACTGGTCTCAAGCGCCTGCAAGGAGGTCGCAAACTCATTGACCAGAGCATCGAGTGCATTGGCGTCGCCAGGCTGACCGAACATCGCGTCGACCTGGGTCAAATAGTCATTGATCGTTTTGGAGTAGCTGGTGGCGCCGGTCTCGGTCCAGAACTGCTTCTGGGCCACGAGATCGAGCGTCCGCTGCACATCGGTCTGGACAACGCTGGTAACCTGCCCATTCAGCACCATGTCTTCACGGCTGGAAACCTTCTTGGTGTATCCAGGCGTGTTGGCGTTGGTGATGTTGGACGAAACGACCTCGAGATCGCGGTTCGTTGCCCTCAAACCAGATGTTGCAATCGACAATGCACTCGTCAATGCCATCAGTTACCCTCCACTCCGCTCCCTGCCTACTAGCAGGGAGAACCGGAGCTGATCAAAAACCTAGCGAATGATCTGCATGACTTCAGACAGCATGTCCCGGGCCGTCGAGAGGACGCGGGTATTGGCCGTGTAAGCCTGTTGCGAGATGATCATTTTCGAGAATTCGTCCGCGATATCAACGTTCGATGATTCCAGAGATGAACCACGAATAGAGCCCGTAGCCCCGAGAATGGCAAGACCGGAGTCCTCGGTTGCCCGGAACGCTCCACCACTGGCACGGGCCAGATAGTTGTCACCATCGAACGACGCCAGAATGACCTGCGCCATGTTGCTTGATTTGCCGTTGGCATAGTTGGCAACAATATAGCCGTTGTTATCAATGGAGATACTGGTCTGCTCACCCGCGGCAGCACCATCCTGCGACAGGTTCATGTTGGCCGTACCGGTCTGCGTTGCATAGGCGGTGATGCCATCACCATTGCCACCGTGATCCAGAACGATGTCGCCAAGCTCGACACCATCAATGGTCATTGCCGAAACGGTGACGTTGGAGGTCGGGGCGGTCATCCGGCCAGAAGCGTCAAAGGTGTAGTCCTGACCCACGTTGACCCATTTTGCGTCCGTGCCCGTTGCTGTCGAATCCGACTTGTAGAACAGGTTCCAGGTATCTTCGGTCGGCGGCACGGCGGAAGGATCACCGTCCGCAATCTTGGCCCATCTCAGCTGAACGCTGGAACTCTCACCATTAGCAACATAGGCAGTGATCGAACCACCAGAAATCGACTGGCTGAGAAACTGCGTTTCATCCTGCGCCTGCACAACACCGGCACCAGCCGTGGAAGGATCAACCGTATAACCGACCGTGCCGGTCAGCAGGGAGCCAGTCGAGTCAGACGTCGAAGGGACAGCCGGCAGGTTGCCGGTATAGGTCAGGGTGGTGGTAGCCTCTGCAGCCATGAAGCCTTCCTGGAAGGTGGTTGGCTGCGGCACAGAGCTGACCGGGTTGCCCGTTGCGTCATCCAGCTCGATCACAGCCAGATAGTAACCGGCTTCGTTGACGAAATAGCCGTCCTGATCCTGCGTGAAGTCACCACGACGGGTATAGAGCGGCGTGCCATCAAAAATCGGCTGCCCGTCGATTTCGCCAATCTTCTCGTAGACGACAAAATAGCCATCGCCACTGATCGACATATGAGTGGTGGTCTGCGAAGCATCAACAGAACCAGCCACCGTGTTGGTCTGGCGCGAACTGGCGAGCACCGAACCTGACGTCTGCTTGCTCTTGTCGGCACTGTAGTTGCTGACCAGATCCACAAACGCAGTGTCAACGCGCTTGAAACCGTTCGTCGACGTATTGGCGATGTTGCCAGAAATATTCTGCATTGCAGTAGACTGCGCACCCATGCCGGCTACAGAAGTTGTAAGTGCTGAATAAAGACTCATGGTACATCCCTTTGACCAGATACAAATCAGATTACCATCGAACTAGCAAAAAGCAGGCCAGTTTCAATCTTCAGAAATAAATTTATAAATTCAGACACTTAACTTTATTAACCCTTTGTTAAGTAGGCAATTTCTTTCCCACAGCGGACACAAATCGGAAAAAATTGCAATCGCAGATCAGTCTACCCGGCAAGATGGACCCCATCACGATCCCCTCCCGACCCCACTAGGCCCCGCCCGATTCTCCACCATCCAAACGGGCCGAGCCGGCCATGGTGCGAAGAAATGACCAAAACCCGAATGGGTGTCATGATACTGTTGCCTTGTTGCGACCATAAAGCGACACTGTCAGGCTCAGCCATCGCTTGCGCGAAAGAAGCATCAGCCCCGACAAGGTTGACAGTCCATACGAAAGCGGCCCAAACTTCCAACGCTTCGCCCTGCCTTGCCGGTGCCCGCTGTCTGACAACGCGCAGGAAACGTCCTTGAGAGGCCTTGAGCTGGGCAGCTCTTCACGAAGACGACAACAGGAGACAGAAATACCATGCTGAGGCTTTTTCTGCTGCGACACGCCAAATCATCCTGGTCAGACCCTTCCCTGCACGACTTCGATCGCCCGCTGAGCCGGCGGGGACAGAAAGATGCACCCAAAATCGGCCGCGTCATGAAGGCACACCACTACAATCCCGACCGCATTCTCTGCTCTTCCGCCCAGAGAACCAAGGAGACCATGGCTGGCATCATCCCCAGCCTCAAGGGTGATGTGAGCCTGAAGCTTCTGGACGCACTCTATGAGGGCAATTCACCCGACTATCTGACGATCCTCAGGGAACACGCAAAAGACAGCCAGTCCCTGATGATTGTGGGGCACAATGTCGGACTACAGAATATCGCCGTCGAACTGGCTGGGTCTGGTGATCCGGAATTGATCATGCAAATGCAGGCCAAATTCCCCACCGCAGCTCTTGCCGTGCTGAACTTCGACATTCAGGACTGGCACAGCATCTCCAGGGGCTCCGGCCATCTGATCGACTTCATCAAACCCAGAGACATCGATAGCAGCGAAGAAGAGCAGATCGTCGAGAACCCAGCCCCCACCTTCTTCCGCCGTTGACAAAACGCCAGAGAAAGTCGAGCCCCGCCGCCTGTCATTTGGGCCAGTCCTGATTGCAATCTCGTGTTCCGTCGCCTACATGCTAGAAGAGCAAGCGTGATGCCCCATATCCGGCAGTCACACACAATGACTCCCGAGAGGCGGAACAATGAAAGTCCTGGAAGAAATTCGCATCGCCACGGCCAACCTCGCCGATTTCGCGAGTGACATGACCGAGCCCTCCATTCGCCTGGGGGTCACAGGGCTCGCCCGTGCGGGCAAGACCATTTTCATCTCCTCGAGCCTGCACAACATCATCCACGGCGGCCGCCTACCCCGTTTTGAGGCCCATGCGACTGGCCGTATCGGCTCTGCCGAGATCAGCCCGCAGCCAGACAATCTCACCCCCCGATTCCGCTATGAGGATCACATCGCCGATCTCACCGACCATCGGGTCTGGCCCTCCTCGACCAGCCGCACCAGTCAGGTGCGCCTGTCACTGAGATACCAGTCGCGGGACACCCTCAAACGGACCTTCCGCTCCGATCGCCTGGCCCTCGACATTGTCGACTATCCGGGTGAATGGCTGCTCGACCTCACCCTGATGGACCACAGCTTCAGAAGCTGGTCCGAGCGCTCGTTCCGACAGGCCAGCCAGCCGCTCTACCGCCCCTATTCGAAGGAGTGGATCCACTTCTCCGACAGCATCGAAGCCATGGTCGAGGAAGAGGAACGTGGCGACGAGCCACTGCTTGAAACCATCGCCCGGCAAACTGCCAGCAACTTTACCGCGTATCTTCTGAAGGCCAAACAGGCGCGTGGCGCCTATGCGCTTCTGACGCCGGGACGTTTCCTGATGCCCGGTGATTTGCAAGACAGCCCGGCGCTCACCTTCGCCCCTCTGCCGGACAGTCTTTACAGCAAGGACAGGAAGAGCCTGTGGGCCATGATGGAGCGCCGCTTCGAGGCCTACAAGAGCTCGATCGTGCAGCCCTTCTATCGCGATCACTTCGCCCGTCTCGACCGACAGATTGTCCTGATCGACCTTCTCGCCGCCCTCAACGAAGGGCCCGAGACATTGGCCGAGCTGGAAAACACCATAACCGAAATCCTGCGCGCCTTCCGCCCCGGTTCGCATTTCTGGCTGCGCAATCTGGTCTCCCGCCGCATCGACAAAATCCTCTTTGCCGCAACCAAGGCAGACCATCTGCACCATACTTCGCACGACCGCCTGGAACACATCCTCAGTCGCCTCGTCGAGCGCGCCGCCAAGCGGGTGGAAGCCTCCGGCGCCGACTATGAGACCATGGCCATTGCCGCAGTCCGAGCCACCCGCGAGGCCACGCTGACCGTTGAGGGCGAGGAATTGCCTTCGCTGATCGGCATCCCGATGAAAGGTGAATCTCTGGGAGAGGATGAATTCGATGGAGAAACGGAATTTGCATTATTTCCCGGAGACTTACCAAAGAAACCTGAATCAGTTTTCAAACATCTTGAATCAGTTTCTGAAGCCACTTACACCACAAAAGCGGATTCAACACTTGAACAAGATCCGACCCGCGTTGACTCAAAATCTCAACAACAGTCCCTATTCGAAGACCCGCTCTGCTTTGTCCGCTTCCGACCGCCCGAGCTCGACAAGGACGCCAACGGCGTTGCCCGCTCGCTGCCCCACATCCGGCTGGACAGGGCCCTCGACTATCTGCTGGGAGACATTCTGAAATGACCAAGGACAATACCTCCGGGCAGGACAAGACCAACCATCACAGCCGCGCCCCGCGCGCGGTGAAACTGGACCGCGGCGCCTATGGCGACGACATCGCCCGCCCGGCTCCGGACACAGGTGCGACGCTTTCCATCTCGCGGGATTTCACCCCGGACAGTGAAGACTATTTCGACAAGGTGAATGCCGAGAGCGAACCACGCTACAAGCCGGTGCGAAAGCGCGGCTGGTCGCTCTCCGTGCTGTTCTGGAGCGCTCTTTCCGGCATCGTTTCCCTCGCCATCGGGCTTTGGCTCGACACCCTGATACGCGATCTTTTTGCCCGCTGGGACTATCTCGGATGGGCTGGATTGGCCCTTGTTGCCATCGCCATTCTCTCGCTTCTTTTCTTCATCGGTCGCGAGCTACTGGCCCTGCGACGCCTTGCCCGCCTCGACCATCTTCGCGCGGAAGTTGAGACGACATATGAAGACGGCGACCGCAAGGACGCCATGAAGATCGCCAATGACCTGCTTGCACTCTATCGGGAACAGCCCTCCCTGTTTCGCGCCCGACAGACCCTCAAACAGGACTTGCCGCACCTCTTCGACAGGGAGGATATTCTCGCCCAGACCGAGCAGATCCTGATGCCACCGATCGACAGACTGGTCACCCACAGAGTGCATCAGGCCGCCAAGAGGGTGGCCGTCGTCACGGCCCTCAGCCCCCGAGCCCTGTTCGACGTCATCGTCGTGCTGGTGGAGACCGTGCGCATGGTCCGCTTCATTGCCGAGAGCTATGGCAACCGCCCCGGCTTCGTTGCCATGCTGCGTCTGACCGGCCACATCGCAAGCCATCTGGCCGTGACAGGGGGCATGGCTGCCGGTGAAAGCCTGTTGCAACAGATCGTCGGTCACGGCCTTGCCGCCCGCCTCTCGGCCAAGCTTGGAGAGGGCATTCTCAACGGCATTCTCACTGCGCGCATTGGCCTGACAACCATTGCCCTCTGCCGGCCGATGCCCTTCAGGACCGAAGCCCAGCCGCAACTGGGAGCCGTCATCAAGACCCTTCGCGCCACCTCCGAGGAGATGGAAAAGCAGGAAACCACCAACGCCGCTGGCACAGCCGGGAAATAGCAGGGCACAGCACGCCACCAACCATAAGAGGCACCGGGGCCGCCAATCAATTTTCTTTATTTGACGCCGACGACAGGGAGCTGCTAGATATCAGGCCTCTCCGCGTTCCTTGTCAAAAAGGCCCAGCCATGAAAGCCCCTGCCGTATCTGCCAGCTCTTGGCGCACACCCTTCGTTCTGCTCATGCTGATGGCGGCGGCAAACCAGCTCGGCTTTGCCAGTTGGAACAATCTGCTGAACAATTTTGCCATCACCGAGGTCGGCTTCACCGGACGGGAAATCGGCATTCAGCAATCGATCCGCGAAATTCCGGGCTTTCTGGCCTTCACGTCGATTTTCGTGCTGCTGGTGATGCGGGAACAGACCATGGCTTTCGTGGCGCTCGCCCTGCTGGGCATCGGCGTTGCCATGACGGGCTTCCTGCCCTCTATCTATGGCCTCTATTTCTCCACCATCATCATGTCTGTCGGCTTCCATTATTATGAGACGGCAAACCAGTCGCTGTCGCTGCAATGGCTGCCAAAGGACAAGGCTCCGGCGATGATGGGACGCATCCTGTCGGTCGCGGCAACCGCACAGCTGATCGCCTATGGCGTCATCTTCCTTACCTGGAAGACGCTGCACCTGTCCTATGAGACTGTGTTCCTGATCGGCGGTTCGATGACCATCGTTGTCATCCTCGTGCTGTGGTTCCTCTTCCCCCAGTTCGAGGCCCCCAACCCACAACGCAAGAAGCTGGTGCTGCGCAAACGCTACTGGCTCTATTACGCGCTCACTTTCATGGGAGGTGCCCGCCGTCAGATCTTCACGGTCTTTGCCGGCTTCATGATGGTCGAGAAATTCGGCTATCGCGTCGATGAAATCGCTGCGCTGTTCTTCATCAACTGCTTCTTCAACATGGCTTTTGCCCCGCAGATCGGCAAATTCATCGGCCATTTCGGCGAGCGCCGGATGCTGGGTATCGAATATGTCGGCCTGTTCATCATCTTCACGGCCTATGCCTATGTTTCCAATCCATGGATGGCCGCAGCGCTCTACGTCGCCGACAATGCCTTCTTTGCCATGGCAATCGCCATGAAGACCTATTTCCAGAAGATCGCCGACCCGGCAGATATTGCCCCGACGGCTGGCGTGGCCTTTACCATCAACCACATTGCCGCCATTGTCATCCCGGCTTCCTTCGGCCTCATCTGGCTGATCAACCCGTCGGCCGTGTTCCTGCTGGGCTCGGGCATGGCAATCATCTCCTTCATCCTCTCGCGCTTTGTGCCAAGACATCCGGAAGAAGGTCATGAATGGGTTGGCAAGGCTCCTTCCGCCCCTCAACCGGCAGCCGAATAGAACCGGCAACGCATCCCGCCGCCTTTATCGCTACGCATTACCGCTTGCGGGCGATGCCCACATGGTGGGTGCCAAGGATACGGGTGCCCAGCCCCAGGTCATAGATATCATACTGATCCATTTCAAAACCGGCAGACCGGATCAGCGCACCGGTATCCCGGTTGAGATGGCAGCCTGCCGCCACAAAGCGCCACGGCGCATTGAACCTGTTCTGCAATCGCGCCACGCGGGCCCTCGGCGACAACCCATGTTCACAGAACAGCAGTCGCCCGTGCGGTCGCAGAATGCGGTGCGCCTCTGCAAGGGCCGCCATCACATCTGGAATGGAACAGAGACTGTAGGTCACCACCACGCTATCGGCACACTCGGATGACAACGACATCGCTTCAGCGCTTTCAACCAGCAGCTTCGTCGGCATGTCCTGCCGGGCTATAGCCCGCCGGGCCAGTTCGGGCAAACCGTCATCGGGGTTGATGCCGATGAGACTGCGGACCGCACTGCGATCATAGTGGGGCAGATTGTGCCCCGAGCCAAAACCGATCTCCACCACATCGCCGCTCGCCAGCGGCACCACTCTGGCTCGCTGACGCGTCACCACAGGCAGCCCGCACACCAGATGCACGCCGACGGGCATCAACCCACCCAATAGGGAACCGGATCCGTGTCTGGAGCAGCAAGCGGGCATGGGGCCTCCCGTTTCAATGGTATCGAACATTCACAAATAAGAAGGCACAATCTGCCGCATTGCCGGAAGGCTTTCAAATAAAAAAGCGGCGGACCGCAAGGTCCCCCGCCTGCAACTCCTGTCCAGTCCCAGCCGTACGCGCGGCTCAGGGCATCAGGACCGTCAGGCTCAGGCCTGATTCTCCGGAATGCGCACGACAAGGCCATCCAGTTCATCGGTCATCTTGATCTGGCAGGAAAGGCGGCTGCGCTCATCCGCATCCTGCGCAAAGTCGAGCATGTCCTCTTCCATCGCGCCCGGCTCACCAGTCTTTGCCGCCCAGGCTTCATCCACATAGACATGGCACGTGGCACAGGAGCAGGCACCGCCGCATTCGGCCTCGATTCCCGGAACGCCATTCTTGATGGCCGTTTCCATTACCGTCGCGCCGTCCTTGGCTTCCACGTCATATTGCGTGTCATCAAAAGTGATAAATGTAATCTTGGGCATGAACTCAACTCACTGGTCTGATTTGGTCGATTAGTCTGCATATAGACAATTTCGTACTGAATACAAAGAGGACGAATTGTATCGAAGGGTAACAATTGTCCCGATCCACGCCATTGTTGAAAAAGTGGCCTCCGGAGCGGATCTGGTCATCCCCGTCAACGCGTCTCCGTGAGATAGCGACCGATTTCGTCAACGGTTGCGTCCACGGCCTGCTTCAGACAGCGAATGGCATCAGCCGGGTTGCCTTCGATCTTTTCCAGTGCCTCGGCAGCTCCGGCCACATCCCAGGCACCGATGCCCTTCGCCGATCCCTTGAGGCCGTGCGCCAACTTGGCAAGATCGTCGGTAGCTGCTTCCAGTTGCGGCATCGTCCTTATCGCATGGTCGATGAAAATGGACAGAACCTGTCGGCTCAACGCCTCGTCTCCCATCGTCTGTCTGGAAAGATGCTCAAGGTCCAGCCTGCTTTTTTGATTATCCATGCCCATTTTTCCCTGCCAGAATGGCCGATTGGCCGGATTCGACAAAATTTCAAATATGGTTACCGTGCGTTAACCATATTTGCCAGATTCGATTCAAAACGGCACAAATATTTTAATCCCGCAGACCCTCCTTCGCTGCCGTTCCAAGGGCTGTTTTTCACAAGATAAAATCCATTTAGATTCATATAGTTAATACTTAGCGCCAAAGAGCCTTCCGACCAAGACCCTCGGCTTCCCGCGCGATTGGTTAACAAGTTGGACAAAGCGAAGAAAAATAGTAGTTCCTTTGCCTTTCCTCTCCTTGTACGATGCGACGCAATATGTTGGACACTTTCAGCTATCCGTTTTTCGCGTATCTTGGCCCGTATCAAGCATCGGGCATTCTTTGACAAATTCAGCGAAACCCATCCACACGGTTGGCAGCAGTGACGACTAGGTTTGACCCTACGGGGAGGCTTGCCTGACGCACGAGGCAAAACCGCGCCAAGAGACGCGGCGGAGCGAACGGCAAGACTGAGTCAGTATTGAGTAGAACAAGGCTAGAGCAGACATGGTAACGAAGTCTCCAAAGATTCAGGATCCGACAGAAGCGGCTCTGTCAGCGGTTGAAGATGCTTTGAAACTGGATTTCGACGTCGCCGATGAGGCAAGCGAAAACCGGGCCAAAGGCATCACCGACAGCACCAAGGACCCATCCGGCGAAAGTGCCGGTGCCAAGGCTGATGCACGCAGCAAGAAGATCAAGCCAAGGCCAGCAAACGACGACCAGCAGTCTGTCGGCCACCTGCTGCATTCCCTGCAGCAGCCACCAAGCTCGGCTCCTTACGTGTTTGCCACCATCCTTTCCCTGTTCTGGGTCGCCATTGGTGGTGCCCTGTTCTTCATGGGATTTGGCGGAGCGCAGCTGGCAGAAGACGGCCTCGCGGGAATCGTCGATTCACCCGCCGCTCTGGCTGCCATGGCTGGTATTTTCCTGCCCGTCATCCTGTTCTTCATGATGGCCTATATCGTCGTCCGGGCGCATGAGATGCGTCAGGTCTCCAACGCCATGACGCAGGTTGCCATGCGTCTGGTTGAGCCGGAAAACGTCGCCAAGGAATCGGTCGTCAATGTCGGCCAGGCGATCCGCCGCGAAGTCGCTTCCATGAGCGACGGCATCGAGCGCGCTCTAGCCCGCGCCTCGGAGCTGGAAGTCATGGTGCACAACGAGGTGTCCTCGCTGGAACGTGCCTACACCGAAAACGAACTGCGCATCCGGTCCCTGATCGATGAACTGATCACACAGCGCGAAGCGATCGTGACCAACTCCGAACGGGTTCGGGCTTCCATTTCCGGTGCCCACACCAGCCTGTCGGACGAACTGAACACCACAAGCGAGTCAATCTCGAAAAGCGTGTCCGACGCAGGCTCCCGCGTCACCCTGTCGTTGGCCGAAAAGGGTGAACAGATCACCATCGCCCTCGCCAACGCTGGCGAGACCATGGTCAACGTTCTGTCCAACCGCGGCTCCGATCTGGTTGACCGTCTGTCGACCACGGGTGCCAACGTCACCGAGTCCCTAACCGACGCAGGCCAGTCCATCACCAACCAGTTGAGCATGACCGGTACCGACATCTCCCAGAAACTGGAGATCACCGGCGGCGACCTGACCAGCCAGTTGGCCAGCATCGGCCATGAAGTGACCGATCGCTTCATTGGCGCCGGTCAGGAACTGACCTCCACCCTGTCCCAGACCGGCGAAACGGTCACCCAGAACATCGCCGAAGTCGGCGCAGGCCTCAATTCCAACCTGCAGTCCATCGGCAATGACGTGACCGCAAATCTGTCCACGACCGGCAATGCGCTCACCAGCGAACTGAAGTCCATCGGTTCGGAAGTGACCGAGAACCTTGCCCTCACCGGCAGCTCGCTCACCAATGAACTGAAGTCCATCGGCGCCGACGTGACAGGCAACCTGGCCGACACCGGCAACAGCCTGACCGGCGAACTTCGCACGATCGGTGCGGAAGTCACCTCAAACCTCGCCAACACCGGCGGCGCACTCAGCAGCGAGCTGAAGTCGATTGGCTCCGAAGTGACCGAAAATATCGCCACCACCGGCCAGTCGCTCACCGACAATCTCAGAACCTTCGGTTCGGAAGTCACCACCAACCTTGCCAACACGGGTGGCTCCATCACCTCCGAGCTGCGCGAGATCGGCAATTCGGTGACAGGCAGCCTGTCGGAAATCAGCTCCACGATGACCCGCTCGATGTCCGAGACGGGCTCCACCGTGGCAGAAAACATCCGCACCCAGGGCACCGAAATCGTCTCCGCGATCACGGAACGCTCCACCGAGGTATCCCAGGCCCTCAAGGGCACCGGCGACGCGCTGCTCGTCGATCTGTCCCTGCGCGGCACCGAGATCAACGAGAAGCTGGACGAGACCGGCACCAACATTGCCCAGATGATCTCCAGCACCGGCGACAGCCTGACCCATCGCATGACGGAAACGGGAACCCATATTTCCCAGACCCTGTCGACGCAGGGCGAAGAGCTCTACAGCAAGCTGGACAACACTGCCGACCGCATTCACCAGACGGTTGCCGTCAAGGGCGGCCAGCTCAACGAGCAGCTTGAGGCCCATGCCACCAACCTCGGCTCCATGCTGGATGAACGCACCAGCAACATGAACAACGTGCTGGAAACCCAGTCCCGTGCCATGTCCGAGAATCTCGAACAGGCCACCGGCAAGGCAACCGACGCGCTCAACTCCCGTTCCATGGAGGTCACCGAACGTCTGGCCATGGTCGGCACCGAGATCGCCAAGGTCATTGCCCAGCGCGGCAACAAGGTAAAGGAACTGTTCGAACATGCCGGCGGCGAGCTGACCAATGCCCTGCAGGGCCAGAGCGAGGAAATCCGCCTCGCCATGGAAGAGCGGGTCAAGGCGTTCGACGATGTCGTGTCCGTTCAGGGCACCAACCTCGTCAGCCATCTCGGCGACCGTCTCGACACGCTCAGCCAGTCGATGGATCAGCGCATCAACGCGCTCGACCAGACGCTGTTCGCACGCGCTGGCGAGATCGAAAGCATGCTCGACACCCGGCTCGAGGGCTTCACGGTCAGCGTTACAGCGCGGGCAGAGGAAGTGGCCAACTCACTTTCCAACCGCACCGAGAACTTCGAGCAGGAGATCGCAACCCGCCTCAGCGGTTTCGAAGACAATATCTCCAGCCTGACCATGAATTTCGCAACCAAGGCCGATACGCTCAACAGTGCTCTGGAAGAGCGGACCAGCAGGCTCGACGAAACGCTCGATACCCGCGCCCGGTCCATCAACGAGACGCTGCTTGAACGCACCCGCGATATCGCCAAGGCTTACTCGCAGGGCCAGAACGACATCAACGAGAGCATGGACCAGCGCCTCACGCTCGTTGGCGAAACCCTGTCCCGCCAGGCTCACGAACTCACCGAGACCCTCTCCGATCGCGTGGCTGAAATCAACGTCTCGCTCGGCAGCAAGGTCTTCGAAGTCGCCGAAACGCTTGACAGCCGGTCGGCTCAGATCGAGGCCATCCTCAATGATCGCCTGAATGCGATCTCCACCAACTTTGCAACGGAAAGCGCCAAGGCGCGCGACGCCCTCGCCTCCACGCTGACCACCGCAAGCGCGGAGATCACCGAGAAGACCGAGAGCTTCAACGCGGTTCTGGGTTCCCGGTCTGCCGAGCTGTCTTCCATTCTCGACGAAAAGGGCAATGCGGTCGTTCAGGCTCTCGACAGCCGGTCCGAAAGCATCACCGAGACCTTCCAGAAGGCTGGCGAAAGCATCATTCACAGCCTCTCCAGCCGCGGTGGCGAGATCGCCCGTGCGGTGGCACAGGAAAGCGCCCGTGCATCCCAGACCCTCGCCCAGACAGGCGAACATCTGGTCAGCACGATCACCGAAAACAGCGCTCGGGCTACCGAAGCACTTGACGAGAGCACCAACCGCGCCGTTGTGGCCATCACCGAGAATACCGAACGCTCGGTCGGCTCCCTGACCAGCAGCACCGACCGCGCAGCCCATGCCATGTCGGAAAGCGCCCAGCAGGCCGTCCAGATGCTCGAGGAAAGCACCTCGCGCACCCAGCACGCACTCACCTCCAGCGCCGAACTGGCCTCCAGAGCCCTCAGCGAAAGCTCCAGCAACACGCTGGCTGCCTTCGAGGATACCTCGCGCCGGGCAGTCAGCGCTCTCACCGAGACCTCCAGCGACACATTGGCCGCTTTCGAGGATACCTCACGTCGCGCCGTCAGCGCCCTCACCGAGACCTCCAGCGAGACGCTGGCAGCCTTCGAGGACACCTCACGCCGTGCCGTCAGCGCCCTCAGCGAAAGCTCCAGCGGAACTCTTGCAGCCCTTGATGAAGGCTCCAGACGCGCAGTCAGCGCCCTTAGCGAAAGCTCCCGTCAGGCCGTCGAGACCATCGCCGAGAAATCCAGCGAGACGCTCACCGCCATGGACGAAAGCTCCAAGCGTACAGTCGAGGCTCTTACCATCAGCTCCGATCAGGCCCGCGCCGCGCTCGAAGCCTCTTCCAGCAATCTGGTCAAGGCCATTGCCCAGAGCAGCCACGACGCCATTATCAAGCTGGACACCTCCAACAAGCGTCTGGTCGAGGCCATGCGCATCGCATCCGACGAGGCAAGCCAGTCGATGAGCAGCACCAACGAACTGCTGCGCGCCGATGGCACGGAAATCGTCGAACGTCTGAAGCACGCCAACGACACCCTGTCCGAACTGCTGCTCAACGCCGGTCACAGCCTGTCCACCATCGAGACAAGCCTGTCCGAGCAGACCAACCAGTTCCGCACGGTGGTTGAAACGGTCGTCAACGAAGCAGGCAACTCCACCAGCCAGCTCACCGGCCATGTGCACGATCTGCGGGATGTTTCCACCAGCATCCTTGGCCAGGTCGCCTCCCTCACCGACAAGTTCGAGGAACAGGCTCAGGCCCTTGTCAACACGACCCGCATCATGGAATCGACCAACCACCGCATGGAAGGCTCGGTCGAGGAACGCCGTGCCATGTTGGCCAACATGACCGAGGACCTCACCCAACGGACCGAAGCCATCGAGAATGTTCTGAACAACTTCACCTCGATCATCGCAAGCACGCTCAGCACGGCAGAAGGTCGCGCTCGCGATGTCGGCATGTTGCTCAGCCAGAGCACAGAAGGCGTCTCCAAGGAAGTCATGGACCAGCTCGAACAGCTGCGTATCAATGCCGCTTCCGAAGGCCGCCGGGCAGCGGAATCCATTCGCGCTGTCCAGCGTGAAATGAGCGAGGAAATGGTCCAGTCCATGGCGGATGCCAACGCCCGCTTCGAACAGGCCACGCAGGACATCCGAGCCATCACGCAGGAGATCAAGCGTGATCTGGACACCACCCGAGCCGAGCTCAAACAGGGCCTCAGCGAACTGCCAACCGAAACTCGCGAGGCAACCGGGGCGATGCGCCGCGTTGTGTCCGAACAGATCGATGCCCTGAAGGAACTGTCCCGCGTGGTTCAGCGCCACGGCAACATGTTCGATACGGTTCCGGCTTCCGATCGCTCAAGCCAGTCGCGAAATGCCGCTCCGGCTGCAAGCCAGCGTCCGATGCCTCCTGTTCAGCAGCCAAAGCGCCAGCCTGAACCGCCGATGCAGCAGCCACAGCAGGCCAGCAGCTACGCGCCGCAAAGCGCCAGAGAAGACGACAACCGCTCCGGCGGCTGGGTCTCCGATCTGCTGCGCCGCGCCTCCCAGCCCGAGGACAACATCCCTCAGCCGGGTGACGCCGAAGCACTGGCTCCGATCTCCAAGGACATCATCCGCGGGATCGACAGCAGCAATCAGGCTGAAGCCTGGGAAAGCTACCGTCGGGGCGAAGGAGGCAGCTTCACACGCCGTCTTTACACCCTGAAGGGCCAGCAGACCTTTGAGGACGTCCGCATGCGCTACCAGCGCGACACGGACTTCCGCAACACGGTCAACCGTTATGTCGGTGATTTCGAGCGTATTCTCGACGACATTTCCAGAAAAGACCGCGACGGCAGCACGACGATGAACTATCTCACGTCTGACACCGGCAAGGTCTACACCATGCTCGCTCACGCCAGCGGCCGCCTGGGATAGAGGTCTGGGATAGACAAGAGATCACAATGAGATCAATCAGAGGGCCGTCTGCGGCCCTCTTTTTTTGTTCCGCTCAGCCTTGTCCCCGCAAAGGTCTTGAAGAGAGCTGAGCAACTCCATCAAGGAGTACCCGAGCAAACAAAAAGGGCGCCGCCTGGGCACCCTTTCTAACATTCCGTCATCACTGGCTGTGGGCCATCTACGAGCTCTGTCCGCCTTGTTCGGCTACGCCTGATCAGATGCGCTTGATCAGCTGAACTGGGCAACCCGATCCCGCAAATCAAGAAACTCTTCTTCCTCTTCCTCGGCAACCGTTTCACCATGCAAAGCCGAGCCGAACACGTCTGCCGAGGCAAAGACATCGGCATCGTCTTCCATCATCGCCGACATGTCGCTCTCTTCGATGTCGTCTGCAGCGTCCAGTGTGTCCTCATCATCCTCAGAAACAGATGCGAACACATCGCCTTCCAGTTCAACTTCGTCCGATACACTGTCAAACAGGTCTTCAGCCGCTTCAGCCTTGGCCGGTTCTACGGTTTCGAGATAATCGGCAGTATCCTTTGTTGCGTTTGCCTCAGCGGCCCAATCAAGATCCTGCATGTCAACAAACTCGACATCGGCCTGCTCGGAGACAACTGCATCATCAACTTCGTCTGTCGTGTCGACTGCTACCGCCGCGAACTCGTCTTCGACCTCGTCGTGGGCCAATTCCTCAGCGTCCATGACCTCGGCGTCATCCGCCTCGAATTCGGCATCCATGACCGACGGCCCGGTATCAAACAGGGCATCGGCTTCATCCTGTGTCATCTCGGCGGAGAGATCACAGTTGTCATCCTCATCTTCAGTCGCGGAACCAACGTTGGCAAACAGGGCATCGACATCATCCTGATCGGCTTCCTCATGCAGATCAACATTATCGAACAGCATGTCGACATCATCCTGCTCGACCCCTTCCCCGGCGAGGGCTGGCCCGTTGAGCAGATGGGCGTCAGGCCGCTGGTCATGGCGTTTGTGATCATGCTGATCCACTTCCATACCATCGGATTCGAAGCCCCAGATCTCGATCATGGAATTGATGCGGCTCTCGATATAGCGCATGGCATCGACGATTTTCCGGATCCGCTGGCCGGTCAGATCCTGGAAGGAACAGGCCATGTAGATATTGGTCGCTTCCATATCCAGTTCATCGCACTTGTCGCTGTCAGCGCCCATTTCGCGCAGCGTCCAGGCGAACTCCTGAATCTTCTCGGCAGCCCCCAGAATTTCACTCGTCGCACTTTCCGTCTGGGAAACAATGGCATCGAGCTCAATCGTCGCCCGCTCGAAGCGTTCGGCGCCCTCGTTGTCTTCGTGCTTGATCTGGGCAATTTCTTTCTTGGTCCGCTCGATGGCATGAGCCATATCGGCAAGATCCATGCGAACCTGATGCATGAGAGACGACGGCGCGCGTTCACGGGTGATCGATTTTTCCAGTTTATCGATCGCGGACAATAGGGTATCAGTATCTGCGTTACGGTTTCTGCGGGCATACTCTGCCAGGAACCAGCGACCTCTCGCAGTTTCCATCACGGCGGCTTCAATCGCCAGATAGTCCTCTTGTCGCAGTGGTGAAGGTGGCATTGGTTTGCTGCTCATGGTTCAGACCAAGTTCCTATCGTTATTGGCGCGAATCACGCTCGATATACGCATTCTCACGGCCCGATGCTACAGGCCAAATCTTAACGCACTTTTACTTTTCAGCAGGCAAATCTGCGATGCAGGCCCCATATCAGCAAAATTACGCTTTACGAATGTCCCTTTTTACGCTGGATTCTTTTTTCCTTATGGAATCTACGTACCCTTCTTCGCGGTTTGGCTGAAAAGTCTCGACTTTGGTGCCGAAGCCATCGGAATGGTGTTAACCATACCCATGATTGCCCGCGTAATTTTTACACCTCTCATGGCGGCCATTTCGGACAAGATTGGTGACAGGCGGCTGGCCTTGCGCATCTATTGCACCTTCTATGGCCTGAGCTTCGCCCTGATCACCCTCAGTGATAGCCTTGTCTGGATCTGCCTGGTTATGGCGATATCACATATTGCCCAGAGCGCGATCATCCCGGTCAGCGACTCCCTGGCGCTGGCGGGCACACGCCGGTTCGGCCTCGATTATGGCCGGATGCGCAGCTCTGGCACCTTTGCCTTCTTGTTGGCCAACCTGGCGGGCGGACTGTTCATGCAGACCTTCGGTGACAACAGGCTGATCTGGCTGCTGGTTGCAGGCAACATGCTGCATATCCTCTTTTCGATGACCCTGCCCATCGACCCGCGCCGTATCGACAACAGGTCGCTGGCCAAGGGGACCCGGCTCGACTGGAACCAGCTCAAGCAGTTCGCCCAGGCCAGCTTCTGGATGATCCTCATCAGTGCATCGCTGATTCAGGCATCCCACAGCATGCTCTATTCCTTTTCGGCCATTTACTGGAACAGGATTGGCATCAGTTCCAACATGACCGGCCTGTTGTGGTCGATGGCTTCGGTCTCGGAAATCATCCTGTTCCGCTATTCCAAGAAAATCTCCGCCCGTTTCAACTGGAAAGCCCTGATGCTGATCGCCGCCGTGATCGCCATCGTTCGCTGGGCAACCTTCCCGCTGGAGCTACCCATCTATGGCTATCTCTTGCTGCAGGTTCTGCACGCAGGCAGCTTCGGCTGCGCCCATCTTGGGGCGATGTTCTTCATCAACGAACTGGTGGATGACGAGATTTCAGGCACAGCTCAGGGGCTCTACACAATGCTGACCGGTCTGTTGTCGGCATTCGCAACCACCGCCTCGGGCTTTCTCTATGCGGAACTCAATGGTTTGGCCTTCCTGTCGATGAGCCTTGTTGGCCTTGTCGCTCTTGCCCTGTTGCTGCTGAGCGGCGTGTTCCCGCTGACCCGCATCCGGGCAGACGAGAGGGAATGAGCGGCGCAATTAGATACGATATGCGATTAAAGCTCTTCAAATGGCGGATTTTTCTGTATAACAGGCCTATAGTGCGGTGTTCGTCTGGAACTGCGGATTCCGGTTTTAATACTATTTGGTTGATTCTATTTGAGCACGCCCGTTTGTTCGGAGCGCTGGCTTTTGGAAACGGGAACAGGGCGCAACGACATCATGGCTCCACAGGGATCAGACATTGCCACAAGCGGGCAGCCTCCCCTATTGCAGGGCGATGGTTCAGAGACTGAAGGCACCCTTCGTCTCGTCGGCGACTGGACAATCGACACCCTCAAGCAGGCCGATCAGCAGGTTGAGAGCATTCTCCAGTCCAACAGCGGCTTTGAGAAGCTTGATCTGTCCGGCCTTGCCATGCTCGACACTTCGGGAGCCTGGGTCATCATCCGCCTGTTGCGCGGCCTTGGCCTGAAGGTGAGAGATGCCGAGCCCATCAGAGCGGATCACAAGTCGCTGTTCGATGCGGTGGAAGAAACCAACAAGACTCAGCCACACTCAACACCACAGCCGGGTTTTCTGCTCTCCGTTCTCAGTCAGACCGGCGAGGATGTCGTCGAGATCTACAAGGACATCAAAATCCTTGCCTATCTGACCGGCGAGATCGTGCTGTGTCTTCTGCGCAGCGTCGTCAACCCGCGCAGTCTGCGCATCACCTCCATTGTCCATCACATGCACCAGACCGGCCTAAAGGCGGTTCCGATCGTTGCGCTGATGTCGTTCCTCGTCGGCGCCATCGTGGCTCAGCAGGGCGCCTTTCAGCTGCGCAAATTCGGAGCAGAACCGTTCGTCATCGATCTGGTCGGCATTCTGGTGCTACGCGAAGTCGGCATCCTGCTCACCGCCATCCTCGTTGCCGGACGATCGGGCAGCGCCTTCACAGCCGAAATCGGCTCGATGAAGATGCGCGAGGAAATCGATGCCATGCGCGTCATGGGCCTCAACATCATAGAGGTTCTGATCGCGCCGCGCGTCATCGCGCTGATCATCGCCCTGCCTCTGCTGGGGCTTGTGGCCAACCTTGCCGGTCTCATTGGCGGCGGGATGCTGCTCTGGGCCTATTCCGACATTGCGCCGACCGCCTATATCAACTGGCTGCGTGAAGCGGTGGCCATCAACACCTTCCTCGTCGGTGTGATCAAGGCGCCCTTCATGGCCCTGATCATCGCCCTGATTTCATGCAGCGAAGGGCTTCAGGTCGGCGGCAGCGCCGAAAGCCTTGGCCGACGCACCACCGCCGCCGTGGTCAAGTCCATCTTCCTGATGGTCATGGTTGACGGCCTGTTCGCGATTTTCTTCGCGGCTATCGGCTATTAGGAGGGACCGGATGACCACGACCCTTGATAGCCAAAAGACAGCCTCATCAAGCGATGGCGCAAAACCGCCCATCCTTTCCATCCGGGGCCTGACTGTCGGGTTTGACGAGCGCCTGATCCTCGACAAGCTTGACCTTGACGTCAACCGTGGCGAGATTCTCGGTATTGTCGGCGCTTCGGGCACGGGCAAGAGCGTGCTATTGCGCAGCGTGCTTGGCCTGCTTCATCGTCAGGCCGGACAGTTCATCCTGTTTGGCCATGACACCGAAAAGCTGACACGGGCCGAGCGGCTGACCATCGAACGGCGCCTCGGCGTCCTGTTCCAGCATGGAGCCCTGTTTTCCTCGCTTTCGGTGTTGCAGAATATTCAGGTGCCGATGCGCGAGTATTACTCGCTACCCCAGCGCCTCATGGATGAACTGGCGATCTCCAAGCTCGAGCTGGTCGGCCTGTCTCCGGACGCGGCCCACAAATTCCCTTCCGAGCTGTCAGGAGGCATGATTAAACGCGCCGCGCTTGCCCGCGCGCTGGCGCTAGATCCGCAGTTGCTGTTTCTGGACGAGCCGACGTCCGGCCTCGACCCGATCAGCGCAGAAGAATTCGATGATCTGATTTCCACGCTCAGAGACACTTTGGGTCTCACCGTTTTTATGGTAACCCATGATCTGGATAGTCTCAGTCAGGCGTGCGACCGGATTGCCGTGCTTGCCGAGCGCCGGGTTCTGGCGATTGGAACCATGCAGGAACTCCAGAAGAACCCGCACCCCTGGATCAAGAGCTATTTCACGGGCAAACGCGCCTTCAGACAATGGGACAAGAGCTGACGATGGAAACCAAAGCCAATTATGTAGCCATAGGCCTGTTCACGCTGATTCTGGTGGCCCTCGGGTTCGGTTTCATCTACTGGATTGCCAAATACGATGAAACCAGACCGACAACCCAGCTTGTCGTGCGGTTTGAAGGCTCCGTCGCCGGTCTTAACCGCGGCGGCGCGGTGATGTTCAACGGCATCAAGGTCGGCGAAGTCCAAAGGCTCGAATATGACCCGAACAATCCTCGCTATGTGAAGGCCGACCTGATGGTCGACGCAGACATCCCGCTCAAGAAGGACAGCGACGTCGGCCTTTCCTTTCAGGGCCTGACCGGGGTCGGCACGGTCGAAATCAAGGGTGGTAGCCCCAACCTGCCCGATCTGCTGGATCAGGGCGGTGTGCCAGAACTGACCGCCCGCAGTTCCTCCTTCGAGGATTTGATGAACGGCGCCCGCCAGCTGATGACCCGCGCAGACAAGGTGCTCTCCAAGATCGAGGACGTGGTCGACACCAATCAGGAAGGCATTAACAGCTCGATCAAGAATATTGAGAGTTTCACGACGGCGCTCAACAAAAATTCTGACAATATCGAGACCTTCCTTGCGGATGCATCAAGCGCCGCAAAGGGGCTGACCTCGCTTTCCGAGCGTCTCGAGGGCCTCAGCGACCGGGCCGACACCCTGCTGGCGGCGGTCGATCCTGAGAGCATCAAGACCAGCGTCACCAATGTCGAAAAATTCAGCGACAAGCTTGTCAACACTTCGGATCGCTTTGACGAGATCGTGACCAATGTGACGGAGGCCTCGAAGGGCATCAACGATTTCTCCTCCAATCTCAATGAATCCCTCGGCAAGGTGAACGAGCTGGTCGCCAGTGTCGATCCGGAAGTGATCTCTGCAGCTGTTATCTCGCTGAAGGGCTTTGCCGACTCGCTGGAGCGCTCTTCCGACGACATCGACGCCATTCTCGAAAATGCCAAGCAGGCTTCAGGTGACATCAGCACCTTCTCCCAGTCGCTAGCCTCGCGTACTGATGATTTCAACATGATCGTGACCGACGCCAAGGAACTCGCCGCACGCCTCAACAAGGCATCCGAGCGGATCGACGGCATTCTGGGCAAGGTCGATGGCATCCTCTCTGACGAAAAGGGCGGAAAAGGCGTCGTCGAGGAAGTGACCCTTGCAGCCCGGTCCATCCGCAGCGTGGCGGACAAGTTCAACAGCCGGGCCGACGAAATCTCCGACGGCATCGCCCGTTTCTCCGGCCGTGGCCTGCGCGATGTCGAAGCCATGGTATCCGAGGCCCGACAGACGCTGAAGCGCGTGGAGAGCGCAGTCGACAAGATCGACAAGGACCCCTCCAGCGTCCTCTTTGGTGGCAACAAGGTGAAGACCTACAATCAACGCTATTAGGCAGCGGTCTTCCTGCTGAACTGGGACGAAGGAATCGCCTTTCCGAGGTGGCACCGGATTCGGATAGCATGTCCGCTGTCCCTGACAGGAATGGCGAGATGTCACCCATGGCGACCAAAGCGGCGCAAATGAAAGCAAAAGCACAGAAACAGCTTCGCCGGTTTTGCGCCTAAACCCCAAATGATGAAAGAAAAACAGTCATTTTTGGGAAAAAGCGGTTGGAAGTTCATATTTCTAGGTTAAGGTAGGCCCGGATTGGTTAAGTTTATTGCCGAGGTGCGATCCTTGTATTCTGCGTCCGAAATTGTCCGTATTGTGCTAAGCGTGAGTTTTGCTCTGGGGCTTGCATCCTGCTCTGTCGTTGGCGGAGGCAAGGAGCTGGCAACCTATGACCTGAGTGCTCCGACGAGCTTTGACAATCTTTCCGGCCGTAGCAAAGCCCAATTGCTGGTCTCGGTGCCAACCGCTCTCAAATCTCTCGACAGCGAAATGATCGTGGTGCGGCCCAGTGCCTCGGAGATCACCTACTTCGGCGACGCCCAGTGGAGCGACAGCCTGCCTAACGTTTTGCAGGACAAGCTGATCCGGACCTTCGAGAATTCGGGTCGGATCCGGTCTGTGGTCAAGCCGGGTGACGGCGTTGTCGTAGACTACAAGCTTTCCACTGCCATCCGCACCTTCGAGCTGGATGACCAGGGCCAGCCAACGGCCCGTATTGCCCTGTCCGTCAAGATCATCAATGACCGTTCCGGCCGCGTAATTGCTTCGCGCCAGTTCGAGGCATCCGCCCCGGCAGGCGCGGCAACGCCTGCCAAGGGGGTCGCAGCAATGGATCGTGCCCTTGGCGTCGTGCTCAAGGATATTCTGGTCTGGGTGCTGAGCACCACCTGAACCATAAGGGCACCGCCTTGATGCCCCGTTTCCTCAGTCATGCGAGAGCTTGGCAATGTTGGTCAGGAATTGCGCCGCGCTGGCCTCCCAGCTATATCGGGAAGCATGGTCCAAACACAGCTGCGGATCAATTTTCAGAGCTTCTCTTACCGCTTCAGACAGATCATCTTTCAGAACCCCGGCACCACTGTCACCAATGACATCCAACGGCCCCATGACGGGGTAGGCTGCAACAGGGAGCCCGGAAGCCAGCGCTTCCAGCAGGACGATGCCGAAAGTGTCGGTTCTGGAAGGAAACACGAAAACATCACAGGAAGCATAGACTTCCGCCAGTGCTTCGCCCTCCTTGAGGCCCAGGAACACCGCATCCGGATAGCGCGCTTCCAGCTCGGCTTTCTGAGGGCCGTCTCCGACCACAATCTTGGTGCCCGCCACATCAAGCTTCAGGAAGGCTTCGATATTCTTCTCAACCGCAACGCGCCCCACATAGAGCAGCAGCGGCCCCGGATAGTCGAGCACCTTGTTTTCGCGTGGATGGAACAAGGCCAGATCAACTCCCCGCCCCCAGTAGCGCAGGTTGAGGAAGCCGCGGTCCTGCAGATCCCGTTTGAGGCTGGGGGTCGCAACCATGCAGCAGCTGCCCGGATTGTGAAACCAGCGCAGACCGGCATAGGAAAGCGACAACGGCACCGGAAAACGCGCCGCCAGATATTCCGGAAACCGCGTGTGATAGGACGTGGTGAAGGCCATGTCGCGCTGGCGGCAATAACGCCGCGCCCAGAAGCCCAGCGGCCCCTCGGTCGAGATATGGACATATTCGGGATCGATTTCCCGGATCTTCTTTGCAACCCCGCGCCCCATGGTCAACGACAGGCGGATTTCGGGATAGGTCGGACAGGGGATCGTCTTGAAATCGAGAGGCGTCAGATAATGCACCTCAAGACCCTTGTTTCTCAGTTCCTGACCCAGCCGGTCTAGAGAGCGGACAACACCATTCACTTGTGGATGCCAGGCATCCGTAACAATCATAAGCCCACTCATGCAAGCGCCTTGGTCGAAGTTGGATTTTGGAATTGCGTCACCGCCTTGGCTTCTTCGCTCCAGTGGATCAGCTCGAAGCGGCCGTCCTGATGCTCAACGATCGCCGTGCAGCTCTCGACCCAATCACCGGTATTGAAATAGGAGATGCCGAATTTCTCATGCATCTCGGCATGGTGGATATGGCCGCAGATCACTCCGTCAACGTTGAACTTGCGCGCTTCCTGCGACAGGGTTTCCTCGAAGGTGCCAATGAAATTGACCGCATTCTTGACCCTCATCTTGGCCCACGCCGACAGCGACCAGTAGCTGAACCCCAGTTTTCGGCGCAGGGCATTGAGCACGGTGTTCAACCCGAGCGCAAAGCTGTAGGCCCAGTCACCCAGATGAGCGAGCCATTTGGCATGGCGCACAACCATGTCATATTGATCACCGTGGATAACCAGCAGCCGACGACCGTCCGCGGTTTCGTGGATGTCATGTTCCCTGACCTCGACACCGCCAAAATGCGCACCGTAATAATTGCGCAGAAACTCGTCGTGATTTCCGGGAACATAGATGACGCGCGCACCCTTGCGCGCTTTCCTCAGCAGCTTCTGGACCACATCGTTATGCAACTGCGGCCAGTGCCACCGGCTTTGCAGCCGCCAGCCATCGACAATATCGCCAACAAGATAGATCACGTCGGCATCGTGGTATTTCAGAAAATCAAGCAGCATCTCTGCCTGACAGCCACGGCTTCCCAGATGAACATCGGAGATGAACATCGTCCGATGTTTGTAAAGCCCTTCATCGCTGAACTGATTCATGTGTCTGCTCTGATTCAGGTTCTCTCAAAGTGTCCGCCCCTTTTAAGAACGGGCTGTCTCACTTTTGTGACAATCAGAGCAGGTGCAGCCGAAAAGGCAGGAGCTTTCCCCTGCCCTTGGCCAAAAACGGGCCTATTGGGTTGATAAACGGGCTGATTTTCGCCAAACGACGACCCTCAAACGGACTTGACCTGCCGCTCGACTTTGCGGGAGACCCCCAGCTGGCGCTCGCGATAGACAACGAACAGGCCGGCCAGGACGACGATGGAACCTCCGGCCAGCACTGCATGGCTCGGATATTCGCTGAACAGCACAATGCCGATGACCACGTTCCAGACGACATTGACATAGTCGAACGGCGCAATCAGCGAGGCTTCCGCCATGCTGTAGGACTTGGTCATCAGGATCTGCCCCAATCCACCGAACACACCGGCCAGTACCATCAAGCCAAAGGTCCGTGCATCCGGCATGATCCAGCCCCAATAGGCGCTGACCGATGAAAACAGGGTCGCTGTCACGAAGAAATAGAAGACGATGGCCGAGCTCTTCTCGGTTTTCGTCATCATCCTGATGAGAATACCGGCAAGCCCACCCAGAAAGGTCGACGCAAGGCAAAGGATGGCACCAAGCAGACCAACGTCGCCAGAGGACGCAGCCAACCTCGGCGAGAGGATGATCAGCACGCCAACAAAGCTGACCGCAACCGCGGTCCAGCGATAGGCCCTGACGGTTTCCTTGAGAAAGATAGCCGCCAGCGCAACGATCATCATCGGGTTGATGAAGGAGATGGCCGTTGCCTCCGGCAGGGGCAGCAGCGTGATGGATGTGAACCAGCAGAACATCGACGTCGCCCCGACAACGGACCGCCGAACATGGGACCATGGATTGTTGGTACGAATGCAGTCACGCCAGTCGCCTTGCAGGGCCGTCACTAGAAACAGTGGCGGAATGGCGAACAGGCAACGGAAAAACACAACCTCGCCAATCGGCATCGTCTCCGCGGTGTATTTGATCAGGGCAAGCATGATCGCAAACATCACTGTGGAGGCAATTTTCAATCCGATGCCGTAAAGAGCATTCATTGCGGGGTCTTTCCGGTTTTGCCGTCTGCTGGTCTCGGCCTTCCGGTTGGTAACCGATAGAGGCAGAAATGCGGGAACAAATATGCAAGGAGAAGCGATGGCGGCAGCATACGCTGGGTAAGAAGGACATTCTCCGCATGGTTTATCGAAAAGATCAAGCTGTTTCTGGCATACGGCTGGCACGACACCCCGTCGAACGCGAGCCAGTTGTGTATAGTACACCAACCAAAAGCCCGGATTTTCGCGCATTTCCATTCATCAGCAAAATTGAACGAACTCTGTGCGCTGATTTACAGAATTGAAATGTTGTGATACACAACATGTTCTTTCCCGAGCGCGCCCAGTTCGATGCCGATGATTGCCGCTTCGGACGCGTAGTCTCCTTCCGTCTCAAAGATTTCATTCCGATGCCATTGCCCCGACCATCGCTGAGGACATCGCTCAAGTCAGCACCCAGAACAACAGTTCACAAGGCCAGCGTCGCCTTCGACGCCATGCCCAGCTTTCTGCAGGCGGTTTTCGTGATGTTCATCGCGATGATCGGTTTCACTCTTCAGGCTGGTATCGTCAAGGAGCTGGGGCAGAGTCTGCATGTCAGCCAGATCATTGTCATGCGGCAGGCGTGGATGATCCTCTTTCTGCTGCCCCCGATGCTCAAGTCCGCCCATGGCAATCTCAAGATCCATCGCAAGGATCTGTTCGTCCTGCGCGCCATCTTCACCTACCTGAGCATTCTGGCAGGCTTTACGGCGATCATCGAACTGCCGATGGCAACCGCAACCACGATGAGCTTTACCCGCACCTTCTTTCTGACCATCTTTGCCGTACTGATCCTCAAGGAAGCGGTCGGCTTGCGCCGTATCGCCGCGCTGGTGGTCGGCTTTATCGGCGTGCTGGTCATTGCGCGCCCGGCCGAGTTGCTGGCAGGAGGG
The DNA here is from genome assembly GCF_963666525.1 of uncultured Cohaesibacter sp. Taxonomy (NCBI): domain Bacteria; kingdom Pseudomonadati; phylum Pseudomonadota; class Alphaproteobacteria; order Hyphomicrobiales; family Cohaesibacteraceae; genus Cohaesibacter; species uncultured Cohaesibacter sp. Next base: position 974,997 of record NZ_OY762905.1, read on the forward strand.
CTGGGCGGGCTCGATCAGAATCTGTTACTGGCCCTTGCCAGCGCGGCGCTTGTTGCAGGAAACCAGACCATTGTGCGTATCCATTTGCGCTTTGACCGGCCAACGATCATCGTCACCTATCAGGCCATAGTCATCGGGCTGGCGCTTGTTCCGCTAGCTTGGATCCACTGGAAGCCGATGACCCTGTCCCAGTTCGGACTGATGGCCCTGATCGGCGTTTGTGCGAGCTTTGCCCAGTGGCTGATGCTGCATTCCTTCAAGCGGGCCGAAGCGACGGCGTTGGCGCCATTCGACTATCTGCGGCTGGTGATGTCTGCCGCGCTGGGCTGGTACATGTTCAATGAGTGGCCCGATTTCTACACCTGGATCGGAGCGGCGATCATCTTCGCCTCCACCTTCTACATCATGCATCGTGAGGCCCAACTGGGCAAGGAACGCAAACTGCAACCCCCCGGTCACTAGAGCCCCATGCAAAAAAGCCCCATTCAGCGACGCCACATATTGGCCAACAAACCTCTGGCTGCAGTTCTCGGCCAATTGCCAACTCCGGTCTTTTCAGGAGACAGCCGCTCCCTTGGCAAATGCCCCAATGCTGGCGGCGTCTATCTGCTGGCGATGGTCCTGCCACGCCGAACCAAGGTCATGCGGCCGACGGAAACCATCCTGCCGCCCGGCCTCTATTGTTACGCGGGCAGCGCCCATGGTCCGGGTGGGTTGCGGGCACGACTTGCCCGACATTTGGCAAAGGAGAAGTCCATCCGCTGGCATGTGGATCAGCTGACAACACGTGCCGGTTCGCTTCATGTCTGGGCATGGCTTGAAGGCACCGAATGTGAACTGGCCACCAAGATGCAGCAGAGCGAGGGCTTCAGCGTTCCCCTGCCCGGCTTTGGCAGCTCGGACTGCCCACACTGCGCGTCCCATCTTTTCGCAAATGCGGCCGACATGCGCTGATCAGCACATCTCCACGAGCGCCCGGCATCGTATCTTGCCAGGGCTAGGGCTAGACCCGATCCATCTTTCGCCAGGGTTTGGCAGGCAGCATCACCCGGATGCCATCGCCCGGCTTCACGGTACCGCCCTTCAGAACGATGCCCATGATACCGGCCTTGCGCACCAGCGCACCGTCATCCGCCTTGAAAACCAGCTCCTTGAGCAGTCCAGGCTGCCATGCCTCGATCTGACTGCAAGGATTCCGTAGCCCGGTAATCTCGACCTCGGCTTCCGCGCCGATCTTCAAGACTGTGCCCGTCGGCAATGACAGCAGGTCTATGCCGCCGGTGGTGATATTCTCGCCCATGTCGGCAGGCTGGATCGTGAACCCCTTGAGGGCCATTTCCTCGAACAGCTCCTGATGCATGAGATGCACCTGCCGCAGATTGGGCTGGTCTGGATCGGCCCGCACCCGCGACCGATGTTGCACTTTTTCACCCATATGGGCATCGCCCTCGACACCGAGACCTTCAAGCAATCGAATGGAATCTTTCAGCTTTTTGGAAAAGGCATGCCGGTCATCAAGACTGACAGCACGCACGACACCTTCAGGGATTTCGTCTTGCACAGCAGGGCTCCGAAGTGAAGGGACCAGCGAACTGGTACAAAAAAGGGAGGGCAGACAGTGTCTACCCTCCCGTTATGACGTCAATTTGACGACGGATCAATCAGCCACATTGCTTCTCTGCGCGTTGTGGACTTCCTTCTCGCGCCGCACCATCAGTTTGTTGAGAGCCGAAACATAGGCCTTGGCCGAAGACACCATGGTGTCGGTATCGGCCGACCGGCCGGTGACCGTGTGGTCGCCCTCGCGCAGACGGCAGGACACCTCGGCCTGAGCATCGGTACCAGCGGTCACCGCGCTCACCTGATACAGCATCAGGCGTGCCTTGTGCGGGATCATCTGCTTGATGGCGTTGAAGATCGCGTCGACCGGGCCGTCGCCGGTTGCTTCCTTGGTCACGTGGGTGCCGTCCATGTCCAGCGTCACGATGGCCTTCTGGACACCACTGGTTCCGGCAATCACGGTCATGGCAATGACCTTGATCTTGTCAGATGCGGCTCCGACTTCGTCGTCGACCAGAGCTTCGATGTCTTCATCGAAGATGTTTTTCTTCTTGTCGGCCAGATCCTTGAAGCGATTGAAGGCATCCTGGAAGGCATTTTCACCCAAATGATAGCCCAACTCGTCCAGCTTCTGCTTGAAGGCGTGACGACCGGAATGCTTGCCCATCACCAGATCGGTACCGCCAACTCCCACGTCTTCCGGCTTCATGATTTCGTAGGTTTCGGCATTCTTCAACATGCCATCCTGATGGATACCGGACTCATGGGCAAAGGCGTTCTTGCCAACAATGGCCTTGTTATACTGCACCGGGAAGGCAGATACGGCAGACACCAGCTTGGAAGCACGGGTCAGCAACTTGCTGTTGACGCCGGTGGTGTAGGGGAAAATATCATTGCGGGTGCGGATCGCCATGACGATCTCTTCCAGCGCAGCGTTACCGGCGCGCTCACCCAAGCCATTGATGGTGCATTCGATCTGCCGCGCGCCACCCTTGGCCGCAGCCAGCGAGTTGGCAACCGCCATGCCCAGATCGTTGTGGCAATGGGCAGAGAAGATCGCCTTGTCGGAGTTTGGCACATTCTCGATCACGCGGGAGAACAGCGCCGTGATTTCGTCTGGAGCCGTGTAGCCGACTGTGTCGGGGATATTGATGGTTGTCGCACCGGCATTGATGGCCGCCTCCACGCACTTGCACAGGAAGTCGAATTCGGTACGGGTGCCGTCTTCTGCCGACCATTCCACATCATTGGTCCAGTTGCGTGCACGGGTAACGGACTCGATCACCTTCTCGTAGACCCGATCCGGCTCCATCTGCAGCTTGTATTTCATGTGCACGGGGCTGGTGGAAATGAAGGTGTGAATACGGCTCTTTTCAGCGTGCTTGACAGCTTCACCTGCCCGGTCGATATCCTTGGCGCCAGCGCGGGCCAAACCGCAGACCGTGGCCTTCTTGACGATCTTGGCAATTTCGCTCACGGCCTCGAAGTCGCCATTTGAGGCAATCGGGAAACCGGCTTCGATCACGTCGACGCCCAATTCGTCCAGCAAATGAGCGACCTGCAATTTCTCTTCCAGGGTCATGGACGCCCCCGGAGACTGTTCACCATCGCGCAAGGTCGTGTCGAAGATTACGATATTGTTGTTCATTGAACTCTTCCTGCTTTTGCCGCGCCAGCAAAGTCTCTGTCATGCATGGCTGGTCACGCGGCTGGAGTTTTTCCTGCTGCCTGTGATGTCATCCCCTGAAGATCCGCCGCCGAACGAGCTCAGCGCCTGTCGATGTTCAGGGGCACATAAGGAGGAGTAGTTCGGAATCTAGACGAGCGAGAGCATTGGGAGCCTGCAGCTCAACCAAATCGATCAGACCAATTTTGCTCTCAGGAGCGGTCATGGAAATCTCTCTCACTCTATTTCAACACCCGCGCGATCTTGGCGCGGATTGCTTACCCCAGAATGTCTAACCGATTGCCCGCCCTGAAACAAGAGCTATTTTTTACAAACCTCCACCAGAAGGCACAACCAGAAGAGTTGCAGAGACAACAGTCTTCAACCAATAAAACCACAACTTAAGAATGCACATTCATAGTTAAAGAACCTGAAACTAGATGTCAGAAAATACACCCATATACAAAAGACAATATATACCAGACACTTAACACAAAAATATGCAAATAAATAAATATTTATTAAGTCTTTCACTTTATATCGGAATGATAATAAACATCCCCGCCAACGATTACTCATTGAGAATTGTTGTTAAGAAAAGTAAATTCGAAAGGCTATAAAAATGAATCTGCTTTCGAAACTGAAGCTGACTCAGAAAGTAACATTTCTGATCATCGGTTCCGTGCTCATCTGCATGGTCTCTCTCGCTACGGCAACATGGTTCACAATCAGCAATAAAATCCAAAGCGACGTTCTGCACGAGCAGTCGACCAGCATTCGTGTAGCCGCTCAGGTCTTCGAGACCGGCATTCCCGGTGTCGAAGTGATCAGAAGCAGCTCGGGAGACATATCCCGTCTTGTCATGAAGGAAATTCCATCTTTTACCGATCACAGCATAATAGACCGTGTTGGAACCATTACAGGCGAAACGGCAACAGTGTTTGCCTGGGACGATGAAAGCAAGGACTTCTGGCGCAAAACCACCAACATCAAGAAACCGGATGGCTCGCGCGCCGTGGGTACCCCCCTCGGCAAGGACGGAGCTGTCTATCCGGTTGTGACTGCCGGGAAGACCTTCGTGGGTGAAGCCGTTATTCTGGGCGTTCCCTACTACACCCTTTATCAGCCGATTTTTTCTGACAATAATCAGGTCAACGGCATCCTCTATGTGGGTATTCAGAAAGAAAACGTTCAGTCGATCCTTGGCGAAGTGACTCGCAGCCTGCTGACCTCCGCCCTCGTCGTCGGCATTCTGATCGCAGCTTTCGCCTTCTTCGCCGGAACCCGGATGATGAAGCCGCTGCCGATCATGACCGCACTCCTGACGGCAATTGCCCGCGACGAGCAGATCACCGAGATCCCCTACAAGAGCCGCAAGGACGAGATTGGCGACATGGCAGAAGCTGTCGCGGTGCTCAACGAGAAGAATGTCCAACGCCTTGAGCTGGAACAGCACAAGAATGCCACGGACAGAGAACGCGAGGTGCGTGAGCGGAAAATCCTGCAGACCGTGACGGATTTCGACAAGGACATCCAGGCGATCCTGTCCGCCGTCACCGAAAACTCCCGAACCATGGAAGGCACCGCCCAGCGCCTGACGGAAATCGCCGAAACCACCGCAGAGCAGTCCACCAGCGCGTCCTCCGTTTCCAATGAAGCGGCCAGCAACGTCCAGACCGTCGCCTCCGCCTCGGAAGAACTGTCGGCCTCGATTGGCGAAATCTCCCAGCAGCTGGGCAAGACCCGCAGCGTTGTTGCACTGGCTTCCGAGGAATCCAATGCCACCAACGAAAAGGTGGAAAGCCTCGACAAGGCCGCCCAGAAGATCGGCGAAGTGGTGAACCTCATTCAGGACATCGCCGAACAGACCAACCTGCTGGCCCTCAATGCCACCATCGAGGCTGCCCGCGCCGGAGAAATGGGTAAGGGCTTTGCCGTGGTCGCAGCCGAAGTCAAGGAGCTGGCCAATCAGACCTCCAAGGCAACCGAGGAAATCGCCAACCAGATCGCCGACATCCAGACCTCGTCTCAGGATGCGGTGGCCGCAATATCCAAAATCTCCGAGACCATGAGCGAAGTGAACGAATACACCAATTCGATCGCAGTGGCCGTGGAACAGCAGGGCTCTGCCACCATGGAAATCAGCTCGAATGTTCAGCAGGCCTCCAGAGGCACAAGCGAGGTGAGCGAGCGCATGGCATTGGTCAACAGCTCTGTTTCTGACACCCACCAGTCCGCCAGCAACGTGCTGGAAGCCTCCCGCGCAGCCGCCCAGCAGGCAACTCAGCTACGCAGCCGCATCGAAAGCTTCCTCAAGGACATTCAGGCGGCCTGATCTGCCGTCTCAAGGCAAAGCGTACAAAAAAAGACACGGTACCTCTGGCTCCGTGTCTTTTTGTTTGCAAGCTGCGTCGCCTCAGGGCGGACGGTTCAGCTCTTATCTGTAATGGGACAGAAGATAGGCGCGTGTTGCGCTGAGAGCAGACATAACCTTCGCAGCCCGTGGCGACTTGCACAAAGCAAGAGATGGCGCAATGGAAACCTGACCAACCCCGACATGGGTGAATTTGTCATCATTCTCAAGAAACTCGTCAAGCGCCGTGACGCAGGCTTGCTTGTAGCCTTCCAGATCACCAGCCAAAAAGATATCCCAGACCTTTGGCAGCAGGATGGTCTCTACACCGATCGATTCAGCCCCCAGCACATCGCGGCAGGTCTTGAACAGCCCCCCGGTAGCTTCCATCGTCGATGGAGCGGTCACAAGAATGGCGATATCGCTGCGTCCCGGGTTCGACATGGCCTTCTTGAAGACATCATCGGCGAGCAGGCGGTCGGTACGCAGCACCGGAGCGCCTTCGACCATCAGTCGGTCGGCAATAGGGCTGAGCGTCGAGCAGGTAACCAGCAGCAGATCGACCCCACGCGCGCATTCCAGAATGGCCCGTTCGATTTCATTGCCTATATCCGCATCGATATACCCAAGCTCGGTCACCTTCTGAAGCAGATCGTTCCGCACAAAATGCTGCTCGGGCACCAGATTTGTTCCTTCGAGCGCTTCGGAAAAAAGCGCAATGTTACTCTCGATGCTGTGTAGGAAAGAAAAAGACATTGGAATAGCCTGGGACGATATTGGATGAAAAGATTAGGTCTTTGGACGGCCTGTTGAGCGCACAATAAGACCAAATTTCAACCAGCGCCAGTGTTAAATATACAATTTTCCTTCAGAAACGAGAACACTACGGCCACCGACGCGAACACTTGACAGACGCCCTTCCGCGACATCAAGTTCCAGCTCGATGATCGAGGGACGCCCCATCTCGAAGCCCTGCTCCATGCTGTAGCGATGGGTGCCTTGCCCCGGCTTGTCGAACTGGCAGATCACTCCGGCAAAGGCAGCAGCAGCAGATCCTGTTGCAGGATCCTCGACAATCCCCATACCCGGCGCAAACATGCGGGCATGGAAACTGGAGGCATGGCAGGTTGTCTCACGGGTATAAAGGAAGGCATCGTTGTGGTCATGCGCACCGAACGCCGTGCTCCAGCTTGGCATCACCGGCCGCGCCCGCTTCATCGCATCAAGATTGCGAATGGGCACCATGGCAAAGGGAACCCCTGCCGAATAGGCGGTAGGCACATGGTTCTCGAACCCGATATCCTTGATATGCAACCCGAGCGCTGCGGCAATTTCGTCCTTCGAGCCCAGCTTGATTGACGACAGCGGCTTGGAAATCTGAGGCACCTCGAACACAGCCTTGCCCAGACGACCGGAATAGAGTTTGACCTTGGCGCGAATCCGCCCGACCTTTTCCTCCATCAGCATGACGCAATTCTGCTCGGTCTCCAAATGCGGAAACCGCAACAGCCCAAGCAAAACCGCCGTCCCGACGGTCGGATGCCCGGCGAAGGGCAACTCATAGGCTGGCGTGAAAATCCGCAACGAAGCACTATGCGCCTTGTTCTCTGGCGAACAGACAAACACCGTCTCGGAGAAATTGAATTCCCTCGCAATTTTCTGCATCTGCTCATCCGACAGATTGTCGCAATCAAGCACCACGGCAAGCTGGTTGCCCGCAAACAACTCTTTCGTGAACACATCCAGGGTAAAATAGCGGTGCTCGTTTTCAGACATATGATCCTGTTCCAAAGTGCTTGAGCAAAGAAAAGGGGGTTAGACAGTATAGGCGGATCCCGGTATCGAGACCAACATCAATCATCGACAAACCTAAATAAAGCATAAAGAAAAATCCCGATCACAAGGACCGGGATTTTCGTAGAATTTACAGACGCGAGAACATTAGTTCTTGTCTTTGTTGACCATGGCCTTTTCTTTGATCCAAGGCATCATGGCGCGCAGTTTTGCGCCGACTTCTTCCACCTGATGGGCATCGTTGCGAGCGCGGATCGCCTTGAAGGAGGTCTGGTTGACCTTGTTTTCCAGCATCCAGTTGCGCACGAAGGTGCCATCCTGAATGTCGGTCAGAACATTCTTCATTTCCGCCTTGGTCTCTTTGGTGATCAGACGCGGGCCGGTAACATATTCGCCATATTCTGCCGTGTTGGAAATGGAGTAGTTCATGTTGGCGATACCGCCTTCATAGATCAGATCCACAATCAGCTTCATTTCGTGCACGCATTCGAAATAGGCCATTTCAGGGGCATAGCCGCCTTCAACCAGCGTTTCGAAGCCAGCGCGCATCAGTTCAACAACGCCACCGCAGAGAACGGACTGTTCACCGAACAGGTCGGTTTCACATTCTTCCTTGAAGGTAGTTTCGATGACGCCTGCGCGGCCACCACCGTTGGCAGAAGCATAGGACAGGGCCAGATCATGGGCATTGCCGGTTGCATCCTGGGCAATGGCGATCAGGGTCGGCACGCCGGCACCGCGAACATATTCGCCACGAACCGTGTGGCCCGGGCCCTTCGGAGCAACCATGGCAACGTCAAGGTCGGCGCGTGGTTCAATCAGGTTGAAATGCACGTTGAGGCCGTGAGCGAACAGCAGCATGGCATTCTCTTTGAGATTTGCATGCATGTTGCCATAGTAGATGTCAGCCTGCAGCTCATCCGGAGTCAGCATCATCACAACGTCAGCCCATTTGCAGGCGTCGGCCACGGACATCACGGTGAGACCTTCTGCTTCGGCTTTCTTGGCAGAGGAAGATCCTTCGCGCAGACCGATGGCAAGGTTCTTCACGCCAGAGTCACGCAGGTTGAGTGCATGGGCATGGCCCTGGGAGCCATAACCGATGATGGCAACATTCTTGCCTTTGATCAGATTGATATCTGCATCGCGATCATAATATACGCGCATTATTTCTTCCTTTTTTCTCGCTGCGAGCTAACAAAATTACCCGAACAGGCTGATATTTGGTCGAAACCGAAAGATTTGAACCCGACCTAAAAGAAGAGAGGGACAAGGTCAAGCCCAAATATGAACTGAATGCTCCCCAAATGGAGCGGGAAGGCCAAAGGCCGCTTAAATTTCACCCATGGCGCGCTGGAACCTGCGTACACTCTCCGCAAAGCCGAAAATCAGAGCGTCGGCTATAAAGCCATGTCCGATCGACACTTCACGGATATAGGGCACTTCCTTCATCAGGGCAGGCAGATTGTCCGGCGTGAGGTCATGACCGGCGTTGACATCAAGCCCGACTTCCCTTGCCGCCTTGGCGGTTGCGGACACCTCAGCCAGACGCGTTGTTGCCAGTGCCGGGTCCGAATGGCAGGCGCCATAGGGGCCGGTGTAGATTTCGATGCGGTCTGCACCGAAAGCTGCTGCCTTTGCCGGCTGCTCCGGATCCGGATCGACAAACAGCGACATCTTGATGCCGGAGCGCTTGATGACATCGATCGACGTCCGCAGCAGGGCATCACTGGCTTCAAAGTCCCAGCCGTGGTCCGACGTCTGCTGGCTCGGGTCATCCGGAACGAACAGGGTCTGATCCGGCTTCACTTCCTCGCACAGGGTCAGAAAACGGTTGTCCGGAAACCCTTCAAGACAAAGCTCCTTGCCGGGAAAATCCTTGCGGATCATGTCTGCAAGATCCCAGACATCCCTGCGCCGGATATGACGTTCGTCGGGACGAGGGTGAACCGTGATTCCCTTTGCTCCGGCTTCCAGTGCAATCCGGGACAGCCCTGTGACACTCGGCCAGGGCAGATCGCGCCGGTTGCGCAACACGGCCACGGCATTCACATTCACGCTCAATCGTGTGTTCATAGAATTTCAGTCCTTCCAACTTAAACCCAACGAAAGCCACCCGGCGAAGAGAAGCACGCCGGGCATCCGTCAGGGGACGGACGCCCGATCAGTTGTTTCCCCTGTCGGGGCTCAGGTCTTGTTTGGTCCACGGCGCAAGGCGACGACACCGGTGCGGCATACCTCGACCAGACCAAGCGGCTGCATGATCGAGATGAACTGCTCGATCTTGTTCTGCCGACCGGTCATCTCGAACACAAAATGCTCGGCGGTAGCATCGATCACCGTGGCCCGAAATGCATCAGCCAATCTCAGGGCTTCCACTCTTTTATCGCCTGTTCCGGTCACCTTGATCAAGGCCAGCTCCCGTTCCAGCGGTGCGACATCGAATGTCGAAAGGTCAGCCACTTCATGGACCGGCACCAGCCGCCCCAACTGGGAGCGGATCTGCTGCAGCACCGGCGGTGTTGCGGTCGTGACGATCGTGATGCGGGAAATGTGTTCCTCGTGGGAGGTTTCCGACACGGTCAGTGAGTCAATGTTGTATCCGCGCCCGGAAAAAAGGCCGATGACGCGCGCCAGAACGCCAGGTTCGTTGTCCACCAGGACAGATAGCGTATGAGTTTCCTGTACGGTCGATACTTCTTCAATGAAATAGGCAGATCCCTGTTGCATCTTGCCGTTCCTTCTCTTGAAATGCGGTTGCGTTGCCAATCAGACAAGTTTCTTGCCAGCGTCTCCGATGGCGTTTGCGATCATGGTTTCGTCCTCGGCTTCATCGGAGAACAGCATGTCGTTGTGTGCTCGTCCCGATGGGATCATCGGGAAGCAGTTTGCCAGCTTGGCGACGCGGCAATCGAAAATGACAGGGCCGTCATAGGCGATCATCTCGTCAATGGCAGCATCCAGCTTGTCAGGCTTGTCGCAGACAATCCCCTTCGCCCCGTAGGCTTCCGCAAGCTTGACAAAGTCAGGCATCGCCTCGACGTAGGAATTGGACAGGCGGTTGCCATGCAGCAGCTGCTGCCACTGGCGCACCATGCCCAGATGCTCGTTGTTCAGGATCATGATCTTGACCGGCAGGTTGTGCTGGATGGCCGTGGCCAGTTCCTGAATGTTCATCTGCACCGACCCGTCGCCGGAAATATCGACAACAAGGCTCTCGGGATGCGCTGTCTGAACGCCGATGGCGGCAGGGAAGCCGTAGCCCATGGTGCCCAGACCACCAGAGGTCATCCAGCGGTGCGGTTCCTCGAAGCCGAGGAACTGGGCAGCCCACATCTGATGCTGTCCGACCTCAGTGGTGATGTAATAGTCCCTGCCCTTCAGCTTTTCGCTAAGGCGCTGCAAAGCATATTGCGGCATGATGACATCTTCATTGGGGCGATAGGCGAGGCAATCGCGCTTCTTCCAGATCTTGATCCGCTCCCACCAGGTGGCCAGATCCTGTTTGTCATTCTTCTTGCCGCTGGCCCGCCAGATGCGAACCATGTCTTCCAGAACATGCCCGACATCACCAACGATCCCCAGATCCACCTGAACAATCTTGTTGATCGAGGACGGGTCGATATCGATATGGATCTTCTTGGAATTCGGCGAAAAGGCATCCAGACGCCCGGTGATACGGTCATCAAAACGCGCACCGACGCACAGCATGACATCGCATTCATGCATCGCCATGTTGGCTTCATAGGTACCGTGCATGCCCAACATGCCGAGCCATTCCTTGCCGGATGCCGGATAGGCGCCAAGCCCCATCAGCGTCGAGGTGATCGGGAAACCGGTAAGGGCAACCAGTTCACGCAACATCTGACAGGCTTCCGAGCCGGAGTTGATGACACCGCCACCGGTATAGAGGATCGGCTTCTTGGCGTTGACGAGCATGTCGACAGCCTTGCGAACCGCATCCAGATCGCCCTTGAGCTGCGGATGGTAGGTCTTGTGGCTGACGTTGCTCGGACCATGATAGGTGCCTGTCGCAAACTGGACGTCCTTGGGAATGTCGACAACAACCGGGCCTGGACGACCGGAGCGGGCAACATAGAAGGCTTCATGCAGGATACGCGGCAACTCTTCGACCGAGCGAACCAGATAATTGTGTTTGGTGCATGGACGGGTGATGCCGGAGGTGTCGCATTCCTGGAAGGCATCGGAGCCGATCAGGGAGGTCGGGACCTGACCGGAAATGCAGACGAGAGGAATGGAATCCATCAGTGCATCGGCAAGCGGCGTCACGGCATTGGTCGCGCCCGGTCCGGAGGTCACCAGCAGCACGCCGACTTTTCCGGTTGAACGGGCATAGCCCTCCGCTGCATGGCCCGCACCCTGTTCGTGGCGCACGAGAATGTGACGAATATCTTCCTGCTGAAAGATTTCATCATAGATCGGGAGAACAGCGCCCCCAGGATAGCCAAAAATATGGTCCACGCCCTGATCTTTCAGAGCTTGAATAACCATTTCAGCACCTGTCATCTGCCGTGTCATTCATCCATTCCTTAAACCCGAGCCTGCGCACAGCACGTAAGCTCACTTTTCGATTTCGCCACCTGATCGGGTGAGGATCACTCCACCCGGCAGGCGACACTGGCCCTGACGACCGTCAACCCTCAAAGACTGCCAACATTCCCATCGAGATTCCAATTCGGGCAATAAAAAAGGGCCTCTGAAAGGCCCCGGACGCGCACCACCATTTGCAACGGTTACCCAACCATTACAGCAGTGCGCCTACCCACTAGAATCACAAGAATATTTCGCATAACAGCTTTAGACTTTCCGTTCGTTTCGCGAGGCACGTTAGTCCGTCATGCCAGTGAGGTCAACCCGCTTTGAACAGATTTTCCCAAAATGCCAGCAATATTAGACTAGTTTCCCACCTTATATTTTTTCATTTCTATCAAAAAATGGGCAATCGCAGCCTCGGCGCTATCAAAAAGGGGCCAATCAGCCATCTGATTGCGGATCCAGGTCATCTGCCGCTTGGCATAGCGGCGAGTATCGCGCTTGCACAGGCGGATGGCCTCGTCATAATCCAGCACCCCCCGATCGTAATCGGCCAGATAGGAAACCCCGATCGCCTTCATAGCCGGCAGGTCCGGATCGATGCCGAGACCGGCCATGTGAACCGCCTCATCGATACCGCCAAGCTCAACCATCTGGTCGAAGCGTTTTTCGATCTTGGCATAGACCTGCTCCCGCGGCGGACAGAGCGCCATCCGGATCGCCCCTTCGGCGATGGCCGGATCATGGCGCAGGGCGTCGCTCTTCTGCCAGTCGAGCAGGGACTTGCCAGTCGCATCAAGGATTTCCAGTGCCCTGAGGATCCGCTGCCCATCGGCTGGCTTCAGCGTGGCAGCCATCGCCGGATCGCGCTCGGTCAGCACGGCATGCAGCGCCTCGGGAGCCTCGAGGCGATCCAGCTCCGCTTCCCAGAAGGCCCGGATAGCCTCCGGCACATCGGGCACCACATTGAGCCCCTCGATCAGCGCCTTGAAATAGAGCCCGGTGCCTCCGACCAGAATGGGGCATTGCCCCCCTGCCCGGACATCCCGGATCGCCTCGACGGCATCATCAAGCCAGCGCCCGACCGAGTAGCGCTCGCCGGGGGTGACATAGCCGTAGAGCCGGTGTTCGATGCCGCCCATCTCCTTAAAGGTCGGACGGGCGGACAGAATGGACAATTGGTCATAGATCTGCATGGAATCTGCGTTGATAATGACACCATCAACGATTTCTGCGAGCCTTAGTGCAAGAGAAGACTTGCCGCTGGCCGTTGGCCCGGCTATCAACACCGCTGACGGGGCCGATGCAATCTGTGTTCCGCTATCCATCACGCCGTTTGCAGCCTCCTGAAAAGAGGTTCCCATTTTTTGGAGGTTTCATGTCCTTCACCCTGACCCTCATCAGCGCCCCGGCCAATCCTGCCGTCGACGCCGACCTTGTGGCCAAAGTCCGTTCCATCGTCTCTGTCGATACAGGCTTTGACTGGCTGATGGAAGGGGTCGCCTGTGATTTTGTCATCCCCAGCCACCCCGATCTCGCCAACCTTCGCGCAGAACTGCACACAGCTCTTTCTCAAAGGCCGGTTGATATCGTGTTGCAGCCGAGTGCCGGACGCAAAAAGAAGCTGCTGCTGGCCGACATGGACTCCACCATGATCCAGCAGGAATGCATTGACGAACTAGCCGACGAGGTTGGACTGAAGGACATGGTGTCTGACATCACCGCACGCGCCATGCGTGGCGAGATTGAGTTCGAACCGGCGCTCAAGGAGCGGGTCGGGCTGCTCAAGGGCCTCAGTCTCGACATTGTCGACAAGCTGTTCGCCGAGCGCATCACCTTCACCCCCGGCGGCAAGGCCCTCATCCACACGATGAAGGCGAACGGTGCCTATTGCGCGCTGGTCTCGGGCGGCTTCACCCATTTCACCTCCCGCGTCCGCACGCTCCTTGGCTTCGATGAGGACCGTGCCAACCTGCTGATCGAGGAAGATGGTCGCCTGACCGGCGAAGTCGGCATGCCGATTCTGGGCAAGGACGCCAAGCTGGCCCGTCTCAATGACCTGATCCGCGAGCGCGGCCTTGACCGTTCGGAAACCATGGCCGTTGGCGATGGCGCCAATGACCTGCCGATGATCCTCAATTCTGGCGCGGGCGTTGCCCTGCATGCCAAGCCAAAGGTCGCGGCTCAGGCCCAGCATGTCATCAACCACGGCGACCTGACAGGCCTTCTGTTCATTCAGGGCTACAAGGCTGAAGACTTCGTGCTGGCCTGACAATCCGAAAGGCATGATGGTCAACAAAAAGAAGGGGCCGATTGGCCCCTTTTTCATACTCTGCCCCGTGCGGTCATTTCTCGCCAGCGGCAGCCACCGGCTTGTCACCGGCCCCGGTGATGGCGTCATCGAATTTCAGTGAGACGAATTCCAGCTCCCCGCCATCCGGCTTGGCAACCAGCAGCAATACCGTCCTCTTGCCTTTTGCATCCTTGAGACGATCAAGACGCTCGACCAGATCGTTCGGAGAAGAGACGATTTCCTGGTTCATCTCGACAATCACCATGCCCGGCTCGATGCCCTTGAGATCGGCCTGACTGTCCGGCTCGACACTCGCGACAACGACCCCTTCAACATCCTCGCCAAGATGATGCTTCTTGCGTTCGGACGGGTTGAGCCGCGTCAGCGTCATGCCAAACAGCGAGGCACCATTGGCCATCGCCATCCGCTTCTTCGCCTCGCCATGGCTCTGATCGGCCTGTTGGGCCACGGTCACCGCGCTCGTCATGATCTGGCCCTTGCGCGCCACTTCCAGCGAGACGGTCTTGCCTGCATCCGTTTCGGCAACCATTCGTGTCAGATCCTTGACCTCTTCAATCCGCTTGCCATCATAGCTCAGAATGACGTCTCCCGACTTCAAACCAGCCTCAAAGGCAGGCCCTTCCGGGTTGACCCAGGTGACCAGTGCGCCACGCACCTCGCTGACCCCGAGCCCTTCGGCCAGATCGACGGACAGCTCCTGAATGCGCACACCAAGCCAGCCACGTCGTGCTTCGCCATATTCCTTCAGCTGCCCCACGACACGGGCAACGATGTCAGAGGGAATGGCAAAACCGAGCCCGATCGATGACCCGGTGGGAGAAATGATCGCGGTATTCACCCCCACGACATTGCCATACATGTCAAACAGCGGCCCGCCCGAATTGCCCCGGTTGATTGCCGCGTCCGTCTGGATGAAATCGTCATAGGGACCACTGTTGATGTTGCGATTGCGCGCCGACACGATGCCGATGGAAACCGAGCCGCCAAGCCCGAACGGATTGCCGATCGCCATGACCCAGTCACCGACCCGCAGCGCCTCGGCACCTCCGAAGGAAACCGTGGCAAGCGGCTTGCCTGCCTCGACCTTGAGCACCGCCAGATCCGTCTTGCTGTCAAAGCCGATGAGATCGGCCCGCAGGCTGGAGCCATCATGAAACTTCACATTGATCCGATCCGCTTCGGAAATCACGTGATAGTTGGTAACGATCAGTCCCTTGGCATCGATCACGAAACCAGAGCCGAGCGACTGCATGCTGCGCTTGCGGTCTGCGTCCGGCCCGAGATCCTCGTCAAAATAGTCGTCAAAGAATTTCTTGAAGGGTGAGCCGTCTGGCACCTTGGGCATGGGAACAGCCCCTTCGGCGGCAACAAGCGAGATCGTGGAGATATTGACCACGGCCGGGGTCAGGCGCTCGGCAAGGTCGGCCACGCTGCGTGGCCCCTTGGCGGTTTCATGCATGCCCTGTTCAGGGGTCGTCTCGGCCATGACAGGCGCTGTCAGCGTCATTCCCGCAGTGCAGGCAACCACAATGGCAAAAAACCGGCAAAAACCGGCACCGGACAGCCCGAAGGGCAGACCATTGAGCATACGCTTCATGACACTTTTCCCAAGCCGGCATCGGAAAGCCGGCGACACATCCCGCATCTCTTCCAAGAGACCCCAAACCTATCAGGAAAACATAAACAAAGCCTCATCGCCAATCGGGCAAGGAGGCTTTCAACTGCACCATATTGTGCTCAGCGGCGGATAAGCCAGACAATCAGCACCCCGATCACCATGGCAACAACGCCCCCGATCCGGAGGCTGGCACCGGGAATGGTCGCGACTTCCAGCATCATGCGCTTCATGCTGCGGGGCATGGCCGCCCACAAGAAGCCTTCGATCACGAAGACCAGCCCGACTGCAGCTAGAAAGTCTGACATAGTTCCCTCTTGCGCCTAAATTGGCACGGCCTGCGCGGGGTTTGAAACCGCGCAGGCCGTTATTCTGCTCTTGATCAATTGGCAGCCGGAGCTTCCGGAGCAGTTGCCCCAGCCGAAGCAGGTGCAGCCTGGGTCGGAATGACAGGAGCCGGAGCAGCATCAACTGCCTTTTCCGCTTTCTGCACATCGCCCATAGGCACCTTGCCAGCATCATTGAAGTAGCTGAAGAACTCGCCTTCAGGAGACAGAACCAGTCGGGTGTCGCCATTGGTAAGGCTGTTTTCATAGGCCTTCATGGACCGATAGAACTCGAAGAAGTCCGGGTTCTTGCCATAGGCCGCAGCAAAGATGGCGTTCCGCTGGGCGTCACCAATACCACGCTGGATTTCAGAATCCCGGTTGGCATTGGCGATGATGACCGTCGCATTACGATCAGCGATGGAGCGGATCTGCTGGGACAGCTTTTCACCGTCAGCGCGGATACCATTGGCTTCCTGCTGACGTTCCGTCTGCATCTGACGATAGACAGCCTCGGAGTTTTCCTTCGGCAGGTCGGCACGACGAATGCGGTAGTCAACCAGCTCAACCCCGAGTCGCTCGGTCTTTTCGTTGACGCTCTGGCGGATTAACTCGACCAGTTCATCGCGCTTGTCGCGCACGATGTCCTTGAAGGTGAACTCGGCAACAACGTCACGCAGGGAGGCTTCCATGAAGCCGTTCAGCTGGCTTTCGAAGTTCGACAGGAACTTGGCCTGACGCTTGAAGATGATCGGATCCGAGATGCGATAGCGGGCAAAGGAATCGATCAGCAGGCGTTTCTTGCCAGAGTCGATGACTTCCCGTTCGGACTGCTCAAGATAGCGGGCCCGTTTGTCCAGATACTCGACGCTCTGGATGAATGGCGTCTTGAAATAGAGGCCCGGCTCACGCACGGCCCGTTCGATACGGCCGAACTGGGTCACGACAGCCTGCTCATAAGGATAGACCAGGAAAAGCGAACCATACAGCAGCACGGCAACAACAGCGGCAACAACCAGACCGATAATGGATTTAACAGACATGATCAGTTCCCCGCTTTCTTGCTAAGTTCATTGAGGGGCAGATAAGGCACGACACCCGTGTCGCCGCCTGCCTTGCCGTCAAGAATGATCTTGTCCGATTTACCCAAAACCCGTTCCATTGTTTCCAGATAGAGCCGTTTGCGCGTGATGACAGGTGCCTTTTCATATTCGCCGAGAATCTGAGAGAAGCGCTGCGCCTGACCGTTGGCGTCAGCCACGGTCTGTTCACGATAGGCGTTGGCCGCTTCCAGAATTTTGGCAGCCTGACCTTCAGCCTCAGGCACAACCTTGTTGGCATAGGCCTGCGCTTCGTTCTGCATGCGCACCTTGTCCGCCTTGGCGGTCTGCACATCGCGGAAGGCATCGATAACTTCTGCCGGCGGTTCAACGCCCTGCAACTGGACCTGAATGATGTTGATGCCGGCGTTATACTTGTCGAGCATCTTCTGGGTCAGCTCACGCGCTGCCAACTGGATGGCCACACGGTCGCCGGTCTGCACTTCGTCCATGGTATTGCGACCGACGATTTCACGCATGGCCGATTCCACGACCTGCTTGACCGCGATTTCAGGATTGTCGACGTTGAACAGATAGGACTGCGGATCCTTGATGTTCCACTGCACCTTGAAGACCACATCGATGATGTTTTCGTCACCGGTCAGCATCAGGCTTTCTTCAGGCACATGCTGGCTGCGGATCGAGCCGGAGCGGTTGGAGAATTCCTTGGTCCCGATGGTCACATCACGGATCTGGTCAACGTTGACCGTCTCGGCGCGACCGATCGGATAGGGAAGATTGTAGTTCAGACCGGATGTGGACACGGCGACAGGCTGCCCCAGAACCAGCTCGACACCCAGTTCACCTTCCTTGACGGTATAGAAGCCGGTTGCCATCCAGATGGCCAGTGCGCCAAGTGCCAGAAGCCCTGCACCCTTCAGCCCGAGTGAGCCGCCACCAGTGCCGCCACCGCCGGGAAAAGCTTTCTTGAGACGTTCCTGTCCCCTGCGGATCATTTCCTCTAGATCTGGCGGATTGGGTCCTGAATTCTGAGGGCCTTGCCCCCATGGACCGCCATTGCGACCACCGCCGCCGCCCCCCCAAGGGCCACCGTTACCACCATTCTGATTGTTCCAAGGCATAATCAATCCTTACGTTAGGAACCCGTTATCTGTCATTCAACCATCCCTCTGCCGGGCAGAGCGCACCCTAGGACAGAAAAGTTGACTATTTTTAAAGTCTTGGCGCGTTTCCACACCTGTCCGCAACGATGAAGCCAACCCATTGCTCGACAAGTCTGAAACGGCTCCTCGCCTGACTATCTTATAAGGGACGAACGGACGAGGTTGCAAACGCGACTTTTGAGACAAGGTGGGTTCCCTTGACCACAAAATCAAGACCAAACTGGACTTTTGGATACAAGGCGCGACATTCGCACCGGCTTTCCACCTTCGAAAGCTGCAAGACCCTTGTCAATTCAGCGAAATCCCGGCGTTCAACGAGCAAAATCGACTTGATGACACCCGACGCCATGGGCATGACGCCCCCATAACATTGCCATGACAATCCCGTGAACGACCTTGGAAGGGCTATGCCGGGGCTGCCTTGCGTTCATAGACCACAAATGTCATCGCTGCGCTGTCATTCTGGTTCTGGATCTTTGGTGCGCGTGAGACCTC
Source organism: uncultured Cohaesibacter sp. (assembly GCF_963666525.1). NCBI lineage: Bacteria > Pseudomonadati > Pseudomonadota > Alphaproteobacteria > Hyphomicrobiales > Cohaesibacteraceae > Cohaesibacter > uncultured Cohaesibacter sp. The sequence goes on from NZ_OY762905.1 coordinate 993,898, forward strand.
CTGCCAGACCTCGGGATCAATGACAGGCAGGAATGTATCCCCTTCCGGCGCAGCATGTACATGGGTGACATAAAGGCGTTCAGCGCGAGACCACAGGGCATTGTAAATGGAGCCGCCGCCAATGATCGCAATTTCGTCGACGCCGTCAGCCTCAGCAATCGTGCGAGCCTGCGCCAGCGCCGCCTCGATAGACGAGACCACGAGGATCCCCTCCTTCTGGAAGCCCGCGTCCTTAGTCACCACGATATTGCTGCGCCCCGGCAGCGGTCGCCCGATCGACTCGAAGGTGCGACGCCCCATAATCAGAGGCTTCCCCATGGTCATGGCCTTGAAACGCTTGAGATCACTCGAGACATGCCAGGGCATGTCATTGTCCTTGCCGATCACGCCATTGTCGGCGACCGCATAGTGAAAGACCACCCGTGGAGACGTTGACTGAGCCATTCTGCGCCCTCAAACCGCAACCTGAGCGGCAATGTGCGGATGTGGATCATAGTCCTTGAGCTCGAAATCCTCGAAGACAAACCCAAAGATGTCCCGCTTGTCGGGATTGATCGCCATGGTCGGCAAGGCCCGTGGTGCGCGGCTCAGCTGCAGACGGGCCTGTTCGAAATGGTTCGAATAGAGATGCGCGTCACCGAGGCTGTGTACAAAGTCACCGGGCTGAAGATCGCACACCTGCGCCACCATCATGGTCAGCAGGGCATAGGAAGCGATATTGAACGGAACCCCGAGGAAGACATCCGCCGACCGCTGGTAGAGCTGGCAGGACAGGCGTCCATCGGCCACATAGAACTGGAACAGGCAGTGGCAGGGTGGCAGTGCCATCCGGTCGACATCGGCCGGGTTCCACGCGGTCACGATCAGACGGCGGCTATCAGGGTTGGCCTTGATCTGTGCGATCAGCTGGCTGATCTGGTCGATCGTGCCCCCATCCCTTGCTGGCCAGGAGCGCCACTGATGGCCATAGACCGGCCCCAGATCGCCATTCGCGTCGGCCCATTCATCCCAGATCCGCACCTTGTGTTGCTTGAGATAGCCGATATTGGTATCCCCGGCCAGAAACCACAAAAGCTCGTGGATGATCGAGCGCAGATGCAGCTTCTTGGTGGTCAGCAGAGGAAAGCCCTTGGCAAGATCGAACCGCATCTGATAGCCGAAAACCGACCGCGTACCGGTTCCGGTACGATCACCCTTGTCGGTGCCGTTGTCCAAGATATGTGCCAACAAATCCAGATAGGTCTGCATGTCGATCCCTTCCGCCAAACCAGCCATTTCATCCGGTGTTACACGATTCTTGCCCGATGGAATATGAAAGAAGCACGGCGTGCAAGCCGTTTGCCAAACGGCTGGGAAACGACACCGGCCGCTCGCGGACACCGCGCAGATGCGACGTCACAGCGTATCCCCGCCACACGCCCCTTCCCACAGGGGAAATGCACATCATGCGGATAGTTCGGATTTCCCACTTTAAATTTGCAGGACGCCACCCTATATTCGCCTTGTCACGCAAGTGACTATGGCAATAAATGGCCTTTGTAATAAGCCTATCGGACCCGGGGGCGGTACCCGGCGCCTCCACCAAAAGCATCGTTTCGCCAACCGGCGGTTCGGGGCGGTGTTTTTGCTGGGGGCGAAATAGGATCGACGAGGGTGTAAAGATCGTGTTTTTGCTCGGCATTGTACCACCGTTATCGGGCTACTTGAGTAGTTGCAAATGACAACTATGCAGGCTCTCGTCTCGCTGCTGCTTAAGCAGTGCGACTAGCCACATAAAGCCCTAGCCGGTATGCTCGGTTAGGCGGGGTTCGGGGGCACCTGGCAACAGAAGCCCTCACCGAACCGCGAGTTTGCGACTGGATAAAGTGGCAACGGTTGATATCTGACTGACAGATACATTTTTCCTAGCAGTTTGCTTGACTTTCATTCTTCGCCTCGGACATTGTGGCGACAAAATTGTTCCAGTTATTGGAGGCTTCATGAGTGAAGACCTGATCAGGTATGACATCCTTGCACAGGATGCCCTGCGTGGCGTAGTGAAAACGGTGCTGACTGAAGTGGCCCGCACAGGCCTTCCCGGCGAGCACCATTTCTACATCACCTTCAATACCCAGGCTCCCGGCGTGCGCATTTCGCCCCGTCTTCTGGAAAAATATCCCGATGACATGACCATTGTCCTGCAGCACCAGTTCTGGGACCTGCAGGCCAACGATCAGGCCATCGAAATCGGCCTGTCCTTCGATGGCATCCCTGAAAAGCTTTATATTCCCTACACCTCGATCATCACCTTCATTGACCCGAGCGTGCATTTCTCGCTGCAGTTCGAAATCGAGATGGACGACGAGGACGAGGATCTGGACGACGAGGAAGGCGATGAGATCCTGACCGTCATGGCTCCAGGTGACGAAGCCTTCTCCATGCCGGAAGAGCCGTCCGAGGAAGCATCCGGGGGTAAGACTGCGTCTGAAAAGAGCAAGAAAAAGGCCGACAGTGCCGACAAATCCAAGGCTGACAAGTCCAAGGAAGGGGCAGAGGTCGTATCTCTGGACGCGTTCCGCAAGAAATGACCGCAGCTATCGCGAAGGCATGAAAGCAGGGTGATTGCGCCATGGGCAACGTCGTGAATCTCAGGCAGGCACGCAAGGCCAAGGTTCGTGCCGAAAAGGAAAAGCAGGCCGAAACCAACCGTGCCCGCTTCGGAAGGACCAAGGCGGAAAAGACCAAACAGCAGTTTGAAGCCGACAAGTTCGAACGTCACCTCGACGGACACAAGCGGGACCTGCCAGAGTACGAAATGCCTTCCGATGACACCCTCGAGAGCGAATGATCGGCGGGGCCATGAAAAAGCATTCCGTGACCATTGCAGGCCATCGCACTTCCATTTCCCTTGAAGATGAATTCTGGCAGGGCCTCAAGGCCCTCGCTGACAGCCGCAACAAGTCTCTGGCCGACATCATCCGCCAGATCGACAAGGAACGCGGCGTCAACAACCTCTCCTCAGCCATCCGCATTGCCGTACTGGACTATTACAGGTCGCAGATCCCGCAAGAAGGCTCCCTTGCCTTCCGTTCTGCCAGCCAATAGCCCAGATTATTAGCCGGGACTCTGGCTTTGAATTGAAACGCACCGGCCAATCGGGGCGGCTCAGTAATTCTGGATGATATAGTCCGAGGACAGATCCTTGTCCGTAAACGGCAAAGAGATCCCCGGATTGAGCAAAGGCGCCACCCGGTCCCGTGGCAGCACGGGCAGTTTTCCCGGCAACGGAACGTAGGTTTCCTCCGGGGCGATAGGCTCAAGAGGCAACGGGGTCACAGGAGATGGTGTCACAGGAGATGGTGTCACCGGGGTTGGCGTTGCCGTCAGATCTTCCAGCGGCCTGACAACGATCCCGCCAGACTTGATCTCCGGCTCCACAAGGGGCTGGTCACTGCCCTGTTGTTGTTGCAGAGCCTTGAGGCGACGCGCCTCCGCTTCGGCCTTGCGCGCCTCTTCGGCCAGCTTTTCGGCTTGGCGTCTGGCCGCTTCCACCTTCTGCGCTTCAGCCTCGGCCCGCTGTCTTGCCTGTTCCGCCTCAAGCGCCTTCTGTTCGGCGGCCTTCCTTGCGGCTTCGGCGCGGGCGGCTGCTTCCTGCTCTGCTTTTATCCGTGCAGCAACCGCATCCTGAGCGGCCTTTGCCTCGGCCGCCTTTTTCGCGTCCGCTTCTGCTGCTGCCAGCTGGGCAGCTTTTTGGGCGTCAATCACGGCTTGTTCGGCAGCAAGCCGCTCGTCTTCGCGATGCTTGGCCTGCTCGCGATAAAGCCGCAGAAGACGCCGCATCCGGTCTTTTTCCAGAATATCGGCCTGCAGCTTTTCGACCCGATCCACCTCGCGTTCGAAAGCGCGGATGGTGAGATAGCCGGTGAACGGCGCCACATCAACCATACGCTTGGGCGCAGCGAGCGGGCCGGAGAAGGACAGGCCGACTTCAGGCTGGGCACCGGTAACCGCATCTTCCTTGGCCGGTTCCACCTTGATCGACCAGTCGCCATCGAGCGTCTGGTTGGACAGATCGATCATCAGATTGCCCCGCGACTTGAGAATTTCAGCATCTGCCTCAATGTTGCTCGCCCTCAAGGCACCCCCGGCAATGACAAAGGTGCCTTCCATCCGTTTGACATCCGTCGAACCGGCATCCATGTGGGAGAGGAAGACCTTGCGGATGTCCGTATCCTTGAGGTCCATGCCCGCGTCAACTGCCCGCACCACCTGAGCGAAAGCCTGCGGATTGATATAGTTCAGCACCGCGTCGCGCAGTGCAAAGGTGCCCGTGCCGGACAGTCCGGAGATGACCCCGGCCATGGAGCGGCCCTGACTTTCGACATCCAGATTGACATCGACCTGCCCGCGCGCCACAGCCCGCCCATCCCGTTCCCAGATAAGCGGCGCAAGTGCAGCACCATCGATGCGGATATGCGATTTAAGAACCGCTTCGCCTTCGACATTGTCCAGATCAAGCCCGCCACTCACCTTGCCGCCCTGCAGCAGCCCGTTGAAATCACGCACAGAAAGCCCGGCATCCTGCCAGATAAGGGTGAAAGATGGCTGCTGGAAGATATAGGGGGAGGCCAGCTCCAGACTACGTGCCTTGATCGCCACATCCAGCTTGATCGGCAGATCCTCAGCCGCAGCAACAGGTGCGATAAACGGCAGATCAGGCCAACTGCTGCCTACGGAGGTCAGACGCCCTGCACCCACAACCGTCTCGCCAAGCCAGATGCCATCCATGTCCCCCAGTTCAACAGATCCCTTGAGCTGGCGACTGTTGGCGATCTGCGTAAGGGCGAGCGTTCCGGACACCGGTTGTTCATCCCATTGCCCCTTGATCCCCTCAAGAGACAGATTGCCCTTTTCAAACGCAAGGGTTGCCGCCAGCGAAACCGGCAACGCCTCACCGGGGTTGCTCAGAGATACCCCGGTCGACATCAGATAGGGGGCCAGATCATCGGTCTTGAAACTGAGGTCACCGCTGGTTTCGATGCCCTGAGCCATGCGCCCTCCCGGCGCAGCTTGCAGGCTGCCCGTGTAATTGAGTGCACCATCGTCGGACTTGAGCGAGGCCGCAACCGAGGCTCCGTCCGACAGTACGCCATCCAGAGACAGCGATGCCGACAGCGCCGGCAGATCGACCAGCCCGCGACCAAGACCGATCAGGCTCAAGAGCTTCTGGCCATCCGGATTGTCGAGTTTGGCGCTGAGCGAAAGCATGCCCTTGGCCCAATCATCCAACGGCCCGTCCAGCGAACCCTCAAGCGATCCGCGCCCACCGCCAAGCATGCCTCCCAGTTGCACCGTCAGGCCATGATCGGCATTGCCGCCGGCGATGGTGAAGGAGAGGTCTGCAGGTGACATGACATCCTGCCTGCCAGCCAGCCAGTCGGCGACCGGCTGATCGGGCAGCAAGCGCTTGATCAGTGTGGAAAGTCCTTCCAGATCAGCAGCGCTGACCTTGCCGGTAATGCGCCCGTTCGGCTTGTTGGCGAGATCCTTCAGAACACCACTGGCAGAAATGCTTGCCCCGGCAAAGTCATCAACGCTCAGATGGTCAATCTCAACGCCACCTTCCGCCAGATGCAGCTTGGTGCTTAGGGTCTTGCCCTCGAAATCCCCCGCCGACAGGCTGCGGGTTTCGATATCAAGCGCAATATCGCGCAAGGGCGCGGCCTTGCCGGTGGAATTGTTGAGCAGAAGCGAGCCGAACCCCATGACAGCGTCGAGATCAATGCGCTCTGCATCGAGATTGATCGAGAGTGCATCACCCTTGCCATCGACGCCCGACTGACCGGCGTACCAGTCGATATAGCCGGAGGCCCGGTCGCCGTCCATGAAGATGTCAAGATCGGAAATCTGGATCCGGTCCGATTTGACGAGCAGCTGCCCGCTCATGTCAAAGGGCTTCAACTGGCCGCTGGTCGGGGCGTCCTTGAGCCACCATTTTGAAAAGGCGGCAGGCTGATCGGAGCGAATCCGCGCCTGCCCCTCAAAGCCGTGATGCTGGCCGCCGCTATCGATCTGACGCGAGAACAGCCCCGACAGCGAGACCGTCGTCTGTCCCGGCAGGTTCGCCGTCAGTTCATCGATGCGCCAGGCCGAGCCGACGAGTTCGGCATCAAACTGCAAATCCCGGATCACACCACCGCCAAGGATCACACCGGGGACGTCGAAGCCGACATGTCCGGGGATATCCGGCACAGGCATACGGATCAGAGCCTCGGCGAGCCTGGAGACTCCCTCCTGAAGATTGATCGGTGCATTCGGGCCCTCGCCCAGCGCCCGGTCAAAATCGAGCTGGCGCGATGACACCACCACATCAAAGCGCGGATTGGCACCGAAATCCACTGTCCCTGCGCCGTTGAGGCGATAGGCCTGATCCACGGGCCCGTGTGAGAACTCGAATTTCGGCAAGACCAGTGACGATGCGGTCAGATCGCTGCTGCCGGAAAGCGACCATGGCGTCACCGTTCCTGCTGCCCCTTCGATGGCATTGGAGATCTCGGTCGTGCCGATATAGTGGAAGCGCTCGTCCTCCCCTTCCTTGACATTGCCGTCCATCGCAAGGGAGACCGCGAAGTTGGCCGGGGTCAAAAGGCTCTTGACGCGCATGCCTTCAGCGCTGGCAGCCCCCGTTGACAGCATCAGAGAATAGGGTTCACCATCCATCCGGAAAGAGGTTTCGATCTTGTAGGGACCGATCAGCGAGCGCGCTTCCAGCGCACCATTGAGCCCGGAAATCGCCTTGCTGCGCCCGGTGCTCTTGTCGAGAAAATCGATTCTGCCATTTTCGATCCGCACATCATTGAGGCGGATCTTTTCCATGTCGAGATCCCAGAGCTTGCCGCCTTCGCGCCGCCAGTCGAACCGGCCCTTTTCATCCACTTCCAGCTTGAGGGAAGGATTGTTTAGGGTCATGTCCACGACTTCGATCTTGCCCTGCACCAGCGGGAACAGCTCGACCCGCACATCGAAGGCATCAACCGTCAGAATGGGGGATTGTTCGTCGGGTCCCACATGCACGCTCTCGAAATGCAGGCGCGGCATGGGCAGGATCTGCATGTCAGCATCGCCCAGCACATGCACCGGCTGACCAAGGGCCAGTGTAGCCTCCCGTTCGAACGCGGCGCGATAGGATGTCCAGTCGACAAACAGAGGCCCGACCAGCGCAATCACCAGCGCCAGCAAGATCGATCCACCAATCGTGAAGTACAGACTATTCAGGACCCCGTCCCCCTGGAGAATAGGCAGCGCACACCGAAGCCACCGACCCCGACAAAAAAGCGGTTCGACCGAGCCCTCCCGGCCCGACCGGCTGATAAACACAAAGGAGACCCTGCTGCAAAAACCGCTCGTCCAATCCGGGCTCCGTCAGCAAGACCGGCAACAGGCAGAAAGCCTGTACCGTGATGACCTTGTGACGGGATGACCGTTCCAATGCACTCCGTTGGTAATTCTTAAAAAATCCTTATTCCCAAATAGCACCTGCACCGCCATCTGAAAAGAACAAACCGGGCGGTACAAAGACTGATGAGACAAAGGAATTCTGCTCTTTGGGAAAGCTAACGCACTGAATTAATTCTGCTGAGGCAGAATTTTCCCCGGATTCATGATGTTTTTGGGGTCAAATGCCTGTTTGATGGCAATCATGTAGGCAAGCGCCGGGCCGAATTCCTTTTCCATGTATTTCATCTTTCCCTGCCCGACACCATGTTCCCCGGTGCAGGTTCCGCCCATGGCAATCGCCCGCTCGGCGAGTCGCCCGAGGAATTCGTCTGCCCGGGCATGCTCTTCCGGGTTTTCCGGATCGAGCAGCAGCTGGACATGGAAATTGCCATCCCCGACATGTCCGACGACAGGCGCGAGAAAGCCACTGGCTGCGATATCCTTCTGCGTTTCGCGGACGCATTCGGCGAGACGGGAAATGGGAACACAGGCATCGCTCGAAACGCTCTTTGCACCCGGACGCAGCGAAAAGGTTGCCCAGTAGGAATCATGACGCGCTGCCCAGAGCCGCGTCCGGTCTTCCGGCTTGGTGGCCCATTCGAAGTCGGAGCCGCCAAATTCCTCAATGATGTCGGCGAACAGCTCGGCCTGTTCGGCCACGCCGCTTTCAGTGCCATGAAACTCCACCAGCAGTGTCGGCCGTTCAACGAGGCCGATCTTGGAATGCAGGTTGACGGCCTTCACCTGAAGGCTGTCGAGCAACTCGATGCGGGCCACCGGAATGCCGCACTGGATGGTCATGATCACGGCATTGCAGGCGCTTTCCAGATCGGGAAAGCCGCAAATGCCGCCCGAAATGGCTTGCGGAATACCGGAAAGCTTGAGCGAGACTTCCGTTATGATGCCAAGCGTGCCTTCCGAGCCGACCAGCAACCGGGTGAGATCATAACCCGCCGAGCTCTTCTTGGCCTTGCTGGCCGTCTCGATGATCGTGCCGTCGGCCATCACCGCCTTGAGCGCGAGGACATTGTCCTTCATCGTGCCATAACGCACCGCATTGGTGCCCGACGCGCGGGTCGCAGCCATCCCGCCAAGCGAGGCATCCGCCCCCGGATCGATGGGAAAGAACAGCCCAGTATCGCGCAGATATTCGTTGAGCTGCTTGCGGGTGACGCCAGCCTGAACCGTGCAGTTGAGATCCTCCGCACAGACCTCGACAATGGCATTCATGCCCGACAGATCCAGCGAGATGCCACCATAGGGGGCGTTCAGCTGGCCTTCCAGCGATGAACCGGAACCAAAAGCGATGACCGGCACGGAGTGGGCATTGCACAGCGCCACGACGCTGGAGACCTCTTCGGTGCTCTTGACGAACACGACACCGTCAGGCATCTCATTGGCCAGCCCGGTCGTCGTGTGCGCATGCTGTTCCCTCAGGGACTTCCCAGTCGTGAAGCGTTCGCCGAACTGCTCGGCCAGTTGCGAGCAGACGGCCTTGACGGCATCGGCATCAGTCTCTCGTTTGAAATGGGGCTGAACGGCAGAAGACATGGGAAACTCCAGAGTGGTGATTTTGATTTTTCGAACAATTAGGCACACTCACGAGCAAAATGCCAGACCGGGAGCGGCAATTCGCACAGATGCGCCCCTGCCCTGCCGCAGGTCCCGTCATATGCATAGCTCCTCTTTCAAATATGCTCTTCTGTCCCATAATGTGCAGTGTTATCAACCCGAAGTTCGAGCGAAACACTTCGTTTTGCAGATCGCTTGCGATTATCTTCGAACAAACATCCGTTGAATGACAGATAAAAGCAGGATGACCGGGTTGCTCACGGTTGACCCTCATTCTGCCTTTGCTATTGTTGCATAACCAAACCATAGCCGGTTCTGACATTTCGATGAATGCGGAAGGCCCCTCGCTTTCCATCACCAACGACCGCCAGCAAACGACCGCAGAAGAAGCCAGCCGAGAATCATGAACCAATTCATCAACCTGCATATTCCGCATGGCAAACAAGTCCGAGCCCAACGTCTGATCTGGCAGCGACGGATCATCTTCGGGCTGGGCGGTGTCATGGTCGGCTTTGCCGCCGTGGCTCTGGCCATGGGCGCAGACGCCAGTCAGGACCTCTACCGCCAGTTGATCGCCGCCTATCCTTATGCAGGCCTCCTGGTGACCCCGCTCGGCTTTGGCGCAATCGTCTGGGTGACCAATCGCTACTTCCCCGGCACGCAGGGCTCCGGCATTCCTCAAGCCATCGCCGCCCGTCGGCTCAAGCGGCCCACCAGCCGGGCAAAGCTGGTTGGCGTGCGCTCGGCCATCGGCAAGATCATCATGACGCTGCTCGGCATGATGATCGGCGCCTCGACCGGCCGTGAAGGCCCGACCGTTCAGGTCGGTGCCGCCGTGATGTTCCTGACGGGCCGCATTGCCCCCAAACGGCAGGTCGGTCTCATTCTGGCCGGTGCCGCGGCCGGTATCGCCGGTGCCTTCAACACGCCACTGGCCGGGATCGTCTTTGCCATCGAGGAAATGAGCCGCTCGTTTGAAATGCGCACCAGCGGCATGATCCTCGGCACGGTCATCCTCGCCGGTCTGACCTCCATGGCCATCTTCGGCAACTACACCTATTTCGGCACCTCGCACGATGTGCTGCAGTTCGGCTGGGGCTGGATTGCCGTACCCATCGTTGGTGTGGTCGGCGGCCTCGCTGGCGGCCTGTTCTCCAAGGTTCTTGTGCTCTTCACCTATGGCCTGCCCGGCGCTGTCGGGGCAATGATCAAGGCCCATCCTATCCCCTTTGCCATCCTTTGCGGCCTGATCGTCGCACTTGCCGGCCTCTACACCGATGGTGCCGTCAATGGCTCCGGTTATGAGGCAGCCCGCGATGTGCTGCATGGTGACACGGAGCTGCGCCTTGAATATGCGCCCTTGAAACTGCTGGCCACCATCGCCTCTTCCATCGGCGGACTGCCCGGCGGCATTTTCTCGCCGTCACTCTCGGTGGGCGCCGGACTGGGCGCCGACCTTGCGGGCCTGTTCCCCAAGGTGCCCGTTGGCGCCATCGTGCTGCTTGGCATGGTTTCCTACTTCACCGGTGTCGTTCAGGCTCCCATCACCTCCTTCGTGATCGTCATGGAGATGACCGACAACCACCAGATGATGCTGCCACTGATGGCTTGCGCCCTCATTGCAAACGCCTCCTCCAAGGTCTTCTGCAAGGAAGGTGTCTACCATATGCAGTCCGGAAAATTCTACGATTTCGCCCGCCATCGAGACCCGGAACCTGCGGCAGAAACGCCAACACCGGAAGCAAAGTCCTAGGCCCTGCCCTGAGAGGTTGCCTCAGACACACTCCGCCATCACGACCTTGGCCACGCGCCGGTCGAAACAGCCTGTTTTCAGATAAGCCGCCTTACCGGGCGGCTTTTTCGTTGTTCCGGTGTCGGCATCCGAAGGTTAGGCTTGACCTTTCTGGCAAAAGTTTCAAAGCTTTCAAAAGAAAACAGGGAACCCGGACGACCGCGGGCAGACGCCCTGCCCCTCTTAGCGACAAGACTTTGCCGACCATGTTCTGGACCAACCCGATCAAACTGATACGCAGCTGGATAGAGCCGAACTGGTCGATCTACCTATCCACACAACAGCCCAAACTGTGGCTGTTTGCCACCATCATCGGTTTTCTGGTCTCGCTGGCGGCCATCCTGTTCCGGCTCGGCATCGGCGGCGTACAGTGGTTTTGGCTGGGCACCAGCAGTGAAACGATCATTGCCACAGTGCGAGCGAGCCCTGCCTGGATTGTCGTCCTTGCACCAACCCTCGGCGGCCTGTTCGTCGGAACCTTCCTGCAATATGTCCACCCCATCAAACGCGCCGAAGGGGTTGCCGATGTCATTGAGGCCCGGGCACGGGGCGGCCGGGGGCTGCGCTTCTGGCAGGCCCTCGACAGCGCCGCCATCACCATCATCTCGCTGGGGTCTGGCGCAAGCGCCGGGCGCGAGGGGCCGATCGTCCATTTCGGGGCCAGCCTCGCCAGCTCCCTCAGCCGCAAACTGTCGCTGCAACCGGCTGCCCGCAAGATCCTTCTGGCCTGCGGGGTTGCCAGTGCCGTCTCGGCCTCGTTCAATGCTCCGATCGCCGGTGTGCTGTTCGCCCATGAGGTCATTCTCGGGCATTATGCCTTCTCGGCCTTTGTGCCGATCGTGCTGGCCTCCGCCGTGGGCACCACCTTCTCGCGCCTCTATTTCGGCGATGTCGCCTCATTCATCATTCCCGACTATCAGCTCACCTCCTACTGGGAACTGCCGTCCTTTGCCCTGCTGGGCATAGTCTGTGCCATCGTGGCGGTGCTGTTTCAGACCTCGCTGCTCGGCACCGACTGGATCGCCCGCCACATCAAGATGCCGCTGGTCTTCCGACCGGTCATCGGCGGCTTTCTCGTCGGTCTTCTGGCGCTGGCCTTTCCCGAAGTGCTTGGCGTCGGCTATGAGGCAACCGATCTGGCCCTCAAGCAGCAATTGCCACTGATGACACTTCTCTGGCTGATCTTTGCCAAGATGCTGGCAACCTCGATCACGCTGGCCTCTCGCTTTGGCGGCGGCATCTTCTCGCCCTCGCTCTATATCGGAGCCATGGTTGGCGGCACCTTTGGGCTGATTGCCCAGCCATTGCTGCCAGAAATCGCCTCTACCCACGGCCTTTATGCCTTGTTGGGTATGGGCGCCGTCGCATCCGCCGTGTTGGGCGCGCCCATTTCGACCACCATGATCGTGTTCGAGCTGACCGGCGGCTACGCCCTGTCCATCGCGCTGCTACTGACGGTCTCGATTTCCAATGGCATCGCCGTAGCCCTTAGTGGCCGCTCCTATTTTCACTGGCAACTGGCCATGCGAGGCATCTTCCTCAACGAAGGCACCCATCGCTACATCGTCAATCAGGTGACGGTTGCCGAGGTCTACACCCCGCTGGCTGCGGACGTCGCCGCTGAAGACACCGTGTTGCTGCACGACATGGAAGCCATCCGCATGCAGGATACGCTGGAACTGGCACTCAAGACCTTCAATGACAACGGCGGCGCCGATCTCGCGGTGCTGGATCCGCACAATCCCGGCAGGATCGTCGGCTGGGTGCGGCAGGTGGATGCCCTGCGCTATTTCAACGACGTTCTCATCAGCACGCAGGTGGAAGAGCATCGCTGACAGACGCCAGGCACCAAACAGGAGCCTCGTTCCTCCGTTTGTTCGCACTCCGGTCACAAAACGCCAGAACAACAAATTTGCCCCTGACAAACCATATTTGTTGCTATAATGTTCTTATCCAGATTCGGTCTGTTCACCCCCTTTTTCGACCGCAGTGCCTTGTAAAAGGCACACAAAGCCGATAGATGGCGACCAGGACCCCCACAGATCAACCCCAGATAACACCAAGCCGGAACCGATAGTATCAATGTCTGATCTTTTTGCGACACCACCCGTATCCCCGATCCGTGAGCGTGAGGAGGAAGATCAGGAAGGCATTCGCGCAAGGCTCGCCCGTATGCGCCCGACGCCCTATCTGGATGGCCTCAACCCCGAACAGAGAGATGCGGTGGAGAGCCTTGACGGTCCGCTTCTGGTTCTGGCAGGCGCAGGCACCGGCAAGACCCGCGTATTGACCACCCGCATCGGCCACATTCTGGCAACGCGCCGCGCCACGCCGTGGCAGATTCTGTCGGTGACCTTCACCAACAAGGCCGCCCGCGAGATGAAGGACCGCATTGGCAAACTCATTGGCGGCTCCGTGGAAGGCATGCAATGGCTAGGCACCTTCCACTCCATCGGCGTCAAGATCCTGAGGCGTCATGCCGAGCTGGTCGGGCTGCGGTCCAACTTCACCATCCTCGATACCGACGACCAGATCCGCCTGCTCAAGCAGCTCATTCAGGCCGCTGCCATTGAGGAAAAGCGCTGGCCCGCCCGCCAGCTTGCCACCCTGATTGACGGCTGGAAAAACCGTGGTCTTTCCCCCAACCAGGTGCCGCAGGACGAGGCCTTCCTGTTTGCCCAGGGCAAGGGCATCGCGCTTTACGCCGCCTATCAGGAGCGCCTCAAGATCCTCAACGCCTGCGACTTCGGCGACCTGCTGCTGGAGTGCATCCGCCTGTTCCGCGAGAACCCGGATGTGCTCGCCAGCTACCACGACAAATTCCGCTATATTCTGGTGGACGAGTATCAGGACACCAACGTCGCCCAGTATCTCTGGCTGCGCCTTCTGGCTCAATCCAGCCACAACATTTGCTGCGTCGGTGACGATGACCAGTCGATCTATGGCTGGCGTGGTGCCGAGGTCGACAATATCCTGCGCTTCGAGGAAGACTTCCCCGGCGCCAAGGTCATCCGGCTTGAACGCAACTATCGCTCCACCGCCCATATTCTGGCGGCAGCCTCCCATCTCATTACCTATAACGAAGGACGCCTCGGCAAGACCCTGCACCCGCAGATCAAGGACGATGAGGCCGAGAAGGTCACGGTTGCCTCCGTTTGGGATTCGGAAGAAGAGGCACGAACCATCGGCGACCAGATCGAGGCCTTTCAGCGCGCCGGACACGAGCTCAACGACATGGCCATTCTGGTTCGCGCCTCCTTCCAGATGCGCGAATTCGAAGACCGTTTCATCACCATGGGCCTCAACTATCGCGTCATCGGCGGCCCGCGCTTCTATGAGCGCGCCGAGATCCGCGACGCGCTGGCCTATTTCCGCGCCGTGGTCCAATCGGCAGACGACCTTGCTTTCGAGCGCATCGTCAACACCCCTCGCCGCGGCCTTGGCGATGCGACCATTCGTCAGATCCACACACTGGCCCGCGCCGAGGAAATCCCGCTGATGGAAGCGGCCTCTGAAATGGTGGAAACCGAAGAGCTGAAGCCCAAACCGCGCAACGCCCTCAAGAGCCTGCTTGGCCAGTTCAACCACTGGCGCACCATGATGCCGACCATGAAGCACACGGAATTTGCCGAGATCATCCTCGATGAATCTGGCTATACCGAAATGTGGCAGAAGGACAAGTCACCGGACGCGCCAGGGCGCCTTGAAAACCTCAAGGAACTGATCCGCTCGATGGAAGAGTTCGACTCGCTGCCGAGCTTCCTTGAGCATATCGCACTGGTGATGGACCGCGACGCAGGCGAAACCAACGACGCGGTTTCGATCATGACCCTGCATTCGGCCAAGGGGCTAGAATTCGATACGGTCTTCCTGCCCGGCTGGGAAGAAGGCCTGTTCCCCCACCAGCGGGCACTGGATGAAGCAGGCACCAAGGGGCTGGAGGAAGAGCGCCGCCTCGCCTATGTCGGCATCACCCGCGCCAAGAAGCGGGCCAAGATCTACGTCGCCTCCAATCGGCGCATCCATGGTCTGTGGCAGAATTCCATCCCCTCGCGCTTCCTTGACGAATTGCCGTCCAAACATGTGGAGATCGAGGAGAGCCAGTCGACCTATGGCGGCTATGGTGCTTCCGGCGTTGGCGGCTCCATCTATGGCAAGAGCCGGTTCGACACATCCGACCCCTTCGAGAACACCTACGAAACGCCGGGCTGGAAGCGGGCACAGGCCAACAAGGCCAACCGTACGAAGGCCAGCGCCCCCAAGGCCAAGCGTGCAACGACGACCATCGAGGGCGAACTGGTCGCCAAGAGCGTCTCGGACACGCCATCGAAGTTTTCCATCGGTGAACGGGTGTTCCATCTCAAGTTCGGTTACGGCGAAATCCGCTCCATCGAAGGCAACAAGCTGACCATCCAGTTCCAGACCGGCCAAAAGCGGGTGCTCGACAGTTTCGTGGAAAAACATTAGTCCTTGCCGCTTGCCATTGCGGCTGCGAAGGTCTATCGACGTGCCAGATTTCAGAAACAAGAGGGAACCATGTCCCAATATCTTTATGCCGAAGGCACCATCAAGGACATTCAGGCCGCCGCAGACCATCTGCAGAAGGTCTTCGAGGAAGATGGCTTCGCCATTTCCAACTTCGAGGTTGATGAGGATCGCGGCATCTGGGCCCTCTCCCTCTATCCGTCCGATGAGCAGATGAGCGATGTCTATCGCACCACCCTTGCGGAACTTTCCGCCCTGTCGATGGCGCTACCGCTCCGCACGGAAGAACTGGCCGACGTCGACTGGGTGACGAAAAGCCTTGAAGGTCTGGTACCGGTGGAAGCCGGACGCTTCATCATCCACGGTTCCCATGATCGTGGCCTCGACACAAAGGGCCGGATTCCGGTGCAGATCAACGCCGGGCAGGCATTTGGTACGGGCCACCATGGCACCACCGCCGGATGCTTGAAGGTTCTGAGTGAAGAGCTGCGCCGCTTCCATCCCCTGCGGCTGCTTGATCTGGGCACAGGGTCTGCGGTTCTGGCCATTGCGCTGGCCAAATTGCTCAAACAGGAGATCGTCGCAACCGACATCGACCCGATCTCCATTGAGACCGCCAATGAAAACATCCGCATCAACGAGGTGCAACCGTTCGTCAAAACCGCTGTTGCAGCCGGTTTCAGCCATCAGATTTTTGCGAAAAAAGGCCCGTTTGACCTGATCGTTGCCAATATTCTTGCCGGGCCACTGTGCAAGATGGCCCCGGACATGTCCAAACATATCGCCAGAGGTGGGCGCGTCATCCTGTCGGGCCTGCTGCCGCATCAACGCGCACGCGTTCTTGCTGCCTACCGGCTGCAAGGTCTGCGTCATGTCAGAACGATCGAGGAAAATGGGTGGTTGGTTCTGGTTTTGGAACGATAGGCCTGACGCCAATCATCTTGCCAGTTGGTTTTCTTTCAGAAAACGGCCGGGGTCTCCCGGTTCCCCCCAAGGGGGATGCATAAAATGGCCTTTTGCCTCTTTCATGCGAATGGACACTTGAGCTTCCCTTAAGGGAAGTTCAAGTGGATTATTTGTCGTTGTTGTCGCGAGCAGAGATAACTTCAGAGAAGTTCGGGGAGTAGAGTTCGATGTAAGAACGTGCTTCGGCTTCACGAGCAGCGATCATACGTTCGAAAGCATTGCTGAGAATGGACATTGAGTTTTCCTTTTCATCATCCGGTCGATCATCTCGACCTCTTTCTTATACCAAAGTTATATAGCAAATCTGCTTAGTAAGAAAATGCACAGTTTCTCAGGACAGCTGCTGCAAAAGTGCATAGCACAACACTTAGCTATGCCACTCACACTCCGTTTCCGGGCTCTGATAGCAGAATTCCAGCAGCGCACCAGAGTACAAAAACAAAAAAAGCGGGCCTAAACCCGCTTGTTTTCATGGAGTTTTATTTTGGACGGCTTATCTCCTCCCGTCCGAAACCTCTCTGGATGATCAAGCAAATGTCTTCTACGCAATTTTTCGTAGATCATCCGAGAAGCCCCACGGCGATTAGCCGCGAGGATCGTTGGACATGTCGATGAAAGAGCCGAGGCCACGGTCGGACATGTATTCGTCAACGAAACGCTGAGCCTGTTCTTCACGAGCAGCGATAACTTTTTCCAGAGCACGGTTAAAGAAGTTCATTGTATTTTCCTTTCAACTGATTGGTGATTGATCCGTTTGATCTATGTCATGGAATATGGTCCACCTGGAGCAATTGAAAAAGACCCAATACATCAAAACAGTAATGCGTTTAGTGCATATCAAAATTTTGAGACCATCTGATTGTGCAAATATTCTGCTTCAATGAATCATAAAAGCTTTGTCCGCCGATGCCACCGCACTTGCCCGAGCCACACAAATTTGGCACTGTGGTCCGACCATCCTTCATCACCGGACTCACCTCCGGACAGACGCGGAGCCGGATTCCGCCCCGCCAGTTTCCTTTAGGAAAATAGAAATGTTTCAAGAGTTTAGCAACACAGCAAACCCCGAACAAGGCCGCCTTCGGATCCCCTTGCTGCGGGCGCATCTTCAAGAATCCGGACTGGATGGATACATCATGTCCCGCGCCGACGAGTTTGGCGGTGAAAACATGGCTCCCTATGCCGAGCGGCTTGCTTGGCTCACCGGCTTCACTGGCTCGGCGGGCAGCGCTGTCATCCTGAAAGAACAGGCAGCCATCTTTGTGGATGGGCGTTATACCCTGCAAGTTCAGGATCAGGTCGATGCCGAATTGATCACACCTGTTGCCATTTTGACAAAATCTGTAGCCGAATGGCTCGCCGAAACCCTTCAGGGCGGCGAGGTCATCGGATTCGATCCATGGCTCTATACCCAGAGCGCCATCGACCGGTTCGAGAAAACATGCAAGGAAAAGGGAGCGACCCTTGTTGCCTGCAAGAACAATCCGGTCGATGCAATCTGGACCGACCGCCCAAGCCGCCCCCAGAACCCCATCGTGCCCCATCCGCTGGCTCTTGCCGGTGAAGCCTCAACGGACAAGCTCGAAAAGATCGCAGCAGGCTTTGCGGGCAAGGCGGATGCGACCTTCATCACGCAGGGCGACAGCATTGCCTGGCTGTTCAACATCCGCGGCAGTGATGTGGCCTGCGCACCCTTGCCGCTTGCCTTTGCCATCGTGCGCGCCGACGGCAGCGCCTATCTGCTGACCGATCTGGCCAAGCTGCCAGAGGACACCCGAGCCCACCTCCCCGCTTCGGTCACCATCGCGCCGTTTGAAGAGCTGCCAAACCTGATCAAGTCGCTGTCCGGTGCCGACAAGACATGGATGCTGGACGAGACCCTCGTGCCCTATGCGATCAAGACAATGATCGAGGATGCCGGCTCGCGCATCCTCAATGCCTCCGATCCCTGCCTCAAGCCAAAGGCCGTCAAGAATGCCGCCGAGCTTGCCGGCATGCGCAAGGCACATCATCGGGACGGTCTGGCCATGTGCCAATTCCTGCACTGGCTCGACACCATGGCTCCGACCGACACCCTCGACGAAATCACAGCAGCAAGAGCGCTGGAGGATTTCCGCGCCGAAACCGGCTGTCTCAAGGATATTTCTTTTGACACCATCGCCGGAGCAGGCCCCAACGGCGCCATCGTCCACTATCATGTCACCGAGGCCACCAACCGCAAGTTCGTGCAGAACTCTCTGTTCCTGATTGATTCCGGCGGACAGTATCCGGATGGCACCACCGACATCACCCGCACGATTGCCATCGGCACGCCCGACGCAGAGATGAAGGACCGTTTCACCCGCGTGCTCAAGGGTATGATTGCCCTGACGCTGGCCCGCTTCCCTGAAGACACCAAAGGCATCCAGCTCGACACGCTCGCCCGTCAGCCCCTCTGGGAAGCCGGTCTCGACTATGCGCATGGAACTGGCCACGGCGTCGGTTCCTACCTGTGCTGCCACGAGGGACCGCAGAGCATTTCCAAACGGGGTGGTGCGGCGCTTGAGGCTGGCAATGTGCTGTCCAACGAACCCGGTTACTACAAGACCGGAGCCTGGGGCATTCGCATCGAGAACCTGGTCACGGTCACCGCAGCCGAAGCGATGGAAGGGGGCGAATTGCCGATGCATGGCTTTGAAACCCTGACGCTCTGCCCGATCGATCAGCGCCTCATCGATGTCTCTTTGCTCACCGCTCGGGAGATCAACTGGCTCAATGACTATCACGAGCAAGTCTTTGCCGAACTTTCAGCTGAGCTGCCGGAGGACGTACGCGCCTGGTTGGCCGAAGCAACCAAACCCCTGCACGCATGAGCCTCGTAGGCTTAGGCAACTGCCGACGAACCGCAAAACCAAAAAAGCCAGCCCCGAAAGAGGCTGGCTTTTGATTTCAGCGCTGAGGGTTGCTATGGCGCAGCCTAGCCCTCGATCAGAGCAATCCACTCGTCCTCGGTCATGATCGTGATGTCGAGCTCCTGAGCCTTCTTGAGCTTTGAGCCTGCACCCGGCCCGGCAACCAGAATATCGGTTTTCTTGGAAACCGATCCAGACACCTTGGCCCCAAGGCTTTCGGCCTGATTCTTGGCCTCCGTCCGGGAGAGCCGCTCAAGACTACCGGTGAAGACCACCGTCTTGCCCGAGATGGAACTGTCTGTCTGCACGGCTTCGGCTTCCTGCGGCGTCACTTCGCTCAGCAGAGCATCGAGCACGCCCTCGTTGTGCGCTTCATTGAAGAACTCGACAATGCTGCGGGCCACAATTGCTCCGATGCCGTCGATCCCCAACAGATCCTGCCAGGCGTCGCTGTCCGCTTCGCCAGCCGCCTTCATCGCCTCTCTCAAGGCAGCAAAGCTGCCATAGTGGCGCCCAAGCAGCTTGGCAGTGGTTTCACCCACATGGCGAATGCCAAGCGCAAAGATGAAGCGATGCAGTTCGACCGAGCGGCGCTCGTCAATCGCCGCAAACAGGTTGCGGGCCGACGTCGGGCCCCAGCCATCCTGATCACGCAGCCGCTCGCCCCGGCCTTTCTCTTCGTCCAGATCACGCAGATGGAAAATGTCCGCCGCATTGCGGATGATGCCCTGCTCGAAAAAGGCGGTTACCTGCTTCTCGCCCAGCCCGTCGATATCCATGGCGTTGCGCGAGACAAAATGCTTGAGCTGTTCCACCGCCTGCGCCCGACAGACCAGCCCGCCGGTGCAGCGACGAATGGCATCAAGCTCACCGTTTTCCTTCTTCTCGCGCACAGCATGAGAGCCACAGACAGGGCAGATCGTGGGGAAGACAAAAGCCTCACCACGCTCGCCCCCCTCGTCGAGCACCGGCCCGAGAATCTGCGGAATGACGTCCCCTGCCCGCTGCACGACGACCATGTCACCAACCCGGACATCCTTGCGGACGATCTCGTCCTCATTGTGAAGGGTCGCGTTGGATACCACTACGCCGCCCACAGTCACCGGCTCGAGCTTGGCAACCGGCGTCAGGGCGCCTGTACGGCCCACCTGAATGTCGATTTCAAGCAGACGGGTGATTGCCTTCTCGGCAGGAAACTTGTGCGCTATGGCCCAGCGTGGCGCACGGGAGACAAATCCGAGCCGGGTCTGCAGCTCAAGCCGGTCAACCTTGTAGACCACGCCGTCGATGTCATAATCGAGCGAAGAACGCAGCGCCTCGATCTCGTGATAATGCGCGATCAGCCCAGCCACGCTGTCATGACGGTGCATCAGCGGGTTGGCCGTAAAGCCCCATGAGCCGATCCTCTGCACGGCTTCATACTGGGTCTCGCCCAGCGGCTCGCTCACTTCACCCCAGGCATAGGCAAAGAAAGCCAAATTACGCGAACGGGTGATTTCGGCATCGAGCTGGCGCAAGGAGCCGGCAGCCGCGTTGCGCGGGTTGGCAAAAG
Organism: uncultured Cohaesibacter sp.; assembly: GCF_963666525.1. Taxonomy (NCBI): domain Bacteria; kingdom Pseudomonadati; phylum Pseudomonadota; class Alphaproteobacteria; order Hyphomicrobiales; family Cohaesibacteraceae; genus Cohaesibacter; species uncultured Cohaesibacter sp. The sequence goes on from NZ_OY762905.1 coordinate 1,014,632, forward strand.
TCTTGCCGCCGCTTTCGGCTTGCCGCTCGTTAAGGGCCAGAAACGCCGAACGCGGGAAATAGACCTCGCCACGCACTTCCACGACAGCGGGCACGGTCGGCCCCTTGAGTTTGTGCGGAATGGAGGCAATGGTTTTGATATTGGCCGTGATATCTTCGCCAACGGTGCCGTCACCCCGGGTCACGCCATAGACCAGCTCACCATTTTCATAGCGAATGGAGGCCGACAGACCGTCGATCTTCGGCTCGGCGGTGATCGATAGCGCCGCATCCCGTCCGAGACCGAGAAACCGCCGCACCCGCGCCCCGAACTCGGAAACATCCTCGTCGCTGAAAGCGTTGTCGAGCGACAGCATGGGCACGACATGAGTGATCTTGGCAAATTTTTCCGAAGGGGCCGACCCGACACGGAAGGTCGGGCTGTCCTCACGGCGCAGCATCGGAAAGCGCAGCTCAAGCGCGCTGTTGCGCCGCCGCAAGGCATCATACTGGGCATCGGTCAGAACAGGTGCGTCGTCCTGATGATAGAGCCTGTCGGCTTCGGCAATTTCTTCTGCGAGATAGCCAAGCTCCGCCTTCGCCTCGTCTGCATCCAATTGATCAACCGGCTTCTCGCGCAAGCTATTCCGATCCACGCCTATGCTCCTGTTGTCTTCCCTGAAATGAGGTGCCGAGCGGCGGCCCGGGCTTCATCCGAAATCACTTCGCCGGCCAGCATGCGGGCGATCTCTTCCTCGCGATGGTCTCCATCGATCAGCGTCACACCGGTCGCCACCCGGTCTTCTCCCTTGACCGGGGTCTTGGCGATGCGCATGTGGGCATTGGCCCGCGAGGCTACCTGCGGCGCATGGGTCACGGACAGAACCTGGACGTTTTGTGCCAGCCGCGCCAGTCGCCGTCCGATCGCGTCAGCGACAGCCCCGCCAACCCCGGTGTCGATCTCATCAAACACCAGTGTCGGTGCAGAGCCCTTATCCGCCATGGCCACTTTCAGGGCCAGCAGAAAGCGCGACAGCTCGCCACCCGACGCCACCTTCATCATCGGTCCGGGACGGGTGCCCGGGTTGGTCTGGACCCAGAACTCGATCTGGTCGATACCATCTTCACCGCGGCTGTCCGCCTCGGCGGTCTGATTGACAATGAATTTGGCGGCTTCCAGCTTCAGCGACGGCAGCTCGGCCATCACCTGCTTGATCAGGTCCCTGGCTACCTTTGCGCGCTGTTTGCTGAGGCTGGCAGCGGCTTTGTCATAGGCAACCTTGGTGTCACTGGCCGCAGCACGCAGGGCAACGAGACGCTCTTCGCCATGATCCAGAGCATCCAGTTCGGACCGCATCCGCTCCAACAGCCCGGCCAATTCATCGGCAGGAAGCTTGTGCTTGCGCGACAGGGCGCGCAAGGCAAACAGTCGCTCCTCGATCAGCTCAAGCTCGCGCGGGTCGAAGTCAGTGCGCCGCTGCGCCTCTTCAAGGCTGCTGCGGGCATCTTCCAGCGCGTTGAGTGCGATGTTGAGATGGGAAAGTGTCGGCTCCAGCAGCCCCGGCATCTGCTCGGTCTTGCGTTCCAGTCGCCGCATCATGCTGGCGAGCGAGGGAATGGGTGAGCCATTGCCATCCAGCACGTCATAGGCTTCATTGAGATCCGTGGCGATCTTCTCCGACTGCATCATGGTCGTGCGCCGCTGAGCCAGCTCTTCTTCTTCCCCGACAATGGGAGCAAAGGTGCCCAGTTCCTCGACAGAGGCGGCCAGATAGTCGGCTTCCTTGCGGGCTTCCTCGATGGTCTTTTCCAAAGCAGCCAGATCGCGCTCGGCCTTGCGCCATGCCTTGTGGCTGTCCCGCACGCGATCAACATCGCCCTGCAGCCCGCCAAAGGCATCCAGCAGAACCCTGTGCTGGGAAGCATCCACCAGCGCCCGGTCATCATGCTGACCGTGAATTTCGACAAGACCCTCGCCGATGAGCCGCAAGGTACCGGCGCTGACCGGCTGATCATTGACATAGGCCCGCGTCCGACCATCAGCATTCTGCACCCGCCTCAGCAGCAGATCGCCATCATGATCAAGCCCCTGATCGGCAAGTAGAGAAAAGACCGGATGGGATGGAGCGATGTCGAACATGGCGACAACCTGGCCCTGCTTCTGGCCAGCCCGCACCAGACCACCGTCGCCGCGGCCACCAAGGGCAAGCGACAGCGAGTCCAGAAGGATCGACTTGCCAGCCCCCGTCTCGCCGGTGAGAACGGTCATGCCATCGCCGAATTCCAGATCCAGGCGATCAATCAAGACAATATCGCGAATTGAAAGTGAGGCGAGCATGGTTTCCTCATAGAACAGACAGCAATGAGCGGCCGCAAAGCTGACTCGATTTGCGCGTCATGCTATGCCAACTGCCTCATCAAAAGCAATTGGCAACGGCATATCCATCATGAACAAAACATGATCATTTCAACAGGATTGTGGCTGCTTCAGCGGAAACCGGAGCCTCTAGCCGAAAACACGCGCCATCCAGGAGCCCTTGTTGACCTCGGGTTCCAGGCCACCCTTGCTCAGCATGCTGTAGGCCATCTTGTACCACTTGCTGTCAGGATAGTTATGCCCCAGAACGGCGACAGCCGTCTTGGCCTCATGCGTGATGCCCAGCGCCATGTAGGCTTCAGCAAGACGCATCAGGGCTTCTTCCACCTGACGGGTCGTCTGGTAGTCGGTCACGACGACCTTGAAGCGATTGATCGCGGCGATAAATTCCTTGCGCTCGAGATAGTAGCGGCCAACCTGCATTTCCTTGCCAGCGAGCTGGTCCATGGTCACGCGGATCTTGCTGCGAGCATCGCTGGTATATTCGGAATCCGGATAGTTCTGAACGAGTTCGTTCATCGCCTTGAGCGCTTTCTGGGTCATTTCCTGATCGCGCGTCACATCGGGGATCTGCTTGAAGTAGGACTGGCCGATCAGATAGTAGGCGTAGGGCACATCTTCGTCACCGGGGAACAGCGTCACGAAACGCTCAGCGGCGGAAATGCACTCGGTAAACTGGCCACTCTTGTAATAGGTATAGGCAGTGAGCACCATCGACCGGCGGGCATAGTTGGAATAGGGATGCTGGCGATCCAGTTCCTCGAATTTCTTCTCCGCACCCTTGCGGTCACCTGTTTCCATGGCCACAAGGCCCTCGGCATACAGCTTCTCGGCAGGAATTTCCTCAAAGGCAAGATCCGTTGGATCCTTGCTGGCACAAGCACCAAGGCCGGAAACTGCTATGAGAGCGAGCCCGAACCAGATCCGTTTCGCGAAAAGAAAATCCATCGATGCTTCTATCCTTTAACTGGAACAAATAACAACCGGCACGAAGGACACGATTGCTCCAAATATCTGACCAAGGAATCCCGATCCTGCAAAATCAGCAAATCCTGACAGAGAGGCAATAAGCGCGCAGAAACTGCCGCGACGTCGTCACCCCCGAGGCCTCTGTCTTAACAACAAAGCACACACACTTGCCATCAGAGAAATCACAATTGGGGAAAAATTGTGTCTCGAGACAGAAAGCCTCACCAAATCTACACAGCAAACCGGTCTTTGCAAGTAAATCGTCTGAAGTTCAAGCGATTTTGAGCCTGACAGACACAAAAAAGGGTGGCCTTCACCACCCTTCTCATAACAGCGCAAAATGCCATCAGTTGGTTTCAGGGCCAAGAACGACCCGCACCGTAGCGGTATCTACAGAAGCTCCAACGCGCGCCGACTTGCGAAAGGCAGGCACGGCTTCGACCCACTCCCAGTTGCTGGCATCGGCAAACAGCGCTTCAAGCATGTTGAAGTTGAGCTTGTGACCGCCCTTGTAGGAGCGATAATGGGCAAGCAGAGGCGCACCAGCCAGCGACAAATCGCCAACCGCATCCAGAGTCTTGTGGCGCACGAACTCATCGGTGTAGCGCAGCCCGTCTGGATTAACGATCTTCTGATCGTTGTCGATCACCACCGAGTTTTCCAACGACGATCCGAGCGCATAACCGGCGGCCCAGAGGCGCTCCACGTCAGACATGAAGCCGAAGGTACGGGCAAGGCTGATTTCGCGTTTGAAAACGTCCGGTGTCATCTCGCCGTCAAAGCGCTGAACACCGATGGCCTCGCTCTCGAAAGCGATGGTGACATCGAAACGCTGACCTTCATAAGGCAGAAGCTCACCGACGGAATCGCCATTTTGCACCCGTACCGGCTTCAGAACGCGAATGTAACGGCGGGAATAAGGAAGTTCCTTGAGACCGACCTGATCGATGGCATCGATATAGGCGCGGGCGCTGCCATCCATGACAGGCACTTCGTCGCCATCGATTTCGACAACCACGTTGTCGACGCCATAGCCACGCAGGGCAGCCATCAGGTGTTCGATCGTCGCGACCATGCCCTTTTCAGGGTGGCCGACAATGGTGCAAAGGCGGGTATCGATGACGGAAGAATAGTCACCCTTAATTTCGAACTCGGTCTTCTTCTCGCGGTCGACTCGCAGGAAAACAATGCCCGAGTTGGCATCCGCTGGATGCAGGATCATTTCTACAGGTTTGCCACTATGAACACCGACACCTGAAACCACAACGCGGTCTTTCAAAGTGGTCTGTTTGGCGTTTAGCAGTTTGGCCATTTTCTTGTCCCTAATCGTATCCGACTTGTTGCCGATCATGGCTGGCAACATGCGCTTGATTGACGCTGCCCGCGCGGCAAGAATTGATACGCCTCGCATCTATTTCGAAGTCAACATACAGTGGCAGGCTTCTGTTTACCAAATCACGCTTTCTTACCCATTGTTACGAATTTTCCAGGCAGAGACCAGCGCTCGAAAGACAAGATATAGCATCACGAATACAAACACTTAGGGCCGACGTTCATGGAACGTCGGCCCTTTGGCAACTTGAAATATTATCGCCTTGTAACAAACCGTTACCTGGACTGGCGACGCAGGAATGCAGGAATTTCGACCTGGTCTTCTTCACTGATTCTCTGGGCCTGCTGAACAGGGGCAGAAACCATCCGTCCCTGGGCATCAAGCTGACCCTGCTGCGGCTGATAACCGGCGTTCGGCATCGGACGCTGCTGCTGCGGGCGCGGCGCAAACTCATTGAGCGGAGACCCGGAAGCCGGCATGCCGCTCATGGAAGACATTGGAGCTTGCGGTGCAGCCGGAGCGCTCATGCGTGGCATGACAGGCATTTCCTGCTGATGGCCATGATGCTGCGGAGCCTGAGGTGCCATGCGAGCCTGCGGAGCGGGCTGTGCATGGTAGGCGTCCTGATGATGACCATCGAATTCCTCATCCCGGCGACCAAGACCAACAGCAGCAAGGCGCTTCAGCAGGCTCATCGGACGGGTATCGTCTTCCTGGTGATCATGCTCTTCCCTGTTGCGCAGGGCAGCAAGTTCACGCTGGATCATCGGAGGCAGCTCATCAACGGTCGGCATCGGGCGATGCAGATTTTCCGGAACTTCCGCTGCAGGCGGAATGAACGGCGTTGCGGCGTCAACGGTGGTTTCCTGAACAGCCTTTGGGGCTTCAAACTCTTCCTCTACGATCGGCTCTCTGGCGGCTTCCGGCTTGAAGGGAGCGATCGAAACGGCCGGGTCCTGTTCGGAAGGACGGGCAACTGGCTGCTCACGCCGTTCAAACTCGGCCGAGAAGCTCTCGACAGGTTTGGCAGGCGCAGGCATCTGAACAGGTTCAGCCTGTGCTTTCACCGGAGCCTGAACAGGGGCTTCCTTGTGAGTGGCTTCAGGAGCAGGCGCTGCGACATTGCGCAGGCGATCCGTCAGCTCTTTCATGCGCTGGTCGGCAGGAACAACGGTCTCGGTCAGGATCTGGTCGATACCGGTTGCCACGACAGATACGCGGATCATGCCTTCCATGTTCTCGTCGAAGGTGGCGCCAAGGATGATGTTGGCATCTTCGTCCACTTCCTCACGGATGCGAGTGGCGGCTTCATCGACTTCAAACAGGGTCAGATCCTTGCCGCCGGTGATCGAGATGAGCAGGCCCTGAGCGCCTTTCATCGAGATATCATCAAGCAGCGGATTGGCAATGGCGGCCTCAGCAGCGGCAAGAGCACGGCCATCGCCGGACGCTTCGCCAGTCCCCATCATCGCCTTGCCCATAGCGCGCATGACCGAACGCACATCGGCAAAGTCGAGGTTGATGAGACCTTCCTTGACCATCAGATCGGTAATGCAGGCAACACCGGAGTAAAGAACTTCGTCAGCCATGGAGAAGGCATCAGCAAAGGTGGTCTTCTCGTTGGCAATGCGGAACAGGTTCTGGTTCGGAATGACGATCAGGGTGTCGACATTCTTCTGCAGTTCTTCAATCCCGGCTTCGGCAAGACGCATGCGGCGCTGGCCTTCGAAATGAAACGGCTTGGTGACCACACCTACCGTCAGTATACCCTGCTCACGGGCAGCGCGCGCGATAACCGGAGCGGCCCCTGTGCCGGTACCACCGCCCATGCCTGCGGTGATGAAAACCATATGCGAGCCATCGAGATGATCATTGATCTCGTCGATCACTTCTTCGGCAGCAGCACGCCCGACTTCGGGCTGAGAGCCGGCACCAAGTCCTTCGGTGACCGCAATGCCCATCTGGACAATGCGTTCGGCCCTGGACAGGGTCAGCGCCTGTGCATCCGTGTTTGCCACCACAAAATCGACGCCCAGCAAACCGGTATCGATCATGTTGTTCACTGCGTTTCCGCCTGCACCACCGACACCGAAGACCGTGATTCTCGGTTTCAATTCGGTAATATCGGGCATCTTCAAATTGATGGTCATAGTACCCTCATCTCACTGCATGGATCGAATTGCTACCGATCTCAATCCGCCTAACTGTGGAGCCACGCAAACTCATACTGCTCCAATTACTCTCTTCAACTTTTTCGAGTGAGGCAGCAGGACGAATCATTCCGTCCAATATACCTCAAGCCCTTGATTCCGATCAACGATTCACAAGTGTTTCACGACGCTATCCAATCGAAATCAGAAGCTTTCCGTAAACCAGCGCCTGAAACGCCCTCCGCGACCAGTGCTTCCATTGAGCGCTTGCTTGATCGGCACTTTCTCAAACTGTTCGATTTGGGCCACCTGAGGATAGATCATCAAGCCGACCGCCGTAGCAAAAGCAGGTCCCTTTCCGATATCCGGCAACCCGGCGACGCCCAGAGGACGCCCCAATCGTACATTCCGTCCCATGATGCGCCTTGCGGTTTCGGCCATGCCCGTAAGCTGGCTGCCACCACCGGTCAGCACCACCCGTCGCCCCACATGGCCGGAAAAGCCCGAAGCTTCGATCCGGTCACGTACGACTTCCAAGATTTCCTCGACGCGCGGCTTGATGATCCGCGTCAGCGAGGCCTTGGGAACCTGATTGAGCAGATCCCGGTCATCGTCGCCAACAGGCGGCACGGCAACCAGTTCCTGATCATCTGACAGCGACAGAAGCGCGCTGCCGTAAAGAGTCTTGATCCGTTCCGCATCGGCAAGGCGGGTCGAAAGACCGCGCGCCAGATCCATGGTCACATGGTGCCCGCCCATGGCGATGGCATCGGAATGAACAAACTGGCCGTTGACGAAAATCGAAATCGACGTCGTCCCGCCGCCAAGGTCGACACAGGCAACCCCAAGCTCGGATTCATCATCCACCAGACAGGAAAGACCAGAAGCATAAGGCGTGGCCACCATTGCCGCCACATCGAGATGGCAGCGATTGATGCACAGCTCCAGATTCTTCAGGGGTGCCGTCTGCGCCGTGACCACATGCATGTCGACGGCCAGATCGTCACCAATCATGCCGCGCGGATCACGGATTCCCTTGCCACCATCGAGCGAATAGCCGATCGGCATGGAATGAACCACCGTGCGATCCATCGTCAGCAAATGGCTGGCCCCGGCCTGCAGCACCCTGCGAATATCAACCTCGTCCACCTCATGGCCGCTCAGGGACACCGACGCACTGAGGGTATCGCTATGAATGCGCCCACAGGACACATTGACAATCAGCGACTGCACCGTCATGTCGGCCTGCGTCTCGGCAGCACCGACGGCAAGCCGGATGGACGTCTCGGCCTGATCCAGATCGACAACAACGCCGGACTTGATGCCACGCGCCTGATGCAACCCGAACCCGAGCACCTGTACCGTGTGGGTGCGATGCGGCAGCGCCTCGCTCTGTGGTCGCGGCACAAGACGCGCAATCATGCAGCAGATCTTGGTCGAACCGACATCAAGAATGGTGATGATCTGCGACCGCTTGTGAATGAGACCACGTCCGCGCGAATCCCGTTTACCCCAGGGAGAACCGATCATGTTTCCACCTCCCGAGGAATGTCTGCCCCGAGCGTGCGCAGCGTTGCGCGACGTTTGGCAGCAGCATCCTTGCTCATGCGAACGAACGTCCTGTCGGCAAGACGCATGTCAACTGTCGTGATATCCTTGCGGGAAAGTGCCCCCTTCTCGTCGAAGGCAAGCAGCTTTTCCAGTGCGTCAGCCACGCCGACTTCCGGCAATTTGGCCTGAACGCCATTCTTGAAATAGAGATCCCAGCGCCGTTCGGAGACATAGACCACGGCCCTTGTCTTGCGTGAGATGGAAGGAAACTGCGCCAGCAGCTCGAACATGGCCGCGGCCTGCCGCTGCGCACCATGGCCAACGACCAGTGGCAACTTGGCAAACTCGGGATCAATGTGGTCGGTCAACACCGAGCCATCATAGGAAATCACGGAGACATATTCCCCGCGCTGCCACAGCGCAAAGGGTTTCTGCTCGCGGATCACCACCTGCAGCTTGTTCGGATAGAGTTTTTGCACCTGCGCTTCGGCAATCCAGCTCATGCTTTCCAGTTTCTTGCGGGCATCATAGGCATCAAAGGTCAGCAGCGAGCTGTCCTCGTTGATGCCGAGCACACGCAGGATATCTGCCTCGGACACTTCCTTCTGGCCGGAGATCAGCACAGCCTCGACCTTGAGACCGAACACCGACGACGCCTTTTCCAGTGTCGTCTGGTTCTCGCCACCAATCGTAGCGCCATACAGGATGGTCACGCCAAGAAAGCCGACAGTGAGCCCCCAGCCGAACCCGCGCGGGATCCAGGCCTCCGCCAGCGGAATGATCCGGCGGTAGATTGGCAGGCGACGCTGCTCATAGGCATAGGCACGAGGATCCTGTGCAGCGCTCTTTCTGCGAGCGCCACCAGACACCGTCCTGCCATCCTTCTGTTTGCCCTTTATCGGTCGCACGAAGCGTCCTCCACCATCCAACTGACCAGTTCTTCAAATTCCATGCCCGCATGCCTTGCCATGTCAGGCACAAGAGATGTAGGCGTCATGCCTGGCTGGGTGTTCACTTCCAGACAGATGAGGTCGCCATCCTCTCCGGCGGTCTCGTCATAGCGAAAATCAGCACGGGAAATACCCCGGCAACCAAGCGCCTGATGAGCCTTTATGGTTAACGATTGAATATATTGGTAAATATTCGGTTTAAGATCTGCCGGCAAAATATGCGTCGAACCGCCCGGAGCATACTTGGCGTCGTAGTCATAGAAGGTGTTGTTATTGGAGATGATATCAATGATATCCAGCGCCCGGTCGCCCATTGCTGCGCATGTCAAGTCGCGACCGCCGACATAGCGTTCCACCATCACCAGATCGCCGTAGGGCCAATCTGCGGAATAAAGTTCCTGTGGAGGATGCGGCTGATCCGCAGCAACAATCAGCACGCCGAAGCTCGACCCTTCGTTGACCGGTTTGATCACATAGGGCGGCGGCAGGATATGGGACTTGGCAGCTTCCAACCGATGGACAACACGGGATTCGGCCACCGGAATTCCGGCAGCACGCATGATATCCTTGGCTTTTTCCTTGTTCATTGCCAGAGATGAGGCAAGAACGCCACTGTGCGTATAGGGAATGCCGAGAACTTCGAGAACACCCTGGATGCAGCCGTCTTCACCGAACGGGCCATGCAGGGCGTTGAATGCAACATCAGGTTTCAGCTCGGACAAAACGGTGGATATGTCTCTCTGGACATCAATGCGGCTCACTTTGTACCCGGCGGATTCGAGTGCATTTGCACAGTCTCTTCCGGAACTCAACGAAACCGGACGCTCGGATGACCACCCACCCATCAACACTGCAACATGCTTTGCCATTAACCAAACCTCTTCTGCCAGAATAAACCCCGCGCGGGAAAACCACATTTCTGGCCGGAACCCTTGCACGACACAGAGGCCAGAGGATGGCACTCTTGCAGGTCATGCAATTTGCACTTGATCCCTATAGTTATGGTTAAAAATCCCTAACAAATCATAAGCAAGAATCACTTATCATCGTCAGAAGCAGAAGAAGAACGGGGAAATGAGGGCAAGCCCTTGAATTGACTGAAATTCCAGATTTCGCCCGAAAGGGGATTATTCAGGCTTTGAGGAAAGATAGCGAAACCATTTGGTCTGCAGGGCCTGCTCGATGTTAATGTTTCTGTGTTTTGCGAACAGCAAAAGATGGGCAAACAGGTCGGCCAGCTCCTGTTCCACGGCCAGTTCGAGTTCCGCTTCGCTCTTGCCGCGATCCCGCCCGCGCCCGGAAAGACTGAGGAATGCGGAATGCAGCTCGCCCAGCTCTTCGGAAAGCTTGCAAAGATGCCAGAGATCGTCACGCTCAATGGCAAACCGTTCGGCATAGATATCTGAAACCCGTGCGATCTTGTCGCCAAGGGATGACAGCGTCTCGCTTTCGTCGTTCAGCTCGTCCATATCCCCTTAGCCCCGCAGCCATCCGCTTGAATCCCCTTCCGGGGGCTCGTCAGTCGAGAAAAGGCGTGATCGTCTTGCCTTCGGCGAAAGCTCCGATCCGCTTGATCTCCCAGTGCAGGGAAACCCCGGTCATCGCCCGCACCTTCTGGCGAATCGTTTCACCAAGCCGTTCGATGTCGTCAGCGGTTGCATCACCGGTATTGATGAGAAAATTGGTGTGCTTGGGCGACACCTGCGCGCCACCCAGACTGAAGCCACGGAACCCGGCCTCGTCCACCAGCTTCCATGCACTCATGCCATCAGGGTTGCGGAAGGTCGAGCCACCGGTGCGCTCCTTGGTTGGCTGGTTTTCTTCCCGATAGGCAGAAACCTCGTCCATTTCGTCCTTCAACGCATCCGGATCACCGGCTTCGCCCTGATAGGTCGCCTCGGTGAAGATATAGGAGGCAGGCACCGAACAGGAGCGGTAGCCATGGCCAAGATCATCGGGCGTCAGTTTATGAATGTCACCCTGACGGTCCATTGCGCGTGCGCCCAGAAGGCGGCGCTTGGTTTCGTCGCCATGCGCCCCGGCATTCATCCGCAAGGCCCCTCCGATTGAGCCGGGAATGCCCTTGTAGAAGGCAAAACCGCCAACCCCTTGCCGTGCCATCTGCTGGGCAAAGCGCATGTCCGGCATCGCCGCCCCCACTCGGACGACATAATCGTCATCGACCTCGACAGAGCTGAAGGCCTTGCCCGACAGGCGGATGACCACCCCTTCGATACCGCCATCGCGCACCAGCAGGTTGGAGCCAAGCCCGATCGTCGTGACCGGAATGTCTTCAGGCAAATGCTTGAGGAAATAGGACAGATCCGCTTCGTCTGCCGGATTGAAAAACAACTGGGCAGGCCCGCCCACCCGGAACCAGGTGAAACCGGAGATATCGAAGTTGCTCGACAGGCGTCCGCGCACCTTGCTCGTCCAGTCGCCCAGGTCCTCAAGCAGATCTGCAAACATCATCAAGCCTCTTCACCGGCCAGCGCCTTGAGAGCGCCGGCAAGCCCGTTGGCCCAGGTGGTGATGCTGCCTGCACCAAGACAGACCACATAATCGCCCGGAGCCGCAATATCACGGATACGTTGCGCCAGACCTTCGGATGGTCCGAGCAAAGCGGCGTTGCGGTGGCCGTGGCTCTTCAGCCCTTCCACCAGCGCTTCGGCATTGACCCCTTCAATCGGCTTTTCACCGGCCGGATAGACATCGGCCACCAGCACATGGTCGGCGATGTTCATGCAGGTGCAGAAATCCTCGAAATGGTTCTGCAGGCGCGAATAGCGATGAGGCTGCATCACGGCGATCACCTTGCCCTGCGAAGCCTGACGGGCGGCGCGCATGACAGCGGCGATTTCGACCGGATGATGGGCGTAATCGTCAATCACCTCGATGCCGTTCCAGTTGCCCACCCGCGTGAAGCGGCGCTTGACACCGCCGAAGGAGGAAAGCCCCTTGCGAATGGCTTCAGCCGGAATTTCCAGTTCATGGGCCACGGCAATCGCCGCGGTCGCGTTGGCAACATTGTGCTCGCCGGGCATCGGCAGCGTCAGACCGGAGATTTCCTCAACGGCACCGCTGCGGCGATCACGGATTTCGACGGTAAAGCGACTGACACCACCGTCAGACCGCAAATCCTTGTAGCGGACATCTGCCTGCGGGTTGGTGCCATAGGTCACGATGCGCCGGTCCTCGATCTGCCCGACAAGGGTCTGCACCACCGGATGGTCAAGACACATGGCCGCAAAGCCGTAGAAGGGAACATTCTCGACGAAGGCCTTGAAAGCAGCCTTGACCGCATCATAGGTGTGATAGTGGTCCAGATGCTCCGGATCGATGTTGGTAACGATGGCGATATCGGCAGGCAGCTTGACAAAGGTGCCATCGCTCTCGTCGGCTTCCACCACCATCCAGTCGCCATCCCCCATGCGGGCGTTCGTACCATAGGCGTTGATGATGCCACCGTTGATCACTGTCGGGTCCATGCCGCCAGCATCCAGAAGAGCGGCGACCAGCGAAGTGGTGGTGGTCTTGCCATGAGTGCCACCAATCGCGATGGCTTCCTTGAAGCGCATCAGCTCGGCCAGCATTTCGGCACGGCGCACCACTGGCAGCAGCCGCGCGCGGGCTTCCTTCAGTTCCGGATTGTCTGCCTTGATGGCGGACGAAACCACAACAACCTGAGCGTCGCCGATATTCTCGGCAGCATGACCGACCATCACCTTGATGCCCTGCTCGCGCAGCCGCACCACATTGGCCCCTTCGGCTATGTCACTGCCCTGCACCGTATAGCCGAGCTTGAGCAGCACTTCCGCAATACCGGACATGCCGATCCCGCCGATCCCGACGAAATGGACCGGACCAATATTCTGAGGCATCTTCATTGGGCAACTCCTGTAGCACCGGCCAATTCTTCCACCAGATCTGCCAGCCTTTCGGCAGCATCCAGCTTTCCCTCACCCCGCGCAGCAGCTGCTGCGGCTGTGAGCTTTTCGGGATTGGCAATCAAATCTTCAAGCAAATCGGAAATATCGTTGGGCCGCATGCCGCGCTGCTGCAAAACCCATGCACCACCAGCCGATTCCAGAACCTTGGCATTGGCATGCTGGTCCTGATCGAGCGTGCCGGGTAGCGGCACCAGGATGGACGGGCGACCAATGGCTGCCAGTTCACTGACCGAAGACGCCCCGGACCGGCAGACAACCAGATGCGCACCAGCGATCTGGGCAGGCATATCGGCAAAGAAAGGCGCCAGCTTTGCGGAAAGCCCCAGCTCGCGATAGCCAACCTTCACCTTCATCAGGTCTTCCGGACGGCACTGCTGCACCAGCAGGATGCGGGCACGCATGGCTTCCGGCAGGCGACCAAGCGCACCGGGCATATATTCGGAGAAGAAACGCGCCCCTTGTGAGCCGCCAAACACCACCAGATTGAACACGCCATCGGCGGTCAACGGCGCATAGGGCTGCTTGGCCGCTTCGGCAACAGCCGGACGCACCGGATTGCCGGTCAGCCGGACCTTGTCTTCCAGCCCTTCGGTCCCCCTGAGGATCGGGAAGCTGGCAGCAATCGCGCTTGCGCCCTTGCCCAGAAAACGGTTGGCGCGTCCCATCACGCCATTCTGTTCATGCAAACAGCTGGGCACGCCGAGCGAACGGGCAGCCAACATTGGCGGGACGGTTGGATATCCGCCAAATCCGACCACCACATCAGGCTTCAGTGTCTTGATGACCTTGCGCGCCACCATATAGCCACGAGCCAGTTTCAACGCTGCCTTTGCCATCTTGAGCGGACTTTTTACCGAAGGCGTCGCGGACGGGATGATCTGGATAGTCTCGGCCGGAAAGTCCTGGCCATACTGCGTCGCACGGCCATCGGTCGCCAGATGCACCTTCCAGCCGCGCTCGATCAGCGCATGGGCCAGAGCCTGTGCGGGAAACAGGTGACCGCCGGTTCCTCCTGCCGTAAGCAAAACGGTTTTTGTCATTCAAATCTCCACCCGTTGGTGGCTCCTTCTATGCCGTGCTTTCCATGCCGCACCGTCAGACCGACCCAAAGAGCCCACCCATCAGACAATGGCCACGAGGTCTAAGAGGGCTTTGAGGCAATCCCGTGGCACTCAAGGCCTTCTCCCCCCGCGGGTTTTCCGCATAGTCCGATCCGCCAGACCTGTCAACGCCCAGCCCAACCGCATCAGTCATAAGGCTTGAAGAACTGCCGTTTTTCCAGCCCAACCTCAGGCCGCTTGCGCGTCAGTGCCAAAAGAAATCCCATGGTCAAGGCAACAGAAAGAAGCGACGATCCGCCATAGGAAATGAAGGGCAGCGTCATGCCCTTTGCCGGCATCAGCTTGAGATTCACCGCGATGTTGATCACGGCCTGCAGGCCAAACAGCAACGCAAGGCCAGAAATCGCCAGCCGCTTGAACAGATCGTGGGTCTGCAACGCCAGCTTCAGCGCCCTGACGACGATGAACAGATAGACCGAAACAAGCAGCATACAGGCGATGATGCCGAACTCTTCAGCCAGCACGGCAAAGATGAAGTCGGTGTGGGAGTCCGGCAGGGTGCGCTTGACCATGCCCTCGCCCGGACCAACGCCTAACCAGCCGCCCCGAATGATGGCATCCATGGCGGTGTCCACCTGAAAGGTGTCGCCCGATGCCGGATCAAGAAAGCGGTTGATGCGACCCGTCACGTGCGGAACGAAGAAATAGGCCATCGTCAGGCCACCCGCGCCAAGTCCTGCCAGAAGGAAGATCCAGAATATCGGCATGCCCGCCATGAAGAAAAGGCCCGACCACACGATGGCCAACAGCCCCGTCTGGCCGATATCGGGCTGAGCCACCAGCAGCGCCACGACAATCATGAACAGCACGATGGAAAACAGGTTACCGGGAATTTCAGGCCTGCGATCATTTTCAGCAAACAGCCACGCCACAATGACCACGAAGGCAGGTTTCATGAATTCCGAGGGCTGCATGGTAAAGCCTGCAATGGAAATCCAGCGCTGTGCGCCCTTCACCGAGCCGCCAACCAGCAGCGTCATCACCATGCCGATCAGCGAGCAAACCAGCACGAACAGCGCCAGTCGCCGCGTTCGGCGCGGATTGAGAAAGGTCACACCAATCATGATCGCGAGCGCCACCGGCACGAAGAAGGCGTGACGCTTGACGAAGTGGAATGCATCAAGATTGAGCTTCATGGCGATCGCCGGACTGGCCGCCATCGACAGGACCAGACCGAAGAACAGCAGCAGAATGAGCGCGACAAGCATCGGGCGGTCGATCGTCCACCACCATTCCGTCAGCATGTTTTTCCGCGTTCGGTGCATCATTGCTCCTCGTTCGCCAGACCGCCCGTCTCAAGGTGGGCGGGATCAACCGCAACAGACCCGGTTTGCAGATAATGCTGGACTGCTTCGCGGAAGATGTCACCCCTCTTCATGAAATTGGGGAACTGGTCGAAGGAAGCACAGGCTGGCGACAGCAGAATGACCCGGTCGGCCTTGGCATCGGCGACCGCAGCTTCGCTGCAGGCCTTGACCGCATGATCAAGTGCAACGTCCATATGGCCGCAATGGCTGAAGGCAACGCCATGCTTTGACAGCGTTTCGGCAAAGGCGTCAGCGGCCTCGCCAATCAGATAGGCATGCTCGATGCGATCGAAATAATCCACCAGTGTCGTGATCCCGCCAGCCTTGGCAAGCCCGCCGAGGATCCAGTGGATCCTGTGGAAAGAGGCAAGCGCCCGCGAGGTAGCATCCGCATTCGTCGCCTTGGAGTCATTGATGAACAGCATCCCTGCCGTTGCTCCGACCTCTTCCATGCGATGTTCAAGGCCGCCAAAGGATTTGAGCCCATGCGACAGGGCCGCTGGTGGCAGGTCCAACTGACGGGCCACTGCGATGGCAGCCGCCGCATTCTGGGCGTTGTGCGTGCCGCGCAGGGCACGGGCCTGATCCAGATTGAAGAGGAAATCCCCCTCCATACTCTGCAACACCCCATCCGGAGCAGCAATCATCGCCCGCTCGTTGCCAAAGCCGGAGACCGTCACCACAGCATGTCCCTTGAGGCGCAGATTGGAGGCAACATTGGCCGACAGCCGGTCATCAAGCGCGACCACCGCCAGATCGGAGGCCGTTATCATGCGGCTCTTGATCCGGGCATAGTTCATCAGGTCCCCATGGCGATCGAGATGATCGGCGGAAATATTCATCAGGACACCGATGGAGGGATCAATGGTCGGCGCCAGATCGATCTGGAACGAAGACACCTCGATGACGTAGATCCGGTCCGGCGCGAACGGCTCGAGCGCCAGAACGGGCGTGCCGATATTGCCGCCCATCTGCACATCGAGCCCGGCCTCACTGAGCAGGTGGGTGATGAGGGCCGTCGTGGTCGACTTGCCATTGGTGCCCGTGATGGCGATAAAAGGAGAATCAACCCCGCTCGCCCGCCGTTGGCGGCAGAACAGCTCTATATCACCGATGACCTCGACACCTGCATCTTTGGCCATCCGGACACTCCAGTGTGGCTCGGGATGGGTGAGCGGCACACCGGGCGCAAGCACCAGCGCAGCAAACTGCGACCAGTCAGCCGACTTCAGGTCGCAGATTTCGACTCCTTCGATCTCGGCAGCCTTGTCGCGACTGGCTTCCTTGTCGTCATAGGCAAACAGCTCGGCGCCCCCGGCGGCAAGCGCCTTAAGCGTCGCAAGGCCACTGCCCCCAAGCCCGAAAACCGCAATTTTTTGGCCTTCAAAGATGGTAATCGGGATCATCTCACGTTCCTTCAAGAAAATTCACACGAAAGCAGGCAGCGCCCCTCCGTAGAGAAGCAGGCCGAAATCTAACGAAGTTTGAGCGTGGAAAGACCGATCAGGGCCAACACCACGGCAATGATCCAGAAGCGGATCACCACCTGCGCCTCGGTCCAGCCCTTGTGCTCGAAATGGTGGTGGATCGGTGCCATTCGGAAGACGCGTCGCCCGGTCAGCTTGAAGGAAGCCACCTGAATAATGACCGAAACGGCCTCGAGTACGAACAAGCCGCCGACGATGGCCAGCACCAATTCGTGCTTGGTAACCACAGAGATGGCCCCGAGCATGCCACCAAGGGCAAGCGAGCCGGTGTCCCCCATGAAGATCGCAGCCGGAGGTGCGTTGAACCAAAGGAAGCCAAGCCCTGCCCCGATCATGGCGCCACACAGCACCAGCAGCTCACCAGTGCCGGGAACATAGTGGATCTGCAGATAGTCGGCAAAGATCTCGTTACCGGAAAGATAGGCGATCACACCAAAGGTGGCGCTGGCGATCATCACGGGCACGATGGCCAGACCGTCAAGACCATCAGTAAGGTTGACCGCATTGCCAGCCCCGACAATCACGAACAGGCCGAACGGCACAAAGAACCAGCCCAGATCAAGAAGGATGTCCTTGAAGAACGGGAAAGTCACTGAGGTCGCAAAGGCATCCTGCCCGAGCTGCGCAACGGCGATGCAGGCCAGACCGGCAATCACCGCCTCGATGGCCAGACGCATCCGGCTTGAAAAGCCCTTGTGCGACGAGCGGGAAACCTTGAGATAGTCGTCATAGAAACCGATCAGCGCGAAGCCGACAGTCACGAACAATACGATCCAGACATAAGGGTTCGCCCAGTTGGCCCACAGCAACGTTGCCATGATCATCCCGGTCAGGATCATCAGACCGCCCATGGTCGGTGTGCCCTTCTTGGTCAGCAGGTGGCTCTGAGGACCATCCTCGCGGATCGGCTGCCCCTTGCCCTGACGGGCACGCAGTGTCCGGATGATGGCCGGACCGAACATGAAGACAAACAACAGCGCAGTGATGATGGCTCCGGCCGTTCGAAACGTGAGATAACGGAACACGTTGAATGCGGATATCTGATCAGATATTTCGACAAGATACATCAGCATTGTAGATACAGGCCTTTCACATCCATCACCGGCTTGATAGCGCGGGTCTAATTCTTGAAATCGTCCAGCAGGGCCGCAACAATCGGCGCCATTCTGGATCCCAGCGACCCCTTGACCATGATCGCGTCACCAGCCCTGATCTCAGCCTTCAACGGCGCAATCAGGTCGGTCGATGCTTTAGCATAGTGCCCCCGCAATGCGATAGGCACTATTTCCCATAGTCTCAGCATTTCAGGTCCGCATAAATGGACACAGTCAACGCCCGCAGCCATCAGGGGTTCTATCAACCCTTCATGCAGCCGCTGGCTGTCTTCGCCAAGCTCCAGCATGTCGCCAAGCACGGCGATCTTGCGCTTTGCCTCCTTCACCAGCCCGAGCGCTGCAAGGGCGGCGGAAACAGAGGAAGGGTTGGCATTGTAGCTCTCGTCGATCAGCAGTGCATCGGCTCCCTCGACCGTCAACCGGTGACGCTGCCCCCTGCCCTTGCTGGCCCCATGGTCTGCAAGCGCGGCACAGGCAGCGGCGACATTGCCACCAACCAGAGCCACAGCGCCCAGAACCGCCAGCGCATTATGCGCCAGATGTTCCCCGGGAGCCCCCAGAGCGCAGCGGACGACATCGTCAAACAGCTTCACCGTGAGGCGTGATCCATCGGCTTCAAGCACCAGTGCATCCATATGCACGTCAGCCCCTTCACTGCTCCCGAAACGATAACAGCGATCGATGCCCTGTGCTCTGGCGCTCTGTTCGAGAAAATCGGAGAAGGCGATGTCGCCATTAAAAAGCGCAGCCCCGCCCGGAACCACGCCCTCGAAAATCTCGGCCTTTGCGGCCGCAATCTCCTCGATGCCCGAGAAGTTGCCAATGTGAGCCGCCACAATGGTTGTGATGACAGCAAGATCCGGCTGCACCATGGCAATGAGATGACGAATCTCGCCAGGATGGTTCATCCCGACCTCGAAAATGCCGAACTCGGTATCCCGTGGCATGCGCGCCAGGGTCAGCGGCACCCCCCAGTGATTGTTGAAGGAGGAAACCGCAGCATGCACCCTGCCGCTCGGCACGAGCGCGGCCCACAGCGCGTCCTTGGTGCTGGTCTTGCCCACGCTACCGGTGATCGCAACCACCTTGCCGGAAACCCGAGCCCTTGCTGCCACGCCAAGACGTTCCAGAGACTTCAGAACATCATCGACGAACACGACGCGCTCCGAAAGATCGGCGAAGTCTTGCCGTTGGGCTGCTTCGAGCACGACCACAGACGCTCCGGCATCGAGAGCCGAGCGCGCAAAGCCGTGCCCGTCAAACCGTTCGCCCTTGATGGCAAAGAAGGCATCCCCGGCTCCCACCGTGCGGCTGTCGATTGAAATGCCGTTGACGTCGTCGATGGCACCGGGTTGGGCAACGGGCGTCGTCGCGGCAACAAACTCAGCTGAGGTCCAGAGCGCTGTCACACCATTTCTCCCTTGCCAGTATCGGCCAGAGCCTGCGCCACAGCCTCATGGTCAGAGAAATGCAGGGTCTTGCCCGCAATGATCTGGCCACGCTCATGGCCCTTGCCGGCGACCAGCAGAATGTCCCCCGGTTTCATCATGTCGACGCCGAATGTAATGGCGTCCTGTCGTCCGCCTATTTCCACCCCGTTGCCAACCGGCTCCATCACGGCAGCCCGAATGAGGGCAGGATCTTCGGAACGCGGGTTGTCATCGGTGACAATCGAATAATCGGCAAAGTCGTTGGCAACCTTGCCCATCATGGGCCGTTTGCCGGTATCGCGATCCCCGCCTGCGCCAAACACGACAATCAGACGCCCCTTGACGAACGGACGCAGCGCCTTGAGAGCGACTTCCAGCGAGTCCGGTGTGTGGGAATAGTCGATATAGATCGCGGTATCCGCTCCGGCGTGCGCCACCAGCTCCATGCGCCCGCAAGCCCCCTTGAGGCGGGGGATGGCCGCAAGTACACTTTCGGCATCAACGCCGCTGGCATAGGCCATGAGCCCGGCCACCAGAACGTTGGATACCTGGAAGGCACCGACCATCGGCACCCGGAAGGAAACGTCGCCCCAGAGCCCGGACAACCCCACCACCTGCTCAAGACCATCGACGACGATCGAGCGAATGACGAGATCGGCCTCGGCGTCATGGCCGACAGTTATGCAGTTGAGACCGCGTTTGCGAGCCACCGCGAGAAAGTGCGCACCGTTGGGATCGTCCAGATTGATCACCGCATGACCATCCTTGCGGACCAGCCGACTGAACAGCTGACTTTTGGCGTCGCGGTATTTCTCGAACGTCAGATGATAGTCTAGATGATCACGGGTAAGGTTGGTAAAGGCACCGACATCAACCGTCAGACAGTCCAGCCGCTTCTGCTCCAGACCGTGACTGGAGGCTTCCAGCGCAAGATGGGTGACGCCTTCACTGGCCAGCTCGGAAACACTCGCCATCAACCCGACCGGATCCGGCGTCGTCAGACCACCATAAGTGCTCCCCGAAGGGTCCTCGATGCCAATGGTGCCGATATTGGCCGCCAGTTTGCCGGTAGAGGCCCAGATCTGCCGCAGGAATGAGGCAATCGATGTCTTGCCGTTGGTACCGGTGACGGCTGCGACTTTCTCGAGCTTCACATGATAGAACGCACCGGCCAGATCGGCCAATGCCTTATGCGGGTCCTGCAGACGGAAAACAGGCTTGCCAGTGGGATCGAAATCGCGCGGCAACTTGGACTGATCCGAAATGATCGCCAGAATGGCACCCTGCTCGAGTGCCTTGGGAACAAACTGAGCCCCGTCGACCTTGCTGCCGGGGACACCCACGAATATGAACCCCTTCTTGACGAGGCGGCTGTCGGCAGTAACGCCGACCACCTGTTTCTCGCCAAAATTGACCAAGAGAAAATCTTCAATGGGCTCACTCAGTTTGCCCAGCAATTCCACCACTTTCATCCAACAGCACTCCGGCCCGATTCTTGCCAACCTTACTTCAAGGTTTAAAAGGATGCTTCGACTGTTGGAACATCCTTTTGGCCAAATCGTGGTTTAACCCCCAAAATTGAGCCAACTCTGCGGATAACATCCCCTGCAAGCGGTGCCGCGTTCACACCAGCGGTCGCATAGCCATAGGTTTCCTTGAGGCCTTTCGGTTCGTCGAGCATGACCAGCACGATATATTGCGGGTCATCGATCGGGAAGGCTGCAAGATAGGAGTTGCGCAAGCGGTTGCCGATATACTTGCCATCGATCACCTTCTCGGCCGTGCCGGTCTTGCCGCCAACCATATAGCCATCGACCCGACTGCGCTTGCCTGAGCCTTCGACAGCATTGAGGCGCATCAGATAGCGCACTTCAGCACTGGCCCGCTCGCTGATCACGCGGTCAGAGTGATCCGTATTCTCCACTTCCTGCTTGCTTTTCCTCAGGAACGTCGGCTTGACATAGTAGCCACCATTGACCAGCGACGCAGCGGTTGCCGCAAACTGCAGCGGGGTCACCTGCACGCCATGCCCGAAGCTGATGGTCATCGTCGAAAGATCGGACCAGCGCTTGTCGGACGGATAGACAGGAGCTGCGGTTTCCGGCAGTTCGGTGCGCACGCGTTCCAGCAGGTGAGCCTTCTGAAGGAATTCCTTGTGGCCTTCCTTGCCGACTTTCAGCGCCATCTTGGCGGACCCGACGTTCGATGAGTAGATGAAGACCTCGGGCACCGAGAGAATGCGTTTCTTGGAGTGGAAGTCGCTGATCGTGCTGCCGCGCACGCGGATCGGCTGTCGCGCATCGAAACTGTCGTTAAGATGTACCAGGCCGGAATCGAGCGCCATGGCCACAGTCACCGTCTTGAAGACCGAGCCCATCTCGTAAACGCCTGCCGTCATCCGGTTCAAGCGGTCAGGCTCACTGACATTGACCGGGTGATTGGGGTCGAAATCGGGCAGGGAAGCCATGCCCAGCACTTCACCATCCTTGGCATTGAGCACAACACCGGCCGCGGCAATGGCCTGGAACTTGGTCATGTATTTTTCGAGCTCGTCGCGCAGGGCATGCTGGACACGCAGATCGATGGAAAGCCGGACAGGGTCTGCATCCAGAGCCCCTCCACCAAAGCCGCCGTCAGCCTTGGCAAGGCCGACCGTATCGATATATTTTTCCATGCCGGCGATACCGACGTTGTCGACATTCACCAGCCCCAGGATATGCGAAGCCGTAGCTCCCGCCGGGTAGAAGCGCTTGTTCTCCGTCTTGTAGCCAAGCCCAGGAATGCCCTTCTCATGAATGGCCTGTTGCTGCTTCGGCGTCACTTCGCGCTTGATCCAGGTAAAGCCGAGCTTCTTGTTGGAGAGCCTGCGCCGCAGCGACTTGGAATCCAGATCCGGAAACACGCCAGTGATCGCATCGAGCGCTTCCTCGACATCAATGATCTTGTTCGGCTCGGCATAGATCGAGGCCGTCTTGATATCGGTCGCCAGAATTTCGCCATTGCGATCAACAAGGTCAGGACGGAAGGTCGCAATCCCCTCCTCTTCGCTGGCCCGTTGGGCAAGAGCCGGAGTGTCAAAGCCCAGCATCACCAGCCGGGCAAACATCATCACGAAGCAAAATCCGAAAGCCGCCATGGCAAGCAGAATCCGGCCACGGGTCGCCTTTGAGCGCACCTTGTTGGCGCCTTCGAAATCGAACCGGTGGTCGATCGAGCTGGTGATAGTGAATTCGTTACTGGTATCAACCATTATCGCGCCCCCTGTTCTGTTTTGGCCGAAGCGGGATGAGCATGATCAAGGAGCTTTTCAAGATCATTGACGACGGTGCCCGACAAGGTGGAATCCTCGGACCGATCAGGCACATCGCCAATGGTGCCGATCTGATAGGGCTGAATAGCCTGCAAGCCCAGTTCATTGGAAAATTCATCAGCAAGGCGCTGTACGCGTTGGGGACGGTTTAGATAGCTCCACTCGGCCTTCAGCAGCATCAGGGCATCCTTCTCATCCTGAATCTTCTGCTCAAGGGCGGCAATCTTCTCCCCTTCCTCTTTGGACTGGTGTTTCACCTGGAAGAGCCAGAAGGCTCCCACCAGAACAGAAAGGAAGAGGAGAAAGTTGATGAGTCTGCTCATGAAAGGCCTCCAGAGCGGCTCTCCGCCAGCATTCGGGGCAATCCAAGCCCGCGCGCATCAAGCTCATGAGGAGCGGCATCCGTCCGCAGTCCGGCCCGCATCTTGGCCGAACGGGCACGCGGATTGCGCTCCAGTTCTTCATCATCCGGGCCCACGCCACCCTTGACGAGCATTTCAAAGCTCGGATCCGGAATATCTTCTTCCGGCAGATAGCGAGACCCACCGGAACGGGTTTTCGAGCGCTCCTGAAAGAAGCGCTTGACGATTCTGTCCTCAAGGGAATGGAAGGTAACAACAACGAGCCGCCCACCGGGCCTCAGGCATTTCTCTGCTGCAACAAGGCCATCGACCAGCTCGTCCAGCTCGCCATTGACGAAAATGCGCAACGCTTGAAACACCCGTGTTGCCGGATGGATCTTCTGCTGCGGTTTGCGCCCGACAACGCGCTCGATCACATTGGCCAGATCCAGCGTGCGAGAGAAGGGGGTCACGCCTCGCCGCGCCAGAATGGCTCCCGCGATGCGGCGCGCCTGCTTTTCCTCGCCCAACTCGCGGAAAATCTGCACCAGCTCTGTCTCGGAATAGCTATTGACCACGTCGGCAGCCGTGGCTCCGCTCTGGGACATACGCATGTCAAGCGGACCGTCATTCATGAAGGAAAAGCCGCGTTCTGCCTCGTCAAGCTGCATCGATGACACACCGATATCGAGCACCACCGCATCAAGCGGCGCATGACCGACGGCCTCGGCGATGTCGGCCAGTTCGCCAAAGCAACCCGAAACAAATGCCAGCCGCTCCCCATAGACTCCTTGCAGAACCGCGGCCCGGGCCGCGGCTTCCGGATCCCGATCAACACCCAGCACATTGGCACCAGCCTTCAGGATGGCTTCGGAATAGCCACCAAACCCGAAGGTACCATCGAGCACCCACTGCCCTGCTTGCGGATCAAGCGCATCCAATACGGGCGCCAGCAACACCGGCACATGACGGGCGCCTTCAGGACCATCGCCATTCAGACCCTCGTTCATGCCGCCCCTCCGCTTCCCGCTTCGCGCAGCGCTTTCCGACGGGCGCTGAGCGAGGCACGCAGAGCCATTGCCTGCTTGGCCGCATCAGCCTTGAAAATTTCGTATTTTTCAGGCTCCCAAATCTGGAACTTGTAGCCATGACCAACAAAGACCACTGCTTCAGTGATGCCGGTGTGCGCCTTGATTTTTTCGCTCAATACCACGCGACCATCCTTGTCGATCTTCAAACTCTCACTCTCGCCCAGCAGCGCCGTTGCGAGAAACTCACGCTCTTCGGTGAAAACATCGAAGGGCTCCAGATATTCATCAATTGCCTTGCGCAAACTCAGGCCACCGGCATCCACCGCAGCACGATCCATGGAAGGGCAGCAAAACAGGTTTTCATGACCTTCGCGCGCAAGAATCTGCCGATAAGGCGCCGGGATAGACACCCGCCCCTTTGAATCAAGCCGATTCACATAACTGGACACGAAATCGTCCATACGCACTGCCTTCAGAAAACCTACACCGCCGCTTGCCTGCTCGCTGACACAGTCGCTGAACCGATTTTTCAGATTGGTTGGGTCATTTCTAACGACATGGTCTGAGCTTCGCTAATAAATGGGATACCATGGGATATTATGGGCGTCAACGGATTCCTATGGATTCTAAAGCCTGCAACGAGGACCCCAATTCTAAGAACATTAACGTCAACAAAGAGTTGTTAAAAAGAAGGAAATAAGAGGGCACAAAAATTAGGGACGGGATAAGTATTTTGGCAATCCACGTCCAATTCGGAAGGGTTCTTGCGACAAAAACCGCTCTACGGTGAAGCAAATCAGTAATGGCATGGAGAAAAACCTCTCCGTTTCGTTAGCAACGAAGAGAATTCCAGGAATTTTGGGAAGAAAAATACCAGTCGGTCTATAAGCCGGGTTTTGTACGGCAAGAACAAAGTCTCGCGTGGCAACCATTCATCTGCGACACCCATTGCTGAATGTCTCTAGCAACCCACCCGAATGACTGGCCTGAAAGCCGACTGAGCTTGCGCTCGCGTCATTCCTATTCGGTTTTGCTCCCGGTGGGGTTTACCCTGCCACCTTCATTACTGAAGGCGCGGTGAGCTCTTGCCTCACCCTTTCACCCTTACCTGACCGAAGTCAGGCGGTTTGCTTTCTGTGGCACTTTCCCTGGAGTCGCCTCCGCCGGGCGTTACCCGGCACCGTGCTTTCATGGAGCCCGGACTTTCCTCACCGGATTGCTTTCGCGTGACCGGTGCGGCTGCCCGACCGACTGGTCCGAAGGGAACTAAGCCCTAATTCGGCCAAGGTCAAGGGGCCATCTTGGAAAGCAGCGCGACCAGTTGTTGAACGCCGCGCCCGATTGCCCGCTCATCGCTGGCCGCAAAGCCCAGAAGCACCCCTGCCCGGGCGGCTCGCTGACCGGACCAGTAAAGGGAAGACATGGCTGAACCTTCGACCCCGACTTCGCCCATGGCGCTGATGAACGCCCGGTCATCGAGAGCCTGCGCCTTGCCCCGAAAATAGGCCGGCAGTTGGATGCCGCCATCAGGCACGGTGGGCGCAAGCCAGTCCCCTGCCGCCCGTCGCAACTCATCCACCAGACAATCGCGCCGGTCCCGATAGAGCCGGGTCATCCGCGTCACATGGGCCTTCAGGTGCCCCTCTTGCAGGAAATCCTTCAACGCCCATTGCACCACGACCGACGGAACCGCACCGATATTGCGCAGGCAGCGGCGCATCGGCTCGACCAGCCTTTTGGGCACCACCAGATAGGCCACCCGCAATCCTGGCATCAGTGCCTTGGAAAAGGTGCCCATGTAGATGACAAGCCCGCGCCGGTCGAGCCCCTGCAAGCTCGATATGGGAGCGCCGGAGAAGTGGAACTCACTGTCGTAGTCATCTTCCAGAATGAAACAGTCTTTCTGCTGGGCATAGCGCAACAGCGCCAGCCGCTCTTCAAGTGCCATGACCTTTCCGGTCGGAAACTGGTGTGAGGGCGAGCTGTAGATGAGTTGTGGCGAGATCGCCTCCCACAGGCCTTCCAGAAGGTCCTGGCAGGGCGTCTCGTCATCGACCATGACCGGCAAGGTCCGCGCGCCAACACCCGCAAGGGCTGCTGACATGCCCGCATAGCCTGGCTCTTCATGCAGCGCAACGTCTCCTTCATCAAGCAGCACGCGGGCAACCAGATCCTGAGCCGCCTGCGCCGAGGAGAGGATCATCACCTGTTCCACCTCCGCCACCACGCCCCGCGCCGCGGATACATGGTCAAGAATGACCTGCCTGAGTGCTGGCAGTCCCGAATAGTTGGCATAGCCCAGCAGATCCTCACGGGAGGCAACCTGCCGCGCCGCCCGCCGCAACAGACGCGCCCAGACATCATGGGGAAACGCCCCGACCTCGGGCATGCCGGTCAGAAAGGTCAACGCCCCCGGCCGGTCGCGCCGCGGCACCGCCATCATGCGCCGGGCCTCGCCCGACAGCCGCGGCTCGGGTATCGGCGCCTCCTGCTGTGCGGCGCCATGACGGCCATCTCCAAAACCGGAGGAGGCTGCGCTCACCCGCGTTCCACGCCGTCCGTCCGCATCGAGATAGCCCTCGAGCACCAGCTGTTCGTAGGCGACCAGCACCGTGTTGCGTCCCACCTTTAGCTCGCTTGCCAACTGCCGCGAGGCAGGCAACCGGGTGCCCGGAGCCAATCGCCCCTGCTCGATCAACTGCCGTATCTGCAGGAACAGTTGTCGTGGCAACCCGTCCGCATCGGTGCGATCCAGACTGATTTGACCAGCCACCATGTTTGGCCCCCTAAAATTGATAGTTTTGGCTCTTCATTTAGAACCATAATTACGCTTTTATCAAGTCAACAAAATCCATCCCTGTTCGGGCACCCTCAGAGGGATCTGCCGCACACCTGACCGGAAGACCGACCAATGACCAACGCACCACAAGCCACGCCCTCCGAAAAAGAGAGTTTCCCGATCACGCCGACCAACAAGATCCGGGTTGCCAAGCGAGCCAATTACGACAAGGACACACTGTTTGCCATCCTCGATGAAGGCCTCATCGCCCAGGTCGGCTTCGTGCTCGACAACAAGCCGATTGTCCTGCCCATGGCCTATGGCCGCATCGGCGACCAGCTCTATATTCACGGCGCCAGGGCGGCCCGCATGCTCAAGGCCCTGAAGGAAGGCATACCCGTCTGCCTTAATGTGACACTGGTTGATGGTCTGGTGCTCGGTCGCGCAGCCTTTCACCATACGATGAACTTTCGCTCCGCGAACATCCATGGCACGGCGCGGCTGGTCGAAGACGAAAAGGAAAAATACGACGCCCTTGTCGCCGTCACCGACCATCTGGCTCCCGGACGCTGGGATGAAACGCGCGAAACCACAGCCAAGGAACTCAACGCCACGATGGTAATCGCAGTCACCATTGAAGAGGCCGCCTCGAAGATCCGCGCCGGAATGCCCATTGATGACGAAGAGGACTATGAGCTCGATCACTGGGCAGGCATCGTCCCCATCAGCACCTGCTTCGGACCGGCCATCAACGATGCCCGCCTCAAGGAAGGGATTCCCGTCGCCGAGAGCATTCGCAAACTGACCAGCCGGCGCTGACATCTTACCGCTCGGAGCGGCAATTCTTTTCCGCCGTGCCTGAACGAAATATCGCCCAAGCCATTAATCGACAATGCCGACGGAAGAGCCCTCTTCTGTCGGCATTTGACGTCAAGGATGCTGTAAACGCCTGCCATCCTCTCGCCGGACGTGAGGCAAGCCCCAGCCTCTCCCCTGCAAGGAAAAGCGCAAAGGCACATATCCTGTCAAATATAACAGTCCAGTTTTCTAGTCATAAATAATCAAAACAAAATAGAAGCACCCACGTTTCACCAAAACCACCAATAGTTCCTCGGACCTTCAAAAAGTGATGAGTTAATTTACCCAATATAAACCAGTCTTTAAGAGAAAGAGTAAAAGATTAACCACGAATTATTCATGCATTCGGGAGCAGCCCCGCTCCCTTGATGAGGACTCCCATGGCTTTCAAGAATCTATCCATTGTTCACAAGATGCTGAGCGTCGTTGCTCTTCTGAGTCTGGCCGCTGCAGGCATCGCCTGGGTGTCCTATTCACAGCTGACCGCGCTCTCCAACACCTTCTCTGAAGTGGGCTACACCGAAGAAGCCGCCCGGGAAGCAATGGACCTGCGGATCGACATCGTTGCGATCTCCCGCATGACCTATCAGCTGGCCACCGAACCCGGCGAGGCGGCTGCCTATCACGCCCAGAACAAGAAACGCGCCGACGAAATGCTCGGTCGCCTGCCGAAACTGGAAAGCGTGGCTGACAGCGCCCAGAAACAGCAGTTGCAGGACATCAAGATCTCGCTCAATGCCTATTTCGCCAAGATCGATCAGATGATCCGGACCGCCGAAAGCAATCCCGATGACACTGCCGCAATCAAGGCAGGCCTCGACAATGCCCTGACAGGCCAGCAGGACGTGACTGCAAAGGTCAAGATCTACAGCACCTATTCGGGCCAATTGATGGCGACCAAACGGCAGAATTCGGCCGAGCACGCAGCCTTTGCATCGCAAAGCATCATGTTCACAGCCCTGATCGCCATCATTCTCGGCATTGCCGTCGCCGTGCTGATCGCCAACTATGGCATTTCCCGCCCGATCAGCCGCATTGTCCGCACCCTGAAGGCACTTGCCGAAGGGGCCACGGTTCACGAGATTCAGGGAGCCGAGCGCAAGGATGAAATCGGCCAGCTGGCCAAGGCCGCCCTGTTCTTCAAGGAACAGTCCGAACAGAATCGCCGCATGGCAGCCGAAAGCGAAGCCCAGAAAGCCCAGTCGGAGGAAAAGCAACGCCAGCTGCTCCACAAGATGGCACAGGATTTCGAGCAGTCCGTTGGCGGCATCGTCAACAGCGTTTCCTCGGCTTCCTCGCAGCTTGAGGCCTTCGCCCGCGAAATGTATGCCAACGCCACCGAGACCTCGCGCCAGGCAGACACCGTCGCATCCTCATCGCAGGAAGCCTCATCCAACGTTGAGACAGTGGCAGCTGCCACCGAAGAGCTGACCGCATCGGTGCAGGAAATTTCCAGCCAGGTCGATCAATCCAACCAGATGTCACAGACCGCCGTGCGCGATGCCGATTCCGCCGCCGAGAAGGTTCACGGCCTGTCTGCTGCCGCCCAGAAGATTGGCGACATCGTTGAACTCATCAACGGCATCGCCGAACAGACCAACCTGCTGGCGCTCAACGCCACCATCGAAGCCGCACGCGCTGGCGAAGCCGGCAAGGGCTTTGCCGTTGTGGCAGCCGAGGTCAAGCAGCTTGCGGACCAGACCAGCAAGGCAACAACGGAAATCGCCAACCAGATCACCGAAATTCAGGGCTCGACGACCAATTCCGCCTCCGCCATCAATGGGGTTGCCCAGACGATCAACCAGATGAACCAGATCTCGGCAGCGGTTGCCGCAGCCGTTGAGGAACAGGCGGCTGCCACCCACGAAATCGCCCGCAACGTCCAGCAGGCTGCAACAGGCACTTCCGAGGTAACCAGCGCAATCGGCCTTGTAACAAACGCCGCCAGCAATTCCAGCAAGACCGCCAATCAGGTGCTGGCCGCCGCTGGCGAGCTGGCCAAACAGTCGGACAGCCTTCAGGCCGAACTGGAGAAGTTCCTCTCCACCATCCGTGCCGCCTGATCCGCACGAACCCCGCCCTTTGATACACAACACAGGGAGCCCCGCCTTCAGCAGGGCTCCCTTCTTTTTGCCCGACTGATCCCGCCCCCCGACCAGCCAAGACGACACAGCACCAGCCTCAGGCTGGATCTTGACAGACCTTCCCGATGCGCCTATATCCCCGCATGGTTGCAGACGCCGGCCGCTCGCGGGCCCCAGGGCCATGGTGAAGGTCTGTTATCAAATCTGATAGTTTCAGCCCCACATGCATTTCATGCGGGTGGCAATGCGAGCCCCGTCCAAAGTGAGAAATGCGTTTCAAGGAGGCTGAGATGTCATCAGACAGCTCAAGCGAACCATCTGCGCGCAATTCCTTTACCCAAGGGTCCCTTGCCGCACTGTTTGCAAAAAACGCCCTACCCGTCATCTTCGTGATGAGCATGAACGGCCTTTTGTCCGTCATGGATGCCATTTTCCTCGGCATCTATGTCGGCGCAGATGCTCTGGCTGCCGTCACCCTGATGTTCCCCGTCTACATGCTGGTCGTCGCCCTGTCGACGCTCGTCTCAAGCGGCATGTCCTCACAGCTTGCCCGCCATCTGGGCGCCGGTCAGATGGACAGGGCCAGACGCCTGTTCTCCGGCTCCCACGGTCTTGCCTTGCTTGTCAGCGCCCTGCTGATTACCGGCTTCATTCTGCTCGGCAACCGCATTGCGCTGCTTGCCGCGGGAGGCGATGACCGGCTTGGCGCCATGGGCCTTGTCTATCTGCGGATCAACATCATGGCGACTCCGCTGGCCTTCATTCTGGGTCTGCAGGCCGATGCCCTGCGCAACGAAGGCCGGGCACCGATGATGGCGGCCATGAGCCTTCTGGTCTCGCTTGCCAACATGCTGTTCAACTATATCCTGATTGCCCGTCTGGGCATGGGGGTCGCCGGGTCGGCCTATGGCACGGTGGCTGCGCAAGGTCTGGCCCTGACAATCGTGCTGGGCTATCGTCATTGGGGAACCAGTCCCCTGTCGGCAAGAGACATCGTCAGGCACTCGCCCTTCAACGGCTGGGCTGATATCCTCAAGCTGGGAGCGCCGCAGAGCCTGAGCTTCATAGGCATGTCGATCGTCTCGACCGCGACGATCGTCGCCATCCAGTGGACGGCCAGTCCTGACTATGCCGTGACGATCTCGGCCTTTGGCATCTCGACGCGCATCATGACTTTCTATTTTCTGCCTCTGCTCGGTCTTTCCTTTGCGATGCAATCGATCACCGGCAACAATTACGGGGCAAGGCAATGGAAGCGGTCGGACTCCAGTCTACGCATTGCCCTGTCCCTCGCCCTGCTCTACTGTCTGGCAACCGAGATCATCTTCGTGTTTTTCGCAAAGCCGGTCGGAGCACTGTTCATCAGGGATCAGGCAGTGATATCGGAAGTAGGCAGGATCATGCCGCTGACGACCCTGATGATCGTCTCAACCGGACCAATGCTCATCATCGCAGCCTATTTTCAAGCCATTGGAGATGCCAGACGGGCAGCACTGCTCAGCCTGTCCAAATCCTACATCTTCATGCTGCCGCTGCTGTTTGCCATGCCCCTGGTTCTGGGCGAACGGGGCATATGGCTTGCCACGCCAGCCGCCGAGTTGCTGCTGCTGGCCACAACCACAATTGTCCTGATGCGTACAGCACAGCAAAAGAACCGCAAATGGGGCCTGTTCACGGCCCAGAGAGAAACGGACCAATGAACAGTATTCCCGCATCAGCAGAAGAGGCCAAGAAGCAGGCCCGGCTTCTGCGCAACAAACTGAAGGAAGAGGGCATGGCAATCTCGCATAGCAAGTCGCTGGAGCTTGTCGCCCAACAACATGGCTTTCGGGACTGGAACACCCTGTTTGCCCGCTTCGGCAATCGCCCGACGCGGGACTGGCAGCAGGGAGACCGTGTATCCGGGCTCTATCTCTCCCAGAGCTTTGAAGCGGAGATCATTGCCGTCAAGAAGATCGGCGATGGCTGGTTCAGACTGACCTTCCAGTTCGACGAACCGGTCGACGTGATCACCTTCGAGGGAATGAGCAACTATCGCCGTCGGACCTCACAGGTCATCGGACCAGACGGCACGACCCGCGAGAAAACCTCCAACGGGCGTCCGCACATGGTGCTCGACATATGACCGTCTGGACGGTGAACATCAGGCCGGGCACCCCGGCCTGATTGGAAACAATCGCCTTGCTTGCGTCGTCTCAGAGCTTCGGCAGGGAGGCATTCAGCTTGTAAAGGGTCGAGATGGTTGTTGCGTCGGCAACACCATCCACCCGTTCAGGCCGGAAATGCAGCTGGAAGGCACGCACGACCGTTTCGGTCTGGGCATCGAACACCCCGGTGATCGGCACGTTATAGCCATAGATCGCCAGCATCGACTGCAGCGCCTGAATGGGCTGTCCTTCGTCACCAAGCTGGAAGAAACGCCCGACCCCCATGGGATCCGGATCAGCCCAATGGCCCACCCCGGCAGCGGCAAGCTGCTTCCAGGGGAACTTGGGACCCGGATCGACCTTGCGCCCGGGCGATACATCGGAATGTCCCAGCACCCGATAATTCGGAATACCGTGTCGCGCAATGATGTCCATGCACAGCATGTGCAACACATCAAGCTGCTTCTCGGCAAAATCCTCGTGCCCGGCGTTGGCTATCTCAATACCGATAGAGCAGCTATTGATGTCCTCCTCGCCCTTCCAATGGGACGATCCGGCATGCCAGGCTCGCTCGTTCTCATCCACGAGCTGCAGGATCGAGCCGTCCCGATGCAGGAAATAATGGGCAGACACAGCACTCTCGGGATTGCACAGCCAGTCCAGCGCCTGGGCGTCATCGTCCATGCCGGTATAGTGGAGCAAGAGCATGTCGACCTTGCGGCCATTCTTGCGCTCCCCGAAATTGGGAGAGGGTTTATACTCGCAGGCGCAATTCGTCGTTGCTTCGAACGGCATGGCTATCTCCATGAAACAGCAAAAGGAACCGGGAATCTGACAGGCGGATCTGCCAGACCGACTGTTTCTTAGCGCAAGCCGCGTTCAATCTCAATCATTGACCAGGCGTTGTTGATGGTCGCCAGCTTTTCGGTGGAGATTCGCACGAATTCCTCGGGCACGCCGCGGGCGATCAGCCGGTCAGGATGGTTCTCCCGCACCAGTTTGCGATAGTGGCTCTTCAGCTCGCTATCGCTCATGGACCGCTCGGCTTCCAGGATGGTGTAGGGATCCTGTTCGTCCGGCTTGACATGGCTCATCCTGATGCGCTCGAAACAGCGCTCCGGAATGCCG
The DNA here is from genome assembly GCF_963666525.1 of uncultured Cohaesibacter sp. Classification (NCBI taxonomy): domain Bacteria; kingdom Pseudomonadati; phylum Pseudomonadota; class Alphaproteobacteria; order Hyphomicrobiales; family Cohaesibacteraceae; genus Cohaesibacter; species uncultured Cohaesibacter sp. The sequence goes on from NZ_OY762905.1 coordinate 1,048,028, forward strand.
AAGATCTCGGCCACATGTTCCAGATAAAGCATTTCCCTGTTGTGCATGACGCCATCGGCACCGGCGATCATGAACAGCCCATCCAGAATGTCGGCGAGCGTTTCCATGTCATTTTCATAAAGACCGGCGATCTGTCTGGCATAGGCTTCGTATCCGGCAACATCCTGCTTGGCCAGATTGAACATCCGCGCCACGTTGCGCTCTTCCCCGGCAGGGATGGAAAACAGCTTCTGGAACGCCAGAATTTCGTCTTGCGTGACAACACCGTCGGCCTTCGCCATCTTTGCAGACAACGCGATCATGGCCACCGTAAAGGTCAACTGCTTGCGGTCCAGACCACTGCCCAGTCCGCGCACCACGGAAGTGACCTTGTCTACCAGTTGCGAAACGGCTTCGCTCTGCCGAAAGTCTTCAATCAGGTTGCCGATGTGGCTCCAAATGCTCATGAGGTCTCCTGAAGGCCCACGAAATCACAGACAAATCATGTGCTTCGCTGGCCAATTTATGCGATCTCGAAGGGAATTACGAGCGATTGATAGCCAAAAAAAGGCGATTTGACTTTTTGGACAGCTTTCGGGCCAAATTGGCAGGGGACCAAGTGTCACAGCCCGATGACCGGGGGCAAAAGCGCTGGTGGGCCGATCCTACTGGCAGACGCGCCAGGTTCCGGATTTGCCGTGTTCACCATGGTCGAGATGGATATGGTCCTGATGATACTTGTCGCCGCCCGGACCGATCACGGTTGTGAAATAGCGACAGGCCGAGCGGTTGATTGCCCGCAGAAACCTGCCCGCACGCCCGCTTCTGGGCCAGTCCTTCTTTACGGTCAGGACCGTGCCGTCCGCCAGCTTGAAGGCACCGATGTCGATGGCATTGGCGCGACCATGCTCGGACAGCTTTGCACCACGCTGATTGTTGCGCGGGCGGCATGAATAGGACGCGGCAATCTGGATTTCGACCACGGGCTGCCCCAGTTTCTGCAAGGCCAACGGCTGCACGCTCTCGCTGAAATATCTTTGAAGCTGCGAAGTCACAACGCAGTTGATGGTCGCATCGGTGTTGAACTGAACCGGATTGTCTCCTCCCAGAGCCACCACGGAAAAGGGCGCAGGATGGCCGCAACTTCCCCGGCTTTCAATCGGCGGCAGAGGCTGTGCACTGACCAACCCCATGACGACAGCCGGGCAGATCTGATCGGAAATGGCCGGGTCCGGCCAGATGGCCTCTTTCTGCAACACCTCCTGAGGGATTTCCTCGGCGTCATAAAAGCTTCCGCATCCAGCCAGAGCCAACAACGCAAGAAGGCTGACAAGGAAACGTAAATTGCCAATCCTGTCCTTTTTCATAGGGTGATTCCCGCTTGCAGCCACATTCATTTGGGAGCATCCTGAAGAGTAAAGGTTAACATAAAGGCAGCGCTATGAATGAAGCATCGCAAGCGAAAGATCTCGTCGCCCCGGTCAGCCTCCTCAAAACGCTCAAGGCGATTGATGCAGGAATCGTGACGCCATCCCAGGCCATAGAAGCCTGTTTGCAGCGCCTCGCTCTTTACGAAAAAGACATCCACGCCTTCGTCTCGATCAACGGCCACGCCGTCATGCAGGCCGAAAAGGCCACCGGCCCGCTGGCCGGCATCGGCATCGCCATCAAGGACATCATCGAGACCCGTGCCCTGCCGACCGAGTATAATTCCCCGATCTATCGCGGCCACGAACCGGCAAGAGATGCTGCCCTCGTCACCATGTCCCGCAAAGCCGGCGGAACCGTGATCGGCAAGTCCACCACTACGGAATTCGCCTTTCTGGATCCATGCCCGACGCGCAACCCCCACAGTCTTGAGCATACACCCGGCGGCTCGTCTTCCGGGTCGGCCGCGGCCGTTGCCGCTGGCATGGCCCATCTCGCCTTTGGCACCCAGACCGGTGGCTCGATCATCCGCCCGGCCTCCTATTGCGGCGTGACAGGCTACAAACCGAGCTATGGGCTTCTGCCGAAGGTGGGTATTCTCGATTTCTCATGGACCCTCGACACCGTCGGGCTGTTTGCTGCGGGCGTCGCCGACTGCGCCTTCGCGGCATCGGCCATCACCGGGCGAAACCTCAAGGTCGATCCCGAAGCCGAATTCAGACTGCCACGGCTGGGTGTTGTCCGGTGCCGGACGTGGCAAGAGGCCGACCCCGATTATGCCAAACGGTTCGAAGCCCTGCTAACGAGCCTCAGACGCTTTGGCGCGGAAGTTGTCGATCTGGAACCGAGCGAACATTTTCTTTGCGCCTTCAATTCGCACCAGATCATTCAGGACTATGAAGCAGCCCAGTCGCTGGCATGGGAATATGATGCCCATCCCGACCAGTTGAGCCCGCTCCTGAAACAGACCCTCGACTTCGCCCAGACCATTACCCCGTCGGATTATGACGAGGCCCTGATCTGTACCCATGCAGCACGGCGGGAAATGGCCGAGCAGTTTGAAGACATCGATGCCCTGCTCAGCCTTTCGGCGACAGGACCGGCGCCGCACGGGCTTGCCACCACCGGCTCACCGATATTCAACCGGATCTGGACCCTGCTCGGCACCCCAAGCATCAACGTGACGGGCCTTTCAACCGACGACGGCCTGCCGCTGGGCGTTCAGCTCATCGGTCCGGTTGGCGAAGACCAGCATACCTTGCAGATCGCCTACTGGCTCGAAGGAGCAATCCAGCGTCATCTCGGGGCCTGAGGAGCCCCCCCGGTTATCAGCAACTCACTTTCGTCCGTAGCAGCCCTCGCATCGCGACACCAAACGCACTGGTGGCATCCTCCGCCAGCATAGCGGATCATCAGCACCAAAACAGCCTCGAAACAGCCTCGAAACAGCCCATCCGATGGGCATATGCCCAATTCACAGGCAAAGAGAAGAGGGACATTTTTGACAATTTCATGAATGCCGCAGCGCAACATATGCCATATATCCCCTGTTTTTATATCACAGGGATGTCCCCCTCCAACCCTAGGGCTGGCAAGGGTTTATTAACTTCCGGCCAAATCGGACACAGCGTTTCTGCGCGTTGCACCAATTTTTTCATTTCGCGAAAACTGAAAGTTGCCGTAGACTTCGGCACGTGAAGGAAAGGCTTTTAGGAGTGACTACATGGTAAAATCTTTGAACATCATGTTTGTATGTGCGGCCTTTGTATTCATCGCTGCTATTGTCGTCGGAATTATTTAGGAGGAGGCGACGGCAATTGCTCAAGGCAGTGGGAGGCTGTCTTAATCATACCCTTGAAAAGACACGTTTTATGCGCCCGATGCGCACAAAAAGACCGGGAGTGATCCCGGTCTTTTTACTTGTTGAATACTTCAAAAACGCAAAGCCATTCGAATTAGGCAGAACCCCTTAGCAACACAAGGGACAGGGCTTTGCCTCAGGCCCTGTAATTGAGGATCGGGGCAAGCCACTTTTCAGCCTCCGCAAGGCTCATGCCCTTGCGTTCAGCATAGTCGGCCACCTGATCCTTCTCGATCTTGCCAACCCCGAAATAATAGCTCTCCGGATGGGCCAGATAGATGCCGGAAACGGCAGACCCGGGCACCATCGCACAGCTCTCGGTCAGACGAATGCCCGTCTGGGCCTCCGCGTCAAGCAGACTGAACAGAGTGCGTTTTTCCGTATGATCCGGCTGAGCCGGATAGCCCGGAGCCGGACGGATACCGTCATAGCGTTCCTCAATGATCTCCTCATTGCTGAGCGCCTCATCGGCGGCATACCCCCAATAGGTCCTGCGCACCTCGGCATGCATTGCCTCGGCGAAGGCCTCGGCCAGACGATCGGCCAGTGCTTGCAACAGGATCTTGGAATAGTCGTCGCCGGCGTCGTTGAAGGCCTTGGCACGCTCTGTCTCACCAAAGCCGGTCGAGACGGCAAAGCCACCGACATAGTCGGCAACGCCACTGTCCTGAGGCGCCACGAAATCGCCAAGCGCAACATTGGCCCGCGCCGAACGGCCAGCCATCTGCTGACGCAGACCGAAGAAGCGGGCAGCCTCCTCGCCACGGCTGTCGTCCTTGTAGACCACAATGTCATCGCCGACACTGTTGGCTGGCCACAGACCGATGACGCCACGAGCCGTCAGCCACTTTTCTTCCACGATGGCTTTCAGCATCTCCTGCGCATCATGGAACAGGCTGGTGGCCGCTTCTCCATAGACTTCATCTTCCAGAATAGCCGGATAGCGCCCCTTCATCTCCCAGGTAGAGAAGAACGGGGTCCAGTCGATATAGGGCACCAGCGCCGCAAGATCATAGGCCTCGAAGACCTTGGTGCCAAGGAACTGCGGCTTCGTCGGCGCATAGGCCGACCAGTCGATCTTGAAGCCGTTGTCCCGCGCCTGCGCAATCGACAGCCGGTTCTTCTTGTCCTGCGCCGCCTCATGCTTGGTCCGCACCTGAACGTAGGTATTCTTGATCTCGGCAACATACTCGGCCTTTTCCCGCGACAACAGGCGCGTTGCCACGCCAACGGCGCGGCTGGCATCGGTCACATAGATCGTCTGGCCATTGTGGTAGTTCGGATCGATCTTGACAGCCGTATGCACCTGCGAGGTCGTGGCCCCACCGATGAGCAGCGGCTGATCAAAGCCCTCGCGCTGCAATTCGGCAGCGACATGGCACATTTCGTCAAGCGATGGCGTGATAAGACCGGACAGGCCGATGATATCGACCTTTTCCCGCCGTGCAGCCTCGAGGATATCGTTGGCTGGAACCATCACTCCGAGATCGACCACCTCATAACCGTTGCACTGGAGCACGACGCCGACGATATTCTTGCCGATGTCATGGACGTCGCCCTTGACGGTGGCCATCAGTACCTTGCCTGCGCTGATCTTCTCGCCAGCCTGTTCCTCTTCCATGAACGGCATCAGATAGGCTACGGCCTTCTTCATCACGCGCGCGGACTTGACCACCTGCGGCAGGAACATCTTGCCATCGCCGAACAGGTCGCCGACCACATTCATGCCATCCATCAGCGGCCCCTCGATCACGTCCAGCGTACGGGTCGCCTTCTGGCGCGCTTCCTCGACGTCTTCCTCGACAAAGTCGTTGATGCCCTTGACCAGTGCATACTCAAGTCGCTTCTCGACCGACAGCTCGCGCCAGGCAAGATCGGCGACCTTGTGCTCGCCCTTCTGGTTGAGATAGCGCTCGGCGATCTCAAGCAACCGGTCGGTCGCATCGTCACGCCGGTTCATCACCACGTCCTCGATCCGCTCCAGAAGCTCCTTGTCGATCTGGTCATAGACCATCAGCTGGCCAGCATTGACAATCGACATGTCGAGCCCGACCTTGATGGCGTGATAGAGGAACACCGAGTGCATCGCCTCACGGACAAGATTGTTGCCCCGGAAGGAGAAGCTGAGGTTCGACAACCCGCCGGACACATGCGCCCCGGGAAGATTCTCGCGGATCCACTTGGTGGCGTTGATGAAGTCGACGCCATAGTTGTTGTGTTCCTCGATGCCGGTGGCAACCGCAAAGACGTTCGGGTCGAAGATGATGTCTTCAGGAGGGAAGCCAACCTCGTTGACCAGGATGTCGTAGCTCTTCTTGCAGATCTCGATCTTGCGCTCGTAGCTGTCAGCCTGACCGTTTTCGTCAAACGCCATCACCACCACAGCCGCACCATGGCGCAGGATGGTTTTGGCGTGCTCGACAAAGATCTCCTTGCCCTCCTTCATGGAGATGGAGTTTACAACGGACTTGCCCTGCAAACATTTGAGACCAGCCTCGATCACGCTCCATTTCGAGCTGTCCACCATCACTGGCACGCGGGAAATGTCCGGCTCGGCAACTATGAGGTTGAGGAAGGTCACCATCGCCTCTTCGGAATCGAGAAGCCCCTCGTCCATGTTGACGTCGATGATCTGGGCACCGCTCTCCACTTGCTGCCGGGCAACATCAAGTGCCGCCTCATAGTCGCCTTCCTTGATCAGCTTGCGGAACTTGGCCGAACCAGTCACGTTGGTGCGCTCACCGATGTTGACGAAATTCGTCTCCGGCGTCAGCGTGAAGGGCTCAAGACCGGAAAGGCGCATATAGGGCTTGATCTCCGGGATTTTGCGCGTCGGGTATTTCCGGACCGTATCGGCAATCGCCTTGATATGCGGCGGTGTCGTACCGCAGCAACCACCGACGATATTGATCAGACCATCGCGCGCAAAGCCGTCGATGATGCTGGCCATATGGGCCGGGCTCTCGTCATATTCACCGAACTCGTTGGGCAACCCGGCGTTGGGATAGGTCGAGATCCGCGTTTCAGCCACCCGTGACAGGGCATCGATATGCTGACGCAGCTCAGCCGCACCAAGCGCACAGTTGAGCCCCACGGCAAACGGTTTGACGTGACGGACGGAATGATAGAAGGCTTCCGCAGTCTGGCCCGAAAGGGTACGGCCGGACTTGTCGGTAATGGTGCCGGAAATGATAACCGGCCAGCGCATGCCGCGTTCTTCAAACTCTTCCTCGATCGCATAGAGCGCTGCCTTGGCATTGAGCGTATCAAAGATGGTCTCGACAGCCAGCGCATCAGCACCACCATCAAGCAGCCCCTTGGCCGCTTCGCGATAGGCCTTCCTGAGATCATCAAAGCTGATGGCACGATATCCGGGGTTGTTCACATCCGGCGAAATGGAGGCCGTGCGGTTGGTTGGCCCCATGGCGCCGAGCACGAAACAATGACGACCGGGCTGCTTGGCCTCGATCTCGTCAGCAGCCTCGCGCGCGATCCTGGCGCTCTCGAAGTTGATCTCATATGCCAGTTGCTCCATGCCATAATCGGCCTGCGCAACGGTGGTGGCCGAGAAGGTATTGGTGCCAGCAAAGTCTGCTCCGGCCTCGTAATACTGCCGGTGAATGTCACGAATGGCCTCGGGCTTGGTGATCGAGAGCAGGTCGTTGTTGCCCTTGAGGTCCTTTTTCCAGTCCTTGAAGCGTTCCCCCCGGAAATCCTCTTCCGTCAGGCCAAGGCGCTGGATCATCGTCCCCATGGCACCATCAAAAATCAGAATGCGCTCGGATGCCACTCGGTTCAAACGCTCATAAGAAGGGCTGATTGGCAGGTTCGACATGATCAGGGTTCCTTAAACATCAACGGGAAGGAGCGGGCAACTGGCCCGCTCGACTGGTCCCGACAGGGATTGGGTCTTTCAAGATTGCTTTGGCCTGTCGGCCAGCAGCCCCGGGATAGGCGCTCCGGGGGCTGGAACACTAGGCCTTGACCGGCCTCATGCCGAGCATGTGGCAGATCGCATAGCACAGGTTGGCCCGGTTCATCGTGTAGAAGTGGAAATCATCCACCCCGCGCGAGCGCAGGTCCTCAACCTGTTCGGCGGCAATCGCTGCTGCCACCAGACGATGGGTTTCGGGATCGTCTTCCAGACCTTCAAACCGGTTTGCCAGCCATTGCGGCACACTCGCTCCGGCCTTGCCCGCAAAGCCCGCAACCTGCGTGAAGCTGTGGATCGGCAGGATGCCAGGTACGATGGGAATGAAGATCCCGGCCCGGCGAACCCGTTCAACATAGGCTTCATAGAGGTCATTGTCGAAAAAGAATTGCGTGATCGCACGGGTCGCCCCGGCATCCACCTTCTGACGCAGCATCTCGATGTCGGTGGCAAAGTCCGGGCTTTCCGGATGTTTCTCCGGATAGGCGGAAACGGAAACCTCGAAATCGCCGATCCGCTTGATGCCGGCCACCAGATCGGCCGCATTGATGTAGCCACCTTCGTGGGGCACGTATTTCTCGCCGATTCCGGCAGCCGGATCGCCGCGCAGGGCCACGATATGCTTGACGCCGATTTCGGCGTAGGAGCGGATGACGGCATCGACTTCCTCGCGGGTGGCGCTGACGCATGTCAGATGCGCCGCAGCCGGAATCCCGGCCTCGGTGATGATGCGTTTGACCGTGGCATGGGTGCGCTCACGGGTAGAACCGCCAGCCCCATAGGTCACCGACACGAATTCGGGGCGCAAGGGAGCAAGACGCTCGACGCTCGCCCACAGGCTCTCTTCCATCTTCGGCGTCTTTGGCGGGAAGAACTCGAAGGAGATGTTGAGCTTGTGCGTTTCCTTGCTGCGGCGGCCGCTGCGTTCTGCATTATGGATCATTGTTTTTCTCTCATTCACGCAGGCATCTCCGGGAGGCAGAGCGCCGCGTTGTTTCTGCGTTGGGAAGGCACCTGCGGAGCAGCACCCTCAATCGGTTTGTATATCCATCGACTATTCCGGCTTTTCGGCAAGCCAGATCGTGACGGTCAGGGCATCATCATGCTGATCGCATTCCAGCCCTGTCGGTTCCAGATCCCGTGCTACGGTCACCTCGAACCCGGCGTCATGCATCCAGCGGCGCATGGCATCATGGGAGAATCCCAACCGCCGGTGCGCGTGGTCCTTTCGTAAAAACTCATGATCATGCGGGGCAAAATCGACGACAAGAATACGCCCGCCGGGCAACAACACCCTCCCCGCTTCCTGCAGGGCTGCGGACGGGTCATCCAGATAATGCAACACCTGATGAATGGTGATCAGATCGAATTTGCGATCCAGGGTCGCCAGATCCAAAAGGTCCCCTTGCTGCACATGCAGATGGCCATGGTTTGGACCATCCAGACGGGAGCGGGCCACCGCCAGCATCGAGCGGTTTGCATCCAGCCCCAAACCGTCGCGACAACGGTCGGCCAGCAGCGACAGGATGCTGCCGGTTCCCGTTCCAAGATCAAGCAACTGTCGGATGGGCCGATCGCCGAGCGTTTCCAGCACTGCCTGTTCAACAGCGCTCTCAGGTACATGCAGAACGCGCAATTCATCCCACCGCTCCGCATTCTGACGGAAATAGTCGGCCGCCTGCTGGGCATTGGCTTCCTTGATCTGGCGCAGCCGCTCGAGATCTCGCACGATCATTGCATCGTCGCGGTCGAGGTGACGCAGCGTTGCCGAAATCAGATCGCCCTTGGCCTCGTCCCGCGTCAGGCAATAATAGACCCACGCCCCTTCGGGCAACCGCTCGACCAGACCAGATTCATAAAGCAGCTTGAGATGGCGGGAAATGCGCGGCTGGCTCTGATGCAGAATGGCTGTCAGATCCTTGACCGACAGATCCCCTTCGGCAAGCAACGCCAACAGGCGCAGACGGGTAGGTTCCCCACTTGCTTTCAACAATCCGACGATTTCATCCAATGACAGCATATGACCACCTCAAAGATATAAAGATATCTTTATGACATAAAAAATCAAAACACAAGGGTGATCATCCCCCGCTATCCACCATTTCGATGAACAGAACAGCCGCTATGCCTTTGCCACGCAGACGATATCGCGAGCAAGGAACCAACAGGGATTGACTTGAGGGAAAAAACAGCTTGAACGGGATCAGGCTTCGAGCGCCGCGTCGAAGGCCATCTGCGCCACACGGGGCACATTCTCACAGGTCGCCAGATCGTACCATGGCAGATCGTCTGCATCATACCAGGCAACTTCCAACGCATCGTCACCGGCAACCGCTTCGCCTTCCTGCCATTCACACAGGATAGCGATCAGCACATAGTGGAACTGCAAGCGGCCGGACTGGCCTTTGGAAAAGGTCTCAAGGGTCGTCAGGATCCGGTCAGCCCGTCCGCGGACACCGGTTTCCTCGAACAATTCCCGCTGGGCAGCCATTTGCAGGGTCTCGCCAAACTCGACCTTGCCGCCAGGGAAACCCCATTTGCCCGCATCAGGCGGATTAGCCCGCTTGACGAGCAGCACCCTGCGCTCCCTTACCACAAGGCTGAGCACAGCAACCACAGGCTTTTGCTTTTGATTGTCATTCATGAGACTGGACGCCAGCGGAAAGGACGCGGGAAAGACAAGGAGAGGCAAGATGCGGCCGACCCCGACAGGTCGGCCGCCAGATCAACTTATTCAGCGCTCGGAGCCATGCCCAGAGCGTGCAGATACAGATCCAGCAAAGCTTCCATTTCCATCCGCTCATTGCTGTCCTGCTTGCGCATGCGCACAACCTGCCGCATCACCTTGACATCGTAACCGTTGCCCTTGGCTTCAGCATACACGTCCTTGATATCGTCCGAGATCGCCTTTTTCTCTTCTTCCAGTCGCTCGATACGCTCCACAAAAGCGCGCAACTGATCTGCGGCGACACCACCAGTATTAGACATTCCCTACTCCACGTTTGGGTTCTGAAGCCATCATCCCGCCCTGAGGCAGGGCAGACCGGATTCACATTAACCGCTCTCTAACCAAATTCTATTGCGACAAGATTAACGCCACCCATTGTGGCAGCATCAAGCCCGAAGGCGCTTGTCGATCCGGCATCCACATATCAGATACACGTTCGGCACTGACACGGACAAAGGGCAGCCGCACAACGGAAATCAAGGACGGCAAGCCCGGGCTTTCCGCCCCGTACCCGCCTCCAGAGGCCTCGCACTGGCGCCTTTCGATGCAGACGCCCATCATAGTCAGCGCGCGCCGAGGAACAAGGGGAGAATTTGCCAAATCCGCTTTTTCCCGCAGGGAAAGCCCCCTTGTACCCACCCCGCACGAATAAGACGAAAGACGCAACCGGTTCTCCCCTTTTGTACCCTACCATAAAGCCGCCTCCCAAGTCATAATACCGACACCTTTCATGGCTACTCAGACGTTTATCTTCAGCGGCCCGAGCCGACCATGACATCTGCAAATGGAGACCGGACACCAGACCGACGAAGCCTGGGCAAAATGCCTCTGTTCAAGAACAGGCCATCAAGTAGAACAACAGACAAAGAGCTGGATAACTCCCTCTTCATCGTGTCAAAAAAATTCAACTTATGTAGAATATAAACATTGACAATAGATGCACGAAACGCGAAACAGTTGGCGGCTCTCCTAGAAGAAAAGACGATACCGAGCCCAATGTTTAACTGGAATCAAAAAGCAAAGACTATTGCCCGATGCCTTGCTTCTTTTCATGGCAAGGAATTGGCTCTGACCATAACGTTCCTGATGGCCGGCAGCATGAACGCCGCGGCTGACCTGCGTGTCTGCAACAAGACTGGCAGTACTGTTGGCCTGGCCATCGGATATGAGTTGAAGGACGAATGGATCAGCGAGGGCTGGTGGAATCTGGACCCCAACCAATGCGAGACAGTGCTCAAGGGCCTGCTCGTTAAAACGCGCTATCTCGTTCACGCCATAGACTACGACAAGGGCGGTCAGTGGAACGGTGATTCATTCATGTGTACCCAGGATCTGGAGTTCAAGATCAAAGGGACGCAGGAATGCGTTGCAAGAGGATTTGAACGCACCGGCTTTTTCGAGATCGATACAGCCGGAAAACAAGACTATACGGTTCAATTGACCGAACAAGAATAGGGAAACTGTCGTGACTGTAAGACGCAACCGGAAAGTAAAAATCCTGGCCACTCTGGGCCCGGCTTCAGAAAAGAAGGAACAAATCAAGCAACTCTTCCTGGCTGGCGCCGATGTTTTCCGCATCAACATGAGCCACTCCGATCACGAAACGCTGCGCAACCGTGTACGCCTGATCCGTGAAGTAGAAAAGGAAGTTGGACGTCCGATCGGCATTCTGGCCGACCTTCAGGGCCCGAAACTGCGTTTGGGCATCTTCGCCGACACCAAGGTTGAACTGGTCAACGGCACCCGCTTTTCGCTCGACAGCTCGGACAAGCCGGGCGACACCTCCCGCGTCCAGCTGCCGCACCCTGAAATTTTCGGCTCCGTCAAGGAAGGCGACATCCTGTTGCTCGACGACGGCAAGGTTCGCCTGAGAACGGTTGGCACCACCGCAGACGCCATCCACACGGAAGTCGTCACCGGCGGCCCGATCTCCAACCGCAAGGGCATCAGCTTCCCGGATTCGACCCTGTCCTTCTCGGCTCTGACGCCGAAAGACCGCGCCGACCTCGACGCAGCCGTTGACGCCGAAGTGGACTGGATCGCCCTGTCCTTCGTTCAGCGTCCGGAAGACGTTGCCGAAGTGCGCAAGCTGTCCCGTGGCCGCACAGGCATCCTCTCCAAGATCGAGAAGCCTCAGGCTGTCGAACGCATTCACGAGATCATCGAACTTTCCGACGCCATCATGGTTGCCCGTGGTGACCTTGGCGTTGAAATGCCGCTGGAAAAGGTTCCCGGCATCCAGAAGCAGATCACCCGTGCAGCCCGTCAGGCTGGCAAGCCGGTGGTGGTTGCCACCCAGATGCTGGAATCGATGATCAACTCGCCGATGCCAACCCGCGCTGAAGCTTCTGACGTTGCCACCGCCGTGTTCGAAGGCGCAGATGCCGTCATGCTGTCGGCAGAATCCGCAGCGGGCGACTATCCGTTCGAGGCCGTTGCGATGATGAACCGCATCGCCGAGGAAGTGGAACGCGATCCTTACTACACCAACATCATCTACGCCCAGCGCGCAGAACCGGAAGCAACCGGTGCAGACGCCATTTCGGCCGCTGCCCGTCAGATCGCAGAAACCCTGCATCTGGCCACCATCGTTTGCTACACCTCTTCGGGCACCACCGGCCTTCGCGCTGCCCGCGAACGGCCGCAGACCCCGATCGTCGCCATCAGCCCGATCATCGGCACGGCTCGTCGTCTGGCTCTGGTGTGGGGCCTGCACTGCGTGGTCTCCGAGGAAACCGGCGTTCTGGACGAAATGGTCGACCGCGCCTGCAGCACCTCCTACAAGGTTGGTCTGGCAAAACCGGGTCAGCGCGTGATCATCACCGCTGGCGTGCCTCTGGGCACCCCGGGCGCAACCAACATGCTGCGCATTGCCTTTGTTGGCAGTGACGGGCTGGGCGGCATCTAAGCTCCGGCGTCGCGTCAGGAAAACACGAAAAGGCCGGTTTTAAACCGGCCTTTTTTATTGCGTTTCCTTCGGTTCAGACGCCTACATCGCACGAACGCGCGCAATGAAGCCGGTCACCTTGTCCTTGAGCAGATCGGACTGGTCGCTCAATGTCTTCACCGCGCTGACGACATCCTCCGATGCCAGTCCGGCATTTCTGGAGGCATCGGAAACCTGAGCGACATTCTCGTTCACAAGTCCGGTTCCCTGAGCGGCCTGATGAATATTGCCGGAGATCTCCTGCGCCGTCGCATTCTGTTCATGGATGGCGTCGGAAATCGCGGAGGAAATCGCCTCCACCTTCTGAATGACCTGACTGACATCCTCGATGGAGTGGGACGCCTCGCTGGTTGCGGCCTGAATCTCGGCAATCTGTCGCGAGATCTGTTCCGTCGCCTTCGAGGTCTGCCCGGCCAGAGCCTTCACCTCTCCGGCCACCACGGCAAAGCCCTTGCCTGCCTCGCCGGCACGCGCAGATTCAATGGTGGCATTGAGGGCAAGAAGGTTGGTCTGTTCGGCAATCGAGGAAATCATCTCGACCACTTCCCCGATCTTGCTGGCCGTTACTGCCAGGCTCTGCATCTGCTTGTTGGTGCTGCCGACCTTGCCGACCGCTTCCTGGGCAGACAGGGAGGCAAAGCCGATCTGCTCACTGATCTCCGCAATGGAACAGGTCATCTCTTCGGTCGCCGAAGCGATAGTCTGGACGCTGCCCATGGTCTGTGTTGAGGCCGCCGAGGCGGAGGCTGCTTGCGTAGCCGTCTGTTCGGCCACCGCCGCCATGGCTTGCGCCGAGGCACTCAGCTGACGGGAAGACTGGGAAACTGCATTAACGATGCCACTTACCTGGCTGTCGAACTCGTCAGCCAACCGCATCATCATTTCGCGCTTCTCTTTTTCGGCCCGCTGCTGCTTGGCTCCCTCTTCCGCTTCCAGATCCTTCTGTGCCTTCACATTGCGATGCAGGATGGCAGCGATGGCACAGAGGGCACCGATCTCGTCGTCCTGCTTGCTGACCGGGATCGTCGTATCGAGATTGCCCTTGGCGATTTCACTCATTGCATCGGTGACATCATGGATGGGGCGGGTGATGGAGCGAATAACCAGCATGCCACCACCCAGTAGCACAAGCGTCGTACCAATCAGGATACCCAGGGCTATCGCATCTACCTGTGCCTCGATGGAGGCTCGCTCCTTGAGCGCCAGCTCCAGCTGCGCATCGGCAGAATCCTTCAGTTGAGCCAGCTCATTCGCTACATCATTGGTGTGGCCACGATAGGCATCCACCTTGGCCAGGACATCCTGGTTGGCTTCGACCCACTTGAGAAACTTCTCATGATAGTTCTCCATCAGCGGCAGGATTTCGCCCTTGACGCTCAGAGGTACCATAGAGGCAGCCAGAACCGTCTGGAATTCACCGGTCCGCTTGTTGAAGGTTTCAACATACTTGGCTTCCTGCCGCAGCATGTAATCCTTCTCGTGCCGCCTGAGCATCAACATCTTGACCATGATGGCATCGACGGAAACGGAAGCATCGGCAGCAGCAACCTCTTCCAGCTTGGCCTCGACGGTCTTCACAGAGGACCTGAGTTCGCCCTTGAGCCCCTCATTCTCATTGAGCCCTGCCACCGTGCGAGAGGCGACAATCGCCTTGGCACCGGCAAGGGCATCATCAATGTAGCCAAACAACCTGTTCGACTGATCGCCAAGCCCCGTCAATTCATCCTTGCTGTGCGCAGCGATATCCTCCATACGCCCGACGATGGCAGGATCCCCTTTCTGGAGGAACTGCTCTGACAGCGAAGCAATCTTGCCAATCCCCACTTCGGCCAGACTGAACGCGGCAACATTCTCTTCACCAAGTGCAGTCGCCTGCATGACCCGGTTCTTCTTGGCTTCACCCCAATAGAAAGCGCCAGACAGGACCACCAGACCAACGAGGCCCAACAACAAGACCCCCCAAATACGAAACTTCAATTTCATGGATCACTCACCGTGTGTGGAGAATTGTACTCTGATCGCGTGTCTTACGGGATCTTCACGGCAAATTTCACATATAATAATTAGGTTTTTATTACTAATTATTGGACACTATAGTAAAAAACTATAATCAAGACGGACCTTTACTTATACGCGCCCCGTCTTTACATGCATAAATCAAAATTCACGAATATAACTTGATTCCACCCTAAAAACCGGCACCCAACATGCTGGTATGAAAAGATAAATCAATGAAATCGGGCAGGTTTCGCAAATCTATACTGTAGAAAACAAAAAACGCGCCAGAGAGAAACTCTCAAGCGCGTTTGTTGTTTCGTCAACCAAAAATGGCCCGACGTTCAATTAGCCCTGACGAGCTTTAAAACGTGGATTCTTTTTGTTGATGATGTATACACGACCCTTGCGGCGAACCATGCGGTTATCACGGTGACGCTGGGCAAGTGCTTTCAGAGAATTTTTGATTTTCATTGTCCCAAGCCTCGGCCAAAATCTGCGAAACAAAAAGCGCGCCGAGGCGCGCAAATTCGACCGGAAACTACGATTCCTGCCTGCCATTGTCAACCGGGAAAACGCTTCCTGCGGAAGGAATCCTGCAAATCCTTGTCATTTCCAGAACTTGTTGATTGAATCGGCCGCTCCATCATGCGGAAAAGCCCCGATTGTGGCCGATTGCGACTGGAAAGACGGACTCGTGAGGTCAACAAACGGCATAATGCCCCTGCCCCGGTCCTGAGAATCGCCTTCAGACTTGCGAAGCCAGCATTGTTTACAACAAGGTCGGCTTCCGACATAATCCCGGCAAAGCCGTCAGGCAAAAGACTGGCATCACAAGAAAAGACGACAGCGGGGAGAGAGACAATGCCTTTCGAACGGACCGGAGACCTCAACTGGCATCACAAGGAAGTGGTGCTGCTCGATCTCAAATGGGTCGACAAGACGATTGTGGTTTACGTCGAGATGAAGCAGTTCGGTGATCAGGAGCACCAGGGGCATGCCCCCGCCATTGTCCTGACCCGGGAAAGCAAGGCCCGCAAGGAAGACATTCTGGTGGTTTCCGGGCGGGCAACGGGACAGGTCATGGTGAGCCTTGGCAAGGAGGACCGGCTGGTCGGACGGATCAACCAGTCCAATCCCCATTCTGCCGGCACGGTCAAATGGCAGATCATGTGCTGACAGCATAGGCGCTTGCAACACGGTTTCTGGGCGCAAGGTCAACACAACCAGACAAAACCTTTGCGAGCAAATTTTAAAATCACTACTGGACAATTCGGTGTCTTGCTTTAGGATCCCAACCATCCGGAAGCGACGGTTCCGGCGTTCAATCCATCCCCGTTTTCAAGGGAGACTGTTCTTTGTCTGATCAACCATTGCACACCGCTAGCGCACTTGAAGGCAAGCGCCTGATAGAGGCCTTTTTTCACGGCGACCTTGATGCCTGCATGCGCATGTTGATCGATGAGGCGCAGAAGAGAAATTACAGCTTCTCGGAAGAGACGCGGCGACTGTCACGCGACAGCCTGTTTGCCGGAGCGCAAGACGGCCAGTCAGCCACGGACGCCTGCTGAACGCAGCGTTGGCGAGAGCAAAGCTTCACTTCGCCTGCAATCAAGCCAGAGGGGTGACGCCCGCCTTGCCAGTCCCCGCCTGCCAGTCCCCGCCTCGTCAATCGCTGCCCTGACAGACAACAACGCGGCTCCCGGGGGACACATCCTTGCTGACATTTCCAGACAATGAAAAACCCTGTTGCCGACAGCGACAACAGGGTCAATGCATTTTTGAGCGCTAGCGCGCCTTGTGAGGCTATCCTCAGAAGTAGACGAAGTAGGCAAAGATCGCCGACAGCAGGGTCGTGAAGAGCATCAGCGGGAACGCCAGCTTCATGAAGTCCATGAAGGAGATGCGCTGCCCGGCACGCTCTGCGAAGCTAGCCACCATCACGTTGGCGCTGGCACCAATCAGCGTGCCGTTACCGCCAAGACATGCGCCCAGCGACAGACACCACCACAGTGGTTCAATGGCCTGAGGCCCGCCCAGATCGGCCTGCATCGCCTTGATCAACGGGATCATCGTGGCAACAAACGGAATGTTGTCAACGATGGCCGACAGCACGGCAGAGGCACCGAGAATAATCATGCCTGCCAGTTCGACGTTGGTGCCGGTCAGACCGAGCATCTTTTCAGCCATGATTTTCAGAAGGCCGGTGTGCTCCACACCGAACACCAGAACGAACAGGCCGAGGAAGAAGAAGATGGTTTCCCATTCGACCTGCTGGAAGGCGCTGTGAACGTTGTGAGACTGTTCTTCAGGCTTGCCACCGAAGCTGCGCAGCAGCAGCAGGAAGGCAGCACCGGTCAGGGCGATCGTGCCCGGTTCCCAGCCCTGGCCATGGCCCCAGATGAAGCCAGCAAGCACCAGAGCAAGCGTCAGCATGGATTTGGCGAGAAGTACCTTGTCTTCGATGGCTTCGAAGGCATTGTATTTCATCATCGCTTCCTTGTCTTCCTGCGCCGCAGTCATCTTGCGACCCCAGATGAAGTCGAAGAACAGAAGACAGATGATCAGAATGATCAGGGAGATCGGGCCAACCCACTCAACGAAGTCCATGAAGCCCAGACCAACGGCGGAACCGATCAGGATGTTCGGCGGGTCACCGATCAGCGTCGAGGTGCCGCCGATGTTGGACGCAAAGATCTGCGAGAACAGGAAGGGATAGGCCTTCAGATTGAGCTGGTCAGTCAAGAGAAGAGTGACAGGCACAACCAGCAACACGGTCGTCACGTTATCGAGCAAGGCAGAGAAAACAGCCGTCACGGTTGCCAGAGCAGCAAGCAGCATCCGCGGATTGGCCTTGACCGCCTTGGCGGTATAGATTGCAACGAACTGAAAGACCCCGGAATCCTTGGTAATCGCAACGATCACCATCATCCCCACAAGAAGGAAGATCGTATTGAAGTCGATACCTTCAACGACGAGTTCGAAGTTCAAAACACCGAGCAAGACCAGAAGGCCGGCCCCCAACAGGGAGACGATGGCGCGGTTGATCTTTTCAGAAATAATGAAGAAGTAGGCAGCAATCAGAATTACCGTTGCCACAACAAGAGGCGACCATCCGAAGACCGCGCTCGTGGCTATTCCACTGGCGTGTTCCATTGATAAACTAAGGCTCTTCTCATTATCTATATGGATGTGGGCAATCGTGCGCAGTCCACATCCAATAGAAGGTTATCTACTTCGCTGAGCCTACTTTAGCGGGATGAATACTCGGCACGTTCCAGTTCAGCAATGGCGGATTGCTCCGTCACGATCCCCAGAAACCTGTTCGTACCCTTCTCCACGACGGACAGTGGACTGCCGTGTTTGGCCAGCTTGCGAATGCCCTCCCAAACCGACAGGTCGGGGCTGAGGACCATGGGATCCCGGTTCATTGCTTCGGTCACCGGCTTGTCCCGCAACGCACGCAGACGACGCGCGATATCAGGTTTGGCGCCACGCACAAAACCAAGTCGTTCAAGCCCGGACGGCATCCTGACGGAGACGGGAAGCATTTGTTTCAAAAGCGACTCGTACCCAAACATTCCCAAGAAAATGTTGTTTTCATCAAGAACCGGGGCAGTACGTATTTGCCGTGTTTCGAGAACAGCCATAGCCTCCTCGACAGTCTGATCGGGGGTCAAACTAACAACTTTATCGACCATTGCGTCTATGCAGGGCACGGTAAACCTCCCTATGCTCTTTGGCGGTACGAACGACCGCAAATTTGGATGAGTATAGACTATACCCGATTTTCACGACATCCAAGGTTCATGCATGGTGTCGCCAGCGGCCTGGTTCAACTTATTCGAGCAAACCGGCAGCCACCCGATCTTCACAGCTCATGGCAACGGACCCTATTCAAGACCACAAAAATCCACAAGCTGTCTCTTAGGCGCAGTTTTTATCCCACTAAAGTTGCAGACAAAGAACCGCGGCAACCCTGACAATCCCATATTTCATCAGCCCGGACCGATCCATGCCGGACAGTCAGGGCAGGCGCCTTATAGACGGAGAGTCAAAAAGGTGCAATCGCGACCCTTAAGTTTTTTTACCCACCAAAGTATTTAGTCGAAAGGTGTGGATGATCCGATTTCAACCGACAGGTTGCCCCATCTACGGCGAAAAAACGGCAAACATCTGAAACAAAAAGGAAAGAATCGCAAGTCGGACGCAACAGACGTTCGGGGATCGGCCACGGGGCAGAAAACGCGAAATCCACATTAGCTGTAGAGAAAGTCCCTCAAACAGTCCCCGACCTCCTTTCATCTTGCTGCCATGCTACGCTAACAAGGATGAGATAAAGTAGATCTGAAGGAGTTCTTGCCATGTCAGTCGCGATCGTCATTCCAGCCAGGTACGGATCAAGCCGACTTCCCGGCAAGCCAATGTTGCCCATTCTCGGAACCAGCATGCTTGAGCGCGTCTGGCGAATCGCCAAGGCCACCAAGGGCTGCAGCCGAATCGTTATCAGTACCGAAGATGAGCGAATCATCGATCACGCCAGAAGCTTTGGCGCCGAAGCCATTCTGACTCCGGAAAGCTGCCGCAACGGCACCGAACGATCCTTTGCCACCATCAAGGCTGCAAACATCACCGAAGAGGCGATCATCAACTTTCAGGGCGATGCCGTCCTGACACCGCCATGGGTCATTCAGGCCATGATCGACGAGTTTGAAAAATCGCAGGATGCTTTCGACATCGTCACCCCGGCGACCAGAATGAGCGAAGAGGCGATCCAAAGCCTTGCCGAAAGCAAGAAGATCAACCCGGCCAGTGGCACCACCGTCGTCTTCGACAAGAAATACAACGCTCTCTATTTCTCCAAGAACATCCTGCCCTTCGTCCGCGCCAAGGGCTTTTCCTCGACCTACCGCCACATCGGCCTTTATGGCTATCGCCGCGAGGCACTGGAACAGTATGTTGCGCTTGAGCCCTCGCCGCTCGAACTGACCGAAGGGCTGGAGCAGTTGCGCGCCCTCGAATATGGCATGACCGTGCGCGTCGTGATTGTCGATTACCAGAACCGGACCCACGCCTCCGTCGACGCACTTGAGGACATCGGCATTGCCGAGGAGATTATCCGCCGTGAGGGAGAGCTGGTGCTTTAGGAGGCCATCATGAAACTTGTGCTGATCAGGCATGGCAATACATTCGCAGCCGGCGACAAGGTCGTCTGGGTTGGCGCCCGAAGCGACCTGCCGCTGGTGGAGAAGGGCAAGGAGCAGGCCGAGGCCGTCGGCAAGGCACTCGCCAACAGCGACCTCACACCGTCGGCCATCTACTGCGGCCCGCTCAAACGCACTGTCGAGACCGCCGACATCGCCATGAAGACTGCCGGCTGGACCGACATCCGCGTCACCATCAGTGACGCCTTGAGGGAAATCGACTACGGCCTCTGGGAAGCCAGATCCAACGATGACATCCGAAAGGACCACGGCGATGACGCCATCGACGGCTGGCAGAAAAACAGCATCTGGCCGGAAGGCTTCGGATGGAGCCCCGATCCGGCAACGATCCTTGCCAACTGGAACGCCATGATCGCCGAGATCGAATCCGCCCATGGCCCGGACGCCACGGCAATCATCGTCACCAGCAACGGCATTCTGAGGGTTGTCTCGCCGCACTATGGCGTCGCAGCCAGCCAGGCCAAGGTCGGCACCGGCTCCATGTGCCTCATCGAAGGAGGCAAGGTGAGGATCTGGAACGCCAAGGACCTCAAAGGCTGACAGCCCCTGCCCTGCGGCAGGTGGGCGCGACCATCGCGGCGCAAAGGCCATCCCATTGACAGAGAAGAGCGAAGTGACAGGCATCTTTCGCTCTTATCCTACCCCAAAGTGTGGCAACAGCTCAAAATGGCTGTTCCATACTGGACATGCCCCCTCAAATTGTTTCATCTAATCCCATAGCGCCTCCTAGCCGGCTCGAAGCATGTGAGATCGATTGAGATCGGACCGCAACGGGCGAGGAACGGCGGATGCGCTACGGCACCAGACGCTCCCTGACGCTCAAGGATGCCCGCCAGTCAAAACCGCAACTGCCACACGCGAGGAAAAAGGAAGCCCTCATGATATCGCCGTTGAAACTCATGGCACTTGCTGCCGCCCTATCAGTCAGTGTCAGTGCCAGCACCGCATTCGCCGCCGGACCATGCGCAACCGGCAAGACCCTTCAGGACGGCACCTTGACCATCGCAACCGGCAATCCGGCCTATTTCCCATGGGTCATCGATGATGCACCGGAAAGCGGCAAGGGCTTTGAAGCCGCCGTCGCCTATGCGGTTGCGGACAAGATGGGGTTTGACGCCGACCATGTCAGCTGGGTGCGCGCCTCCTTCGACGAGTCGATCCAGCCCGGTGCCAAGAATTTCGACGTCAACATGCAGCAGTTTTCGATCACGGCCGATCGCGACAAGGTCGTCGATTTCTCCGAACCCTATTACACATCTGCCATGGCCGTACTGACCACCAAGGCGATTGTTGAAGGCGGGGCCAAGCCGACACTGGATTCGCTAAGAAAGCTGAAATGGGGGGCGCAGGCCTCCACCACAGCGGTTCCGATGCTCGTCGGTCTGGTCGACCCTGACAGCGACCCGATGCTCTACAATGACAATGCCGACGTCTCCGCCGCCCTTCAGGCAGGCCAGATCGATGCAGCCCTGTTCGATTTGCCGACAGCGCTGTTCCTGGCCGCGGTTACCGTCAACGACGGCGTCGTGCTGGGCCAGTTCCCGGCAGAGCGCTCGACCAACCCGGACCAGTTCGGCATGTTGATGGAAGAAGGCAATCCGCTGAAATCCTGCCTTGACGAAGCCATCACGGCGCTCAAGCAAGATGGCACTCTGGCCAAACTGGAAGCCACCTGGCTTGCCGAAAGCACTGGCGTACCGGTCATCAAGTAATGTCGGAAAGTAAAAAGGGGCCAACCCGTCGGCAGCTTCATGAGCGCAAGCTCAAACGCCGTTCGATGATCCTTGCCGCCATTTCCACCAGCGTCGTTGTAGCGGCGCTGGTGATCCTCATCCCGCTGACACCGGGCTGGGAACGGGTCAAGCAGAGCTTCTTCAACTGGGACATCGTCGTCCGCACCTTTCCCAAGCTGCTCAACGCCTTCCTGCTGGATGTGGCGATCTTCGCCTGGTCCGTGCCACTGATTGCCGCCCTCGGCCTTGCCATTGCCCTTGCCCGGGACGTACGCGACCCCGTTTTCTATCCGCTGCGCCTGTTCGGCATTCTCTATACCGACATTTTCCGCGGCGTGCCCGTGGTGCTGGTGGTCTATCTCATCGGCTTTGGCATCCCCGGTCTCGGCCTGCAGCGTCCGTTCAACTCCCCCTATCTGTGGGGCACCGTGGCGTTGGTTCTGACCTATGCCGCCTATGTCGCCGAGATCTTCCGCTCAGGCATCGAAAGCATCCACGCCTCCCAGCGCAACGCCGCCCTGTCGCTTGGCATGTCGCCCTCGGACACCATGCGCTTTGTCATCCTGCCACAGGCAATCCGGCGCGTGGTCCCGGCGCAGATGAATATTCTCATCGCCCTGCAGAAGGACGTGGCGCTGCTGTCCTTCATTGGACCGGTGGAGATTTTCCGTCAGGCCGGCGTGTTCAAGTCGCTTCTGGCCAGCTTCACCCCGTATGTAGTTGCCGCCGCGATTTTTCTTGTTGTTACCATCCCGGCAACGCGGCTGGCTGACCATATGCTCGCCAAGCAAAATCGGGCCCGCTCATGAAACTGCAAGTCAAGAATGTCCATAAATCCTTCGGCCACACCAAGGTGCTCAACGGCATTTCGCTGGATGTTGCCGAAGGCGAGATGACCTGCCTCATCGGCGCATCCGGCTCGGGCAAGTCGACCCTTCTGCGCTGCATCAATCTGCTCGAACCGGTCGATGATGGGGAAATCTGGCTCGACGGTGCCGAGATTGCCGACCCGGCGCTCGACCCTCAGCCGATCCGCCAGCGCATCGGTATTGTTTTCCAGTCATTCAACCTCTTTCCGCACATGACTGCGGAGGAGAATGTGATGCTCGCTCCGCGCCGGATCTTCAAGACGTCCCGCGACGCCTTGCGCCCCGCCGTTGAAGAGTTGTTCGACCGCTTCGGCCTCAAGGACCGGATGCACCACTATCCCGACCAGCTCTCCGGCGGACAACAGCAGCGCGTCGCCATCGTCCGGGCTCTGGCCATGAAACCGGAGATCATGCTGTTTGACGAGATCACTTCGGCGCTCGATCCGGAACTGGTCAATGAGGTTCTGCAGGTGCTCAAATCGCTCAAACAGGACGGCATAACCATGGTGCTGGCCACCCATGAGATGGCATTTGCCCGCGATGTGGCCGACAAGGTCTGCTTTCTGGACAAGGGCAGCATTCTGGAACAGGGGACGCCCGCCGACATCTTCTCCAATCCCAGACAGGAACGCACCCGCGATTTTCTGGCCCGTGTGCTGGGGCCGCGTTGAGCAGCCCGCAAGCGCAGCCCTCAGCCCGCTTCGTGACACAGTTGCAGAAACTCGCGGGCAGCAGGGCTCAATGTGCGCGCACGATGGCTGAGTGCCATGAAATCTCTTGGTGGAAACGGAATGTCGGCAAAGGTGATCTCGCCCGTAGCCACCAGCGGCCGGGCAGCCATTCGGGAAACAGCACCCGCATAGGCACTGCCCACCAGAGCCGACAACACCGCCTCGTTACTGGGAAATTCCATCGCCAGCTTCAGACTTTCCGGTGCCACCCCGAGGCGCTTTATTGCCGTCTCGAAGGTAGAGCGGGTTCCAGACCCTTGTTCGCGCATGATCCAGTAGGTTTTTCGGATGAGGGGCAGACAGTCAGGCGCTGTGGCGCGTGCCAAGGGATGATCCGGCGCAATGACAATGGCAATTTCATCGTCTATCAGCTTGTCGGACCGCAACAATGGTGCATCGACGTCCCCCTCCACAAAGCCGATTTCCGCCTGCCCCTCCTCCACGGCATGCGTCACGGTCTGCGTGTTGCCCACTGTCAGATGCAGACTGATATCAGGATAGAGATCATGAAAATGTACCATCCGCGAAGGCAGCCAATAGCTGGCGATGGTCTGGCTGGCGTGGATATTCAACACACCCCGCTTCAGCCCGCCAAGCTCGCTCAGTACGAGAGCCGCTGCATTGGCCCGCGCAAGGGTCGCCCTGGCTTCTTTCAGAAACAGCTCCCCGGCCACGGTCAGCTCGATGCCGCGCCCGACCCGGTCGAACAACTTCACATTGTGAAAGCCTTCCAGCGCCTTGATCGACGCACTGACCGCCGACGGCGTCAGACCGATCGCATCCGCAGCCCGGGTGATATGTTGGCGCTCGGCCACGGCCACAAAGATCGCCAGTTGTTCAAGAGTCATCCAACCATCCAATTCTACTTCACAAAACATACTATATTATTCGATATTTTTGAAAGAAAAATTGTGAGATGGTTTTGCCAATTTCAAGAATTCAAAAGAGACTTCAATGCGTATCTGGCAATATATTCAATCAGTTCTCCCCGGCTTCCTGCTTTGTGGGCTCATCACCATTCTCGCCTATGGAGCGGAGTGGCTTGAGGTCCAGCTAACCGGCCACTGCTTTATGGATGCCTTGGTATTTTCAATCATTCTGGGCACCGCCGTCCATTCGATTCTGGGGATGAACCCGGTGTTTCGCAAGGGCGTCAACTTCTCCGCAAAATATCTGCTCGAACTGGCCATCGTGCTGCTGGGCGCCTCGGTCAGCCTGACCATCATCCAGACCCTCGGCCCGCTCCTGCTACTGGTGGTAATCATCATCGTGGCGCTTGCCATCACTGCCAGCTACACCATCGGCCGCCTGCTGGGGCTGCCGGAAAAGCAGGCGATGCTGGTCGCCTGTGGCAACTCGATCTGTGGCAACTCGGCCATTGTCGCCATCGCCCCGGTGATTGACGCCGATTCCGAGGACATCGCCTCAGCCATCGCCTTTTCCGCCACCCTCGGCATCATCGTGGTGCTGGCGCTGCCCGCCTTTGCCAACAGCTTTGCCATCGACCCGCACCGCTTCGGCATCTTCGCCGGGATGACCGTCTATGCAGTCCCGCAAGTGCTGGCAGCCACGGCTCCGGTCAGTACCATCAGCGTCCATTTCGGCACGCTGGTAAAACTGATGCGCGTCTTGATGCTTGGGCCGGTCATTCTCATCCTCGGCGTTCGGGCCGGCAGAAAGGCCGAAATCGAGGCGGAAAAAAGCACCGGCAAGAGCCTCAGACTCAACCAGCTGGTGCCATGGTTCATCATTGGCTTTTTCCTGATGATCGCCCTGCAGTCCGTCGGCGCCATCCCCGAAGCCGCCATGCCTCCGATCAAGAGCGCCACCACCCTTCTGACCATCCTCTCTATGGCCGGGCTCGGCCTGATGGTTGACGTCAAGTCGGTTTTTGCCTCAAGCGGCCGGGTTCTGGCAACGGGCACCCTGTCCATCCTGTTCCTCGGCGCTCTCGGTGCCTCGGCCATCGCCCTCCTGTCACTCTGAAGGCCACACCTGAAAGGGAGAGCGGCTTTCCGCCCCTCTCCCGCTGTCGTCAGCGGCACAGGGCCGAAAGAGCTTCCTCAAGCCTGCCAAGATCCGCTTCCGTGACATGCAGGTGCGGTGCAAACCGCAGGGCATTGCCACGGCGGCTGATAAAGACATTCCGTGCCGCCAGATCGGCAGTGATCGTCGGAGACAGGGGCTTCGCACTTGCCGCCCCCAGAATGTGCGGGCTGCGAAAAGCCTCTGGCACAGGCTCGAACCCGACCGCTTCGAGCATCCCTGCAATCCGGCCATTGATGCCCTTCAAAGCCGAAGCAATCCGCTCCACGCCCCAGTCCCCCAACTGGCGCAAGCCGACGAGGCCTGCTGGCAAGAGAGTCGGAATGGACTTCTGCCCCATGTCGAACCGGCGCGCACCGGGCTGATAGTCATCGGTGTAGTTGACCAGGTTTTCGAACACTTCCGCTCCCGCCCGGCCCAGCCATGTCTCTTCAAGCGGACGGGCATCATGCCACTGCGGGGCAGCATAGAACAGGCTGAGACCATAGGGAAAGAGCAGCCATTTATAGCCCGCCGCAATCATGAAATCCGGACAAACCCGATCAAGATCCAGTGGCATGGCGCCAAGGGACTGGGTCACCTCCACGACCAGCGAAGCACCACAGGCCCGTGTCGCATCGGCAATCGCAGCAAGATCCAGAACCGCACCGTTGGTCCAGTGACAGTTGGGCACGGCGACCAGGCGGGTGTTGGAGGTGATCCGCTCAAGGACCGCCCGTGTCCAGTCATGGTCATCCGGCGTCGCAACAATCACCAGCCTTGCTCCACTCACCCGGCTGGCGCGCAACCACGGCAGATAGTTCGAGGGAAAGGCCTCGTGCAAGACAACGATCTCGTCCGACGGCGACAGCAGCTCCTCGTATATCCGCCCCACCGTCGCGGTTCCGTAACTGGCCGATGGAATGACCGCGTAGCAGTCCGCTGCCCCGCCAAGAGCTCGGGCCGCCAACTGGCGAAACGCCTCTGCCGGCGCGAAGAAATCGCCCGGCGTCCGCTGCCAGGGATGGCATTTGGTAAGCGCACCTTCGACCAGCGCCTCTGCGGCTTCCCGCAGCAGCGGGGCGTTATAGGCGCAGTTGAAATAGGCGATATCCGGCGGAATATCGAATAGCTGTCTTTGAGCTTGCAACATGGTGATGACGTCCTCCTTGTTTCACATGCGGACCCGACGTCCTCCATGTGAGACAATCTTTAAATTGTCCCAAGGCAACGGAGCAACAGCAACATTGTATATGAGACAATGAATGGCATAACTTGTCGGATTTCAAAAGATCTGCTCTCAACAAGGGGGTATTGATCTGATACAATCTGCCATTGTTCAGGCATACAGAGCCGTTGGGTGCAGCCCAAGACGGCAGGAGAGAAAGCCATGCGTACCAAGTTCCGTCAGGTCGTCTCCACGCTGGCCGAGCAGATCCAGTCCGGCACCCTGGCTCCGGGAGACCGACTGCCAACCCACAGGCAGCTTGCCTATCGCCATGGCCTGTCGCTGGGAACTGCAACACGGGTGTTTGCCGAACTCGAAGCCATGGGATTGACCGTTGGCGAGGTCGGACGCGGCACCTTCGTGCGCATGAATGGCGAGGCGCGCGCTGTCGACTTCGCCTTGTCCGATCCGGATCGGCAACTGGTCGACTTCAGCCTCAACCGTTTTATTCTACCAGAGCAGGACGCCCTTTTTGCCGATACGGTTGCCAAAGTGCTCGACAATCCCGACGGCAGCATGCTCGACTACCGGAACAACGCCGGATCAGGGTCCGACCGCCGCAGGATCACCTGCTGGCTCAACGACGACCGGGATGAAGCGCAAGCTGATCCTGACCAACTCACGATCTGTGCCGGTGGCCAGCATGCCCTGATGCTG
Organism: uncultured Cohaesibacter sp.; assembly: GCF_963666525.1. Lineage (NCBI taxonomy): Bacteria > Pseudomonadati > Pseudomonadota > Alphaproteobacteria > Hyphomicrobiales > Cohaesibacteraceae > Cohaesibacter > uncultured Cohaesibacter sp. Next base: position 1,075,365 of record NZ_OY762905.1, read on the forward strand.
ACCCTGCTCGCCGTCTGCCGTCCCGGCCAGATTGTCGCCGTCGAGCGTTTTACCTATCCCGTTGTACGGCTGGTGTGCGAGATGCTACATCTGGAGGTCGTCACCGTCAAAAGCGATGCGGAGGGGATTTGCCCCGCAGACCTCGACGCCCTGTGCGCCCGTTTGCCAGTCCGCCTTCTGTTCACCATGCCCAACATCCAGAACCCGACTTCGGTGACAATGCCCCTTGCCCGGCGGCAGGCCATCGCCCGCATTCTCAAGGACAGAAACGTCCTTGCGCTCGAAGATGATGCCTTCGGCTTCCTGATCGAACAGCCCGCGACGAGCCTGTCCGAACTCGCCCCCGAGCATGTCTTTTACAGCCGAACCCTCTCCAAAAGCTGGGCTCCGGGTTTGCGGATCTGCTATCTGCTCGCACCAAAGGCATTTGTTGCCCGCATTGACAAGGCACAGCGCGCGACCATCTGGGTTGCCACGCCCCTGATGGCCTCAGTCGCCAGCCATCTGGTGGCAAGCGGACACTATGAGGCTGTGACGAGCCTCAAACGACGCGAAATTGCCAAGCGGCAGAGAATTGTCGAAAAAATATTCGCCGATCTCGATCTGACCACGGATCCACGCAGCATGCATGTACTGCTGGCTCTACCGTCCGGTCTGCGCAGTGGCGAGATACTGGCGCTGCTGAGGGAACAGCATGTACTGGCATCCCCGATCAGCCAGTTCGAGGCCAGTGACGACAGCCCCGGAACCGAAGAGGGCCTGCGCCTGTGCATCGGCTCTCCATCGTCGCGCAAAACCTTTGAAGATGCGCTGGGTCGTATCCGGCAGACTCTTGATCCGTTTCTGCCGTCTCGATGAAGGCACATCGCTGCCCGCCCCATGGAAGGAACGGGCAGCGGTCGCACGTCACAGTCACTCAGGCTTGGCTGCTAAGAAGCCTGCGTTCAAACTGTGTCAGGCGTCTGCCACCATCCTCTGTCACCACCACGGTTTCGGAAAATCCTAGACCCTGCGCGGAGGCATAGAGATGGAACACCATGCCGGTTTCAAGCGGCCAATCCGACGTTGGCAGCAAGACCCTGGAAAAATCGCTGCTCCGTGGCGTCCGGTTGTAGATCCCCAGCGTATAGGCGGTGACATTCGGGAAGGCATCGCGCAGGCCGGACTTGAGCAGCCCCTGCCGCAAGATGGCATCAACCTGAGAGGCAATGGCACCGCTTTTCATTTCCGCGATCTGCTGATCCTGAAGCGAGATCAGCATCCGTGCGGTCTCATCCATCTCCCGTGAGGGCTGGCCGATGAAAATCGGGCGCATCAGGCGGGCGCAATAATGGGCGATCTTGGGGATCAGTTCCACATGCAGGATGTCACCATCCTGAAGACGGTCATTGCCGAGACCGCCATGGAGAAACTCATGACCGCCGCTGGAGCAAACGATAGGTCCAACCTCGCCAGTATCAGCCCCTTCCAGCAGATAGGTGCGGGCGGCAATGGCAGCAGCATCGCGCGGTGACATGCCAGCCCGGATGTCATGCGCAATCGCTCCCATGGCCTTGTCGGCGATGGCGGCAGCGGCGGCCAACTGCTCCACCTCGCGCCCGGACTTGATCCAGCGGAGGGCATCGGAGGCATCGGGCAAGTCGACGAACACCGCCTGCGGCAACAGCTCCATCAGACGGCGATAGCTACGGACAGTGAAGCTGTAGGAGTTGAAATCGACGCCAATGCGCGCCTTTTCCATCCCCAGGAGCCGCAGGACACCGGCGATTGCCAGCTGCGGCTCTTCATGATCCTCGAAGGTCACGATCCGCGCCACCAGATTGTTGCGGCGGCAGGGATCCTCATCGAGCTTTCTGAGCACATACACCGGCTCGCCGTCTTTGGGCAGCAGAACAACCCGGTACATCGTCTCGGACGGCGCATAGCCCGTCAGCCATGTCATCAGCTCGGCGCAGTCGGCCAGCACGATGTCCACACCGTGGGTGTTCATCAGCGCCCGGGCCTTGCCCAGACGCCAGTCATATTCCTCACGCGGGAAGGCCATCTCAGGCAACCTCGCAGATATCGAGAATGGTCAGCATGTATATGCGGATCATGTCGAGGAAGTCGGCAATGTCCACCCGCTCGTCCGGCATGGTGTTGTAGCGGCCGCCCGGACCACAGACGATGCCTTCCATGCCCAGTTCATGATAGAGATGGCCGGCATCGCTGCCATAGAAGCCGGTCGGCGTGATGGCACCGGTCGGCTGCGGTTCGCCACGCACGGTCTCATAGGCCTTGTTGATCGACTTGACGATCAGGGACTCCCTCGAGACCTCGAAGGCAGGCATGGTCAGGCGACCCTCGGCGCTTTCGGGCAGAATGACTGCCTTGAGGCCGGGGAAGCGGCTTTCCAGCCCGTTCAACTCGGCCCGAAGGTCGGCAAGAACACCCTCGCGGGTCTGACCGGGAGCATAGCGTGCAGTGCCCTTGAGACGGGCGAAGTCGGCAACCTGCGGCGGGCGCCATTCGACGAGATCCTTGCCCAGCGCCCCATGCACGACGCCGATGTGACCCCGGTTGATTCCCCTGTGCTCATCGCTGAGAGCCCCCGAGAAGGTCATGGCATTGATCCGCGGAATGATGTCACAGGCAGCTGCGATGGCGTCAACGGCTTCCTCGCGCTTGGACAGATGGCGGGTATTGCCAGTGAGCTCGATGGTGAAGGTCAGCGCTTCGGCATGCATTGTCACGGCCTGCAGGTCGCTCGGCTCGCTGTTGACGAAATAGTCCGCCTTGTAGCCGGCCCGGATCGCTGCCACGGTGCCCGGACCGCCCTGCAATTCGCCGACCACAAAGGTCAGGATCACATCGCCCTTGAGCTTGACGCCAGCATCTATCAGGGTCTTGACCGCGCAGAAATAGGCCGCGTCGCCCGACTTCATGTTGGAGACACCAATGCCATAGATGAACTTGTCATCGATCAGGCCGCCCCATGGATCAACGGTCCAGCCTTCCGTAACGGGATTGGTATCGAGATGGCCATTGAACAACAGGCTCTTGCCACCACCTTCGCCCTTCCATGTGCCGATCGCGTTGTAGCGACGGCCTTCATCGAACGGCTGAAGGTCGCTGATGAGGCCCAGCTTTTCGAGCTCTTCGGCCATATAGCGGGCCAGCGCAACCTCGCCCTCGGTTTCCGAGTAGCTCTTGTGACGAACCATGCTTGCCAGAAAGTCAAGACAGGCCTTCTCGTCAACATTTCCGATCAGTTCCCTGGGATCCATTTCATGTCCTTCTATGATCTCGCTTCACCTTGGTGAGATCCGTTGCTCCCTAAAGGAGCGCTGCGGGCAACCGGCACGGGGACAGCCTCCAGAAGCTGCCGGGTATAGTCGGCTCTCTGAGGGGCGGTGATGTCCCGGGTGGGGGCAATTTCGATAAGGTCGCCGCGATACATGACGGCAATCCTGTGAGCAATCTGACGCACGAGGTTGAGGTCGTGGGTGATGAACAGATAGGCGGTGCCGAATTCCTCGCGCAGCTCCATCAGCAGCTCGATCACCGAAGCCTGCACCGACACGTCGAGCGCCGAGGTGATCTCGTCACAGATGACCAGCTTGGGCTGAGAGGCAAAGGCACGGGCAATCGCCACACGCTGCTTCTCGCCGCCGGACAACTGGTGCGGATAGCGTGACGCATAGGAGGCGGGCAGCTTGACCTGTTCGAGGAGGCGGGAGATCTCGTCCCGCATCGCCTTGCCGGAATATTCCGTATAGAGCCGATAGGGACGCGAGAGGATGTCGCCGATGGTCTTGCGCGGATTGAGCGAGGCGTCCGGGTGCTGGAAGATGATCTGCACATCCCGGCGATAGGAGTCACTCATGTCGGCGATGCTATGGATCGGGCGCCCTTCGAAGCGGATCTCGCCCTCGAATTTGTTGAGCCCCGTCATGGCCTTGGCCAGCGTCGACTTGCCCGAGCCGCTTTCCCCGACGATCCCGAGAATCTCTCCCGGCTGGATGGCCAGATTGACGGCCCGGTTGCCGGTCACATGGTTGCCAGCCTTTTTGGAGAAGCGCCCGAAAAATGGCTTGCGGCCGTAGATGACGCTGACATTCTCGACCTCGGCCAATGGCTTGGCCGCATAGTCCGGCTCGCTGCCTGCAAGGCGAACGGAAGGATCTGGCACGGCGGCAATGAGCTTTTTGGTGTAGGGATCCTGTGGCCGAATGAAGATTTCACCCACCTTGCCTTGCTCGACGATTTCACCCCGGTTGATCACCGACACCCTGTGCGCGGTGCTGGCCACCAGCGCCAGATCGTGGGAGATATAGAGCGAGGCGACGCCCGTTTCCTGCTGCAGCGACTGGAACAGCTCGAGGATCTGCCGCGAGGTGATGACGTCCAGCGCCGTGGTCGGCTCATCAAAGATGATCAGTTCCGGATTGCAGGCAAAGGCGGTTGCGATAACAACACGCTGCTTCTCACCCCCCGAAGCTTCATGCGGGTAGCGATGCATCATCTGCGCCGGGGTCTTCAGGCCCACATGGGCAAGCCGCGCTTCCGCTTCGGCCCAGGCCTGCTTCTTGCTCAGCCCCTGATGACGGATCAGCACTTCGCTGATCTGACGGCCAAGCGAAAGGGTCGGATTGAGCGAGGTCGCCGGATCCTGAAAAACCATCGAAATGCGTTTGCCGCGAATGGCCTCGATCTCGCTGTTCGAACGCGCCATCAGATCCGAGCCATCAAAGCGGATGGCACCGGAAACCTCATGGGCGTTGCCCGGCAGATAGCGCATGATCGACCAGGCAAGCGACGACTTGCCCGAGCCGCTTTCGCCCACGAGCCCGACAATCTCGCCTGCCCCGATGCTCAGGCTGATATCCTTGAGCGCATGAAACGGGCCTTTGGCGGTGAGATAGTCGAGGCTGTAGCCTTCGACCGAGAGCACCGGAGCTGCTGTATCACTGGTCATTCCGGTCTCCTCACGTTTTCGGGTTGAGTACATCGCGCAGACCGTCGCCGAGCAGGTTGAACCCGATGGCGACCAGTGCGATGGCTAGGCTTGGCCAGACCAGAATCCAGCTGGAGATATGCATGTAGCGGCGCGCCTCGGAAACCATCAGCCCCCATTCCTCGGAGGGCGGCTGCGCCCCAAGACCAAGGAAGCTGAGCGTCGCGAACAGCATGATGGCGAAGGACACGCGAATGGTCATCTCAACGATGATCGGCGCAACGGTGTTGGGCAGCATTTCCGACAGGACGATGAAATTCGGCTTCTCTCCGCGTGCAATGGCGGCGCTGACGAAATCCTGCTTGCGAGCCGACAGGGCAACCGCACGGCTGATACGGGCCATGCCGGGGGCAAAGGCGATGGACACGGCCAGAAGTGCATTGATGTCGGAAGACCCGAGCAGGTTGACGATAATCAGCGCAAACAGCAGGCTCGGGATCGACATCACTGCGTCGACGGTACGCATGATGACCTCATCGGCCCGGCCACCAAGAAAGGCCGACGTAACCCCAACCAGAGCACCGACAACAGTGCCGATCAGGGTGGCCACCACTGCCATGATGACGGTGGAGCGGGCGCCAATCATCAGCCGTGAGAAAATGTCCCGGCCATATTGATCGGTTCCCAGCAGGAAGTCCGCACTCGGCCCCTTGAAGCGCGCCAGAATGGACATCGCCTCAGGATCGTGCGGAGCCAGATAGGGGCCAAAGGCCACGGCAATGAGCACCAGAAAGACGATGGTGGTGCCGATCGCACCTTGCGGGGATCGCATCAGACGTTTGATAAAGTCAATCATACTGGATCCTCTTGTCGAGCAGGGAATAGAGGATATCGGCAATGAAATTGACCACACAATAGGTCGCAGCCATGATCAGAACACCCGCCTGAATAGACGGCAGGTCGCGGGCCTGAATGGCAATGATCAACTGGCGGCCAATGCCGGGAATGGCAAAGATCTCTTCCACAACGATGACACCGCCGAGCAGATAGCCCACATCCAGAGCCACGATGGTGATCGTGGGCAGCAGCGCGTTGCGCAAGGCATGCCCCCAGAGAACCTGCCGTGAAGAAAGACCCTTGAGACGCGCCGCACGGATATAGTCAGCATGCAACACATCCACCATTTCCGAGCGCACCATGCGCGAGACATGGGCCACCAGAATGATGGAAATGACCGCAGCCGGCATGATCAGATGGGCGACTCCATCCCAGAAATTCTCGGTGAGCGGCACATAGCCCGTCGGAGGCAGAAGCTTCCAGCGGTCGGCAAGGAACAGCAGCGCCAGCGTGGCCGTAACGAACTCTGGCAGAGACACGCCAACATAGGAAATGAGGCTGACAGCCATGTCGACAATCTTACCACGACGCACCGCAGCGAGAATGCCCAGCGGCACGGCGATAAACAGCATCAGGCAGATGGAAAAGAGTGCGAGAAGCAACGAGCGGCTGAGAGCCTCAACCATGACAGGCCCGACTGACAGACCGGTGCGCAGCGAGGTTCCGAAATCACCCTGGAAGACACCGGCGATCCAGTGCAGATACTGCGTCCAGACCGGATCGTTCAGCCCCATCTGCTCCCGAAGCGCTGACAGCGCTTCTTCGGTCGCGTTCTCGCCCAGCATCATCACTGCCGCATCGGCAGGCAGAATCTGGGTCATGGCGAAAACGATCAACGACACGATCAGGAGCGTATAGAAAATCAGGGCCACCCGCTTTGTGAGATAGCTGGCAGACAACGTTTTGTTCCTGTTGTTTGTCACCGGCAGCCCGACAGCTCCAAGAGAGGGGACCTGGAACCGTCGGACCGTCGGCAGCAGTTAACTTGCTACGGGAAGATTAGGACCGCGTCGGGGCCTTGTCGGTCAGCCAGGCATGGTCGAAACGGAACACGGAAGCACGCGGATGGATATCATAGGCGGCAACCCAGCTCCGTTTGGCACCCAGCACATCGAAGAAGGTCGGGATGATGGACGGAACACCTTCATACTGAAGCTTCTGAGCCTCGGCATAAAGCTTGGCGCGGGTCGCATCATCGGCTGTCACACGTGCAGCATTGACCGCCTTGTCGAAGTCCGAATTATCCCAGCGCGTTTCGTTCCAGGCAGCATCGGAGGTGTAGAGCAATTTGAAGATACCGTCTTCGGTCGGCTGCATGTTGTAGAAGCCAACGTAGAAATTGCCCTTCTTCCAGACCTGATCGAGATAGGTGGCGTGCGGCATCGTCTGGACTTCGATATCGAAGCCAGCCGGTTTGGCCATTTCGCGCAGGGCAACAGCAAGCTGCGTGCGCAGGGCAGGCTTTTCGGAAGCCACCAGCGTGATCTTGATGCCATCGGCATAGCCGGCATCAGCCAGCAACTGCTTTGCCTTTTCAATGTCCGGCTTGCGCATCGGCTGTTCGGAATAGAAGCGATAGGCATTGTTGATCGGGGTATCGTTGCCTGCCGTGCCGAAGCCTTCGGTGACGAACTGGATCATGGCATCACGATCCACGGTAAGCGCAAGGGCCTGACGAACGCGCGGATCATCAAACGGCTTGACGTCGCACCGCATGTTGACGTTGCAGAACTGACCGGAAGCGACGCGCTGCAGGTCAACGCCGTCGGTGCCGTCAAGACGCATATACTCGGTTGGATCCAGAGTGGAAATCAGGTCGATCTCGCCAGCAATGAGCGCCGAGCTCTCTGCGGTGGAATCCGGATAGACATTCAGCACGACCTTGTCGAGATAGGGCCGTTCCGGATCATAATAGTCCGGGTTGCGTCCAACCACGACCTGACGGTCCGGCTCGAAGGAAACCAGCTTGAACGGGCCGGTACCAACAGCTTCGCTGGAGAGTTTGTCGAGGCCACTCTCGATGATGGCAGCTGGAACGATCTTGGCATTCATGTAAGCGGTTGCTACCGGCATGTCGGCATAGGGGCCCGTCAGCTTGAAGACAACGGTGAGCTCATCCTTGGCAACGACGTCCTCGATCGGCCCAACGTTCTTGCGGCCGGGAGAGGCGGTATCCGGATTGAGAATTGCCTTGTAGGAAGCGACCACGTCAGCAGCGGTCAGCGCCGAGCCATCGTGGAACTTGACGCCCTTGCGCAGGGTGAAGGTCCATTCGGTCAACTCTTCGTTGGCGCTCCAGCTTTCGGCCAGATCGGCTTCCGGGCTCATGTCCACCTTGAGACGGGTCAGGCCGCTGTAGAGCAGTTCGGCCAGCATGTATTCCGGGTTGACGCGGACAAGCAGCGGGTTGAGCACGCTGGTTGCCTGATCGATGGCCACACGCAGGGTGCCGCCTTTTACCGGAGCCTGCGCGAAGGCGGGCATGGAAAGAGAAAGGGTCGCCGAAGCTGCCACAAAGGCAGTTCCGAGGAGAAAACGTCTGCGGGTTGTTTCAAGCATTGGAGGTTCCTTCTTGAAGTGATTTTTGGCTGATATTCTTATTTTTGATCCGGATTCATATCCGGTTCGAAATCTGCGGCCAGATAGGACAGCACGCTCTTGGCAAGCGCGATGATATCTGGCGAAGTCGTATGTTCGTCCGGGCCATGGACATTGCTGGAAGGCCTCCCCAGCCCTCCCAGCAGGATTTCCTGCATCACACCGGCCTGCTGGACATATCCGAAGTCCGAACAGCTGGCCGCACCCCATTTGGCAAAGTCCTTCTTGCGATAACCAAAGCCCGCGCTGAGCGCCTTCTGCCAACGTGGCCAGTGGGCCCCGTCCGGGTCAGCTGTCGGGGTCAGATGGGATGTCTGCTCGATGCCATAGGTGATCATGTCGAGATCATCGAGAGCAGCATGAATGCATGCCTCGATCTCGGCGCGGGCGTCCGCGTAGGATTCTTCGGGCGCGTAGCGCCGCCCGATCAGCAACTCGAAACGCCCCGGCACCTGACCGGGTGCCGTCCCGCCATTGGCAGCTGCGATATAGAGCTGGGGCCGCAAGGGACCGCTTGCACCGGGAGCCGGCGCCAGCTTGGAGGCGCGCGCACCAACCTTTTCCTTGAGTGCCATAAGCGCATTCATCAGCGGGATGCTGGCTTCGATGGCATTGGCCCCTGCCCCGCTGCGGTTGCCGTCGCCCGCATGCACGGGCACGCCGCGAATGGTCAGCGTGAGCGCAAAGACGCCAAAGCATCCGGCCCAGACGCGCGGCGCCGCAGAGCCGTTGAAATTGAGAATATGGCCCTTGAGATAGCCCTGTTCCGCCAGATAGCGGATACCCGGATAGAGGCCGGATTCCTCGTCCGTGCAAAACAGCAGCATCGGGTCATAGGCGAGCGGAACAGCATGATCCTTGGCCACCTTAAGCGCCAGATAACAGGCAGCCATGGTGCCCTTCATGTCCGCAGCGCCCAGCCCGTAGAGCCGATCATCCATCTTGGTCATGGCAAATGGCTCGAAGGTCCATCCCGGTGCAACGGGAACCGTATCGACGTGGAAATAGAGCCCACAGACCGGCTTACCCGTTACACGCTCACCAATAAGATTGATCCGTTCGCCGGACGCCTTGCCCGAACGGGTCTTCCAGAGACCTTCGGGCACCGACACCCGTTCAAAACCGAAAGACAGCGGTTCAAACAGCGATTGCGCCAGATCCGCAAACGCTCCATAGCCCTCTCCCGGGGGGAAAGTGGTATCGACAGCGATCATCCGAGCCAGTGCATCCTCTGCAGAATTGACAGACTTCTCAATGGCTTCAAATGCCGGTTGCAAAGCTTGATGCGAGCGTAGAGAGTAACTTTTGTCTGACACCTTGTTGCCTCTGGATAGTGGACGGCGACGAATGTTTTCTATAAACTATATAGAAATATATGCGAGCAAAAGAGATAGATTGTCAATATGAAAGATGACGAGACACTGATGGCCCTTTTCCCCAAGGCGACGCAGGAAGATGATTTTTCACCGTCCATGGCTGACAGGGCCCAACCCCTCTACCTCGTGGTCAAGAGACAAATCTTTGAAGCTATCATGATGGGAAAATGGCCCGCAGGCACCGTCTTGCCCAGCGAAGTCGAACTGGCGCGGATGCTGCGCGTCTCTGTCGGAACCATCCGCCGGGCCCTCAGCGAACTGACGAATGAAGGCATGCTCAGCCGCCGTCGCAAGACCGGCACTGTGGTAACTGGTCGCACCCCCCAGCACAGCCTCCGCTTCTTCTTTCAATATTTCCGCCTGCACGGACTGGACGGATCCCTGCAGCATTCGCAGGCCAGAAACCTGTCGCTGGTTTTCGGAGAGGCTACGGATATCGAATCAGAAAATCTAAGCGTTGAACCAGCCACCCCGGTCATGCGCCTGTCGCGTGTGCGCAGCGTTCACGACAAGCCCGTAATGGTTGAAACCGTAACGATGCCATCGGAACATTTGACGGATTTCCCGCGCAATGCGGAGGACGTCCCGGCCCTGCTCTATCTGTATCTGCTTGAGCATTACGACATTCGCATCTCGGCCGTGCGGGAAAAGATCGCGGCGGAATTGGCAAATGAGGATGACCTCGTCCATCTGCAACTGGAAGCCCCGAGCGCCGTCTTGACGATCGAGGAAGTGGCCTATGATCAGACCGGCACCCCGGTGCTTTTCACCAAACACCGGGCGACCACCCGCAGCCATCGCTACATCAACGAATTGCAGTAGGTCGTCGCCGCACAACAGGAAGACGGGCTCTTACGCCTTGGCTGCCAACGTCTGCCTGATGTCCTCCAGCCGCCTTGTCTGCCGATTCCCGGCATCGAAATTGTCAGGGGCCAGCCAGAGCTCGAATGCCTCTTTGAGGAGAGGCCATTCCTTGTCGATGATCGAGAACCAGGCAGTGTCCCGAGACCGGCCCTTGTAGATGATCGCCTGCCGGAAATGCCTTCAAAGCTGAAGCCAAGTCGCTCCGCAGCCTTGCGCGAAGGCGCGTTGAGGCTGTCACATTTCCATTCATAACGGCGATAGCCAAGATCCCCGAAGACATAGCCCATCAGCAGGAACTGCGCCTCGGTCGCTGCAGTCTTCTGTTTGAGCAAGGGAGAAAAGGCGACGTTGCCAACCTCGATCACGCCATTGGCCGGATCGATTCGCATCAGCGAGAAGGTGGCAACAGCCTTGCCTAGCGCCAGATTGATGATGGCATAATGTTTGGGATCCGGGCTTTGGGCCGCCGCTCGCAGATAGGCATCGAACCCATCGCGACAGAGAAACGGACCACCGGTCATATAGGTCCAGTCGCGGCCGTCTGGCGCCGTCGCATAAGCCTCATAAAGATCACGTCCATGCCGGTCGGCATCAAGTGGCTCCAGCCGACAATGCTGGCCTGTAAGCACGACATCTCCGGGGCGTGGGCGAGCCGACCAGTCCGGCAGGGCATCACCGATCGGTTGTCCGTATTGATTGACCGTCATCTTGAGAACTCCCCGTTGGCAACACACTGCTTCGGCGCAACCATTCTTGCGGCTCATGCGCGGCATAGTAAGGCAGAATGGCGAAAACAAAAGACCCTTTCTCCCCTCACCCCCAGAGGAGAGCCGGTCACATCCGCCACTTCATGGTCTCTCCAGACAGATATCAACGCCCATGAAAAGAATGCCCGCAAAGCGGGCATCCCAACTGGTCAGATCGGTGTGGCACCTCTCAGCTCAGCACCAGCTTGCGGTTCTGCGTGTAGGCGGTGAAAATCTCCATCAGCTTCTTGCGGGCATCAGGAGAGACCGGCGCCAGCGGCCCCCGCACATATTCCAGTACCGAATTCTGCATCCCCAGAACACATTTGACGGGTGCCGGGCTGTTCTCGATGAACAGCGCCTCGGCGAAGGGACGCAAGGTATCATGCAGACGCAGGGCCGTCTGATAGTCACCAGCAACCCACGCATTGTAGCAGGCAACACAGATTTCCGGATCATAGTTGGCCAGCACCGACGTCAGCCCGCTGGCGCCCAGCGCGTAGAAGGCCAGCGCCAGACCGTCATCGCCACAATGGATGACAAAATCCTCGCCGCATCGGGCCCTGAGATCGGAAACCCGCTCGGCGCGTCCACCGGCTTCCTTGATGGCCACGATATTCTTGTTTGAATGACACAGGGCCGCCGCTGTCTGGGGGGCGATTTCAATGCCCGTGCGGCCCGGCACCGAATAGAGCATGATGTCGATGGAAACCGCATCGGCAATCGCTTCATAATGATTGATCAGGCCGGTCTGCGAGGGCTTGTTGTAGTAGGGCGTCACGATCAGAGCACAGTCGACGCCCCAGTCTTCGATCCGCCGGGTCCGTTCGACCGTCTTGGTCGTTACATTGGTGCCGCTACCGGCCAGAATGACCGCCTTGCCCTTGGCCCGCTCGACGGTTTTCTTGACGACCTGCTCATATTCCTCGTCGGTGAGGGTCGAGGCCTCGCCAGTGGTGCCAACCGTCAGAAGGCCGGTCACGCCAGCTTCGAGCTGGCGGTCGATGAGGCGCTCATAGGCTGGCCAGTCGATGGCTCCGGTTTCGGTGAATGGGGTGATCAGGGCGGTGATGACACCGTCATACTGCTTGGATTTGCTCATGATACTCTCCGATAAATCAGTTTCTGGTGTGCACGATCAGTCGATGACGACCTTGGATTCGCTCATTTCGCGGATGGTGATCCGAATGCCTTCCCGGCCCAGACCCGATGACTTGATGCCACCAAACGGCACATGCTCCGCCCGGAAATCCGGGCCTTCATTCACCATCACGCCGCCAACCTTGAGCGAACGGGTTATCTTGCGGATCACCGCGTGGTCATTGGTGAAGATGCCTGCCTGCAGGCCATAGATCGAGTCGTTGACCTCCTCGACGGCGCTGTCGAGATCATCAAAGCCGCGCATGGCCAGAAGCGGCCCGAAAGTTTCCTCACGATAGATCTGCATGTCATTGGACATGCCGGTCAGCAGGGTCGGGGCAAAACGGGTCTTCTCGATCCAGCCACCAGTGCGGAGCGTTGCTCCAGCGGCAACCGCCGCCCGCACCCGCTTGTCGACTTCCTTTGCGGCAGCTTCATCGATCACCGGCCCCATGATGGTGCTGTCCTCGATCGGGTTGCCCAGCTTGATCCTGGAGATCCGCTCCAGCAGCATGTCGGTAAAGGTCTCTTCAATGTCCTTGTGCACATAAAGCTTCTTGACGGCGGCGCAGCTCTGACCGGCGATTTCGAACCGCTGGCCGATTGCCGTATCGGCAGCCGCTTCAAGGTCGGCATCCGGCATGACAAACAGCGGATCGTTGCCGCCAAGCTCCATCAGGCAGCGGACAAGACCACTGGCATTTTTCAATGCCAGCCCAGCCTTGGCACCACCGGTAAAGGACAACAGATCGATCGGACCACGGGCCAGAGCGATGGCCGGGTCGGCAAAACCATGGACAATCTGCACCAGTCCTTCCGGCGCGCCAGCCAATTGGCAAAGCTCAACCACCCGATTGGGAGACAGCGGAGCCTTGGGCGATGGCTTGACAATCACCGCATTGCCAGCCGCGATCGCCGGGCCAAGCTTGTGGCACAACAGGTTCACCGGATAGTTGAACGGGGTGATGGCCGCGATGACCCCTACCGGCTCGTAGGTGACCGTCGCGAGTTTGTTGGCGCCGCCCTTGACGATGCCGCAATGCATGGTTTCACCATTGATGAAGGTGGCCGCATCGCCGGAAAGGCGCAGCGTGTTGCCGGCGCGACGGATTTCGTTACGGGCCTCGGTTATGGTCTTGCCAACCTCCTTGCAGACGGTCTGGGCAAGGCTTTCGGCTTCCTGCGCGATCAGTTCGGCGAGTTTGTCAAGGATGGCGCGTCGTTCCGACGGCATGGAAAAGCGAAAGGCAGCCGCCGCCTTTTTGGCGCGCGTGATCGCGGCAAACACATCGGCACCAGAAGCCTGAGGCAACTGGCCGATGACTTCGCCATCATAGGGGTTGGTGATAGTGAAACTGGCTGTTTCGGTAACAAGGGAGGGACTGGTCAGTGATGTCATGATGCTATCCTTGTCGCAATTGGCTGCGATCTATCTATTTGATGAATTGATTGGTCAGATGGTCGACGTATGGTCTGTGGCTTCCGTGAAGGCGGAAACCGAAATGGGAATGGTGGGCCATCGCTCTCCGACGAGATCGGCCTCTGGCGATGCGCCGGACACAAAGTCCGAGACCCAATGGAGGCAGAAGCGCCCTTGGCAGGAGCCCATGCCGAAACGACCGCGCAGACGCAGCGCCCGCACGCTTTCGCCATCCTTGTCCTGCAACCGACGCAGGTCGCCTACCGTGCGGTTCTCACAGCGGCAGAGGACGGTCTCTTCGGGCAGATCAAGGACATCCGGCACCTTGACCGGTGCATAGAGAGTCTTGATCAGGGCTTGCGCCTGCTGCTCCCTCTCATGACGGACAACAGCATCCTTGGGCAATGCCACGTCTCGGCCCAGCCTTTTCATCAGACGGCAAGCCGCCAGAACACCGTCCGCCTCGGACGCAGCAGCACCGAGCACCTGAGCGCAATCACCAGCCTTTTCTGCCGGAATGACCGAGAGATCCCCCAGCCCGCTGGCGTTCGGCACGATGCCATCATGCAAGCCGACATGATCGGCAGAGATGGTCTTTCTTGCGCCATTGGCCGTTTCCACTTCCAGACAGAAAGCACCGTCCCTGTCCTTGCCGATAGAGACAAGACCGGCCCCCGTCATCACCGGCACACGATGGCGCAGCAGGGTGGCAATCAGCTCCACAGCTTCCAGCTTGTAGGAAAGCGGCAGCCCCATGCCTTTCAGCGGACTGGAAAACGGACGGCCTGCCTCGATGACGGCGGCGGGTGGATTGCCAAGCCGTGCCAGCTGGGCGGCGGCGACCAGCAGCAGCGGGCCAGACCCGGCCAGAACGATCCGGCCAGCAGGCGCGAACCCCGTTGATTTCATTCCGATTTGTAGCGCTCCAACCGTCGTGACGCCAGCTTCGGTCCAGCCAATCCGCGGACGCACCAGTTCCCGAGCGCCCGTGGCCAGAATCAGGCCACCGGGGATCATGATTTCCGATTGACCTGAGTTCTCCGAGGCCAGAAAGATCGCGCCGCGCCAGTCGGTTCCGGCAAAGCGGGTCTCGGGGCGGAAGTCGACCTTGTCAGCACAGGCTTTCAGCCCGGCCTTCAACTGCGCCCACCGTTTCTCGTGGGCGCGGGTCAGCCGCAGTTTCTTTTCTCCCAGCTGGTTCTGACGGTAGATAGCGCCACCGATCGTCGAGGCCCGATCGACCAGCGTAACCGGCAGATCGTGGCGCGCAAGGGTAATGGCTGCTGCAAGACCGGCAGGTCCGGCGCCGACGACGACAACGCGCTGTTCATGCGACATGATGGTCTCCTTCGGCTTCTGATTGACGCAAGGCAACGGCGGCCTTGCCCTTGAGAGAGGCAACCTTCAGGCCTGGCTCACATTTTGAAAGACAGGCTTCCCGGACCCCTCTGCCTTCGATCAGCACCAGACAGTTCTGGCACTGGCCGATGCCGCAGAAGATCGGAGCGGCAGCAAAAAGGCCATGCCGCCGCAGCGCATCGGAAATGCTTTCACCCGGGTTGAAAGCGACGGGCAGGCCGTCCCAGAGAATGATGTTGCTCATGCGAGGAGACCTTTCTTCGCCGCCGCAGCAATCCCGGTCGCCGTCTCGGATGGAAAGACACCCGCCGCGAGAAACCGGGAAGGCGAGAGGGCAGCAAGACTTGAATCCAGAGCTCCTCCACAAAGGCTCCTGGAAACTTCCCTGCCGATGAGGGCGGACAGGCAGATGCCATCCCCCTCGAAACCCGTTGCAATATGGATGTTCGGCATGTCAGGCACGGCGCCGACAATGGGAAGCCCGTCCTCGACCGCAGACCGGGCACCCGCAAAAACGCGAATGACGCGGCGCATGGCCAAAGGCGGATAGGCTTCCGTTGCAGATATCAACAGCCGCTTGACAGTGGAGAAATCGGTCTGCCGCGTCGTACGGTTCCTCTCTCTGGAAGAACCGATCAAAAGCTGTCCGGTCTCGACCGGATCCAGCACCACCGGCACATGAGCCTTCTGGCTGTCAGCCTTTATCTTGCTCATCAGGTAGGCGGCCGAGGTCAGGGCACCGGGCAATTCCGCACCATCTCCCCCCCCGCGATCCGTCACGATGATCTGCCCGACATGGGAATAGATCGGCAAGGCAGGAAAGAAACGCGCCGTCCCCAGCCCGGCCGCAAGGACGAGCTGGTCGCAGTCGATGTCACAACAGGACATGTGTACTCTGACCGATCCTGTCGGACTTTGGTCCCAGCCTTGCAAGTAGGCCGGAAAGATCTTCTCGATACGTTCATCATTGAGATAATTGAAGGTTGCATCATATCCGAGCATATGGCCCTCACCATGCACCTCCAAAAGGCGGGAAATCGACGCCGAAAGGCCTCCGATCACGGAGCCCGGCTCAGAGTGATCCCTGTGCACCCGCACGGCTCCCCTTGCCAGTTCGAGACGGGAAGCCAGATCGCCGACAACGGCGTCCTCTTCCTCTCCCCGGGCAAAAATGAAGGACGGGCGTTCCCTGAAAACAGAGCGCAAGGGGCCGCCCATGCCGGCAAGGGCCTTGGTTATGCCAAGCGATTCATGCGCCAGCGAGGCCATCAGCCCGGGGCGCTTTGAACACACCGACACAGCACCATCTGATGCACCGGAGGCGGCTGCTGCCGGGCCGGTGCTGTCTACTACACAAACTGTCTTGCCTTGCCGGGAGAGATGCCAGGCGATGGAGGCGCCGATAATTCCGGCGCCAACAATGACCACTTCAAATTTTCGCAAGCGTTTCATGGCTGCTCCTGTCGTTCTGGAGCAAGACTACGGAGGAGAGAAGCGAAATACGATCCAAAATTTATAGGTGGAGCTGTAAGAAAAATTGCATTTTCTATGTCATCCTCCGAAAAACTGCCAAGTTTTCAACGACAAAGACATTGAGTTACAAACAATTTTGTATGATCGACATGTAATGTTGTATTGCAAATCCCTTCGGTTCAGCGTTGGCTTGTAATTAAGATTTCCCTCCGGATGTCCTGTCCGGGAAAGCGGGGTCGCACATATAAGCCGGGGAAAAATCCCGGCACTCAATCATCGACCAGGAGTTAAAATTCGTGTTTAAAAAGACAATTGGAGCTATTTTGATAGCAGCTGCTGCCATTGCCTTGGCACCGGCCGCTCAAGCACAAAGCAAGCTGGATGAAATCCGCAGCCGTGGCACATTGCGCATGGCGGGCATCCTGAATGAGGACCCCTATTTTGCCAAGGATCCTCGCACCCAGGAATGGCGCGGATTTGCCGTCGAAATGGCACGGGACATTGCCAATACCATCGGCGTCAAGCTTGAAGTCGTAGAATCCAGCTGGGCCAACTCGATCCTCGACGTCCAGTCCAACAAGGTTGACCTCGCTCTGGCCCTGACCGCCATGCCAAAGCGCGCCATGTCGATCTATTTCAGCTCACCGACCTACTATAACAGCTTCGTCCTGCTCTCGCCCAAGAATGATGTGGCCAACAAGACATGGTCCGAAATCAATGACATGGGCCTGACCATCGCCGTCGATCTGGGCTCCGCACAGGACCAGATTGCAACGCAGTATCTGACGAAAGCCAACATCCTTCGTTTCAAGACCCGTGACGAAGCCCTGATGGCCCTTGCTTCCGGCAAGGCCGACGCCGTGATCAACACCGTGCTCAACGCCATGGTCATGGTCAAGAAGAACCCGGCCTTCGGCACCGTATACGTTCCCAAACCAATCCTCTCATCGCCGTCCGTCATCGGCGTCAACTACAATTCCGATGAAGTCTGGAAAAAGTTCATTTCCGCGTGGGCCGATTACAATCGTCGCGTGGGCAACAACCAGACCTGGATCGTCAAGGGTCTGGAGCCTTTCGGCATCACCCTTGATGACCTGCCCGACGGATTTGACATCGGCGGCTGATTTAAACCTCTGACTGGTGCCGGACACTGCTCCGGCACCTTCTTTTCAGAGCGGATTACGAATTTTTTATTTGAGTGGGTTGTCCAACTCAAAATGAGGATCTGAATGTATACTTGGGATTTTTCCATGGTCATGCAGTCCTTCGATCTATTCATCGATGGGCTGGAAATGACATTTCTCTATACCGTAGGCTCCATTGCAATCGGCATCGTGATTGGCCTCTTGGCGTGTTTCGCCCGGATTTCGGGCAACCCGATCCTGAGCATCATCTCAAGAACCTATCAGGAGATTTTTCGCTGCACGCCCCTGCTCGTCCAGATCATGTGGGCCTACTATGCCCTGCCCATGCTGCTGGGCATCTCCATTCCCAATAATGTGGCCGGTCTGGCAACCCTCTCCCTCTATGTCGGATCCTTTTACGCAGAAACATTTCGCGGTGGCATTGCCGCAGTGGACCGGGGACAGCGTGAAGCCGCACAAGCAATCGGCATGAACAGCGCCCAGATCATGCGCCACATCATCATGCCGCAGGCCATCAAGAACATGTTGCCCGCCTTCATCAACCAGTCAGTGATCCAGGTGAAGAACACGTCCCTGCTCTATGCCATTTCCGTTGCCGAACTGACCTACATGACCGCCGTCGTCAACTCCGAAACCTACAGACCGATGGAAAGCTACACGATCGCTGCAGTCATGTATTTCGTCATGCTGTTCCCTCTCACCCAGATTGCCGATCGCTTTGAACGCAGAATGCGCCGGTCTGACTAATCTTCGAAGGAAAAGAAGCAATGGAATCCGAAATCAATACAGTCATGTCCATTCGCAGTCTGTTCAAGCGATATGGTGAGCACACGGTTCTGAACGGCATCGATCTGGATATCGAGCAGGGCGAGGTCGTAGGGATCATCGGCCCGTCCGGCTCGGGCAAGTCGACATTCATCCGCTGTCTCAACCTGATGGAAGAGGTCAGCGACGGCACCATCCGCTATCGCGGCAAACTCGTCTCCGACAAGTTCAAGGACAACGGCAACAAGATCGGCATCGGCACCCTGCGTCGCCACGTCGGCATGGTCTTTCAGCATTTCAACCTGTTCCCCCATCTCACCGCCCTTGAAAACATCACCAAGGGGCCGATCGTCGTGCTGGGAGAAAAGAAGGAGGAAGCCGAAGCGCATGCATTGGAGCTGCTCGACAGGGTCGGCCTGAAGGACAAGGCTGGCAACTACCCGTCGCGCCTGTCCGGCGGTCAGAAGCAGCGTGTTGCCATCGCCCGCGCACTGGCCATGCGACCGGACATGCTGCTGCTTGACGAAGTGACGTCCGCTCTCGATCCGGAGCTCGTGGGCGAAGTGCTGACGGTGGTCAAGGATCTGGCGATGGGCGGCATGACAATGGTACTTGTCACCCATGAAATGGCATTTGCCGCCGATGTGTCCGATCGCGTGATCTTTCTCGATGGCGGCGTGATTGCCGAACAGGGCTCACCGGACGATATCATCCGCAACCCGCAGTCGGACCGCTTGCGCAGTTTCCTCTCCCGTTTCAATCAGCAGTGAAGGGTACGCCATCATGGCAAAGACGATTGTCATCGCCGGCGGTGGCCGGATTGGAGAAGAGCTGGCCCGTCAGCTCGCCGCTGTTTCCGACTATGAGTCGCTGATCGTCGAGGTGAACCACCAGCGCAGTCGCGCGCTCAAGGATGAAGGCCTCAGCGTCGTTGAAGGCGACTGCCTCAGTCAGACGGTCATGGTGCCGCTTCTGCTCAAGGCCGATGCCCTGATTGCGGCGGTCACATCCGATCTCGTTCCCCGGTTGGCGGAGTTCGCCTGTCAGTATGACTGCCACTTTCTCGATTTCTCAGAAGAGGCTGGCATAAGGCAGCAGATCTCCGACATGCTCGACACATGCGGCAAGGGCGAAGCGCTATCCTTTGCGTCTGGCTGCGGACTGGCCCCCGGCTTTGCTGGCGCCCTGACCGAAGATGTCATCCGGAAATGCAACAGGGATGACGAAGTCACCGTATTCGTCGGCGTGCTGCCTCAGCAGCGCACCAACCGTCTTGGCTACTGCAACATCTGGGGCGTCTCGGGACTGGTGGACGAATATTTCAACGACTGCATGGCCATCAGGGACGGTGTGCCTCAGACCATTGCGCCATTGTCGCTATTTGAAACCATCATGATCGGCAGACAGTCCTACGAAGCCTTCACGACCTCTGGGAGCCTCGACAACCTGGTTGCCCGCTATCAGGGACAGCTCAAAGGGCTGGTTTTCAAGACGCTGCGCTACCCCAAGCATCTCGATTACATGCTTTTCCTGCTTGATGACCTGCAACTTCGCAAGAGGCCCAGCTCTCTCTCGAACCTGATGCTCAACACACTCCCCAAAACCAGCTTCGATCGTGTTATCATAGCCATCGAGACCACGCGAAACGGCAAGAAGGGACTTCCTGTTCTGAAGATATTCGAAGGCGATGAGACGGCAGCAGCCTCCACCCGGCTCTCGGTAGCCCATGCCGGCTGCGTGCTGGATTTGATTTTTGCGGGAGATCTGTCAAAAGGCAGTGTGACGGAGGCAGGTGACCTGTCGCTTGAACATCTGTCCCGCAGCCCCTTCTCCGGCCTTTTCCAGAGTGAAGGACATTTGCAAAAAGCTTTGGCGACATGACGAATAAATCAGGAAAAGCAAAACCCAAGTTCGAGCTCTCTCTGTTGCAGACATTCTATCTGGTCGCACAGCATGGCTCCTTTTCATCGGCCTCACGCAAACTGAACATTTCCTACCAGTCTGCAGCGAACCATGTCCGGCGCCTCGAGAGCATGTATGGTGCGCGTCTGGTCGAAGCGGAAAAGGGATCCCGCTCGGTCAAACTGACCCCGCAGGGAAAGGCACTCTACGCCATCTTCGGCACCGAGCTGGAAACGATCTTCGCCCGCATATCGGTGCTCATGCAGGAAGAACGCTCCGTCCTGCGCATCGGTGTACCACAGGCAATCTTCCACCACTTCTTCCCGCGCATCATCGCCCAGTTTCAGGAACAGCAGCCGGACATAGCGCTCGATTTCTTCGAGCGCGATACCCAGCTTGAAGACATGATGCTGAACGGCGAACTCGATGCCTGCGTCTCCGAGCGTTACTTCGGCGAAGCGGCAATCTCACAGATCCTGCTGGGAGAATATCCGCTCAGCCTGATCTATCCAAGAGAGTGGCGCTATGGCGAGATCACCAAGGACAACATGGAGATTCTGCTCGAAGCACCGTTCATTACCTATGAGCCCGGACAGACCATCCGCTCCCGTGCGGTGGACTTTCTCAAGGCGAGGCTGGGAGCCGACCCGAAGATTCTGGTCACCTCGTCCGGCTCGACCAGCCTCAAGAAGATGATCGCCGAAGGGCTGGGCTTTGCCTTTGTTCCCGACTGGCTGGTGCCCGACGATGATCCCAAGATCGGCAAACTGCGCATTCAGTCCCTCAAGAAAATGAAGGTTTATCTGGGCTACTCGGCCTTTCTGGCAGACAACGACCACCTCTCGGTCTTTGACAAGATCTGCCGCAAACAGATCGGCATGCATCTGGACAACGCGCAGGAAGGCTGACACCGTTACCTGTCAGGGCCTGTCGCTGGCAGGCAGAATTGTTGATACATGCAATAATGAACAAATGAAGGTTTGACGAATGGAAAAAGTAGCGATCCTCACAGCAGCAGGAAGCGGAATGGGGGCAGCTGCGGCCCGGAAAATGGCAAGCGAAGGCTACAAGGTTGCCATCCTTTCCTCCTCGGGAAAAGGCGAGGCGCTGGCAAAGGAGCTTGGTGGCATCGGCGTGACCGGTTCGAACAGGAACCCCGATGATCTCAAGGCACTGGTTGACCGGACCATGGCAACATGGGGACGCGTCGATGTGCTGATCAACAGTGCCGGACATGGCCCCAAGGGACCGTTGCTGGAGATTTCCGACGAAGACTGGGTCAACGGCATGGAAGTCTACCTGATGAACGCCATCCGCCCGACACGGCTGGTCACACCGATCATGCAGGCCCAGAAGTCTGGCTCGATCATCAATATTTCCACCTATGCAGCCTTTGAGCCCGATCCGCTGTTCCCAACGTCCGGTGTATTCCGCTCGGGCCTTGCCGCCTTCACAAAGCTGTTCGCCGACCGCTATGCCGCCGACAATATACGCATGAACAACGTGCTCCCCGGCTTCATCGACAGCCTGCCGGAAAAGGAAGATCGCCGGGCACGCATCCCCATGGGGCGGTATGGCTCCGTCGAGGAAGTGGCCGCAACCATCGCATTCCTCGCCTCTGAAGGGGCTGCCTATATCACCGGGCAGAACATCCGCGTTGATGGTGGCATCACCCGGTCCGTCTGACAGCCCACAACATTTTTCAAGGCAGTTTGAAGAGCCGACAGCGTCAAAGTCTGTCGGCTTCTTTCATTCCCCGGCCAGGGCGGAAGGCCCTTGAGATGGCTCCATCTCGATTCCGAGGGCACGCAGGGCCTCCGGCAGAGACACATTCTCGGCGAGCGCATGTCTGGCAGCCTTCGCCGCCAGCTCATAGCCGATCTGCGGCACCAGAAAGGTCGCCATGGCCAGACTGTTGTCCAGCAGTGCCTGACAGCGCGCCACATTGGCCTCGATGCCGAGAATGCAGCGGTCCGTCAGGCAGGCCATCGCCCTCCTCAGAATACGCATCGACTGAAGAATGTTGTAGATCGCGATCGGCTCCATGGCATTGAGCTGCAACTGTCCGGCCTCGGCCGCCATTGTCACCGTCAGATCATTGCCGATGACCTGATAGGCGACCTGATTGACCACTTCGGGAATGACGGGATTGACCTTGCCCGGCATGATCGACGACCCGGCCTGCACCGCAGGCAGGCGGATTTCCCCAATGCCGGATCTCGGCCCCGAGCTCAACAGGCGGAGGTCGTTGCAGATCTTGGAAAGCTTGACCGCAATGCGCTTGAGGATGCCGGAAAAGGCCACGAAAGCACCAAGATCGGACGAGGCTTCAACGAGATTTCTCGCGGCGACCAGCTCGAAGCCCGAAATCTGCACCAGTTGTGCAACCGCAATTTCGGCGTATTGATCAGGGACATTGACACCAGTGCCAATCGCCGTGCCGCCAAGATTGACTTCCCGCAGCAATCTGGCAGCCTCTTCCAGACGGTCGACATCCTCTTCGATGGTATTGGAAAAGGAGCGGAATTCCTGACCAAGCGTCATCGGCACGGCATCCTGTAATTGGGTACGGCCTACCTTGGCGATGGCATCGAACGCGATGGCCTTACCCTCGAATGCCTCGGCCAGCCGCCGGTGCTCACGGGAAAAGCTCTCCATATTCAGAAGGATGGCAAGTCGCAGGGCCGTGGGGTAGACATCATTGGTGGATTGTGACTTGTTTACATCGTCATTGGGATGCAGATACTGATACTCCCCGTTGCCGCGGCCCAGCCGGTTGAGGGCGAGGTTGGCGATCACCTCGTTGGCGTTCATGTTGGTCGAGGTTCCGGCGCCCCCCTGGATCATGTCAACGACGAAATGCTCATGATGCCTGCCAGCAATCAGCTCGTCGCAGGCAACGGAGATTGCGTTGGACTTGTCGGACGGCAAGACGCCCAGCATCTGGTTGCTATAGGCCGCAGCCTTCTTGACCATGGCCAATGCGATGATGAGTTCGGGAAAGTCGGAAACGGGAACGTTGGAAATGCGGAAATTTTCCTGCGCCCGCGCGGTGTTGATGCCGAAGAGAACGCTGTTGGGAAGCTCCAGCTCCCCGAGCGCGTCATGCTCAAGGCGGACATCGGCAGCCTTGTTGCTTTCAGTGGGTTTTGCCAAAGGGATCACCAAGCGCTTTGCGGGATGGGCGCACAGCGGCTGAATTTAGATGAGAGGTCTTATTTGCGGGCACAGGATAGCGGCCCTTCAGCCGGGGCAAAATGCAAAATTAGGCCGCCAAATTACAAAGCAGGCAGCAGCGATGATCCCATCCCCTCTTTCCTGCCGCATGGGGGCCGTCAGCCAGCCTCAAGAGCCAGCCTTTCGACCAGAAAGTCCAGTTCCTGTTCCAGTTGATCACTCTTGAGACCGATAAAGCGCCCTTCCATGCTGAAAGTCACCATCCCGTGCACGGCAGCAAAGCAGGTTCTGCTGCGAACAGACAACATCTCGGAGCCAAGCTGCGGATTGAGCGCCGCGATTTCCTGCCCAATCAGGTCCAGCAGTTTGACATTCTGCGTTCTGTGCTCTTCGGGAATGCTCGCATTGCCGGGAAGGTGATGATCAAACAGCCCACGCCAGAGGTTCGGCTGTTCAACCGCGAAATGCAAATAGCTGCGAGCCAGAATTTTCAACCGATCAAGCGGCGTCCCCGGTTCCCGGATGGCCTCGACCATTCGTTGCCGTATCTGGTCGAGCGTCAGACTGTTCACTGCAATGATGAGCGCATCCACGTCAGGATAGTGCTTGTAAACGGACCCGACCGAATATCCCGCCTTGGCCGCAATCGTCCGGATCTGCAGGGCCTTCAGCCCTTCCTCCTGCATCAGTGACACGGCCGCTTCCAGCACCCGCCGCCCTGTTTCCAGCCTTTTGGCCTCTTGTACGCCCGCCATTAACCACGCTCCGGCTTAAAAATTGAACATTGTTCATTTTTAAATTGACTTTGCCAGAGAGATATGGCTTTGTCAAATAGTGAACATTGTTCATTTTTACAAATCGATCGCGAAACTGGAAAGGAAACGATCATGCAGACCAACAGCATCAAACATTCGGAAAGCTGGCACATCTTCACCATGGCGTCCTTCGCCATCGCGGTTGCGATGATGGCAGGCGGCATCTACTTCCTCGAAGCCAGCTTCTCGGCCAAGGGCTTTTATGCAATGGCAGCCATCATGCTCGTCCATACGTCAATCACCCTGACCAAGACATTGAGAGACAGGGAAGAGGCAGACAAGTTGCACAACCGGATAGAAGATGCCAAAACCGAAAAACTGCTGATGAATGCAGGCGCGTCCGATTGATCGCAACCGACCCGGAGCCATTGGCGGGAAGATCTGATCCCCTGATGGTCACGATCACAGAAATTCCGGGACTGTCCCGACAGCCCGACGTTTTCAGGGAAATATGTTATGTCACAGCCATTGATGAAAAGCCGGCGGTTCGCACCTTTGTTCTGGACGCAGTTCCTGTCCGCCTTCAACGATAACTTCCTCAAGAATGCTCTGGTTTTCCTGATCCTGTTCCGGGTATCGGACGGCTCGGCCACGCTCATTTCGCTGGCGGGCGGCATTTTCATTGCTCCCTTCCTGTTCCTCTCCGCTCTCGGAGGCCAGATTGCAGACCGACACGACAAGGCTTCCGTTGCGCGAAAGCTGAAGCTGGCCGAGGCCGGAGCCGCCGTGTTGGCTGTCGTCGGAATGGCCCTGCATTCAATCCCGGTTCTGTTCGTTGCCCTGTTTCTGTTCGGCCTGATTTCCGCGCTGTTCAGCCCGATCAAATACGGCCTGCTGCCCGACCATCTTGAACCCTCCGAGTTGCCCGCCGCCAACGCCTGGGTCGAGGCTGGCACATTCCTGGCCATTCTGGGCGGCACCATCAGTGCGGGTCTGCTGTTCACACAGGGGGCGGCAACCATGATATTCGGCCCGGTGATGATCCTTCTGGCGATCGGTTGCTACGGCTTCAGCCGCTTCATTCCAGCCACGGGAATCGCAGCCCCCGATCTCACGATCGATCGCAACATTCTGAAGTCGACCCGCAATATCCTACGAGACCTCTACCGCGAGGAGCGCCTGATCAAGGCGGCTGCAATGAACAGCTGGTTCTGGCTGACGGGTGCCGTCATCATGTCGATCCTGCCCATATTGGTCAAAGACATACTTGGCGGCGGCGAGCTGGCCGTGACCTTCTTTCTGACCGTCTTTGCCCTGTCCATCGGCATCGGTTCATCTCTTGCAGCCTGGTTGAGCTCGGGTCGGGTCAATCTTCTGCCCTCCCTCATCGGCACCGCTCTGATCGGCATCCTCTGCTACGATCTCTACACCGTGCTCGATAGCCTGCCGACCTTTGTTGCCGTGGAAAACCTGAGCGACTTTGTTGTTCGGCAAGGCGTCCTTCACGTGGCCTTCGATCTAGCGGGCCTTGCAATTGCCGGGGCACTGCTGGTGGTTC
This sequence comes from uncultured Cohaesibacter sp., assembly GCF_963666525.1. Taxonomy (NCBI): domain Bacteria; kingdom Pseudomonadati; phylum Pseudomonadota; class Alphaproteobacteria; order Hyphomicrobiales; family Cohaesibacteraceae; genus Cohaesibacter; species uncultured Cohaesibacter sp. The sequence goes on from NZ_OY762905.1 coordinate 1,101,476, forward strand.
CCACCTTTACCGCACTTCAGACATGGGCCAAGCCGGAGCGCCGCGCCCGCACCATTGCCGGAGCCAATGCGCTTGGTGCGGCTGTGATGGTTGCCGGATCGCTTCTGCTTGCCGTCGCCCAGAATTATGGCGCTTCGGTCGCCAATATCATGCTGGCGTTGAGTGGCCTTAACGCACTGGCCCTGCTCGCAATGATCAAGCTGACACCAACCAGTCCCTTCCGCGACCTTGTCTCGATCATCTACCGCTGTTTCTTCCGCATGGAGATCAAGGGCCTCGAGAATCTCGAGAAGGCAGGAGAGGCTCCGATCCTGGCCCTCAATCACGTCAGCTATCTGGACGCAGCCGCAGCACTGACCCTCACCGACAAGGCCCCGACCTTCGCCATCGACTATCAGATTGCCAGAATCTGGTGGGTACGACCCTTCCTCAAGCTTGCCAATGCCCTACCGATCAACCCGGCCAAGCCGATGGCGACGCGGTCCCTGATCAAGGTCGTCGAGTCCGGAGAACCCATGGTGATTTTCCCTGAAGGTCGTCTCACAGTCACAGGTTCCCTCATGAAGGTCTACGACGGGGCTGCGATGGTTGCCGACAAGACCGGAGCAAAGGTCGTCCCGATCCGCATCGATGGTCTGGAGCGCACCCCCTTCTCCTATCTCAACCCCAGCCAGATCCGCAAAAGCCTCTTTCCCAAGCTCAGGATCACTATTCTGGAGCCTCGCAGCCTTTCGGTCGACGCAGCCCTCAAAGGCAGGAAACGTCGCGTGGCGGCTGGAACGAAGCTGTACGAGATCATGTCGGACCTGATGTTTCACACGTCGATGAATGAAAACGCCACGATCGTCGAGAGGGTCATCGAGACAGCGCACGAACGCGGAGTGTCGAGCATCGCCCTGCAGGATCCGGTCAGCGGCAATCTCTCCTACAAGAGGCTGCTGACGGGAACCCGTGTTCTGGCGAGAAAATTCGCCCACCTCCTGGCAACGGAAGACACGGTCGGCGTGATGCTGCCCAACGCAAATGGCACGGTCGTCACCACCCTCGCCCTCATGTCAGCGGGCAAGGTGCCTGCCATGATCAACTTCACCGCCGGCACCAAGAATGTGCTCTCGACCTGCCAGACCGCCAAGGTCACGAAGGTGCTGACCTCCCGCGCCTTCGTCACGCAGGCCAAGCTCGACGGTCTGGTTGCGGAACTCGGCAAGGAAATCGAGTTCATCTGCCTCGAAGACATCCGTGCCGACATTTCCATCCTCGAAAAGATCCGTGGCTATCTGGGTCGCAACCGCCCGCTGACCAGTCGCTCCATCGACGACGTGGCGGTCATCCTGTTCACCTCCGGCTCCGAGGGGCGTCCCAAGGGCGTGGTGCTCAGCCACCGCAATATTCTGGCCAATGCCACCCAGGCCGCCGCGCGCATCGACTTCACACCGACCGACAAACTGTTCAACGTGCTGCCGATGTTCCATTCTTTCGGGCTGACCGCCGGCACCATACTGCCTCTGGTCTCGGGCGTTCCCGTCTATCTTTACCCCTCGCCCCTGCACTATCGCATCGTGCCCGAACTGATCTACGCATCAAACGCAACGATCCTGTTCGGTACGGACACATTCCTGTCCGGTTATGCCCGCACCGCCCATGCCTATGACTTCCGCTCGCTGCGCTATTGTTTTGCCGGTGCGGAGCCGGTCAAGACCTCAACCCAGATGACCTATATGCAGCGCTTTGGCCTGCGCATTCTGGAAGGCTATGGCGTCACAGAAGCAGCCCCCGTCATCGCCATCAACACACCGATGTTCAACAAGGCCGGCTCGGTTGGCAAACTCATGCCCGGCATCGAATACCGGCTTGAACCGGTGCCGGGGATCGACAACGGCAAACGCCTGAGCATTGCGGGACCGAATATCATGATGGGCTACCTGCTGCATGACCAGCCCGGCCAGTTGGTACCGCTCGAAGGCGGCTGGCATGATACCGGCGACATCGTCGAGATTGATGACGAAGGATTTGTCACGATCAAGGGACGTGCCAAGCGCTTTGCCAAGATCGGTGGAGAGATGGTTTCCCTGGCAGCAGTCGAGGAACTGGCCGGTGAATTGTGGCCAGGAACCCTGTCTGCAGTTGCCAGCGTCAAGGATGACCGCAAGGGTGAAAAGCTGGTGCTGATCACCGAGCGGCCAGACGCCACACGGACGGAATTCCTCGATTTTGCCAAACAGAAAGGTGCGCAGGACCTGATGATCCCTGCCGATGTGCGGGTTGTAGCCAAGGTTCCGGTTCTGGGATCAGGCAAGCTCGATTTCGCAGCCGTCAACAAGCTCGTTGAGGATCTGGAGCAGGAAAAAGCCGCCTGATCACCCTCTCCGACAACATATAGACGATCGACCTCTCGGCTGGCGCTGCTGGCCAGAGGTCGGTCTTGATGAAAGACGCCGAAAATGCCGCAAGACATGGCCTGCGGCGCCCGAAAGGTCGGGGCAAAGACCATCAGATCTGTGCCGGGTGCGCCAGTCTGGCCAGCACGAGACGGATCATCGCGTCGGCACTGTCAAGCGGCCCTTTGGCACTCAACAGCTCCGCCGGAAATGTTATCCCGCTCTCGGCCTCGAGAACCCAGCCGATCTCCTCGCCGGTTGTCTCTATGCGCCGCGCCACCTTCTGCAGGATATGATGGGCCTCCAGCCGTCCAAGCTCTCTGGATAGATGCATCATGATGGCCTCGGAATGAATGAGGCCATGGGTGAGGTCCAGATTGCTTTTCATCTGTGCCACATTGACGTCCAGCCCTGAGAGAAGATCCGAGCTCAGCGAAATGATCCCGGCCAGATGCATCACGGCTTCACACAAGGCCACCCGTTCGCGATAGCCATGGCCGATGCCTCGCTCGTATTCCTGCAACATTGCATCAAGCAGAACGCCGGGAACATGCTGAATGGAGCGGGCCGATTCCACAATCGCTTCACAGATGACGGGATTGCGCTTTTGCGGCATTGTTGACGAACTCCCCCGGCCATCCGCTGCCGGCTCGACGAGCTCCCGCACCTCCGTCGACATCATGAGAGCAATATCCATCGCCATCTTGCCAAAGGCTGCAGCCAGTGTGCTGACAGCCGCGGCCAACTGGACCATCCGGTCGCGGCTGACATGCCAGGAGATATCCGGGCAGGCAAGTCCGAGGCGTTCGGCCAACTCTTCCCTGACCGCAACCCCGCTGTCGCCGAGGGAAGCCAGCGTGCCAACAGCACCGCCGAACTGCAACACCGCAGCCTCCCTTGACGCCCGTATCAGCGCCTGCCCGGTCCGCTCGATCTGATCCAGCCAGACGGCAACCTTGTAGCCGAACGACAAGGGAACCCCGTGCTGGATCTTGGTCCGCCCCGGCATCGGCGTGGCACGATACCGGTCCGCGAGCGCAGCCAGCATCTGTTTGACTGCCTCCAGATCGGTCACGACCGCATCTGTTGCTTCGACGAGCTGCAGCACCTGAGCTGTGTCCATGGCGTCCTGCGTGGTGGCTCCATAGTGCACCCACTGGCCATGTTCGCCGACCTTTCCGGCCAGTTGCGCAACCAGCGAGACAATGGGATATCCAACCACAGCAGCCCCTTGCCGCAGACTGTCGAGATCAATGGCTTCAATGACGCAGCTGGCAGCAATCGGGGCGACAGCCGCCTCGGGAATGATCCCCAACGCTCCCTCGGCTTCTGCGAGTGCAGCTTCAAAGCGCAGGTATGCATCGACCGTTCCTTCCTCACTGAAAATCTGCAAGGAACGGCGATAACCTGTTGTTTTGGTAACAAGGCCTGGATCGGTCGATGCGAGGCTCATGGACTTTTTCCTTAAGGGGCAATGGCTTCTGGAATGGCGATGCCGATTTCCTTGTAGTAGCGGGCGGCACCAGGATGCAGAGGAATGAAGGTGTCCTTGACGATATTCTCTGCAAGGCTCTGTTTGGCAGACGAGTGGGTGGCCACCATCCGGTCGTTGTTCTCAAGAACCGCCTTTGTGATTTCATAGGCCACATCATCCGACATGGAAGCATCGGCGACGATGAAATTCCACATGGCGAGCGTGTCGATATCGCCGGTCGGGGTCTTGTAGGTGCCCTTCGGAATGGTAAAATTCACCGCATAGGGATTGGCTTTCAGAATGCCCTTGAGCGCCTTCTCGGACATACCGAAGAAGGTAACCGCCTGCGTGTTTTCCAGCTCGGAAAGCGCCGGATGCGGGATACCGCCCGCCGTCACGATGGCATCAAGCCGACCGTCGGCAAGCTGGCTCGCCTGATCGCCGATGCCACCATATTGCAGGCGGGAATTGATATCGAGCGACTTGAGCCAGCGCGTCCAGAAGGTCCCGCCCGTACCGGCACGCGGACCGGCTCCAACACGCATGCCCTCGAGTTGCTCAAGGGAGGCGATGCCGTTGCTGGCAAGCGCGACCATCTGGAACGGTGTGGGATACATGGCGAACAGAACCCTCAGGTCCTTGTATTCAACGCCCGGCGCCAGTTCCAGCATCCCATGCATGGCTTCATAGGCTGGCCCGGATGTGGTCATGCCAAGCTCGACCTGCCCCGCCTTCAGAAGAACCAGATTCTGAGCCGGTCCCTGTGTCTGCCTCGTCGAGGTGGCAACGCCGACCTTGTCGGTGACAAGCTGTGCAACGCCTTCACCATAGATGGCGTAGACGCCACCGGGCGATGCGGTTGAAATCGTCATTGACTTGGGGCGCTCCTGTGCCGCGAGCGGCAGGCTGAAGCAAACCGTCAGGGCGGCTGCCGTGAAACTTTTTAGCAAGATGGACATGAAATTCCTCCTCTTTCATGGGTCTCGTAAACTGGTGACAGGATATGACTAGGCTGCAAATTCCGGCTGGCGGTCTCCCCGTCGCCGCGCCCAGAAGACCAGCCCCACAGCCAGCACGCCGCCAGCTATGTCGGTTGATGTGCTGGACCACAGCAGCAACAGGGCGGCAACAGCCGCGATCACGCGCTCGGGAATACTGCAATCCCCGAACAACTGGCCCTCTCCGGCAACGGCGATCAGATAGACGGCAACTATGGCTGTCGCGAAGACGAACACGGTCGTCATCCAATTGCCCTGCAACAGGATTTCCGGGCTGGTGTAGAACATGAAGGGCAGCACGAAGGCAGCTATGCCAAACCGCATTGCCCGGATTGACGTTGGCCAGGGCTTGCCGCCCGCAATCGCAGCGCCTGCAAAGGCGGCAATGGCTACCGGTGGCGTGATCGCCGAGATCACGGCGCAGTAGAAAACGAACATATGGGCGGAAAGTGCAGAAATACCCATCTGCATCAAGGCTGGAGCAACGACCGCAGCCGCGATGGCATAGGCCGCAGTGGTCGGCATGCCCATGCCGAGGACCACGGAAATCAGCATGGCAAGCAGGAAGGCAATGGCTTCACTTTCGCCAGCAGCCGACAACAGCACCGACGAAAAACGTCCACCAAGCCCGGTGAGACCGAGAACCCCCACGACGATGCCAGCACAGGCCATGACGCTGATAAGCTGCAGCGACTTGCGCGAGGAATCTGCCAACCCCACCCAGATCGTCTGCATCATCACGCGCAAGACGGATGGCACCCTGTCGGCCTTGCCCTTGACCACGGCCAGCCCCGACATCAGTACGATGCTTGAGAGGAATGCGATCACTCCAGCATAGTTCACCTGCATGCCAGTCAGCGGCAGAACAACGAACAGCACCAGCGGCAGAGCCAGAACGACCGAGGCAAACTCCAGCTCGCGACAAAGCAGCACCAACAGCGCAGATGCCAGCCCCCATGTACCGGCTGCGATGATCGAGAAGCCAGAAAGAAGCAGATAGAGCAGCACGATCAACGGCAGCAGCATGAAGGCATCGCGCCCAAGCTCCCTGAATTTTGGCAGTTCTTCGCGCGGCACGCCATTCAACCCCAGACGACGGGCCTGCAGATCAACCGTCAGATAGATCGCCAGATAGAACAGCAGGCAAGGCAAAGCCGCAGCAACAACGATTTCCGAATAGGGAATGCCGGTGATTTCGGCCATGATGAAGGCCCCTGCTCCCATCACGGGTGGCGCCAGCTGGCCACCGGAAGACGAAGCCGCCTCGATGGCCCCGGCACTTTCTCTCGGGTAACCGACCCGGCGCATCAGAGGAATGGTGAAGGTGCCCGAAGCAACCACATTGGCAACTGCGGAGCCGGAAACCGTCCCGAACAAGAGACCCGAGAACACCGAAACCTTTCCCGGACCACCGCGTGCTGACCCGAACAGGGCCATGGCCAGGCGCATGAAGTAGTCGCCAGCCCCTGAGGCCTGCAAGAATACCGCAAAGGCGACAAACAGGATGATGTAGCGAGAAGAGGCCGCCACGGTCATGCCGAAAATGGCATCCTGACTGTAGAGATAGGACGCGAAATTGGCTGCCTCGAAACCGGAGTGGTGCAGGATGCCCGGCAGCCACGGACCGACGAAGACATAGGCCACGAAGACAAGAGCGATGACAGGCAGAATGATGCCGGCAACACGGCGGGCGAACTCCAGCACGATCAGGCTGCCAACGACACCGCAGATATAGTCGCCAGTGGTGGTGATCACGCCGGTCCGCATGATCAACTGTTCCAGATTGATCGCCACATAGGCGGTACAGCCGAAGGCACCGGCGATCAGCAGCCAATCGATCGGACTGACACTGCGCCCCTTTTCACCCGCCCAAACCTTGATTCCGATGAACCCGAGCACCGCGCCCATATTGACGTGAATGACACGATAGACCCATTCATCAATCGCCCAGAAATTCAGAACGGCCAGATGAAACAGCGCATAGAGCGCAGACAAAACCACCAGAACGCTCACCAACGTCCCGGAAAGAGTTCTGTCCTGCCCTTCGCTGTCCAGCTCCTGCGCTTTTTCGAGATCAGTGGCTTTTTCCACTGCCTCCGCTGTCTCGGCACCCATATTGTCCTCCCCCGACTTGCCATAACTTGTTCGAACAAGTAAACTTATTCGTACATATTGATCCAAGTCTCTTCTTGTGTCAAGACTAGGACACGTCAGAATCAGGAAATGAAGCCGAGGGCATGATGGGCAAACGCTATCTGGATGTCGCAGCACAGATCACTAAAGAATTGAAATCAGGAGCATTCCAGGTAGGAGATAACCTGCCAAGCGAGGCCTCTCTTTGCGATCGCTTTCAGGCCAGTCGATCCACAGTGAGAGCGGCCATGGCCGAGTTGCAGCGGTTGGGCATGATCGAACGCAAGCAGGGAGCAGCAACCCGCGTACGATCCATCGAACCGCCAACGACCTATGTCCATTCGATGTCGGTCACTGGCGATCTGATGCAGTTTGCCGGTCCATCCTGGCGTGAAGTGCAGGAAATCGTGCCGCTGGTTGCGGACGAGGAATTGGCCGGGCGTCTTGGCGATCGTCCCGGGCGACGCTGGGTTCTCATCCGCCAGACCAGAAACATCGAGGCTCAATCAGCCCCTGTTGGCTGGACCGATATTTATCTCAGCGAGGAATATGGACAGATCGCCGAACAGGTCAAAGAGTATCCTGGGCTGATCTACATGTTGCTGGAAAAGGAAACCAACGTGATCATTCACGAAATTGAACAGACCATTCGGGCAGTCCCCGTTCCGGTCGATCTGGCGGATGCGTTGCAGGTTGCCGCAGGAGATCACGCTCTGGAGCTGCGCCGCCAGTATCGCGATGCCAACGGCAGCAGCCAGATCATAACGCTCAGCATTCTGCCTGCCCAAAGCTACACTTACGAGATCACGCTGCGCCGACAAGCCTGACGTCATGGTATTCAATGACAATGATTGAGAGAACCGTCGCCCCGTGAACAATCGTTCCGGGGCGACATTCCGATGCCGGACAGATTGAACCGTCGGCAGGCAACACCTAGTCTCTGCCAACGCCAACTGGCTTGAGGGAGCTCGTACTGCGGATCACATATCGAACAGGTAGAACCCAAGAAGGCCCAGAATGCCGAAAGTGATCACATAGAACGCGAGGATGCTGAGGACGGATTTGCTGAAAGCCTTGTCCAGCTCATTGAGCTTGTCCTTGCCAAAAATCTGAAGAAAATCACTTTTGGACAGTTTTCCATGAACATTCGTTGCACCCTTTTCGCCGGCAGACAAAAGGCAAATGCCATGTTTCGACACGGGAACATGGAATAAGGCACCGCAACGATATCCAAACCAATACCCTGACAGATCGGGATCTGTCACCATGCCGACCAGCCTGTGACCGATCCCCTTGATCGTCACAAAACGTCCAGAGTCCTGCTGGAGCGTTGCGTTGAGTGCGTCAATTTTTTCCCGCTGATTCATTACAGTATCTTGCATGCTCTTTATACCCATTCTTGTAATATTGACTTGTCATTTCAAATAATTGCCCGCTAACGGATCCAAAGTGCAATTTGGCGCCCGCGACAGAATAGATGGCGACCGGATTGGGCGGGCACGCCATCTGAAGGTGGCGCGCAACCGCTGAACCGATCTCATTTCAAACAAGGACCCGAGCCACTGGCCACCCCATGGCAATAGAATATTTCCGGGGCATTGCTTCATCGAAATTGACGGATTGTCCGGGATCAGAAAGGGATTTTCTGCAACACCATTTTCTCCACATTTCTATCCAGAAAATTATCAGTAATATTCCGTATAGTCAATTTCCTGCTGTATCCGTCAGGACAGTCCCCTGACCATAAAGTGGCCACCTGCCAAAGGTTTGAGGCAGGAGCCACCACGCTCTTCGATGGAATTGGCAGATCTGGCCATTATAGAGACCTCCAGCGGCCGATAAAGCGCAACGCCCCTCACCCGCATCATCGCGCACCCGAGCTACCAGCTTGTCCTGCGGGATGACCTGCATCTGGCTGCTACCCTTCCGACTGAACAGGACATCAGTCCCGCAAGCTCCTATCAGCCCCTGATAAACAGATACGGCCCCGGAGCTGTCGAGCACCGGGGCCGTATGAGAGACGCATCCGTCTGGAGCGTCCATGGTCTGCAAAGCCGGGATGGATCAGGCCGTCAGGGCCAGCGCGCCACCACCGAGCAGAACCTGTACAAGCAGTGCAACTGCCCAGAAGGCGGGATATTCCCAGCCGCCATTTGCGTTCGTGAACCAGAAACCGTTTTTGCCGTGTGCGAGAATGGCAGCACCAAGCAGCGTCGGGATCAACAGCAGAGCAACGAGGCTGGTCTGGAAGCCAAGGATCAGGGCAATGCCACCCAGGGTCTCAGCTGCGATGGTCAGGTAGGCAAACCAGCCGGGAACGCCCAACGATGCGAAGAAGCCAGCGGCGCCCTTGGGCGTGAAGATGAAGTATTTCAGATAGGCATGCGCCAGAAAAAGGCCACCGAGTGAAACCCGCAGCAACAGGGCGGCAAGGGCGATAGCGTTTTCAGAACCAGCTCCAGCGAAGCCGAGGAAATTGGAAGAAAGGTCGATCATTTGTTTTGTCCTCATCATTGCCGCAGGTCGCGGCGTTTCGTTAAAACAAAGATAGATCTTTCTTATTGAGATTAAAATGTTGAAAATATGGAATTACTATCATCAATTTATTCTCAATTTACCAACGCAAACATATCCGATTGCGAACACCGTGCGACTGCCGAAAACTGCAGGTCCGCATCGCGCTCGCGATCATCCCCTATTCGTCAGGATGCCTCGGTCAGACTGTATGATCACAGCAACGGTCAGCTTTGCTTATTGAGCGCAGCCAGCAGGATTTCCAGTTCATCGAGCAGAAGCCCGATACGCTCATTGCCAACCTTGCTTTCAATGTCTTCGTAAATCTTTGCGCTTGCAGGTGCTAGCTTCCGTATGAACAGACTGCCTTCCTCGCTCAGACACACCAGCGCACGGCGACCGTCCTTGCTGTCCCGATTCACCTCCACAAAGCCCCGCGCTTCCAGAGTTCTCATGATGCGGGTAAGCGATGGAGCCAGAATGCAAGCTTGCCGCGCCAGAAAACTCGCGTCGACAGTCCCGACTTCATCCAGCACACGCATGACACGCCATTGTTGTTCGGTGACATCATTTTCGGCCAGCAAGGGTCTGAAGTAGTCCATCACGGCTTCCCGTGCGCGCAGTAGGGCGATCGGCAACGTTCTTTGTGTCTGGCTTAGTTCGGTGCCAGCACGGGACGGTAGTTTTGTCATCTCCCTGGAACTCCTTGGGCGTAATTCTTCCTGGTGGTGAGCAGTATTCAGAAATCGATGCACATTCGCAAATTCCGCGAGTTTGTAACACTAGACTAAAATTGAATAGTGGCCAGATTGACAATAGCAGATAAATTTAACATGTTAAGTATTATCTGGGAGGAAATCGTGCCACACCTTAAAATCGAATATTCAGCGGGGCTGGAGAGCCGTGCTGACATGGCGGAGCTATGTCAGACTGCCTATCAGGCGATGCTAAACACCGGGATCTTTCCCAAGGCGGGGATACGCGTTCGCGCCTACAAGGCCGACTATGCCATTGTCGCTGACGGGCTGCCACAAAATGATTTTGCGGCGCTGACCTTGTCCGTTGGCTCTGGACGCTCGACCGAACAACTCAAGTCCGCAGGGGATGAGATTTTTGCAGCGGTCAGAGCAGCCCTCGCGCTCCCTTTGGCCACGACGCACTTCGCGCTCTCCCTCGAAATCCGTGTCATCAACCCAGACCTGAGCTGGAAAGACACCCCTATTCATGCCCGCCTATCAGGCCAGAATTAAAGGAAGACCTATGAGCGCTCTTGATGAGAACCTATCCAAAGCCCAAGGCTATCTTGCCAAATTCCGCAAGACCGGTGTGATGAACCATATCGCCGGGGCCAGTGTGCCCGCAAACTCGGGTGCGACCTTCGAAACGATCTCGCCCGTCGACGGATCTGTTCTGGCACAGGTTGCCAAGGGGGATGCGTCCGACATTGACGCCGCTGTTGCAGCAGCCAAGGCAGCTTTTGCCAGCTGGTCCAGGATGCCAGGCAAGGACCGCAAGGCCATTCTGATCAAGGTGGCGGAAGCCATTGAGGCCAGGGCCGAGGAAGTTGCTTTTACCGAATGCATGGATACGGGGCAGGCGCTGCGGTTCATGTCGAAGGCTGCCGTACGTGGTGCTGCAAATTTCCGCTTCTTTGCCGATCAGGCTCCTTCAGCCGAAGATGGTCTGGCGCTGCGCAATCCAAACCAGATGAACGTCACGTCCCGCCGCCCGATCGGGCCGATCGGTGTCATCACGCCGTGGAACACGCCGTTCATGCTGTCGACTTGGAAGATCGCCCCGGCTCTGGCAGCAGGCTGCACCGTAGTGCACAAGCCCGCCGAATTCTCGCCCATGACGGCCAAGCTGCTTGTCGAGATCGCGGAAGAGGCCGGTCTGCCAAAAGGCGTTCTCAACCTCGTCAACGGATTTGGCGACAGCGCCGGCAAGGCGCTTACCGAACATCCCGACATCAAGGCCATTGCCTTCGTTGGTGAAAGCCGCACCGGGTCGCACATCATGCGCCAGGGGGCCGACACACTGAAGCGGTTCCACTTCGAACTTGGCGGCAAGAACCCGGTGATCGTGTTTGACGATGCCGATCTTGATCGTGCCGTGAACGCTGCGACCTTCATGATCTATTCGCTCAATGGCGAGCGCTGCACCTCGTCCTCGCGTCTGTTGGTGCAGGAAAGCATCTACGAGGAGTTCACCGCCAAGGTTGCTGAAGTTGCCAAGAGCATCAAGGTCGGACATCCGCTCGACCCTGAAACGGTCGTCGGCCCGCTCATCCATCCGGTACACGAGGAAAAGGTGCTGTCCTACTTCGCCAAGGCGCGAGAAGAAGGGGCAACCATCGCCGCGGGAGGCCAGAAGGTGGGTGAAGAAGGCTGCTATGTCAGCCCTACCCTCTTTACCGGAGCAACCAACAACATGGCCATCGCGCAGGAAGAGATCTTCGGCCCCGTTCTGACGGCCATTCCTTTCAAGGACGAAGACGAGGCCTTGGCGCTAGCCAACAACGTCCAGTATGGCCTCGCTGCCTATCTCTGGACGAGCGATCTCGACCGCGCCATGCGCATGACCGACAATCTCGAAGCCGGCATGATGTGGGTGAACTCCGAAAACGTACGCCATCTGCCATCCCCGTTCGGGGGCGTCAAGGCCTCGGGTATCGGCCGTGACGGCGGCGACTGGTCGTTCGATTTCTATATGGAAACTGTCAATGTTTGCTTCCCAAGGCAGCATCACAAAGTGCCTCGGCTGGGCTGACCTGCCCGGACCGAGTGCACTTTGGGGCGGGCAAGCCCGCCCCATCGACCTTCAATCAAGAGCTCCAGCGAGAGCCGCAAACAGGATTTTCGACACCTGATGGTGTCCATGGGAGAGAGAAACATGCCAATTCCAGCACCCAATCTATACCCGCCCTTCAATATTCTACGCCTTAGCCATGTTGTGTTCGGCGTCAAGGATCTGGCTGCCAGCCGCCGTTTCTATGTCGACATTCTCGGCCTGCAGATTACCGATGAAACGGATGACGCCGTCTATCTGCGCGCGCTTGAAGAGCGTGGACATCACTGTCTGGTCCTGAGCAAAGCGGACAAGAGTGAAGTCCAGAGTTTGTCGTTCAAGGTATTCGCCGAGGAAGAACTCGACAAGGCATTCGACTGGTTCAAACAGAAGGGCCATCCGGTCGCCTGGGTCGAGCGGGCCTATCAGGGACGCACACTGGCAACCGTCGACAATTTCGGCATGCCGATCGAGTTCTATTTCAAGATGGACCGTCTGGCACCCATCCACCAGAAATACGAGCTCTACAAGGGTGTGAAGCCGCTGCGCATCGATCACTTCAACTGCTTCTCCTCTTCGGTCGATGACAGCGTGGCATTCTACAATGAACTCGGCTTCCGGGTGACCGAATACACCGAGGACGAAGAAAGCGGCAAGCTGTGGGCTGCCTGGACGCACCGCAAGGGCGGCGTCCATGACATCGCCTTCACCAACGGTCTGGGGCCGCGACTGCACCATACGGCATTCTGGGTTCCGACGCCGCTCAACATCATCGATCTGTGTGATCTGATGGCAACCACCGGCTATGTCAGCAACATCGAGCGCGGGCCGGGCCGACACGGCATTTCCAATGCCTTCTTCCTCTACATCCTTGATCCGGACGGACACCGCATCGAGATCTATTGCTCCGACTATCAGACGGTTGATCCGGACCTTGAGGCAATCAAGTGGGATCTGAAGGATCCGCAGCGCCAGACCCTCTGGGGCGCACCGGCCCCACGCTCCTGGTTCGAGCATGGCTCGCTGTTCGATGGCCTTGAGCCGAAACAGAGCGATCTGGCCGCAAGTCCGATCATCGCCCCGTGAGTTGATGGTTCGGGATGGGCCACTAAGGCCCTTCCCGGGCAGTTCGAAACAAGGAAAGTCTGATGTTCAAAGATCCGGAATTGCTCAAACAGGCAGCGCTCGTGGGAAGCCAGTGGATCCCAGCCAATGAAACGGGGATCAAAGTCACCAACCCGGCGACGGGCGAGACCATTGGTCATGTGCCAAGCCTTGGCGCCACTGAGACGGAGGCTGCCATCAAGGCGGCAGATGATGCGCAGAAGCAATGGGCAGCCAGAACGGCCAAGGAACGGTCTGTCATCCTGCGGCGCTGGTACGATCTGATCATCGAGAATGTGGACGACCTGGCTCTGATCCTGACGTTGGAACAGGGCAAACCACTGGCGGAAGCGAAGGGCGAAATCCTCTATGGCGCATCTTTCATCGAATGGTTCGCAGAGGAAGCCCGCAGGGTCTATGGCGATGTGATCCCCGGTCATGCAGCCGACAAGCGGATTGTCGTCATCAAGCAGCCGATTGGGGTCGTTGCGGCGATTACGCCGTGGAACTTCCCCAATGCCATGATCACCCGCAAGGCGGGCCCTGCGCTTGCTGCCGGATGTGCCATGGTGCTCAAGCCTGCAGAGCAGACGCCCTTTTCCGCCATTGCGCTGGCCGTTCTGGCGCAGCGAGCAGGGCTTCCTGACGGTTTGCTGTCGGTCATTACCGGGCCTGCACGGGCCATTGGGGCGGTGATGACCGGCAGTGAAACGGTTCGCAAGCTGACCTTCACCGGCTCGACGCAGGTCGGGGTGGAACTGATGCGGCAGTGCGCACCAACGGTCAAGAAACTGGCGCTGGAGCTTGGGGGCAATGCACCTTTCATCGTGTTTGATGATGCGGATCTGGATGCGGCTGTCGAAGGAGCGATCATCTCCAAATTCCGCAACAACGGTCAAACCTGCGTCTGCGCCAACCGGATCTATGTCCAGTCCGGCGTCTATGATGCCTTCGCGCAAAAGCTTGGAGCAAAGCTCTCGACCCTGAAGGTCGGCAACGGCCTTGAGCAAGACACCGTCTTCGGACCGCTGATTGACGACAACGCCATAGCCAAGGTCGAAGAACACATCGCCGACGCCACAAGCAAAGGGGCAAGCGTCATGTGCGGCGGCTCTGTCCATGCGCTGGGGGGAACGTTCTTTGAGCCGACAGTCTTGACCGGTGTCACACAGGATATGGCCATCGCATCCGAGGAAACCTTCGGCCCGGTCGCCCCGCTTTTCCGCTTTGAAGAAGACGCAGACGTCGTCGCGATGTCCAACGATACCGAGTTCGGTCTGGCGTCCTATTTCTACACCCGAGATCTGGCGCGTGCCTGGAAGGTCGGGGAACAGCTGGAATACGGCATGGTCGGAATCAACACCGGCCTGATCTCGACGCCGGAAGCCCCGTTTGGCGGCATCAAATCCTCAGGTCTCGGCCGGGAAGGATCCCGCTACGGCATCGAGGAATTCACTGAAATCAAATATCTCTGCTTCGGCGGAATAGCCTGAGGAGGCTGACCATGAAATCCATTCCCGCTCGCGTTGCGGCCTTCCGCGCCAATGGTGCCGATCGCTACGGCCTTGTAACCGACAACGGCATCGTCGATTTGACGCCCGAGTTCGGAGCCCGCTTTTCAAGCCTCAAACAGGTGATCGAGGCTGGTGCCCTCGAAGAGATCATCAAGGCCGCCGAGGGGCGTTCCGCCGCCTATCGCGAAGAGGACGTCGACTTTCTCATCCCCATCGACAAGCCGGAAAAACTGATTTGCATCGGTGTCAATTTTCCTGACCGCAATGCCGAATACAAGGATGGCCAGGCCGCGCCGTCGAAACCGTCCATGTTCATCCGCTTTCCGCGCAGTTTCACCGGCCATGGCGGCAATCTTGTGCGCCCGCCGGAAAGCCCGCAGCTTGACTATGAAGGCGAAGTCACCATTGTCATTGGCAAGGGTGGACGCCGTATTGCCGAGGCGGATGCCTATGATCACATCGCCGCGCTGACCCTGTGCAACGAGGGAACAATCCGCGACTGGGTGCGCCATGCCAAATTCAATGTCACCCAGGGCAAGAACTGGGACCAGTCCGGCGCCATTGGCCCCTGGCTTGTTCCGTTCCGCTCGGCAGACCAGCTTGACGACATCGAACTGGTGACGCGGGTCAACGGTGACATCCGTCAGCAGGACCGCACGTCCCGCATGATGTACAGCTTCCGCTACATCATCGCCTATGTATCCACTTTCTGCACGCTGGTTCCCGGCGATGTCATCGTCTGCGGCACGCCCACGGGAGCCGGAGCACGGTTCGACCCGCCAATCTGGTTGCAGCCGGGGGACGTGGTCGAGGTGGAAGCGGAAGGCATCGGCCTGCTGCGCAATGGTGTGGAGGACGAACAATGCTGAGTGCAAACGAGATTCAAACCGCAGCCGCAGACTTGCTGAAGGCGGAACAAACACGGCAGCAGATCGGTCTGCTCTCCGTGCGTCACCCGGACATCACACTGGATGATGCCTATGCCATTCAGGCCGCGCAGATGCCGCACAAGTTGGCTCAGGGCAGATCCATCATCGGCTGGAAAATCGGTCTGACATCCAAGGTCATGCAGGATGCCCTCGGGATTTCCACCCCGGACAGCGGTGTCCTATACGACGACATGGACTTTGCAGACGGGGCCGTCATACCGGCGACGCGCTTCATCCAGCCGCGCATCGAGGCGGAAATTGCCTTTATCATGAAGGCTCCACTGGAAGGCAAGGTCAACCGCGAGGACGTTCTGGCGGCGACAGAGTATGTCGCACCTGCCCTTGAAATTCTGGACACCCGGATCACAAGGCAGGACGCCAGCACCGGCCAGACCAGAAAGATCTTCGACACGGTCTCCGACAATGCTGCCAATGGGGGCATTGTTTTGGGAAAACAGCGCCATGCCCCAGAGGTGTTTGACCTCAGGTGGGTGGGAGCGATCCTGACCAAAAATGACGAAGTCACCGCCACGGGTCTTGGTGCTGCAGTGCTGAATGATCCGGTCATGGGCATCGTCTGGCTGTCGGAACGGATGGGGCACTATGGGCAACGCATCGAGGCGGGACAGGTCGTTCTGGCCGGGTCCTTCATTGCGCCCATCGAGTGCCCGTCCGGCACATACATCCATGCTGATTATGGCAGCTTCGGCCAGGTCACAGTGAACTTTGAGTGAAGGAGACCCCCATGCCAGCCCCAATGAATAGCTTCAAGATGCGCCTCAAGAAGGGAGAAACCCAAATCGGCCTATGGCTCGGCTTGGGCGATCCGTCTGTTGCGGAACTATGCGCTGGAACCGGGTTTGACTGGTTGCTGATTGATGGCGAGCATGGCCCGAATGGCCTGCGTGATACCCTGTCGCAACTCCGCGCCATCGGAGCGCAGACCCAGGCTGTGGTCCGGACGCGCGATGACAATCGGGCCGAGATCAAGCAGATGCTGGACATTGGAGCCCAGACCTTGCTCGTTCCCATGATTGAAAGCGGAAAGCAGGCAGCAGAAGTCGTCCGGTCAGCCAAATACCCACCGCACGGTGTGCGTGGCGTCGGCGCAGCCCTCGCCCGGGCCTCGTCCTACAACGGCATTGCCGACTATTTGCAGACAGCCAACGATGAAATCTGTGTCTTGCTGCAGGTGGAGAGCAAGGCCGGGCTCGACGCTCTCGATGATATCCTCGCCCAGGATGGCGTCGACGGTGTTTTTGTCGGCCCCGCCGATCTGGCTGCGGACCTTGGATATTTGGGGCGCCCGGGTGCTCCGGAGGTTCAGACGATTGTCAATGACACCTTGAAGAAGATCCGGACCGCCGGCAAGGCGGCAGGAATCCTGACGTCAGATCAGACACTTGCACAAGGTTACAAGGAACTCGGAGTTGAGTTTCTGGCCATCGGATCAGACGTTGGCGTTTTGCGCGGTGGGCTATTGGCCTTGCGGAAGGCTTTTGCCTGAATTCGACAAATGTAGGCAATGGAAAGCAGAAACAACTCTGCTATATTGTTAACAAGTTAAATAATTTTATAAGATCGGCAAGCGACGGAGTTCAGAGGCGAGACCGTACACCAGGCCGATTGGATCACAGACGGGTCACAGGGGAGGAACAACTATGACCATTTCCAGACGCGCATTTCTTGCGAGCGCCATGCTCGCGGTCTCGATGCTTGGTAGCGGAGCTGCAAGCGCGGCCACTGAACTGGTTCTGTCCAGCTGGTTGCCGCCGCGGCACCCCCTCGTCATGGATGCCATCATGCCATGGGCCAAACAGGTCGGCAAAGTGACCGAGGGACGCGTGACGGTTCGGGTGCTGGCAAAGCCGCTCGGCGCGCCACCTGCGCATTTCGACATGGCCAAGGACGGTGTCGCCGACATCACCTATGGCCTGCACAGCTTCACCAAGGATGACCGCTTCCTGCGTTCCCGCGTTGGCCAGTTTTCCTTCCTTGGGAAAAGCGCTGTCGAAATCTCGAAGAATTTCTGGAATGTCTACGGTGGACAACTGGATGCAGCCAAGGAACATGAAGGCACCAAGCTTCTGGGTCTCTTTACCCATGGCCCGGGCGTGCTGCTCTCCAAGGGTTATCACTTCGACAGCCCGGACAAGTTTCAGGGCTTCAAGCTCAGGACACCGGGCGGATATCCGGCGGATCTGATGTCCGGCGTGGGGGCAACCACCTTGTTCATGTCATCGGGCGAAGTCTATGAAAAGCTGACCCGTGGTGTGATCGACGGCATCTGCATGGCCATGGATTCTGTCCGCGCCTTCAAACTTGACAAGCACATTACCGATGTCATGACCGTGCCCGGCGGGCTCTACAACACATCCTGGTTTCTGGTAATGAACGAGGCCAAGTGGGACGGCATCTCGGAAGAAGACCAGAAGGCGATCATGTCTGTCTCCGGTGAAGCCTTTGCTGAACTGGCCGGCAAGGCTTGGGATGATGCCGATGCCGATGGACTGGCAACCACCAAGAAAGCCGGCATTGATGTCTATGAGGCTGACGAAGCGGTGCTGGGCAAGATCATGGATATATCTACAGGCATTGAAAAGGTCTGGGTCGATGCCGTCGCTGCTCAGGGCTATGATGCGGCCGGAGCACTTGCCAGCATGCAAACAGCAAAGCCGAACAAATGATGGCCGCACATAAAAAACACCCGAAGCCCCTCAAAGGGCTTCGCTTCATCATCATCCGTGTCCTGCCCGCGATGGCGGCCGCCTTTCTGCTGATGCTGGTCGCCGTGACGGTGATAGACGTCATCGGACGGTATTTCTTCGACGCGCCCCTGCCCGGCGCCTTCGAGTTGACACAGATTCTGCTCGCCGATCTGGTGCTGGCTGCCTTGCCCATGACGACCTTCAAGGACAGTCATGTGGAAGTGGACCTGCTGAGCCATTTCTGGAGTTCCGAGACCTATTTGCGGATCGGGAAATTCGGCGCAGCGATAACGGCGATGGTGTTTTTTGTTCTCAGCTGGAATGTCGGCGCACACGGGCTGAAGCTGATTGAAGACGGCGCTGTTACCAATGATCTGTCGCTGCCGGTATGGCCTGCAGCAGCTCTTGGTGCAATCACCTATCTCGTCAGTGGCCTGATCGTGCTTGTCCCATTGCGCAAACGTCTGGAGTTCTGACATGACCGAACCTTTGATTGCCACGGCTCTGTTGCTCGCGCTTGCGATGTTTCGCGTACCCATCGCGATCGCGATGATTGTCGTGGGCACGATTGGATTTGCGCTGTTGCGCGGCGTTGAAGCTTCTCTCGTGATGCTGTCGACGACTGCCTTTGACTCCGTCTTTTCCTATTCGCTGTCGGTCATTCCGCTGTTCATTTTCATGGGCAACCTGCTCGCCTATTCCGGGGTTGCCTCCGGACTGTTCTCGGCGACGCAACGGCTTGTGCGTCGCCTGCCTGGTGGCCTGGCAATGGCCGCAGTTCTTTCATGCGGCGGCTTCTCTGCGGTATCCGGTTCATCGCTGGCAACAGCGGCAACGATGTCGAAGGTGGCGATGCCGTCCCTGCGCAAGTTTGGATATTCCGACAGCCTGTCTTCAGGAGCGATTGCCGCAGGAGGTACGCTTGGCATCCTCATTCCGCCCTCGGTCATCCTGATCATCTATGGCATTTTGACAGAAAGTGACATCGGTCTGCTGTTTCTGGCGGGGATCATTCCCGGCCTCATCGGCTTGCTGGGCTATGTGATTGCGGTATGGGCGGCTGTCAAACTGAACCCTTCGCTGGCGCCCGAATCCTATGACGTGGACGATCATCCGGTCGAAGGGCTCTATGGTGTAATCCTGTCTGTCGCCCTTTTCGCCTTCATCATGATCGGCATCTATGGCGGTTTCTTCACACCGATCGAGGCCGCTGGCATGGGCGCAGGCATGGCCCTTGCCATGGTCGTGGTGACTGGCCACGCCAAGGTGCAGGAAGTCTGGCACGCCCTGATGGACACGGCCGAAAGCACCGCGATGATCTTTCTGGTGATCATTGGTGCCGAGGTCTTCTCGAACTACATCAACCTTGCTGGCCTGCCAGATGAACTGGCCTCCTATGTGAGCTCCCTTGAGGTCAACGCATGGGTGATCATGGCGGTCATCACCATCGTCTATCTGCTGCTGGGCACCGTGTTGGAGAGTCTATCGATGATCCTGCTGACCGTTCCCATCTTCTATCCGCTGATGTATCAGCTAGACTTCGGTCTGGAGCTTCTTTCGGACGCAGAAAACACCCTCATCTGGTTCGGCATCATCGTGGTCGTCGTGACCGAGATTTCTCTCATCACGCCACCGATCGGAATGAACGTCTTCGTGCTCAAGGCAACCTTGCCCGACGTTGCGCTCAAGACAATCTTCAAAGGCATCCTGCCCTTCTGGATAGCCGATATCCTGAGGCTGTTGCTGCTCATCTTTTTCCCGTTTCTTTCCCTCATGCTGGTGGTCGGCTAACACCTGGCCACCAACAGGGGAGCAACGGAAACACATCCATTCACCATAGAGGGAGGAAAAGCTATGGGAGAAATCGTACTGGCCGCCAAGGTCACTCATGTGCCAACCATGGTTATGTCCGAACAGGATGGAAACCTGAAGGGCTGCAGACAGGCTGCGATCGACGGTCACGCCGAGATCGGTCGCCGCGCCCGGGAAGCCGGTGCCGACACTTTTGTTGTGCTGGACACACATTGGCTGGTCAACGCCGCCTACCATATCAATGCCAACCATCGTTTCAAGGGCATGTTCACGTCGCATGAGTTTCCCCAATTCATCAAGGATCTGCCGTATGAATATGAGGGCAACGCAGCGCTGGGCGACCTGATCGCCGAGACCGCACGCGAGGACGGCGTCTACACCCTCAGCCATCAGGTCGATAGCCTTGATCTCGAATACGGCACATTGGTGCCGATGCGCTACATGAATGCGGATGCCGCGCTGAAGGTCGTCTCCGTTGCAGCCATGTGCACCGTTCACAGTCTCGACAGCTCGCGCAGGCTGGGACTTGCGATCCGCAAGGCAATCGAAAAATCCGACGCCAAGGTCGCCCTGATTGCGTCGGGCTCGCTCAGTCACCAGATCTGGCCCAACGATATCTATGCCGAGAACAATGGCACCTTCACCATTTCCTCGAAATTCAATGAAGTCGTGGATCGACGGGTTCTGGAGATGTGGCAGAAGGGCGAGACCGAGCTCTTTCTCGACATGTTGCCCGACTATGCCAAATACTGCGATGGCGAAGGCGATATGCACGACACCATCATGCTCTTCGGCGCACTTGGCTGGAAGGACTACAAGGGCAAGGGTGAGATCGTCACCGAATACTTCCCTTCCTCTGGCACGGGGCAAACCAACGTGTTGTTTTCTCTCGATTAACCGGTCACACGACCAAGGCATGGCGGGTCAGGAACCCGCCATGGATCATGGAATGAGGCACGAAGGCTAAGAACGCCCGTTTCAGAAGGTCACCAGATCAGGCGAAAACTGGTAGAGCCAGGTTTCTGTCAGGGGCTTGCCGTCCAGAGACATGAACATCCTGAGATCGGCGAGTTCGCCGGGCATGATTTCCAGATCGAAGCTGGCGCGCCAGACATTGCCATTCGGCACCGGCTCGCAGAAGGCCCGGCTTACCGTGCCAGCACTCGTGGTCACATTGACATCGGGGAATACCCCGTAGGGAATCTGGGTCATCACAGCTGGCCGGTCGAATTCTACAGCGAACTTGTACACATTGGCCGGACGCGGTTTTCCAGGCTGACCACCACGCCCGATACGGGTCGCGATTGTCTGGGCGACGTTGGTCGCCTCGTATGGTTCGGTGTTGAGCCAATGCAGTTTGTAATGCAGGCTGTAGCTGTTGCCCGCAACCGCCGGATCGGCAGGAACCCAATAGGCTCCGATATTGTCGTGAATTTCATCGTCAGTCGGGATTTCGAGCAGCTGCACGGCTCCCTTGCCCAGCGGGCTTAGAGGCTCGACCCAGAGGCATGGACGACGATCATACATGACGCCGTCACGGAAATGATCAAAATTGCGATCCCGCTGCAACAAGCCAAAGCCTTGCGGATTGTGGTCCGAGAATGCCGAGATGCGCATCGAAGACGGGTTGTTGAGCGGACGCCAGATGCGTTCACCCGAGCCGGTCCACATGGCAAGGCCGTCGGAATCATGAACTTCAGGACGCCAGTCCTTAAGCCGCTCGCGTCCATACTCGCCATACCAGAACATGGATGTCAGCGGCATCAGGCCGAGGCGCTCGATATCCTTGCGCAGGAAAACGGCGGCCTCCACTTCCATCGTCACGCCCTTGTCACGGTCAAGACCGCGCCACAATTTGAACCGATAGGCGCCGGTGATGCTGGGGCCATCGAGGAGCGCGCACACGACGACCGGGGCATCGGGATCCGACTGCTCTGCAATGTAGAATTCCGTAAAGTCGGGAAACTCCTCGCCGCTTGAAGGAACCGCCGCATTGATCAGGGCGCCGCGGGCAGAGAGGCCATATTGTCCCGCAGCCCCGATGGCACGGAAATAGGATGCGCCAAGGAAGGCAACCCAGTCCTGATGATCCCAGTCATTGGCCTCATGCCATTCCTGCAGCCGGAAACCGGCAAAACCTGCATCGGATGGCAACTGGCGAGCGGGGCTGTCTTCCGGCATCTCGAACAGATCCGGATTATAGGCGATCAGTCGTGCCTTATCGCCTTCAACCAGGTGCATCTTGACCCGCTTGGTAAAATACTGCCCAAGATGGAAGAACTCCAGCGGATAGGCCGCGGCCCCCTCGGTATCCGGACTTCCGGAGAACAGCGAACGCTGGGGCTTGAACTTCAGCTTGCCATGCTGCTCATAGTCGATCTGTTGAACGATTTCCGGGCGCGGCCGATAGGGTGCTTCATAGGCTACCCCGGCCATGGCGCGCGCACGGTCGATGAGAGCGTCATAGGAAAATGGCTGAGTGTCTTCAGCTGCCAGACTATAACGCAGGCTGAATGGCATGGTGGCAAAGCTGGCAGCCAGAGCGGTGTTGCGCAGCAGGGTTCGTCGACTGAGTGTCATGGTGCCCAAGATCTACTATGCGATGGTGCGTTGACGCGATATGCCCCTCGCAGGAAGGCATGTCGGTTTCGGGAAACTTCGCCGGGTGTTTTGGCAAATCCAGCGAGCCAAATCACTATCGGGAAAAAGATAATAAAAATTGGTTTCCAAGGCTTCCTGCGCTTTGCAAAGCGGGAAGCAAGGGAACCACTTCCCACCAGTTTCGCAAACTTGCCGCGATCCGGATGGCTGAAGTCACTCGTCCAATACCACAAATCGTTCCATATCTCGAACCTTTCGATAATGGGATCTCCCAACTATCTACACAGAACGATTCCTCGCCCATTACAGAAAACCACTGCATCAACAGGGCGGAATGGCCAAAGTAAAACGGCAAATGCTTCAGAACATGCCTCCAAGGAAACATGAGACCTCGACGACGGCATTCACAAACACTGATACAAGCATCCAGACCTGTTGCGTAACAGATCAAATCAGATTTGCTTATCAGGAGGAAAGGATGGTGGGCGTAATTGGGATTGAACCAGTGACCCCTACGATGTCAACTCTCTTCCCCTCACTCTAAACCGCAGGAAATCGACAAGCGAGAATTTCGTTTTGAACCGGTAGAGCCGACATATTCCTGATTTGCTCCGGTTTACCGGTTCACGTGAACCAGCGGGAACTTCTTAAACCGGGATTCATTACAGCTCCATCAAAAGCCTTCTGTTGATCTCTTGCCGTGTCTCTGGCGAAACGCCAAATTCTTTCGCCAGAGATTGCCATTGCAATAACGCGGCTTTGACATCAGCGATGATTTCATCTGCTGTTGAATGTCAGTTCTCACAGACATTCAACAGGGAATTTCTAAACAAAGCCATGCAGAGCATTACCAAAAGCGTTAGGCTGATAAGAGAAACTAACTTCCTTTAAAAGTGTACCGTCATGCATACCGAAGTAGATAATTCCAAGGAAACAAAGCTCGCAGGGTTTCTCGATCATGTTACCGCGCAGTTTAGTGAATTACGGGTCTTGTCCGGGAGCGAGATTGGTGGAGAATGGAAGGTTGCAACATTTCCCTGGTCCGGCAAGCCTTTAGCAATATTGACGCCCAAGACGACCGAGATTGTTGCGCCAATATTGAGCCTGGCCTCAGAGTGGGGTTTGCCAGTGCACCCCGTCTCAAGAGGGCGCAACTGGGGGCTGGGATCTCGTTTGCCATCATCGGATGCGCTGATTCTGGATCTCTCGTCTCTTGATCGTATTCTTGAGCTGGATATGGTCAACGGCACGGTTCGCATTGAACCAGGTGTTACATTTCAAAGCTTACAACAACGTCTGAAAATGGAAGGGCTTTCGTATCATTTGCCTGCTTTTGGCGGCCCTGTTGATGCAAGTGTGCTGGCCAATGCCCTCGAGCGGGGTGAGGGAATAGGGGCATACGGAGATCGCTTTGCTCTTTTGTGGGATTTTGACGTTGCTCTCTCAACGGGAGAACGCTTGCGAACAGGCCATGTTCGTAACGGACCAACGGAAATATCCCGCCTACATGCGCGCCCGGCCGGTCCTCTTATTGAAGGCCTCTTTAGTCAGTCCAACTTTGGTGTCGTTCTTGCCGCAACCCTCTCGTTGCAGCCAACGTTGCCATATGCCACCGCAATCATGTCAGAAATCCGGGAGGATGACGGGTTGGACGAGGCGGTGCCTGTCTTGCGCCGATTGATCACATCCGGCTTGATAGCCCCCCAATCCCTTGTTCTATGGGACAGTGCCAAGCAGGCATCATCACTCGTGGGCCGATATGCGGACGATGCCGAAGCCTTGTTGGCAAAACCCAAGCAATGGGGGGCCTCGCTGCTCGCCTTTGCTCCCCATCCTGATTTAATGCGCCTCACCCGAGAAATCATCCATGCAGAACTGGCTCCGGTTTCCAGATCTGTTCACATGCAGGATGACCGGGATGAATCTGGGCATCGTCAGGAAACGATCATGACCGGTTTTTCAGATGGCAACAATGTCATGAGCGGATACTGGGGCAAGAAGCATCGCCCGCAAAGACCGGGAAACATGGATACTGACCGTTGCGGTTTCGTGTGGCTCTGCCCTGTCATTCCGTTTGATGCACAAGCGATTTATGGTCTAGACAAGATCCTCACGGAAGAAAGCCAGAGCGAAAATCTTTTTGCGGCGCTTGGAATGCAGGCGATTTCATCCCGCGCTCTTCATTGCTTCGTTTCACTTGCCTGGGATCGAGATGACCCGGCGGCTGAAGAGGAAGCATTGCGCGCCCATGCCAATATCAGCAAGCGGCTCATGGCGCAGGGGTTCTCGCCTTATCGTCTTGGGTTGCTGGACCTTGATCTGGCACCCGAACCTTCAGAGACCTGGGCGGCAGTAAGGCGTCGACTTAAAAACGCACTTGATCCGCGAGGCATCCTGTCCCCTGGACGGATTGGTGATTAGCAATTGAAGAAAAGAGCCAGCAAGGCCCTTTTCTCGCTCCTTGTTCATGCAGCTAGTGTTTATTCGCCGACATGGTGCGGATGATCGCGCCTGCAGAAAGGAAAGCGCTGAGCAGCGCTGCTTGGGGAGCCAACCCAGCCTTCAGTGCATCCCGGAACTCCACCTCAGCCACGGATCGGGCTTCAAGAGCTCCGGGAACGCCTTCTGTCGCTTCCATCTTGATCGCAGCGACGCGATTGAACGCAGCCATTGCATCCTTTGTTTCATCAAAAGCCTTGCAGAAGACGTCCATGACGACGACCATTTCGGCTTCAGGAATAGACGCATCCAGAGCACTATTGAGCTCAAGCCCTTGCGCAATGCGCGCAGTTGCAGCTTCCTCTGTCTTGGCCCCAATCAAAACAGCCTGACCTGCTGACCATCCCGAAAGTGCTGCTCCTCCGGTTGCCATTCCCATGATGGCGTCACGAACACTTTCAATAACCTTGCTATTGGTTGCCATTTCAAAAACTCCTGCGAGCCATTATCTCGGTTAAAGGATTACCAGCCATGAAAGACATGTTTCACGGCGTGACCGACCTTATGCGCAGCATGGCTGACCGCATGTTCAACGTGATGGGCCTCATGACTGACCGCATGGCCCACCTCGTGCGCGGCATTGCTCAAGTCGTGACCGATCTCCGAGGCGATTGGTGCCAGATCATGGCCAAGAGAACTCAGGGCATTTTCGAAAGGAGCAATGTTGATTGAAGCACTGAAGTCGAAGTCAATGCCCACTCCGGCAGCGATGTCTCCCCCCAGACCAAAATTCAAATGCCCGTGGGAAATGCCAGCGTGGGCTTCGCCTCCGATACCAACTTCCCCTTCGGAAACGCCGCCAGAGGCACTTCCGGATCCAACGCCGGCCACGGATGCACCGCCGCCCGCATGAACCTCTGTTCCGGCTCCTGCCATCGCCTCGCCACTGCCGCTTGCACCATAGCTCCCGTGACCATGCTGAATATCGGCAGAACCGTCGGCATTTTCGCCTACCGAAGCAGTACCTCCAGCCGTGATGGATGCTCCAACACCGTGTGTTGAAACACCTTCATCAACATCACCAGACACCCCTGCCCCAACACCGACCGAAGCAGATACACCCGTATCGCTCGCATTTGAATGCGCACTACCAGAGACCCCGCCACCGGCATGGGCTTCCGCCGATGCATCCACAGTGACCGGACCGAGAGTTTCGTGCATCTCTCCTGATGCAGAGGCTCCGACACCAGCAGAACCGGATATCGAGCCATCACCAACATGCCCGGATACACCATCCCCGACACTGACCCCGCCCGAGACACTGATAGATCCCTGGTCGGTTTGCATGCCGGTCTGACCTCCGACTGAGACATGAACCCCCAAGTCGGGATCGGAAATCGTAGCAACATCTCCGGCATAATCCCTTGTGCCACCAGAAATGCTGGCAAGGTCTTCAATAGAGACCGTGTCTTGTAATGCATCAAATTTACGTCTAGGTTTTTGTGTCATGACTTCCCCCTCGCGCCACGTATAGTGAATGCAATTTATCGTATAACAATTGATTATTGTCTAATATAACGAGTATTGTTTGAATTTAATTTCGCCTCTCAGACTCGTGAACCTGTCCCGACATCCAAGCGCGGTTTTCCAAACTCTGCATGGACGAGCGAACCGAACAAACCATCGGCCTCAGACAGTTCCCGATACGTCCCCTGCTCGATCAGGCGCCCTTTATCAAGCACCAGAATTCGATCGCATTTGCAGAGGGTTTCGAGCCTGTGAGCGATGCTGATGACCGTCGCTCCAGTTTCATCAATGGCCATGTTCACATGGTCTTGCAACCGAGCATCGAGCGCACTGGTCGCCTCATCGAAAATCAGGATTCGGGGCTTACCCAAGAAGGCACGTGCAAGCAGGATGCGCTGGACTTGCCCTCCCGAGAAACCGCATTCTGTTTCTCCAACGGGCGTATTCAGCCCCAGAGGCAAAGCCTCTATCTCAGCCATCATCCCTGCACGAGAAACAGCTGCCATGACGTCATCAACAGAGATATCCGCTCCGGCACTGATATTCTCATACAGTGTCCCGGGAAACAGGCGGTCATTCTGACCAACGATACCGATTTGCCGACGAACGGCCTGCATATCCAGAGACGCCTGATCCAGGCCATCAAAGCGTATGGTCCCATTCTCGCAAGGAAGAAGGCCGAGCAGGCATTTTATCAATGTCGACTTGCCCGCTCCCGATGGTCCGGCAATGCCTATATGCTCCCCGGCCTCAATATGGAAGCCGACACCGTCGATTGCGGCTCGAGGCGAAGTGCCGTGGCGGCACACAAGAGACTGACAGGTAATCTGGCCTTTCAGTTCAACCGGAGCCGCTGTTTTTGCTTTCAGCTTGGGCGCATTGTTCAGCAATGGCTCGATCATGCGATACTGTATGCCTAGCATGGGTGATTGGGCAAACGCGCCGAGCAAGGCGGTCATGGCGCCAGCAATATTTCCCGTTGCGATGATCAGCGCGATCGGAGCAGAACTGCTTTCCAATTTGCCAGCCACCGCCATGGCGACAATCACCGCCAGGATCAATAGACCATCCACCATGCTTTCAAGAACCGAACTTTGCACGCCAATCCTGTCAGCAGCCAGAAACCTGTATCTCAAGGCCAGAAAGGCATCCGCCCAACGCGCAAACAATCGGCCTTCTGCAGCACTCGAGCGAAGAGTGTCTATCATGGACAACCCTTCATAGGCATGAGTCATCCAGCTCTGCGGCGTCGCTATCCCGTTGATCAACGTGTTGATACGGCGCCTTGCGTTCCAATAGCCGAACCCCAGCATGAAAAACAGAACCGCAGATACGGACAAAGCAGCAAGCACGGAAGTTGTCGCCAGAACGAATACGCTAGGGATCGCAATCATCAGGCTTGAGACCACGGAGATCACCAGCCCCCAGACACCGCGATACCAGGTCTCGATAGAGCGGGTCGACAGTACGGCGATGGGTGCCGAGGGCAGAGGTTGTTCTGCCTCGGATTGCTTTTCTGCCGTGCGTATCGCTCGTTCGATCGCCGCAGCTCTGAGCTTGAAGCCATTTATGCCGTTCATGCGCTGTTGCGCAATGCCCGAAGCGAGGCGTGTCAGCAGATTGGTCAACAACAGCAAGCAAAGGAAAATGACAACGTTGGATAGCAGAACGAGATCTTCCTCAGGGACGACATAGTCGAGCAGCGGACTGCTTACCGTGGGCACAAGCGCCACGATCATTCCTGTCAGCAATGTCATGCAGGCGTAGGAAATCAGTTCACCCTTGCTTTGGGGCAGACCGAACCTTAACAGCTGCCATCGCGATATCTTGCCCTCTGGAAGACATGGCAAAACCATATAGGCGGTCTTTTCGAATACCTTCAGATCGATGGCCTTGATTGGCTGCTTATGCCATCGTTTTCCTGCTTCCGCGATCGACCAGTTGCGCCCGTGACGAAACAGAAGCACCGGTTCGCCATACGGCTTTTCAGCAGAGCCTTTTCGGAATGCCAGCAAAGGGACTGCGGCATCACCAATCCTCTGCTCCTTGAGAACAACAGGGCGGGCCTGCATGCCAGCCTCATGGGCCAGGCGGCGAACCGCATCTCCGGGCGCCTCGTGGCCGAAAACTTTCGCATTCGCTCCAAGCTTGGCATTGCAGCTTTTGGCCATTTGCAGCAATGCTTCGATCAGAGGATCTGGCTTGGAGGACAGCTCTGGAACGTGCCAGTGAAGAAACCGGTTCATGCGTTCAGCAGATGCATCGAATTCAGACTCATGTGTCCGCATGGTCATATTGCTTCCCTCATATTTGCATTGGGGGCAAGCGCGAAGGCATCGTGATCCTTCTGCATGGTCATGTTTGTGTGCAGTGTCACATGCCCCATGCCATCTAGCATCAGTTGCTGATCGCACCGGCTTATTGTACCAAGGCGGTGGGTCACAATCAGAATGGTTGTTTGGTGATCCCTCAAAGTGCTCAGGATCTGCTTCTCGCTCAGCGTATCAAGTGCACTGGTCACCTCATCAAGGATAAGCAGAGACGGACGGCGCACCAATGCGCGTGCCAGAGCGAGACGCTGGCATTCGCCACCACTGAAGCCAGGATTTTGGCTCGACAACATCAAGTCCAACCCGCCGACTGAGTGGACCACCTCTCTCAGACCGACACGCTCCAAAGCGTCGATGATCTGGTCGTCATCAATTGCCTCGTCCCACATGCTGATATTATCCCGCACGGAAGCGGTTAAGATTGCCCCCTGTTGTGGAACGTAAAGCAGATCGCGCCTGAGAGTCTCGTGAGACCAAGCCTCCAGATTCTGGCCCTTGAAACAGACAGCGCCCTGGCACGGGGCAAGCAGGCCCGCGCAAACGCGTGCAAATGTCGATTTTCCGACTCCGGAAGAGCCAATGATCGCGGTCATCACACCCGGATCGAGCTGAAGAGACACATCGCTGAATAGATCCGGCATGTTGCCAAATCCGAAAGATATGCTTTCAAGGCGCAAAACGGCACTATCGCTTTTTGTGGCTGCCTCCTCATTGGATTTGTGAGCAAATTGGACCGTGCCCTTTTGCCGGTTGACGATGCTATCGAGTGGATGATGCACCAGATCTTGCAATCGCAGCAAAGCTCCAGCCGCTTCTTGCAGGGAACAATAATCGGACGCAAGGGCAGCAATCGGCCCGGCAACAAGGCTTGCCAACACCTGCAACGCCAAAAGATTGTTCAGATCCAACTGACCTTCGATGACCCGGAGCGAACCAACGCTCAACACACATATGGAAATGACCATCGTCGCTACCGCCGGGCCTAGGCTGGCCAAAGTACGCAACAGCCCCAGACGTTGTTCGGCATCGAGGCTGGCTTCTTCGGCAGACAACCATTTGGAAGCCAGAAGATGCTCGCGCCCCATCCTGCGAAAGGAGTCAAATGCCATAAATCCGGCGATGGCTATCCCGTTGACCCGTCCCTCCAGAACATCATGGTATCGGTTGGCATCGGCCAGACGACGAGACAGCCCGATCAATATCACAAGATTGAGGAAGGCGATCGCAGCGACCAGACCACCAAGGACCAGGTCATAGAAGGAGATCACCGCCAGATAGGCCAATGCGACCAGAATATTCGGAAAAATCTGGGCAAGAGGACCTGCTACCAATCCCCCAATTTCAGAGCCGATCTTGAGGCGAGACGTAACTTCACCTGGATTTCTTTGGGCGAAAAACGAAAGCGGCAAGAACAATGCATGTTCGAAGGCTCGCGCCGCAATGGATACACCGATCTTGGATCTCAGCGAAGATACGACCCATTCCTGAAGCCCCCGCAGTATGGCTTGGGTAATGACCGTACCGGCGAGCGCAAGAAGGATAAAAAGAAGCCAGTCGACGCTTCGCTTTCCTAACACATAATCGGCAAAGGTTTCGACCGTACCCGCAAGAACAAGCCCGGGAATGATACTAAGAACACTGATCAAGAAAACGATGGCCAACCCGTCAGCGGAGCTGCTGGCCTGTTCAAAAAGTGATGAAACGAGCCTTGGGCGTTGCCCGCCTTTCTTGAAGGCGTCACCCGTTACCATTGCCAGAACAAGTCCCGTCATGCTCCGATCAAGCTCATCGGCCTGCACCAGCCGACGCCCGGATGCAGGGTCAAGGATGACGACCCTGTCGCCCCTGACGGCCTCCAGCACGACAAAATGATCGAAATTCCAATGAAGAATTGCGGGTACGGGAACGTCTTTGAGTGCGGAGGGGTCAATGCGGACCGCTTTGACTTCCAAGCCATAGGAAGTGGCAGCGCGCATGATAGACGCAGCATCAACCCCGTCGCGCGAGGTCCCGCAGCGTTCACGGGCTTCTTCCAGAGTGATGTCCCTGCCGTGGGCACTGAGCACCATGGCGAGGCAAGCCGCTCCGCACTCCGCCGCCTCCATCTGCAGGACAATACGTGCCCTATTGCCGCCCCCCCCCAGCATCAGCGTCCCGCCCAACTGTCGGTTGCTTCTCCGAGAAATCGTTTCAGAGCAGGTATCGCCAGAGCCAGCAAGGGCCGTTGCTCGATCCTTATACTGGCGCTGAAAGATGTTCCTGAGCTCAAAGTCAAACCTTCGGCTTCTTTGGATGTCCAGAGATATCCACTCGCGGTGTTTTTGCTTGGAGAAAGATCGATCCAGACCTCGAACACCGCTCCTTTCGCGGTAATCATTTCGATCAACCCGTCATCCCCGATCGATTGCTTTAACGCTTCTCTTGATATCGGCAAAGGGGATATTCCCGCAACGGTACCTATCATCTGGGCGTGCAAGTCAATTGGCAGACTAGAAGGTGTCAACAATACCTCATCATCCTGCTTCAGCCGCTTGCCTTCATCCATGGAAATATAGGCCACAGCTTTTAAGGTACCTTCTGTTCGCGGGGTAATTTCGAAAAGTGTCTCACCAGACGACACCAAAGCACCGGGGCGCGTATTGATACGGACAACTTTGCCTGCGATATCAGCCAGAACTTCACTGTCCTTGTCGATTGCCTCCTTGGTGGCAGCCAAATCAGCTTCCTGACGTTCAATTTCAAGCCTGTTCTCCAGAATCTCGTTGGCTTGCGAAAACTTGATCGTTTGAATTTCGGTCTGTTTCTGGATCAGCTCGGCTTTCGCGCTTGCCAGCGCATCTTCCGCCTCATCCGCCGTAAAGTGCGCGTTGACGAGGGTTTCCTGCGAGACGACGCCTTTGCTTTGAAGCCCGGCCAGTGTCTTCTGCCGTTCCACCAGCCTGTCTCTTCTGCTCTTCAAAATGCTGATCCGCTCTTCCTGAGCGACCACGGTATCCTCGGCTGTTGCCAGCTTGCGGGCCGTCTGAGACTTCAGAAGAGCTTCCTTGTCGCTTGTGCTGCTTTTGAGCAAGGTCAGCTCGCGTTCCTGCTTGTGCAGTTCCGCCTCTCGGTCTGTCAACCGAAGGGTAGCAAGCCGCGCGCCCTCCGAAACGACTTGATTTTTGTGAACAAGAACCTTGGCTACAAGGCCAGACGAGGTCGACGGCACCGTCGAAATGAGAACACCGTCTTCAGCGACAAGAAGTCCATAACCACTTACGTGGATCGGCACGCGAACCACCATTGCCCAGCCAATGGATAGCAAGATAGCCAAAGCGATCACGACAGAAGAGAAACGCGTGACCGATCCGGTAACGCGCATTGCTTCTGGAACAGTCTCCATTTTGCTCGCTGCAGCAAGTGCCTCTTTGCGGAATAGTGTTTTGGCCATAAGACACCGTTACCCATAGGTTTATTCATTGGAAAAAATATCGGCGTCTCGTTTAACTGGCGTTAATTATCGCAGGACCACACCTTTTAATTGCATTTATGGTTGGCAAAAAATTAAGAGTGTAGCAATGGCCATGCTACATCGCCGAGAATCGAGCCCGACCAATTCATTGAAGGCGGATGAAGAGTTGACGAGTTTAGTATAAGCCATTGGTTGGGCAAATGATTTTGTTGTTCACGCAAGATCTCGTCCAGATCAGATAATCCCCCCACCATAAGGGAAGTCAGACCATTTCTGCCAGGCCTGTCACCTGTTGATCGCCATGCCCTTGAAGCCTGTGTTGATGGCGGCACATTGTCCTCAGATGACAAAGCTCTGTTGTTGCACGAGATCGAGAGAAAATTAGGCTTTGCTGACATGATCGCTTCCTGCCTGCATGATATGTGGGATCCGAGGCGTACCACCCATGACTATGCCAACATGATCAGTGCCCGGATGTTTGCCATCTGCTGCGGATATGAGGAGTGCGATGATCTGGACAATTTGCGCCACGATCCAGCCCTGAAGCTGGCCAGTGAGAAGGTGCCCCAAGCCAACCCAGCCCGCGTTGGTCCGACTGGAAAATGTACCATCCAAGAGCGAACTGATCCGCAAAGGATTAAAACTGATCTATCTGTCCTGCGACCGCTTCCATTCTGTTCCCGGCAGGATCATTCTGGACATAGATAACACGGTCGATCGGGCTTATCGCGAACAGCAGCTATCCTTGTTCAATCCCCATGCTGGTGGCTATTGCTTTCAGCCGATCCCTATCCAGAGATCCGCCGTTTAGCCAGTCACTCATTCCTTAGCCACAAAATTTCGACGCTGCATATAATACCAGAAGGGTCCGACAACCCGTCACCTAGCCACTTAAAATGCTACGGCTTGCTGGAACAGCCGGAATGGGGAAGCAGAGCTCTGGGATCTAGCCTCTGCTGAGTGACCGCTTTGGGTCGACTTTGCCATCGACACAACGGTTTTCGTTTCCAAACCAATGGAGCGGCAGGCTGCAAACCTGCACCTCAGACAAAACGGCAGCATGATCTGTCTTCAACAAATAACTGGACTAAATTTCGACTAGTATCTGCAATGGAGCATTTGATTTATGTATCCGTTTCAACAATCCATTCTGTTTTCCATGGATAATCTTGCAGGTCAATGCATGCTAGATTTTAATATTCATGTATTGATGAACAGGATAGGATCGAATGAACCGACGTGAATTTCTGAAAACGGAGCTGCTTCTGGCGGCTACGATGGGTGGC
Organism: uncultured Cohaesibacter sp.; assembly: GCF_963666525.1. Classification (NCBI taxonomy): domain Bacteria; kingdom Pseudomonadati; phylum Pseudomonadota; class Alphaproteobacteria; order Hyphomicrobiales; family Cohaesibacteraceae; genus Cohaesibacter; species uncultured Cohaesibacter sp. The sequence goes on from NZ_OY762905.1 coordinate 1,135,461, forward strand.
GGGGTTCTTGCGGCTAGCCTAACGCAGGCGCAGACACCTGATGGTAATCACAGAACCAATATCAAAACGCTACTGATTGCTTCCCACCCCTATCCCGAACGGTCCATCATAAACAAGGGGTTGCAGAAGGCTGCTGAGAGTGTTGAAGGCGTGATGGTGCGAAATCTTGAAACCATCTACGGGTTTGACACGCGAGCCATAGACGCGCAGGCGGAGCGCGATTTCACCAGAGAGCACGACCGGATTGTCTTCATGTTCCCGACCCATTGGTTCAACATCACACCGATGATGAAAGCCTACCTCAACGAGGTATGGGGTAATGTCGGGCCTGGATTGTGGCAAGGCAAGGAAATGCTTGTGGTGACGACCGCAGCCGGAGGCGCTTCCACATATGGTGAAACCGGCAGGCTTGGCATAGCCTTAGAAGACGTGTTTACGCCGATGCAAGCGAGCGCTCTGCATGCCGGCATGAAATATCTGCCACCATTGGCTTTTCAGTCGGTGACAGCATCGGAATTGCCGAACTATCAGCAACGGTTGATCGAAAGGCTGCAAAGCTGAAGCTGTTGTTTACCCGACAAATGCTTTCAGGTGTGCCCAATGACCCAAAGAGCCGATATTTGGCGGCCATACCGGGATCTATCCAGGTGCCCCAATAGAATTGACGCAATCACTGGATACCGAAATTCAATTTCTGGAGTTTAACATGCTCAAATCAGGGCTATTGCTGGCCATGCTTTCATTTCTATCAGTTGCGTTTGTCGCGGGAAGTCATGCAGCCACAACCCTTCCAAGCCGCGCTATTGAGAACGGCACAAAAGTTCGAATAGTGATTGGAAATGCTGTGGTTCCGGCCGTGCTAAACGACAGCAAAACGTCTCGGGCTCTCATCGAAAAATTGCCATATTCAGCCAAAGTATACAGAGGGTCTTCGGGCTTTTGCGGCACCATAAGCGATGAGTTTCCGGTAGATGCCAAGGATCTGCACAGTGGTTGGCTCAATGGCGATATTGTCTACTCGCCAGGAACCGATGAACTGGCCATTCCATACAAGCGGGAGGAAGTCTCTAAGACTCTCTACGATGGGCTCGTGACCTTGGGTGCCATTTCAACGCCCCTGGAAACCATGGATGCCTTCGAGAGGAGTATCACCATCCGCATCGAGCTGGAATAAGCCCCTTATTCTCCAAGAATTGAAGACGGCGCTTGGTTTCTGCCACATTTGCTTCTTGGGAAACCCGTTATTAACCTTTTGCTGGCAGTTGGGAACCAGGCATAGTTGCTGTGAATGTCCGGAACGGTGAAGCTGGTTTTTGGAATATCACTCCCGACGAACCGCAGCTTTAGGCCGCGATTTCCGGGCACTTCTTTCGCGCATGCGAAAGGCTCCATCATTTTCAATGTCGTGTTTGGGCTCCAAGCAGCCTACCATCGACCGCAATGGATCATCTGGGGCCGTGATTTGTATTCGCGGCCCAAGGACGAAGCCGCTCGCGCGGCAATGGTGCTCTGGGGAGGCTCCGTTAACCTTCTGAGATAAGTCTGTTTTGCGATCATCGCCGTCTGTCTGACGATTGAGGCGTTCTCAATCATCAGACAGGAGGTTTCCATGACGGAGGAGAGAACCACACCCTTACGCCAACGAATGATCGAAGATATGCGCATACGCGGAATGGGCGACAAAGCGCAAAAGGCCCATATCAGGGCGATCAAGGATTTTGCAGCCTTTCTTGGTCATACCCCGGACGACGCCACACCGGAAGAATTACGCGCCTATCAACTTCACATGACAGATGCCGGCATAACACCGACAACCTTCAATGCCCGTATCGTGGCGCTCCGCTTCTTTTTCACCATGACCTGTGGTCGCGAGGAGATGAAGCGGTATATGCAGTTCCGCAGAGAGCCGCGCAAGCTGCCAGTAGTTCTGAGCATTGAAGAAGTTTCAGATCTGCTGATGGCCGCACCAGGACCAGGTCTGAAGTACCGTGCCGCGCTCAGCATCGCCTATGGGGCCGGGCTGCGGGCATCCGAGGTTTGCAATCTCAAGGTTTGTGACATCGACAGTGACAGGATGCTGATCCATGTCGAACAGGGTAAAGGAGGCAAGGACCGCAAGGTCATGCTATCTCCGGGCTTGCTGCATCTATTGCGAACCTATTGGCGCGAGGCTCGCCCGGGAGGTTGGCTGTTTCCGGGCAAGTCGACGATCAACCCGATTTCACCACGACAATTGAGCCGTGCCTTTGGGTCGGCAAAGAATATGGCCGGGATCAGGAAGACCGCGACCCTGCATACATTGCGACACAGCTTTGCCACTCATCTGCTCGAAGCCAACACGGATGTGCGGGTGATACAGGTCTTGCTCGGCCATGCCAAGCTGTCCACGACGGCGCAATATACCCATGTTGCCACCAAGACAATCCGAGACACCGTCAGCCCCTTTGAGATGCTGGCCAGCTTGCAGGATCAAACCGTGAAGCGAAGCCTAGAATAATCGAGGCACCAAGGTGTCTCGCTCCAAGCTGGAGATAGCCGATATCTTTCGACAATATGGCCCAGCCTGGCGACAAGCCAACAAGGGACATATAAGCCTTGACCAACTCAAGGTGATGTCAGCAATAGAGGCCTGCCGAACCGAGGCGCTTGGCGGGCATGTGGCAGCTTGTGCCAAGTGTGGCCACCATCACATCGCCTATAATTCTTGCAAGAACCGCCATTGCCCGAAGTGTCAGGGTCCCGCCGCTCGTGACTGGATGACAGCAAGAGCCGAAGACCTGTTGCCAGTCGAGTATTTCCACCTCGTCTTCACCCTCCCAGCGGGGATTGCCCAGATTGCCTACTGGAACAAGCGAGCACTCTATGGGCTGTTGTTCAGGAGCTCTGCGGAAACGGTCATGACCATCGCCGCGGATCCCAAGCGTATGGGTGCCAAGGTTGGAATGACCTCTGTGCTGCATACATGGGGTTCGGCACTGACGCATCATCCTCACATCCATATGATCGTGCCCGGCGGAGGCCTGTCACCAGATGGCACAAGGTGGGTGGGATCCAAGCCCGGCTTCTTCCTGCATGTGCGGGTGCTATCCCGGCTGTTCCGACGGCTGTTTCTGGAAGGAATGCTGGCTTTGCATCAGTCTGACAAGCTCGCCTTCTTCGGGGATTTGGCAGGACTATCTGAGCCAGAGGCGTTTGCCGCCTGGTTGGCACCACTCCGCAGAACCGAATGGGTGGTCTATGCCAAGCCTCCCTTTGGCGGCCCGGAAGCTGTGTTGGCCTATCTCAGCCGATACACCCATCGGGTGGCAATCTCCAATAACCGGCTGATCAGTGCGGATGCCAGTACCGTGACTTTCCGCTGGAAGGATTACCGTATCAAATCGGGAGATCAACAAAAGATCATGCAATTGGCGACGCCCGAGTTCATCCGTCGCTTCCTGCTCCATGTCCTGCCTGCAGGCTTTCATAGGATCCGGCATTACGGGGTCCTGGCCAGCGCCAACCGCAAGGCCAACATTGCGAGGATCCGCACAATTCTGGGAGTTGAGCAACCGCAGGAAGATAACAAAGAGGAACCGGCTGCAGAGGTCATTCCGCTAACCCTGCGGGAACCCTGTCCTGGTTGCGGTGGCCCCATGCGGATCATCGAGATCTTCCGGCGAGGTCAGAAGCCACTATCCCGGGCGCCACCAAGGGAAAAGGCCGCATGAGAGATACATTGCACATATGGTCCAAACAGAACCGGCTGCTTCAGTTATGCCGGACAGGATACCTTGCGGCCAAATTCGAAAATCTGATCTCAAGCGGCTTGTCACGACAGAAGACAACATCAGACTCGATGATCTGGGTGGCCTCAAATGCATGGGTGACGATGAGCCTGCCTCCTGATTATCTGCCGTGCTGCACCATCGCACCGACCTTCAAAATACTTTCCCCATAGACTGAGCGCAATCCCCGCAGGCTTCTTCCTTGGGAGGATTTTCAACGCGGGCCGAAATCTCATCCAGACGAGAAATCGCGCCGCGACCCGCATCGAAAATCCTTCACCATACCTGCCATTCTCCAGCCGACATATTCTGCACGGAAGCTTCCGTATTCCAGACGTTCGAGCAAACTGCAGCATTTTAAGTGGTCAACTAGCGGGTGGGTGGAAAAGGCACCTTGTCGCCGCCGCTCAAAGCAGTCGCTCACCGGGTTTCTCTCGCAACAGCATCACTACTGGGAAGCGCCCTTCGTTCTGGAATCCGACTTCAGACCACGCCACCATCCAAACAGATTGCAAACGCCAGATGATCAGCTCAAAGGCCAAGAATCTGGCGTTCGTTTGTCATCATGCATCAGCCAGAGCTGGCAGGACATAGGTCCCCATTTCCTCGATGACGGACTGCGCTGGGCGACGCGAGGGCTTGAGGTTGAGCGCAATATGCTGGACCCCAAGGTCACGGTGGCGCAACAGTCGCTCGATCAATGCCTTCCGTCCTATCCGCACCACATTGTAGAAGCGCTGATAGGAGGCGTCCGGGTTCGGATCCAGATCGAAGAAAGTGGAGTATCCGTAGGCAGGCGGCGTCTTGTATCCTGCTGCTGCCTTGAGTGAGGCCAGGATCTCGGCGATCGCATCGTCATCGTCCACCGCCCAGATCCATGCATCGATGGTCTGCGCAAGCCACTCTATGGATTGCCGGGAGCGCCCGACGGCCATCAATGGAAGCCGTCCATGCGTCGGCTTGGGATGCATGTCGAGATTGCCTGCAAAGGTGCCAAAGCGCTGTGTCTTGATCCGTGGGAAACGGTTTTCGGACAAAGCACAGATCAGTTCCACCTGCTCGCGATAGCGGGCTCCCCGATCCTCGAAATCGACATTGAAGGCCGGGTACTCCACGGGCCGGTCGCCCGTCGACAGGCCCAGAATGAAGCGGCCATCGGACAGCCGGTCCATCGAAAGCGCCTGTTTGGTGACCGAGATCGGTTCGCGCAGGGGCAGAACAATGCCGGTTGTTCCAAGCGTAATGTCTTTGGTCACCGCAGACAGGAAGCCCAGATAGACGAAGGGATCGATCATCTGCGCCGCATCACCAAAATTCGGATCATAGAAGGGAACGTCTCGCACCCAGATGCTGGCAAAGCCGGCCTGTTCAGCGAGGGTTGCAACCTGCTGATGATCGGCAAGGGTTGGAAACGGGCTGTCGGGATAGGCCTCGATCGGAGTGATCAGCCCAACCGTCAAGCGGTTCTCCGAGAAGACCCGGGAAAAGCTCTGCGGGGGTGTTGTGATATCATCCATGGGAAAGGTCTCAGGCCTCTTCATTGGGCCAGACCACATCAAGCTCGGAGCGTGCAATGCGCCATTCCCCGTTCACACGAAGATAGCTGTCCTCATACCGTCCAAGCATAAGGAAGGGATGCTGCGTGGCGGAGCGATCTGTGACAAAATCCAACAGGTAGCAGCTACCAGTGGCCGTATCTGGACCGGTTATAGTGATGTCGTGGTTTGCAACTGCGTGGACGAACGGATAGTGACCGCGTTTGAGGGTATCAAAGCTGTGATAGGCCTCCTTGAGGCTTGCCTTGATCTCCTCAAGACCGCTCATTGATCCAACAGTGACCTTCACCTCGGCATCCGTGGTAAACACCTCACCCATCCGGTCGGCCTTGCCTCCATCAAGAAGAGCGCTGTAGTGAAGGCGCAAGGCCCGGATCTCTTCTCGATCAAGCAACGCATTGATGCGATCTGTCTGTGTCGTCATGTCACTTGTCCTTTTGTTCTGTATTCGCCTGTTCCTGCCAGACGGGAAAATCGGTGTAGCCAGCAGCGCCAGAGCCGCCATAAAAGGCTTCTCGAGGGGCATCATTGATCGGCCAGCCATGCTGCATCCGCTCCACAAGGTCAGGATTTGCGATGAAGGGCTTGCCAAAAGCGATGAGATCAAGTGCGCCGTCCAGAAGCGCCTGCTCGCCTGTTTCTTTCGTGAAGCCGCCTGCAGCAATCAACGTGCCGGTGAACGTCTTGCAGAACTGCGAGGGGAAGCCCGCAGGCATGGCCTCACCACCAATGGACAGCTGATCGCTCAGGTGGACATAGGCTGGCTGGCGCGCCTCCAGTGCCTTAGCAACTGCAAGCCATGTCGCAGCCTCGTCTTCATATCCCTTCATGCCGGAAAGCCGACCAAAGGGAGAGATGCGAACGCCAGTCCTGTTCATTCCAATCTCGGCTGCGACGGCGTCGATGGTTTCCATGAGGAAACGCAGCCGGTTCTCTATACTACCGCCATAGCGATCGGTTCGCTGGTTGGAATTGGCGTTGAGGAACTGCTCAAAGAGATAGCTGTTGGCACCGTGGATCTCGACCCCATCAAAACCTGCACGCATGGCACGCTTGGCGGCAGAGACGAAATCAGCCGTGATGTCAGCGACCTCATCTGTTTCCAGTGCGCGTGGAGTGCTGGCGGGCTGCTGGCCGGGTTGACCATCAGGACCGATGGCATAGGAAAAGGCACCCTCTGCCCGAATTGCACTGGCAGACACCGGTGCCGCGCTGTCCGGCTGTAGCGAGGTATGAGAAACTCGGCCGACATGCCAAAGCTGCACGAAAATGCGCCCGCCACGGTCGTGCACCGCCTTTGTGACCTTGGCCCAACCCGCTTCCTGGTCGTCGGTATAGATGCCGGGCGTGTAAAGATAGCCGTTGCCTTGTTGGCTGACAGGCGCGCCTTCCGTGATGATCAAGCCAGCACTGGCGCGTTGCGCGTAGTAGAGCGCCGTTTGATCATCCGGCACCCCGGTTTCTGCGCGCGAACGCGTCATGGGTGCCATCACCACCCGGTTGGGCAGTTGCTGGCCAGCAAGATCGAAAGGCGAGAAGAGTTGGGACATGGGACCTGTCCTTTCACTAGATGCGACAAAAAACTTGATTGCGTGCCGCTTGCGTAGGTCGGCATGCCGTTGCCAAACAATCTATTGATCATTCTTGAAATGATAATATACTTCAAATTCCCTTCATCCCATCCTTAGGTTCCAGAATGATAAACACAACAGACCCTTTTTCTGGCGTGCGTGAATTCGTGGAAGCTGTGCGCAGCGGCTCCTTCACAGCGGCCGGCATGCAGCTGGGACTAACCGGCTCGGCCGTCGGCAAGAGCGTCAGTCGCCTTGAAGCAAGGCTCGGGACAAAGCTCCTGCATCGTACCACCCGGCGGCTGTCACTCACCCCGGAAGGCCAGCGCTATTTTGATGGCTGGGCTGAGATTCTGTCTGATGTGCGCAGCCTTGAGGATTCTGTCGTCGCACAGAGCGGGCGCATTTCGGGACGCCTGAATGTTCACTTGCCAGCCGCATTCGGGCGCAGACATGTTCTGCCCGTTCTGACCCGACTGGCGGGCGAGCACCGGTCGCTCGATCTTTCGGTCAACTTCACGGAGCGACGCGTCAACCTCATCAACGACGGGGTAGATCTCGTCGTGCGGATCGGATCTCTGGCAGATGATGCGGACCTTGTTGCCCGGTTGCTCGGACGACAGCGACTGGTGATTTGTGCCAGCCCGGACTATCTCAAAAGGGTCGAAGCGCCCGAAACGCCCGCGGATCTCATCGAACACGATTGCATCATCGGCAGCCGTCGTGAAGACAGCCCCGCAGCCTGGTTGCTTCGCCAACCCGACGGCACCACAATGCCGCAACTCATAAGGGTGCGGCACGAGTTCAGTGACGGAGATGCCATGCTGGACGCCACATTGGCTGGCGCAGGGCTCTCGCAATTGCCGACATGGCTGGTGACAGGGGCTCTAGCGACCGGAGCACTGGTGCCTGTTCTTGAATCCTTTGCTGGAGCCGAGATGCCCATTCACGCGGTATGGCCCCGATCGCGCTACCTGAAACCGGCGCAGAGGGCCTTGATTGACACCTTGGTCAAGGATGCCTCCCGCCCCGATTCCGCCTACTGGTTGTAAGCACCACGACTCTCGACAGGAGCGGCCCATGGCCGAAGAGGGAAACTCCATGTCAGAAATCGCGCCGTTTCTTGGGCATTCTGATTCGAGGATCACGGAAAGGGTCTACTCGATATATTCACCGGACTATCTTCGAAAGACAGCAAAAGCTACAGAATTGGGCATGGAGGAATGATCCGCCGAATCCAACCAGAAGATATGGCCACTCGAGTGTTATCTATCGGGAAACATCCCTCTTTTCCCATGCGAAATGGAAAACAGGAGGGTCTCTCGAACAACCGGTTCACGATGCACCAGTGAGAACTTCGTTACAGAGGTGGCCCGTAAATCTATAGCATTGTTTTCATTGAGGAAAGGATGGTGGGCGTAACTGGGATTGAACCAGTGACCCCTACGATGTCAACGTAGTGCTCTCCCGCTGAGCTATACGCCCATCCTTGGTCGGCTGCGTCACTTGCAGCCAGTGCGGTGAGAAGGCTTCTACCGCCCTGAAAGAGGGATTGCAACCCCCCTTTTATCATTCTGTCATGAAAGAGCCGAGAAGCTGTGAAAAACCTTCTTCGGCTTCCTTCCTGTCGCCGTTTGGCAAACAATGTCGGCCACTTAAGCGGCCAGCATCTTCCCGACTTCGTTGACCAGATCTCTCAGGTGGAATGGCTTGGAAAGAACCTTGGCATCCTTTGGCGTATTGCTGTCCGGATTGAGCGCGACGGCTGCAAACCCGGTAATGAACATAACCTTGAGATCCGGATCCAGTTCCGTTGCCCGACGGGCCAGTTCGATGCCATCCATCTCAGGCATAACGATATCGGTCAGCAGAAGCGTGAACGGCTCCTCGCGCAAGCGGTCATAGGCGCTTTTCCCGTTGTCGAACGAGACGACTTCATATCCCGCATTCTGCAACGCGCGCGCTAGAAAGCGGCGCATATCATTGTCATCTTCAGCAAGCAAAATCTGCGACATGGTTTCTTTTTCTCCAGCCCGCTGGCGGGCATCTTTCGGCAAATTCGTCTCAACCCTAACTCGGGTTACAGTGACTTACCATACAAGGCCCTACGAGTAAAAATCCGGTGAACCAAACGGCATTTCAACCACAGTCTCGTTCATTTAGCCGGAATTCCGCCCTTTTTCCTTGTAAGGAACGCTCCCAATTTAGATAATATTGAAATACTATTCCCTGACAAGAGAGAAGATAAGCCGAATCAGGTTTTTGACTTGCAATTCGGCATCAATCCGGCAGAATCGCAAGATAGTGGCATAAAGCCGCAAACGCCCTTAACCGAAAGGCAAGGGCAGTAGCAAGGCCCCGCAACCGATCACAAGACAGAGAAAACGTTGAGCCCAGAACAGTTTCAGCCCACAGACATACTCGATGAACCCTTCTGGATCGAGCGACCTGAGCAGCAGCTGGCCCCGTTCCTGTTCAACTCTCCCCATTCCGGCCGTTGTTACACTGCCGACTTCAAGAATTCCAGCCGCCTGACCGAGCTCGAACTGCGCAGCTCGGAAGATTCCTATATCGATCTGCTCTATTCAAGGGCGCCGTCCTGTGGCGTGCCCTTGATGGCGGCCAATTTTCCGCGCGCCTTTCTGGATCTCAATCGGGAGCCCTATGAGCTTGATCCGATCGTCTTCAGCGATCCCCTGCCCTCCTATGCAAAGACCTCCGGTGCCCGCGTTGGCAGCGGCCTTGGCACCATCGCTCGCATCGTTTCCGAGCGCAAGGAAATCTACCGGCACAAACTGAGCCTGCAAGAGGGCCTTGACCGGATCGAGACCCTCTACAAGCCATATCATCAGGCCCTGCGGCGGGAGCTGGCGCTGGCGCATGTGAATTTCGGCTTTGCCTGCCTTATCGACTGCCACTCGATGCCGTCACGGGTGTTCCAGAATGCCAGCCCGAACACTCGTCCGGACATCGTTCTGGGTGACCGCTTCGGAACCAGTTGCCATCCTTTGCTGATCAACTCGGCCAAAAGCATCCTCGGTCATTTGGGGCTCCGGGTGGAAATCAACCGGCCCTATGCGGGTGGCTTCATCACCCAGCATTACGGGCGCCCCATCAAGGGGCTGCATGCCTTGCAGATCGAAATCGATCGCAGCCTCTACATGAATGAAGAAACATTCGAACCTCTGCCCCATTTTGCCGAGCTCGTCGACTTGTTTGGCCGCTTTACGGACATGCTGATGCAATGCGCCAGTGATGCCCTGTATCCAACTGCGGCGGCGGCTGAGTAACCTCAGCCCAGCAACCATCCCTGTCTGCAACCAACCATGCGTCTGCCAACAGGCTCCGACGCGAGGCATCGAGCATCACGCGGCCACCAGTGCGAAAGCCACTGATTTCACAAAGAAAAAAGGGCCGCTACAAGCGGCCCGAAAAGTCTAAGGAGGAAACGCCCAGCAAGGGCGGCGGGAAAAATGTTCCGCAAAAACACTTTCGCATTTACACCAAAGATAGTCAAACAGGCACTGCTCAATATTTAATCACCAATCAGGCCAAACTTGGCAAATTTCCCCTCCCGATTAGAGCTGCTTTAAGCAAGCGGTTGAAACTGATATGTATTTTCCCGCAATCCTTGGCAAATCCGTGATTAATTATTAGTGTGCACAATTTTTAGGCTAGCACTTTTTCCTTCTGATTCTGCCAGAATTTTCACCACAAAAACCCAAAGAATTACGTAGTTTCACGCAATTTTCTCAGATTCTTGGGATAGGTCTTTCTGGCTCACACCTGCCCAGCGCTTCATCCGCCCCCACCTGCGAACAATGATCGTCAGGATTCGCCCCCCCCTCAGAGCGCATGCCGAAAATGCGGCCGACCATGCCGGACACCGGAACGGGAGCCTTGACAACGCCCCGGCGTGCGGTTTCTAGTGAGGCCAAACAGAACACCTGCCCGAAGGACTTTCCCATGTATTTTGCCAGTGACAACTGGGCCGGAGCATCCGAGCCCGTCATGAACGCCTTGGCGCGGCACACAGCCGGCTTTGAACCCGCCTACGGCGAAGGAGCCCTGAGCGAGTCGGTCGAGAACAAGTTCCGGCAGATCTTTGAAACCGACTGCTCCGTGTTCGTTGTGGCCACAGGTACGGCAGCCAACGCGCTGGCCCTTTCTGCGCTCACGGGCCCGGCAGGCACCGTCTTTTGCCACAAGGAGGCCCATATCCGAGTTGATGAATGTGGTGCCCCGGAATTTCTCACCTCTGGCGCCCGCATGTGGGGGCTGGATGGCAAGCATGGCAAGCTCGATGCAGCGGCCCTGGCGATCGGCTTTCAGGAAGTGCCTCACGGGGTCGTGCACCATGGCCAGCCCAGCGCCGTTTCTCTGACACAGGCAACCGAATTTGGCACCCTCTACAGCATCGAGGAAATCAAAAGCCTAACCGCGCAGGCCAAGGCCAATGGCCTTGCCGTACACATGGATGGAGCCCGCTTTGCCAATGCGTTGGTCTCACTGGACGTCACGCCTGCCGAGATGACGTGGCAGGCCGGGGTTGACGTACTGTCTTTCGGGGCCACGAAAAATGGTGCCTGGTGTGCCGAGGCCGTGGTCTTCTTCAACAAGGATTATGCGCGCGACTTCATGTATCGCCGCAAACGGGCCGGACAGCTCTTTTCCAAGATGCGGTTTGCGGCCGCCCAGTTCGAGGGCTATTTCGAGGATGACCACTGGCTGGCCAATGCTCGCCATTCCAACGCCATGGCAGCCCGGCTAGCCGATGGCCTCAACGCCTTTGACCATAGCCGCACCGCCTGGCCCTGCCAGTCAAACGAGGTCTTCGCCATCGTGCCAAAGAGCAAGGCCAGTGCCGCAGAGGCTGCGGGAGCCGTGTTCCACAGCTGGCCAACCTTCGGCCTTGCACCGGAAGACTGCCCGGCAGAAGACGAATGTCTGTTGCGTCTGGTCACGTCCTTTGCCACCACGAACGAGGATGTCGACAGCTTTCTTGACTGCATGAAATAGCAGGACAGCGGCCCCTTGGCGACGGACCAGCCTCAAACAACAAAAAGCGCTCGACCTGACGGAAGAGCGCTTTCCTGTGAGAGTGACTGCCGGAAGAAGCGGCATCGAACGCGCTTCCCCCGACAGTCGATCCTGGAACGAAGAAGCGTGGGTGGCCTGCTATGGGCCACCGGTCGCGCCCGACCACGAAAGCCGGGCAGCGATGCGTCGGAGATTAGTGCGTCGAGCCTTCGATCACGGCTGGATCATTTTCCTTGCCAGAGGAGCGGATTTCGATCTGGCGCGGTTTCATGGCTTCCGGGATCTCGCGTTTGAGATCGATGTGAAGCAGGCCATGCTCCATGCTTGCACCCTCTACCAGCATATAGTCGGCGAGCTGGAACTGACGCTCGAATGCACGGGACGCGATTCCGCGGTGCAGGTAGTCCTTGTCCTTCTCGGTTTCGTCAACAACCTTTTCACCGGTTACCTTCAAAGTGTTCTGTTTCACTTCGATGGTCAGATCCTTTTCGGAGAAGCCGGCAACGGCCATCGAGATCCGGTAGGAATTCTCGGCCAGACGTTCAATGTTGTAAGGTGGGTAGCTTGGAGCGCTGCTATCGGGGCCGGTTACGGAATCCAGCATCGAAAAGAGTTTGTCGAAACCGACGGTAGAGCGATAAAGCGGGGTAAGATCATAATGACGCATGATAGAGTCCTCCTTTGAGCGACAAAAAAGTGCGTTCCTGACAGTGCCCCTTCCCCCGTTCTGTGGCAGGAAGGGAATGAAGCCGGAGCCATCTGGCCTCCGACACCAAACGATATGGAAATGCGCCCGGAGCATTTCAAGACCTTCCGGAAATTTTCTCAAAAATGGCAGAAACGTGCCAATCGCATCCCCCTGCCATACATTCGCCACGTTATTGAACTCGACATGAACAGCGCCTTCCGAATGGGTTCATATGACCATTGCTAGTCTGACCCCACAACAACGATGGCAGAACCAAACCCTACTGGATAAAGGAAAGGCAAGACCATGAAACTGACAGCTATCGCGCTTCCGCTCCTCGTCGCATTCACCGTTTGCCAGCCCGCACAGGCGCAGAACAACTCCCAGACCGACAGAAGATACTATGGCTCAGGCAACCCTGCTCCAACCCAAATGCACCGCCCAGGTCAGAATGGGCCCCAGGCCAGACCAGCTGCAAGGCCGACAGTCCAGCCAAGGCCTCAGGTCGACAGCCGTCAGGACAGGATCACCCGCACCATTCGCAAATACGGCTTCTATGACATCCAGAACTTTGTCAGGAGAGGCGATGTCGCATCGTTGACGGCACGGGACAAGGAAGGCACGCTCTTCAACCTGAAGATCGACAGCCGCTCGGGCCTGATCCTGAAGAGCTGGCGGATCAAGGAAACGCGCCCGGCACCGCGTCACTCGACAATCGATCCTCGCCCGGCTCCACGCTACGTTCCATCGGACCCGCGTTCCGGCAACCCTCGGGCCGTTCCCAATCAGTGGCGCCCGAATGATAACCGGGATTTTCGCTATCCCCGACAGGGCTACTATGATGACCAGCGCTCGGGAGACTTCCGCTACCGCGCTTATTACAGCAGCCCATACGGTTACTATCACAGAGACAGGACGCCGTTCTGGAGCTACTGATTGAGCCCCCTCTTTTCCCGTCTGATCGACCCCGTCCAAGGGGTCGATCACGCCATGGTGGCACCTTTTGTGCGCCGCGTCCCGGCCCATCAGCGTTAGCCGTGAAAAAACTGCGCCAGTCCAATTTTCCCCTCCCATCTTGACCACATTTCGCTACACTGCTCGCAAAAGGCTTCCGGGGGCAGATATGCATCTGAATAATCTTGAAAAATTTCCAGAGCTGGCAGATGGCATCTGCCACGCCATGACGTGCCGGGATAACAGTGAGGTGCGCGTTGCCCGCTGGCCCTCACTCTCGCCCACCCCCAAGGGAACAATCTGCCTGCTTCAGGGCCGAGCGGAATTCATCGAAAAATACTACGAAGTGATCACCGAGCTGCGCCAACGCGGCTTTGCGGTTGCCACCCTCGACTGGCGCGGCCAAGGCATGTCCGACCGGCTGCTGCCAGACCGCATGAAAGGCCACGTCCGCCGCTTCACTGACTATGGCCGGGATCTGGAACAATTCATCAAGGACGTGATCCTGCCGGATTGCCCGCCGCCGTGCTTTGCCCTTGCCCATTCGATGGGGGGGCTGATCCTGCTCAACAACCTGCCTCGACTGCGCACCAAGATCGAACGCGCCTTTCTCTGCGCACCGCTGATCGAGATCAACACCAGCGCCCATGGCTTCATGGGAATCTCCCTGCAGCAGCCGGGCATCCGGAAAGCCTCCGGGCTTCTGCGCTATCTGGGGCTTGGCAATTGGTATGTGCCCGGTGCACCGCGCACCCCTCTGGACCGGCTGGGTTTCTACACCAACAAGCTGACCTCTGATGGCCCGCGCTATGATCGCAACCGGCAATTCCTGATCGACGCACCCGAACTCGGTATCGGCGGACCAACGATCCTCTGGACCCATGAAATCAGCAAGGCGCTGGATGTGCTGCAATCAAGCGACTTCCAGCCGACCATCCACACCCCGACCTTCATTCTGACTGCTGGCAATGATGCGATCGTCAACTCCCGGGCAGCAGAACTCTTCGCCCTGACCACGCGCGCCGCCCATGCCACCTCGATCACCGGCAGCAAGCATGAAATCATGATGGAGCGGGAGATCATCCGCGAACAGTTCTGGGCAGCGTTTGACAGTTTCATTCCGGGCACCAGCACCCTCAGGCAGCAGAGCGCCTGAGCTGCGCGATTGCCCGCGCCGGCCATCAACCGATGACCGGACCTAGGTGGGGACATCTTTGCAGGCTCAGGCCTTGCCAGAGAGCAGCTCCAGCACGGCATCATGCAAGGCGGGATCGCCGGTGGCCACCACCTGTCCGCCATCGAAGGCCGACTTGCCCTGCCAGTTGGTGACGACACCGCCAGCCCCTTCGATGACCGGAATCAGCGGCGCGATATCAACCGGCTTGAGACCGGCCTCGATGACCAGATCGACCATGCCGATGGCCAGCATGCAGTAGGCATAGCAGTCGACCCCGTAGCGCGACAGGCGCACAGCCTTCTCGACCCGGCGAAAACACTTGAATTCTTCCGCGTCAAAGATATCTGGCCCCGTGGTGAACAGCGTTGCATCGCTGATCGACTTGCAGGCCCGGCTCGATATCGCCTTCTCACCGTCCGGTCCCTTGTAGTGGCATTGTTTGCCATCGCCAAAGAACCGCTCGCCAGTGAAGGGCTGGCTCATCATGCCAAGGCTTTGTCCGCTGGAATGGCGATAGCCGATCAGGGTTCCCCAGGTTGGCAGTCCGGATATGAAGGCACGCGTTCCGTCGATCGGATCAAGCACCCACAGACCATCGGCATTGAGATCCTTGGCTTCGAATTCCTCACCCAGAATGCCATGGGAAGGGAAATGCTCCTGAATATGGGCCCGCATTCTCAGCTCGGCCTGCTTGTCGGCGTCCGTTACCGGATCGAACCCCGTGGCGAGCTTGTTCTCGATCGCGATAGGCTCACGAAACAGCGGCAGCACGGTTTCCCCCGCCAGATCTGCCAGTTGATGCAGAAAATCGAAATCCGGTGCACGATCAATATTGCTCATGAAAACTCCCACCCAAACACTGGCGCCCTGCTGCAGAACCGGAGCCGGATAGCCGCTCCGAACGAGCCAGACGCAGGCCCACCAAGGGGCCAGAAACGACAAAAGGCAACTGGCTAACCAACCCATTGGCGAGCCCTGCCAAGACCGTCAACACTCTTACAGAGTCCCGTGATGGTGGGCAATCACAGATCGGAAAAGGCGACAGAAAAGCACAGGCCGGAGCGGCTTTTACCCTAATTCCGCCCCTTCCAGACGAAATCGTCGACCCGGTATTTGGGAGCGTTGTCCGCATTATTCAGTGGATCGTCTCCACCCTCTGCAGAGAAGGACAGGGAAAACACGCTCGGATTGATCAGTTCATCCGATTCCAGAGGCGGCTTGCGCAGCGCATAGATGTCACGACGCGCGCCCAACCCTTCACGCAGCGCGCTTTCGTCGGCCGAGGCCAGATTCTTGGGCAGCACATCCTCATCCACCGACTGGGACAGCACGCGAATGACCAGTTTCTCCACATAGAAAGCAAGCTTGCGTCGCCCCTCCTGAGTGAACCGGATGGCATTCTTCAGGCGCAACCGCACATCCTGTCCGTTGAGGTCCGGACCGCGGAAGGAGAAATTGCCGTCTTCGTCGGAGAAGGCATCCCAGACATCGATGAAATCTTCGTCCCGCTCGGTCAGACGGCTGGATACCAGATCGTTGAGATAGCGCATGTCAGCGGCCAGATCCTCGCTACCGACAGGCGGCAATCCCACCCAGAAGACCGGCTTGTCCTGCTTGGCAAAAGCAAGTCGGATCCGGTCGATCTCTCTCTGATAGGCTCGGGCCCATTCATCGGTGCGGAATTCGAGAGCCGGCGAGACCTGATTGCCCTCGGCATCCTTGCGCGCAGGAATTTCCCGGCGATCGTTGAGACCCACCATGACCACGGCAAAGTTGAACGGATGAGCGGCAAAGAACGCATCGGCATCGCCCAGCGGATTGCTCTGAGCGCGATAGATGATCCCGCTGTTGGGCTGGGAATAGATCTCGACCCTGACATCGGGAGCCTTGGAGAAGGCATCCTTCAACCCCCATGCGATGTCTTGCGAAAACTCATCACCGAACACGGCGATCACCGCCGCATCAGGGTCCTTGGCAACCGTTTTTATGACCGGAGCAGCCGGAGCCTTGGGGGCTGTAGAGGCCGGAGCCTTCGGGGCCTCCTGCTGCTTCTTTGGCGTACGCCGCTTGAACAGAAATTCAAAAAAACCCAACGCCACATCATAGCGGCCATCATCAGGCACCGTACGCGTTGGAGCCGCTGCGGCAGCAAGCGGATCGCCACCTGAAAGAGACGGCGCAGCAAGGGAAGGGCCGGAGAAGAAGGTGCCGAGTGCAAAACAGATGAGCGTCATCAGGCCAATCAGGCCCCTTGCGCGTCCGCTGCCAGTCGTTCGCCTCTTCTCGTCCATCGTTCCATGCTCCTTGCACACCCTGCGTCCGGGACAGGATCCTTTTAACGCGCCTTACGCAGAGCCTCAAGCAAATCCCCGCTGGCAAACCCGTCCGGCACCAGACCGACCTTCTTCTGCCAATGGCGGATAGCCGCCCGCGACCGCGAACCAAGTTGCCCGTCAACGCCACCTGTATCATATCCAAGCCGGTTCAGAATAGTCTGCACCTCCTCGCGTTCACTGGTTGTCAGCATTCGGTCGGACCGAGGCCACTCGTGCGCAAAACCGCCGCCGCCCATGATGCGATCGGCCAGATGCCCGATGGCCAGTGCATAGGAAGTGGCATTGTTGTAGCGCTTGATGACGGAAAAATTCTTCAGGACAAGAAAGGCCGGTCCCCTGTAGCCGGCCGGCATGATCAGTTGGGCCTGGTCGTCCGGACGCGGAAAGGCTCGCCCATGTACGCGCTTGACGCCCAGTTTTTCCCAGTCGGCCAGCGTTTTGGTGGTGCTCCCGTCCGCAAGTTCAAAGGCGAAGGTACTCGGTAGCGAAACCTCATAACCCCATGTCTTGCCGGTCTCCCAGCCAGCATCCTTGAGCAGATTGGCGCTGGAAGCCAGCGCATCAGGCACGGAATTCCAGATATCCCGATGACCATCGCCATCAAAATCGACGGCCTTGAGCAGAAATGTGGTCGGAATGAACTGGGTATGCCCCATGGCGCCAGCCCAGGACCCAACCATCTGCGACGGCGCGATATCGCCATTCTGCAGAATCTTGAGCGCCGCCAGCAGCTGGGTTCGCCCGAAAGAGGACCGTTTGGGATCGGCATAGGCCAGCATCGCCAGCGACTGGATGGTCGGCTTGATCAGCGCCTTGTTGCTGAAAATGGAGCCATAGGCCGTTTCCATGCCCCAGATCGCCAGCAGCACATGCCGGTCGACGCCGTAGGCCCGCTCCAGTTTTGCCAACAGCGAGGCATGCTGCCGCTTCATCTTCTGACCATTCTTGATGCGGACATCGCTGACCGCGCCATCCATGTAGGACCAGATCGGTTTGACGAATTCAGGCTGGTTGGTCGCCCGTTTGATCACGGAGCTGTCGAACTCGACACCGGCGAACGCCGCATTGTAGGTTTGGGAGGTAATCCCCTCTGCCTGGGCGGTTGGCCAGAAAGACCGGATCCAGTTTTGGAACCCTTGGGCGGTTTGTGCGTTGGCTTCAGAGGAAAGGAGCGCAAAAAGCAGAAACGCGGCGGAAATCACCCCGGCAGCCGGGGTTTGCCCAATTGATCTTGTCCATTTTCGTATAGGCATAAACAAATCCTGAAAGAGAGAATACAACTTTGCAGTGAATCACATTGCCACAAGAATATGGCCAAGATAGTGAAAGGTCACCAATCAAATAAATTTTCCCTGTTTGCAATGAAGCGGCTTTTCTGTTTTGAATAGGCACTCTCTTTTCTTGAAACGAACCAATTTTGAATAAGATAGGGCACAACTGCGTTTTCTTGTGAATAGCGCCATAATGTCCCAAAACATTAATGCAAAGCGTTATCCGGGAGGATCTAGAATCCCGCCCGCACGTCAAACGCTCAAAGTAACTGATCGGAGCTAAAAAAGATGGTAAAGCCTATCCGCAAAGCCGTATTCCCTGTGGCAGGTCTTGGAACGCGCTTCCTCCCCGCGACCAAAGCGCTACCAAAGGAAATGCTGACGATTGTTGACAGACCAGTCATTCAATATGTCGTTGATGAAGCCAAGGCAGCGGGTGTCGAACAGTTCATTTTCATCACGGGCCGCAACAAGGCGGTTATCGAGGATCACTTCGACGTTCAGGTCGAACTGGAGGACACGCTCAAGCAGCGTGGCAAATACGATATTCTCAAGAGCCTGCGCAAGGATCTGCCGAAGGCGGGACACACAATGTTCACCCGCCAGCAGCAGCCGCTGGGGCTCGGTCATGCCGTGCTCTGCGCCAAGGAACTGGTTGGTCGCGAACCCTTCGCGCTTCTGTTGCCAGACATGATCATGAAGTCCCCCAAGGGCTGCCTTGCCCAGATGATGGATATCTACAACAAGCGGGACGGCAACGTGGTAGCGCTTGAGGAAGTGCCAATGGAGATGACCTTCAAATATGGTGTCATTCAGCCGGGCGAGCAGTATGAGGACAGTGTCGAGATCAAAGGCATGGTCGAGAAGCCGGAACCGGGCACCGCGCCGTCCAACCTCATCCTGTCGGGGCGCTACATCCTGCAGCCGGAAATCTTCGACTACCTCACCCATCAGCAGCCCGGCAGCGGCAACGAGATCCAGTTGACCGACGCCATGATCAGCCTGAACAACGACCAGGAGTTCACTGGCATGATCTATGAAGGCGACACCTTCGACTGCGGCTCCAAGTCCGGCTTCCTTATGGCCAACGTCGCCTTTGGCATGGAACGCGACGACATCGCCCCCAACGTGGCCAGCACCATCCGCTCTATCATCGAAAAATATGATGCGGAACAGAAACAATAGGCTTCTGGCAACCGAAACAAAGAAAAAGCGGGCTGCAAGCCCGCTTTTTTCATGGTGCCGCTATTCTCGCAACAATGGCTGCCGCTCCGGTGCGCCCGGTTGCGACCTGCCCACATGTCGGAATGGCGACCGGATCTATTCGACCAGCGTGATGATATTGCCTGACGGATCGATGAGATGCACCAGCGACCCTCCCCAGAACTGGCGTTCCGGTGGTGCCACGAAAGGAACTCCGCGCGCCTTCAGGGACTGGTACAGCGAAGGCAGATCATCCACGGCCAGTGACAGCCCGGTGAACCGCCCGATCAGCGAGGCCTGAGGCCCGCGCGCATCTTCTTCTTCGATGATGACCAGCATCCCGGGCTCGAAACCGACCGCCCCCTGATCGAACCGATCCCAAACCATGGGCCATTGCAGCGCGTTCGCATAAAAATCACGCGCGACGGCTAGATCTCTGACGAAAATCCGGAATGCGGTTACATGCATTGTCTGGCCCCTATACTGACAGTCGGAACTTATAGTCACCGACCATAGAAATCCATAGCAGGCAAAACGGTTGTAATCAACCAAGTGCTTACTGATTTCAACTCTGCACCCCGATGCTTCAAAGCTTTGTTTTTACAAGGTCTCTTGAGCAAAGAGGGTGATCAGACAAGGATACAACGGATTTTTGATTTGGAAGACACTACAAATGGAGAATTGGCGGGCCGAATGCCAGCAAAGAAAAGGCGGCACCGAAACGGGCCGCCTTCAGAATTCCGATCCCCATGATCGCCCTCAGGGCCGGGAACCTGAGATCACACAAACCGGCACAAAGCCGTCAGTCCAGACGCAATCCGGTTGTCGGCCAGCGATTGACGTTGATCTTTGCTTCCTCGAGACTGATCTGTCGATAGCGCCTCTGGACCGCATTGCTCTGACCAGAGGAAAGGCAAAGCATCCACGGCCCACATTCAAGAATGTCGTGCACCAGTTCGTCCGAGAAGGACAAACACCTAAACAGGCTCAGAATCTGGTCCCACTCAAGACTCGACATCATGCGTGCCACGATCTGGTGTGGAAAACCGGAAAGCTTGGCGATACCACAAACCAGATCAGCAAACTGATCATTGCAGGCAAATTGCCTCAACACACCATTGCCCAGGAAGCCCTGCTCGAACAGTTTCTCGATCTTGGTCAAAGACGGATCGAACCGGTAGCGCGCCAGATAGGAATGGCGAGAGAGATTGTAGAAACGCTCCTCCACCTTGGGCTCAACCTCGCTCCACAACTTGTTGAGATCGACATGGCGGGACGGGAACGCATTCGATCCGATCGTTTTGCGGGATTGATCCTTGTCGGCAATCCGGTTAGCCAGCTCGGTGGCAAGAAATCTGTCATTGGCAGCGGCCTCGTCCAGAGCCTGCATGCTCTCGTCGGAAAGATCAGCGCCCGCATTGGCTGCCAGCTTGATCATGACTGTGCCATGGCCAGTTCGGATCAGCACATCGGTCACGACACTGCTGAGGGTCTTGCGCATGCTGATCGAAACAAGATGATCATCGCTACGCACCTCGCTCACCTCGATCAGATCCTTGTCAGTGAGGACTGGCGAGTGGCGCAAAATCGGATCGGCAACCTTGATCGCGTCGAATGCAAATCGCCGGACAATGCTGTGCGGTGCGTTCTCGAGATGGCAGATCTTCTGTGCAGCAAAGGAACGCGTTTCCTCGCCCACCAGATCAGCAAGGCGCTGCAGAACAGTATCATACGTCGCCAATTGTTCTTCATCGCAATGAGATGCTGTCAGCGAGAACAGGGACGCAACATGGCGCATCAGTTCGTCACTCTTACCATTATCGCTTTGACCGTTGAGAACTTTCCAGTCCACGAGCTCGGTTTTTACGTTGGCAGCCTGCATTTGACAAAATCCGCTCTAATCTAAGATCGACACCACTTGAGAATCTGATTTCCGATCCAAGCTACAGAGAAGCCATATACAAACACCTAAACGGAGAACGGGAATTTGAAGCTAAATCGATGAAAAGAATAATAAAATTTTATTCAAATTGGATTTATTCGGGTCAATTACATTCAAAATTACGAATTCAACAGAGAAATCAACGCCTCACGGGATTTTCACCGCTGTGAAGCAGGCCAGCGAGCGCCTGTCAACATCATAGAATTCAATGGAAAATCTTGTGTGGAAGAACAAATTTTTTCCGCTGTGACCGCCTCAGTAAAATTGCACCAGACAGCATTCCGTTAAGGATCCGGCAATAAAAAAGCCCTGTCTTGGCGACAGGGCTTTTTGTTTTCCAATAACCAGAAAAATACGGCTTAACGCGTAAACGGTTTGTATTTGATGCGCTTCGGATTGACCGCATCCGGCCCCAACCGACGCACCTTGTCCTTCTCGTAATCTTCGAAGTTGCCTTCGAACCATTCCACATGGCTATCGCCTTCAAAGGCAAGGATATGCGTGGCAAGACGGTCAAGGAACATACGATCATGGCTGATGACCACGGCGCATCCGGCGAAATCTTCCAGCGCATCCTCCAGAGCTGCCAGCGTTTCGGTGTCCAGGTCGTTGGTCGGTTCGTCAAGCAGCAGCACATTGGCGCCGGACTTTAGAACCTTGGCCAGATGAACACGGTTGCGCTGCCCACCAGACAGGGACCCGACCTTCTGCTGCTGATCGCCACCCTTGAAGTTGAAGGCGGAGCAGTAGGCGCGGCTGTTCATTTCTCGCTTGCCAAGCTTGATGATGTCATCCCCTTCGGAGATTTCTTCCCAGACGGTCTTGTCCGGATCAAGCGCATCACGGGACTGGTCGACATAACCAAGATGAACGGTGTCACCAAGGCGGATCGAGCCAGCATCCGGCGTGTCGTGGCCGGTCAGCATTTTGAACAGGGTGGTCTTGCCGACGCCGTTCGGGCCAATGATGCCGACGATGCCGCCCGGTGGCAGTTTGAAATCGAGGCCATCGATCAGCAGACGATCGCCAAAGCCCTTCTTCAGGCCTTCGACATCAATGACCACGTCACCAAGACGTTCTCCCGGCGGAATGATGATCTGGGCAGTACCCGGAGCGCGTTCCTCGTTGCGCTTGAGCAATTCGTCATAGGCGCGGATACGGGCCTTGGACTTGGCCTGACGGGCTTTCGGGCTCGCCGCAATCCACTCCTGCTCACGCGACAGGGCACGCTGACGGGCAGCCTCTTCGCGACCTTCCTGAGCCAGACGCTTGGCCTTGGCTTCCAGATAGGCGGTGTAGTTGCCTTCGTAAGGAATGCCACGACCACGGTCGAGTTCGAGAATCCAGCCCGTGACATTGTCGAGGAAGTAGCGATCGTGGGTGATGATCAGCACGGCGCCCTTGAATTCGCGCAGATGCTTTTCAAGCCAGTTGACCGTTTCCGCATCCAGATGGTTGGTCGGTTCGTCGAGCAGCAGCAGATCAGGCTCGGCAAGCAGCAGCTTGCACAGCGCCACACGGCGCTTCTCGCCGCCGGACAACACGGAAACATCGGCATCGGACGGAGGACAGCGCAGGGCGTCCATGGCCATTTCCACCTGGGACTGAAGATCCCACAGGTTCTGGCTGTCGATGACATCCTGAAGCTTGGCGCCCTCTTCGGCGGTTTCGTCCGAATAGTTCATCATCAGTTCATTGTAGCGATCCAGAATGGCCTGCTTTTCCGCAACGCCTTCCATCACGTTGCCGAGCACGTCCTTGCTCTCGTCAAGCACCGGCTCCTGCGGCAGATAGCCGATCTTGGCGCCTTCTGCGGCCCAGGCCTCACCGGTGAATTCATTGTCAAGCCCGGCCATGATCCGCAGCACGGTTGATTTACCCGCGCCGTTCGGGCCGAGAATACCGATCTTCGCATCCGGGTAGAAAGAAAGGTGGACATTTTCCAGAACCTTCTTGCCGCCACCGTAGGTCTTGGAAAGACCATGCATGTGATAAATGAATTGTCGAGCCATATACCGCTACCGTCCGAATAGAGCGCTTCCCTCCTGCCGAAATCGGCAGGATCTGTCAGAAGCACAGTGTTCCAAAAGATCTCCAGCAGCAGCTTTCATCCTGGATCACAGGAAGAATCAGGGGAATGCTGCGGGGAAATCACGAGTTGCCCCGTTTTAAAGGCGAGCGCGCGGGGTTTCAATCCCTATTATCATGACTTTTCGCCAACTGAACGACGATCACGGCAGCACAGTGGTGCAAGGTTGGCCCCGCGCCACAGGAGGGAGATCAGGCGGCGGTGCTGCTGCAAACCCGCTTGTCGTTCATGTAGAAGCAGCCACGACCGTTGCCCTTGCTCATGTAGAGCTGCTTGTCGGCCTGATCGACAGCAATCACCGTGGTTCGGCATGTACTGGAATGGGCCGCTCCGATCGAGCAGGAGAAGGACAGCAATTCGTCCCCGAGATTGATCCAGGATTCCTTGATCAACATGTCCAGACGGTTGCCGACGATCTCGACCCCGGCGACAGATGCATTGGGAAGCAGGATGAGAAACTCGTCCCCTCCCAATCGGCAGACAATGTCCGTTGGCCGCAGGATCGAGGCCAGAGTCCGGGCAATCGCCTTGATCACCCTGTCGCCGACGGGGTGGCCCCATGTGTCGTTGATGTTCTTGAAATTGTCGATATCGGCGAGGATGACCCCATACTGGCCCTGTTCCTCTTCAAAACGTGACTGCAGACGCTCCAGCGACAAATCGGCAAAGCGTCGATTGCCAACGCCAGACAGCGGATCGGTCAGGACCTCCTGCTGCAGCGTTTCGAACTCGGTAACCATCGACAGATGTTGGCTGTTGTCCTTGAAGACCTCGACGGAGCCGGTGATCTTGCCCGCTTTGTCACGGATCGGAAAAGACCGGATACTGACCGGTATCCGATGCCCTTCCTTGTGATGCATGTAGACATTGACTTCTCGGGAGATGCCATCACGCATGCAGGACGCAAGCGGGCACCCCTTGACGCACAGGCAACGTCCCTGATCATCGACATGATTGAGTGTCTGGTCGGCGCAGCTCTTGCCCAGAACCTCCTTGGCAGAAAAGCCGCTCAACCGTTCCGCGCCCTTGTTCCAGTAGAGAACCCGGCGCTTGCGATTGACAAAATAGACCCCGTCATTAAGCGCATCAAGGACCGTCTCATAGAAGGACTGATCCAGATTTTCCAGCACATACGACACGAAGGTTCCCTTACCATTCCAGAGAGAAAGCGGTCCCGGAATAAGCTGTTCATCCCTGCATTCGAGATATTTGAGCAGTATTGTTTTGAATACTTTAAAATTCGGTAATTATAAATATTTTTTTCAACCCCAAATATCCAAAACGAAACCGATCACACGCGCAGGCCTTCACCTGAGGCGATGAAATCCCCATGGCTGAGCACGATCTGCCCGATCAGCAGCATCGGCACGGCAATGAACCCGCCAACAGCCCCCCACAGCCAGATCCAGCCCACAAGCGACAGGAAGATCAGGAACGGGTTGACGGTCATGATGCGCCCCAGAACCATTGGGGTGACAAATTGCGCCTCCAGAAAATTGATCAACAGATAAACGGCTACCGGAGCGATGATCAGCGCCAACTGGCTGTGCAGCGACAGACCAACCGCCAGCATGATCACCGACATGATGGCCGGGCCGATATAGATGATGAAATTGAGCATTCCCGCCAAAAGCCCCCAAAGCATCGGTGAAGGCACGCCGATCAGCCACATGGCAAGGGAAACGGCGACCGCCAGTCCCAGATTGATCATCGAGACGTTCAGCATGTAGCTCGACAGGCGCTTTTCGATGTCGACAATCATCCGCGCCAGCGCCTTGCGGCGCGGTCCGCTATCCGCCCGCATCAGGATCGAGTATTTCATCTGATGCCGGGTAGCGATGGAAAAGAATAGCCCGGCCAGAAACAGAATGATCTGGGCGGCCAGCGAAGGGGCGAAAAAGGCAACCTGCTTGACCGTGTCGCCATTGGCCACATTGACCGTCATAGAGGCAGGGTCGCCCCCAGCCATTTCGCTGAACTGGCTCTGAAGGCTGGAGATGGTTTCAATCAGGCCCTTCCAGTTGGCCAACTCGTTCTGAATCCGGGCCCAGATCACCGGCAACCGATCCATCCAGTCCGACAGCGGCACGGCAAACCCGGTGATTGCCAGCCCGATCAGCAACAGCAGAAGCAGAACGGCGATCATGGCAGAAACCCAAGCAGGCACCCCATAGGCCTCAATGCGCTCGACCAGTGGCCCGAAGACCAGTCCGACAATCATCGCAAGAACCAATGGCGCAAGGATGGACTGAGCCAGTTCCAACACAACCACCAGAACGACAAAGCCGATAAAGATGATCGCGCCATAGGCGACACGCCGCAAACGTTCTTCGGTGGAAATCTCCGTCACTTCGGTCTGGATGGGACCGATTGTAGCGTTCTGAAGCGGATCGGACATCAATGGGCTCGCTGAAAGAGGGGTGCAACTACCTCTGCTCAACGTCCACCAAGGGCGTTTGTTCCACGGGCCATCGTTCTACGGCGCACTGTGACACCCCGCGGGCAAAGCGGCATGCGGTACTCAGAGCCGACACCAGTCTATCTCGCCACGCCCCTGTTCCCTCAAGAACCGGTTGGCACGGGAAAAGCATCGCGAACCGATAAAGGCATCAAAATCAGCCCCGGCCTTGCGCGCACCAAGCGGGCTCGGGTGCGACGTGCGAATGACAGCATGACGCCCTTCATCGATATCGGCAGCCAGCTTGTGGCTGTGCTTGCCCCAGGCAAGGAACACCACCGGCGCGCTCGCCTGGTTGACACAGGCCAGCACCGACGCCGTGAAGGCTTCCCAGCCTTTCTTGGCATGAGAGGCTGGCTCTCCCTGCCTGAGGGTCAGCGTGCTGTTGAGCATCAGGACGCCCTGCTCCGCCCAGGCCGACAGGTCGCCATGAGGAGGAGGCACCAGCCCACAATCGTCGGCAAGTTCCTTGTAGATATTGTTGAGCGAGCGCGGCGGCTTGACCCCCTCCGGCACCGAAAAAGACAACCCCATGGCATGGGGAACCGAGCCCTCGAGCCCCGGATAGGGGTCCTGCCCGGTGATAACCACCCGAACATCCTCAAGCGATGTCCGCCGCAGGGCATTGAGACGCAGCCCCCGTTCCGGCAGAACCTGATACTGCTGTTCTTCTTCCGCAAGCCACGCTTCCAGCCCGGCAAGGCGCTGGCGCTCCCCGGCAAGGGCCTCACGCCAGCCGTCACAGGCATCGAGTTCGTCAAGCAATGTCATCATCACGCCCGCCCCGCCAGAGTGTTGAACGCCTCACCGAGCGCCATATACATCTTTTCCGAACCGGACCATTGAAGGCCACAGGCCTCGTAAAAGCCTTGCGCCCCGATATTGGCCGCGTCCACGGAAAGACGCAGATAGCCACAGCCCCTTTCCGCACCAAGCTTTGCGACCTGTTGCAGCAGCAACCGCCCGAGCTTCAACCCACGCGCCTCGTCAGACACATAAAGATCCTGAACATAAAGCCCCGGCACACCCATCCAGGAGGAGAAGATATCGAAATAAAGACAGAGCCCCAGCACCCTGCCATCCTGCTCCGCCAAAACACACTGAAAGGCCGGTGTCTCGCCGAACCCATGGCGGACATAATCCTCGACGCTCGCAACATGCTTGTGAGCATCCCCCAAAAAGACTGCGAGCGCGGCAATCATGCGATGAATTTCGGGGGCATCTTCAACGCCTGCCATACGGATATGCAAGGGCGCGGCGCCTTGCGGCGAAAGGGTGATCAGGGGGTCGTTCATGAAAAATCCTGACAGGTCATGAAAGCTTTGGAAGAATCTGGGGTAATGGCGGCAGTGTCAGTCTTCTATCAGAGCCTCGCACCAGCTCACAAGCTGCCTTGTCACACCATCCTGCGGTGGCTCCAGAAAGGTGATATGAAAGTGATCCCCCAGATCGAGAATGCCGATGGAACGCGGACGCACCGCAAGGACAGACAGATCCGGGATAGTCTTGCCAAAACAGAACAGCAGATTTTTCGCGTCGACCACACCGTCGGCCACGGCTCCGCCCAGTGACATGGTGTGAGCATAGTGATCGAAGATCCCCAGATAGGCTATCGCCGGGTTGCCGTCGATATGCTGCAGCAAGGCCGCGATGATCTCGTCAACGCTACGAGCCCTTGTTCTGGTCTTGGCAATATCCAGTTCGAGCACAGGATATTTGCCCTTGTAAATCACACGGTCCATCGCATTCCCTCGCCTCAGCCTTTCCACACCTCAGCCTTCCGATCAGCCCCTGTTGCCAGAAAGCAGACTGCCCAAATTCGGCTTTGGGCAGGCTAGCGTGAGTCGCCCAAAACAAAGAGATCAAAAATTTAATCAATCGATTGATTAAATTCCGTTGCCATGATAAAACAACCTCAACAGGAAAGGCGAGGATCCCCTCGGGCAGGCAGGCACCATGGCTCAGTCGCGAGCAGACACAACCAAGGCCAATCTCATCAGGGCGGCCTTTTTCCTCTTTGCGGAAAAGGGGTTCGAAGCGACATCGACGCGCGAGATCGCCATGCGTGCCAAAACCAACATCGCCTCGATCAACTATCACTTCGGCGGCAAGGCCGGGTTGCGTCTGGCCTGTGCGGAGACGGTTGTCTCCCGGCTCGACCGTTTGCGCGGGCACCCCGAGGCGATCAGTCTGCCACCGACGCTGGACACCCCCCAGACCCGGTTTGAAGCCTCCATGCTGCGTCAGGCCATTGTCGTGCTCAGCATTGAGGAAGCCGACGCCATCATGCGCTTCATGATCAGGGAGGCGCACGCGAAGGGAGAGGTGTTCGAGCATGTCTATAGCCATTTCTTCAACCCCACCTTCTTGCTGTTCTATCAGCTGTTTCTGGAAGCAACCGGCCGCGAGGACAGCGACGCCGACAGGGAAGAACTGAAGGTCGCCATCTTCTCGCTGATCAGCGTTCTTGCCTATTTCAGGATCGGCGAGCCCGTCATCCTCAAACACCAGAACTGGCCTGCCTACGGGCCCGACCAAACCGGCATCATCCTGCGCGTTCTGCAAGGGAACATCCGAAGCATCATTGATAACTACAGGAGAAAAACATGAGTTTTCTCTGCTCCCTCCCCCTTGTTGGCGCTCTGCTGACCGGTTGCCTGCCCCCCTCACCGCTCGCCACTGGCTATGTCGAAGGGGACTATGTGCAAATAGCACCGATTGAAACGGCCCGGATCATCGATATATCCGTCGCCCGCGGCGATCGTGTTTCCCGCGACCAGACCATTGCCGCGCTGGAACAGCAGGATGCCGATATAGCCGTGGCAAACGCCAGTGCAGCACTCGCCCAGTCCAGAGCCACCCTTGCCAACCTCCAGCAAGGGGCAAGACCGGAAAAGCTCGCGGCCTTGGAAGCCTCTCTGGAAGCGGCCCAGTTGAGCGCCGAGCAAGCCGACCGCAACCTGCAGCGCCAGCGGACGCTCGTTGAGAAGGGCAGCGTTGCTCAAAGCGTCTTTGACAACGCCCAGACCGCATTTGACGTCGCCAAGGCGCAGGTCGAAGAGATCAAGGCCAATCTCGCCTACACCAGACTGCCCGCCCGCAAGGACGAGATCGCAGCGGCCGAAGCGGCCGTTGAACAGGCCCAATCGAGCCTGGAAGCCGCAAAGTGGAAACAGCAGCAGCGCACACTGAAGGCGCCACAGGCCGGTGTTGTCACCGATATCATCCATGAAGTGGGCGAAATGGCAGGCCCTCAGGTGCCTGTCCTCTCGATCCTGCCCGACACCGGCATCAAGCTGCGCCTCTACATCCCCGAGGAAAGCCTTGCCAGCGTCAAGATGGGCAGTCAGCTGTCAATCAGCTGCGATTCCTGCCAACCGGGACTGACCGCCAAAGTGAGCTATATTGCCGACGGCCCGGAATTCACGCCCCCGGTGATCTATTCGCTCGAAAACCGTCAGAAGCTCGTCTATCTCATCGAGGCGCGGGCCGGGGCGGGAGCGGGTCTCAAGCCCGGCCAGATCGTTTCGGCGTGGCTCGCTCCGGGCAACGGCGGAGGCAACTGATGAAGGCCATCGACGTCCGCAATCTGGTCAAGCGCTTCGGCGACAAGACGGTCGTCGATCACGTCACGCTGTCTGTCGAGGAGGGCGAGATTTCCGGTTTTCTCGGCCCAAACGGCTCGGGCAAGACCACCACCATCCGAGTCATGTGCGGCCTGCTCACTCCTGACGAGGGCGAAGGCACCGTTCTGGGTTATGATCTGCACGCCGATCAGCTCAAGATCAAGCGTCAGGTCGGCTACATGACGCAGAAATTCTCCTTCTACACCGACCTGACGATCGAGGAGAATCTCTATTTCGTTGCCCGACTGTATGGCCTGTCTCCTGCCCGAACCTATGTGCGCGACACCCTCGACAAGCTTGGCCTCACCTCCCGGCGGCATCAGCTTGCGGGCTTGCTGTCCGGCGGTTGGAAACAGCGGCTGGCGCTCGCGGCCTGCATCATGCACAAGCCCAAACTGCTGCTACTCGATGAGCCGACCGCCGGGGTGGACCCCAAGGCACGACGGGAATTCTGGGACGAAATCCATGATCTCGCAGCCGACGGCATGACCGTCATGGTCTCCACCCACTATATGGACGAGGCAGAGCGCTGCCACCGCATCAACTATATCGCCTATGGCAAGCTGCTGACTTCCGGCACGGTCGAAGACGTTGTGGCGGAAGCGGGCCTTCACACCTTCATCCTCTCCGGCAAGGGCTCGCAGTCCGCTGCGCGCATGCTGGCAACTCAAAAGGGGGTCGATCAGATCGCCCCCTTCGGCAACAGCCTGCATGTGGTCGGCAAGAACAAGACCCAGCTGGAACAGGCGGTTCGCAAGGCATCGCAGGAATTCGATATCCGCTGCGAACCGGGCCAGACAACGCTGGAGGATGTCTTCATCCAGTATATGACCAGCTCCACGGACAACATGGCCGAGCCGGTCTCGGAGAGCGAATGACATGAACCATTTCTTCTCCTTCACCCGCCTGTTTGCCCTGCTGGCCAAGGAAATGACGCAGATGATGCGCGACCGCATCACCTTCGGCATGATGATCGGCATCCCCCTTGTCCAGTTGGCGCTGTTCGGCTTTGCCATCAACACCGATCCCAAGCAACTGCCATCGGCGCTGGTGACCACCTCGCAGGACCAGTTCACCCGGGCCATCGTCTCGGCACTGGAAGTGACCGGCTACTACCGCTTTGACTATGTTGGCATTCCGGAAAGTCAGGCCGATGAACTGATGCAGGAGGGGCGGGTTTCCTTTGTCATGACCATTCCGTCCGACTTCTCCAAACGGGTTTTAAGGGGTGATGAACCGCAGATCCTGATCGAGGCCGACGCCTCCGACCCGGCGGCTTCGTCAGGCGCCGTTTCGACACTGGCGACCGTTGCCAAACAGGCCTTCGAGCGCGAGCTGGGCAAGAACCCGAACGAGGCCAGCTCCGTCGATATCGTCGTCCATCGCCGCTACAATCCCGAAGGCATCTCGCAGTACAACATCGTGCCAGGCCTGCTCGGCGTCATCCTGCAGCTTGTCATGGTGATGATGACAGCCATGGCGCTGACCCGCGAGGTTGAGCGCGGCACGATGGAAAACCTGCTGGCGATGCCCGCCACCCCGTTCGAGATCATGCTCGGCAAGATCCTGCCCTATCTGGGGGTCGGCGCCGTGCAGGTCGTCATCATTCTGGTCGCAGCCAAGCTGGTGTTCCATGTTCCCTTTGTCGGCTCGATCTGGCTGCTGATTGCGGGAATCCTGATTTTCATCTCCTCACTGGTGCTCATTGGCTATTTCATATCGACCGTTGCCGGCAGCCAGATGCAGGCCATGCAGATGAGCTTCTTCTTCTTCCTGCCTTCGCTGATGCTGTCCGGCTTCATGTTCCCCTTCAAGGGCATGCCGCACTGGGCTCAGGTGATCGGCGAGATCTTCCCGCTCACCCATTTCCTGAGGATCGTGCGCGGTGTCATGCTGAAGGGGGCGGATCTAGAAGCCATGCGCGCGCCCATGCTCGCCCTCATCGGCTTTACCGTCCTGTTGATCATCTTCTCTCTCGCCCGCTTCCGCAAAACGTTGGACTGAGCGAGCACCACGCCCCCAAACCACAGGGATCATCGACCCTTGCGGACATTTTCTTGGCGTTTTCCGAGCCCTTTCCTGACCCTGCCAGCGATATGGTCTCATAAATGGTGTATAGTGGGATTCATACCACCCGCTCCGTGTCCACACCGCGGAGCTAGACCCGATGGATAGAGAGGCTCATCAGATGACGAACGAAGCGGACAAGCCTTTCGCCTTCAGAACACGGGGCCTCACAAAGGTTTACGGCGAGGGCAACGCTGCGGTGCACGCCCTGCGCGGGGTCGATCTGGAAATCCCGTCCGGCGAAATTGTCGTCCTTCTCGGTCCCTCGGGCAGTGGCAAGTCGACCCTGCTCAACATCATCGGCGGCCTTGATCGCGCCACCGACGGCGACGTCCATTTTCAGGACTTGTGCCTGTCCGATCTGCCGGACGACAAGCTCACCCTCTACCGCCGCAATCACGTGGGCTTTGTCTTCCAGTTCTACAATCTGATGCCGAGCCTTACCGCACGGGAGAATGTCGAACTGGTCACCGAAATCGCCGACCACCCGCTGGCGCCCGAGGACGCCTTGGCGCTTGTCGGCCTTGCCGAGCGGGCCGACCATTTCCCCGCCCAGCTTTCCGGTGGGGAACAGCAGCGGGTTGCCATTGCGCGGGCCATCGCCAAACAGCCCACCGTGCTCTTCTGTGACGAGCCGACCGGTGCACTCGACAGCAAGACCGGCAAGGTGGTGCTCAAGGTCCTCAGGGACATCAACGAACGGCTCGGCGCAACGGTCCTGATCGTCACCCATGCCGCCAGCACCGCAGCCATGGCCGACCGTGTCATCCACTTTGCCGACGGACGCATCCGGGAAGTGGTGGAGAATGAATCGAAGCGCGACCCCGACGAAATCGAGTGGTAGGAGAGGCACCGCATGTCACCACTGGACCGGAAGCTGGCAAGAGATCTCTGGCGCATCAAGGGGCAGGCCATCGCCATTGCCATGGTCATCGCCACGGGTGTCACGCTTCTGGTGATGATGGCCGGTGTCGTCAATTCCCTTCAGGAAACGCGACGGGTCTATTACGAGCGCAACCGCCTTGGCGATGTCTTTGCGCCGGTCAAGCGAGCCCCTTCCCACGTTATCCGCAAGCTGGCAGCACTCCCTGGCGTGTCCGCAGCCGAGGGGCGCATCACCGGTTCCGCCCTCATCAGTCTGCCAAGCCTCGACCTGCCCCTGCGCGCCATTGCCATTTCGTTGCCGGATACCGGTGCGCCACGCCTCAACGCCATCCACCTGACCGATGGTCGCCGGATGGACCCGAAGGACGCCGACGAAATCATCCTGCTCAACAGTTTCGCGCGGTCCCACGATCTCAAGCCCGGCGACACACTATCCGCCACGATGAATGGAGCCAGACGCACCCTCACCATTGTCGGCCTCGCCCAGTCGCCGGAATATCTCTACAGCGTTGCGCCGGGAGAAATGATCTCCGATGACAGCCGCTTCGGCGTCATCTGGATGAGCCGAACCGCCCTTGCCGCCGCGTTTGACATGCAAGGGGCCTTCAACGAGGCCATCCTCTCCATCGGCCGCAGCAACAATCTGCAGGAAACCCTCGACCGGGTCGACCGTATCCTGTCCCCTTACGGCGGTCTTGGTGCCTATGGTCTCAAGGATCTGACGTCTAACCGCTTCGTCACGGAGGAAATCGAGGGCATGCGTTCTTCGGCGCGTGTCGTTCCACCGCTGTTTCTGGCCGTGGCCGCCTTCCTGCTCAACATCGTCATCTCCCGCATGGTCGAGGCCGAGCGGGAGCAGATCGGTCTCATCAAGGCCTTCGGCTACACCAATAGCGAGGTCGGGCTGCATTATTTCAAATTTGTGCTGATCATCGCCATTGGCGGTGCGATGCTCGGCTGTCTGGGAGGCATCGCCATGGGGCGGGCGATGATGCCGCTCTATCTGACCTACTACAAATTCCCGATG
Source organism: uncultured Cohaesibacter sp. (assembly GCF_963666525.1). NCBI lineage: Bacteria > Pseudomonadati > Pseudomonadota > Alphaproteobacteria > Hyphomicrobiales > Cohaesibacteraceae > Cohaesibacter > uncultured Cohaesibacter sp. Next base: position 1,169,118 of record NZ_OY762905.1, read on the forward strand.
CTGGTCTTCCGCCTTGACCCGGCCTCCTTTGCCACAGCAATCCTCACCTCGATTGCCGCTGCCTCGGCAGGCGGATTGCTGGTCCTCAGGAAGGTATTTGCCCTCACGCCCGCCGTTGCCATGCGCCCTCCGGCTCCACCGGACTATTCGACCACGGGCCGCTTCGGCAAACGGCTCATCACTCTCCTTGATCAACCGAGCCGGATGGTTTTGCGGCGCATCACGCGCCAGCCCGGTCGCATGCTCGGCTCGCTGGCAGGCATTGCCTGCGGCATGGCGCTTTCGGTCTCGATGATCTCGATGCTGGCCGGATTCGACCACACGATAGACCTCACCTATACGGTGATGGACCGCTCTGACGTGACGGTGACCTTCACCCACCCGATCGGCGAGACAGTCATCCACGAGCTTGAGAGCATCCCCGGCATTATCGACACGGAACCGGAGCGCAGCGTTGCCGTCGTCTTCCGTAACGGCGTGGAAAGCTATCGCGGCGCCATCACCGGCCTCATACCGCAGCCACGCCTCAAACGGGCCCTTGATGAGAAAAGCGCGCCCATCACCCTCTCCCGGCAGGGCATCACCCTGTCGCGATCCCTCGCCTCGATGCTGGCAATCGAACCCGGCGCAATCCTCAACATCGATGTGCTCGAAGGTGAGCGCCCCAGTTTGCGCATTCCGGTGAGCGGTGTCGCCGAAAGCCTGCTCGGCTCCCCCGCCTACATGCAGATCGACGCGCTCACCCGCCTTCTTGGCGAACCCGGACGCATTTCTTCAGTCTATCTGCGCATCGACAAAAACCGCGCAGGAGCCATCTTCAAAGCGCTCAAAAGCCGCCCCTATGTGGCCGGGGTCAGCATGAAATCCGATGCCCGGGCCGCCTTCCAGAAGATGATGGACACCGGCGCCGGATCCATGCGCTATGTCATGCTGATCATCGCCGCCATTATCACCTTCGGCATCGTCTACAACGCCGCCCGCATTGCCTTTGCCGAGCGCCAGCGCGATCTTGCCAGCCTCAGGGTGATGGGCTTCACCCGGTCGGAAGTGTCCTTCGTTCTGCTGGGGGAACTGGCGGTTATCACATTGGCCGCCCTGCCCATCGGCTCCATTCTGGGCTATTATTTCACCATGGTGATCGCCAAAGGGTTCAGCACGGACCTCTATCAGATTCCGATCCTTTTCATCCCCGAGAGCTATGGCCGGGCCGCTCTTGCGGTTCTGGCCGCAGCCATTTTCTCGGGCTGGATCGTCCGGCGTGACATCGATCGCGCAGACCTTGTCTCGGCCCTCAAGATCAGGGAATGAAACGGCAGGAGAGGAACAGGGAAAATGAACACCAGTCGCAAACCGGAGGGCTGACAGTCATGGCCAGAAAAAGATCCCGCTCCTATTTCGCCATCGCGGCAACGGTCGTCGTCGTGGCAGCCCTCGCCTATGCCTTCTGGCCGCGCCCGACATCGGTTGACATGGGCACGGCGATGATGGGTTCGATGCAGGTCACCATCAATGAGGAAGGCTTCACCCGCGTCCATGATGCCTATGTGGTCTCAAGCCCGGTGGCCGGGCGCCTGTTGCGGGTGGAGGTCGAACCGGGCGATCCGGTACTCAAGGGCGAGACGGTCATTGCCCGGATGCGTCCGGCAAGCCCCGCCATGCTCGACATCCGGACCCGCGAACAGGCCAACGCCTCCGTTACCGCAGCAGAAGCCACCTTGCGGGTTGCGCGGGCCGATCTCAACAAGGCACAGTCCGATCTGGAGCTGGCCACCCGTGAGCTTGACCGCACCCGACAGCTTGCAGCAAAAGATACCGCCAGCAAGGCCGCCCTCGACCGCGCAGAGGCAAGCTATCGCACCGCCAGTGCGGCCCGCGACAATGCCGAAGCGGTGATTGGCGTCAGGGAAGCCGAACTCGACAATGCCCGCGCCCGCCTCATCGGCTTTGACACGACCTCGGGTGCCGCCTCCGGCAGCGATGGGGCGACTGTGCCACTCACGGCGCCGACCACCGGCACCGTTCTGCGCGTCATTCAGAAGAGCGAAACCACGTTGGCCGCAGGCACCGACATCATGGAAATCGGCAATATCGATCATGATCTGGAAGTCGTTGTCGAGCTGCTCTCCACCGATGCGGTTCAGGTCAACCCCGGCGACCGCGTGATGATCGAGGATTGGGGCGGCGACAGGCAGCTTGAAGGCGTTGTCGATCGGGTCGAACCATGGGGTTACACAAAATATTCCTCCCTCGGAGTAGAAGAACAGCGGGTCAAGGCCGTCATTCGCTTCACCAGCCCACGGGCCGAACGGGAAAAGCTCGGCCACGGTTATCGTGTTGAGGTCAAAATTGTTGTCTGGTCGGCAGACAACACCCTCATCGCCCCCTCCAACGCCCTGTTCCGCGATGGTGAAAACTGGGCCGTTTTCAGGGTGGTGGACAAAACAGCACATCAAACCCTTGTAAAGGTCGGAAAAGACAATGGTATTTCAGCGCAAATCCTTGATGGATTGAGTGCAGGCGACGAAATCATCCTCTATCCATCCGCCGGCCTTGGCGACGGGACAAAAGTCACGCGCCGAACAGTGGAATGAAGGAGATACAAGGGTGATCGGTTTTGCGCCAGCCAACAGCCGCCGCGCCCCGATTTCAAAGGTAAACTCATGACCGACCAGCCCATCGCCAGCACCCCGACGCGCCCACAAATGAGCAAGAAGCTGGCAGCCTTCTATCGCCCTGAAGTGGTTCTCAGCCATGACTGTGCACCGGAAGGCGGAGCGGATTGGGACCCGATTGCACCAGTGCTGAAGGGCATTCCCCGCAGTCTCAAGCCCGACTATCGCGTCGATCCGGGCGACATGACCAAACCCGATTGCTTTGCCTCGATCCAGCAGGCCATCAGCCAGGCCATCAGCGATGCCAAAAGCAAAGGCCTCAGCAAACGCCTCCATATTGAGATTGCGCCGGGCACATACAACGAACTGGTCTACGTCCCCTCGCTGGAAGTGAACGGACGAAAGGTGCCTATCACGCTCTACGCTCGCGATACGGATGCCCGCAAGACCGTCATCTCGGTCGCCATCGATCAGGGTCTGACCGCAGATGCCTATACCATGCGCTTCGGCTCGGCCTTTCTCAACACCGAGCCCAGCATCCGGGCGATGTTCGAGGAGGTCTCGGCACGGGGCGATTTCGACATCGGCACCACCAACTCTTGCGTCATGCGCGTACGCAACGGTGGCTTCGAGGCCCTGAATCTGACCATCGAGAACAGCTACAATGAAGACCGGCTCACGCCTGACATTGCCGACAGGACGGATGTGGCACGCAACCATCAAGGCCAGTGGGCCCACGGTCAGCATCAGGCCGTTGCCGTGCTGATCGATGCTGCGGACCGCGTGCTGTTTGACAATGTCCGCCTGCTCGGCGATCAGGACACCCTCTATTTCAAGACCAACGAGCCGCATAAGACGGTAAAATCCTACTTCAGGAATTGCTATATAGAAGGCGACGTCGACTTCATTTTCGGCAACAGCACCGCCTTTTTCGACCATTGCGAAATCCGCTCCAAAGGCGCCAGAACATCCGACACCTATGTCGCCGCGCCCAGCACAAACATCCATATCCCCTATGGCATCGTTTTCTGGGATTGCGATTTCACCCATGACGACAGCGAGGCTGCCTTGGGAGGCCGCTTCTATCTCGGGCGACAATGGTTCGAGCGGGTCCGCGCAACCCCCTATGGCTCCTCGCCGGTGCCCGGCTATAGCTGCACCCTTGGCGAATTGTCCCACTATGAGGAACCGACCGGCACCATAGCACTGAAGACGCTGGAAGCGGTCGGCAAGGTCGCCGTGCTTCACAGCCGCATCGGCAGGCACATCAACCGCTTTGCCCCGTGGACCGATTGGAATGGCGGGGAATTCGATCAGGGCGGCACCTACCACCCTGCCCCGTGGGCTCCGCGTTTCCGCCCGGTCCAGTATGGCATCGCCGACTTCAACCGCCATCTCGCTGGCTGGCTGAAGCAACAGGGCCTTGCCTACGACGAGCAGAACGCCCCCCTGCCCTTCATTGCCGAATATGGCAACGAAACCACGGATCGCTAGCTCCCCTCTGCCAACATCGAAGATCAATCAACCGACCGCATGTGCCCAACGTGCGAGCGCATCGGCATGTTGTGATCGGACATCGACAGGATGGCGAACCATTCCATCATCCTCAACACTTAGGCCTAAGGACAAACCCCGGACTGTTCATCAACCGCTTTCTCACAACTCATTGATTTCCTATCGCATTCCAAGTCTCAAAAGCACCGTCTCCACCGGCTTCCATATGCTTTTTTGATGGTATCTGGCAACCAGTGACCAGAATCAGCCTTGACAAAAATCGAGTCCGATCTAAGATTTACCTAAATATTTTTGAGTAAAAATGAACGCTGCAGCTCAATTCAACTCAAAGGAAAGCACCTGAATGAAAGACCTCAAGACTGGGACCCCGAAGGGGCAGAACAGCCGCAAATCCGACCTCAAACAGTTCATCAACACATCGCTTGTGGATCTGGTGGCCAAACAGATCCGTTCGATGATTTTCGCCGGCGACTATCTGCCGGGAGAAAAACTGGTGGTGCGGGAGTTGTCCGAAGTGCTGGGCGTAAGCCACACCCCGGTCAAGGATGCGCTGAACCGCCTCGTATCGGAGGATCTGGTCGAAGCGATTCCCAACAAGAGCATGGTCGTCAAGAGTTTCACCAACAATGAACTGGTTGAACGACTGGGCGTCCGGCTGATGTGCGAGCTCTTTTATGCCGGTGAGATCATTCGGTCGGCCAGAAAGGACGACACACTGGTGGTGGATCTGGAAGCCTGTCTGACCGCCATGGAGGAGGCAATCAGCGACGACACCAGCATCGATTATGAAGCCTGGGTGTCAAATGAAACCCGCTTTCACCGGCGCTACATGATGGCAGCCCAGAACCAGTCTCTGGTGACTGTCTACAATGGCCTCAACACCAATGAGTTCACGTTCTTTGCCTATCTGCACAATGAGCACAAGCCGCTGAAGCGACCGATTTTCGAGAATAATCTGGTTGAGCACCGCGAGATCATCGAAGCGCTCAAGGCGCTCGATCAAGCCAGATTTGTCAAGGCCATCGCATGGCATGTCCTGCATGCCTGCGAGGACTACAACGTCGATGAGGAAGCCAAGCTTCGCATCGACCAGATAAAGAGGCTGGCAGAGTGCCACCTCGACGGGCTGGGAAAACCGTCTCAAAAAATTTCCTGACTTTCTGCCCTGGATACGTCTCGACTGAGCCTGCCCGTGCCCGCATGGTCAGGACCCCGCCTCGTACCCGAGACAGATTTGCGTTTAACCCTATGGAGGAAATCATGAAAAAAACAACTTGGGTATTGACGTTGCTTGCCGGTGCTGCACTGACCGCAGCAGGAGGAATGATGACCAGCACATCAGCTCTGGCAGCAGATCAGATCGTCTTGCGTCTTGCCCATATCAACGCAAATACGGATCCAAAACAAAAAGATGCCGAAAAGTTCAAGGAACTTGTCGAGCAGAAGACCAACGGTCAGGTCAAGGTTGAAATCTACGGCGCGGGCGTTCTTGGCAACGTGCGCGAAATCATCGAAGGCCTGCAGCTGGGCACCAACGAAGTCGTCATCGAAGGCTTCGGCACACTGCCGTCCTACACCAATCTCTCCCTGCTCGACCTCGTGCCCTTCATGTTCCGTGACCGTGCCCATTTCGACAAGGTCTGGGAAGGCGAGCTTGGCGGAGAATTGCTCAAGCAAGCTGGTGATGAGGCAGGCATGAAGCTGTTTGGCCCATCCTATCGCGGTGTGCGTGTCACCACCTCGACCAAGAAGTTCACCGACGTTGCCGGTGTCAAGGGCCTGAAGATCCGCGTTCCCGCCGACGACATGAGCGTCAAGACCTGGCAGGCTCTGGGTGCAACCCCGACCCCGATGGCCATGACCGAAGTGCTCACCGGCCTGCAGCAGGGCACCGTGGAAGCTCAGGAGAACCCTCCGATCCTGTCCTACAACTTCGGCCTTGCCGACATCTGCAAATTCCTCATCAAGACCGACCACCGCTGGAGCGCCGACGTCTTCATGATGGATCAGTCCTACTTCAACAGCCTGCCTGAAAATGTCCAGACTGCCATTGTCGAAGCTGGCAATGAAGCCGGTCACTACACCAGCGGCCTGATCACCGATAACGAGGATGGCTTCCTGCAGAAATGGAAAGATGCCGGTGCCGAGATCGTCACCCCTGAACTCGACGGCTTCCGGGAAGCAACAAAAGATGTCGTCAAAGACAACTTCCCTGAACTGACGGACTGGGTCGAAAAGATCAAAGCCGTTCAATAATCTGCACTCGCCAGAGCCAAATGAATGACCAACGGGTGCCGGAGCCCAATGCCGGCACCCGACGGGTCAGTCATGCCCGTTCCTTCCCCACTGCAGGGCGGCCAAAGCCGCCGGAGACCTGCGGAGAAAACCATGCGTACTTTAGAGTGGGTCTGTAGTGCGATCGAGAAGACCATCAACTTCATCATCATCGTCTGCCTTATGATGATGACAGCGGTTATCTTCTATCAGGTCGTATTGCGCTACGTCTTTGACAGTTCAAACATCTGGGCGGAAGAATTCGCCCGTTATGCGTTCATCTGGGTCGTTCTCCTCGGAGCGGCCAGCGCGCTGCGCCGGTTCCAGCACATCAGGATCGACTTCGTGGTCAACCTGCTGCCCGAGCGCGCCCAGAAACTGATCAATTTCATCAACTACGTCCTGATCGTCGGGTTCCTTGCAACCCTGATCAAATACGGCATCGCCATCTCGCTGAAGACCACCCATCAGATCTCGGCCGGACTACACATCCCGATGTCCTTCATGTACATGAGCATCCCCGTCGGCTCCGCACTGATGCTGCTGTTCACGGTGCAGATCATTCTGAGGGACTTCCTCGTGCCGACAGGTGCCAACACATCATCGTCCGGGAGCAAATAGTCATGGGTATCGGAACCGTTCTACTCGTCGGCATGATTGTCCTCGTTCTGATGGGCATGCCCGTCGCCTTCGCCATCGGCATTGCGTCCATGGCCTCCATTCTCGTCGGCAACTACAACCTGATCGTCGTGCCGCAAAAGGTCCTCGCAGGCATGGATTCCTTTCCCATGCTGGCCATTCCCTTCTTCGTGCTCGCCGGTAACCTGATGACAGGGGGCGGCATAACAGACCGCATCCTCAGTTTCACCAAGGCGACCATGGGCTGGATGCGCGGCAGTCTGGGCATTGTCACCGTGATTGCATCAGCCATCTTTGCGGCCATCTCCGGCTCGGGCACCGCCACCGTAACGGCCATTGGTGGCATCACCATTCCTGCCATGAAGAAGGAAGGCTATCCGCCGGAACTCTCCGCCGCCATCGCGGCCAGCGCCTCGACGGTTGGCCCGCTGATCCCGCCAAGCATCATCCTGATTGTCTATGGCAACTCGGTGCAGACCTCCATTCGCGAGTTGTTCATGGCGGCAGTCGTTCCGGGCATCGCACTTGTTCTGGGCTTTCTGGCCTACACCTACTACAAGGCCCGCAGCCTTGATCTGCCGGTTGGCAACAAGCTCGATCACAAGGAAGTCTGCCGGGAAACCAAGCGCAGCTTCTGGGCTCTGCTGATGCCGGTCATCATTCTGGGCGGCATTTTTGGCGGCGTCTTCACCCCGACCGAAGCCGCAGCCGTTTCCGCAGTCTATGCCTTCATCATCGGCCTGTTCGTCTATCGCAATCTGACCTTCAAGAGCATCAACCGGATCTTCTATGACAGCTGCATTGTCTCCACGATCATGCTGTTTCTGGTCGGCTGTTCCAAGACATCGAGCTGGGTGTTGGCCATGGGGCGTGTCCCCGAAGCCATTGCGGCCAACCTGTTGTCGATTACCGATCAGCCCACCCTGTTGCTGCTGCTGCTCAACATCTTCCTGCTGATCGTCGGCATGTTCATGGAAGCCAACGTTGCCGTTGTGATCTTCACCCCCATCCTGCTGCCCATCGCCATGGCCTGCGGCCTCAGCGTTGTCCAGTTCGGTGTGGTCATGTGCTTCAACCTCTGCCTTGGCCTGATCACGCCTCCGGTCGGTCTCTGTGCTCTGCTGGGCAACAACATCGCCGAGGGACGGCTGGAATTGACGCTGAGATATTGCGCCAGCATGTTCCTGGTCGGCTTTGTCATCCTGATGTGCACGACCTATGTCCCGGCCATGACGACCTGGCTACCGAGCATTCTGAAATAGCCCCATGGTTTGAACGACCGCTCCGCTCCGGGCAACAGATGCGCAGACAGCAGGATGCGCCGTGCCCGGCAGCGGGAGGTCTCAAGGAAATCAAAATGAAATCGCCCAATCCCCTCACCCGTTTTATTGACCTGTGCCACCGGGTCTATGCCAGAGACTTCGTTCCCGGTTCAGGCGGCAATGCCAGCATGCGGCTTGGCGACAGGATCGTCATAACGCCCTCGGGCGTCAGCCTCGGCATGCTTGAGGAACAGGATCTCGTGACCATCGCCATGGACGGATCGGTCATCGGAGCCGGCAAGCCTTCCAAGGAATGGCGCATGCACATGAATTGCTACGAGCGTGACGACGTCAACGTCGTCATTCATGTTCACAGCCCCTACTCGGTCGCGGTCGCATGCCTGACGGACCTGGACCACAGCTGCGCCATGCCGGTCTACACCCCCGGCTATTCGGTGCGTGTCGGTGCCTTGCCTGTTGTACCCTACTACCGCGCAGGCTCGACCGAACTGGCCAACAGCATCATCGCGATCATGGCCGATCGCAACTCTCTGCTGCTGGAAAACCACGGTGTCCTGACTGTTGGCGCTACCATCGATCAGGCCTTCAACCTGGTTGAGGAAATCGAGGAAAACGCCCATTTGCATTTCACCCTGAATGGCCGAGGCAAGCCGCTCAGCAGGCAACAGCAAGACGATCTGAACGGCAAATACTGATCATCTGTGACACCAAAATCAACAGGAAAGAACAATAAGATGGTCACGCAAAAGAACCACTCCATTGTCCTCGGCATCGACATAGGAACCACGGGAACCAAATGCAGTTTCTATGATCTGGAATGCAATCTCGTCGCCAGCGAGTATCAGGAATATCCAATGATCCACCCCCGCGAAGGCTGGGTCGAGGAAGACCCAAATGTCTGGTGGGCCAGTGTCGTCCGCAACGTCAAGCTCTGCATCGATCGTGGCGAGGTCGACCCGGCCCGGGTCGCAGGTATCGGAGTGAGCTGCACCAATTCCTTCATCCCCCTCGACCGGCAGGGCAACAATCTCTATAACGCCATCCTCCAGCTTGACCAACGCTCAGCGAGCGAAGTCCAGTGGCTGGAAGATACCATCGGCCGCGACCGCATCTATGAGGTGACGGGCAACCGCATCGCCCGTGGCACCTTTGCCCTGCCAACCCTGCTCTGGTACATCAAGAACCGCCCTGATATCATCGAGAAGACCCACAAGTTCGTGGTCCCGAGCGGCTTCATCATCAACAAGCTGACCGGGGAATTCTCGATCAATACCTCCCGCATGGGCTTCACGCTGCTCTCCAACATTCGCACCGGCACGTGGGACGAGGGACTGGCGAGAGACACGGGCGTGCCGATCGACAAGCTGCCAAAGCCCTATAATGCAACGGATATTGTCGGCCATGTCACGGCCGCAGCAGCCGAACAATGCGGCCTCCTGGAAGGCACGCCGGTTGTCGCCGGTTCCATGGACACGGTAGCGGCAGCCATCGGCGCGGGAGCCATCCTGCCCGGCGACAGTTTCCTTGCCATCGGCACCTGCGGACGGGCCTGCTTCACCACAGAAACCCCGGCTTTCGACGACCGCCTGATGAATTGCCGCCACGCCGTGGACGGCCAGTGGCTGAGCGTTGAAGCCACCAACGCGGCCGGTGCCTCGCTCCGATGGTTCCGCGACCAGTTCGGCGACGCCCTTGCCGAACGCTGCCAAAAAGAGGGCAGCTCGATCTATGAGATGCTCGACAAGGTGGCCGAGGAAGCCAACGCCGGGTCCAATGGCGTTCTCTATCTGCCCTATCTTTCCGGCGAGCGCTGCCCGATCTGGGATCCAAACGCCCGCGGCGTGATGTTCGGCCTCAGCTTTGGCACCAGCTATGGCGACATGGTCCGGGCAATCATGGAGGGTGTTGCCTATTCCATCCGTCAGGGCATGAAGATCGTTCTCAAGCACAATGACAAGCCCAAGTCCCTGTCCTTGGGCGGCGGCATCGCCAACAGCCAGATCTGGTGCCAGATCTTTGCCGACATTCTCAACGAACCGATCGTCCGCCTGCGCGTCAACGAAACCGAAACTCTGGGCGCTGCCATTCTGGCAGCCAAGGGCGTTGGCCTTATCGACAGCCTCGACGAGATGACAGGCTACACGACCCAGCACTGCGAAATCATCCACCCGGACAAACAGGCATCTGCCATCTATGACGACTATTTTGCCCTTTACGAAAAGCTTTATGAAGACCTGAAGGACAATTTCATCGCAGCGCAGTCCATCAAGGAAAAGCACAGTTAGAAAACGGCAGATCCCGAAAAGCTTCAAGGTACTGAGACCTCCAAAGGCCCACAGAGAAGGCCACCCCGGAAGACCCCAAGACGATAACTGCGCCCTTCATCTCACCCCATTGAAGGGCGCATTTTTTTGATAAGGGTTCTGTCAGCCACCGAAATCCCCTTGAGAGGCACCGGGAGGATCGCAAGGACCTCGACCAAAAGCCCGGTCACATTTTCGTTCCTTGACTTGCCCTGACATCAGGGCGACAGTGGTTCCATGACCCTATCAAGCTTCAATCTTGTTCTCAAACGGATGTGCCTTATCGCAGGCGGGTAGCCCCCCGGCTTGGTCGCGTCGCGCCTTGCCGCGGGGAAGCGGCAAGCAGCCACAGGGCGTGGTCCACGCAACGGGCAGTGCGACAATCAACCATCACCGATCGATTCGTTTCAAGATGAAACATTGACTTGCGCGCCTTCGCGTCAAGGAGATGCTGCTATGGCTCATGGCAAGAAGAGACTTGCAAAACCTCGAATTACCCTCACCCAAACCGACCACAAGCGCCTGACATTGCTGGCAGAAGAAAATGCCGACCGCATGGCGTCCGTCACGGATGCATTGTTTGTCGAGCTGGACCGCGCCCGTGTCGTTCCTGACAGGAAGATAGCCGAGAACACCGTCAGGATGGGATCCGGCGTCTGCTTTTCGAGTGATCTGGAAGAAACCCGTCAGATATCGCTGGTCTTTCCCGGACAGGCGGATATCGACAAGGGTAGAATATCCATTCTGACGCCCATCGGCGCCGCCCTGATCGGGCTTTCCACCGGTCAGTCCATGGACTGGACCACACGTGACGGTCGTACCCAGCGCCTGACCGTGGAAGCGGTTGACCCGCCAATAGAGACCTCGCCTGAATAGTGGCCCGCTTGCCGTGGCGGCAATCCCGAGACCTTGCCGCCTCTGCTTCCGGCCTGTCGCCCAGAAACCACAGGCAAGCGGAACGCCCCTCTCCTCCTATCATTCCGGATCGTTGCGCTTAAAGGCAAAACGATCGCCAAAGCCGAGCGCCGCCCCGGCCACAGGTCTGCCGATTAGCACAACACCGGCAGTTGGCCGCAAGCGGCAGGTAGTGGCAAATACCGGGAAATGCAAACAGACCAGGACATTACCAATGCCATTTTTCAGACCATACCCCTTCGAACTGACCCCGATCGGCAAGATCTGGCGAGCCGAAAGCAAACCAATGCCATCCGCATCACCTGCCTATCCGGACCATGATCGGGAGTATACGCTCGAACTGGACGCCGTCTTCTATGAAGGCTGCTTCGGGCTCGACACGATCAGCCATCTGACGGTTCTCTACTGGCTGCGTGATGCTGATCGGTCCGTTCTCAAGAGCAATCCGCCCGACGGTGGCGACAGCATCGGAATTTTTGCCTCGCTCTCGGAGGATCGCCCCAACCCGATTGGCTTGGGCACCGCCGCCATCATCCGTATCGAAAAGAACCTTATCCACGTTCGGGGGAGCATCGACTGCCAAAGCGGCTCTACGCTCCTTGATCTGAGGCCACGCTTTTCCTGGCAGCCAGCGCCGGATGAAGCGGTCCTGCCGCTTGATGCAGGCCCATAGGTGGGTCGCAAGCCGGATCATCCCCCATTCCCCATAGCATCGCCAATGACGAACCTCAGACCGCTGCCTCCGACACGTTACAAAGGCATGGAACTCGGCACCATTTGTCAAAGGCCGTTGCGCTCGGCCTGCCCCGACCGGAGTGCTGAGGTCGCCTTTGTGGCCTTTATCAGCCATGCCTCGAACTCGCCATAAGCCGGGCTCGGATCCTTCTGTGACAGCCGGGTCAGCCAATAGCTGCCCGTGATGATTTCCTCGTCAAAGCACCGCACCAGATCCCCCGCGGCCAACCGACTCTCAAACATTCGAATTGGCAGCAAGGCAATGCCATAGCCGCTGGCAACCAGATCCGCCATGGCCACGGACGAGTCGAAAACCGGCTCCTCGATGAGTGGCGGGACCAGCCCGACCTTGCTGAACCACAGCGGCCATTCATCGGAACGATAGGTCCGCAGCAAGGTCTGGTCATAGAGGCTTTCCGGGCCAGCCAATCTGGCCGCAACGGACGGTGCACAAAGGGGGGTCAGTGGCGTCGTCATCAGTGGCGTTGCCTCCAGCCCCGGCCATCGGCCATCCCCGAAGCGGATGGCCGCGTCCAGTCCCTCCTGCGCGATATTGACGCGGTTGTTGTTGGTGAACACCCGGATGCGGATACCGGGATGTTCGCTTTCAAACGCCTCCAACTGCCCCAGAAGCCAGCCAACGGCAAAGGTAGTCACAACGCCGACATTCAGCGTTTCCTCAAAGCGCTTGCCCTGAAACCGGTCGAGCATTCCACCGATCCGGTCGAGACTGCCGGTGAGCACGGGCAGCAGCATTTCGGCTTCAGACGTCAGAGAAAGCCCGCCTCGCGTGCGGTGAAATAGCTGAAAGCCGAGCAGGTCTTCCAGCCGCGCAATCTGGTGGCTGACCGCCGCCTGGGTGACACGCAGCTCGATGGCGGCACTTGTGAAACTGCCTTGCCGAGCCGTCGCCTCAAAGGTCCGCAAAGCATTGAGAGGAATATCAGGACGATCCATTACATGACTCAATCTAATACCAAACACGAGAATTAGTCGTTTGATAGCATATTCCCGCCGGAGCATAGTCCCCAAAATGACATCACCTGATGTCATGGGCACAAAAGATGGATCTGGCCATCGTGATCACCCGATCATGCACCGTTGACCAGACAGGTGCCCCTTTTATCAAACCATGGAGGAAAGACATGAGAAAGACACGTCTGTCGTCTCTCAACGGCGTCCTGTTGGCTGTCGCGCTCTGCATCACCGCATCGGGCACAGCCATTGCGCAGGATCTCAAACAGACCATCACAAATTGGGAAAGCCGTCTCGGAGCCCGCATTGGCGTCACGTTGCGCGCAACCCCATCCGACAGCATCTTTACCTATAAAGCCGACCAGCGCTTTCCCATGGCCAGCACCTTCAAGGCCCTGATGTGCGGTGCCGTGCTCGCCCGAGTGAATGCCGGCAGCGTCAGCCTTTCAGACCGAGTGACCTATCGAGCCGATCAGCTCCAGTCCTATTCCCCCATCACCAAGGACCATGTGGAGAGTGGAATGTCCGTTGCCGATCTGTGCGAAGCCGCCATCACGCTCAGCGACAACACCGCTGCCAACCTGATGCTGGAAAAAGTGGATGGTCCCAGCGGACTGACCGCGTTTCTGCGCTCTATCGGCAATGAAATGACCCGTCTGGATCGCTGGGAACCAGATCTCAATGAAGGGACTGAAGGGGACCCGCGAGATACCACAACGCCCGACGCCATGGCTTTGTCCCTGTCACAGCTCCTGTTCGGCGACACCCTGCAACCGGCGTCCGCTGACCGTCTCAAACAATGGATGATCAACGACAAGGTGGCCAGCACCCTGATCCGCCCCCATCTGCCCGAGGGCTGGATCATAGGCGACAAGACCGGAACCGGCGGCAACGGCGCACGTGGCATCGTTGCCTTTCTGCAGAAGCCGGATGGCAAATCCTATGTGACCGCCATCTACGTCACGGCAACCGACGCCGCCATCGCCTTGCGCAACGAGGCCATTTCGGACATCGGGCGGGCCGTGGTCGAGGAAATCCGGGCACACTAGGCCCTCGCTCTCCGAGCGCGAATTTATGATGTAAACGGGAAAGGCACCACAACGGTTGGCCAGATTGGATGCCAAAAGAGGCTTGCGGGCATGAGACGCCTGCAGGTGAAGGTAATTCTCAGTCAAGCTGATCCGTCACCATCTGACAAATTAGCGTCACGGCAGAAGCGTCGAAAGACGCAGTGCCGTGACGAAAGGCATAATCACTTCATTGCTCTTTATGGGCAATGATCAAAGGCTCTGGCTTAGTTATGATCAAAGTCGGGAGCACAGGTGTAGCCGACGAAGGCCGAACTGGAGTTGGCCGTTGGGACATAGGCGGCTTTAGGCTGTTCACCGAAGAAGCAATAGGCCCCGTTGGCGACATAGCGATCATAAAGGCCAGGCCCCGTAGACAACAACACGCTTCCGCTTTCCTGAACGACCTGTTTGACCTGCGCGGCAGTCAGGGACTGGGAATCCACCCGCGGGGAGGCGGAAGCGGAAGCGCCGAAAGCAATTGCACTGATGGCAAACACGGAAAGAGCAGTAGTCAGATTTCTCATCGTTTATTCCTCATATTTTCTTTGTTTTGGATGCGACACCTTATTCACTGCTATACCGATCAAATGGGTCCGAGAGCCCTCCCGTTCAAGTCGCCAACGATCACGTTTGCACGTAATGACGTAATAATAATTGAACCGATTATTACATATATTTCAGATAGTTATACTTGAAAAGCAAACGATTAATGCATAACCGAAACCCTTGATCGCAGCCTCTTGCCGCAGTCAATCTCCGGTGTGTGGCATGCTCAGGAATGGGAACAACAACGCCCCCCAAAAGCGCATGAATACAACAGAGAACAAAGTCCGGCGTCCTCCGAACGAAAGAGACCCGCGAAGAATAGAAACCCGCTCTTCAGGTCCGGATTATCAAGATCAAAGAAAAAACAATGAAAAACAAAAATAATGGCGACATAAAAACCACAACAAATGTCGCACCCCAAAACCACTTAAGAGGAATTTCAAAATATTCAATTTCGATTTATTGTAGTTTGGTCATAATTTTATAGGATTTTTTAAAATGGAAATCATTGGAACAAGTGCAGACGAAATTCTCTACGGGACCAATTTTTCCGATCAGATCTACGGTGGAGATGGCAACGACACGCTCTACGGCTATGATTCATGGGACATGCTTTATGGAGGTCGGGGAAATGATACGCTCATCGGCGGAGGTGGGGACGACATCCTCAATGGCGGCGTTGGTGACGATACCTACTCCATGGTCACTCCCGGTGACATAATCATCGAGTATGACACTCCAGGGACGGATCTGGTTATCGCCCTGACCAATTTTTCCCTCATAGAGCATAGTCAGTATCTGGAAAACCTGACCCTTACGGGCCTTTATGATTACACCGGCACAGGCAATATCCAGGACAACATCATTACAGGCAACGCGCGCCACAACACCCTCTATGGCCTCAGCGGCAATGACACGATCTACGGTGGGGACGGCAACGACACCATTTATGGTGGCCCCGGTGCGGATCTTATGTATGGCAATGCTGGCAACGACATGTTTTTTGTCGATGACACCGGAGATCGGGTCGTGGAGCTGTCCGGTGAAGGCACAGATACCGTTTACAGTTCCGTCGCCTTCTCGCTATACGACAATCCCTGGATCGAAAATCTGTATCTGACCGGAAGCGCAGATCTAACCGTTTATGGCAACGACCAGGCGAACACCATCCAGACACGTGCGGGCAACAATGTCATCTTTGGTTTTGGTGGTGACGACTTTATTTACGGCGGCGAAGGAAATGATGTGATCCGTGGCGGAACCGGAGTGGACATCATGATCGGCAGAGGTGGAGATGACATCTACTATGTTGATGACACCGACGACTATGTGATGGAATATGGTTGGATCCCCGGAGAACACAATATCGTCTTCAGCTCCGCATCCTTCTCTTTCATGCAAAACAGCCGCTATATCGAGGAACTCATACTGACCGGTAGCGATGATCTGTGGGGCGTGGGCAGCGTTCTGGAAAACACCATCACTGGCACACTGGGCAACAACAGCCTCTATGGCATGGACGCTGACGATATAATCTATGGTCGCGATGGCAACGATACGCTTTACGGCGGCACCGGAGCCGACACCATGTTCGGCAATGCCGGAGACGACACCTTCTTTGTCGATGACCTTGGCGATATCGTCAGAGAGTTCATCAACGAAGGCATGGATCAGGTGTTCAGCCAAGTGTCCTTTTCGCTTGAGGACCAGAGCCAGCATCTTGAAAACCTGACCCTTCTTGGCACTGCAGACATCAATGGCACGGGCAATCTGCAGGACAATGTCATCATCGGGACCACCGGTAGCAACATTCTCAATGGTCAGGCCGGACGTGACGCCATATACGGCCTCGCAGGCGATGATACGATCAACGGCGGCATTGGGGCCGATATTCTGGTTGGGGGTGCAGGGGTTGACAGCATGGATGCTGGCAACGATGCCGCAACCGACACCTTTGTCTTCACGAACATAAGCAACAGCGGCCTCGGGGTCGGCAACTTCGATGTAATCAGCAATTTTGAGAGCGGCGAGGATCTGATCGATCTGCATCTCATTGATGCCGATACCAGCACCGCAGGCATGCAAAACCTGATCTACAACGGCACTTCGGGCGTGGCTAACGGCGTCTGGTATCAAGCATCCGGTGCAGATCTGATGGTCTATGCGGATGTGACCGGCGATGCAGAAGCGGATTTTTCCTTCATGGTGACGACAATCGGCGGTCTCGCCGAAGCCGATTTCATACTCTGAAACAAACACAACGCTGGCCTCCCGGATAGCCGGGAGTGCCGCCTGACTTGGGCAACACACATAGGGAAAGGCGCAGAACGGTACGATGGTCCGCCTGTAGCAGATAGACCTTCTTTCAGTTATCCGAAGCCATCAATGCTCCATCCCTTTCAAATTCAGCAAAGGGTCGCTATGCTCGGACCATTGCTCCGACCAGTCCATTTCCACATCATCGGCCACCTTGCCACGGCCTCGGGAATCGAGATGACCAATCGCCATCTGCACCACGCCATTTCGCTCGCTCATCCTGTATGAACCAAAGCCGACACCCAACCAAGGCTCAGGCCGCAGTGCTGGAAGATCGTCACCGCACCGTGATCGGACCAAACCTGAAGTCTCTGCTACCTGAAGTCTCTGCTTCAACCCTGTTTGAACACCTGAATGAAAGAAAAGAAGGTATCGACACAATGGATCAAAGCCGGATAAACAGCTCCCCTCTCCTGGCTCCCTATGCAAAGACCTTCACAGACGGGGTCACCATAGACCGTGATCTGCTTTCTGGTCTGGCATCCCGATCCAGATTGTATCTGATCTTCATCCAGCCTCGCTCAGGATCGACCTGGCTCTGCGAACTGCTCAAATCCACTGGCACACTGGGCAATCCGCAGGAATGGTTCAATGAGCGGTTCATCACAAACACCAACGTCCGGCTGGATGGCAAACCACCCAAGCTGCGCGGAACGGCAGATATCAATGCCTATATACACGATATCGTTGAAGAAACCGGAGGAACCGCAGGGGTCCAACTCTCCTACTGGCATGCGCTGGCGCTTTCGCAGCTTGCAACCGCCGGCCTGCCAATGGACAAGATGGTGCAGTTCTATCTGAGACGGCGGGATGTCATCTCACAGGGCATTTCCCTTTTCAAAAGTGCGAATACCGGATACTGGCATTCTTATCAGGAGAACCCGGAAGTCCTCGACGACGTCTCGTTCGACAAACAGGGCTGCATTGCCAAGATTGCACAGATCGTCAATGCGGAAATCAAGTTCAAACAGATGTTTGCCAACTGCAAGCTTGCCCCGATACCACTCTATTACGAAGATATCTGCGCCGCCCCACTTGCAAGCCTGCAGTCGATTGCCGCGCACATCGGCGGCCCCGTACCACAAGCCCTGCCAGCGACAGAATTGGTGCAACTGCGAAACGACAAGACTGCGCATTGGAAATGCGAGCTGGAAAGCGATCCGCAAGTCATGGATTTAATGGCGCAAAGACCAGGCTTCTAGACGTGGCCATTCATCACCGGACAATCCAGACCAAAGGATTTTGGAGATCCGGACCGACAAAGGGGATGCCCCGAGTAGTACGAGTAGTATGAGAGGGTCAATCAAACACCCTTTTCTCGCCTGCCTCTGCCAATGACTGGCGCCCTTTGAAACGCGGGAAGAGCGATGGGGTCATTCTCGCGCAAAAGACGCATGAAATCGCCCCTCACCCGCCCGGTCACTGAATCGGGTCTTCATGGGGAGATTGCAAGCCCATGCGTCTTTGCAAGAGTGACGCCTACGCCGACATTTCCAGCATCGTGACGGCTCTTTCATCATCGGTGAAAAGATGAACACGGGACTTGTTGAAGCTGAATTCTTCGACATCCCCCTTATGCACGATGGCATCGCCATCCAGCTCAGCCGTCAGGGTTTGTCCATTGAGGGTGCCGTAAACATAGGTCGTGCCACCCAGTTCCTCGACGACTTCAGCCGGGAAAGACAACGAGATGTCACCAGAGCTGCCGGTTGTCAGGTGTTCCGGCCGGATGCCCAGCTCCAACGGCTGTCCCGGCTGCAACCCGGCCGTATCAACCGCCAGCGTTATCTCTTCGCTGTCCGTCAATGCCAGGGTCACAGTCTTGTCTCCCAGAGCCTTGATGGTGACGGGCAGGAAATTCATTTTGGGCGACCCGATGAAGCCTGCAACAAACTTGTTGGCGGGCGTGTGATAAAGCGCCATCGGCGTACCAACCTGTTCGATGGCCCCGTCGCGTAACACCACGATCTTGTCCGCCATGGTCATCGCCTCGACCTGATCGTGTGTCACATAGATCATCGTATTGCCGAGCTTTTCATGCAGACGGGAAATTTCGATGCGCATCTGCACACGCAATTCGGCGTCCAGATTGGAAAGAGGTTCGTCGAACAGGAACACCTTGGGCTGGCGAACGATCGTGCGGCCGATGGCAACGCGCTGGCGCTGACCGCCGGAAAGCTGGCGCGGTTTGCGATCCAGCAGTTCGTTCAGCTTGAGAATCTCGGCTGCTTCATTGACGCGCGCCTCGATAAATTCCTTGCTCTTGCCCGCAACCTCCAGTCCGAAGCTCATGTTCTCATAGACCGTCATATGCGGATAGAGGGCGTAGGACTGAAACACCATGGCAATGCCCCGGGCACTGGCCTTGGCATCGGTCACGCAGTCGCCATCAATGAAGATTTCTCCTTCCGTGACCTCTTCAAGTCCGGCGATCAGGCGCAGCAAGGTCGACTTGCCGCAACCTGACGGCCCGACAAACACGATGAATTCGCCATTCTTGATGTCAAGGTCGACGCCATGAATGGTCTCGACGGCACCAAAGCGCTTAACGACCGTTTCCAGCTTTACGTCAGCCACGGTGTCCCTCCCATTTATTGATCATAGTTTTCTATCTTGGCCACCAGCCTTTTGAGCTCGGCGACACGCCCATCCAGCTCGTCGGCTTCCACCTCGAAATCGGTAAAAGCGATGGCTGCCTTGGCGCCGCCCACAAAGAACGTGCAGGCGATATTGTTGATCTTGCCGTTTGATCCGGTGCAGCAGGCATAGCCCTTGGCACGGGCATTGGCGACGGCAATGCGCATCGCCACCTTTTGCTCCTCTGGCCAGTGATCGATGGTCTGGGCCAGTTCCTCATCATCCATTTCCGCCAACAGAGCCATGCCGATGGACGATTGAGAGGAAGGATAGAGATGATAACCACCAAGCCCATCGGCCGGATCCTGATGAGCCAGAGCGTGATACATGTAAACCACGGAATCCTGCCAGAGCACACCGATAGCCAGCGTCCTGTCATCGAACGGCGTGTTGATCGCAACCTTTGTTGCGGCTCGGAACAGCGCCGATGAATGGAAACTCTGCGCCGCCAGAACATGCACGACAGGGCCTGGCATGTATTTTTTCTGGGCGTTCTGCTCGGCCATGCCGATGCTTTTGAGCGTGCGCAGCAAACGGTTGACCTTGATGATATTGAGATCGAGCTTTTCCGACAGTTCCTTGTTGCCCAGCGGCCGACCAGCGATCGTCAGTTCCTGAAAGCAACGAATTCCGTCGATGAGACTCTGATTGGGTTGCGATGACATGGTTTCCCCCTTGCCTATTTCACTGCGCCCGATGTCACGCCACCGATGAACTGCTTTTGCAGGATGGCAAACACCAGCACAACCGGCGCGGCGGCCAGGAAGGAAGCGGCCATCGCCCCGCCCCAGTCGGCGTTATTCTCGTTGATATAACGAAGCAGCAGGCCCGGTCCAATGGTTCTATTTTCTTCGGATGTGATCAACGTCATAGAATAGAGCAGATCATTCCACGACCACATGAAGGCATAGAGCGTCACCGTGATGAACGCCGGCAGGGAAATCGGCATGACGATACGCCGGAAGATCTTGAAATTGCTGGCACCGTCAACCTTTGCCGCCTCTATGAGCTCATTGGGCACCTGCTTGAAATAGCTATACATCATGTAGGTCGAGACCGGCAGGGCAAAGACGATATAGGAGATCGTCAAACCGAGCCGTGTATCGAGCAGCCCAACAGCCTGAAGCATCGGATAAATCGAGATCAACAGCACACCGAAGGGAAACATCTGAGCCGACAGGATCAACAGCATCAACGGCTTCTTGACCGGATAGTCGAACTTGGCGAAGGAATAGCCCGCCAGTGCTGCCAGAATGGCATTGAGCAGAGCCGAGGAACTCGACGTGATCAGCGAGTTGCCCAGTTGCAGCAGGATATTCCCATCCATGATGGCAGAAACGAAATGGCCCAGAAAGGGATGAGCGGGAAACAGCGTCGGTTGCAGGCTGTACAGCTCGCCATTGTCCTTGAAGGCACTGATCAGCGCCCAGTAGACCGGAAAGAAAAGAAAGAAGGCGATCAGCACCAGCAGGAAGGAAAATCCGAGTTTCTCTTTCCACGTACGCAGTTCAAACATGGCTCAGTCCTCCTTGAACAAGCTGCGCAGATAGTAGACAACGATCGGCATAAGGGTGAACACCCACAGCACGCCAATGGCGCTGGCCATGCCCAGATCCCAGTTCTCGAAGGCCTGCCGGAACACTTCAATCGACAACACCGAGGTGGCGCGGACCGGGCCGCCGCCCGTCAGGGCATAGATGATGTCGAACTGTTGCAGGTTGCCGATCATGCCGAGGGCACCGGTAACCAGAAACACCGGCTTGAGATGCGGCAGGATCAGCCTGCGAACGATGGTAAAATTGGAAGCCCCGACGATCCGGGCCGCCTCGATCTGCTGGAAGTCCATGCCTTGCAGCCCGGCAAGGAAGAAGGACATGAACAGAGGAATGGATATCCACGCACGGGTCAGGATCACCGCCATCATGGCGCCCACGTCGTTGGAAAGAAACTGAACCGGCTCACTGACAATGCCGATGCTCAGCAGGATGACATTGACGATGCCATATTTGCCATTCAGCATCCACGCCCAGATGAAGGCCGAAACGGTCGACGGCAGGATCCATGGCAACAGCGTCATGGTGCGCAAGACACCGCGCCCGCGAAAATCCTGATACATCAGCAAGGCCCAGCATAGCCCGAGAACCATGGTCAGCAGCGTTGTGCCGACCACGAAGATCGCGGTTGTCACCCAGGAGCCCAAAACGTAAGGGTCTGTCAGAATGGTGACGAAGTTTTCAAAGCCGATGAAAGTCGGCTCCACGTCGTAAATCGTATATTGATAGAAGGCCATGGACATGGCGTCGATGAACGGATAGGCCACCATCACACCGAAGGCGATCATTGCCGGCACCAGAATGGCATAGGCAAAGAGCCTGTCTGCCCGTTTGAGGCTGCCCCTTTTCCGACCAGCCATAGCTGTCTTGTCTGAAACCATGACCATGGATCCTTCCTGTCTCACCAAGCCTAGTTCATGATCCGCTTGATGCGCTGTTCCATGTCAGCGGCAGCTGTTCTGGCGTCCTTTTTACCCAGAATGACCGACTGCACTTCCTCGCTGACAACGGCTACATAGTTGGAGCTGTTTTTCAGTGGAGACAATTCGTTGCGTTTTGGCAAGCCGAGAGAATTGTTCCAGTCGACAATGAACTGGTCGCTGGTCACCGCTTCATTGGCCCGAGCTGTGCTGGTCACGGGAATGGCACCAAGCTTGGCAAAATATTCAAGCTGCACCGCATCATTCATGGTGAGACCCGAGACAAATTTGGCCGCAGGGCTATCCTTGGAAAAGGCTCCATCGACTTTGGCTGCGTCGGTTTTCAGCATGATCAGCAAATGACCCCATTCCATCGAATGCGATGTCATGCCTTCCTTGAGAACAGGCGTCTCGATCGGATAGACGTTGACATCATAGGCTTCACCCTGACCGGAGAAATCGCGAGCAAAGCCCTTTGCGACCGGCGCATCGAAATAGAAGGCGGTCTTGCCCTGCCCGAACTGACGTCTTGCCGCGCCACGGTCTGTATCAAGAGACGCAAGCTTGTCGTCGATCAGGCCTTTCATGAAATCGAGCGTTGCCACTGTGGCATCGGAATTGATGGTCAGATTGTCATTCTCATCGAAGATGGCACCACCATGCGCCCAGAGCCAGAGCTGGAAATCTGAAGAGATCAGGTTGTTGTCTTTGGTCATCATGGCATAGGGCGTGCTTTCAGGATCAGCCGCCTTGACCTTTTTGAGATCGGCAACAAAGGCATCAAGGGTCTTGGGCGTCTCTTCTACGCCAGCGGCCGACAACACCGCCTTGTTGGAGACAAGGCTGATGGAGCCGATATTCCACGGCATGCCATATTGCTTGCCCTTGAACTGACCCGCAGCCAGCACTGCGGCCGGGAACATGCTTTCCAGATAGTCCTTGCCGTACAATTCATTGAAATCGACAAGATTTGGCAACTGGGCAAAGGTCGGCAACCATTTGGCCGAACTCTGATAGACATCGAGGTCCTGCTTGGTGCGCACGCGCAGGAAGACATTCTTCTGCATGTCCCCCCAGGAACTGGACAAGACATTGACCTTGACGCCGGTCTGATCAATCAATCCCTGCACAATGGCCGCGTTGCTGGGTTCGGCCGTGACCCAATTGAGAAAGGTAATGTCGTCCTTGGCCGAAGCCACAACAGAGAATGCGCCAGTGGCCAGAACCGACAGCGCAGCCGTCGCTGCCAGTCTGGTAAGCTTTGTTCTTTTCATTTCCCGATACTCCTCCCGAGAGTTCCATTGGATTTGATCACTCCACCCGCAGACCGAGCAGGGCAACCGGTTGGCCTTGAGAATTGCGTAAGTGCGCCACGAGCTGCCGGACGGGGCGACCTTCCGGCAAGGCAAAATGCAGAACCGCCTGCCGGTTGCCGGAGAACTGCGCAACAAGTTCTCCATCAGCAAGAATCTCGCCTTCATGGACAAGATGCGGCATGATCCGGTCGTGATGATGGTACTGAACGCTCTCCAGCGGATGATCATAGTCGCAATCCGCATAGAGGATCAGCGTTCGGGCGACGACGGGCTCTGGCCATTCCAGCGACAGCACTGCCTCCCTGTCGTCCCATGCGGCAACCCAGGCATTGGGGCCGGAGGTCGGACGCAACGCCCCCGTGAGCAGATTGTCCTTGGCAAAGACATGCAAAGGCGACTGATGATCCTTGGTTGAAAAGGCCACAAGCTTGCCAACCGGGCGGCGTTCCGGCACCCAGAAGTCGAAGCTGTCGACGCCCAGACCTTCCGGAGCCTCTTGCCGCTCTTGCGTGCTGACCTTCTTCAGCCCGCCCTTTTTCACGGTGACAAGGCCAGTCAGTAAAGCATTGCTCTGCCCCACCGATACATGACCGTTCTTGAGGAAGCAGACAAACAGATACTGCGCCTTGCCGTTGCTGGAGAGTGGAATGTCAATGCTGCCCTCGCCCTTGGCAAGAGCAAACCGATAACTGGCAACCAGCTCTTCCGGGGTATGATTACCCGCCTTTTGCGAAAGACGCAGTTCAACGGTCAGCTCGGAATCGGCATCAGCCAGCACGGGCACGGAAATGGTGTGGTCAAGCGGACCGGGCAGCAATTGGGCAAGGTCGGCGACAAGCGGCTTCCAGCCGGCGTCATGGGGCAATCCGTCCAGAGCCAATTCGCTGGAAACAGTAAGCTCGGCATCGAGGGCAAGATTATCCTCAGCTAGGGCATCATACAGCGGCACGTAATGGCCATTGGCAGACAGGCGGCTTTTCAGAAGCCCGATATGCTCGGGACGCGCCAGCTCACGCGGCGTGATCTGGCGTTTGAGGCAAAGACTGGCCGCCGTGCCGATCGCCTGCCCGACAGCAGAGGACGTTGCCATCACCCGGGTTGAGCCAAAAGCCACATGAGAGGCTGAAAGCAGGCGCCCGTTGATAAACAGATTTTCGATGTTGCGGCTATACATGCTGCGAAACGGAATGCCGTAGGCGCCCTTGGCATGATACTGGTTGCAGCCACCGCGTTGACTGTAGACACCATCTGCCGGGTGCAGATCGATGGACCAGCCGCCATGGCTGATGTTGTCTTCATGCTCGACCTGCTCGACGATGTCACGCTGACGCATGATATAGTCCCCTTCAGCACGACGACTTTCGCGCTTGCCGGGAATCGTGCCGACCCATTCCAGCGTCAGGTTGGCACTTTCGGGAAAGTTGCCGGAATTCTTGATATAATCCCAAACGCCGAAGACTATCTTCTGCAACTCTGCCTTGATCTCTTCCGACTGGTGAATGGTATCAAGCCGTCCACCCCATTCGATCCACCACAGCGAACAGCCCTGCTCTGAGGCAGCGAAATTCCGGTAGCGAGGGATCAGCTTCTCGACATCCTTCAAGGCAAAATCCGGGGCTACATAATCGACCGGATGACCGACATCCTTGGAATAGAAATAGAGCGAATGGCCCAACAGAGCGCCGTAATCATCACCGGGAGCCATCGGCTCATCAAATTCGGAGGCATCTTCCGCCCCCATGCGATAGGCCGCACCAGACAGATGCACGAGAATGCCGTCACCGCTGGAATCGGCAAAATAGCTGCCTTGCAGATGATACATCGTGCCATTCTGCGCGTTGAAGGCATGGACTTTGCGAACCCTGTTACCATCCATTTCCGCATGAAACACAACCGTGTTGACCAACACGGTGATATTGTCTTCACGGGCCACCCAGTCCTGAATGATGGTATCAACGACCACCGGATTGCCACCATGGTTACGGAACTGGTTTTCCAGCAGGATCTCGTTGATGATCCCTCCTTCGCGCGCCCATCTGTTGTTGTTGCCGCCGTGCGATGTCGCGCCCAGTATCCAGAGCCGGATCTCGCTCGATGCATTACCGCCCAAGACCGGACGATCCTGCACCAACACCACCTTCGCCCCCTCTCTGGCAGCTGCGATGGCAGCGCAGGTTCCAGACAGGCCACCACCAACGACAACCAGATCGGCCTCAAGGTCCACTGTCCTGAGGTCACGCGGACCTGCGGCATCCTCCAGAATCATGACGTCCTCCAATTTCTATAATTGAAATATCTATTATAGAAATCATTTGGTCAAACTGAAATCGCCCTGGCTGACAAAAAGATGCTTCATGACGTGGAAAAGTGATACCCCGCCTCGCTTGTCGATAGGCAAGAAAGGTAAAAACAAGGCAATAAAATCAGCTGGTTAAATAGAAATTTCGAAGCAAGACGGGGACTGGGGACAGCACACCCGACAAAAGCACGACAAGGCAGAGGAAGCTGCGCACCACCTATGAAGGAGACACCGTATCGCACCGATCCCTCATCTCAGACCTCGACGCCCCATCCCAAGGGCACAAGATCATTCTAGCGTCAGCCAGTAAATCTGAAGGTCGTCAGGCGGATCCTTGATAAGCCCGGACGTATAGGGCACATCGTCATCACTGAACCGATAGTGACCGGCCTGGTCCTTTTCAAACCTGCCGACACCACAAATGCCAGCCATCAGATCGCCATCAGACAATATGACTTCGATGTCCCACGTCCCATTGGCAGAACCCCAATGCGCAAAGGGCCGCATCAGAACCGGAAGCTCGAAAACGCGATTTGGCACGAAATTTTCGTTTTTGAACAGCGAGACAACCTTTGCATCCTCTTCCCCGCTCAGGCACAACTGCCTGCGATCATACATATCGATCCCCAGTCCGATGTCCTCCCCGATTTTCATCAGGGAATCGACCAGTTCGCCATATGCAGGAAGCAGTTCAATGCGGATATGCGTGAAGGACTTCGCCTCGAAGGACTGACGCCAATAATAGGTCGCCTCGATACCCCAACCGTTCCATCGACCGGGAACCATGCCCTTGTCCTTGAGAGCCTGAACAGCATCAGGAGGTGCGGAGGCCAAAAGCCCAAGCGTCTTCTCCGATACCGGATGCAGCGGCAAACCTGCGGCCTTGACCAGATCGGAAACATCCAGTTGATGATAAAGAGCACGAAGCTCAACGTTCGGGATGATTTCCCTACCCTCGACAAAAACCCGCACGCCCAACGGGCGATCGCCAAACAAATCAGGACGATCATTGACCATGTCCCAATGATCTGAAATGAATGGCAACGGCAGGTAGAGGGTGGAAACGGCATCGGCACCACCATAATTCTCGATCTTCATCTCATAGGAGACAAGCTCCCGGCTGATCGAAATGGAAGTGTGCCGAACATAAAGATCCTTGTTCATGCCCAATTGCGGCATGGTCAGTGGTAGTGGAGAATACACAGGCCCATCATAGGCGAGACCGGCACCCGTGAGCAGGATGAGCAAACCGACAGCGACACTCATCAGAGAAGCAAGGTTTGACGGGATACTGGAGAAACGGAAAATCTTCATGTCTTCCCTCCCTGTTCCGAAAATTCTCCCGCTCCATTATCCGCCAAAACCCGGACTTTTGCCATGCTACAGGTGGACAGCAACATCGGCCACCTTCGGGCTTGTCGCGTGGCACGACGGCCCTTGAGCTGGCTAAGTCCCGAGCGACCAGAGAGATGTCTTTTCGTTGGGAGCCTAGTCGATGACGCCTTCGGTCTTGAGGATCTCGACCCGGCGCGCCACAACATCCGAGAATGCCTTGCCGATACCACTCAACGGACGATCCGAGGGAACAAACTGGGCGATATCCCATCGAATGGCAGGCAGCAGCGGGCAATGAACCACTTTCTCGTCGTCAAGCAGAAGGCAGGCAACCGGATCGACAATCGCCAGCCCGACACCCATTTCCACCAGCCGGACGATACCGTGCAGTGTGCGCGTCTCGGCAACGATGGAGCGCTCCACCTCGATGTGCTGCATCATGTAGTCGATGCGCATCCGGAGCGGACTGCCCGGCGCGAGATCGACAAAGGTTTCCCGCTTCAGTTGCTGCAGCGTCACTTCTTTCAATCCGCTCAGAGGGTGGTTTCTCGGCATCAGACAGCGTGCTTCACAGATCGCCAGGGATGTCACGTCCGCGCCATAGGGATCGGCATCGAGAGTAATTCCCAAGGCCATGTCGCAGCTTCGCTCAGAGACCATGCGCATGATTTCGCTCATGCCCGTATCGCGCAGCCTGACCGAGACATGTGGATGGGTCGTCTGAAACTCGGCGATGGCATCAATCAGGAAGGTGTCACAGAAAATCGGCTGCGCAGCGATAACCAGATGACCGCGCTGGTTGTTGGCGATGGCACGGGCTTCCTCTGAGAGAGACCGGATGCTTTCCAGCCCCCGCACCACGGTCTGGTGAAACTGGAAGGCCTCCGGCGTCGGTATCAGCTTGTTTCGCTTGCGGAAAAAAAGGGCAAATCCAACCCGCGTTTCCAGCGCGATCAGCAGGCGGCTGATCATCGGCTGACTGAGGCCAAGCTCGTCTGCAGCACTGCGCATACCACCCAGACGGATGTAAGCGTCGAATGCTTCTAATTCGCGGATTTTCATCATTTTTCTCTCCCTCAGTATTACAAAAATGCATACTATCATATCTTCTTGCAAAAAAGGGAATACTGTGAAAGAAAAGTTCGGTGGATTACTCCAACACCTTCCATAGGTCTTTTTCGGACCGCAGCCTAAGAGGTTCATTAGAACATGAGAAAAATCATTTCCGCCCTCGCGATGGCGACAGCTCTTTTCACTGGCGCGGCTATGGCTGAAGACAGCTACCCGACACAAGCAGTTACCCTTGTCATTCCTTATGGCCCGGGCGGAGCATCAGACCTTGCTGGTCGTGCCCTTGCAGAAACTGCCAAAACCTATCTTGGTCAGCCGATCACCGTCGTCAACAAGCCCGGCGCTGGTGGCATGAACGGTGCCCGTTCCGTTGCTGAAGGCGAAGCGGATGGCTACACCCTGCTGCTGGCCCGCGTTGGCATGGCCCTGACCCCGGCCGTCACTCCGCAGGCAACCCCGAATTGGGATGCCTACACCTTCCTTGCTGCGCTGGAAGCAACGCCGATGATTCTTGCCGTGAAGGGCGATTCTCCTTACAACAGCGTTGAAGAGCTGCTGAAAGCCGTCAAGGACAGCAACGGCGCCATGACCTATGCCGCATCCGGCGCAACCGCGATCGATGGCTTCACCTCTCAGGCGCTGCTTTCCGATGCTGGTCTTGACCCGCTCACCGCAGCAACTCTGGTGCCTTACAAGGGCGGCGGCGCACTGGCTACCGCTCTGCTCGGCGGCCATGTTGACTTCCTCGCTGTCTCTGCCGGCTCTCTCATCCCGCATATCGAAAGCGGCGACATGAAAGCGCTGATGGTCTTTGCACCGGAACGCATGGAAAAACTGCCGAACGTCCCGACCGCTGCCGAACTCGGCTACAAACAGGCAGGCCAGGTCACTGGCTGGAGCGCCCTCTATGCTCCCAAGGGTCTGCCTGAAAACGTAGTTGCCAAGTGGAACGAAGTTCTGGGCAAAGTCGCAACCGACAAGACCTGGCTTGAGCTGGCTGGCCGTCGTGGCTCCATCTCTACCGTTGGCAAGGTTGACATGACCGCCTACGCAAAAGAGCAGTATGACCTGTTCCACGGTCTGGCCCAGAAATTCGGCTATCTGCCAGCAAACTGAAAATAGCAAAGAACAACATCATCTGACAGTAAGCGTGGCCCTCTTCCGGGCCACGCCAATTGCTGGGAACCTCCCGCCATGCACAATTCCATTCTCCGTAGCCCGTGGTTTTGCGGGTTGATGATCGCAGCCTTTTTTGCCTTCGTCATCTTTGCCCTGATTCCGGTCTATGTGCCTCGTCCAGCCTTCATTCCAGGCTTTGCACCGCCCCCCGACATGTGGCCTCGCACCGTCTCCATCATTGGCGCGGCCCTTGGCATCCTTCTCTTCGTTCTGGCCCTGCTCGGCCGGATGGGAGACAGTGAAGTGATCGAAAGCGACGGTGCGCCGAGAACAGTCCAGATCACCCGTTTCATTGGCGCCCTGGTCGCCTTCACTGCGTATATCTGGCTGATGCCCTATGTCGGCTTTCTCGTTGCCTCCATGGCGCTGACAGGCGCGATGATCCTTTTGACCGGTGAGCGCAACTACCGCTTCTGGATCCTTGGAACGTCCCTGCTCGGTCCGATCCTGCTCCAGGCGATCTTTCATTCGGCGCTGGGAACCCAGTTCCCCGTTGGGATCCTGACCAAACAATTCGGCTTCTGATCGGAGACTTACATGGCGCACGACATTCTTTATGCCCTGCAGGCGGTAGCAACCTGGCAGAATCTCCTGATCATGGCCGCAGGCATCTGGGGCGGTGTGATCATCGGAGCCATCCCCGGCATGACCGGCACGATGGCTGTTACCCTTGCCTTGCCCTTCACCTTCTACATGGAACCGGTTCCGTCCATTCTGCTGCTGGTCGCCCTTTACAAGGGTTCGACCTATGGTGGCTCGGTTTCGGCCATTCTGATCAAGACTCCCGGCACTGCTTCTGCGGCCTGTACCGCCCTTGACGGCTATCCGCTTGCCCGTCAGGGCAAGGCTGGCAAGGCGCTCAACATGGCGCTTTATTCCTCGGTGATCGGCGACTTCATCTCGAACCTCTCGCTGATCTTCCTTGCCGCACCACTGGCCGTTCTCGCCCTGCGCGTCGGACCGCCGGAATATTTCATGCTGATGCTGTTTGCCCTCACCACCGTGGCTGGCGTTTCGGGCAACTCCCTACTTCTGGGCCTGATCTCCGCAATCTTCGGCCTGCTCCTGGCAACCGCAGGCGAAGACCTATACGGCTCCTTCCGCTTTGCCTTTACAGAAGACATGCAGGCGGGCCTGTCGGTCGCTCCGGTGCTCATCGGCCTTTTTGCACTGCCGGAGCTGTTCAAGCTGATCGTCTTCCGTGCGGCCCACAAGAACGAGGCCGCCAAGCTGGGCGACCAGAAAGTCACCCGTAGCGAGTTCATGGCATCCCTCAAAACCATTTTGCGAGGATCTGCCATTGGTGCCGTGCTCGGTGCCATCCCAGGCATCGGGCCATCGGCAGCCGCCTTCTTCTCCTATGGGGAAGCACAGCGCACCTCGAAGAATG